>CAYZOP010000003.1:0-380955 GCA_964480485.1 uncultured Desulfobacterales bacterium | reverse complement strand
AAATACGCCTTTTTTCATACCCTTAGAAATTTCACACAATCGATTTTACACTACCTGATTTCCCGAACTGCTTCAAGTACCACAGGCTCATTAAAATGGCCAGGGATTGTTACTTTTTTCCCTCTCATCAGTTCAAAATTATTAATTGTGGTCATCTTGCTTCACATAAAGATGCTAAGAGGGGCAGTTTCCTGGGCATTAAGGCTTTTGCCCATGGAACTCAGAACCAGTAATTCTCATCGGACCTTTTAGGAGGGGCACTTCCCTTAATTGATCTTAATACAGAATCTCCTCTAAGGAAAGTACAAACCCTAGCGATGGAGCTGGTATCCTATTTTTCAAAATAGCCTCATATAACTGCAGTTTCTTGACCTTGAAAAGTGTTCTAAAAGGGTAATTTATAGTATAATAGGCTCGTTTGACCTAAGGCAGCAAGTCTGGAGAGAAAATCTAATGAAGAAAACTGGAAAAATTGAGCTAACTAAAGCCGTTATTTATGCCAGAGTATCATCTAAAGAACAAGAAAAAGAGGGGTTTTCAATTCCGGCTCAGTTAAAACTCCTTAATTCCTACGCTATGGAAAAAAATTACCAGGTAATTCAAGAATTCGTGGATGTCGAAACAGCAAGAAAAACCGGCCGTCCAGGGTTTAATTCTATGGTAGACTTCTTTAAGAAAGAAAGGAAAAGTAAATCTCCCAAAGAACCTTGTCATATACTTTTAGTAGAGAAAACTGACCGTCTTTATCGTAACTTAAAGGACTGGGTTACCATTGATGATTTAAATTTAGACATTCATTTTGTGAAGGAGAACGTTGTTCTTTCTAAGGACTCTCGGTCCTCAGAGAAGTTCATGCATGGCATCAAGGTCTTGATGGCAAAGAACTACATTGACAATCTCTCCGAAGAAACAAAAAAGGGAATGCTGGAAAAAGCTGAGCAGGGTATTTTCCCTTCTTTCGCACCCTTGGGTTACATGAATGTCGAGTCCGGGGGGAAACGCATTATTAAGCCAGACCCGGATTTGGCCCCGCTGGTCCGGCAACTGTTTGAATGGTACGCCACCGGTAAGCATTCCCTTTTAGAGGTAAGCCAAAAAATCCAGTCTGAAGGGTTCGCCTACCGCAGGAATGGCAGAAAAATCCCCAAGAGCGTTATCCATAAAATTCTGACTAACCCAATATACTATGGTGATTTCACCTGGGATGGGAAGCACTACCACGGAACCCATGAGCCTATAGTGACCAAGGAACTTTTTGATCGGGTTCAGGAAGTGTTATTTGAAAAGGGACAACGGCGTACACGCCAGCAAAAACATCAGTGGGCTTTCCAAGGCTTGGTTTCCTGTGGGCATTGTGGCTGCGCACTCACCGGGGAGATCAAGAAAGGGCGGTATGTTTATTATCATTGCACCGGACACAAGGGCAAATGCCCGGAAAAATATGTGCGAGAAGAGGAATTGGCAGACCAGTTTGGCGAGGCCTTGCGAGCCATCAAGTTGGACATCGATGTGCTTTCTTGGATAGTAACCGCCCTGAAAGGGAGCCATAAAGACGAGAAACGCTACCACGATGAGATGATCGGTAATCTCCAGAAGCAATATTCAAAGCTCCAAGACCGTCTCGACGCCATGTACATAGACAAACTGGATGGGAAGATCGCCCAGGATTTTTTTGACCGCAAAAACGAAGAATGGCGGAGGGAGCAAGCGGATATTTTGCGAAAAATCGAGAAACACCAAAATGCCAACACCACCTACTTGGAAGAGGGTGCACGCATTCTCGAACTCGCACAACATGCTGTTATTCTTTACGAAAAGCAGGATATGCCCGAAAGACGCCGTTTGCTCAATTTTGTATTTTCGAACTCCACTTGGAAGGACGGCAGGCTCACTCCTGGTTACCGAAAACCCTTTGATTTACTGGCAGTTACCAATCTGGCCTACCAAAGTGAAAAGGCCCTCTTTCCGACGAAAGACGGCCTTTTTGATATCTGGCTCCCCGGGACGGACTCGAACCGCCGACCAAGTGGTTAACAGCCACCCGCTCTACCTGCTGAGCTACCGGGGAATAATAATGTGTGGCTGGGGGACTAGGATTCGAACCTAGATAGGCAGATCCAGAGTCTGCTGTCCTGCCGTTGGACGATCCCCCAAAACCGTTTTAAAATATATCTTGTTGCCTTTGGATGTCAAGCCCCTGCTGGCGGGCGGACGCGCCCCCTAACCCACCGGGCTCCCCCCCTTGGGGGGCGGTCTCCAGGGCTTAGCGGACGATGAGCACGCTGACCGGGGCGTGGCGGCTCACTTTTTCGGCGGTGGTCCCCAGAAAGGTGGCCCATACTCCGGAAACGCCGCTATGGCCCACCAGGATCAGATCGAAGTTCCCCTCCTGGGCCACCTCCACAATGGTCTTGGCGGGATGGCCAGCCCTAAGCAGGGTCTTTAGGTCTAGGCCGGCGGCCGCCGCCTGGCTTTTAGCCCGTTCCAGAATCTGTCCATACCGGCGGTCGGCATAGGCCTTTTCCTCCTGGTATTCGTCGATGGTGGCGCTGAAGCGGGGCAGGCTCTCCTCCACCGCCAGGGCCCACAATTGCGCCTGATGCAGCCGGGCCAACTCCAGACCTGCGCTCAGGGCCCGGTCCGCCCCTGGGGAGCCGTCGTACGCCAACAGAATTTTTCGGTACATCCTGACCTCCTTCAGATAACCTCCGAAGCGACTTGGCCGCGAAACACCCTACCGGTGCACCAGACAAACCTGGCGAACCTCACGGCGTAGGCGGGGTATGGCCATGAATGGGGGTGCCAGGCAACGGACCCTCTGAGAGTGGGGGGGGATTTCAGGGCGCCCTCGCAAGGCCGCCCTTTTAGGAAGCCGGGAGAGGCCGAAGCGAGCGGAAAAGGCTGGACCCTCATCGGCTCTGTTCCCAGCGCTCCTCTTCCGGCATATGGAGGAAGTGGTCGCTGCCGGCCACCGTCCCCAGTTCCAACTCCCGCGATACCCTGACTTCGCGGGGCTGAAACCAGACCTGGGCGATGATGGTGGGAATTACCGCCGAGGCGATGACGCCCGCCACCAAGACGGAATACTGGGCCTGGTCGATGTAGCCATGGGTCAGGCCGAAAAGGGCGGAGATGCTGCCGAACGTCAGGCCGGTAGCCATGAGCAGGGTGGTGTAGGTGCTCTCCCGCAGCGGCAGGCCGAAAAGTCGGCAGAGGGGCCAGATGCCCACGATTTTGGTGAACATTTTTCCCCAAAACAAGGTCATCAGCATGCCGAAGCCGGCCACCAAGGCGGAGAGCGACACCAAGGTGCCGGCCTTGATGAAGAAAAAGGGCGTGAGCAGGGCAAAGGTGATGGCCCGGACCCGGTACAACATTCCCTTGTCCTGAACGAACAGGCCGGCGATGACCATACCGAAGAGATAGGCCGGCAACACCGCCTCGCTTCTGGCGGTGACAGCCAGCGCTCCCAGGAAGCTGAGCACCAGGAAGATGAACTTGATCTCCGGTTCAATGACCCGGCCGCTCCAGCGGGGGAAGGCCCAGCGGCAGATGGCCGGCAAGCGCCACAGGGCCACCAGGGTAACGATCACAAAAACCATGAGCCAACGGTCGTATTCGGCAAAGATCAGACCCAAGGCCAGGACGGTGCCCAAGTCGGTGACGAAGCAGGCGGTGAGGATGAGTTTGCCCAGCTCGGTGTTGTTCAGGCCCGTCTCCACCATGACCGCATAGACCACGGCCATGGAGGTGGTGGACAAGGCGATGCCGGCGATCTGGGACGCCTGGGTAGGCCAGTGCCCAACGTAGTAAGCCCAGGCCATGCATCCCAGAAAAGGAAACAGGAAGGACACGAAGCCGATGGCCAGGCTGGGCTTCCAGAGGCGGCGGAAGGACTCCGGCTCGATCTCGGCGCCGGCCAGGAAGGTGAGCACCACGGAGGCAAAACCCGCCAGAAAATTGATCCAGGCCGTGGGCTTAAAGATTGCCCATCCCAGATAGGCTCCCAGATTTCCTGCCACGAACCCCAAAAAGATTTCCACCAGGGCCACCGAGATCCCCAGCCGGATGGAGATGAGGCTTGCCAGCAGCGCCAAGCCGATCCAGGCCGAGGTGGTGTACCAGACGTTCTCCATGTGTGTTCCCCTTGAAATGCGGTGGCGAGAGCTCGGCGCTGTTTGGGCTTGGGGCACCCCAACCGCCCAAACAAAAAGACTCCCGCCATCCTCCCAGAAGCAGGAGCCATCAGCATTGATGCGGTTCGAATGGCGGCATCGCCACCCCGGCGGACCCCATCGCCATCTTCTGCTTAGCACGTTCTTCCGGCCAGGTCAAGGGCCGACCTGGCCACGCACTGCATAGAATCACGCCCTTGTCTTGCAGAACCCAAACCCAATTCTTATTTTCTTGGATAAGGGGTTTGGGAGCGCCACCAGAGGAGGGAACCATGGAAGATTATGACAAGATTATTCGGGAAAAGGGTTTGCCCAACGTCGGGCAGACGGTGCGGAGCAAGAAGTACGGGACCCTATGGCGGGTAATGGAAAAGAAGGAAATCTGGCGCAATATCGATCCTGATCCCGAGACCGGTGAACCTCGCATGATCCCGGCCATCTACCTCCTCTATTGGAAGGTGCAGGAGGGGACCCCCCCAGGGGTAGGCAGGATGATGGGATTTGAGTACACTCTCTACGAAAACACCTTCACCTTGAACTGGGAAATTGTCAAAACCTGAGCCACCCACGGCGCCCTCTTCGAAGCCCCAGGGCCGGAGCATGCAAGCAGGGCTGCTCCGGCCTGGTTTTTTGGGGGGCGCCACTTGCTCCGGAGCCTAGAAATAGTCCTGTAAAATCATGGGGGAACAGGTTATATTCGGCGAAAAAGGCAGCCGTCCCCATGAGTCTGCGCACCGAACTCCTCCTTTCGTATTTAGCCATCATCATCCTGGTGACCGCCGGATACTTGACCGCCGCCCAATTCATCCTGGACCGGGTGGAAGCCAACAACATCGCCTTCGCCACCCAGGGGGTCAAGGAAATCGAAGCAGCCAATGTGGGACTCGCCCGGGAGATCCTGACGGCTCTGGGGGAACGGGCGGTGGAGGACAAGGCCGACACGGTGGCCAAGGATGTGGCCTTTTTCCTGGGGGGTAAAAAATCGTACGATTACCACCGGATACGGCAAAACGAGCGGCTGCGGCGCGTGGCCACCCAGGACATCCAGACCCTGGAAGGGGTTGCCGGCTATGTGGACCTTTTGGATAACCGGGGGGAAGCCCTGCTGCATCCCAACCGGGAAGTGGAGGGCCAGAACTTCTCCCGCTGGCGGGAGGAATTTCCGGAAATGTGGCGGCTGGTGTCCCAGGCCTTCACCAATCCTTTGGTGAAAGGCTACTACACCTTTTTGGACAGAAGCAACCAACCCCGGCAGAAGTTCATGGTCCTGAAGCAGGTGCCGCACACCCCGTTCATCGTGGCCGCAGTAGTGAACATTGACCAGTATTTTCAGCCCACCCAGGGCAAGATTATCAAGGCCAGCCAAGAAGTGACCCAGCGGGCCCAACAGGTCATTAAAGCCTTTTCCGATCGCCTGGAAGCACGGGTCCGCTGGGTGGGGCTGGCGGTGGCGCTGTTACTGGGCCTGCTCACCACCGCTTTTGCCTGCTATTTCGCCTCCTCCATCAGCCGGTCGCTCAGGCACTTACGGGACGGCGTTCAGGCCTTGGGGGGGGGCAACTTCGCCATCGCCGTGCCGGCCCAGGGAGCCAGGGAGGTAAAGGACCTGGCCCACGCCTTTAACCACCTGGGGAGCCAGCTCACTGATTATATCGCCAAGCGGGATTTCATCCGGGACACCTTTGGCCGCTACGTCACCCAGGAGGTGGTAAAACGGCTCCTGGAATCGGAAGAGGCCCTGGAAATGGGCGGCGAAACCCGGGAGGTTTCGCTGCTCATGAGCGACCTGCGGGGCTTTACCGCCATCACCTCGGAGATGACCCCGGAGGAAGTCATCCTCCTGTTAAACCGCTACCTGGGAAAGATGATCGAAATCCTCACCGATCACCGGGCCATCATCGATGAAATCATGGGGGACGGCATTTTGGCCTTCTTCGGTGCGCCGGAACCCATGGAGGACCACCCCAGCCGGGCGGTGGCCTGTGCTTTGACCATGCAGGCGGCCATGGAAGAGGTCAACGAGGCCAATGCCCGGGAAGGCCTGCCCCACCTGGAGATGGGCATCGCCGTGTCCACGGGCACAGTGGTGGTGGGCAACATCGGCTCGGAAAAACGCACCAAATACAGCGTGGTGGGCTCGCCGGTGAACTTCACCAGCCGCATGGAATCGTTTGCCACCGGCGGTCAGGTGCTCATTTCCACCGCCACCCTGAACCGGGTGAAAAACCAGGTGGAGCTGGGGGAGATCATCGAGGTGCAGATGAAGGGGGTGCCGGGGCCGTCCACCCTCTACGAAGTGGTGGGGATGAAGGGGCCGGTGGAGATTCACCTGAAGCCCCGCCAGGAGACCCCCCTGCTCCTGGAGGCGCCGCTGCCTGTACGAGTGTACCGCATTCGGGACAAGGTGGTGGTGGGCGAACTGAGCGGCGCCGTTATCCTGGAGTTGTGCGACACCGCCGCCCTGGTGCGCTTCAGCGGGGAGTTGAGCCAGTGGGAGGACGTGCGTCTGCGCTTTTCCGACCAGTCCGGCGAGGAGGCCCCGGGCCGCATCTATGGCAAGGTGATGGCGGTGCACCTCCGAGAGGACTCCGCCCCCGAGGCGCACATCCGCTTTACCTCGGTGCCGCCGGAGATGGCCGCCCTCATCCGGACCCACTTGGGTGGACAACCAGAAGGCATTGGGTAACAGGCTTCCCCCACAAGGTGGCACCCTCCTGCGGAGACCAAGGGAGCTAGCGGGTTTCCGCTGTCCACCAGAAGGCTCCCGGCCAGTCTATCTCTGCCGTTTAACCCCACCGGGGAAACCCGGGCCCGGATCAACGACCCGCCAAACGGCATCGGTTCTGCAAAGAGCCACCTCCTCTTAGGCATCTGGCAACGCTTCCGGGACCGCCGCAACGCAATGCCCTTTCCCCCATGGGAGGTGCATATTTCATTCATACCTGATACACTCCTATAAATTGACCCGGAGGAAGGATGAGACCCCTGACGGGCAGCCAAGGAGAACGCCGCCGATGACGGTGCCGGGTGAACTGAGTCTCGAGCAGCCCTCGGCAGACACGCTGAAGGTGGTTTTTTCCGGGGACTGGAAGCTGGGCGCAATGCTGCCCGGGGCCGAGAAGGTGCAGCGAATGCTGGAAAGCCGGCCTGGGGTGCGGAACCTAACGTTCGATACCCGGGCCCTGACCTCCTGGGACAGCGGGCTGTTGACCTTCCTGCTGAATCTGGAGGCCCTCTGTTCCCGGGAACTCATCCGCCTGGACCGTGACGGTCTGCCTCCCGGGGCCAGGCGACTGCTGGAATTGGCCGCGGCGGTCCCGGAAAAAAAGGACGCCCGCCAAGCGGAGGCGCAAGAGTCGTTTCTGGCGTATCTCGGCACTGAAACCATGGGTTTCTTCCGCTCCGCCGGTGACTTGCTGGCCTTCATCGGCGAAGCAGTCCTGGCCGTCACCCGGCTCCTACGCGGCCAAGCCCAGTTCCGCCGCGCCGATGTGGGTCTCATCATGCAGGCTGTGGGGGTGCAGGCCCTGCCCATCGTCTCCCTCATCTGCTTTCTGGTGGGGCTGATCCTGGCCTTTATCGGCGCCATCCAGCTCAAGCTCTTCGGGGCCCAGATTTATGTGGCCGATCTGGTGGGCATCGCCATGGTGCGCCTGATGGCCGCCATCATGACGGGCATCGTCATGGCGGGCCGCACCGGGGGCGCCTTTGCCGCCCAGCTGGGGACCATGCAGGTGAACCAGGAGATCGACGCCCTGAAAACCACCGGCATCTCCCCCATGGAGTTTCTGGTGCTGCCCCGCCTGTTGGCCCTGACGCTGATGATGCCCCTCCTTTGCCTCTACGCCAATGTCATGGGCATCCTGGGGGGCATGGTGGTGGGGGTGGGGCTGCTGGACCTCGGGCTGATCCAGTACTATAACGAGACCGCCAAGGCGGTGGGCCTGTGGAACCTGGCCATCGGGTTGTTTTCCGGCACGGTGTTCGGGGTCATCGTGGCCCTGGCCGGCTGCATGCGGGGCATGCAGTGCGGCCGCAGCGCCTCGGCGGTGGGGGACGCGGCCACCTCCGCGGTGGTCACCGCCATCGTGGGCATCATCGTTTCCACCGCGGTGATCACCGTGATCTGCAACTTTCTGGGAATCTGAGGGCATGTCGGAGAAGCCAGCCCACATTACGGTGCGCAACCTCACCATGGCCTATGGCGACTTTGTCCTCATGCGGGATCTGAACTTTACCATCAACCGGGGGGACATCTTCATCATCATGGGCGGCAGCGGCTGCGGCAAAAGCACCCTGATGACCATCCTCATCGGCCTGAAGGCCCCGGCCAGGGGGAAGATCTATTATGGCGACGTGGATTTCTGGGGCGCCGATCCCGCCACCCGGGAGCGCCTCATCCGCCGGGCCGGAGTGATGTACCAGAGCGGGGCCCTGTGGAGCTCCATGACCCTGGCGGAGAATGTCGCCCTGCCGTTGGAAACCTATACGGATTTAAGCCCCTCCCAGATTCGGGAGGTGGTGAAACTGAAGCTGGCTTTGGTGGGCCTGGCCGGCTTCGAAGAGTTTTTTCCCGCGGAAATCAGCGGTGGCATGCAGAAACGGGCCGGCATCGCCCGGGCCATGGCCCTGGACCCGGAAATCCTGTTTTTCGATGAACCCTCCGCCGGGTTGGACCCGGTGAGCGCCCGGCGACTGGACGACCTGATCCTGGAGCTGAACCAGAGCCTGGGCACCACCATGGTGGTGGTGACCCATGAGTTGGCAAGCATCTTTGCCATCGGCAGCAATTCGGTATTCCTGGACGTCTCAAAAAGGACCATGACGGCCACGGGCAACCCCCGTCAGCTTCTGGCCGAAACCCGGGATCCGGTATTGCGCCTCTTTCTCTCCCGGGGGGAGCAATCGTAACCCAGAAGGATGGGCAAAGATGGCTAAGCAAGCAAACAGCATGATGATCGGCATATTCGTGGTCATCGCCGTGACCCTTTTGGCCGCCAGCCTGGTGATCTTCAGCTCGGGCAAATTCTTCAAGAAGACCGTGAGTTGCGTGATGTACTTCGATGAGTCCGTCAGGGGGTTGAACGTGGGCGCCCCGGTCTTGTTCCAGGGCGTGCCCATCGGGTCGGTGAGCAGCATTGTTCTCCAAGTTGACCCCGCCAAGATGCAACTGCAAATCCCGGTCATCATCGAATTCGAGCCGGATAAATTCACGGTGCGGGCAGAGGACCAGAAAATCACCCGGGACCCCCATAAAAATATCCCCAGGCTCATCGACAAGGGTCTTAGGGCCCAACTGGCCATGCAGAGTTTTATCACCGGGCAGCTGCTCGTCGAGCTTGATTTCCATCCCGGCACCCCAATCTCTCTGAAGGGTCTCAGCCCGGACTATATCGAGATTCCCACCATCCCGTCCACCGGTGAGCGGCTGGCCCGGGCGCTGGGGGAGCTGGATCTCAGGGCCATCGAAAAGCATTTGATGTCGGTTCTGGGCAGCGTCGACCGGCTGGTGAGCAGTCCTGATCTGACCGCCAGCCTCAGGGCCATGAAAGAAACCCTTCAGGACACCCGTAAACTGGTCAACAGGGTGGAGCGCCAGGTGGACCCCGTGGCCAGCGACCTGAAGAAAACCATCAAGGAGATCGGCAAAGTGGCCCGGGAAGCCGACGGCAAAGTGAACGAAGTGACCTCCGGCTTGGATAAAACCATGTCCGCGGCCAGGAATGTCCTGTCCCAGGACTCGCCGCTCCTGGTGGAATTGGAGAATACCTTGAAGGAGCTGGGAGCCATGAGCCGATCAGTGAGGGAGTTGGCCGACTACCTGGAGCAGCATCCCGCCAGCCTGATCCGTGGCAAGAAAAGTCCTGACCGGAAGCTTCCCGGAGGAGAATGAGATGAGATGGAAGCCTCTTACCCGAAGCCTGCCCGTCCTCCTGGTCCTCGTGGTCTTCTGCGCCGGCTGCCTGGGCCGGAGTCAATCCCCGCGTTTTTATGCCTTGAGTCCCATCCAGGAGGAGCAGGGGGGCGCCAAGAGCAGGAACCCCGCCCTGGACGGGGCCATCGGCCTCGGACCCGTGAGATTGGCGGACTACCTGGATGATTCCCGGATCATCACCCGCACCGGTGACCATCAGCTGGCACGAGCCGAATATGACCGCTGGGCCGGCTCTTTCAGGAACAATGCGAGCAATGTCCTGGCCGAAAATCTCGGCGCGCTCCTCGGCACCCCCCGCATTTATCTCTACCCCTGGCGTACATCCCTACCCATCGACTACCAGGTGGTGGTGGACGTTTTGCGCCTGGATGGCCGGCTGGGCGAGGCCGTCTGGCTGACGGCGCGCTGGACCGTCCTGGCGGGACCTGAAAAAAAGCTCCTGAAAGCAGACCGCGCTAACTTTCACGAACCGGTGGCCGGTCCGGATTATGCCGCACTGGTGGCGGCCCAGAGCCGGGCCCTGGCCAGGCTGAGCCAGGAAATTGCTGCGGCGATCCGGGGAGCCGGGCAGCACTGAGTAAGCGCCGGGCGTCCGGCCATTGAGCCCGTCGCCCGGGAGGGGGACCCGCCCCGGCTGCGCTGCTCCCTTCCTCTCCCCTCATCCTGCCGCACCTCGTTACGTTTGTGCCGGGGGTATCCCGGCTGGCCACCTTGGCTGAAGCCCTTCCGGGAGGAATCCTCCTCCCACGCCTCCGCTTCCATTCTGCTTCTCTCCGAGCCCTTTCCCGGCCGAGGGGGTGACGGCTGGCTCACCCTGCCGATTATGGCGGATTTTCATAGCAGCTCCCCCACGAAACCACATCGTAATGATAGCCAAAGTTATAAATTACGCTCTAAGTTGAAACAATTATCCCGGAAGCATGTTTAACTTTCTTTACACTTAGATATCTCGCTGTAATTTTTATTGATTTTGATTTCTTGGAAAAGAGAGGCGCCAGAACACATTAATTTTCTTAAACACGAAAGAGGCGGTTGGTATTCTTTTTTAAATATATTATCAGCAGGTTAGGCATGGCATGCTTTTAGCAAGACCATTCCTCGAAGTATTTGCTCGGGCCAAGCCCCTCCTTGGGCTCCCCCTTTGCAAAGGGGGAAGCAGGGAAGCTGTGGCTTCAGGATATCGCCCCGATATTTTGGATAAACG
This sequence comes from uncultured Desulfobacterales bacterium, assembly GCA_964480485.1. Classification (GTDB taxonomy): domain Bacteria; phylum Desulfobacterota; class Desulfobaccia; order Desulfobaccales; family 0-14-0-80-60-11; genus JAILZL01. Next base: position 369,641 of record CAYZOP010000003.1, on the reverse strand, counting down.
AACCTGCTCCCTGATACAGGGCAGCGTTCAGGAAGGGCAGCTATCCCCCGCCACTGCCTCCCCCGGCAACCAGCTCTCCCCCCGGGGCGACGGCTCGGCGGATAGCTGCCCGGGCCGGTCCCCTGGTACCCTCCGGAGTGGAGCGGCGCCCCGCCTTCCTTCCAAGGTTGGCACGGGGAGTCGGGAGGGGGGAGGAAGACCGCCCGCCCCATGGGATGCTGGGCAAGGGCGCAGGTGCCAGGAGCCTGGGCGCAGGGGTGCACGAGCCGTAGGTTTGGAGGTTACGCGCGGCCGAGACCCTTCGCTTCTCCTGTCCCATCCTCCATAACTCCAGGTCCGCCCGGTGCGCCGCCCTCCGGGCCAGATGGGTACCACCCGGCGCCCAGTTACCTCGGCTTAGGTTTTCTCTGGATGTTTTTCAAACAAGCGGGGCGTGATGGCAAGCAACACCGGCGCCGGCGTAGTCAAACCCTAACAGACTGGGCATTGCCCGGTTGAAGGCCGGATAAGCATGGGGCAGGGCCAACGGGATGCTCTTGTAGTCAGTCAAAGGCAGGTTTTTTTAGCATAAATCAGAACCACAACTTTTAAGGTGAATGGGATGAAGTTCAGGGGGCAGTTAAAACGCACTGGCGTCCGAGAGGCTTCCTTAATCCAAAAAAGCCATGCCTTTGACCGCAATAGAAAAAATGGAGGAAAGGAGTCTTTTAAAAAGGACTGGGGGCCTCTCCTGCAATCGCAGGACATGCTCAATACCATTATCAATGGCATTCGGGAAGCCATCTTCATTGCCAGGGAGGACGGCAGCCTGAAGGCCATGAACGTCGCCGCCCGGCAGCTCATCGGCGAGGCGATGCCTGATAGGATGACATTAAACATCCATGACGTGTTTCTCTTGCCGCATCCCCAGACCCTCTTCTCCTCCCTTGCCCCTCTGAGCACTGTTGATCCGGCCGTCAGGGAAGCACACCTGGTGAATCCCAGCGGCGGAAAAATCGATATCGAGTTGCATCATCATCGGGTTCAGGTGAATGGAGAGAACCACATCATCCTCATGGCGCTGGATATCAGCAAACGGAGACAGTCGGAGAAGGCACTGCACCAGTCGCAGCAGAAGCTTTGCGTGCTTACCGCTCAACTCATCAAAGCCCAAGAAGAGGAACGGCAACGCATTTCCAGAGAGCTGCATGATGAGTTGGGCCAAGGGTTGGCCACCCTGAAATATTTTCTGGCCTCCATTAAAAAGAACCTGGCCTCCAAGCCGTTATCTTTCATTCAGCAGGATTGCGACCACATGCTTCGTTATCTGGAGGGCTTTATTGAAAATGTCCGGGCGTTGTGCCAGGATCTGCGGCCGGCTTTTCTCAACATTTTGGGACTCTCTCAATCTTTGAAACATTTATTGCAAGAATATTGCGATAAATTCAATTTGTCTTATACTGATGAAATAGCCGATATCGATCATGCCGTCAGCACCGATGACACCATTCATATCTATCGCATTGTTCAAGAAGCTCTCACGAACATCGCCAAGCATTCCCATGCCAGCATGGTGTCTCTTACAATAAATAAACTTTCCAGTTATATCCATATTGTTATTAAAGATAACGGGGTTGGCTTTAATTATAAAACCAAGTGCCTCGCCAATGGCAGCTATAACTGTGGGATGGGACTTGCCGCCATGAAGGAAAGGGCTCGCATTATTGGAGGGTCCATTACATTGCACAGCAAAAAGGGGATGGGCACCACCATTACGCTTATCTGTCCCGCAAAATACGGGGAAACGCGATCATGTCAAGCTGCGCTATAGTTTTGGCCGATGACCATGTAGTGGTTCGCAGTGGCATCAAGCGCATCATCGAGGACGAGCCTGATCTGAAAGTGGTAGCCCAGGTGGGTGACGGTCTGGAACTTATTTCAGTCTTGCAGCAGATCCCGGCGGATATCGTAATCCTGGATATTACCATGCCGAACCTTTCCGGGATCGAGGCCCTGAAAAAAATCAAGCAGCTCTTTCCTCACCTGAAAGTCTTAATGCTCACGATGCATAAGAGCCAGGAACTTATCCAGCTGGTTATCGCGGCGGGAACTGATGGCTACCTCCTCAAAGAGGATGCTCCCCAGGAACTCATCAGCGCCATCAGAAGCCTGCGGGACGGCCATACCTACATCTCCCGACTCCTGTTTCCCTTATTCGAGGAGCACTGTATCCGCAGCCACCGGGACGGCTACACTGCGCCAGAAGCCGAGTCTCTCACCTGCCGGGAAATAGAAATCGTCAAACTCATTGCCGAAGGCCGATCCAGCAAAGAAATCGCCAACATCTTATGTTTAAGCTACCGAACCATTCAGAATCACCGGACCAGAATCATGAGGAAGCTCAGCATTAAAAAAAGCATTGATTTAGTCCGCTATGCCATCAACCGGGGATTTATGAGCACGTAAGACAAGCGTGGCCACAACATCCGCCGGGGAAGAGAGAATCTGAGCAAAGCCGGTGCGGGATGCCTCCGAGGGAGAGGTTCGACCAGGTTGTTGGGGTCAATGAATGGAGCTACAGCAGGCGGCTTGTAATGCCCCATTAAAGTCGAGATATTATTAAGGCCATTTATGTGGAGTATCAAGCCGCTTTTTCCAGATTCGCTTGCTGGTAACGGCGCTCCTACTCCTGGGGGCTCATTTAGCCCAGGGCAGAGGGCAGGTGCCGGTGGTTATAATAGGCAAACCAGGCCGAGCGTGTTTCCCGGACCTCCTCCAGGCCGGCAAACTCCTCCAGCCAGAGGAGTTCTTCTGTTAAAGTCCGGATAAACCGCTGGGTTTCGGCGTTGCCCTTGGGATTATGAAAGCTGGCAAAGATCTGCTCAAGGTCCAGGGTGGCGGTCATCCTCAGGAAGGACCCGGAGCTGGGCTGACAGCCGTTGTCGGACACCAGTTTCAGCCCCTGGCCCCGCACCCCATGGGGAAACTCCGGTAACACCGCTTCTTCCAGGGCCTCACGCCACTCTTGGGTGCGGCAGCGCCAGGATAAATGCCAGCCGACGACCTTGCGGCTGAACCAATCCAGGACAATCACCAGCTAGGCCCAACCGCAGTCCGGGATAATGAACGTGGTCATGTCGATACCCCAGAACTGACCGGGCCGGCAGGCTCGGGGTTTGCGGCCTGCCGGTTGGCGTTTGACCCGATTCCTTTTCGGTGGCACCAGGATTTCATTTGCCTTCCTCAGGCGATAAACTCGCTTGCAGCCCACCGGCAGGGCTTGCCGGCATTTCAACCAGGCTCGCACCCGACGATAGCCCCAAAACGGATGGCGCGGTTTGATCTCCTGGATGCGGGCCAACATCTGGACATCACCGGCGGGGTCCCGGCTTCCCAGAACTTGTCCCGCCAGCGATAGCACAGGCTTTCGCTGATCTGGTATTTCCGGCAGATCTCGGCAATGGCACTCTCGCCTCTGAGCCCCTCCAAGACCGCCGCCGTCTTGGTCTCCGGATCGATCTTACGGCGTCTCCTAGCCAGCCCCTGAGACATTACACTCGCGTAACGTTATGTCTCAGCCTCAAGGGGAGCGGTGTTTCCGGTCCTCCTGGGTCACTGAGTATCTCCTCATCGCGTGTCCCAAAAAACCGGATCCACCTCACCACCCTGGAGTTCATCAAGATGCAGCACCACGGAGAAGCCATTGAAGATGGCCCAGACCGGGTCATTTTCACGCAAATCCAGTCCATGGCCGGCGCCGCTGGTTACCACCGAGCAAAGCGCCGTCCCATCGGCAATTCGTACCACATATTCCGTGGTCACCTTGCCCTGGATGACTCGCTCGATGGTTCCCCGAAACTTGTTTTCCGCGCTGCATCGAGGCTCCTCCTCCCCTTTCAGCAGGACCACCCAGGGAGCCTTGACTTCGGCCGTAACCAGCAGGCCGTTTTTGAGGCCGAGTCTGGCCAAGCTGTCGTTGGTGATCACCGTGATTACCCGATATCCGCCGATGGTCGTCAATTCCACTTTGGTTTGGATATCCCCTTTTTGGATGAGGCTGATCTTGCCGAAAAAAGCGTTGCGGGCGCTGGTCTTCCGCCGAGATTCCTTTTCCAAAAAATATTTTTCCACCTTTCGAAGATCGTCATCTGAAAATGACACAAATGCCGCGGTGAGACTGGGAGTGGAATGGCCCAAGATCCTTTGCACCACCGGCAAGGGCATATTACTCTGCATTAATTCCACGGCCCGGGATTTTCGGATGGCGTCCGGCCCCCCCAATTCCTTGGGGAAGCCGCAGGCTACGGCGCGCTCATAGAACTTGCGCCGGACGTGGCCGGGGTCCACGTTGAACAGACTGCCCAGGGATTGCTGAAAGGCGACATCCGCCAAGGCCGTTTGAATCTCCTGGGAAAGCCGTTCCGGCATCTGGACTTCCCGGGGCAGCCGGTCTGAGCTGGCATCCGTTTTACCGAAAACCACTACCTGCCTGAGGGGATCGATATCCTCGAAAGGATTGAGGGCCAGCACCTCATGCAATTTCGCCCCGGTGTAGCGAATCAGCAGGAAGATAAGCAGGATACGCTTCCGGGAGAGGCGCACGTCCGGCCTGGCCCCCCCCACCGCCCACCGGCGAAATGATTCTTCCAGCCGGTTGAGTTGGACGGTATCCAGGCAGCGGCTCCCTTGCCCTGGGGCAATAATGCGGGCATGGCTGCCGCCCTCCGGCCTTGGCAGCGGCCGATGGTTCAGTGCCGAGGACTTGCGGTTGCGGTTTTTCCTATCCATGGCGTGGTCTCGTACCCATCAGTTCCCGGTATTTTTGGAACCCCGGATAATTTGGCAACAGGGCCTCAAATCTTCTTGACAGCCCTTTTCGCCCCCTGCTATACTGACATTATTATTACAAAAATCGTGTCAGTTTAAAAGGGCTTTTTTCTCTTCCCAAGGACCAAGGAGAACTCGTCATGCTCTTCCCGGTTAGCGGCGTGGAAACGAATCCTGCCATGCCGTTTCTGGTTGCGCTGGTGGTTTCTACGTTCACTTCCATGGGGGGAGTTTCCGGGGCTTTTTTACTCCTGCCCTTTCAGGTGAGCATCTTGGGCTTTACCAGCCCGGCGGTCAGTCCCACCAACCTGGTATTCAACATTGTCGCCATTCCCAGCGGGGTCTACCGCTATCTCCGGGAAGGCCGCATGAACTGGCCGGTTGCCTGGGTGACCATTTTGGGGACATTGCCGGGCCTGCTCTTCGGCGCCCTGATCCGGGTAAAATGGCTTCCTGATCCCCGTCATTTCAAGCTTTTTGTAGGTTGCGTCCTCCTTTATATCGGCGGGCGTCTCCTGTATGATCAGACCCCCATGGCCAAGCGTAAGAAGGCCAGGATCCAGGAGTTCGAAGCAAAGGTGCAGCAACGCCTGGCTTCCGTCCTCAAAGCATCGGGGTACCGCACCGGGCAGGCTCTGCCTGAAACCGCCAGGGTGCGCACCGCCGCCTGGAGCTGGCGGCAAGTCTCCTACACCTTTTTGGGCGAAACCTTCTCCTTCAACGCCCCGGCCCTGTTCCTGTTGGCCCTGGTGGTGGGCCTTATCGGCGGCACCTACGGCATCGGCGGCGGTGCCATCATCGCTCCCTTTCTGGCGGCCATCTTTCACCTGCCCATTTATACCATTGCCGGGGCCGCGCTTTTCGGCACCCTGGTCACCTCTGTGGCAGGCGTGGGCGTCTATTATTGCCTGGTGCCTTTTTGTCCGGGGCAGGCGGTGGCCCCGGACCTGGCCTTGGGCGCGCTCTTCGGCATCGGCGGTTTCTGCGGCATGTATCTGGGCGCCAGGTTGCAGAAGTTCATCCCCGCCACCTTTATTCGCATCGGTTTGGGCATCATTATCACCGGCTTGGCCCTGCGCTATATTGTGGGATATTTGCTATGAGGTGGGTCATTTCTGTCCGGTTCGGCCCAAACGTGGGATAACCGGCGATGGCCCTATAATCATCCGGCGCAGGATCGAGGCGGTAATGGTCCTCATTTCAGGCTTTCAGGCCCACGACGCCATCCCGCAGAATGTCCGGGTCCGTGAGGGGTAGGGAGCTTTGGCGCAGCAGGTGGCTCCAACGGGTACCAACCGGGCCTCCCGGCCAGTGCCCGGCTCGGCTTCTGATTCGGCAAAATTCTGTCTCGGAGCCAGCCTGAGCATCTGACGAACGATGGTGTTCTGAGCGGGCAGGGCTTGAACGCCTTTTTTTCGCGGGATAGGGGCCACCCCCCGCGAACTGATTCCCCTGAGTTTTATTGGTCTTAATAGGTTAACCGGACAGCGCTGATCATGGCTGGATAATTCTGCAGTCATGCCAAAACGGCAGGAATTGGCGGGTGATGTGGCCTCGAGCTGAGCTTTCCTGGCTTGCTCAGCCGGTCCTTTCCTTCAGAGATGCTCACAAGCAATTTCAAGGAGGACAGGGACGAACCTTCCTATCCCACGCTCCCTGGGTTTGAAGCCAAGCCCCGCAAAACCCTTGACAAACAACCTAAAAATAGCTATTTTGGGATAATTAATTTCCTATGATAATGTGTATCGAGAAATTATGGCCCCCAATCGCCTGGATCAAATGGTGGCGAAGCTTAAGGCTCTGGAGCTGCGCCTTACCCCGCAGAGGCTGGCCATACTTCGCCTGGTGGCCGAAAGCGAAGCCCACCCGAGCACTGAGGAGATTTATTCCCGGATGAAGGTGGATTTCCCCACCATGAGCCCCGCCACCGTGTATAAGACTATGGCTCTCTTGAAGGGGTTGGGCGAGGTTCTCGAACTGGGTTTCCCTGATGGCGTGAACCGCTATGACGGCAACAAACCTTACCCCCATCCCCATGTCATCTGCCTGAAGTGTAAAAAAATCATAGACCCGGAACTGGGGAGCTTACAGCCTTTGATCGAGGCGGCCGGTAAGGAAACCGGGTTCCGAATTTTCAGCCATCGTCTGGATTTCTTCGGCCTCTGTCCGGGGTGCCAGGGGAAGGCGTAATATTCGAAAAATTTTTTCCTTATTAACAATAATAATTATCTATAGAAAAAAGCTTTTGAAAAGAAGCGGAAGTTAACTGGCCGTGATGCGTCCCAGCACCGCGAAGGCAAAGGCGGGCGCAAAGAAAAAAATGAGTAACCGGAGTTGTAAGGAATCCCGGTGGCGAACGACTGAGCTGTATGAACGCCGGCGAGCGCGGCCCGGGCCTCTGGCAAGAGGCAAGACCTTTGACCACGAAAGGAGGAGGCAGTATGGATGACCATAAGCAGCGCCCGGTGATGGGATCCACCGCCCGCGGCGGCAGGTCGATCCGGGACTGGTGGCCCAACCAGTTGAACCTCAGGATTCTGCATCAGAACTCTCCCCTGAGCAATCCGATGGGGGAGAAGTTCAACTACGCGGAGGAATTCAAGAAACTCGATTTGGCGGCCGTGAAAAAGGACCTCTATCTCTTGATGACCGACTCCCAGGACTGGTGGCCAGCCGATTACGGTCATTACGGAGGGCTCTTCATCCGGATGGCGTGGCACCTCGCCGGCACCTACCGCATCGGGGACGGCCGCGGGGGCGCGGGGGCCGGCCTCCAGCGCTTTGCCCCCGTCAACAGTTGGCCGGACAACGTGAACCTCGACAAGGCCCGCCGGCTGCTCTGGCCCATCAAGCAGAAGTATGGCAGGAAGATCTCCTGGGCCGACCTCATGATCCTGGCCGGCAACTGCGCCCTGGAGTCCATGGGTTTCAAGACCTTCGGCTTCGGCGGCGGGCGTGCTGACGTCTGGGAGCCGCAAGAGGACATTTACTGGGGGGCCGAAACCGAGTGGCTGGGCGAACAGCGCTACTCCGGCGACCGGGAGCTGGAGAATCCCCTGGCCGCGGTGCAGATGGGCCTGATCTACGTGAACCCCGAAGGGCCGGGGGGCAATCCGGATCCGGTGGCCTCGGGCCGGGATGTCCGGACGACCTTCGGGCGCATGGGGATGAACGACGAAGAGACGGTGGCCCTCGTCGCTGGTGGGCACACCTTCGGCAAATGCCACGGCGCGGGGCCCGCGTCCCATGTGGGGCCGGAGCCAGAAGCCGCCCCCATCGAAGAACAGGGTCTCGGTTGGAAGAGCAGCTTCGGCACCGGCAAGGGCGGCGATACCATCACCAGCGGCATCGAGGGCGCCTGGAAGCCGAACCCCACCACCTGGGACATGGGCTATCTGAAGGTGCTGTTCAAATACGAGTGGGAGCTGGTGAAGAGCCCGGCCGGGGCGTATCAGTGGCTGGCCAAGGACGTGGCCGAAGAGGACATGGTGGTGGACGCGCACGACCCGTCGAAGAAGCACCGCCCCATGATGACCACGGCGGACCTCTCCCTGCGCTTTGACCCCATCTACGAGCCCATCGCGCGGCGCTACCTGGAAAACCCGGAGGAATTTGCGGACGCCTTCGCCCGGGCCTGGTTCAAGCTGGTCCACCGGGACATGGGCCCCCGCTCCCGCTATCTCGGCCCGGAGGTCCCGGCGGAGGACCTGATCTGGCAGGACCCGGTGCCGGCAGTGGATCATGAGCTCATTGACGCTTCGGACATCGCTCATCTCAAGCGCAGGATCCTGGCTTCGGGGCTGTCCATCCCGGAACTGGTCTATACCGCCTGGTCCTCGGCCTCCACCTTCCGGGGCTCTGACAAGCGCGGCGGCGCCAACGGGGCCCGCATCCGCCTGGCGCCGCAAAAAGGTTGGGAAGTCAATCAGCCGGCCCAACTGGCCAAGGTCCTCAGCGTGCTGGAGGGCATCCAACAGGAGTTCAACGGCTCTCAGACCGGAGGGAAGAAGGTGTCGCTGGCCGACCTGATCGTTCTGGGCGGCTGCGCCGGGGTGGAGCAAGCGGCGAAGAATGCCGGCTACGAGGTCACCGTGCCCTTTGCCCCGGGACGCACGGATGCCTCCCAGGAGCAAACCGACGTGGCCTCCTTCGCCGTCCTCGAACCGGTGGCCGACGGCTTCCGCAACTACCTCAAAACCTTATATGCCGTGCCGGCCGAGGCCCTGCTGGTGGATCGGGCGCAACTGCTGACCCTGACCGCGCCTGAAATGACGGTGCTGGTGGGCGGTCTGCGCGTCCTGAACGCCAACTTCGAACAATCCCGGCACGGCGTCTTCACCAAGCGGCCGGAGTCGCTCACCAATGACTTCTTCGTGAACCTGCTGGACATGAGAACCGAGTGGAAGGCCACAGAAGAGGAAAACGTCTTCGAGGGCCGTGATCGCAAAACGGGCGAACTGAGGTGGACCGGCACCCGGGTGGACCTCATCTTCGGTTCGAACTCCCAACTCCGGGCCATCGCGGAAGTCTACGCCTGTGAGGACTCCCAGGAGAAGTTCCTGCACGACTTTGTGGCGGCGTGGAACAAGGTCATGAACCTTGACCGTTTCGACCTCGCCTGATCATCGCCTAACCGTCTGCGAGGGCGCCTGGCGCAAGTTCTGAACTGGCCAGCGGATGATCTGGAGGCGACAGCCGTCAAGAGCCGCCGCATGTTTTGAACCATCAAGGCAAACGGCGACGTATGCGGGCGGCGTTTCCATACAGTCTGAAACGCCGCCCTTGCTGAAGCCTGGATTCTTACCCAGGCTCCCCGAAGGTATTTATAAGATTTTCCTCGTATTCAGGAATTCGGAGGCTCCTGCGGGAAAATTCCCCCAGGCTGTTTCCCAACCAAGACCCCTGATCCCCCGGTCACGGTATTCCTCCTAATAGGTTGGCTTCTCCAGGCGATCTTGTTACTTTCCTCGAGAAAAACCTTCCTGGGCTATTTCAGGGCGATGAACTTGCCGTGCTAGGAACACAGGCCGCAATAGGTCTCGGACTCATCAGTGAGGGCAGGCGGCTTGGCGGATTCATCCTCTCCCGGCCTGAACTGCACCCTGCCCTCCAGAAGGTCGAATTCGGAGATTTTATAAGGGTCTTCCGGGTCCTTGAGATAGAAACTCTGAGATCTGCAGAAAGGACCGGGTGAGGGGGCCATTTTTCTCCTCTTGGGGAAGCATTGGATATATATAGGATTAATTCCTATTTTATATTTTTCCTTTTATAGTCAAGGCCTCTGGGGCCATTGGGAAATTTTTTCTCGGGACGCGCCCATCTTGGCGGTTAGGGCCCGAAGGTCAGCCGATGATGACAATCCCCAGGTAGCCATCCACGGTTACCGGGTCGCCCGGGTGGATCAAGGCGGTGGCCTGGGGCACGCCGGTGACGCAGGGGATGCCGTATTCCCGGGCGATGATGGAGCCGTGGATCAGCATGCCGCCCCGCCGCTCCACGATGCCCGCGGCCAGGGGCGCCACAAAGGTCATGCTGGGGTCCACGGCATCGCACACCAGGACGTCGCCGGCTTTGAAGTGAAAAAGCTCTGAGGCTTCCAGGATCACCCGGGCCGGGCCCCGGGCCAGGCCGGGGCTGGCCGGCTGCCCCACCATCTGCCGGGCTTTGAGGCGGGAAAAACCCTGCCAGCCGGACTCACCTTGCTCCGGCCGGGGTTTGTCCGTCAGCTCCGCCCAAAGGTCCTGCACCCCGGCAGGAAGGGCCCGGAGGTTTCCCTGGCGCCGCTGATATTCCTCCACCGCCTTGAGGAACTGGGCCTTGATTTTCCCCAAATGCAGGTTGTCGTCGTCCCGGAGGCGGTAACTGGCCCGGGCCAGGTCCAAATACTCCGCCATCTCGGCCCTTTTCGGCCCGGCAAACCGGGACAGGAACTGCTCCTTCAGGGATTCCAGCTCTGGTTGGGTAAAGCGCTCCGCCTGGCTGGGTCTGGCGGCCATCTCCCGGATGAGGTTCGCCAGGGCCTCAGGCTCCAGGGTGCAGGTGGAGTTCCCGCAGGCCAGATCCCCGAACTCCCGGAGAAAGGCCTGCCAGGCCGGCTGCAATCCCGGGTCCGTCACCTGGCCGGCGCGCACTTCGTCCAGAAGTTCCGGCCGCTCCCTGACCCGGGCGGCCATGTCCAGGAGGAGCCGGTTGCGCCTGACGCTGAGCAGCCCCGAGGCCCCCAGGAGATTGAGAAACTCATAGGGGTCCGCCGGCTTCACGGCATCGTTGTACACCATGCCGAACAGCCGGATGCCGTGGGCCAGGGGGATGAAATCGTCCCAATAAACCTTTTTCCACTGCTGATAGCGGTGGCTCCTGAGGACGATCTCCTCCTGAAGCCGGGCGTCGGCAAGCTGGGCCAGGGGCAGGGCCGCCAGCCTGTCAGCCTCCCGGTCCATGGCCGGGAGCAGCTCCCCCTCCACCTTCCGGCGCAGCGTCTTAAGATTGCCGAAGCTGCGTCTGAGGCTCAGGTACCAGGGGCGCTGGTCCCCTTCCTGCCCCCGGGCGGCCGCGGTGATGGGCCGTGATTGCAGGGCCACGAGCTGGCCGTGGGCGAAAGTCCACTCCATGTCCTGGGGGGCGCCGAACAGCTCCTCACCCCGGCGCGCCAGGTTAAAAACCTGAACCACCTCGGCCTCGGTCAGGGGCGGGGCTTGGAGCTGCTCCGGGGCAAGGCCGGCCAGGCGCACGCCTTCCGCTCCCGGCAGCAGGACCTCGCTTTTGGGGGCTGCCCGGTACTCCAGGATTTTTCCCGTTGCCCGGTCCAGAATCCAGCGGTCCGGCTCCACGGTCCCGTCCACCAGCCCCTGGTTCAGGCCGTAGACGGCTTCAATGACGGTCTGGGAGGGGTCCTGGGGGTTTTGCCCGAAGACCACGCCGGCGGCGTCCCCGGCCACCATCTCCTGGACGACCACGGCCATGGCGCTTTTTTTGACCTCCAGCCCCAGTTCCCGGCGGTAGAGGAGGGCCGCATCAGACCACAGGGAGGCCCACACCAGCTTGAGGTGGTCCAAAACCGCCTCCATGCCCACCACATTGACAAAGGAGGCGTGCAGGCCGGCAAAGGAGGCCTGGGGGGAGTCCTCGCCGGGCGCCGAGGACCGCACCACGCAGCGTTCCGGCAGGTGAGGGGCCAAGGCGCTCCCCAGGGAGGCCGCCAGGCCGTCAGGCAGGGGGGTATTGAGAAACAGGTGGCGGAGGCGCAGCGACGTGTCCCACATTTCTTCCCAGCGCAAATCCTGGAAGTTTTTCCGCCTAAGCTCCAGCAGAATGCGCCCCCTCAGCCCCGTGGCGGCGACAAAATGCTCATAGGCCCGGGTGGTGACGATGAGGGTGGCGGGCACTCTTAGGCCGTTTTGCGCCATAACCGCCAGGGCAAACCCCTTGCCGCCCACGAGACGGCGATGACGGGGGCGAATCTCTTCGAGGTTCAGGACGAAGCTCATGGGGCCGGATGAATCTCCCGCACCTCCTGGAACCGGGTTACCAGGAGGTATTTTTCCACCTTGACCCGGATGAGGGCGCAGGTGGGGGCGCTGACGAACTCCGTGAGATAGGGGTGCTTTTTGAGGAAGAGCTGGAGGCAACCCTCCCGTTCGGCGCCCCAAACCTCCCCCGCCGTCCCCAGGACGGTCACGGCCGAGGCCTCGCCGAAATCGGTCTCCTGGTTGCTGCGGTTGTCCATGAGCAAAGATACCCGGGGGTGCGCCATCAGGTTGGCATACTTCCGGGTGGCCCGGGTGGTGGCGAAAATGATCTCCTTCAGGTCATCCGTGGCGGCAAAGGCAATGAGGTTGCTGTAGGGCTGGCCAGGCTGGTCGGACATCAGGGTGGCCAGCACTCCCAGACGCTGGCTTTGCAAAAGCTCCTGAACAATGTTGTGCATCTCCACTGCATCACTCATAGGTCACCTGGTAAGGCCATGGTCACTTCCTCTGCGAATGAGGCCAGGAGGTAATTCCCCGTCATTTCCGCAGCTCCCGGACAACCGCTTCCCCGGCCCGGCGCCCCGAGACCATGGCCCAATGGAGGGAGGAAAGGCTTGCGTACTCGCCGCAGACAAACAGCCAGGGGCGCACCTGCACCGGCTGGACCAGGGGATCGGGGGTGGGGGGCCTCTGGTCCGGGAGGGCCCTGGTGATGCGGTACAGGCGGAGCAGCCGCCAGGCGTCCACCTGGGCTCCGAACCACCGGGCCAGTTGCGCCCGGCATTGGGTCTCCAGGTCGGGGTCGGACATCCCGGGGTTCCCCACCACGGTGGCCTGCATCAGGGCTTGGCCGGGGGGCGCATAGGACGGGGCCACATTGCTTACCACCGCCAGGTTGGTGACCGGGCCGGTGTTTTCGCCGTCCAATACCAGGATGGGCTCGGCCACCGCCGGCTTGGCCGCAGTGAAGTAAAGGCAGGCGCAGTCCACGGTGGCGAAAGGTTTATCCTCCCCCAGCAGCCGGGCGGTTTCACTGCCGTCGGTGGCCAGCACCACCGCCCGGCCCTCCACCGTCTCCCCGGAAGCGAGCCACACCCTGCCTTCCTCCACCCTCTCCACGGGAGAACCAGTTCTGATGCTGCCTTCCGGTAAAGCGGCGGCCAACTGGGCCGGGATGGCGCCGATACCCCCGGCGGGCAGGGCCGCGTCTCCCTCGGCCAGCATGCGGAAGACAAACTCAAACATGCGGCTGGAGGAGGCCAGGTCCCGGTCGAAAAACACCCCGCTGAAAAACGGTCGGAAGAAGCGTTCGATCATGGACCCGGAGAAGCCCTGGGCCTTGAGGGCCGCCAGGGTGGAGGTTTCCGGTCGCCGGAACAGGTCCTCCAGAGAACCCCGGGAGACCCGCCAGCGCAGCCGGGCCACCCGCAGCTTGTCGGCGAACGTGCCGATGGGAGAAAACACCGTGGGGAAAAAGTGCCTTGGCTGGCGCAGCGGGTCCCCCACCCGATGCAGCCGGCCGTCACAGTACACCAGGGCGCCAGGATAGAAGGGCTTGAGGTGAAGGGCAGGATAATTGAGAACCCGCCGGGCCTCGGGGTAGGCGGTCTGCAACACCTGAAAGCCCCGGTCCAGGAGGAAGCCCTCCACATGGTCGGTGCGCACCCGCCCGCCGACCCCGTCCGAGCCCTCCACCATCAGGAAGGGAATGCCCGCCTGATGCAAGGTGCGGGCGCAACACAGCCCTGCCAAGCCGGCGCCGATGATAATAACATCCATGCAGATGATCCTCTCTGGAAATTCGGCTGGTGGCGGGCCCAAGATAGCCCTCGGCCCCCATCAAATACTAACCAACGTTTAATAAATTAAGAGCCCGGAAATCTGGTCAGAGGAAAAGGAACGATTGCTCTTGAGGATAACTCTCACAAGAGGAGGATGCAACATGGCTGACAAACCCAAATGCCAAGAGGAATTTGGCGGCAAGGGCGGCTCCGGCGATGTTTCCGGGAGTGAAAATCTGTTTGTTTGTCCCGAGTGCACTGCCGAGCATGCCTTCCCGGGACACAAGCCCGGCGAGCCCCTGATGTGCCCCAAGTGCGCCATCCCCATGCAAGCCAAGTACGTCAAGTAGGCTTCAGGCTTTTTCAACTCTTTCTTACCGCCGGTTCCAGGGCCGGCGGTGACATCATGCGGCAGGGTAAAATCAATTGAGTGAAATTATTAAGGGTATGAAAAAAGGCGCATTTTCCTTGAACCGGCAGTTGGCCCAACCCCACCAGGAGGAAAATACGCCATGCAACGGGAAGTCAATGTACCAGAGGTCTTCAATGTTTTCGAGGAGATTAGCGAAGCCCCGGAAAAGCTTTTTGATTTGACATGATGCGCCTGGACCTGCGAGCCATGGCGGGGGACTCCCTCACTGCCTTGACGGAGTGGGAGCTGACCCTCCACCGGGGACGGAAACGCTATGAACGCCGGGAAGGCGGGTCCAATCATCGCAACGGCTCCTATCCCCGCCGGTTTACCCTGAAGGGTATCGGAGAGGTGGAGATCAAGGTTCCCAGAGATCGGCAGGGAACCTTTAAGACCGCGATTCTGCCCAAGGGCCGACCATATGAAGAGGCCGTGGTCCAAGATTTATCCATGCTCTTCCTGGCCGGTCTCAGCAGCCGCAGTTTGGCCCTGATCTTTCGCTGGCTGGTGGGCCGCAAACTCTCCCACACGGAAATCAGTAATGCCAATAAAGGCTTGCATGAGGCGGTAGAGAAGTGGCGGATGAGCTGCGGTCCATCTTCTGTGCTTCATCTCCGGAAAAGGCCGGAAAGTTCTTCCAGGAATGCAAAGGCCGTTGGGAGCCGGAAGTGCCTTCGGCGGTCGCCGGTCTGGAGGGTTCCCTGGAGTCCTGCCTGACCTTTTTCCATTTCCCGGTGGAACATTGGGTTTCCCTGGGGACCACAACCATCATTGGGCGCCTCAATAAAGAATTTAGGCGCCGAACCAAGCGTATGGAGACCGTCTCCGGTGAAAGATCCTGTTACCAACCCCTGGCTTTTATCTCTTTAACAATGGAATTGCATTGGAGGGCCAACCCTGTCGGCAAGGTGCGCCTGAATCTGCCCTTCTTTACAAAATTCACATAAGAAAGTTGACATTACCACCCCAGGCGTTGCCCCTGGCTGCCTGATTTTCGCGGTCCCGGCGTCCAAAAAACTGCGGACCTGTACAAGCCTACCAGCAAGAGTTGGCTTTGAGCCGGATCACCAACCAGGCACCGCCCTGGTGCCATCGGTATAGGTGGTGGTAATTGACCCGGCAGTGTGCTACAATGCGGCGTAAGCCCCAGAACTCCTGTCAGGTTAATGTTTGGCGAACCCATGGGAACAGTAATCGGCTGCGATGGGGCTGTGTCCCATACCATCTCATGTAATCCCTGCCAGACCGCCACGATCAAGATCACGCTCAATGTAATGGTTAGCCAGGGCCCGCGCATTTCACATGGTAACGCGTCTATACAATTGGTTTGACCGGAATCTCCTGGAACTCGGGAGGGAGATGAGATTGTCATATCTTCCTCCCCTCATGGTCTATATGGCTGCCGGAATTTCCGGGCTGACCGCCATTGTGGGCACTTTTTTTGTTAAGGATTACCTCGGATTGTCAGCCTCGTTCCTGGCCGGATTGGGTTTCTGGGCCGGCATCCCCTGGGCCTTCAAAATGCCGCTGGGCCATGTGGTTGATCTGGTCTGGCGCTACAAGTCTGCCTTGGTCTGGCTGGGTGCCACCTTGATTGCCGCCAGTCTGGGCATCATGCTGGGGTTGCTGGCCCATACCGAAACCATGCGTCAGATCGTGTCGGTGGAGGTCTGGTATGTTTTGAGTGTGCTGCTGGCGCCCCTGGGTTATGTGGTCCAGGATGTGGTGGCCGATGCCATGACCGTGGAGGCAGTGCCCCGCCTGGACAGCGAGGGTAAGCCCTTGGATGACGGCACCAGGCGTCTGATGCACACCACCATGCAGACGCTCGGGCGGGTGGCCATTGTGGGCGGCGGCATCCTCGTCTCCCTGCTCAACATCTTGATGTTCAGCGGGGTGGAGTCCATGTCAGAGGCCGCCAAAATTGCAGTGTACATCAGAATCTACCAATTGGCCCTCTTGATTCCGGTGATCTCTGTCCTCGGAGTTATCCTGGGGGGATTCCTCAAGATCAGGGAGACCCGGCGGCTGCGCCGCCTGGGACTCTCCCGGAAGCAGGCCTGGGCCATGATCCGGGTACAGACGGAACGGCCGGCGGTGAACTGGTGGATTTTGTGGGGAAGTCTGGCTTACGGGGTGTTCACCCTTTCCTTGGGCCTCGGCAAGTTCCGCTTCAACCAGGAAATCGTCTTCATCGGATCCCTGGCCATCGTGCTCTTTCTCATGTCGCGGTTGATTCAGGAGCTCGACCACCAGGCCCGCCGCGTGCTGGTGGGCACCGCCGTCATCATTTTCGTGTATCGCGCCATTCCCACACCGGGACCGGGGTCCACCTGGTGGATGATTGACCAGCTCGGCTTCGACCAGCAGTTTCTTTCGGTGCTGTCGCTCATCAGCAGCAGTCTGGCCTTGTTGGGGATGTTTATCTTTCGCCGTTTCATGGCAGAGCGGTCCATAGCCTACGTCGTTGCTTTCCTGACCATCGTCACTACCCTGCTGGGTCTCCCCATTATCGGCCTGTATTATGGCTTGCATCACTGGACCGCCGCGTACACCTGGGGCATCGTCGATGCCAGGTTCATCGCCGTGGTGGATACGGCCCTGGAATCCCCCCTTGGTCAGGTGGCCATGATTCCCATGTTGGCCTGGATTGCCAATTCGGCCCCGGCCAGCCTCAAGGCCACGTTTTTCGCAGTCATGGCCTCCTTCACCAACCTGGCCTTATCCCTGAGCCAACTGGCCACCAAGTATTTGAACCAGATCTTCACCATCACCAGGGAGGTGCAGAATCGGGAGACCGGCGCCATTATCGTACCGGCGGATTACAGCGAACTGGGCCTGCTGCTCATTACGGTGAGCGCCATCGGTCTGGCCCTGCCCCTGGCGGCCATTGTCCTGGTGAGAAGTCTCGGTTTGCGGAGCGCTTAGCCCGGTTCATTCCTGAAGGGGCGAAGAAGCTCCTTTCCTGGCGTGTTTTCGGACGGAGAAGGCAAGGGTTGGACAGAGAGCAAGGAATAGGGAGCCTCAAAGCAGGATTTCTCGGCGCCAGCCCTCCAGGAGAGTGTAGCAAGGCTGATGTTGAGCCCACCTCTCCCCCAGGATTAAGAAAAACGGATAGGGGAAACGAGATTAGCCGTAGCTGGCCCGCAGGTTTTGCAGCAGCCCGATTATAACTAACTACTTGAAATTACTGGCGCGCCTGGCAGGATTCGAACCTGCGACCCACGGATTAGAAGTCCGTTGCTCTGTCCTACTGAGCTACAGGCGCATTCGGGGTACGTGCCTTCAAAGGCCCCTGAAAATCCCGACAACACCTCCCGGTTTTCCTAACAAAGCCGGATTTTCAGTTCATGGAGGAGGAATCTCGAGCTTCCCTTCCCATCGACCATTATACGAAAGCCCTTTGAACACCGCAATTCCTCTGAACGGAGGAAGGGATGGCGAGGAGAGGCTGCTGCACCGGGCACATAAACGCCTTTTCCAGGATCTTCCCGGGAACCGATTCTCCCGGCGTCGCCAAACCTGGCACGCCCTTTCAAATCGGACGGAAATCCGGTATCCTCCTTCCCAGGTTGAACCCTGAGTTCAGGAAGGGCAGGACCTTGGCTCTCCAGGCAGAAAGCGCTCTTCCGGTAATCCTCCAAGCCTCCGGGGCCATGTACCACCTGGTGCTGAACCGCCCTCTGGCCCTCAATACCCTTTCCCTGGAGATGGTGCGGCTGCTTCGCCAGGGTCTGGAGGCTGCCGCCCGAGATGCGCGGGTCTCCCTGGTGATGCTGTCCGGGTCCGGGGAGCGGGCTTTTTGCGCCGGCGGCGACGTCAAGGCTCTGGCCGCCTTAGTGGAAAAGGGGGCGTGGCAGGAGGCCTGCCGGTTTTTCCGGGAAGAATACCTCCTTGACCTCCGGGTGCACCGCTTCCCCAAGGCCGTAGTGGCCCTGGCCGACGGCATCACCATGGGGGGCGGCCTGGGGCTCATCGCCGGGGCTGATGTGGTGGTGGCCACGGAGCGAACCCGCATGGCCATGCCGGAAACGGCCATCGGCTTTTTTCCGGACGTGGGCGCCACCGGCTGGCTGTTTGCCAAGTGCCCGCCGGGCTATCCCGAGTTTCTGGCGCTCACCGGCACCGAGGTCAGGGGAACGGAGGCGGTGCGCCTGGGTCTGGCCACCCATCTGGTGGAGGCGGCGCGCCTGCCGGCCCTGCGGGCGGCCTTGGAGGATTTCCCGGCGTGGCTGCCCCCGGACAAGGCCGTGACGGTGGCCCGGGTGCGCCAAATCGCGGCAGCTCTGGCAGAGCCGCAGCCCCCGGCCAATCCCCACCAGGACGCCTGGGTGGCCCGACACTTCGCCGACAAAGCCACCATATCAGAAATCACCGCCTCCCTCGCCCAGTGCCCGCCTCAGGAGGCCGGCTACAGCCGGGCGGCCTTGGAGACCCTGGGTCGATGCTCCCCGACGGCCCTGGCCGTTACCTTGAGGCTGATGCGCCGGCACCAGGGGCTTCCCCTGGAAGAGGTCTTTGCCGGGGAGCTGGAAGCCGCCTGTTGGCTGATACGGCACCCGGACTATCGGGAGGGCATCCGGGCCAAGCTCATCGACCGGGACCACCAGCCGCGGTGGCAGCCGGCCAGCCCCTGGGCCGCATCGGGGCTTTGCCGGTCCTTTAGGTCTTCTGGGGCCGGAACAACATAAGATCCCAACAAACGAGGCGCCGTTGAAAACATTTCCTGAGAACACGCCTAGGGAAGGAGGCGGGTGGTGAAAGACCGCACCGTGATGTGGGAGAAGCGTGAGGGCCTGGCGACGGTCACCTTTAACCGTCCGGACAAACTCAACGCCCTGAACCAGAAGATGCTTGAAGAGCTGGGGGCAGCCCTGGCGGCGGTGGAACTGGACCCCAGCATCCGGGTGCTGCTGTTGACCGGGGCCGGGCGGGCTTTCATGGCTGGCGCCGACATCGCGGTTTTCCGAGGGCTCGACCCCTTGGGCGGCAAGCGCCTGGCCCAGGAAGCACACCGGCTGCTCTTGACCCTGGAGCGCCTGGAAATCCCGGTGGTGGCCGCGGTGCACGGCTACGCCCTGGGAGGCGGCTTGGAGCTGGCCATGGCCTGTGACGTGATCTACGCCGCGGATGACGCCAGATTCGGACAGCCGGAAATCAACCTGGGCCTTATTCCCTGCTTTGGCGGCACCCAGCGCCTGTCACGGCTGGTGGGGCAGGCCGCCGCTAAGGAACTGTGCCTCACCGGACGGCTCATCGACGCGGCGGAAGCCCAGTCTCTGGGCTTGGTGGCCCGGGTCTTTCCCGCCGCCAGCTTCAGGGAGGAGGTGCGACGCAGCGTCCAGACCCTGGCGGCCAAACCCCGAGCGGCCCTCAGGGCCATCAAACAGGTCATCGACCGGGGCGCCCACCTGGACCTGGCCGCCGGCCTGGCGCTGGAGGCCGAAGCCTTTGCGGTCTGCCTGGCCAGCCCCGACGCGCAGGAAGGCGTCACCGCCTTTCTGGAAAAACGCCCTCCCCGGTTTTTGGACAGCCTCCCTTAGGGCATCGTTTTAAGGAGACCTTGAGAAGAAAAAAGCCTCTGTTCCCTCCTCCCTAACGGGGGAGGAACGGGGTGGAACTGAGAACCTTTATCATCAGCCTTCAGGCCCCCGCCCCCTATCCTCCTCCCGCGAGGAGGGGGGGTTTGGACCCCCTCCTTAAACATATCATTCAAACGCGAGCATAGCAGCGGGGAGGACTCCTCCCTCTCGACGCCCGGCGGGAGGACGCTATTTTTTGCCGCATTGAGGAAGTCAAGTCCCTCCATGGGGGTGGGAGCCGGGGTTCCCTTGCCCCCCAAAGCCTTTTTCAATGGTCTGTCAGGCGCAGCTTCCAGGCGCCATGGCCTGAGCCCGGCCTTCCGGGGTCATGGCGGCCAGCCGTTCCACGTGGCGGTTGGAGCCGGGGGCGTCATCCCTTCGCTACCGGTTCCGCCGGCCGGGGGTGGCTGTCCCCTCCAGCTCCAGGACCTGGCGCAACCTCTGCCGGGCGCGTTTGATGAGGCCGTCCACTGCTTGGGCGCTCACCCCCAGTTCCTCCCCTATTTCCACGTAGGAGAGCCCGCCGAACTGCTTCAAAATCAGGGCCCGGCGCTGGTTTTCCGGCAGGGCGTTCAAAAGGGCCTCCAGCCGCCGGGACAGCTCCGCCTCTTCCAGGGCCTGCAACGGCGTGGGCCCGGGATCGGCGGGCGCCGCCGCGGCATCGTCATCCAGGTAATCCAGCGGGTGACGTCCCCTCAGGCGGTTGAGGCAATGATTGGCGGTGATGCGGCTGAGCCAGGCGGCCACTGTGGCCACCGGCTGGAAGGTGCCGGCGTGGTGATAGGCCTTGAAAAACACCTCCTGGAGGGCGTCTTCCGCCTCCAGGGGGTCCCGCAGCAGCCGGAAGGCCAAATTATAGAGGCGGTGCTGGTGGCGTCTGATCAACTCCGCCAAGGCGGCCTCGTCTTTTTTGGCCACCCGGCGCAGCAGGGCATAGTCCAGATCGGCGGGAGCTTCGGTCATGAGAAAGGCAATTGGGGGAGGGAGCAGGAGCTTTAAGCCCTTGCCCCCACCCCCAAACCCTTACAGCAGATGGGGAGGGGGTGCGGGGGAGGGCAGGGAGCTGCGCTCCCTTCGCCTCCCCCGCCCACATCAAAACAGGGTCAGGTGCACGGCGTCGCCCCGCTTGCAGCCGCGCAGCAGCTCCAGATGGCGCAGGGTGGCGAACTCGTGGCGCAGCGCCGCCTCGTCCAGCCCCAGCCGCCGGCAGGCCTCGGGGATGGAAATTTCCCCGGCGGCTTTTACCAGGTCAAAGAGTTGCTGCTGCAAGGGGGTGAGGGTGACGGGCCCCCTGCCCCGGTCGCTTTTGGCCAAGTGGACGGCCCAAGGGTCGCAGGTCTTGACGGTGCTGGCCGCCTCCAGGAAGCAATCCTCGCAGAGGTCCTGGCCGGCATGTTCCCGCAGTTCGTCTGCTTCGCAGGCGGCGCCGCAACGCGCACACTCCATGGACCACCCTCCTTAGTGACCGTGGCCGTGACCCGCCGGTTCTTCGACGGCCCCGCCGGACAGGTCGTAGGTCCCTTCCATCTCCAGGATGAACTCGTTGTGTTTGTCCGCGGGCTTGACCGTAAAGGTGCCGGTGCCGCTGATGCCGGCCAACTTGCCGGTACCTTTGTAGGTCTTCCAGGTTCCGGAAGTGACCCCGCCCTTGCGCTCCCCGGTAAATTTGGAGAAGACCGCGCCCAGCTCGTAGTGGGTAACGGCGTAGCCCTGCATGGGGCCTTCGCCCCGGGTGCGGTCATGGAAGCCCACGCTGCGGCGGGAGACGAACTCGCCGGCCACGCCCGGGCTATACTCCAGAGGCTCGCCTTCCATTTCGGTGAGCATGAGGGTGTGATCAGGCTGGTCCCCCACGTAGAGCATCTCTCTCCGGGTCACATAAATCTTGAATTTAGCTTTCCGTTCGGTAGCCATGCGTGTGCTCCTTTGCTGGAAATTACCGGTGGTAAGCCTCGCGGCCCCTCCCCCATTATATATCCAGTTCGGCCAATTCAAGCACGTTATTCTGGATAAATTCCCGTCGGGGCTCCACCTTGTCGCCCATGAGAATGGAGAAAATTTCGTCGGCCTGGGAGGCGTCGATGACGTTCACCTTGAGCAGGGTGCGGCTTTCCGGGTCCATGGTGGTTTCCCACAGCTGCTCGGGGTTCATCTCCCCCAGCCCTTTGAAACGCTGCACGCTGACGCCCCTTTGGCCCTCCTCCAGGGTGACGGCCACCAAGTCTTCCGGACTGGCGAGCTCCCGGGCCTTTTGCCTGTCCTCCAGGCGGTAGGGGGGGTGTTTCAGCTCTCCCAGATCCTCGTAGAGTTTGACCAGGGCGGCGAAATCGCTGGCCCCCAAGAGTTCCCATTCCAGGCGCAGGGCGGCGCCGCCGCCGATGGGGGCCGCCAGGAGGTTCCAGGCATGGTGCTCTTCGTCGAATTCCAGGCTGGCCGTCCAGTTCCCGGTGGTAATGAGGGCCCGGACCACCTCTTCCAGCAGTTCCCGGTTTTGCAGGGACCAACGGTCCCTCAGGCCCGCCTGCAAAACGAGACGCAGAACCTCCCGGGGGAATCCTCGCTTCTCGAAGCGCATCAGGCTCTCCTGGTAGGTGATGAGGCGCTCCACCGCGCCCACCAGGGCCTCGCCTTCCAGCAGCTGTCCCGAAGCCAAGGTCAGCCGCCGCTTTTCCAGACCCCGCTTGATCAGGTACTTCTTGTATTCGCTCTCGTCTTTGAGATAGATCTTTTCACTCCCCCGGGTGATGCGGTACAGGGGCGGCTGGGCGATGTAGAGGTGGCCTGCCTCAATGAGGGGCTGCATCTGCCGGTAGAAAAACGTGAGGAGCAGGGTGCGGATATGGGCCCCGTCCACGTCGGCGTCCGTCATGATGATGACTTTGTGATACCGCAAGTCTTCGAGGCTGGGCTCTTCCTGGGAAAGGTCCGAGCCCAACGACGATATCAGGGTGCGGATCTCCGGATTTTCCAGCATCTTTTCGAAGCGGGCCTTTTCCACGTTAATGATTTTGCCTTTCAGGGGCAGAATGGCCTGGAAGCGCCGGTCCCGGGCCTGTTTGGCGGAGCCGCCGGCGGAATCGCCCTCCACCAGGTAGAGTTCCCGGCGGGCGGGGTCCCGCTCCTGGCAGTCGGCCAGCTTGCCCGGCAGCGTCAGGTCTCCCAGAGCGCCTTTCTTGCGCACCAAGTCCCGGGCCCGGCGGGCCGCCTCCCGGGCCCGAGCCGCGTCCAGCAGCTTGATGAGAATATTTTTGGCCACCTGGGGGTTTTCTTCCAGGTGGACCAGGAGGCGCTCGTACAGAAGGTTTTCCACCAATCCCTTGACCTCGCTGTTGCCCAGCTTGGTCTTGGTCTGGCCCTCGAACTGGGGATGGGGCAGTTTGACGCTCACCACCGCGGTGAGGCCCTCCCGGGTGTCCTCTCCCTGGAGATTGCCCCCTTTGAACTGTTTTTTCAGGGAATCGCTGCCGGCCAGATACTGGTTGATGGCCCGGGTTAGGCCGGCCTTGAAGCCGCTCAGGTGGCTACCGCCCTCCCGGGTGTTGATATTGTTGGCAAAACTGAAGATCTGCTCATTGTAACTGTCGTTGTATTGCAGGGCCAGGTCGATACTGATGCCTCGGTTTTCCCCGGTGATGCGGATGGGGTCCGGGTGAATAACGGTCTTGTTGCGGTTCAGGTGCCGGACGAAGGAGACGATGCCGCCCTCATAGAGGAATTCGTTCTTTCGGCCGCTGGCCACCTCCTCCAGGAGAATGCGCACCCCGGCGTTGAGAAAGGCCAGTTCCCGAAGGCGCTGGGCCAGGAGGTCGTAGTTGAACTGGGTCTCGGTAAAGATGCCGGGATCAGGGTGGAACGTCACCCGGGTGCCCCGGCGCTTGGTGTCGCCCATAACCTTGAGAAGCGTCTTAGTGCGGCCGTACGCATAGCTTTGGTGATATACCTTGCCGTCCCGGCGGATTTCCACCTCCAGGGAATCGGACAAGGCGTTCACCACCGAAACCCCCACGCCATGCAGGCCGCCGGAGACCTTGTAGGCCCCGCTATTAAACTTGCCGCCGGCATGCAGCCTGGTCATCACCACTTCCACCGCCGGCAGGTTCTCGGTGGGGTGCAGATCCACCGGGATGCCCCGGCCGTTGTCCTCCACCGTGACGCTCTGGTCGGCGTTCACCTTCACCTTGATCTCGGTGCAGTAGCCGGCCATGGCCTCATCGATGGCGTTGTCCACCACTTCATAGACCAGATGGTGCAGCCCCTCGATTCCGGTGTTGCCGATGTACATGGCCGGGCGCTCCCGCACCCCCTCCAGATCCTTCAACACCTGGATCTGATCGGCGCCGTACTCCTGCATCACCTGCTCCGGGACGTAGATGTCGGTCAATTGCTTCCTCCTTCACGGGTAGCGGGGCAGGACTCCGCAGCCTCCAGCCCTTTCCGCAACGCTCCTTCACAGGCTCATGGGCATGATGATGCCGAAGTAGTTAGGGTCGTCTTTGGCCATGAGGCGACAGGGCCGGTCCTTGTCGTTGACCTCCAAAAAGACCTCATCGCCCTCCATCACCGCCAGGGGTTCCAGGAAATAACGGGCGTTGAAGCCGATGGTCAGCGGCAGGCTCCCCGCGTCGCCGCCTTCCAGGGTGAGGGGCATGAGTTCCCGACCCTCCCCCACCTCCGGATTCTGGAAGGTGGCCTCTAATGTCTGGGGGCCCAATTGGAAGATGACCCCCCGGAAGCGCTCGGTGGATAGAAGCGAGATGCGGCGCACGGTGTCATAGAGCTCCTGCCGGTTGAGCCGGAAGCGGTAGGCGAAGCTCTCGGGAACGATGCGCCGGTAGTCCGGGAATTTCTTTTCCAACAGGCGGATGAAGAGATATTTCTGATCGGCCCTAAGCGCCAGGCTTTTCTTGCTCAGGCCCAGGCTGACCTGGTCCTCTTCGGCCAGCAGCCGGGAGATTTCCGCCACCCCCTTCCGGGGGATGAGGATGCCTTCCTCGATATGAAAGTGTTCACTTTCCGGCAGCGGCCGCTGGATCACCGTGAGGCGGTGCCCGTCAGTGGACACCAGCCTGAGATGCAGGCCCTCCGAGGATTCCACCCGCTCCCAGAAGATCCCCGAGAGATGGTACTGCAGGTCGTCGGTGGACAGCGAAAACATGGTCTTGTCGATCATTTCCCGGAGCAGTCGGCTTTCCACGGTCACCAGGGGTTGGTCGGTGATCTCCGGCACCGGCGGAAACTGATCCGCCGGTAAACCATTGAGCTGGTAGCGCGACTCGCCGACCCGCAGCTGGAGCTTGGCCTGATCTGTGCCCGTGAGCTCCAGTTCGGTGCCCGGAAGCTCCTTGATGAGGTTGTGGACATAATGCGCCGGCAAAGTCAGGGCCCCGGTCTCTGCTACCTCTGCCGGATAGAAGCCCCGAAAGCTTACTTCCAGGTCGGTGGCGGCGATGACCACCTTTCCGGAGTCGGCAGTCAGGATAAAGTGGCTCAAAATGGGCATGGTGCCCCGCCGGTCCACCACCCCCAGGGTACGCCCCACCCCCTTCAGCAGGATCTCCCGTTCCATGCGCAGCTTCATCTTGGCATTCCTTGCTGGTGTAACGATTTCTTAAAGAACTTGGTAATGTTCTTAAGCTCGTCAGACGTTGTTCATAACTTAACCAACTAACTGATTATACACATTTTTTTATCTTCAGGCCCTTCGACCCCAACCGTCACCTGCCCAGGCTTTTTGAAGCTCGTTCCCTCGCACAGGCCTCCCGTTGTCGACAAATGCTGCCCGGGGGTTCCCGAGAAAATAACATCAATTTGATAACCCTGAATTTTTTAGTACGGGGGAAAAGCGCTCCAAAGTCCGGCGATTCTTTCCCCCGTCGGCTCCTCTTCCGGCTCAGCGGCACACCGCGCCGGTGCTGCCGGAGCTCACCATCCGGGCATAGCGGGCCAGATAGCCGTGCTTGATCTTGGGTTCCGGCCGCTGCCAGGCAGCCCGGCGTCGGTCCAACTCGGCCTCGTCCACCAGCAGGGTGAGACTTTTGGCCGGGATGTCGATGCGAATGCGGTCCCCATCCGCCACCAGGGCGATGGGGCCGCCTTCGGCGGCTTCCGGAGAGATGTGGCCGATGGCCGCGCCCCGGGTGCCCCCGCTGAAGCGGCCGTCGGTGAGCAGGGCCACCACCTTGTCCAGGCCCATGCCGGCGATGGAGCTGGTGGGAGTGAGCATCTCCCGCATGCCGGGGCCGCCCTTGGGGCCCTCATAGCGGATCACCACGATGTCGCCGGGTTCGATCCGTCCGCCCAGGATGGCCTGGGTGGCCGCCTCCTCGCTGTCGAACACCCGGGCCGCGCCTTCATTTACCAACATTTCCGGGGCCACCGCCGACTGCTTCACCACCGCGCCCTCAGGGGCCAGGTTGCCCTTGAGGATGGCGATGCCTCCCTCTTTGTGGTAGGCCCGGACGATGGGCCGGATGACCTCCTCGTCCAACACCCGGACGCCGGCCAGGTTGTCGGCCACGGTGGCCAGGGTGCTGGTCAGAGGCGTGCCGGACACCAGCCCGGCCTCATAGAGCACCTTGAGAACGGCGGGCACGCCCCCGGCCGCGTCCAAGTCTTCCAGATGATGGGGGCCGCTGGGGCTCATATGGGCCAGGTGGGGGGTGCGGGCGCTCACTTCATTGAACAGGTCCAGGTTCAGACTGAGGCCGGCTTCGTTGGCGATGGCCGGCACGTGCAGCACCGTGTTGGTGGAGCACCCCAGGGCCATATCCACCGCGATGGCGTTCCGGAAGGCCTCCAAGGTGGCAATCTGCCGGGGGGTGACGCCTTTGGCCACCATTTCCATGAGCTTGACGCCGGCCCGTTTCGCCAGCCGGTAGCGGGCGGCGGACACCGCCGGGATGGTGCCGTTGCCCGGCAGGGCCAAGCCTACGGCCTCAGAGAGGCAGTTCATGGAGTTGGCAGTGAACATGCCGGCGCAGGAACCGCACCCCGGGCAGGCCCCTTCCGCCAGGCAGGAGAGTTCTGCTTCGCTCATCCGCCCGGCTTTCACGGCGCCCACGCCCTCAAAGACGCTGATGAGATCCACCTCCCGCCCCTGGAACCGGCCGGCCAGCATGGGGCCGCCGCTGATGAGCACGGCGGGGATGTTCAGGCGCAACGCCGCCATGAGCATGCCGGGCACGATTTTATCGCAATTGGCCACCAGCATCAGGCCGTCAAAGGGGTGGGCCATGGCCATGATTTCGATGGAGTCGGCGATGAGCTCCCGGGAGGCCAGGGAGTATTTCATGCCCTCGTGGTGCATGGCCAGCCCGTCGCAGACGCCGATGACCCCGAACTGCAGGGGCGTGCCGCCCGCCAGGCGCACCCCGGCAGCCGCCGCCTGGGCGAGCTTGTCCAGATGGATGTGGCCGGGGATGATTTCGTTGAAGGAATTGGCGATGCCGATGAGGGGGCGGTCAATCTCTTCATCCGTCAGGCCCATGGCTTTCAGCAGGGAGCGGTGCGGGTATTTCTCCAGGCCCGCTTTCATCAGGTGGCTGCGCACGTTTGGACTCCTTTTTCTCGCTTCTTCGACCGCGGCGGCGGCTGCGGGAACTTTTCTGTGGCCGTTCAGGTTTTTCCGTGGGGGCTTCGGCCCTTTCCTCGGCTTCCGGCTTCTCGGCTTTTTCCGTCAGGGCTTCGGCTCGCTCCGCCTTGGCCGGGACCTCGCCCCCTTCTTTCTTGACGTATTCTATCTGAATGTCTTCAAAGGAAACCCCATGCTGGGCGGTGACGGTGATACGCAGGTGGTTTTCTTCCTCCAGAGCCAGCAATTCCCGGCGCTTGGAATTGAGCAGGAAGTTGGCCACCTCCTCCGGCGCCGTGAGGCGCACTTCCTGGAGGGGGGTGGCGGCGATCTCCCGGCTGAGCTGCCGAAGCAGGCTGACGCCCAGGGAAGGCACCGAGCGGATGCGGCCCTTGCCCTGGCAGGCGGTGCAGGTGACGTAGGTGGTGGACTCCGCTGCCGGCTTGATGCGCTGGCGGGAGAGTTCCAGAAGGCCGAACTTGGAGAGGTGTCCCACGGTGATGCGCGCCTTGTCGGCCTTGAGCGCTTGGCGCAGGGCCCGCTCCACCTCCTTGGCGTGCTTCTTGTCCTTCATGTCGATGAAGTCGATGACGATGAGCCCGCCCAGATCCCGGAGCCTCAACTGGCGGGCGATCTCGTCCGCGGCCTCCAGGTTGGTCTTGAAGGCCGTCTCCTCCAATTCCTTCTGCCCCAAGCAGCGCCCGGAGTTCACATCGATGGCCACCAACGCCTCCGTCTGGTTGATAACGATGGAGCCGCCGGATTTCAGCAGCAGCCGTTCAAGATAGAGGCGCTCAATCTGGTCCTCCACCTGGTAGCGGACAAACAAGGGTTTCTTGTCCTGGTAGAGCTTGAGCACCGAGACGTGTTGGGGCGCGATGAGTTTGAGGAAATCCCGGAGTTGCTGATAGACTTCCTTGTCGTCCACCAGAATGGTCTTGACGTCGGTGGAGAAATAGTCCCGGACGGTGCGGGTGATGACGTCCAGATCCTTGTGCAACAGCACCGGCGCCGGCTTCTTGGCGGCCTGGTTGATGTCGGCCCAGAGTTTGAGCAGGTAGGTCAGGTCCTTGGCCAGGTTGCGTTTGCCGCCCTCGGTGCCCACCGTGCGCACGATGAGTCCCATGTCCGCCGGCAGGCCCAGTTGTTGGGCCAGGTCCTTGAGACGCTGGCGCTCCTCTTCCTTCTCGATCTTTCGGGAAATTCCCAAATGGCTCTGTTTGGCCAGGAGCACCAGGTAGCGCCCCGGCAGGGAGATATACGTGGTCAGGTAGGCGCCCTTGGTGGCGCTCTCCTCCTTCACCACCTGCACGATGAGCTCCTGCCCTTTCTTCAGGGCCTGCTGAATGCGGACCTTGCCTTTGTCCGGGAGCTTTTGCTGGTAGCAGTCGGGATGCACCTCGGAGAGGGGCAGAAAGCCGTGGCGCGCCCCGCCGTAATTGACGAAGGCGGCCTGCAGGCTGGGCTCGATGTTGGAGACGATCCCCTTGTAGATATTGCCCTTGGTGGCTTCCTTGAGGCAGGCCTCGATGGCGAACTCCGAGAGGACGCCCTCTTCCAGGATGGCCACCCGGAACTCCTCCGGGTCGGCGGCGTTGATGAGCATCTTGCGGGCCGGGCTCATGCGCCCCCCGAGAGCCCGTCGGCCAGGACGCGGCGAGCCTTCGCCTCTCGGACCTGGCGGCCGGTGGTGGAACGGTGGCTGGCGCGAAACGGTGTAGGCAATGATTCGGGAAGCGACACGGAGTAAGGCGTGGGGAAAGCGTCAGGGGTTCGCAGAATGTCTGCCGGCATAGCCCCTCTGGATAAAAATTTCTTTGATTTTCATAATTTAACGTTATTTTTGTATCACTTTCCTCCTCAAATGTCAAGTTTGTTTCCGGTGAAATCGCCCGCCCGAGAGACAAGGCGCCTCTGGCAGCCCAGGGACGGCCCCGGCCGGGCTGGCGCGCTCACAGCGCCGGGCGGAGGTAGGCGGGGGTGAGGCCGGCGGGGGGGACGGATTTGCCCTGGGCCAGGAGTGTTAAAGCCAGGCGGCCCAGGGTGGCGGCCCGAGGATGGCGCATCTCCGGGGGAGCCAACAGGACGCCGGAGGCCAGCCGGGGCCCCAGCACCTCTTCGTAGGCGGTCAGGCCGGGTCCGGTGAGGAGCATCGGCGGGAGCAGACGTTGGGCCACCTGCCCTGCCGGCAGGCGCTCCGGTTCCCCCAGGGGTTCAGGGGTCAGGCCGGGACACCTGAAGCCGGCAAAATAGACTTCCTGGCGCTTGGCATCCATCAGGACTCCAACGGGCTCTGATCGCCAGGGGAACTGGGCCGCCAGGACCGACAGGGTGGAGATTGCGGCCACCGGCAGGTTAAGGGCCAGGGCCAGACCCTGGACCGTTGCCAGGCCGATGCGCAGGCCGGTGAAATTGCCCGGGCCCCGGCTCACCGCCAGGGCGTTGAGGTGCGTCAGGGATTTCCCCCGCCGGGCCAAAAGATCCTCCGCGGCCGGGAGCAGGTGGCGGAGATAAGAGCCCGCCGCAGCCAGGGAGAGCTCCCCCGCCACCTGCCCATCCTCCAGCAGGGCCAGACTCCCCTGCTCGGTGGCGGTGTCCAGGGCTAACAACAGCATGGCGGCTTCCAGGCAGTGCCGGGGCCCAAGGGCATCTGAGGGCCGCGCCCGGCCCGCCCCTGGTCCTTGGACGGTCGCCTTTCGGGTTACTGGCCCCCGCTGAACAGCCGCTGGAGGTCCTGATAAAAGACCACCACCATCAGGGCCAGGATGAGCATCAACCCCAGGGCCTGGGCCATCTCCCGGTGTTTCATGGCCAGGGGCTTGCCCCGGACGGCTTCCCACAGGATAAACACCAGGTGGCCGCCGTCCAGAATGGGGATGGGGAGCAGGTTCAAAAGTGTCAGGTTGACGCTTAAGAGGGCCATGAAGTGCACCAGGGAGTTGATCCCCTGCTCTGCCTGTTTGCCCGCCACCTGGGCGATGAGAATGGGTCCGCCCAGGGTGGTGATGGGAATCTCCTGGGTGAGGAGCTTCCACAGGCTGAGCACGGTGATTTCCACGATGCGGCCGGTATACGCGGCCCCGGTGGTGAAGGCCGTCAGCGGATTCACCCGATCCACGGCGTAATGCTCGCTGGAGGCCACGCCGATGAGGACTGCGGACACCTTCTGTCCGAAGATGTTGGTGGTCTCCATGCGCTTGGGCGTGATGGTCAGGGTGAGCTCGGCCTCACCCCGCTTGACGGCCAGGGCCAGGGGGCGCTCTGCCGACAGCCGCACCGTGGTTACCAGCTCCTCCCAACGGGTAATGGTCTTGCCGTCAATGGCGGTTACCAGGTCGTCCTTCTTGAGACCCGCCTGGGCTGCCGGCGAGTCGGGCATCACCTCCCCCACCTTGGGGATCAGGTATGGGATGCCGCTGATGGCAAAGGTAAGGGAGAGGGCCAAAACGGCAAAGAGCAGGTTGAAACCTGGCCCGGCCAGGACGATGAGGGCGCGGTGCCAGAGCGGATGGTGGGAAAAAGAGCGGTGTTCCTCCTCCGGGGCAACCTCGTCGTCCGGATTTTCCCCCAACAGCTTGACATAGCCGCCCAGTGGAATGACCGACAGACGGTACTCGGTTTCTCCCCAGGTTTTGCTTATCAGTTTAGGTGGAAATCCCAGGGAAAAGGCCTGCACTTTGACGCCCAGGAGCTTGGCCAACAGAAAGTGGCCAAACTCGTGCACGAAGATGAGGATGCCCAGCACCACGATGGTGGCGATTACCGTAATCATGATAGAAAAGTCTCCTGAAGGGGGAGTTCCCGGCATCGGGGGCCCTGGTTTTCCAGGCCGGCGGTTCGGCCGTGACCTCCCCCTCTGGGGATCCTTGAAAAAGGCTCGGTTGTCATCCTGGGGGCCGCGCGGGGTCTCAGGTTCGTGAAAGGCTGCGGCCGGTTGGCGTCCTCTCGCCGGCGTCTTGGATGCACCTTAGGGGCCAGCCGCTTGCCCTGCTTTCCGAAGCAGCTCTCGGGCGGACGGCAGAAGGGCCTCTGCCTGTCGGCGGGCCCAGGCGTTCACCGCCAGCACCTGCGCCACCGAAGCCAGCGGCTCCGGCCGGTGGGCCGCCATGGTGGCCGCCACTACCTGGGGGATGCCCATAAACGGCAGGCGACCTGCCAAAAAACCCGCCACCGCCACTTCATTGGCGGCGTTTAACACCGCCGGCATGGTGCCCCCCCTGGCCGCTGCCTCATAGCCCAGACGCAGGGCCGGAAACCGCTCGGTATCCGGGGGCTCGAAGGTGAGCTGGGCCACTTTGTGGAGATCCAGGGGCTCGCCCTGGAGGGGCAAGCGCTGGGGATAGGTGAGGGCATAGGCGATGGGCAGGCGCATGTTCGGCCAGCCCAGTTGGGCCAGGACCGAGCCGTCCACGAATTCCACCAGGGAATGGATGATGCTCTGGGGGTGAATGAAGACCCGCACCCGGGAAGCCGGCAGCCCAAAGAGCACGGAAGCCTCGATCACCTCCAGGGCCTTGTTCATCAGGGTGGCGCTGTCGATGGTGATCTTGGCCCCCATGTCCCAGTTGGGATGTCGCAGGGCCTGCCCCGGGGTGGCGGATTCCAGCTCCTCCCGCCGCCAGGTGCGGAAGGGCCCCCCTGAAGCGGTGAGCCAAAGGGCCCGCACCTCTTCCCGGCGCTGACCCTGGAGCACCTGGAAAATGGCGCTGTGCTCGCTGTCCACCGGGATGAGGGCCACGCCCTGCTGCCGCACCGCCTCCATGACCAGGGAGCCGGCGGCCACCAGGGTCTCCTTGTTGGCCAGGGCTACATCCTTGCCGGCGCAAATGGCGGCGTAGGTGGGCGCCAGGCCCACCGCCCCCACCATGGCCGACAGCACCAGATCCGCCTCCGGCAGGGTGGCCACCGCCCCGGCCCCCTCCGGCCCCACCAGGATTTCCGGCTGCGGCTGGCCCTCCAACCGGCTGGCCAGCTCCCGGGCCGCCCCTGGAGTCTCCACGGACACCAAGCGCGGTTGGAACCTACGCACCTGCTCCGCCAGAAGCGCCGCGTTCCGCCCGGCCGCCAGCCCCGCCACCGAAAATTCGCCGGGATGTTCCGCCACCACGGACAGGGCGTTTACCCCGATGGACCCGGTGGACCCCAAAATGGCCAAGCGTTTCATGGCACCGCCCGTCCCTGTTCCAAAGTACGCACATTCTAACTCATTCCCTTGAGGGGTGCAAAGGATTGTGGCCAGGAGGGGACCTGGAAGACGCTGAATCTCCCGCATCTTTCTTTCAGCGTGAGATTCGGATACAATGCGCCTAAAAAGAGGACGGGTGATGACGGAGCGGCAGGCGGCCCTCAAGGGGAGAATCTCCCGGGCCATGAAGCAGGCGGCCAAGGCCGAAGGCCTGGAGCCGGAGGTCATTCGCCAGGGTTTGGAGCGCGGCACCCTGGTGGTGCCCGCCAACAAGCGACATGAGAGCCTCAAAGCCATCGCCATCGGCACCGGCGTCCGGGTGAAGATCAACGCCAATATCGGCACCTCCCCCCATGACATCAGCCTGGAAAAGGAGCTGGCCAAACAGGCCGCGGCCCTGGAGTATGGCGCCGACGCCATCATGGACCTCTCCACCGGCGGGCCCCTGGACCTCATTCGGGCCACCCTTCTGGCCGACTGCCCCGCTCCCTTCGGCACGGTGCCCATCTACCAGCTCATGGTGGAGGCCAAAAACCTGGAGGAGGTCAAGCCCTCCTGGTTTCTGGACATGGTGGCCCACCAGGCGGAGCAGGGGGTGGATTTCGTCACGGTGCATTGCGGCGTCACCCGGGCCGCCCTGCCCTACCTCAAGCACCGGGTTACCGGCGTGGTCTCCCGGGGCGGCGCCTTCACCGTGGCCTGGATGCGGCGCCATGGCAAGGAAAATCCGTTATTTGAACAGTATGATCAGCTTTTGGAAATCGCCCGGCGCCACGACGTCACCCTTTCCCTGGGGGACGGGCTCAGACCCGGGTGCATCGCCGACGCCACCGACCGGGCCCAGTTGCACGAGCTCAAGACCCTGGGCGCCTTGGTGAAACGGGCCTGGGAGGCCGGCGTTCAGGTCATGGTGGAGGGCCCGGGGCATCTGCCCCTCAATGCCATCGCCAAAAATGTCCGGCTGCAACAGAAATATTGCGCCGGCGCGCCCTTCTACGTCCTGGGGCCGTTGGTGACGGATGTGGCCGCGGGCTACGACCATATCGCCGGGGCCATCGGCGGGGCCTACGCCGCCTGGCTGGGGGCCTCCTTCCTCTGCTACGTTACCCCGGCCGAGCACCTGAAGCTCCCTGAGGTGGA
Organism: uncultured Desulfobacterales bacterium; assembly: GCA_964480485.1. Classification (GTDB taxonomy): domain Bacteria; phylum Desulfobacterota; class Desulfobaccia; order Desulfobaccales; family 0-14-0-80-60-11; genus JAILZL01. The sequence continues at coordinate 335,696 of CAYZOP010000003.1, read as the reverse complement.
GGATGTGGTGGAGGGCGTGGTGGCTTCCAGGATCGCGGCCCATGCCGCGGATGTGGCCCTGGGCTTGCCCGGCGCCGCCCACTGGGACCTGAAGATGTCCCAGGCCCGCCGCTCCCTGGACTGGCAGCGCCAGATCGAGCTCAGCATCAACCCGGCCAAGGCCCGCCTCTACCGGGAGCTGAGCCGCGCCCGGGAAGACCAGTGCACCATGTGCGGCAGGTTTTGCGCCATGAAGGTCTTTGATGACAAATTCGACTAGCCGCCGTATGGAGCACCCCCGGGGCCGGTCTGGACCCCGGTCTCCCTTCGGGTGAGCTAGTCTTTCCCCCCGCGGTCTGATGCCCGCGCCCGGGATCCCGGGAGTTCACCGGGCTCCCGGTGGCCGTGCAGGCGCGCCAGAAAGGCTTCCCCCTCGCTTATCAGGTGCTGCCGCCGCCAGGGGGGCAGGCGGTCCAGGAGCCGTATTAGCGGCGTCAACCGGGGGTTCCCCTGGAAATACTCCCGATGCTTGGCCACGAACCGCCAAAATAAGCCATCCCAGACTTCGCACCAGGGCCCTGCCGGATAGTCGCTCATCTTCCGAAGATAATGGCTGGAATTCACATAAGGTTTGGTCATGATCAAACCGCCGTCGGCAAACTGGCTCATGCCGTACACGTTGGGAACCATGACCCAGTCATAGGCATCAATGAACATCTCCATAAACCAGGCATACACGGCCCGGGGGGCAATCTCCGCCAGCAGCAGGAAGCTTCCCAGAACCATGAGGCGTTCGATGTGGTGGGCGTAGGCGGTGGCCAGCAGCCGGCGGATAACGGTGTCCACCGGCGGGATGCCGGTGTCGCCGGTATAAAACGCCGGCGGCAGAGGCCGGGCATGGCCCCAGAAATTGCCGGACCGCTGGCGTTCCCCCACCAGGCCATAGACGGCCCGCACATACTCCCGCCACCCCAGGATCTGCCGGACAAAACCCTCCAGGCTGGCCAGCGGCACCGGGTGCTCCCGGGCAAAAGTCAAGAGGGCCTCCAGCACCTGCCTGGGGGTGAGGAGACCGATATTCAGCAGGGGAGAGCAGAGGGAATGAAACAGGTGGGGCTCCCTGGCCGAAATGGCATCCTGATAGCTGCCGAAGTTTACCAGCCGCTGACTGAGAAAATCCTCCAGCCATTTTTCGGCCGCGGCATGCGTCACCGGATAGATAAACGGCGCCAGGTCTCCGGGGTGGTCCGGAAAGGTGCGGCTGACATAGTCACGGGCGGCGGCGGCATACGGCTCATTGCTCGCGGGCGGCAGAGGGGGCACCGCCAGGCCCCGGGGCAGTTTTCTCCGGTTGAGGACGTCATAGGTCCAGCGCCCTCCGGTGGGTTTGCCATCTTCCAGGAGGATGTTCCAGCGCCGTCTTTGGGCGATGTAAAAGCTGGTCTGGTGAAACCGCGATTTGCCCTGGAGCAATGTGGCCAGATCACCTTCCGTGCAGAGGAACATGGGAGTCGCCAGGTACCTGACCGTCAAGCCCCGGGCTTCCGCCTGGCGGTGCACCCTCGCACTCAGGCCCCGGTCCACCGGTTCGCACATCAAGATCTCCCCCACCGCGTCTTCCCGGAGGCGGTCGAAGAGGTAGCCCATCTCGTGATCCTGGCGGAATTCCAGGTAGTGGACCGCAAAGCCCCGCCTTTCCAGGGCCTCCCGGTAAGCCTGCATGCTGGCCCGGTGGAGCACCAATTTTTGCCGGTGGAATTTCAGCCGGTTTTCCGGATCCCGGAAGAACCACTGATCTTCCGCCAGGTAGACGAGCCGGTCCCGCCGCAGACCGGGATGGTCCCAAAAGAGCTGATGGGGAAAAATCACGGTCGCTTCCGGCATATTCCCGCCTCCGGGCCCAGGGCCTTTGGCTGTGGTGGAGGCCTTGCCCCCGGGGTCCCGCCGGGGGAGGGGGCTCATAACCACAGGCCCGGTGAAACCTTGCCCCCGTTTTATGACTGTTTTCTTGTTAATTAAGACATTTTGACAGCAAAGCCACCGATGCTTATGGTATCTCAAGGTAATGGCGGGTTCCAGGAAGAACCGCACCCCTAAGAGGGTTCAGGTCCCGGGTGGTTGATTATCAAAGTCTGGCCACCTTGCCGGCCGGCCTGCGCTGGGCAGGTGAGGCGGCCGGGGGCTTTTCTGATTGACAGGGTCCGGGCCCGGTGGGCTATCATGGTTCCAGCAAAAAAGCGCCAGCCCCCCGAGGGTGTGGGAAGCGCCTCCTGGCCACCTGGGATCGGCGGGGTGGACAGGAGGGGCGAAGGCCTTCCCAACCCGCAGGCTGGCGGGCCCGCGGTCTTACCGATCATGGCCATCCCTCTCTCCTATAGCTACCGCAACCTGCTGGCCCGGCGGCTCACCAGCTTCCTCACCGCCGCAGGCATGGCCCTGGTGGTCTTCGTTTTTGCCGCGGCTCTGATGCTTACCGAGGGGCTGAAAAAAACCCTGGTGGCCACCGGCTCCCGGGATAACGCCGTGGTGCTCCGGGCCGGCAGCGAAACCGAGGTGCAAAGCGTCATCGACCGCACCCAGGCGGGGATCATCGGGGCCCAGCCGGAGATCGCCTCGGGCCCCGACGGCCGCCTGGCGGCCAGCGAGGCCATTGTGCTCATCAACCTGCCCAAACGGGGGACCGGCCGCCCGGCCAATGTCATGGTCCGGGGGGCGCAGCTGCCGGCCTCCCTGGCGATGCGCCGAGAAGTGCAGCTCAGGGAAGGCCGCTGGTTCAAGCCCGGCAGCAACGAACTGGTGGCCGGGCAGCAGGTGGCCGAGCGCTTCCAGAACGCCGGCCTGGGGCAAACCCTGCGCTTTGCCATGCGTGACTGGCAGGTGGTGGGCGTTTTCGACGCCGGCAACACCGGCTTCGCCTCGGAACTCTGGGGCGACGTGGAGCAACTGCTGCAGGCCTTCCGGCGCACCGCCTTCTCCAGCGTTATTCTGAGGCTGCGGGACCCCGGAGACTTCGGGGCGCTCCAGTCCCGGCTGGAACATGACCCCCGCCTGCCGGTGCAGGTGAAGCGGGAGGTGGAGTTCTACGAGGCCCAATCCCGGCGGCTGGCCGACTTCATCCGCCTCCTGGGCCTGGTGCTCACCGGCATCTTCGGACTGGGCGCCGTGCTGGGGGCTATGGTCACCATGTACGCCCAAGTGGGCACCCGCATCAGCGAAATCGGAACGCTCAGGGCCCTGGGGTTCCTGCGCCGAGACATCCTTTTGGCCTTCCTCATCGAGTCCGGCATGCTGGGGCTGGCAGGCTGGGCCTTCGGCCTCATCCCCGCCTCCCTCCTCAATTTTTACACCCTGTCCACCGTCAACTGGGCCAGCTTCGCCGAACTCTCTTTCCGCTTCACCATGACCCCCGGCATCATTCTGAAAAGCCTGGCCTTCGGACTGGGGATGGGCCTGCTGGGCGGCTTCCTCCCTGCCCTTAAGGCCGCCCGCCTGCCCTTGATCGACGCCCTGCGGGCGCAGTAGGGGTGCGGCAGGTGGAGGGCCAGGGATCCGAGGCCCCTGCCCTCGCAGGAACCCCTCCCCACCCGCAGAGGAGTGCCAGGGGAGGTCTGCTTGGGACCGCCTCCCGGGCGAGATACTTCCCCCTGAGGGATGGGGGGGCTTAGGGCCACAGGCCCCCCCCACAGCTCTCACTGCTTCATGACAGGTTGATCGGTTTTCCGAAACCCCGGGGGGATTTCGAAGAGACGGTCGGGGAGGGATTCTTCCTTGATATTTCTATATTCCACGCTCACCTGTTTTTCAGGACAGGTCATTTTGAGCGGCAGGCCCAGCTTGGGGGCCAGCCAGTAGCATTGGCGCAAGGTGCCTCTCTCCCCGCCCGGCACCAGGACTTCGTATGTTTCGGTGTCATACCCGGCTACCTTTTCCTGTCCCGTCTTGCGCCGGTGCAGGGCCTCGGAGGGAATCTGCAGGAACTGGCCGGGAAGTTTTGTTCTTGAGTTCAGGGGGATTTCAGTGTAGCAGCGCTCCCGGGGCAGGAGCACCCAGAGGACCCGCTTGTCCCGGCGCACGATGGTCACGGTGTGACCGTCGGCGTCCTGGAATTCCTGGCGCATTTTGTCGCCTTTGAGGAAAATCCGGCCGAGGGTGGAGGAGGTGCCGTCTTTCAAGACCATCTGGGCGGAAAACTCCGCTCCTGCGGCCCTGACGGGCAGTGGGAAAAAGAGGGCCCAAGAGCAGAGAATCAGAAGGAGTGTTCTGGCTGCCGGCATCTTATCCTCCTTCCCTGGGTTTTTGCGGGCGCAGCCGGGCTGCCGGAGTCGCTCGAGAAGCTTTAGGGCTTCCGTTGGGGCCGATGGCGAAGCATGGGAGCATGGGTCGGGAAAATCGGGGAGAGGGGCTGAAGAGGCCACCGGCACGCCGGAAGTAAGGACTTGGTGAAATTTCTTACCTTACTTTGCCGGGAATTTCAAGCACTGCGGCGATGGCCAGGCCCTCGGTTAGGGCCACGGCCGCCCAGAAGAGCAGTTCCAGGAGGATAAGGGGCAAAGGCTCCCCGAACTGGTTGAAGGGCGTAAAGAACTCCCAAAACAGGTAAGAGACGAAAGACAGAAGGAAGGCCAGCCGCAGAGCCCGGGGAAGCAAACCCGCAGGCCAGGCCGGCGCCAGCCAGCGGTAGATGAAGGCGTGGCCCACGCCCAACAGGGTGATTCCGGCGATTATGGGAGCAGGGTCGGTCACTGCCAGGGGCAGGGGCTCGAGCTTCGTCCGCACGACCATGAGCTTCTCGCTTTGCCTGGCTGGGTCGAGCAGGATGCCGCGGCCCTGCCAGCCGAAGCCGAACAGGCGAAAGGTGAGAAGCATGGCCAGGTTGGCAGCCAACCCGCCCGCTAACCCCGCCAACACCATGCGTGGCAGTGAGTATTGCATACGGTTTGGTGGGGGAGGGCCGGGAGGCGGCCTCCCTGCCCCCCCGCCACCCCCCAACCCGCTTATGGCGAAGGAAAGCCATCAGGGATTGGGGGGCAAGGGCTTGCGGCCCTTAGCCCCCTTCCCCACAGAGAATTCCCTGTCCCGTCAGCATATTCACCGGCCGGCCGGCGCAGGCCAGGCAGGTGGGCCGGCCCTCCACGATGACGGCCCGGGGCTCCATGACCCCTTCGCCGCACCTGTGGCAGATGACGGTGGCGAAAATGCGGGCATAGGCCGGGGCCGCCAGGGTGAGACGCTCCACCCGGAGCTGGCTGTCCAGGGGGGCTTTCAGTTCCCGTTTGGCCATGGCCTCCCAGACGTGCTGGAAACGGTGCCGGTCTTCAGGAGTGGCGTTACGCTGCACCACCACCTTCTCGAAAAGCGGGCCGGCGGCAGGATACTTTTCGAAGAGGTGCTCCCGGTAGTCGGGCCGGACCACCAGCCGCAGGGCCCGGCCGTCCCGGCGGCGCACCAGGGTGACCGCGGTCTTCCCCAGGTCCCGGTAAATCAAGGCGTTGTTTCCGAAGGTGCAGCCGGTGACCACCTGGATGCCGTCGGTAAAGCAGTTGTTGCACTCCACGATGGCCACGACTTCCTCCATGCCGGTGTTGGCGTCTTCCAGGTATTTCATGGCATGGTGGCCAGCCTTGACCCCCAGGGAAACCATGGGACAGAGATGGCCGTGCAGGGCCTGGGCCTGGTGCAGCAGGCCCTCCAGGTTGTCGCCTCTGATCATGGCCTCGATGGCCTTGCGGGCTTCTCCGTATTCGTGCATAGCCGATCCTTTCAGCGGGGTCGCCGTTTTCTGCCGCCCCCGGCGCCGGGGTCCAACGCCCCCGGCAGGGAGAGCTTTTCATAGCCGGCAGGCAGGAGGAACAGAGCGGGGTCCAGCTTCTCCGGCTTGATGTTTTTAAACTCCGAGGCCAGGGAGCCGTCGGCGCTCTCCGTCTTGATGGGGATCTGGAGGTCCCGGGCCACCCATACGGTACGGCGGCGCGTCCGTCCCTGAAAAGTCATGGCGGCGTCATATTTGTCGCACCGATAGCCGTTCACCGTTTCTTGCCCCAAAAGGCGCATGTCCTTGCCGCCCCGGGGGATGGTGAGGAGGCCGGGCACGCCCTCATCCGTGAAGGGCATTTCCACGTAGGTTCGGGTGGCCGGCATGATAACCCACAGTTTTTTTTCCGCCCCCCGGATGATGGCGACGGTGGGGGTCCCTTGGAGGGTACTTTCCTGGCGGACGTTTTCCCCCTGAAAGAAGACGGTGCCGGTGATTTCCCCCAGCGCGGTGCGGGTAACCACCTGGGCGCGGAACTCCGCGGCCCCAGCAGGGGCGGCCGCCTCCAAAAGAATCACCAGGAGGCTACAAACCAGGAGTGTTTGCCTCATGCTCACGGAATTCACTTCTTTCCGGATCGACCGGCTCAGGCGCCTGCGGTTATCCGCCGGCCGGTTGCCTTGGCCCAGCTTTGCCGGAGTCGCTGACTGCCGTGAGATCTTCCTGCCATCTACACCATTTTGCCGGTTTTGTCGAATGTTCTTGTCATCCCCGGCGCTCTTGGGTATGTTCGAATTGGGTCCCGGCGTGGCAAGCAGGCGCGCCTGAGCCACCTTCCAAGGGGCGCGAAGCACATGGCACCGGATGTCCACGATAAAGGGCTGGAATCAGTATTCGTCGCCCTGGACTTTGAAACCGCCGACTATGGCCAGGACAGCGCCTGCGCCCTGGCCCTGGTGCGGGTGGAGGCGGGCGAGGTGACCGCACGGCGGTTTCATCTCATAAGACCGCCCCGCCGCCGTTTCTTCTTTTCCTATCTGCATGGCATCACCTGGGAAGACGTGGCCGATCAGCCCCATTTCGGCGAGCTCTGGCCGGAAATCAGCCCGCTGCTTCAGGGGGCCCACTTCCTGGCGGCCCACAACGCCAGCTTTGACCGGGGCGTGCTGACCGCCTGCTGCGCCCGCTATGGCCTCAGGCCTCCGCCCCAGCCCTTTCGCTGCACCGTGGAACTGGCCCGCCGCACTTGGCGCCTCTACCCCACCAAGCTCCCCGACGTCTGCCGGTTCCTTGGCATTCCCCTGCAACACCACGACGCCGCCTCCGACGCCGAGGCGTGCGCCAGGATCGTCATCGCTGCCCTGAAGGACAGCAGATGAAAGCCTGGCGCGGGGGAGGGCCGGAGAGCGAACTCCCACCCCGCACCCCCCTCCCAACCTGAAAAATCGCTGAAAATCCTTACGGGATCGGGGGTGGGGGGAGGGGGATAAGGGCCGGTGGTCCTCAGCCTTCTTCCCCACCCGCCAACCGCCACCCCAGCATGGGGGCGGCGTCCCGGTTCAGGCGACGGCGGCGCGCAGCCCAGTCCGGCAGGACCTCTCCCAGCCGCCGCCAAAAAGCGGGCGGGTGGCCGGGGATCTCCAGATGGGCGAGTTCGTGGACCACCACGTAGTCCACCAGTTTCGGATCCAAAAGGATGAGGCGCCAGTTGAAGCGCAAAAGCCCTCTGGCCGGTCGGCACTCTCCCCAACGCCTCTGCCAGTCGCAGAGCTCCAGGGCTCCCACCGTGAGCCCCATGACCATAGCGTAATGCCGCACCCGGTCAACCAGATGGGGGCCGGCGGCCGTCCGGTACCAGGCGGCCAGTTGCGGCCAGGGGTCGGCCTCCGGGCCGGGCAAGCGGATAACCAGGGCGCCGGCGGCCAGCTCCACGTGGGGCGGTGTCCCGTGGGTGAAGCGAACCGGCAGCGGCCGACCCAAATAGTAGGCCCGGCCGGGCGCCAAGCGGGCGGCGGCGTCCCGGCGTTCCGTGATTTTCCGGGCGATCCACTCCCGGTGGCGGTTCACCGCCTGGGCGATGGTGTCAGCCCCGGTGCCCACCGGGGCGCTCACCACCAACTCCCCTGTCAAGGTCACCGTGAGCCCGATGGTCCGCCGACGGCTGCTCCATTTCAGGGTGAATTCCGGCACCGGAGGATGAATCCCGGCCGCTGCCGCTTTTTTCTCCGGATAATCATGAGGTTCTAACAAATTCACGAAACGGCGTCGCTTTTTGTTGAAATTCTTTCCAGGCATGTTGATAATTTAGGGCACCTGCGTTATCTCCAACAATTCATTCCCTGATGTGCATTTCAGTAAAAGGAGGACTCCATGCGCAAGCCCACCTTCCTGCTGGTCTGTCTGGCGGCCCTCAGTCTCCTAGCCGGCGGCGTTGCTGCAGCCCAGGCACCCAAAGACGTGGTCATCGGCTTCACCGCCTCCCAAACCGGCAAGCTCAACGTGGAGGCCATCCGGCAGATCAACGGCCTGAACCTGTGGATCGAACAGGTGAACGCCGCCGGCGGCGTGAAGCTGCCGGACGGCAAGGCCTTGAAGTTTGCCGCCAAGTTCTACGACGACGAGAGCAAAAAAGAGCGCGTCCAGGAACTCTACACCAAATTGATCAACCAGGACAAGGCGGATTTTCTCATCAGCCCCTATTCCAGCGGGCTGGCCGATGCGGCCGCGGTCATCGCTCAGCAATACAACAAGATCCTGATTTCCGCCGGGGCCGCCTCGGATTCCACGTATAAAAAGGGCTACACCCTGGTCTTTCAGGTGTACACCCCGGCCAGCCGCTACCTCACCGGCGCCCTGGATCTCCTGGCCAAAATGGACCCGGCCGCCAAAAAAGTGGCCATTATCAACGAAAAAGACAAATTCTCCACTGACGTGGTCAATGCCCTCAAGGCCTACGCCGAGAGCAAGGGCTACCAGGTGGTCCTGTTTGAGGGCTACGAGCCCGGCACCACCGACTTTGCGCCCTTCATCAACAAGATTCCCGCGGGCACCGACGCCATCATGGGCGGCGGCCATTTTGCCGACACCAGCACCCTGGCCAAGCAGCTTCATGAAAAGGGCGTGAAGGCCAAGATGGTGGCCCTGCTGGTGGCGCCGCCGGAGCCCAAGTTCGCCGAACTGGGGGAGGCCGCGGTGGGCATCATCGGCCCCAGTCAGTGGGAGCCCCTGGCCGCCACCTACAACCCGGAAACCGCCAAGAAGCTCAACCTGGCCTGGGCGGGCCCCAGCGTGGCCGACTTTAACAAGGCTTACAAGGAAAAATACAAGGAAGACCCGTCCTACCACAGCGCCGGCGGCTACGTGGCCGGGATGCTTCTGGGCGAGGCCATTAAGCAGGCGGGGTCCATCGACACCGCCAAGGTCAAGGAAGCCCTGGACAAGATGGACCTGCTCACCTTTTACGGCCGCCTCAAGTTTGACACCGCCAAGGAGCACGGCCTCCAGCTAGGCCACGACATGATCTACACCCAGTGGCAGAAGGACGCCCAGGGCAAGCTGGTGAACCAGCTGGTCTGGCCCGAGGCCTTCAAGACCGCCGAGGCCAAGCCTTACCGGCAGAAATAATGAACTGGTGGCCGGCCGCACCCACCCGGGGGCGGCCGGCGCCTGCTGAGGTGGCGCGTGTTCGGGCAACTGCTCTCTTCCCTCACTGACGGCCTGCTGCTGGGCTTTGTCTATGGTCTGGCCGCCATGGGCCTGTCCCTTATCTGGGGCGTGATGACGGTCATCAACCTGGCCCACGGGCCGGTCATCGCCCTGGGGATGTTCGGGGCCTACCTCCTCTTCACCCAGGCCGGGGTCAACCCCTATCTGGCCCTCTTCGCCGTGGCCGCCCTGGGGCTGGTGCTGGGGCTCGTGATTTACGGGGTGGCGGTGCACCGGGTGCTGAACGCCCCCCACCTCTCCACCCTGCTGGCCACCTTTGCGGTGAACATGATCATCATCGGTGTGGGAACCGCTGTGTTCACCACCTCGCCGCACAACATCGACTACCCCATGAGCTCCCTGTCCCTGGGGCCCATCACCATCCCCCTGACCCGGGTGATCGCCGCCCTGGCCGCCCTGCTGGCCACCGCGGCCCTCTACGTCTTTCTCTACTTCACCCGGCCGGGGAAGGCCATCCGGGCGGTGGCCAACAACCGCATGGCCGCCGAACTCATGGGCATCTCCTCCACCACCATGCTGGCCTTAAGCTTCGGCCTCGGCACCATGCTGGCCTGTCTGGCGGGGGGCCTCATCGCCACCTTCTTTCCCTTCACCATCCTGAGCGGCGGGCCCTATGAGCTGAAAAGCTTCGTCATCTGCGTCCTGGGCGGGCTGGGCAACCCCCTGGGGGCGTTGCTGGGGGGACTCCTGCTGGGCGGCCTGGAGGGCCTGATCCCGGCCTTCATGCCGGTGAGTTGGGTGCCGGTGGTGGAATTCGGCCTGTTTGTCCTGGTGCTGCTGCTGAGGCCCCAGGGCCTGTTGGGGGCCAAGTGATGCGGCCCTGGACCCGCCTCGGTTTCTGGCTGCCCCTGGCCGTCGTTCTAGTCTGGGGCTTGGCGGTGCTCCTCAAGGGCGAGGATACCTTGCGGGAGACCACCTTTACCCTCATGATGTTTGTGGGCATGGCCTCCAGCCTGAACATTCTGCTGGGCTACACCGGCTACGTCAGCTTCGGCCACATCGTCTTTTTCGGGCTGGGAGGCTATTTCGGCTTTTACCTCCTGAGCCAGCAGGGCCTGCCCCTGATGCTGTCGGCCGTCTTAGGCGGCCTGCTCTCCGCCGTGCTGGCGTGGCTTTTGGGGCTGGCGGTGCTGCGCCTTCGGGGCGCCTACTTCGCCCTGGCCACCATTGGCATCAACGAAGCGGCCCGGGCCTTTGTCAGCAATTTCGGGCCCTTCGGCGGCGCCACCGGACTGTTCGTCAATTTCCAGGCCTACCAGGCTTACGGCGGCGCCGGCCCCGCCCTGTGGACCACCTTCACCTACCTCTGGCTGGTGACCCTGGTGGTCCTCCTGGTGAGCGCCCTGGTGCAGGGCTCCCGCTTCGGCCTGGGGCTCATGGCCATCCGGGAGGATGAAGACGCGGCCATGGTCATGGGGGTGGCGGCGCCCCGAGCCAAGACCATCGCCTTTGGCATCTCCGCCTTCTTTCCCGGCATCATCGGCACCCTGTATTTCTTCAAAAACGGCAACGTGGAGCCGGGGGACGCCTTTCAGCTCCACATGTCCATCGAGGCCCTGGTGATGATCATGCTGGGGGGCCAGGGCACGGTGCTGGGGCCCATGCTGGGCGCCGTCACCTACCAGGGCTTGCGGGGCTACCTTCTCACCAGCCCCATTTTCAAGAGCCTGCACCTGGCCATGGCCGGCCTCTTCCTCTTGCTCATCGTGCTCTTCGTGCCGGCCGGGGCCGTGGGCTGGCTGCGCCAGCGCTTCCCGAAGCTCAGGAGGTTCTTGACATGATCCTCCAGGTCAAAAACGTCACCAAGCGCTTCGGCGGCCTTCAGGCCCTCACGGACGTCACCTTTGACCTGCCAGAAGGGCAGATTCTGGGGCTCATCGGGCCCAACGGCGCCGGCAAGACCACCCTGTTCAACGTCCTGAACGGCGTCTTCCCGCCGGACCGGGGGCAGGTGATGTTCCGGGGCGAGGATATCACCGGACTGCCCCCCTACGAGGTGGCCCGCCGGGGCATCGCCCGGGCCTACCAGGTGGTCCGGCCCTTGAATGACCTCACCGTCCGGGAAAACGTCATGGTGGGCGGCTGCTATGGCCGGGAAGCCCTGTCCCTGGAGGCCGCGGCTCAGGCGGCGGGGGAGATGTTGGCCAAGGTGGGGTTGGCGGGCCGGGCCGACCAGTTGGCGGGCAGCCTCAACGTGGCCCAGAAAAAGCGCCTGGAGATGGCGAGGGCCTTGGGCGCCCGTCCCTACCTCTTGCTCCTGGATGAAGTGCTGGCCGGCCTCAATCCTTCGGAAATCAGCGGCATGCTGGACACCATCCGGGCCATTCGGGAAGACGGCGTCACCATTCTCATGATCGAACACGTCATGCAGGCGGTGATGAACGTCTCAGACCGGGTCCTGGTTCTGGACTACGGCCAGCTTATTGCCGAAGGCTCGCCCGAAGAGGTGGTGAGCAACCCCCAAGTCATCGAGGCCTACCTGGGCGACCCCAAGATGACCGAGCGGCTTCTGGGCGAGTGACGGCGGGCGATGGAGAAACAAGAGTGCACCTTTCGCCTCGCTGCCGTTAAACTCGATTTTCAGCCCAGGGTGCAGGCCGGCGGCCGGCACTTGGGACAGTGGACGATGAGAACCGTATGGCTCTGTTGGAAGTGACGAACCTGGCATCGGGGTACGGGGAAGTGCAGATCCTCTGGGACGCTTCCCTGAAGCTGGAGCAGGGCAAGCTTACCTCTCTGGTGGGTAGTAACGGGGTAGGTAAGACCACGCTGCTGCGCACCGTCATGGGACTGCTCAAGACGTGGCAGGGCACGGTGATCTTTAACGGCCAGAACCTCACCCGAGCCCCGGCCCACGTCCGGGCCAAGGCGGGGCTGGTGTTGGTCCCCGAAGGACGCCAGCTGTTTACCGAGATGACCGTTTTAGAAAATCTGGAAATGGGGGCTTTCTCCCAGCGGGCCCGGGCCGGCATGCAGCAAAACCTGGACAAGGTCTTCACCCTGTTTCCCCGGCTGGCTGAGCGCCGCACCCAAAAATCCGGGTTGATGAGCGGCGGCGAGCAGCAGATGCTGGCCGTGGCCCGGGGCCTCATGGCCCAGCCCGAGGTGCTCATCATTGACGAGCTCTCCCTGGGGTTGTCGCCGCTGTTGGCCCTCACGTTGTTTGAGACGCTCCTTGAATTAAAAAAAGAGGGGCTCACCATGCTCCTGGTGGAGCAAAACGTCAGTATGGCCCTGGCCGTGAGCGACTATGCCTACGTTTTGGCGGAAGGCCGGGTGGCGCTTGAGGGCGAGGCCCGGGCCCTTATGAAAAACGACGAAATCCGCCGCACCTACCTGGGCGTGGCCCATTAGGCCGAACGGTGGTTCTGCGGAGCGGGTGGGGTAGCCGGGCTTCCCCGCCTTTCTCTCCCAAGCTTGCACCTCCAGGGGGGAAAGAGGTCAAAATGCCGCGCGTGGCGTTTCTGTTTCCTGGCCAGGGGTCCCAGTATGTGGGCATGGCCAAGGATTTTTACGAGTCGCAATCCAAAGCCGAGGAGCTTTTTCGCCTAGCCGAGGAAGTCACTGGGTTGCCCTTACGGCGCCTGTGCTTTGAGGGCCCCATGGAGGAGCTCACCCTGACGGTGAACCTGCAGCCGGCGGTGACGGTGGTAAACCTGAGCGTCTATGAGGCCCTGGCAGCGGCCGGGGTACAGCCGGCGGCGGTCTGCGGCCACAGCTTGGGGGAGTACAGCGCCCTGTACGCCGCGGGGGTGCTCTCCGCCCGGGACACCCTGGCGGCGGTGCGCCAGCGGGGGCTGCTCATGCACCGGGAGGCGGAACGCCACCCCGGAGCCATGGCGGCCGTCATCGGGCTCTCCCCTGAGGCGCTGGCGGCGCTGTTGAAACCCCTGACCGAAACCGGACCGCTGGCCTTGGCCAATTTCAACACCCCGGAGCAGACGGTGGTTTCCGGAACCGTGGAACTGGTGGCCCAGGCCCAGGAGTTGGCCAAGGGTGCGGGAGCCCGGGCGGTGCCGCTCAAGGTGTCCGGCGCCTGGCATTCGCCCCTGATGACCGGCGCAGCCGCGGATTTCGCCGCGTTTCTCGATACCCTGGAGTTTCGGGTGCCCCGGATTCCCGTGTATTTGAACGCCACCGCCAAACCGGAGGCGGACCCGGAAAACCTGCGCCGGGCCATGGCCGGCCAGCTCACCTTGCCGGTGCGCTGGGCCGAACTCATCGCCCAACAGCAGGCGGACGGCATCGACACCTGGGTGGAGGTGGGCCCGAAAAACGTGCTGAAAGGGCTCATGCGCAAGATCTTGCCGGACCTGCCGGCGGACCGCTGCCACCACGTCCAGGACCGGCCCACCCTGGCCGCCTTCCTGGCCGCCAGCAAAGACTAGCACCATCGATGGACCTGGCTGAACGACCTATCCCGGAGGTGGGAACTTGATGATGGGGTGGGCAAGATTATTAAATGCTGCGCTGCTGCTGATCCTGGCGCTGGTTTCGGCAGTCTGGGCGGCCCCTCTGAAGAGCACAGAGATCACCGAGGCGGTGAAAGCCATCCAGACCGACACCCCCTCCTCCTCTCAGAAACGGGCGGTGGAGCGGGTGCTGGCGGCCATGCTGGAAGAACATGCCAAAAAGCTGAAGCTTGCCGATAGGCCGGTCAAACCGCCGCTTGCCGAGCAGCTCAACCAGGTGAGCCGCCTGGCCCTGATGACGGTGGCGGCCATGACCGCCGACAACCCCCAGGCGCTGAGGCAGTTTACCCTGGAAGATCTGATGAGCGTGGCCGGGGTCGTCATGGGCAAGATCAAGGAACTGAAAGTTACCGATTCTCAATTAAAAGACCGCAATTATTTGGTGGATTCGTTTATTCCCAAGGTCATCGAGGCCCTGGCCCGATAAGCCCGGCGGCGCTGGCGGCCAGGGTCCCGGCCCGGCCGGTGGAAGCGTAAAAAGGGTAAGGCCGGCCCCTAGTGGACCTCCGCCAACTCCTCCCCTCCTGATCTGGGCGCCTCCTTCCCCCGACGCAGGGCCACCGTGCTCCAGTCCCTGCCCCTGGAAGCCCTACCGCGGTTCCACGGCGAACCGCGGCCGCCGGATGGACTGGCCCCGGCACCGCGGACAGCGGGAGGGCGTGCTGAGGCGCTCCCGCTTCTTAAAGGCAAAGCCGCAGCGCTTGCAGATCGCCGGCTCCACCTGGAAGGTGAGCCCGACTCCGGGGGAGCGGGCGAGATGCTCCAGGTGGCCCAGCACCTCCTTTTCAGGGAGCGCCAGCCGCTGGGAAAGCTCCAGGGCGGAAAGGGGTTGCTCCAGGAGAAGCTCTCTGATAGCCTGACGGATGGTGAGCATAAGGCCTAAGATCTTACATCTCTCCCGCTTGGCGGGGACGGCTGCAGGAGCCAGGTTCATCCGGTCCTACCCACAAGTATTATCGGAGGAATTCCACGCTCTTTTTGCTGGTGCCGTTACCCTCAGCCTAAACCGAAACGCCCCTGAAGCAAACTGAAATTACCGCCATGCGCTACCTGGTCATGGGTGCCGGAGCCCTGGGAACGGTGTTCGGCGCCTTTCTCCTGAAGGCCGGGCACTCCGTCGATTTTCTGGGCCGGGGCGCCCATTTCCAGCACCTCCTGGCCTCCGGGCCGGTGATTGACGGCCTCTGGGGAGAGTTCGCCCTGGGGCCGGTGCAGGCCCCCGGCCCGCACACCCCGCCCTACGACGTCATCCTCCTGTGCGTCAAGTCCTTCGACACCCAACCCGCCTGCCGACAGGCGCAGAACCTCCTGGCCCCGGAAGGCTTGGTCCTCTCCCTGCAAAACGGTCTGGGAAATCTGGAGGAGGTGGCACGGGTGTTCGGGGGGCGCCGCACCATCGGCGGCCGGGTCATCTTCGGGGCCCATATTGCCGAGCCCGGCAGGACCACAGTCACCGTTTATGCCGCGCCGGTGCTCCTGGGAGCCATCCATGCGCAGGCGGACCGGGAGCGCCTGGCAAGGGTGGTGGCGCATCTTGACCAAGCCGGCATCCCTACCCGGCTGGTGGAAGACATTCTGGTCCACCTGTGGGCCAAGGTTCTCTATAACTGCGCCCTGAACCCCCTGGGGGCCGTCCTGGGGGTGCCCTACGGTGCCTTGGTGGAAAACCCCGAGACTCGGGAATTCATGAACCGGATCATCTCGGAAATCTATGCCGTGGCCCGGGCCAAAGGCCTTCGGCTGGAGCCGCCCGGAGCGGCGACTTACTTCCACCATTTTCTTACAGAACTGGTGCCGCCCACCGCCGCCCACCGACCCTCCATGTGGCAGGACCTGCAGGCTGGGCGACGCACCGAAATTGAGGCGTTAAACGGCGCCATCTGCCGCTATGGCAAAGAAACCGGCATCCCCACGCCTTACAATGACGCCGCCGCCCGGCTGGTGCGGTTTTTAGAAGGAGAGAGGCAGAACAGGAACGTCGGGGGAGAGTCAGGGACCTGAGGTCTCTGCTCTCCTCCCCAGCTCCCCTCCCCACCCGCAGATGGGATTGGGGAAGCGGGTTTGGGGGTAAGGGCCGGTGGCCCTTAGCCCCCTCCCCCAATGACCCTGACCAATGCGCATCGGCATCGATACGGGCGGGACGTTTACGGATTTGGTGGTACTGGCCGAAGGCGGCGGGCGGGTGCACAAGGTGCCTTCCACGCCGGACGATCCCTTGCGGGCGATTCTTGCGGGTCTGCGGGAGCTCTGCCCCGAGGGTCTGGCCGGGGCCGAGGTGGTGCACGGCACCACGGTGGGCACCAATGCTTTCCTCACCCGGAGGGGAGCCAGGGTGGTGCTGCTCACCACGGCCGGGTTCGAGGACGTGCTGTTCATCGGCCGGCAGACCCGGGCGGAGTTGTTCAGTTTATGTCCCAGCAAGCCCCCGAACCTCCTGCCGCGGGAGCAAGTGGTGGGAGTGGCGGAGCGGTTGGGGGCCGACGGCGCCGTGGTGACCCGGCTTGAGGCCGGCGAAGTGGAGCGGGTTTGCCGCCGCGTTCAGGAGTTGGCGCCCGAGTCCCTGGCCATCTGTCTGTTGCATGCTTACGCCAACCCGGAGCACGAGGAGCGCCTGGCCCAGGCCCTTGCCCCCCTGGGGGTGCCTTTCTCCCTTTCCAGCCGGATACTCCCGGAATATCGGGAGTTTGAACGGACCTCGGCCACGGTTCTCAATGCCTATCTGGCGCCGGTGCTTAGCCGGTATTTGGCGGCGTGGCAGCGGGAAGCGCCGGAGGTCCCCTTGTTCATCCAACAGTCCAGCGGCGGCTTCCTGCCGGCCCGGCGGGCCAAGCATCTGGGGTTGGCCACCATTCTGTCCGGTCCGGCCGGAGGAGTTTACGCCGCCTGGCGGCTGGCCCGGGAGCTTGGGGAGGATCGGCTCCTGACCCTGGACATGGGGGGCACTTCCACGGACGCAGCCCTGGTGGCCGGGGAACTGCCGTTTACCTCCGACTACGAACTGCAAGGCTACCCCTTGGGACTGAGGGTGCTGGACATCCATACCGTGGGGGCCGGGGGTGGCTCCATTGCCCGCCGGGACCGGGGCGGGGCCCTGAGGGTGGGTCCGGAAAGCGCCGGGGCCGATCCCGGTCCGGCCTGCTATGGCCGGGGGCAGGAGGTGACGGTCACCGACGCCCAGTTGTTTCTGGGCCGGCTGGTGCCCGAGGTCTTTCTGGGAGGCCGCCTGCAGGTGGATCTGGCGGCCACGCAGCGGGCCATGGCCGGGCTGGCTCGCGAGTTTGGGGTGTCCCCCCGGGAGCTGGCCTTGGGAATCACCCGGGTGGCCAACAGCCATATGGCCAAGGCCCTGGCCCGGGTCAGCCTGGAGCGGGGTTATGACCCCCGGGACTTCACCCTGGTGTGTTTCGGCGGCGCCGGCGGCCTCCATGTCTGTGAACTGGCCGAGGAATTAGACGTGCGGCGGATAGTGCTCCCGGCCCAGGGCGGGGTCCTCTCGGCTCTGGGGATGGCCCAGGCGGGTCTGCGGCGGGACCTGACCCGCACGCTGCTGTGGCAGGGCCGGGAGCTTACCTGGGAGCGGCTCCAATCAGCAGCCCGGGACCTCATGGCCGCAGGTTTGGCGGAGTTGGCGGCGGACGGCCTGACGCCCGCTGATTTCACCGTAGCCGGAGACCTGGAGCTGCGCTACCGGGGCCAGTCTTCTGCCTTGACCGTGCCGTTGGGTCCCGGCTTCCGGGAGGACTTCCACGCCCGCCATCAGACCCTGTACGGACACGCCTGGCAGGAGGGGGAGGTGGAGGCCGTGGTTCTGCGGCTCCATTTTCTGGCCCGGGAGCGTACCGGGGAGCTTATGGTTCTGAGGCCCGTCCGGATGGTCCGGAGACCCCAGGCAGCGCAGATGCGGCGGGTGGTGCTGCCGGGTGGGGACGAAGCAAGGGTGCCCAGTTTTTGGCGGGCCGAGCTGTCCCCCGGCCGGGTGGTGGCGGGACCGGCCCTCATCCTGGAGGACTTCGCCACACATCTGGTGGCTCCGGGCTTTCAGGGCCGCGTGGCCCCGGGAGGCCACCTCCTTCTGGTGCGAGGCGGTGCCGGTGAAAAAATTGGCTGACTGCCCCAACTCCTTTTACTTCATAAAATAGTAGTATAATTAATGAGATAGCCAGAAAAAAGCCCGCCCTCGCCGGAAAGCCGTATAAAAATTTGAACGCATCTCGCGGCAGCACGGGCCAGAGGCGGGCTTGGCGTAGAATATCATACTGATATTACTGATAAATTAAAAAATCCCGGGCGTGGCACAGCTATTGCAAGTAAATAAGGCGTATATGAACCCAACATAAGGTACCCACATCCCCCCTTAACAAAGTTCATATACCATTTTCTCCTTTCACCCGACTGGCCGGGTCACTCCCCCACCCGGCCAGTCCTTTTTTTTTCGCCTCCGGGGTGGGGGCCGCCAAAGGCCGCCTCCTTCACTCCCCATGGCCGCTACAGGAAACTTGCCATTCTAAGCAAATCCTAACGCGCCCCTTACCTGATTCTCACAAGCCCAGGTAATCATAATCAACAAGGAGTATTGGACACCTACCGAACAAAAGGAGAATCACGTTGAAAACCCTCGGCTTTCTGCTTTCGGCCCTGCTTCTGGCCGCGGCATCGGTGGCTGCCCAGCCGGTTGCTCTCAGCGGCGCTGGCGCCACCTTCCCCTACCCGGTCTATTCCCAGTGGGCCCACAAGTACAATCAAGTGACCGGCGTCAAGGTCAACTACCAGTCCATTGGCTCCGGCGGCGGCATCGCTCAGATCAAGGCCAAGACCGTGGATTTCGGGGGCACCGACGAGCCGTTGTCCCCCGAGGAACTGGGCAAGACCGGTCTATCGCAGTTTCCCACGGTGATGGGCGGGGTGGTTCCCATCCATAACGTGGAGGGCGTCAAGCCCGGCGGGCTTAAGCTGGACGGGCCCACTCTGGCCGGCATCTTCCTGGGGACCATTACCAAGTGGGACGACCCGGCCATCAAGAAGCTCAACCCTGACCTGAAGCTGCCCTCCCAGGCCATCACCGTGGCGCACCGCACCGACGGTTCCGGCACCACCTTCATCTTCACCAGCTACTTGGCGGCGGTGTCTCCGGAGTGGAAGAGCAAGGTGGGGGCCGGCAAGGCGGTGAAGTGGCCGGCACCCAACAGTATCGGCGGTAAGGGCAATGAAGGCGTGGCCGGTCAGGTCAAGGCGGTGAAAGGCGCCATCGGCTACGTGGAATACGCCTATGCCTTCCAGAACCAGATTCCCTATGCCCAGTTGCAGAACCGGGCTGGGAAGTTCGTGGCGCCCAGCATCGATTCCTTTCAGGCGGCCGCGGCCAATGCCGACTGGTCCAAAGCCCCCAAGGGTTTCTCCCTGATGCTCACCGACCAGCCGGGCGAGGGGAGCTGGCCCATTGTGGGCGTCACCTATATCCTGCTGCACCAGGACCAGCCGGAAGCCAACAAAGGGAAAGAGGTTCTGAAGTTCTTCGACTGGGCCTTCAAGCATGGCGGCGAGATGGCCAAGCAACTCCACTATGTGCCCCTGCCCGAGGGCGTGGTCAAGCTCGTCCAGGACAGCTGGAAGGAAGTGAAGTCCGGCGGCAAGCCTTTGTGGCCATAAGGAAAGATGACGTGGGGTGGGGAGGGAAAAAGCCAGGGGTCGCAGACCCTTGGCTCCTCCCCCGAATCCCCGCCCCCGACCCCGTATGCCTCTCTTATTGGCAGTATGGATAACGTCGTGGCCCTGAGAAAGCCCCCGGGGGGCGATAATCCGGAGCCGGCTGCGGCCCGGCAACCTCGCGCCCTCTCCCGACCAAAGGCTGCCGCCTGGGGTGACCGCCTGTTCCGCGGGCTTACCAAGGCCTGCGCCCTGTTGGTGCCGGCCATCATCCTGGCCATCGGGCTGGATTTGGTGATCACCGCTGCGCCGGCGTTTCAGCGGTTCGGTTCGGGCTTTCTGGTCTCCCAGGAATGGAACCCGGTGACCCAGGAGTTCGGCGCCGCCAGCTCCGTTTACGGCACCCTGGTCTCCACCCTCATCGCCATGGCCATTGCCCTGCCCCTGAGCCTGGCCATTGCCCTCTTTTTGGTGGAGCTGGCCCCGCCCCGGGTGAGCCGCACCGTGGGCACCCTGATTGAGCTGTTGGCGGCCATCCCCAGCATCATTTACGGCATGTGGGGGCTTTTTGTCTTCGCCCCAGTGATGTCCTCCCATATCCAGCCGCTGTTGGGGCAGTATTTGGGGTTCCTCCCCCTGTTTTCCGGGCCGCCCCTGGGGATCGGCATGCTCAGCGCCGGCATCATC
This sequence comes from uncultured Desulfobacterales bacterium, assembly GCA_964480485.1. Classification (GTDB taxonomy): domain Bacteria; phylum Desulfobacterota; class Desulfobaccia; order Desulfobaccales; family 0-14-0-80-60-11; genus JAILZL01. The sequence goes on along the minus strand of CAYZOP010000003.1, from coordinate 315,437 downwards.
CTGGCCATCATGGTGCTCCCCTTTATGAGCGCCATCGCCCGGGACGTCTTCGCCCTGGTGCCCAGCGTGGTGAAAGAGTCTGCCTTCGGCCTGGGGGCCACCACCTGGGAAGTCACCTACAAAGTAACCATCCCTTATGGCCTGGTGGGGCTCATCGGCGCCTTGTTCCTGGGGCTGGGCCGGGCCCTGGGGGAGACCATGGCGGTAACCTTTGTCATCGGCAACGCCCATCGCGTTTCCGCCTCGCTCTTCGCTCCGGGGAACACCATCGCCTCCACCCTGGCCAACGAGTTCAGCGAGGCCACCGAGCCTCTGTACGTCAGCGCCCTGGTGGCCCTGGGGCTGGTGCTCTACCTCCTCACCTTCCTGGTGCAGGTAATTTCACAGGCCCTGTTGCGCCGCATGTACCGGGCCTGGAGCGTAGGCCTGTGAATCTTCGCCGCCCCACCGGCCGCAAGGCAATGAACCTGGTGGTCAGCCTCTGGGCCGGCGCCTCGGCCCTCCTGGGCATCGCCTCCCTGGGATGGATTTCCTGGGAGGTGGTGAGCCGCGGGTATCGTGCCCTGAATCTGGATTTCTTTATCCATCTGCCCAGTCCGCCGGGGGTACCAGGAGGAGGGGTGGCCAATGCCATAGTGGGAACGCTGACCCTCACCGTGGCCGCCACGCTGCTGGCGGTGCCCGTGGGTCTCCTGGCCGGCATCTACCTGGCCGAGTTCAGCGAAGACTCCCGTCTGGGGGACCTGAGCCGCTTTTCCGCCAATGTGGCTATGGGGCTGCCCTCCATCATCGTGGGCGTCTTCGCCTACACCCTGGTGGTGGTGCCCCTGGGGAATTTTTCCGGCTATGCCGGCGCCTTGGCCCTGGCCATTCTGATGGTCCCCATCGTCACCCGCACCACCGAGGATATGCTCCGCCTGGTGCCCAATACCCTCCGGGAGTCGGCCCTGGCCCTGGGCGCGCCCCGCTGGCGGGTGACCCTGGCGGTGGTCTTCCGGGCCGCCAGGGCCGGCCTCATCACCGGCGTCCTCCTGGCCGTGGCCCGGGTCAGCGGCGAGACCGCGCCGCTTCTGTTCACCGCCCTGAACAGCCCCTATTGGTTCCGGTCCCTGGCCGAGCCCACGCCCAATCTCACGGTGACCATCTTCAACTACGCCATGAGCCCCTATCCCGACTGGCAGCAGAAGGCCTGGGGCGCCTCCCTGCTCATTACCGCCGGGATCCTGTGCCTTACCATCCTGTCCCGGGTCATGTTACGGGAGCACCGCAGATGAAGAGCGGCAAAGTCCAGGAGCCTTGTTTCCCCTACCCTACGGCCGCGGCCTACACCGATCATCCTGGCCCGGTGCGCAAGATTTCGGTCCGGGGTCTGAATTTTTATTACGGGCGCCACCAGGCCCTGTTTGACAATCATCTGGACATTATCCAGGGAAAGGTGACGGCCATCATCGGGCCCTCGGGGTGCGGCAAGTCCACCCATCTGAGGGTGTATAATCGGATTTATGAACTTTACCCCGACCAGTACGCCACCGGCGAGGTCTGGCTGGACGGCTGCAACATTCTGGCCCCCGGCACCCAGGTTATGCAATTGCGGCGCCGATTGGGGATGGTCTTCCAGCGCCCCATCCCCTTTCCCTTGAGCATCTTCGACAACGTGGCCTTCGGCCTGAGGCAGCACTATCGCCTGTCCCGGGAAGAGCTGGCCGGGCTGGTGGAGGAGGCTCTGAGGAGGGCGGCCCTGTGGGAGGAAGTCAAGGAAGTGCTGCACCGGCCGGGCACGTCGCTCTCCGGCGGTCAGCAGCAGCGCCTCTGCATTGCCCGGGCCATCGTGGTGGAGCCCGAGGTGCTGCTTTTGGACGAGCCCTGCAGCGCCATCGATCCAGTGGCCACCGCCAAAATTGAAGAGTTGCTTCTGGAGCTCAAAGCGAAATATACTATCGTCATCGTTACCCATAACATGCAGCAGGCGGCCCGCATCTCCGATTACACCGCCTATTTCTTCCAGGGGCGCATCCTGGATTTCGGTCCCACGCCGGAAATTTTCAGCAAGTTTTCCCTGCTCGAGGACCTCCCCGACCCCAAGCGATGGGCGGAGATTTTGGCCGGAGATTCCGGGTCTAAGGATCAGTCGGTCTCCTGAACCGTCTGGGTCGCTACTAAATCACAACCACATGCAAATGGCCAAACAGGCTCCGGACCTTACCCAACAGCAGGACGACAGCCTGCCGGAATCCGCCCGCCTTCTGGGCCAATTCGGGCTGGAAAGCAAGATCGCCACCCGCGGCCTGAATTTTTTTTACGGCCCCACCCAGGCGCTCTTCGACAACGACCTGGACATCGCCAAACACCGGGTCACCGCCATTATCGGCCCCTCCGGCTGCGGCAAATCCACGCACCTCCGGGTTTACAACCGCATTTACGAGCTTTACCGGGACCAGCGGGCCGAGGGTCAGGTGCTCCTGGACGGCGTCAACCTCCTGGACCCCGGCTTCGACCTCATGGAGCTGCGCCGCCGGGTGGGCATGATCTTCCAGAAGCCCACCCCCTTTCCCATGAGCGTCTTTGACAACGTGGCCTATGGCTTGAAAATGCACTACCGCCTGAGCAAGAGCGAAATGGCGGACCGGGTGGAGGACGCCCTGAAACGGGCGGCCCTGTGGGACGAAGTCAGGGACTTTCTCAAGCGGCCCGGCACCTCGCTGTCGGGCGGGCAACAGCAGCGCCTGTGCATCGCCCGGAGCATCGTGGTGGAACCCGAGGTGGTGCTCATGGACGAGCCCTGCAGCGCCATCGACCCCATCGGCACCGCCAAGATCGAGGATCTCATCAATGAACTGAAGGAGCGCTACACCATCGTCATCGTCACCCATAACATGCAGCAGGCGGCCCGGGTGTCGGATTTCACCGCCTTTTTCTTCCAGGGCCACATCATCGAGTTCGGCACCACCCAGCAGATCTTCACCAACCCCCGCCAGCGACAGACCGAAGCCTACATCACCGGCCGCTTCGGCTGAACCAGCCGCGTTCTTCTTTCCTTTCTCCGGCTTTTTGCCCTATAGTGAAACGTGAGGGTCTGAGTGGCCGGGAGGGGGGTAGGGGGCAGAAGCCTCTTACCGCCTCCCTCACGGCCCTCCCCTCAAAACCGCCTGCATTTCTCCGCCCCGGAGGGCCCCCCCATGGCCAGGTTGTTCAAGCCGCGCGCAAAGAAGGTGGGCCAACCGCCCGGCACTCTTATTTACATCGGGGAGAAGGCAAAGAAGACCACTAGCCTCACCCTTATCCAGTATAGCGAAGACCATTATGAGGAGACGAAGCTGCCTAAGTTCGACCATTGCCTGATCCTGGACGATCCTCAGACCGTCACCTGGCTCAACGTCAACGGCCTGTCCCACATCGCCGGGCTGGAAAAGCTGGGGGAGTGTTTCGGCCTGCATCCCCTGGTGTTGGAGGACATCCTCAACACCGACCAGCATCCCAAAATGGAGGACTATGGGGATTACCTCTACTTGGTGCTGCGCCTGTTGGAGGCCCCCGACGGCCAGGAAGGCCAAGCTTCAAACCAGCTGAGCCTCATCCTGGGAAAGAATTTTGTCATCACCCTGCACGAAGCCGAAGAGGACCTTTTCGCCCCCATCCGGGAGCGTCTCAAGGCCAGGGGCCGCATCCGCCGGGCCGGCGCCGACTTTCTGGCGTATGCTTTGGTGGACCTCATCGTGGACCAGTATTTCCTCATCATGGAGCGCCTGGGAGAGGTCATGGAGGACCTGGAGGAGGAGTTGGTGGACCAGCCCTCCCCGCCGACGCTGCACCGAATCCACACCCTGAAGCGGGAGACGATCCTGCTGCGGCGTTCGGTATGGCCGCTCAGGGAGGTGCTGAGCCGACTGCAACGCCGGGAAAGCCCGCTCATCCGGGAGAGCACCGGCGTCTATTTCAAGGACGTGTACGACCATGTGATCCAGGTAATGGACAGCATAGAAACGGTCCGGGATATGCTCTCCGGCATGCTGGACGTCTATCTCTCCAGCGTCAGCCACCGGCTGAATGAAATCATGAAGGTCCTCACCATCATCGCCACCATTTTCATCCCTCTCACCTTCATCAGCGGCCTCTATGGCATGAACCTGGAGGGGTTTTTCCCTCCCAAGGAGGTGTACTGGGGCTTTGGCTCGGTGGTGGCTATCAGTCTCCTCCTTGGGATCAGCATGCTGTTCTGGTTCCGGAAGAAGGGATGGTTTTAAGTAAAAAAGAATAATTACTGTTAGATAAAAACAACTATCTGCTTGACGGGGGTGCACCCCAGGCTTATGTTCAGAATGAAACCATCCACCACCAGGAGGACAGCCCCATGGCACTGCGCGTCGGCAAGCCGGCCCCGGATTTTGAAGCTCTCGCCTACGTCAACGGTGAGATCAGGAAGCTGAAGCTCTCCGATTACCGGGGGAAATTCGTGTTGCTGTACTTTTACCCCGGCGACTTTACCTTCGTCTGACCCACTGAACTGACGGCGGTCGCCGTGCGTTACAAGGATCTCCTGGGCCTCAACGCCGAAGTTCTGGCCATCAGCGTGGACAGCCCCTACACCCACAAGGTCTGGCAGGAAAGCGAGCTTTCCAAGATGGTGGAGGGAGGTCTGCCCTATCCCATGCTCTCCGACGCCGGCGGCGTCATCGGCCAGCTTTACGGCGTCTATGACGAGGACTCGGGGGTGGATATCCGGGGGCGCTTCCTCATCGACCCTGACGGGGTGCTGCAGGCCATGGAGGTGTTGGCCCCGGCCATCGGCCGCAACGTGGCTGAAATGATCCGTCAGGTCAAGGCCTGCAAGCACGTGCTGGCCACCGGCGAGGCCACCCCGGCCGGCTGGGAGGAGGGGAAAAAGGCCCTCAAGCCTGAACCCGGTCTGGCCGGCAAGGTCTGCGAGATCTGGTCGCCGGAAATGGCGTTTTAGTCTTGGGGCCTTGAGTAACGGAGGCGTGGGCGGGGGGCTGCCCCTGCCCTCCCGCAAGCGTCGCTGGCAACCCTCCGGTGCCGTGGGCCCAAGAGGGTCAGCCATGCGTTTCTTCCCCTACCTAACGGCAGCGGGTCTGGTGGTGGTTCTCCTGGCCCCCCTACAGGGAGGAACTCCCATGCAGCTTGTGTGCCCTGCGTTTCCCGATGGCGGAAGGATCCCCCGCGTGTACGTCATGCCCGGCGCCGGCGGCCAAAACCGCTCCCTGCCCCTGTCTTGGAGCGGAGCGCCGGCCGATACCCAGTCCTTTGCCCTGTCCATCGTGGACCCGCACCCGGTGGCCCGCAACTGGGTGCACTGGCTGGTAATCAACCTGCCGGCCGGAATCACCTCCCTGGCGGAGGGGGCTTCCGGACAGGCCATGCCCAAGGGCGCGGTGGAGTTGCACAACTCCTGGGGGAAGCCGGGCTACGGCGGCCCCCAGCCGCCGCCGGGCACCGGCGATCACCCCTATGTCGTCACCCTTTATGCCCTGAGCGTGCCAGCTCTGGATCTCAAGCCCGGCACCGACCTGGCCGGCTTCACCCGGGCGCTGACGGGCAAAATCCTGGCCCAGGCCAGCGTTACCGGTTATTACGGCCGGTGACCCTCTTATGGCGCAGTGCCGTTGCCTCCTCCGGAGCATGATCCTGCTGGTCATCCTGCTGGCCGGGATTTCGGCGCCGGCGGCGGCCCAGGCCTCGGCGTCCGCTGGCATGCCGGTGATTTTGGAATTCGGCCGCCCCGGGTGCCCCGTGTGCAAGCTCATGGAGGAGATTCTGACCGACCTGAAGCAAGAGGAAGGAGCCAGGTTTGCCGTCCGGTTCCTTTCCATGGATCGGGACGACTACCTGTTTCGGAAGTATCGGGTGACCATTGTTCCCACCCAGGTCTTTCTGGATGCGGCCGGCAGGGAGGTCTTCAGGCACGAGGGCCTCTTCCCCCGGGACCGGTTGAGGCGCGTCCGGCTAACGTTGAACTTTATCGGAAAACGATGAGAAAGCCGCGGTGGTTATCGGTCGGCCACCGCCGGCCAATAGCTCGCCGGGGCCTGCACCCACCGGGAGACAAGTCCCTTGGTCCGATAAAAAAAGCCGGCGGTGGCCGGCTTTTTGGTGCTTTCAGGGGCTGATTGCGGGGCTGGACTCAACGGGCCTGTTTATACAGCGGCGACATCTCCCGCAGGGTTTGGACGATGGGAGGCATGACCTCAAGGACCCGGTGGATGTCGGCCTCGGTGGTGTCCCGACCCAGGCTGAAGAGCAGCGTCCCCTGGGCGGTGGCGAAATCCAGGCCGGTGGCGATGAGCACGTGAGAGGCCCTGAGCGACCCGGAGGCGCAGGCGCTGCGGGTGGCCACCGCAATGCCTTCTTCGTCCAGCATGAGCATGAGGCTTTCGCCTTCGATATATTTGATGGACACGCTCACCAGATGGGGAAGGGTTTGGGAGGGGTGACCGTTGATGATGATCTCCGGGATGCGCTCCAGGAGCCCCTCGCGTAAGGTGTCCCGCAACCGGATAAGTCGGGGCAGGCGTCCGGGCATCTCTTCCCGGGCCATGGACGCCGCTACCCCCAGCCCCACAATGCCGCATAGGTTTTCCGTACCGGCCCGCCGCTTGTTTTCCTGAGCACCGCCGTCCAGCAGCGGCCACACCGGCACGCCCTTGCGGATGTAGAGGGCGCCCACGCCGGGTGGGCCATAAAACTGGTTGGCCGCCAGGGAGAGGAGGTCCACCCCCAGGGCCTTGACATCCACTGGAATCACCCCCACGGCGTCCACCGCGTCGGTGTGAAAGAGCACCTTGTGTTTTTTGCAGATTTGGGCGATGTCGGCGATGGGTTCGATGGTGCCGATTTCGTTGTTGGCCATCATCACGCTCACCAAAATGGTGTCCGGGGTAATGGCTTTCTCCACCGCCGCGGGGTCCACCAGGCCGTAGGAGTCCACATCCAGGGAAGTCACCTGGTAGTCCAGGAGCCTGAGGGTGCGCAGGGAGTTGAGTACGGCCTTGTGCTCGATGTTGGTGGTGATAATCCGGCGGCCTTTCTCCCGCATGCCGATGGCCACGCCTTTGATGGCGTGGTTCACCGATTCGGTGCCGCCGGATTCAAAGACAATCTCGCCAGGGTCGGCGTTGATGAGGCCCGCCACCTGTCCCCGGGCTTTTTCCAGGACCTCGGCGGCCCGCTGCCCCACTTGGTGGTCGCTCACCGGGTTGCCGAACACGTTGTTGATGCAGTCGATCATCGCCTCCTTCACCTTGGGGTGCAGGGGCGTGCCGGACAGGTGATCCAGGTAAATGACTCCCATGGCGTCTTCCTCTGGCCCCGGGCCGGCTGTTTAATGATCGTGCTCGTGGGGGATTTCGGTGCCGCAGAAGAGACAGAAGGGGGCTTCCTCGGCGGCTTCCTTGTGGCAGTAAGGGCAGTAGCAGCCTTCGCCCCCCGCCCCCTTGACGTGCTCTTCCCGGTCCTTGGCCAGGTCCGGGACCTTGCCGGACTTGCGGTCCAGGTAGTTCTTGATGGCGGAGTGCAGGGCATCAGCCCCCAGGTTGGAGCAATGCAGCTTGTTTTTGGGCAGCCCCCCCAAAGCCTCGGCCACGTCCTTGTTGGTGATTTTCATGGCCTCGTCCAGGGTCTTGCCTTTGGCCAAGGTGGTGATCATGCTGGAGACGGCGATGGCCGCGCCGCATCCGAAGGTCTTAAATTTCACGTCCTCAATGACGTTGTCTTTCACCTTGATATACACATTCATCATATCGCCGCACACCGGGTTGCCCACCTCGCCGATGCCGTCGGCGTCTATCAGTTCCCCGACGTTGCGCGGATTCTTGAAGTGATCCATCACTATTTCGGAATAAGCCATGACCGCTTCCTTCCCCTTTTCAAAAATCAATGGAATAATTATAATGGTTGCACCTTCCGAAATCAAGCAGCCAACGCTCCGGGCGCCCCTTTTCTCCAAGGACATTCCGGACTATGCGCATATCCTGCACCCATCTCCAGGCGGCCTTCTCCGGGGCCAAGGTGAGTCTTACCGGCCGGCCCCCCCTCTCTTTGACCCTGGATTGCCATGACCGCCCGCCCTTCATCCTGCGGGTGGCCCCGGTGGCGGAAGCACCCTTGCCGGGAACAGGAGCCTCGGACCTGATCAAGGCGGAGGTGAGCCTACATCCAGCCCGGTCTCTCTTGGCCGACCTGGAAGCCTTCGCCGCCTCCCATAAGGTGCCGCTGGCCCCTGTTGCCGACCTTCCCCCGATGGTCAGGGAAAATCTCGTGCTGGCCGCCTGCCACCTGGCGGACAGCAAGTTTTTCATCTTTTCCGAAAAGGCGGTGCTCACGGCCCGCCTCGTCGGTCCCCTGGCGGTGGAGCTCACGGTGACCGGTCCGTTCCGGGCCCAACGCCTTCCCTGCCAGGAAAGCGACGTGATCCTGCACCTGGACGCCCCGGCCGCCGCCCGCCTGCTGTCCTGGCTCACCTCTTTGGCCCGGGCGGCGGCTTGAGGAATGCGCCCAGGCAGGCCGACTCCCCCGGAGTCGCCAGGAGGCCGCCGCTGGGGGGGTGCCAGGCCTCGCCCCGGGTCAGTGCCCGGGAAGCGGTGCGCTTGGCGCGGTCGGCCCCTGGCCGGGGCTTGGGGAACCAGCCCCCCAAACCGGGCTGGCCGCAGGCCCGGGCAGGTTGAAAGGCCGGTGCTAAGAGATCCGGTGGCCGGAGGGCCAGGTCTGTAACACCGAGTGGAACGCCCATGTCCCGGGCAAGGCCCGGCAGGACTGGCTCACCTTCATGCGGAAACCCCTCTGGGACGAGCCGGAGACCGGCATGGAGCTGGCGGGCGGGGATGCCGCCCAGGCGGGGGGGACGACTTGGCCCCGACGCCGCCCTTCGGGGAAATCAACGTCCCCCTGACCCTCGCGTAGCCGGCCATTACCAGGAGGCGCTATGAGTCTGGTGTTGACGGGTGCTGAAGTGATGCAAGTGCTGGACATGGACCTGGCCCTGAACGCGGCCCGGGAGGCGTTCCTGGCTTACGGCCAGGGGCGGGTGAATATGCCGCCCAAGTCGTATCTAACTTTAGCCAAAGGCGACTTCCGGGCCATGTATGGCGAAATCTTTCTGCCGGACGGCCATGTCTGCGGCTTGAAGTGGGTGAACGTGCATCCGGAGAACCCCAAGGTGGGGCTGCCCACGGTCATGGCCAAGGTGGTGCTGAACGACCCGGAAACCGGGTTGGAGTGGGCCGACATGGACGGCACCTTCATCACCAATTACCGCACCGGCGCGGCCGGCGGCCTGGCGGCCCGGGTGCTTTCCCGGCCGGACGCCACCCGGCTGGGGGTGATCGGGGCTGGCGAGCAGGCCCGCACCCAGATCGCCGCGGTGATGAAAGTCCGGCCCATCCGGGAAATTATTATCTGCGACTGCGCCCTGGCTCGGGCCCGGGCCCTCAGGGAGGAAACCGCGGCCAGGTATCCGGCGGTGGCTGTCGAGATGGCCCCGGGGCCCCAGGAGACCGCCCAGGCCGCAGACATCCTGGTCACCGCCACTCCCAGTTCCCAGCCGCTGGTGGCGCGGCAGTGGGTCCGCCCCGGCACGCACATCAACGCCATCGGGGCCGACGCCGCCGGCAAGCAGGAACTGGACCCGGAAATCCTCAGGGCCGCCAAGATCGTGGTGGACGATTGGGCCCAGGCCTCCCACTCCGGGGAGATCAACGTGCCCCTGGCCCGGGGGGAGCTGGCGCCGGAGCAGGTCCACGGCTCCCTGGGCGAGGTGGTGGCGGGCAAGAAGCCGGGGAGGGTGAGCGCCGAGGAAATCACCGTGTTTGACTCCACCGGACTCATCATCCAGGACTTGGCCTTGGGCTATGCCGTCTTTCGGCGGGCCCGGGAAAAGGGCTTGGGGGAGGTGAAAGAGTTTCTGGAGCCCTCCCGCTGAGAGGAATCGCCAGCCCTTTGGCGAGGCGGTGGGGAACACCGTTAGGGATTCCGGGGCGGCTCCGGGCCTCCGGCGCAACGGCGGCAAAGGAAGCCGTCAGCGACCTGCTGTTCCCAGCCTTCCAGGACCACGGCCCCGCAGTGGCGGCAGACCCCCAGGATGACCGGGGGTTCGGGCCCCCAAGCAGGGTCTGCCTTGCCCCCACTGGGGCGCCACTGCTTCAGGCGGCGCCACCAGTTGCTTAGGATTTCCAAAACCATGCGACGAGTATAATCCAATTTGTTCCCATCCCAAAGGAGACCTAACCATGACCCAGATTATCCTGGTCCGCCATGGCCGCACCCCCTGGAATAAGGACAAAATCTTCCGGGGCACTGTGGATGTGCCCCACGACGAAGTGGGCCGGGAGGAAGCCCGCCTGGCGGGGGAGTGGCTGAAGACGGAAACAATTCACGCCGCTTACTGCTCCCCTCTTTCCAGGGCCCGGGAGACGGCCGAGTCCATCGCCGTCCACCACGGGCTGCCAGTTCAGGACCTGCCGGGCCTCACGGACCTCTGCTACGGCGACTGGCAAAGCGTACCACTGGCAGAGGTCAAAAAGCGCTATGCCGAGCTTTACCGCCAGTGGGAAACCGCGCCCCATACCGTGCGCTTCCCCGGAGGGGAAACGCTGGACGAGGTCCGCCAGCGCGCCCTGGCTGCGGTGGAGGAAGTGCTCAGGCGCCATCCCGGCCAGACCGTGGTCCTGGCAGCCCATCGGGTGGTGAACAAGGTGCTCATTCTAGCCTTCATCGGTCTGGACAACTCCCACTTTTGGCGAATCGGCCAGGACACCACCGCCATCAACCGGTTCACTTGGACCGGCGGCACCTGGAACATCATGGCGGTGAACGATACCTGCCACCTCCGGGAAATGGCCCGGGGTCCCTACGTGGACTTCTGATCGGCCAGGAAAGGTGCAGCTGGACACCCCCTATGATTCCGACCTGAAGGGGCCGGGCGTGACTGACAGGCCCGTAAGGGAAATGGTGAGCCAAGCTTGACCCAGAACCTCAAAGGGCCGCGCATCCAGCGCGTTCTGGTGGAAGAGGCGGCCCTGCCCCACGAAACCACCCGGCGGGTATTGGCCCGCCTACCCGGAGTGCCGGTGGAACTTATTCCCCGGCGGGAGGTTTTGCGCCCTAAGGCGCCAAGCCCGGTCCAATGGCTTGAGGAAGCGAAGCGCACCCTGCTGTTGGCCGTGCAAAACGGCCCGTTCTGGCGCCCCTGCCCCGGCACCCCTGATTATGTCTGCTGCGGCTACCAGGTATTGCAGATAGCCTTGAACTGCCCCTTCGACTGCCGCTACTGCATCCTCCAGAGCTATCTCAACCTGCCGGCCCTCACCGTATTTGTGAACCTGGAGGATCTCCAGGCGGAATTGGAACAGCGCCTGGCCGCTGCCCCCGGGCAGGCTTGGCGTCTGGGCACCGGCGAGTTTGGAGACAGTCTGGCCCTGGACTCGCTCACCGGCTTGCACGAGAGGCTGCTTCCCCTGTTTGCCCGCTATCCCCATGCCCTCCTGGAAATCAAGACCAAGTGGCACCGTCTGGAACATCTCCTCCCCTGGGGCCCCAACCCCCGGGTGATCTTCGCCTGGTCCCTGAACCCGCCGGCGGTCATTGGGGAACTGGAACCCGGCACCGCCTCCCTGGGGGCCCGCCTCCGGGCCGCGTCCCAAGCCGCCGCGGCCGGTTTCCGCCTGGCCTTCCACTTCGACCCGCTCATCTGGTTCCCGGGCTGGGAAGCCGCCTACCAGGAGACCGTGGTCCGGCTGGTCCAGGCGGTGCCTCCTGAGGCGGTGGCCTGGATCAGCCTGGGATCCTTGCGGTTCCCGCCGAGGCTGCGCCGGATCATCCAGGCCCGCTTTCCGGCCAGCCGCTTTGCCGCCCAGGAGATGGTCCCGGCCCCGGACGGCAAGCTCCGATATTTCCGCAGCCAGCGCGTGGAACTCTACAGCCGCCTGAAAGGCTGGCTGGAGGCCGCCTTCCCAGGAGCCATCCTCTATCTCTGCATGGAAAGTCCCCGGGTATGGCAGGAGGTCTTCGGCCATTCCCTGGATGGTGGAGGCCTGAGAGGCTGGCTGGACGCCGCCGTGGGGCCTGTCTCAGACCCCCCTGAAACTCAGGGCCTGGGCGGCTTGGCTGTTTAGACTCTCTTTGTTCCATGGATTGAGAACGTCGGCCAAGGCGCCCTTACCTGAGTCCCAGGGGCCGCCGGGTCTGGCCTGAATCCCCTCTGGCGGCCTGATTCCGGCCTCCCCCCGTTTTTTCCAGACGCAGGCGCACCCCCTCGGCGGTCAGATGCTCCTCTTCCAGCAAGCGTTTGATGGTCTGGACCCGGTCGAGATCCTCCATGCTGTATTCCCGGCGATTGGAATGGCTGCGCGCCGGACGCAGAAAGTCTTCGAAGGCCTTTTCCCAATACCGCAGGGTGGATTTGCGCACCCCGGTGAGTTGGGAAACCTGCTCAATGGTGAGCATCAAAGGGCCTGAGAGCTTGTTTGCCTGCATGGCTCTTCTCCTGCTGCCTCCTGCTGTTGCCGCCCTCAGCCTTAGCCGCTGATGAGCTGCAGGGCCAGCTGCGGCAGGGAATTGGCTTGGGCCAGCATGGCCACCGCCGCCTGGGTGAGGATCTGGTTGCGTACGAACTCGGTCATTTCCGTAGCCACATCCACATCGGAAATGCGGGACTCGGCGGCCTGCAGGTTTTCCGCCTGGATGGTGAGGTTGGTGATGGTGTTGGCCAGGCGGTTGGCAATGGCCCCTAGATTGGCCCGGATGGTGTCTTTGCTGGTGACGGCCAGGTCAATGGCCTCCAGGGCCGCTTGAGCCGCAGACTGGGTGCTGATGGTGTAGCCCGCTCCCGCCGCCCCGGAACCAGTTCCCAGGCCGAGGGCCGAAGCCGTGGCGTTGCCGATGCGGATGTAGTAATAGTCTTCTGCCGAGCTGTTGCCGGTGCCGAAGTGAATCTTTAACTGATTGCCAGGACTGCCGTCCAGGCCGGTGCCGGAAATGCTGCCGTCCAGGAGCTTGACGCCGTTAAAGTCCGTGGCGTTGGCGATGCGGGAAATTTCCGAGGCCATGGCCTGGTATTCGCTGTCCATGATCAGGCGCTGGGCGGCGGTGTAAGTGCCGGTGGCCGCCTGCTCGGCCAGCTCTTTCATACGGGTGAGCTTTTCGTCGATGACCGACAGCGCGCCGTCCGCCGTCTGGATGAGGGAGATGGCGTCGTTGGCGTTGCGCACCCCCTGCTGGAGCACCCGGATGTCGGTGCGCATCATTTCCCGGATGGCCAAGCCGGCGGCGTCGTCGGCCGCAGAATTGATCCGCAATCCTGAGGCCAGCCTTGCCACCGACTGGGACAGGCGCCCGTAAGTGGCGCCCAAATGGCGGGCCGCCCCCATGGCCATGAGATTATGGTTGATCACCAGAGACATCGCCGCATACCTCCTTGTATCCCCCCCTCGCATCCTTTGAGGGTTGCTTTGGCATTTGCCTCACTCTTCGTCTGGATTGGGGAGAAACTTTAACGGCAGGATGAAATTATTTGAGGGTGGATTGAAATTTTTTGACAACCCTGCGAAAAACCTTCCCATTTTTCCGGACCCGGGAAATTTCCCCCGGTCCGGACGAAAGACAACCACCCGGACGCCCTGCTCTGGGATAGCTTCAAGGGGGCCAGGTTGACGGAGAGGGAGGGGAGCCGCGGGGCGCAGCGAAGAAGCGGGCCCTCCCGGCCCGGGGAGGCCGTGTCAGCGGTGACTGAATCCCCCTTGAGTAGTCAGACCTTGCGGGTCTGACACACCTCACAGGCGGCGTTGACCTTGAGGGCTTCCTCCCGGAAAAGGAACCAGCGGCCTTTAAAGATCAGAACGCGGCCCACAAGGGCTGGTCCCAGGTCTCCCAGGATGCGCAGAGCCTCCCAGGCCAGGAGTGTCCCCATGATGCCCGGCAGGGGCCCCATCAGGGCGGTCTCGGCCGGTGCCGCCGCCTCCCGGCCCAGGCAGGCCAAGCAGGGGCCCCGACCTGGCCAGAGCGTGGTGAGGCGGCCGTCCATCTCCCCCACCCAGGCATGAATCAGGGGGAGGCGATGCTTGACCGCCGCCCGGTTTAGAAGGGGGCCGGCCGCCGGTTCCGACTTGGCGTCAATGAGGAGCGCACAGCCGGAGACCAGGCGGTGAATGTTGTTTTCGGTGAAGCTTTTGCCATGCCCTTCCACTGCAACGAACGGGTTGATCTCCCGCAGGCGGGCCTCGGCCGCGGCGGCCTTGCCCTTGCCCAGGTCCCGCTCCCGGTAGAGGGTAGTGGAGTTGAGGTCGGCCAGGGTGACCCGGGAGGCATCCACCACCCGCAGGGCTCCCACCCCGGTGGCCAGCAGATGCAGCGCCGCGGCGGTTCCCAGGCCGCCGGCGCCGGCAATGAGGACCCGGGAGGCCTTCAGGCGCTCCTGGGCCTCCCGTCCCCACTCCCTGATCGCTATCTGTTTAGAATACCGGGTTACTTCTGCGGGACTCAACGGTTTGGCCATGCCCTCCGCTCCCGGCGGCAATCTGGAAAAGGTTTTGCCTTGGCCGCCTGTGAACTTCACCCAAGCCATCGGCTGAGCCCGGGGGGAACTTTAAATCGGCAACCGGGGGACTTATAATGCCATCAGGGCGGGACGGGCCGGAACCGGGCCGAAATCCCAAACCCGCCGCTTAAGCGGTTGAGGCGGGAGATGATCGAATTGACCGGGGTGGGCAAGAGCTATTTCCGGGGCCAGGTGGAGATCCAGGCGTTGCGCCAGGTGGACCTGAGCGTGGCGGCGGGGGACTTTCTGGCCATCACCGGCAAGAGCGGTTGCGGCAAGAGCACCCTGCTGCACATCATCGGCGGGCTGGAGGCCCCCTCCAGCGGCCGGGTGGTGGTGGCGGGCCGGGATCTGGCCACCCTGAATGACCTGGAATTGACCCGCTTCCGCCGGGACCGGGTGGGCGTGGTCTTTCAGGCCTTCAACCTGCTGCCGCTTCTCACCCTGGAGGAAAATGTGGCCCTGCCCCGGGTGCTCCAGGGAAGTTCCTATCACGAGGCCGCAGGCGAGGCCCGGGACTGGCTCGAGCAGGTGGGCCTGGCAGACCGCCGGGCCCACAAACCGCACCAGGTGTCGGGCGGCGAAATGCAGCGGGCGGCCTTGGCGCGGGCCTTGATCAACCGGCCGGCGGTGCTCCTGGCCGATGAGCCCACCGGCAACCTGGACCACGCCACCAGTCTCCAGGTTATGGAGCTCTTTGCCCGCCTGCACCAGGAGGAGGGCCAGACCATCGTCATGGTGACGCATGCGGCCGAGGCCGCGGCCTTTGCCCGGCGGGTGGTGCGTCTCCAGGACGGTGCGATTGCGACATGAAACCCTGGCTCTTCCGGCTCTCGCTGAAGCACCTGAGCGAATTTCCCGGCCGCACCCTGCTGGGCGTGTTCGGCATCGCCCTGGGCACCGCGGTGTATTTGGGCATCTCCCTGGCCGGAGCCAGCGCCCTGACGAGTTTTCAGCGCGGGGTAATTGCAGTTTCCGGCAAGGCCGAATGGCGCCTCAGCCGGCCGGGGGCCCCCCTTCCGGAAGAGCTCTTCCTCACGGTGCGTCGCCTGCCGGAGGTGAAGGCCGCCGCCCCGGTCATCGAAAGCGTCCTGGAACTGGCCCCGCCGGCCGCCGGACCGGTGCTGCTCCTGGGGATCGACCCCTTTTCCGAAGCGGCCTTTCGGGACTACCAATTCTCCTCCGCTCCGGGAGCAAAGGTTTGGCAGGACTTTCTCATTCGGCCCGGAAGCTGCCTCCTCAGCGCCCCGCTGGCCCGGCGTCTTAAGGCCGCGGCCGGCGATACCATTACGGTGGTGGTGAGCGGCCGGCGGCAGGAGCTCACGGTGGTGGGCACCTTCCGGGCTCCCGGGGACCTCTATCCCCTGGAAGGGGCAGTCCTGCTCATGGACCTGGCGTGGGCCCAGGAGCTCTTGGACAGACAAGGCCAGGTGGACTACCTCGACATCCTGGCCAGGCAGCCCGGGCCGGCGGTGGCCGGGCAACTGAAGCAGGTTCTGCCGCCGGGAGTGGAGGTGAACTGGCCCGGCGCCCAGGCCCGGCAGATGGAGGGCCTGGTCTCCTCGTACCGCCTCAACCTGACGGTGCTGAGCGCCATTGCCTTGTTTGTGGGCATGTTCCTCATCTACCAGTCGGTGACCCTGTCGGTGGTGCGCCGGCGCCGGGAAATCGGGCTCTTGCGCACCTTGGGCATGACTTCCCGCCAGGTGTTGGCCCTGTTTTTGGCCGAGGGCGCGGCCACCGGCTTGGTGGGCGGGTTTCTGGGGCTGGGGGTGGGGGTGCTCCTGGCCCAGGGGGCGCTCTCCTTCATGACCGACACCCTCACCTCCCTCTACACTCCGGTGGCGGCAAAGCAACTGGAATCGGCGCCTGGTTTGCTGCTCAGGGCCTGGGGGCTGGCCGTCCTGGCCACGGTGGCCGCTTCCCTGGTCCCTGCCCTGGAGGCGGCCCGGACGAAGGTGCGGGCTGTGTGGTACCGGGAGGAACTTGAAGAGGTCCTGTCTCACCGGGCCTGGGGCGTCTTTGCCGGAGGGCTTCTGGCTTTGGGGCTGGCAGGGATGCTGGCCGCCCTCCGGCCGGGGGCCGGTCCCCCCCTTCCTGGGTTCGCCGCCGCCTTCCTCATCCTCCTGGCCTTCGCCCTCTTTACCCCGGTGGCGGCTTTGAGCCTGGGCCGGGGGCTGCTGCCGGGGCTGCGCCGCGTTCTCGGGGTGGCCGGGGATTTGGGGTGCCGCTACTTGGCGGGGTCGCTCTCCCGGAGCGCCGTGTCCATTGCCGCCCTGGCCTGCGCCTTGGGGATGCTCATCGCAGTGGCGGTGATGATCGCGTCTTTTCGGGAGACCGTGAATTTCTGGGTCACCCGTTCCATCAGCGGCGATATCTTTTTCGGGCCGGCGGTCTTTTCCACGGCGGCCTATGACCAGTACCTGCCCCCCGAGATCGTGGACGAACTCCGCCAGGACCCGGAGGTGGCCGACCTCTACCTCTACCGGTGCGTGCGGCTTCCGTTCCGGGACCGCTTCGTCCTGGTCATCGGCGGCAGTTTCGAGGTTCTGGCCAAATACGGCGGGCTCTGGTTCCGGCAAGGCGACGGAGTGGAAATTATGAAAGAAGTTGGGGCTGGGAGCCCAGGGCCCGTGGCTCCTGCCCCCTCCTCCAAGCCCCCTCCGCCAACCCCTCATGGGGGGGTGGGAGGGGAGCTTGAGGGGAGGGTGGGGGAACTGGGTCCCCGCAGTCCTCCCCTCAACGCTCCCGCTGGCTTCTGCATCATCTCCGAGCCGTTGGCGGAGACCTTCGGGTATCGGGAGGGGGACCTCCTGGAGCTGCCCACGCCGGCGGGACCTCAGCGCCTGGAAATCAAAGGGGTGTTCTACGACTTCCGCACCGACGGCCCCAGCATCTGGATGGATATTCGGCAGTTTCGGCGCTTCTGGGGCGATACCCATCTGAACGCGGTGCGCCTTTACCTGAAGGACAAATCCAGGATAGCGGAGTTTCAGGCCAAGCTCCGGGAGCGCTATGGCGGCCGCTACCAGCTGCTGGCCCTCTCCCACCAGGACCTGCGGGACGGCATCCTGAAGATCTTCGACCAGACCTTTGCCCTTACCTATGCCTTGGAGGGGGTGGCGGTGCTGGTGGCCGTCTTCGGCATCATCACCACCTTTCTGGTGCTTATCATGGACCGGGAGCGGGAGCTGGCCCTGCTCCAGGCCCTGGGGGCCTCCCGGCGGCAAATCCTGGGGATGGTTCTGGTGGAGTCGGGGTTGGCCAGTTTCCTCAGTTTCCTTCTGGGCGCCGGGGCTGGCTCGGTACTCTCCCTGCTCCTCATCTTCGTCATCAACAAACAGGCTTTTGGCTGGACCATCCGGCTCTTTTTTACTCCGGGCATTTACCTGCAAACTCTGCTTTTGGTGCTGTCTCTGGGCCTGGCAGCCGGGGCCTACCCGGCTTGGCGGGCGGTGAAGCCCCACCTGGCGACTATCCTGAAAGAGGAGTAGCCGGATGCGAGGCCTTCTTGTCCCTGGCGGTTGGGCTGCCAAACTTCCGTCCGGAGCCCAAGGAGGGAAAGTAATCCGTGGATTGCTTGCCAAATCATCTGCCCGACACTATTTGTTTACCTAAGGAGGAACCACATGACTGAAGCCGAACTCCGCCAGGGGCACCGTACCATGGGCATTATCCTCGCCCCGTTCATCTTTCTCCAGGCGGCCTCCGGGGCCATGATGGCTTTGGAATTCTTCCTGAATTCTCCAGGACTTTTCGGCAGCCTCACCAAACTCCACTTCGGCGGCGGGTCTCTCGGACACCTCTACCGACTGGTCCTCGGGCTGGGAACCGTGGGCATGGCCACCTCCGGAGTCGTTATCTTCCTGAACATTCGAGCCCGGACGAAAAAGCCTTGACAGGTTGTTGACGGAGATGGGTGACCGGGCGGTTGAAAGCAGAATGATGCGCCGGTATGGGAGTATCGCCATGGTCCTGGCAGGCTTGCTGTTCTTCACCGGGATTGCCGGGGCCCAGGGGGTGAAGCTGCCGGCGCCGGCCTTCAAGGGCAGGGTGTCCCTGGAAGAAACCCTGAAGGCCCGGCGCACGGTGCGCCACTTTGCCGCCCGGGGCCTCACCCTAACCCAGGTCTCCCAGATCCTTTGGGCCGCGGCCGGGGTCAGCGACATCCGGGGGTTTCGCACCGCGCCCTCCGCCGGCGCCACCTATCCCCTGGAGGTCTATCTGGTGGCCGGCGACCGGGGGGTGGAAAATCTTCCGCCAGGGGTATACCGTTACCTTTCCGGGCCCCACAGCCTGGCACCGGTGCTTGCGGGGGACGTGCGGACCGCAGTGGTGCGGGTCTCGCTGCACCAGGCCTGGATGGCCGAGGCCCCCATCATGGTGGTCTTTGCCGCCGAATTTCGGCGCTGCACCGACCGCTACGGCCAGCGGGGCGTGATGTACACCCACATGGAGGTGGGCCATGCCGGCCAGAACCTCTTTCTCCAGGCCGAGGCCTTGGGGCTGGGGGCCGGCATCGTGGGGGCCTTCGAGGAACGGGCCCTGACCCGGGTGCTGAAGCTCCCTTTGGAGCACGAGCCCCTGCTGATCATGCCGGTGGGATACCGGTTCTAAAGGAGGGACGCAGGACGGGGGCGTTGTCCGCTTCCGGACCGGTGCTGGCCCCCAGGTCCTGTGGCGTCCTCTCCTCCGGAGGCATCTCATGCAGAAGCTCTCAAGATGGTTGACCGTCATCCTGCTGGTGCTCAGCCTGGCGCCGGGGGTGCCGGCCCAGCCCCGGCCCCTCGCCGAGGATGTCTTCACCCCTCTGGCCCTGGGGTATGACCTGCTGCGCCAGGGGAAATTCGAGGCCGCCGAGCAGCAATTCCGCACCGCCCTGTCCCGCGATCCCCAAAATCCCTTCGCCCTGAACAACCTGGCTGTGCTCAAAGAGCGCCAAGGCCGGCGGCAGGAGGCCCTGGCCTATCTTGAGGAGGCCGCCCGCTCTGCCGGGGAATACCGGGAAAAGGTGGAGGAGGCCTGTTTTGTGGGCGGGTTGTGCGCCGCGGTCAAGCCCCTGCAGGTGGTGGGCCAGGAGAGCTCCCTGGCCGCGGTGGTGGCCGACAACCTGAAAAAGCTGAAAGACAAGCTGGCCACCCTGCCCCGGCCGCCCGAGCCCTCCACCCCTCCCAAAATGAAGTAGCGCCAAGAGCCGTCCGGCTGGACCGGAGTGCGCCAAGGCGCCGGGAGGGGGTCGGCCTCAGGCGGAAAAGAGGCGGGAGAGTTCCTGGAGCTCGGTTTTGGTGAGGCGCAGCGCTTGTTTGATCTGGGGCAGAGGGGGGACTTCAGCCGGCTCCGGGTCGGCAGCCCCGGGCTGGCCGTGCACCAAGTCGTACAAGGCCGCCACCTCCCGATGGATCAGCACATAGGCGGCGGTGAGCAACCCAGCCGCTCCCTCTGCCAGGTCTTCCCAAGAGAAGGGCAGCTGCGGGTCCGGGGATTCGCCGGCGCTGACGGCAACCGGGGCTGGATCCCAGGGTTGGTCGCCGGCATCCTCCATCTTCTTGGAGAGCACCCGGGTCAGCGGCAGCTTTGCCAGCTTGGTCGCTTTTCC
Organism: uncultured Desulfobacterales bacterium; assembly: GCA_964480485.1. Taxonomy (GTDB): domain Bacteria; phylum Desulfobacterota; class Desulfobaccia; order Desulfobaccales; family 0-14-0-80-60-11; genus JAILZL01. The sequence continues at coordinate 295,302 of CAYZOP010000003.1, read as the reverse complement.
GGTAAGCTGTTTCTTTTTTGACATACCTCGAGAAACTCTTGGGTGAGCCGCTGATAATCCTGGGCGCCGCTGCTCTTGGGATCGAAGTCGAAGATGGACTTCTGGGCGATCTGCGCCTGGTTGAGGGCCTCATTTTTCATGATCAGCGTGGTGAAGGTCTTTTCCCGGTAGGGTTTGAGCTGCTCCAGGATGTATTCGTTGGTCACCCGGTTGCGCCGGTCGTACATGGTGAGGAGGATGCGGAAGTGGTCCCCCTGGAAAAACTCCTGGGGGTCCAATTGCTTGACGGTTTCGATGGTCTGCAGCAGGTCGGCCAACCCGTCCAGGGAATACCGGGAGATTTGGCAGGGAATGATGATGAAGTCGCAGGCATATAGGGAATTGGTGGTGAGCACCCCCAGTGAGGGTGGGCAGTCGATGATGACGAACTGGTAGTTTTCCCCTTTGAGAGCCTGGGCCAGAATGGCCTCCCGAAAGACCCGGCTGTAAGCGGCTTCCGCGGCCCGGGCCAGGCGGATATGGGCCGGGGCCAAGAAGAGCCAGGGGATATAGGTTTCCACCACGACGTCGGCGAGGGGCTTCTTGGGGATGCTCATCACCTCGGCCATGGACTCCCGGGAGGCGTCCGGGTCTACCCCGATGCCAATGGTGGTGTGGGCCTGGGGGTCCAGGTCCACCAGGAGGGTGCGGTACCCCTGGAAGGCCAGCCCCGCCCCCAGGTTAACCGTGGTGGTGGTCTTGCCGGTGCCGCCCTTCTGGTTGATGACGGCTACGATGATTGGCATGTCCGGGTGAACCTATCAGCCCAAAGCCGGAAGGGTTGGCACGGTTGTTCGATACTCGCCGGTGGCAAAAGTAACCTAGTGAAAATAGTAAAGGATCGGCCCGTTCCCGTCAAGGGATATCTCAGGGACCGCCGGGGCCAAATTTTCGTGAAGAGATTCCCAGTTATGGCACAAAGAGTGCAACTTAACCAGGTGTGTTGGCGCAGATCGCCCAGGGGAGAGTCAAGGAGTTCAAGGTGGGAAACGAGGCAGAGCGGCGTCGGTTTCAGCGGCTCCGGGTGAGCCTGAACGTAGAATTTTACGTGAACTCTCAGGAAACCGGCCAAACGCTCCAGGGCCAGGGGGTCTTGAAAGACTTCAGCCTCAGCGGCATTTACTTTTTCGCCCCCCCGCCCATTCCGCTGGTTCCCGGCCAGGTTCTCACGCTCTGTATTTCAGCCTCCCTGCCGCATCTGGACCACCTGGGCACCTCCCATATCCGCGCCACGGGCTTGGTGGTGCGCCTGGAAACCAACTCCGAATCGCCGTTGCAAGACGGGGTGGCCGTGAATTTCCTGGAAAGTCCCACCTTTTTTCATCCCTCCGGAATCGATTCCTGCCGTTAGCTTATTGTTCAGTTGGTTAAACATCTCCTTTTCGGCATTGTTCAGAATCATTGATATTTGTTCAGTTTTCAAAAAATTATATAATTAGCCGAAAATGAAACATCACCGAAAAAAACTTTAACAGAATTCCTTTTATGCCTTCCCTGGTGGCCGTGGCCTTAAGCGGCGGCGTGGACAGCGCCGTGGCTGCCGCCTTGCTCCGAAAGCGAGGGACGGCGGTGCTGGCCGTGCACCTGAGGCTCACGGACCGTCCCCAAGCCGCCCTGGCGGCCAGACAGGTGGCGGCCGCCCTCGATATTCCCTTCCTCGTGGTCGATCTCAGGGAAGTCTTCCAGAACGTGGTGATAGACTACTTCGTCAGCCAGTATGCCCGGGGCTTAACCCCAAATCCGTGTATACACTGTAACGCCGCAATTAAATTCGGAGTCCTGTGGGACAGGATTCAGGCATTAGGGGCCACCCACCTGGCCACCGGCCACTACGCCCGGCTAAGCCCCGCGCCCGATGGCGACATCGCCCTCTGGCGCGGGGCCGACCGAGGGAAAGACCAGTCCTATTTTCTCCAGCGCCTCCCCCGAGGGCTTCTGCCCTCCCTGTTGTTTCCCCTGGGGGAGCTCACCAAGGGGGAGGTGCGCCGCCTCTTTCAGGAACTGGTCCCGCCCGGGCTGGAGACCCCGCCGGAGAGCCAGGAAGTCTGTTTCATTCCCCCCGGCGGCTATCCTGACTTCCTCCGGGAGCAGGGCGGGGTGGGCTTTCAACCCGGCGATATCGTGGACCCCGAGGGGCGTTTTCTGGGGCGGCATGCCGGCCTCATCGCCTTTACCGTGGGCCAGCGCCGGGGTATCGGGATCCCTGCCCGGGATCCCCTGTACGTGCTGGAGTTGCAGCCGGAGGCCAACCGCCTGGTGGTGGGACCCAAGCCGGCACTCCTGGCCGGGGGGCTCAAGGGCGTCCGGGCCAGCTGGCTCATCGAGCCCCCCCGGGAGGAATTCGCCGCCGGCGCGGTGATCCGCTACCGCCACCCCGGGGTGGCGGCCACCATCCACCCCGGGGCGGACGGCTCGGTAACGGTGCGTTTTGCCGTCCCCCAGGCCGCGGTGGCCCCCGGCCAGGGGGTGGCCTTTTACCAGGGCGACCGCCTGCTGGGCGGTGCCTGGATCGCAGATAAACTGAGGGAATGAGGCAGGGGGGCTCAGGGTTGCTGGGCCCTCATCTCCCCCACCCCTCTTCCGGCGACCTGGAGTCGGCGGCAGGCATGCGGGCGATGGCGGCGCGGCCGCCTGGCCGGTGATTCCCCGCCACTCAGCCTGGCGTTGCAGACGAAAACCGGGGAGGAGCGCCGGAAGGCCCGGCCTCCCGCCTCTCAGCCGCAGTCAAAACCATGCCCCATTTTCGCATCATCACCTTCGGGTGCAAGGTGAACCAGCACGACACCGCCGGGATGGCCTCAGAGCTGGCGCGCCTGGGCTGGGAGGCGGCCCCCGCCGGCCAGCAGCCGGACCTGGTGGTGGTAAACACCTGCTCGGTAACCAGCCGGGCCGACCAGGAAGCCCGCCAGTCGGTGCGCCGGCTGGCCCGGGAAACCCCGGAGGCGGCCATTTTGGTCACCGGTTGCTATGCGCAGCGGGCCCCGGCGGAGGCGGCGGCGCTCCCGGGCGTGCGGGGGGTTCTGGGAAACCGGGAAAAGTCCAACCTGGCAGAGGCCTTGTCCAGGCTGTCCGGACCCGGGAACCCTTTGGTGCAGGCAGGCGGGTTTTCCCCGGGCGAGGCCTTTGCCGGTGGCTTTCCCCGGCAATTCCCGGGGCACACCCGGGCGCTGCTCAAGGTCCAGGAGGGCTGCAACCACCGTTGCGCCTACTGCATCGTGCCCCTGGTCCGGGGGCCCAGCCGCAGCCTGGCGCCGCAGGAGGTGGAAGCCGCCCTTAAGGAGCTGGGCGCTGCCGGCTTCCGGGAGGTGGTGCTCACCGGCATCGACCTGGGGCAATACGGCCGGGACCTTTCCCCGCCCTTCAGCCTGGCCGCCCTGCTGCGGCGGCTCGCCCGCCGGACCTGGCCCTGTCGTTTGCGCCTCAGCTCCCTGGAGCCGCAGGAGGTTACCGCAGAGCTCCTGGAGGCGCTGGCCGCCACCCCCGATCTCTGTCCCCACTTTCATCTGCCGCTGCAAAGCGGCTCGGTCCCGGTGCTGGCCGCCATGGGCCGCCCCTATGCCCCTGAGGAGGTGCGCCGTCTGGCCTGGGAACTCCGCCGGCGGTTCCCCGCAGCAGCTTTAGGCCTGGATGTGCTGGTGGGCTTCCCCGGCGAGAGGCCGGACGACTTTGCCGCCACCTATGAGCTGGTGGCCGCCCTGCCGGTGGCCTATCTCCATGTCTTTCCTTTCTCCCCCCGGCCCGGCACGCCGGCCGAGGGCCTGCCGCCCCTGCCCCATGCGGAGGTGCGCCGACGGGCCGCGCTGCTGCGGGAACTGGGCAGGCAGAAACGGGCGGCCTTTTACGCCGCCCAGGTGGGTCAAACCGGGGATGTGCTGGTGGAGCGCCCGGCCTCCCGGCCCGGTTGGCTCTCGGGGTTAAGCGGCAATTACCTGAAGGTGGCCTTTCCGGGTCCCGCAACCTGGGTGAACCGCCGCCTCCCGGTGCGCTACCAGAGATTAGAGGGGGAAATCCTGCTGGGCGAGGTCCTGGAGGCGGGGTGAGGGAATACCGCCGGTCTCCAGCCGGCCTCGCCTGGTTCCCCCCAAAAAAAAGCCCCCGAAACGGGGGCTTTCCTGGTACCCGGTGCCGATGCCTGCTAAGCCGGCACACCCTCCCACAAAGGCGCAGGCGTCCACCCGGGACGCATCTCCCGGTTGCGGGTCGAAGGCACCCACAAGCGCCAAGCCTCCCGCTCGGCGATCAACCGGCGGATGAACTTGAGGTGCAGGTCGTGGCTGCCCCGGTGCACCTCCACCCGACCCACCAGGGGCAGACCCAGGAGGGCCAGATCGCCCACGGCGTCCAGGATCTTGTGGCGGACGAACTCCTCGGGGAAGCGCAGACCCCCGGGATTGAGGACGCCGGCTTCGTCCAGGACGAGGGCGTTGTCCAGGGACCCTCCCAACGCCAGGCCCTGGGATTTCAGGTATTCCACTTCCTTGAGAAACCCGAAGGTGCGGGCCGGGGCGATTTCCCGCCGGAAGCTGTCGGTGCCCAGAGAGACGGAAAAGCGCTGCCGCCGGATGAGCGGGTGCGGAAAGTCGATGCTGTAGGAGATGCGTAGCCTGCCGGGTGACACCCGCATCCACTGCTGGCCTTCCTTCAGTTCCACCGGCCGCTGCACCATGAGATACGCCCGGGGCCAGGGCAGGGAGCGCAGGCCCGCCTCCAGCAACAACTCGGCATAAGGCGCGGCGCTGCCATCCATGATGGGCAGTTCCGGCCCTTCCACCTGCACCAGGGCATTGTCCACCCCCAGTCCGTGCAGGGCGGCCAGCAGGTGTTCCACCGTGCTGAACACCGCGCCGCCGGCCCCCAACGTGGTGGCCCGGGCGGTGTCCACCACCCGGCTGAAATGGGCCGGCACCTGGGGCCGGTCGGGCAGGTCCTCCCGCACAAAGCGAATGCCGGTATTGGGTGCCGCCGGGAAGACGGTCATGGTCACCATCTCTCCGCGGTGCAGGCCGATCCCGCTCACGGTTACCGGGCGCGCCAAGGTTTTTTGCCAGATCATGTCAATTCCCCCGTCTCGGTGCTGTGCAAGCCGCATACCAGCGCCCGGCGCGGGGTGCTTCATCGTCAAAAAGGTCATATTCCGGTGATGTCAGCGTTATGGTTATTCCAGCGTCTTGGAAGTTTCGTGGGGAAAGTTGTGGTAAAAATACCACACTCCCCGAGGCAGTGTGGCAAAAACCCCATGGCTATGCCTGGTCCAGCTCCGGGCCGTATTCCAGGCCGGCCCACCAGCGGGGCTCCACTTCCGGGAAGATGTGGTCCCGCTCCTGGCAGAGCTGGAGGAAGTTCCAGTCCTCCGGCGGCAGTTCCCGCTCTTGGGCGTAGCGCCGGGTCATGGCGGCCAGACGCCTGAAGTCGTCGTGGTGCATCACCAGCCTGAGCTCGGCATAGTCCATGGCGCTCACCGTGCTGATGAGGAACTGCCAGTCCGAGGCCTCCAGGAGGAACAGGGTGCGGCCGCACTGCTTCAGGAGGTCCTGCAACCGGGGGTCCGGGTCCTGCCAGAAGGCTTTGGCCAACTCCTCCATCTCGGCCTCCGCCGGATAGATGTGCCGCCAGGTCCAGGCATTCATGTCGTTTAACCAGATCCAATGGTACCCACCCTCGCCCCAGGAGCCCTCCGGCAAGGCGATGACCGCACTGGGGTCAGTCATCTTCAGGTATTCGCCGCCGGTCACCAGCCCCACTTGGCCGCCGGCGTGGAACCCCTGGATGACCTGCTCCAGCCAGTCTGGCCCTTCGAACCACCAATGTCCGAAGAGTTCGGTGTCGTACGGGGCCACCACGATGCCCGGCTTGCCGTGGGCGGCCCGGTATTCTTTCAGGATGCCGGTGACCAGGGAGACAAAGTGATCGGCCTGGCTTTTAAGGCGGTCCCCCACCCATTCCGGGTGATACGGCCCCTTGTCCGCCAGGTCCGCCTTGGCGCTGGTGACCCGCCAGTAACGCAGGCCGCCGGGAAAGCGTTTTTTGTGAAAGTCAAGGTAATTGCCTTCCCCTGGATAGCCCCATTCGCCGCTCCACACCTGGAGGCCCGTCTTGGGGTCCCGGGTAAAGGCCGCCACCGGCCGCTTGGTCTCCGGCGCAGAGCTCACGAGATACGCTTCGTAGGGCGATTTCTCCTGGTCTTCCGGGAGTTCCTGGTACTGAGCCGCAAATCGCTGCCACAGGGCCTCCAAGGCGTGGAAGCGGTCCTTGTACACCCCGATGGCCTTGCCGCCCCGCAACAGGTGGGAGTCGATAAAGAAGTAGGAGAGGCCGTTTTCCGAAAGAAATTCCTCCACCCCCTTGCGCAAGGTGGTCTCGGCGCCGGCGGCGGCCACCGGCGGGGCCCACCGGTAGCGGGGCCGGTAGGCGCACTCCGGCAGCCAACAGCCCCGAGGGTCGCGGCCGAAATGCCGGCGGTAGGCGGCCACCCCCTGCTTCACCTGGGCCTGGACGGCGGTATCCCGCCCCAACAGCGGCAGGTAGCCGTGGGTGGCGGCGCTGGTGATCACCTCCAGCACCCCCTCCTCCATCAGCCGGCGGGGCGCAGCCAAAAGATCGTCGCCGAACTCCTCCCGAAAAGTCCACTTTATGCCGGCGTAGTGCTCCTCCCAGTAGGCGGCCACCCTGGCGAAGTGGCCTTCCCCCAGGCGGGTGAACTCGGCCCGGTCCTCCCGGGCCGCCTGAATCTTGTGATCCAGATATTCATGAAATTCCTGCTTGAAGGTGGGCGATGCCAGCATTTCCGCCAGAATAGGGGTGATCCCCAGGGTCACGCCGGCCCGCCGTCCCGCCGCCCCCAGGCGGGTGAAACCCCGCCACAAGGGGATATAGGATTCAGCCGCGGCCTCGTTCAGCCAGTCCATGCCATGGGGCCACCGGCCGTGGCCGATGACATAAGGCAGATGCGAATGCAGCACAAAGGTAAAATATCCCACCGGCTCCGCCATAACGCCTCCTGAGCATGGTGTGCGGGAGAAGGCCGGGGAGCAGCGACTCCCTGGCCGCCCTCCTCCCCACCCTCCCTGGCTGTCTCCCAAAACGCCCAAAAACCGGGAGGGGGTTTCGGGGGAGGGATAAGGGGCTTCTGCCCCGGGGCCCCTCCCCACCATCGTTTACTATACCACATCCGCCTTGATAAGGTTGGTGGACCCTCGTCGCCCCAGGGGGGTCCCGGCGGTGATGACCACTGCATCACCTTCCTTGAGCCAGCCGGCCTTCAGGGCTTCTTCCTTGACCACCTGGAACATGTGGTCGGTGTCGGTGAGGTTGTGGGCTAAAAGAGGGAACACCCCCCAGGACAGGGCCAGCCGCCGCCAGGTTTCTTCCCGGGGAGTGACGGCGATGACCGGGGCTGCCGGCCGGAAGCGGCTGATGAGCCGGGCCGTGGTGCCGAAGTCGGTGCTGGTGAGGATGGCGGCGGCCTCCAGGTCCTGGGCCATCTCGGCGGCGGCGAAGCTGATGGCATCCGAGATCTCCCGACGGAAATGCCCGGCCCGCCCTCTGAGCCAGGCAGTGTGGGGAAAATAAGGTTCGGTGGCCCGGCTAATGTGGTCTAGGAAGCGCACCGCCTCCACCGGGAACCGTCCCGCGGCGGTCTCCTCCGAGAGCATCACCGCGTCGGTGCCGTCCAGGATAGCGTTGGCCACGTCGGTAACCTCCGCCCGACTGGGCCGAGAGTGGTTCACCATGGAGAGCAGCATCTGGGTGGCGGTGATCACCGGCTTGCCCACCCGGTTGGCGGCGGCGATAATCTGCTTTTGGATGATGGGCACCCGCTCCAGGGGCATTTCCAGACCCAGGTCTCCCCGGGCCACCATGAGCCCGTCAGCCACTGCCAAAATCTCCTCCAGGGCATTGACTGCCTCATGCTTCTCCACCTTGGCGATGATGGGGGTGTCCGCTTTGAGGGCGTCCAGGAGCTGGCGGGCCTCCAGCACGTCCTCCGCCGATCGGACGTAGGAGAGGGCGACAAAGTCCACGCCCATCTCCACCCCGAACCGCAGGTCCTCCCGGTCCTTGGCGGTGAGGGCGGGAATGGAGAGGGAGTGGTGGGGGAAATTGATGCCGGCATGGGAGCGCAGCACCCCGCCCGTCACCACTTGGCAGCGCAGGGTTTCGCCGCTTTTTTCCTCCACCCGCAATTCGATGGTGCCGTCGGCCAGGAGGATATGGGAGCCCACGGGGCTGTCGGCCACGATTTCCGGGTAGTCCACGCTGACGCAGGAAGAATGGCCGGGTTGGCAGACCGAGGTCAGGGTGAAGGCCTGGCCGGGCTCCAACGAGACCTGGCCGTCGGCGAATTCGCCGATGCGGATCTTGGGGCCGGCCAGGTCCTGAAGAATGGCCAGGGGCCGGCCCGAAGTCCGGCGGTAGCGGCGGACCTGCTCAATCCAGGCAGCATGCTCCCCCTGACTGCCATGGGAGAAGTTCAGGCGCACTACGTTGACCCCGGCCTCCAGCAGGCGGGGCAGCACCTTGCCGGCCACAGCCGGGCCCAAGGTGGCGATGATCTTGGTACGACGGCGGCGCGCCATAAGCACGTTCCTCCTTGTTTCCGCCCGGTTTCCCGATCCCCACGGGCCTCTCCTCGAAGGTTCCTTGGCTTGCCCCCCTTTCCTGCGGGCAGGGGGGAGGTTCCGGGCCCGGCAAGTATGTTTACCCCGCCCTCCGGTCCGGCGGCAAGGGGTGGGGAGGCGCACCCCCCCGGGACTCTTGCCCGTCGAGCCAGGAAAAGGCCTGGCGAGGAGCGTCATCCGGAAACTGCCTGAAGGCCCGGGGTCTTGAAAATCACCCTGTCCCCGCGCCGGGGGTGGGCGGGCAGGAGTGAGTAACGGCGTGGCGTTTCCAGGTGATCCCGGCTTTCTCCCCCTGACCGGGGAGGGAGCACAAGGCTGCCTGATGGGAACGGTTTTCTGGAAACTACATCCAACTGGGGAATTTCCCCCGGGTTTAGGTGAGAATTCCCCAGGCTGATCTTCCCAGCTCCGGCAATCGGCCATTGGGCTTTCCTCAAATTTTCCTATATCGCGCTTAATTTTTGTGAATTTTTTATTAAAAGCTGGGGCAGGTCTTGATTTTCTTTGGAGGCATGGTTATTGCATTATCTCAATGATAGCAAGGGGGAGGTTGCACTTATGCCCATTTATGAGTATCAATGCGTGGATTGTGGAGGAGCGGATCACCGGGTGGCTGGCCTGGATGATCACACCGCCATTTGCGTCAACTGTGGCGGCTTGATGCTCCGGCTCAATGAAGATGTGTTTCGGCCTTATTTTGAGGAGGAGTCCCAGCCTGCTTCTTTGGAGAAGGCCTCCAATACCGGCGGCTGAATCCACGTCTCCACACGGACGGGTAAATTCACGGCCGGCATGGGCGGCGGGTTCCCCCGGGGGGAGGCTCGCCGCCCCCGTGTTTCTGGACCCCAGGCTCCCGCTGCCGGGGCGCCGCTCCTCACTCTCAGGCGCGCTGGCCCACAGCTCCGGGTGCTGCCGCGCCGGCTTCCCGGAAGGTAAGGTTTCCGTCACCCGCCCCTGCCGGCTTGCCAGCCAGATTCGCAACCTTTCAGCACGTTCCCCATTTTTCTACCGTCGGCCAAACGGGCCCCAAGCCTCCTCAGATTGAGGGCAGGCCGCAGGACTCCTCGGGCCGTTCTCTCAAAATAAGAATGGCGCCCAAAGCCCTCCCAGTGGGTCAGTGCACCAGTCGGGGAAGGGCTGGCAACGGTCGGGAAAGACGGTAATTCTGGAGAAATTCCTCCAGGAGGCGGGCGACGCTGTCATACACCGGGGTCCAATCCAGACTGCGGCCGGCCAGGGTCACCTGCCCGATGGCCTCCCGGCACCAGTTGAGATGCAGAGCGGGGCCTGGTGTTGCCGGTTCCGGCTCGTGTCCCTCCACGAAGAACACTTCCAGGCTGAAAGGCCAGGTGGCGGCTGTCAGTACTGGTCTGACATGGAGGATGACCCCCAGGCAGGGAGGCCCCAGCCGGGCGCCGGGTGGACCGGCCTCGCAAAGGGGCACCCCGGCCCGGGCCAGACGGAATTCCACCTCGGCCCGCAGCCGCTCCGGGGCCAAGCCATGACGTTCCACTTCAGCTCCCGGGTGGGCAATCCACACGCGGACCCCGAGGCCAGCTGGGGATCGTGCCATCCTGGCCCCCAGGCGGGGTTTCAATCGCCGGCAGAAGGGCAGCGGTCTGGGTTTTTTCACTTGTTTCACCTGTGCAGGCGACCATTGGAGCTTGCTGGCCCGGATGACCGTCTGAGGACCGGGCATGATGAACGCAGCGCTAGTATGCGCCAAATGACGGGCTGAGCAATCAGGAAAAACCTGATAAATTAGACAAAAAAACCTGAGCCCCGTCGCGGCTCAGGCTAGGAGAAGCTGCCCGCGTCTAAGCGGCCGGCGACGCGGTTATCAGGTGTCCAGCGATGTCAGGCCTTCCCGGATGGCGTATTTGGTGAGTTCGGCGATGCTGTGGATCCCCAGCTTGTGCATGACCTGTTGGCGGTGGGTTTCCACGGTCTTGACGCTGATGTGCAGGAGTTCGGCGATCTGGCTGGTGGGTTTGCCCTCGGCCATGAGCTGCAGCACCTCCCGTTCCCGGGCGGTGAGCACCGAAAAAGCCGAAGAGCGGGGCGTGGACAGGCCCTGGACATAATCCTTGATGACGATATCGGAAACGCCGGGGCTCAGGTAGGTCTTGTTGGCCAACACCAGGCGGATGGCGGAGGCCAATTCCTCAAAGGCGCAGTCTTTCAGCAGGTATCCGGAAGCGCCGGCCTTGAGCATGTTGACCACGAAGCGCCGGTCGGCGTGCATGGACAGGGCGATGATCTTGGTTTCCGGATTATGGCTGAGGATCTGGCGGGTGGCATCGATGCCGTTCAAGTCCGGCATGTTGACGTCCATGATCACCACCTGCGGGGCCAGGTCTTTAACGAGTTGCACCGCCTGACGACCGTTTTCCGCCTCGGCCACCACCTCCATGTCGGCTTCCTTGGCCAACAGGGTGGCTAAACCCTGCCGCACGATCTGATGGTCGTCGGCGATGATGATCTTGGCTTTCATGGATTCCTCCCTGGTGCAGTCGTGGCGGTCAGCGGCGTCCGGAGGCGGATGGTGGTGCCTCCCCCCGGTCTGGAGTCGATCTCCAGGCTGGCCCCCACCTGCCCCAGTCGTTCCCGGAGGCTGAACAAGCCAAAGCCCTGGGACCCCCCTCGCTTCTCCAGGACTTCGACGGGGTCGAAGCCCACCCCGTCATCCGTAATAGTAATCCACAGCTCCCCCTCCCGTTTGTCAAGGGAAATCTGCACCTGGTTGGTCTGGGCATGCTTGACCACGTTGGTGAGCAGTTCCTGCACGGCGCGGAAAAACAGGATGCGCTGCGCTTCCGGCAGCTGGGGGAAGTGGGGGTCGCAGTGCAGATCAAGGGTGAGGCCATGGCGTTGCCGCATCTGGTCCGCCAGCCAGGACAAAGCGTCCTTAAGCTCCCCGTCAAAAAGCAACGGCGGGCTGAGTTTGGACGTGAGGGCCCGGCTGGCGGCAATGGCTTCTTCCAGGAAGCGCAGACCCTCTTCCACCTCGGCGCTGCGGCCTTCCCGGGCCAGCGCTTCCCGGAGGGAGGCGATTTTGATCCTGGCCAAGGCCAGGGGTTGCCCCACGTGGTCGTGGAGGTCGGCGGCCAGGAGGCGGCGTTCCCGCTCTTCAGTGAGGGAGAGTTCGGCGGCCAGGGAGCGCAGCCGCTCCTGGTTGGCCTTCAGCTCTTCGGTGGCCGCTTTTTCCTGGCTGATGTCCTCCACCATGGCCAAAAGCAAGGGGGCGCGGTCATGCTGGCCGGGAATCAGGGAAACGTGGAGGCGGGCCCACATAAAGCTGCCGTCCCGGCGCCGGTAGCGGGCTTCCCGGACATACCCCCGACGCTGTCCGGCTTGAATCTCCTTCAGGAGACGCCGCCGTTCGGCCCGATCTTCGGGGTGCAGCAGGTCCTCAGTGGTCTGCCGGCACAGCTCTTCCCGGGGGTAGCCCAGTTTGGCGACAAAGGCGGGATTCACCTCCAAACCGCGGCCGTTCAACTCCATGAGGCCGATGCCGATGGGGGCGTTTTCGAAAATGCTGCGAAAGCGGGCCTCGCTGGCCTTGAGGGCCTCCTCCGCCTGATACCGTTGGGTAATATCCCGGGCCAGGGCCAGGCGCAGTTTGCCCCCGTTAAGTCTCAGGCTCTGGATGCGCACCTCCACCGGGAAGGTGCTCCCATCCTTGCGCCGGTGAAAGCTCTGCAGGGTCATGGGCCCTGCCAGCTCCTGCCGCCAGAGGCGGTCCAACTCCTCCCGGGGGAGCACCTCGATATCCGCCACCCCCAGGCGCAGCAGTTCCTCCCGGGTGAATCCCAGGGTCTGGCAGGCTTGGCGGTTCACCTCGATGAACCGGCCCTGTTCATGGAGAAAGAGGGCATCGGGCATCAGGTCGAACAACTGGCGGAAACGCTCCTCGCTTTCCCGGAGGTCGGCCTCCAGGCGGCGGCGCTGGGTGATATCCCGGAGGATCACCAGGACCGCCGGCCGCCCCTGGAACAGCAAGTGCACTCCGGCGGTTTCCACGTCCACCGGCTGCCCGTCCAGGCGGACCAGCCGGACTTCCGCCCGGTCCACCCGGGTCTGCTGTTCCAGGGTCTGGCGGATGCGCCCCGCCACCAACTCCCGGGATTCCGGGCTGACGAACGCCATCACCTCCCGGCCCACCAGTTCCTCCGCCGAGCGGCCCCCCAGGAGCTGCACCGCCGCCGGATTGAGGAATACCAGCCGGTGATCCTGGTGGAGAATGATGCCGTCGGGAGAGAATTCCACCAAACGCCGGTAGCGTTCCTCGCTGTCCTGGAAAAGGCGATGGATTTCGGCGTGTTGCCGCTGGGCCTCAGCCGCCGCCCGCCTGCTTTCGCCCAGCAGCAGGCGGTAGTGCTTCCGGCCCAGACAGGCCAGGAGGGTAAGGACGGCCCAGGTCAACACGAGGCTCAGGGCATTGAGGCCCAGAAGGGTGCAACGGGGGCACAGCCTGGCGCCGGCCAGCCCCATGAGGGTAAGGCCGGCCAGGAGGGCGAGGCCCAGCCAGAGAGGCCGGGTGGTGACCCAGGCGGGCGTCCGGTGGCCCTCCCCGGTCTTGGGAGCATCAGGTTTACATGGTTCAGCCATGTGGAGCCCTTTGGATTGAGTGCAATCCTCACCGGCCGGTTGGGCTCATCCCTGAGCGCCTTCTGGGGAAAAGGGAGCTAAGGTCCTTGCACCCGGGGGCTTCACCAAGGCAGGTAAAGCCTCAGGGTGGTTCAGGGTCTGGGGGCTGGCACTTCCCCTGCGGATGGGCTGCTTCCCGGCAACCAACGACTCTCCTGGCCGCTGCCGCATGCATGCCTCGGGATTAGCCTGAGAAGGTCCCTTCTTTCATAGAGTTATATGGCATAATTCCTGATTGTTGTCAATGGCTGAGGGAGCGGCGGCCTCAGGAAAGGCGAGGAGCCCCCGGCCCGTGCCGCGGGGGCGGCGGGCGACTGGCAGCCCCCCGGGTTTTATGGTAAGGTGGGGCCATGGAAATCGTCGCCGATTTGCACCTCCACTCTCGGCATTCGGTGGCCACCGGCCGACAGGCCGACCTGCCCCACTTGGACCTGTGGGGCCGCTACAAGGGGGTGCGCGTGGTGGGCACGGGCGACTGCACCCATCCGGGGTGGCTTGCCGAGTTGACGGCGCAGCTCACCGAGGTGGCCCCCGGTACCTATGAGTTGCAGGCGGCCCAGGCCCTGCCGGTCAACCTGGCCGGCCCCGGCTGGCAGGAGACGGCGCCGGTGCGCTTTCTCATCACCGGCGAGGTCAGCACTATTTACCAAAAGGCCGGTCGGGTAAGGAAAGTGCACCTCCTGTTGGTGCTCTCCGGGTTGGAGGCGGCGGTGCGGCTCTCCCGGCGCCTTCAGCGTCTGGGCAATGTGGCGGCGGACGGCCGCCCCATCCTGGGACTGGACGCCAGGCACCTCCTGGAGCTCACCCTGGAGCAGGATGCCCAGGCCCTGGTCATCCCGGCCCACATCTGGACGCCCTGGTTTTCGGTGCTGGGCGCCAAAAGCGGCTTCGACTCGGTGGAAGAGTGTTTCGAAGACCATTGCCGCCACATCTACGCCCTGGAAACCGGCCTGTCCTCGGACCCGGCCATGAACTGGCAGGTCAGCCGCCTGGACCGCTTTCTGCTGCTTTCCAACTCCGACGCCCACTCGCCCCAGAAATTGGGGCGGGAGGCCAACCTTTTCACGGTGCCGCCCACTTTTTCCGACCTCGCCCGGGCCATCCGCACCGGGGAGGGGTTTGCCGGCACCCTGGAATTTTTCCCCGAGGAGGGCAAATACCACCTGGACGGGCACCGCAAGTGCGGTCTGCGCCTGTTGCCGGAGGAGACCCAAGCCCATGAGGGACGCTGTCCGGCCTGCGGCCAACCCCTGACCCTGGGGGTGCTGCATCGGGTCAGAGCCCTGGCCGACCGGGAGGCGGGGGCCCCGGCGCCCCGGGCCCGGCCCTACCTTTCCCTGGTCGGGCTTCCGGAAGTGCTGGGGGAAGTCCTGGAGGCCGGGCCGGGCAGCAAAAAAGTCCAGCAGGCCTATTTCCGGCTTTTGGAGAAGCTGGGGCCGGAACTGGATATCCTGCGCCGCAAATCCAGGGAGGCGCTGTCCCGGGAAGGCGGGGAGCTCTTGGCCCATGCCCTGGAGAAGATGCGCCGGGGGGAGATTCTCATCACCCCGGGCTATGATGGCCTTTTCGGGGTGATTCAGCTCCTGAGCCCGGAGGAGCGGCGGCAATTTCAGGGGCAGGGGGCCTTCTGGTCGGCGGCCGCCCCCCGGTCCCCGACCCCCGAGGCCGGCGCGGTGCCGCCGCCCGCTCCGGAAACCGAGGCGCCGCCGCCGGGGGGTAAGCCAGCAAACGCGGCGGTTTCCGGGAGCAGGGGGCCAGTGGGCCTCAACGCCGCCCAACTCCTGGCTGTGACCCATCAGGGCGGGGCCCTCCTGGTCCGGGCCGGCCCGGGCACCGGCAAGACCCGGGCCCTCACGCATCGTCTGGCCTATCTCCTGAAGGAGCGGGGCGTCCCCCCGGAAGGCCTCCTGGCCATCACCTTCACCCGGCAGGCCGCCCAAGCCATGCGGGAGCGGGTGGCAGCCCTGCTCGCGGCGGACGACGGGCTTCAGGGCCTCACCATCAAGACCTTTCACGCCTTGGGGCAACAGGTGCTGGCCGAGGCCGGGCTGGCGCGCGGGGTGGCTGACGAACCCACCCGGCGTTCCCTGCTGCGGCAGGTGGCCAAGGGTCACGGCGTGCCCTTGGGGGCACTGGACCGGTTTATCTGTGGGGCCAAGCAATCTCTGCGCTATCCTGAAGCCCTGGGACCGGAGGCGCCCCCGGGGCTGTCGGCCGCCTTTTGGGATTATGAGGCCGCCCTGAAAGCTGAAGACCTGTACGATTATGAAGACCTGGTGGCCCGGCCGGCGCTGCTGCTCCTCACGGACGCCGCCCGCCGGTCCGCCTGGCAGGCGCGTTACCGGCACATCCTGGTGGACGAGTACCAGGATGTCAACGAGGCCCAATACCGGCTCCTCAGAATCCTGGCCGGCGGAGGGGCCGGGATCATGGCCATCGGCGACCCGAACCAGGCGATCTACGGCTTTCGGGGGGCGCGGCCGGAGTTTTTCCGGCGTTTTCGGGAAGACTGGCCCGGCGCGGTGACGGTGACCTTCACCGACACCTATCGCCTGACCCCGGCCATTCTCGAGGCCTCCCGGCGGGTGCTCCCCCCTGAAGACCGGCAGGCGGCGCCGCATTGCAGCCTGCGCCCGGGGGAGACCCCGGTGGTTCTGTGGGAAGCCGCCTCGCCGGAAGTGGAAGCCCGGGGCATCGCGGCGCTCATTGAGCGGCTGGTGGGCGGCTTCAGCCACCGCAGCCTGGAGGATGGCCGCCTGCGCTACCAGGAAGCCGGCGGCGCCCGAAGCTTTAAAGACATCGCGGTGCTCTACCGCCTCCATGCCCAGGGCGCCATACTGGCCCAGGCCCTGTCCGCCGCCGGCATTCCCTGCCAGGAGGCCAGGGAGGGGGTGGGGCCCGAGTGGGAAGACCTGGACCTGCTGGCGGAGCGGGTCACGCTCATGACCCTGCACGCCGCCAAGGGCCTGGAGTTCCCCTATGTGTTCCTGGCCGGCTGCGAGGCCGGCTTGCTGCCCCTGGCCCTCCCCGGCGAGGAGCCGGCAGATCCCGAGGAGGAGCGCCGCCTCTTTTACGTGGGGCTCACCCGGGCCCAGGACCAGGTCATATTGACCAGGGCCAGGCGCCGGAGGGTGTTCGGCCAAAGCCGCGCCACCCGGCTTTCCCCCCTGGCGGAGCTGGCCGGCCCCCGGCACCTGGCGGACGTCCTGCCGAGCCCAGGGAAGCGCAGGCTGACCCAGCCCTCCTTGTTTTCAGGATACCGCAAGGGTTCGGCATGAAGGCCGGGATGAGGACGGGAGCCGGCCGGGTTAGCGTTTTCTGGCGGGTCCGACTCTAAACAGAGGCAGCCACGCGCTCCGGCCCTGGCAGCCGGACCCGGTCCCGGCCGGCTGACCCGGGAGCCGTGGGCAGTCGCCAACCCCCTGATGATCCGGGCATGACGCACCATCCGCCACCATTGAAGCCGCTGGCGCTCTTTTTCAACAGCCTGGCGGCACTCGCCCTGCTTCTGGCCGGAGAGGCCTTTGCGCACCACCGCCAGACCGCTCCATCCCTGACCCTGCACTCCCTTACCATCAAGGGCGCTCGGGTGGTGCCGGCCAAGGAGGTCAGGGAAGCCTTGTCCCTGGCGCTGCCCCCCCGCTGGCCCTGGCAACCGCGGCCGGAGTTCAAACCGGAAGACCTGGAAAACGACCTGGAACGGCTAAAGGTCTTTTACCGCCGCCAGGGCTTTTACCACGCCACCATCGATTCTCACCTGGAGATTGACGAGCAAGGTCGGGTGAAGGTGGTGCTCTCCATTAAAGAAGGCCCCATGGTGGTGGTCCGGCAGGTCAAGGTCACGGTCAAGGAGCCGTATGCCGAACTGGATTTTGCCGAGATCCAGAGGAAAAGCCCGGTCACGGTGGGGATCCGCTTCACCGAGCGTGCCTATGAGGAGTTAAAGGCCCTGTATCTCACCCATCTCCAGGACCACGGGCATCCCCGGGGGCGGTTGGAGAGCAAGGTATTCCTGGACGAAGAGCAGAACACCGCCGAGGTCCATCTGACCATTTTCCCCGGCCCGGTCTGCTATTTCGGGGAAGTGCGGCTTATAAAAGAGGCCGATGTCCCGGACTATATCATATTGCGAAAGCTCACCTTCAAGCGGGGCGAACTGTTTTCCTTCAAGCAGTTGTATGACAGCCAGAGACGCCTCTATGACACCGACCTGTTTCGGAGTGTCAACCTCACCCCTGCCCAGGTGCCGGAGACCGAGTGCCATATTCCGGTGGTCCTGGAGGTCCACGCCGGCAAGCGGGGTTCGGTGAAGGTGGGACTGGGCTTCGGCGCCATCGACCTGTTTCGAGCCCGCCTTGCCTTGCGCCTGCGCAATCTGGCCGGGGGCGGCCGCCTCCTGGACCTGGAGGGCAAGTACTCCCTGCGGGAAAACCGGATCATGGGGACCTTCACCAACCCCCAGGTCTTTGCCAGCCGCTTTGATTTTGTGCTGCAAGGCGGCTGGGTGCAGTGGGACCTGCCAGGCTTTAAGGACCAGGCCTATTTCACCCAGGCCCGTCTCGAACGGGATCTGCCGTGGAATCTGCGGGGTTATGTGGGTTACGGTTTGGAGTTTGCCCGTCCCTTCGGAATCCCGGACGAAACGCTCATCATATTAAAAGATCTTGAGCAAGGCAGGCTGTACACTGCCTCCATGGCCATGCTGGGGTTGCGCCGGGACACCACCGATGATCCCCTGAATCCCACGCGAGGCCTTTTCATGAATCTGACCCAGGAGGTGTCCGCCGATTTCCTGGGGGGCAATCTACAGTTCAGCCGCACCGTAACCGAGGCCAAGGGTTACCGCAGCCTGGGTTCTGCCGGGCTGGTCATGGCCGGCCGCCTTAAGTTCGGTTTCATCGAGCCCATCCAGGGCACCGAGGAAATCCCCCTCTTCCGGCGTTTTTTTGCCGGCGGCTTCGGAAGTGTGCGGGGATACCGCTTCAATTACCTGGGGCCCCGCAACTCCGCCGGCACCCCCATCGGCGGGGAAGCCCTCCTCGAAGGCAACATCGAGCTGCGGATGCCGCTTTACAGAGAATTTCAGGGAATCGCCTTTTTTGACTTCGGGAATGTGTACTTAAAGCTCCGGGATGTGGACCCGGGCCAGTTCAAGTATGCTTCGGGGGTCGGTTTACGCTACCTCACTGCCATCGGTCCCATCGGCTTGGATATCGGTTTTCCGTTGAACCGCATCGATCCCCGGCAGGATCCCCCCTTCCAGCTGGTATTCAGCATAGGGCAACAATTTTGAGAACTGAAGCCGAGGCCCATGGGAGGCGGGCCAAACCGCCCCGGGTGCAGGGAACCCGGCGCCGCCTGCGGGGGACCCGGCCGGACTTGGGGGCTGCCCCCCAGCGGCAGGGGGTTCGGGGTCCTGAAGGGGGAAGGCGGGATCCTGGCCTTCATGGTTCAGGTGCCCGGCACCCCCAAACACTGAAACGGCCACTGACATGCGCAGGTTAGCATACCTCATCCTGGGTCTGGGGGGGCTGGCCGCCTTGGCGGCAGCCGGCGTCTGGCTGCTCGTGCAGAGTGACTTTTTCTGGACCTGGGGGGCCCATCGGCTGGTGGACTTCGCCCAGGAACGTCTCTATCCCACGCTGACGGTCCGGGAAGCCCGAGGCCATCCCCTGACCGGGCTGACGTTTCGGGGCATCAGCCTGACCGGGCCGGAAGGTGAAATCCTCCAGGCAGAGCGGCTGGAGATCAGCTTCTCCCTGTGGTCCTTCGTGCGCCTGCGCCCCATCATCGGCCGGGTGGCGGTGTTTCAGCCGCACCTGAGGGTCTGGTGGGAGCCGGACGGCCAGGTGAACCTGGCCCGCATCCTTCGGCCGCGGCCACCCCCTCCCTTTCAGTCCATAGATATCTCCGACCTCCTTTTGGCTGGTGCCCGGGTGGAAGTCCACCGGCAGGGGGAGGTGAGGCATTACGGCCCCATGGATCTCCAGGCGGCCCTCACCGTGCTCCATCCCAAGCGGCCGGAGCAGACCGTCCTCATCCGCCGGGCCGGCGTGGTCTATGACGACCCCCGGGGCCAGCTGAAGCTCGCCACCCGCCTGACCTACAGCCGGGAGCAGCTCAGTATCCTGGACCTGGAGGCCCGGGTGGCGGAAGAGCTTCTGGCGCGCTTCACCGGGCAGGGAGACCTGGAGGCCCAGCCCACCGGGGCCGGGACGTTGGAGGTAGGGCCGGCGTCAAGACTGCTGCTGCACCGGTTTCTTCCCGGCTGGCCCGCCGCCTGGCCGGTTAAGGGCACATTTCGCCTGGACCTGTCCCCCGGCGCCTTGCAGGCCTCCGGCGCCGGCCAACTGGAGGAGATGCCCTTTTCCCTGAAGGGTCGGATAGGCCGAGAGGCTGGGGAATGGCACTACGAGCTGGAGGTGGACACCCCGGCCCTTGCCCCGCGCCTGCTGGAACCCTGGCGTCATGCCTGGGCTCAAACGCTCCGGAGTCTGCCCCCGGTGCCCGCCCGACTCTCCGGGCGGGGGGCCGGCCTTTCCTGGCCCCCGGCGGCGCTGGACTGGAATCTGGCGGTGGGAGCGGTTACCTGGCGGGGCGCTCATCTGGCAGCCGGCCAGGCGAGCCTCAGCGGCACCGCCAGCCAACAGAAGTTGCAGGTCCAGGCCCGGGGCAGTTTCGGTAAGCTGGCGGCGGCCCTTTCCGGCCCCTGGCTCACCGAAGCCCGGGGACAGGTGAACCTGGAGGCCGAGGCTGCCCAGCCGGCCCTCCTGGGCTTGGCGGTGCCGCCGGGCACCCAGGTGACCGGCCGGTTTACCGGCGGCTTCAGCCTCCCCCACCGGGACCCGGGACGTTTGTCCTTGACCGGTGAGCTGGCGGCGATGGGCCGCGTGGGAGACCTCCCGGTTCAGGAGGCCAAGGCGCGCCTGACCTGGGAGCGGGGCCGCCTGGAACTCTCCCGCGGCAGCCTCAGGGCAGGCAACCTGGCGGCCGAGATAAGCGGCAGTCTCAGCGCCGCCGAGCTGGCCCTCAAGGCCCGGGGTCGCCTCTCCGGTTCACCGCCGCTCGGTCCCCCCCTGGGAATGAGCGGGGCTTCCTTTACCTTGGCGCTGAGCGGCCCCTGGCGCCGACCTCAGGCCGACGTCACCATGGAGGTCAAGGATTTGGCCTGGCAAGACCTGGCCGCCCATTCCCTGTCATTGAGAGTCACGCTGGCCGGCTGGCCCCCGGAGCAGGGCCACGGCACCCTGAGGGTTGCCGGCTTGAAAACGCCGGTGGGCACGTTCTCGGAGGGTTCCTTGAGCGCCCAGGGGGAGGCGGCGCGTTGGCGCCTCCAGGGCCGGGCCCGGGGGGCCGCCGAGAGCCGGCTGGAAATGGCGGGCCTGCTCGAGGCCGGCGGGCGCCCCCTCAACCTCACCCTTGACCGCCTGGAATTTACGGTGGGGAAATTCTCCGGCGGGGCCCAGGGGCCGGTGCGCCTGGCCTTTGCCCCGGGCCTGCGGCTGGAGCCCGCCACCCTGAAGGTGAACGGCGCCCGGCTGACCGGGGAGGCCCGGCTCACCGAGGGCGCCCTGGCCGCCCGCCTGGAGGGTGCGGACCTGCCGGGGGAGCTCTTCAGCCTTCAGGGGGTGCCGTTGAAGGGGAAGGTCAATGGTCGGGCGACCCTGTCGGGCTCGGCGGCCCGGCCGACTCTGGCGGGCGAAGTGGCTCTCAGCCAGGGGGGGTGGGGCCGCCTGGAGATCAGGAGCCTCAAGGCAGAGCTGGCCTATGGCGACGGCAGCCTGCGGGTCACCGGCTCCCTGGAGGAAAGCCGGCGAAAGTCCCGTTTGGCCTTGGAGGGCCGGCTTCCCTGGCAGTTCAGTCTGAAGCCCCTGGTGTGGCGGAAAGGGGATGGGGAACTGAAGGTCCTGCTACGAGGGGAAAACTTTAATCTCGCCATCCTGCCGTCCATCACCCGGGAGGTGACCGAAGCGGACCTCCCCATAGAATTTCAGGCCCAGTGGCAGGGTCGGGCGGCCCAGCCCACCGTTGCCGGCTTCTGCCGCTGGGGGGATGGCACCATCACCTTCCGGTTGGGGGGCGCCCGCTACCAGGTGGTGGCCGGCGCCGCCCGCCTGGAGGGCAACACCCTCACCATTCCGGAGCTGCGGTTCCAAAGCGGCGGCGAAGCCAGGATAAGCGGCACCATCGGGTTGCAGGGGTTTCTGCCCGCCCAGGTGGATCTGCGGGGCCACCTGGAAGGGTTCAAGGCCCTTTCCCGCTATGGCTCCGAGGCCAGCGGCCGGGGTTCCCTGACGCTGAGCGGCCCCTTTGCCGATATGCTCCTCAAAGGCCAACTCACCGTCACCCAGGCGGTATTCCGCCCCATCTTTTTTGAAAGCGGCACCAGCGAAGACATCGTCCTGGTTCGCCGCCCCCCCGATGCCAAGGCCGAACCCCCCAGCCCGGGGCCCCCGGAGTTTATCCGCAATGCCCGGATGCATATCTCGCTGGAAGGCGCCAACAACATTTGGGTTCGGGACAAGCGGGCCAACATCGAGTTGGGGGGCCGTCTTTTGGCCACCAAGGAAGCCGGCGGACCGGTGCGTCTCAGGGGAGACCTGAAGGTGCTCCAGGGCACGGTGACCGTGCATGACAAGCTGTTTACCGTGGTGCAGGGCGGAGTGCAGCTCCCCGGCCGGCCCCAGGAGCTCACCACCCTCCAGGGCCGGGCCGAACACCAACTGGAGGAAGTCAAGCTCATCATGGAGATGAGCGGCCCGGCCGCCAAGCCCGTGATCCAGTTGTCCAGCCTTCCGCCGCTGCCGCCGGCAGACCTCCTGTCTTTCATGGTGTTCGGGCAGCGCGCTGCGTCTTTGACCAAGGAGCAATACAGCTCGGTCACCACCCAGGCGGTGGGCCTGATCGGGGGGCTCACCACCAAGAAGCTCCTGGATTTTCTGGGAAAGGATTTCCCCCTGCTGGGGGACCTCTATCTCAAGGGCGGACCCCAAGGGGTGGGGGTGGGCAAGCCCCTGACCAAGGATCTGACCGTCTCCTTTGAGCGCGCCACCGACCCGCTGGCCCGCAATGCAGATGAGCACCAGGTGCGGCTGCAATACCGGCTCCGGCGGGGGATTACCGTGGAGTCGCAACTGGGGCGGCGCAACCCCGGGGCGGACATCTTCTGGAACTTTGATTTTTAAGACAGGGAGAAACCGGGTAACGGGTTCCCTCACTCCCTTAGCATGGCTCCCTGGGAACATCCCGCTCCCGCCCGAAAATTCAACTCCGGCACCGGTGGCGGGAAGGAGGAGCGACAGGGATGAGGCCGGCTGCTCCGGCCTTCTTTTCCAAGGCCCGATAGTTTTCGGTCTTACGAGTATTTTTCAAAAGTTCTTACCAATATTCCCTCCTGCTTGATGGGGGAGGGTTAGGGTGGGGGTGAACATGACCGGCAAATATCGGATGTGAACCTGAAATAACCTTCCCTCCCCTCCAGGCCAGGGGGGATGATCACCGGGGACCTGTTAACGGTTTTTCCAGAACACGGCACTTTTAGGGAATGGCGGCCACCACCTCCTCCAAGGCGGGGAACTGGCCCGGCAGTCCGGCCAGGCGCCGCCGCAGGGTCCGCAGGGCTGGCGGGATGGAGGCGGCAAACCAGGGCTTGCCCTTCACCGTGGTCAGGAAACCGAAGGCCCCAAGCACTTGCAGATTGCGGCAGAGGGCCAGATACTCATAGGCCTCCCGGAAGGCCCCGTCGTCCACCGGCAGGCAGCGGCGCACCCGCCTGAGATACGCGGCCAGCAATTCCCGCTCTCGGGCCTCGCCCAGGTCCACATAGGGATCGATGAGCAAGGCCGCCAGATCGTAGCCCAGGGGCCCCAGGCGCCCCCCCTGAAAATCCAACACCCTGAGGTTGCCCCCCTGGAGGAAGAGATTGCGGGACTGGTAATCCCGGTGCAGGAAAACCTGCTCCCCTGGTGGCAGGGCCTGTGCCACCAACTGGTGGAAATCCTGGGACAATGCCTCCGGGGCCACCTCCAATCCCAGGAATCCTTTCAGGAAAGCCTCCACGAAGTACCGGCATTCCCTGGCCAGCAAGAACTCCCGGGTCACCTCCGGGGTGTCGAAGCACCAGGCCGGATTAAAGCTCTCCCGCCCTTGCACCTGTTGCCTGACCAGAACGTCCAGGGCCTGGCCGTAGATGACCCGCCAGTCAGCCCCGGGTCGGGACAGGGCCCCCTGAAGGCTCACGTCGCCCACATCTTCCAGGAGCATCCAGCCTTCTTGCCGGCAATAGGCGTGAATTTCGGGAACCGGCACACCCTGGCGCCGCAGATGCCGGCCGATGGCGAAATAGCTGTCGTTTTCGTTCACCTCCCCCCCGGGAGCCTGGGGATGGCTGAGGAGCACCGCCGGCGGCGAGCCTGGCAGCCGGAAAAACCGCCGCTCCGAGCCGTCGCCGGCCAAGGCTTGGGCTCCCGCCAGGGAAACCCCCAACCTGGCAGCTTCGGCGGTCAGCCGCGGGCTGACAAGGACCGGCAGGGTGTCAGGCGCACGGCTGGTCATGGAGCCAACCCCGGGCCGCCCAGGGGCCACTGCTTGATGGTGAGTTCCTGCTGCGGGAAGGGGATCTCGATGCCCTGGCTCGTCAGGGCGGCCAGAATGGCGGCGTTCAGTTCGTGGGTGGCGGGCACCCGCTCGCCGGGGCTCTTCACAAAGACCCAGACGGTGAATTGCAAGGCATGGTCCCCGAAGGCCTCGAAAAAGACCTGGGGCGGAGGGTCGTGCACCACCCGCTCATTGGCCTGACATACCTGCCGGATGGTCTCGGATACCAGCCGGACGTCGGAGCCGTAGGCCACCCCCACTTTCAGGGTCAGGCGCACCTTGCCCCAGCCATAGTGGGTCCAATTGACGATCTTGCTCGAGAGGAGCTCGGAGTTCGGGATGATGAGGACCGCCCGGTCCACGGTCTGGAAAATGGTGCTGCGCACCCGGATCTCCTTTACCGTGCCCCATTGGCCGTCCACCACCAGGAGGTCTCCCACTTTGATGGGGCGCTCGAAGAGGAGGATGAGGCCGCTGATGAAGTTGTTGACGATGTTCTGCAGTCCGAAGCCGATGCCCACCCCCAACGCCCCGGCCACCAGCGCCAGGTTGGTGAGGGGGAATCCCACGGCATTCAGGGCCAGGAGCAGGGTGATGATGAGCACCAGGTAATGGAGGGTGGCCGAAACCGTGTAGCTCAACCCCCGGTCCCATTCCAGGCGGGGAAAGAGGTTGACGTCCAGGAAGGCTCGTGCCAGACGGGAAAGCCACAAGCCCAGGTAGATGATGAGGATGGCGCTGCCCACCGAGAGGGGCGTCAGGTGCACCGGACCCAGAACCGGGCCATACGTGAAGACTTCCAGGAAGCGGCTCAGGTGCGCGGGCTTGATGCCCCAGAACCGGAGGGCCGCCACCGCGGTCGCCAAAACCAGCAGCCCCAGGGCGCTGTTGGTGATGGTGCGGTAGGAGCGCTGCCTGGTCTCCTCCCGCACCGGCAGCCGGCCCGCCAGCCGGCCGCGTTGGGGGTGGAGGGCGAATTTCAGGCCGGTGCGCAGGCCCTGCCAGAGGAGCCAGGACAGGACGATGAGAAGACCGCTGCTGGCCGCGGCTTGGGCCAGATAGGCGGACAGGTTTTGAAAGCCCAGCAGCCCGGCCAGGAGGATGATGCTTAATACGGCGAAAACCAGGCTGCGCAAGGACTTGAGCACGCCGCGGCGCTTGAACCAGGCCGGAACCGGCAGCTCCGAGACCAGGGTCTCAAAGACGCTGGTGCGCAAGGCCCACACGGTCCACCCCAGAAGCCCCACCTGGAAAACGTAGCGGAGCAGCTCCTGACTGCCGGCGGAAAAGCCCAACAGACGGGAGGCCTGCAAACCGAATATACCCAGGAACAACACATAAGACACCAGGCGCCTGAGGTTGCGCCGGTAGAACCGGGCGGTGGCCTCCACCAGAGGGAGAATGCCGCCGGCCGCCGGACCGGCGAATACCCGGTTCACCAGCCGGCTGGCCACCCGCCGGGCCAACAGCACGCCCCCGGCTAGGACCGTCAGGCGGGCCGCCGGTTGGGCGCCCAGGGACAGGCTCCAGACGGCCACCACCAGCCAGGCCCACAGCCCCAGGGCCACGAGGTGGGAGGCCAACAGGTGGCCGAAGCACAAGATGACCTGGACCCCCAATTCCTCGGCCTGGGCCTGCCAGGCCTGGAGCCGGGGGCTGAGATATCTTCTGAGGCGCAGGGTGGACACCCCGGTGAGGATCAGCGCCAGCGCCAGCCCCAAAAGCGGCCCGGCCTTGTCTTTCAGGTAACCCCCCAGGGTCCCGGAACGCGCCGTCTGGGTCAACCATTCGGCCAGCCGGGCAGGAAGCGCCAGAAAGGCCTTCCAGGTCTCCACCACCCGGCTCCAGACCTCCTGCGCCAGGGTGACGTAGGTGGAGCGGGTCAGGAGCTTGGCCCACCAAGCCTCTTCCAGGTAGGCCGCCAGGTACTCCCGGTCTTCCGCCAGATCCTGATGGCCCCGCTCCAGTTCTTTGAGCCAGGCGGCCAGAAGGGTATGGAGCCTGTCTGCCTCCTTTTCGTATTCCCGGGCCACGGCCAGGTAACGGCTGGAGGCCTTTTTCAGTTCCGGGGAGCGGCTGACGGGGTGGCCACTCTTTTCCAGCTTGGCCAGCTCCACCTGGAGGGTGCCCCGGGACTGGGTGCGGGCCTGGCGCTCCTGGTCCACCTTCTCCTGGCTCTTTCTCAGGTTTTTGATGACCGTGGCCACCTGCTCCTGGCCCTGGCTCAGACCCTTCAGTTCCGCCTCGGCCTGGGCCACATTCAGTTCTCCCACTGCCCACGAAGCCTTGAGGGTGGAAATCTTGGTCTTGAGCCCCTGAATGTCCGCAGTGGCCTGGTGATACACCTGTCGGCTCTGGTCCTGCCCCTCTTTGAGCTGGGCCAAGGCTTTTTCCAGCCCGGCCGCGCCCTCGGTGAGCACCTGGGGCAAAGATTCCGGGGTTACGGGGCTTTCTGCCGGGGCCACGGCCTGAGCCGGCGGTTTTTCCTGGGCGCCCACGGGCGCTGCCTGACACAGGAAGAGGATAAGCCAGAAAAGAGAGAGCCGTCGCCAATAGGCTGCGGGTACCACCATGAAGCCTCCAACCCCCGGGAGCGAAAATCTGCCGATGTGGCTTTGATTCCGGCAATTTTTTGATAAGATGCCCCAAGATGCCAGGTTGTTCGCCCGGCACCGGTTGCCGGGGCGTCTGGAATGAGGCCATCGCCCCTGTTCCACCCCTCCCAGCTCCCAGGAGAGGGTAGCCAGTGGAGAGAGGCAAACGGGAAGGCTCCTGTTCGCCGATCCCCCCTGGGAGACGGGTTCCATCCACTATATCATGAAGCGCGCCGGGGATTGAAACGAGATGACCTCCGACAAGGCTGCCGGCCTCACCCCACGGTTGTTCAAGCTGGCCCTGCCCATCCTCCGGCCCTTTTCCTGGGGGGATGCGGTGGTGCTGGCCGGCCTGGCGGTCCTGGTCTATGGCGGCATTAGGCTGGGAACGGGCGCGCCCGAGATTATCCGCGGGCCGGAAATCCAGCTGGCCCCGGCAGTGCTGCCATATTATGTCAGCCTGTCGCTGGGCCGCATGACCGCCTCCTACGGCCTGTCCCTGGCCTTTTCCCTGGTGTTCGGCTACTTGGCCTCCCGCAGCTCTCAGGCGGAGCGGATTTTCATTCCTCTTTTCGACGTTCTGCAAAGCATTCCCATCCTGAGTTTTCTTCCCATCACCCTGTTAAGCCTCACGGCCATTCTGCCCCAAGGCCTGGCGGTGGAGCTCACCTCCATTGTCCTCATTTTCACCAGCCAGGCCTGGAACCTGGCTTTTGCCTGGTACCAGTCGCTGCTCACCATTCCCCGGACCCTCTCGCGAGTCAGCGTCATCCTGCGCTTCAACCCCTGGCTGCGCTTCAAGACCCTGGAGTTTCCCTTTGCCGCGGTGAGCTTGGTCTGGAACACCGTCAGCAGTTGGGCGGGGGGCTGGTTCTTCCTCATGGCTGCCGAGATCTTCAGCGCCGGGGACCGCAACTTCCGTCTGCCGGGGCTGGGGGCCTATCTGCAGGAGGCCGCCAACCAGGGAGACCATGGGGCCATTGCCTGGGGGCTCCTGGCCCTGATCACCACCATCGTCATCCTGGACCAGCTCGTCTGGCGCCCCCTCATCGCCTGGTCGTCCCGCTTCACCTTGCAGACCGTGGCCAGCGACAATCCCCCCACGTCCTGGTTTTATAACGTCCTGAAGAGTGCGGGGACCATGCAGTTTCTCCACCGGACCGTGTTCCGGCCCTGGGGCCAGCGCCTGGATGACTTTATGGTGCGGCTGCTGCCGGTGCGGGAGGTGCCGGCGACCCCGGCGCGCTCCCGCTCCCTGGTGCGCTACGGCCTGTGGATTGTCGCGGGCCCCGTCCTCTTGTGGGGGTCCTCCCGGTGCGGGCAGATGCTCCTCTCCGTCACCGTGGGACAATGGGGGGAGATCGTCTTGGGGCTGGCCATGACCTTTCTCAGGGTGGTGGCTTCCCTGGCCATCGCCCTGGGCTGGACCATCCCTCTGGGGGTCTTTATCGGCACCAACCCCCGGGTGGCGGCCTGGCTCCAGCCCCTGGCCCAGATTGCCGCCTCCATCCCGGCCACCGCCCTGTTTCCCGTGCTGCTTCTATTGGTGGCGGGGCTCCCGGGGGGGCTCAACGTGGCGGCCGTGCTGCTCATGCTCCTGGGCACCCAGTGGTATCTGCTGTTCAATATCATCGCCGGGGCCAGCGCCATCCCCCGGGACTTGCAATCCACCGCGGCCCTGCTACAATTGGGCCGGTGGGAGCGCTGGAAGACGCTGATCCTCCCCGCCATCTTTCCCTACGCGGTCACCGGGGCGCTGGCCGCCAGCGGCGGGGCTTGGAATGCCAGCGTGGTGGCGGAGTACGCCCAGTTCGGCGGCCAAACCCTCCAGACCACCGGGGTGGGGGCCCTCATCGCCACCGCCACCGCCCAGGGCGATTATCCCCTGCTCCTGGCCGCCACCCTGACGCTCATCATCACGGTCATCATCATCAACCGCCTGTGGTGGCGGCGGCTGTATCAACTGGCGGAAGAGCGCTACCGGCTGGACTAGGCCATGGCTGACAACGGCAAACTTCTGGAGCTGAAAAACATCAGCCAGGTATACGGCAGCGGCGACCAGCGCTTCACCGCCATCCAGAACGTCAACCTCTCCCTCAGCGAAGGCGAGTTCGTGGCCCTCATGGGGCCCACCGGCTGTGGCAAGAGCACGCTCTTGCGCATCCTCACCGGCCTCCAGACCCCCACCGCCGGCCAGGTGCTCTACCGGGGCCGGCCCCTTGCCGGCGTCAACCCCAACGCCACCATCCTCTTCCAGACCTTTTCCCTCTTCCCCTGGCTCACCGTGCAGGAAAACGTGGAGGTGGCCTTGAAGGCCCGGGGCGTGCCCCCCAAGATCCGCACCAGCCGGGCTTTGGACCTCCTGGATCGGGTGGGGCTGGACGGCTTCGAGACGGCCTATCCCCGGGAGCTCTCCGGCGGCATGCTCCAGAAAGTGGGCTTCGCCCGGGCCATGGCGGTGGAGCCCGAACTCCTCTGTCTGGACGAGCCCTTTTCCGCCCTGGACGTGCTCAGCGCCGAATCCCTAAAGGGCGAGCTCCTGGAGCTCTGGACCGGCGGCAACATCCCCACCC
The DNA here is from genome assembly GCA_964480485.1 of uncultured Desulfobacterales bacterium. Lineage (GTDB taxonomy): Bacteria > Desulfobacterota > Desulfobaccia > Desulfobaccales > 0-14-0-80-60-11 > JAILZL01. The sequence goes on along the minus strand of CAYZOP010000003.1, from coordinate 266,232 downwards.
GGGCCATCCTCCTGGCCACCCACAACATCGAGGAGGCGGTCTTCCTGGCCGACCGCATCGTGGTCATGGACAAGGACCCGGGCCGGGTCATGACCGATTTTCGGGTGGACCTCCCCCATCCCCGCCGGCGCAAAGAGAGCCGCTTCTTGGACGTGGTGGACCGGCTCTACATGATCCTGGCGGGGCACACCCAGCCCGAGCACCTGGAGTTGGGCACCGCGCCGGGAGAGCCGGGCCGCACCCGGGCCCTGCCGCACATCACCATTGACGACCTGGCCGGCCTGCTGGAGCATTTGGACGGCATGCCGGGCAACCGGGCCGATATCTACGCCCTGGCCCAAGAGCTCCAGATGGGCTCCGACGACCTGCTCAGGCTCATCGACGCTGCGGAGCTCCTGGGTTTTGCCACCGTGGCCCATGGCGACATCACCCTGACCTCCCTGGGGGAGACCTTTGCCGAAGCCAGCATCCGCTCCCGCAAGGAAATCTTCGCCACCCGCATCCGGCGCCTGCCCTTCTTCAAGTGGCTGATGAAAATGCTCCAGGCCGCGGAGCGCAAACAACTGGAGTGGGACGTGGTGCAAAAGGCCCTGGAGCTGGAATTTCACGAAGAGGAGGCCGAGCGCCAGTTGGAGACCGCCATCAACTGGGGCCGCTACGCCGAAATGCTGGCCTACGATGACTCCAGCGAGGTGATGTACCTGGAACCCACCGGCACCTAAGGACAATTGCCCTGGGTATGTGGGAGGGGGGCCTGGGGCCGTCGGCCCCCGCACTCCCCTCAAAAGACTCCCGCCACCATGAAGGAGAACGCGATGAAGGTTTTTGTCACCGGGGGTACCGGCTTTGTGGGCACCTTTCTCTGCCGGGCGCTGGCCCAGGCCGGCCATGAAGTCACCATCCTGACCCGGCGGGCCGCACCCCCCGACCCGGCCACCGGCTACCGCTACCTTACCGGCAACCCCACCCAGGAGGGGCCCTGGATGGAGGAAGTGCCGGCCAGCGATTGGGTCATCAATCTAGCCGGGGCCTCCATTTTCGCGCACTGGTCCGAAGCCAAGAAGAAGGAAATTCACGACAGCCGCATCCTCACCACCAGGAACCTGGTTAAGGCGCTGGCCGCGGGTGACCGGCATCAGCTTTTCTGCAGCACTTCGGCCCCGGGGTACTACGGCTCCCGAGGAGAGGAGGTCCTGACGGAGGAGTCCCCCCCGGGGGACGGCTTCCTGGGACAGGTGGCCCTGGAATGGGAGACCGAAGCCCTGAAGGGCCGGGAGCTGGGCTTGCGGGTGGTGGTTACCCGGTTCGGCCTGGTGTTGGGGAGAGAGGGGGGCATTCTGGGTCAGCTGGTTCCCTTGTTCAAGGCCTTCGTGGGCGGGCCGGTGGGGAGCGGGGCCCAATGGATGCCCTGGGTTCACCACCGGGATCTGACCCGGGCCTTCCTCTTTCTGCCGGACCATCCGGAGCTGGCCGGCCCGGTGAACTTTGCGGCCCCCAATCCGGTGCGCAACTGGGACTTTGCCAAGGCCCTGGGGCGGGCCCTGGGCCGCCCCGCCGTTTTGCGGACGCCGGCCTTCATGATGCGCCTGGTGCTGGGGGAGCTGGCGGACGCCGTCCTAACCGGCCAGCGGGTCATTCCCCAGAAACTCACGGCGGCCGGGTTCAACTTTCTTTTCCCCACCATCGACCAGGCCCTCCAGGATATCCTGGGTCAGGACTAGCGCGGCCGCCGGGCAGGAGGCCGGCCCCTTCCCCCGTCTCCCGCCGGCGGGGCAAAGAGAGCCCGGCGAAGGGATTGACCAAGCCCCCCCCGAGGCCGGTCCGGAGGGCGCCTCGGTTACCGGGGCACCGGCCGCGCCAGAAACCGGCGCACTTCTGCGGCAGCCGCGGCAGGTGCCAGGCGGCGCACCCTGGGGTAGAGCTCCTGGCAATCCTTTACGCTCAGGCCTGCGGTGAGGTGCCAGGCGGCCACTTCGTTGTGCAGGTGGGGCGCCGGATCCTCCCCCGGCGCCAATTCGTCTTTGTGAAGCAGTTGGATGTAGATCAGGCTCCGGGCCGCCAGCAGGTCTTCCTGAGCCTGGGTCAGCTCCCGCCCGAAAACATACCCCAGGGTCAACAGGTCCCCAGGCCCCAGCGGCCGGGGGCGGCCGATGGCCGGCAAAGCCAGCCGTGCCAGGAGAAACACCGGCTTGAGGCGGGCGGCTCCGGCCAGGAGGCGTTTCAGGCTTTTGACCAGGTAGAGGTGGATATAGCCCGCCTCCACATACAAGCTGGCAAAGCGGGCAGCCAGCGGGGCGAGGGCCTGGGCTCTGAGCTCATCCCGGAGACGGAAGCGGGCCGCATCCGCCCTGGCAAAGGCCTGCACCGCGGCTACCACCTTGGGGAAGGGCGCGGTGTGGGCCAGCCGGAAAAAATTTATGAGCGCCTGGCTGGCCCGGCTTTCCGCGGCATAGACCTCCGTGAGCCCCGGTTGGGACTCAACCTCAGCCCGGGACCTCCCGGCGGCCAGGAATTCGTGAATGGTGATCAACCGCTCAAGATAGGGCTCCGCCTGGAGAATGGCATGGCCTTCTCGGTGAAGCCGTCTCAGTCCCGCCAACTGCTCCCGGCTATAGCGCGGAAATTCCAGATCCTTGTCCGCCAGGTATTGGTCCAGACTGACCTCGCCGGCCAGCATTGCGGCAAAGTCCGGTTCGGGGGCCTCCTCCAGCGCCACCGCCTGGTGGCGCTCCATGGCCGCCAAGGCCATGGGCAGCACCTCCAGCCGATGCGACGACAACCCTATAGTGATGAGCGGAGGCAGGGACATGGGAAAAGCCTTAGGGAAGGGGACCAGGGGCCGGTGGGGCCACTGCCGCTTCCCCCAACCCCCTATACCGTGGGTTGGAAGGGGAGTTTGAGGGGAGGGCGGGAAAATTACGCTTCCCCGGCCCTCCCCTCAAAGGGCCTTACTCCACCGTCACACTCTTGGCCAGGTTGCGGGGTTGGTCCACATCGGTGCCCCGGAGGTCGGCAATGTGGTAGGCCAGGAGTTGCAGCGGCACCACCAGGACGATGGGGGAGAGTTCCAGAGGGACCTCCGGCACGGTGATGAAGGCTTCCACCCGCTCCTGAATCTGGTAATTGTCTCCTTCGGTGAGGGCGATGAGGCGTCCGCCCCGGGCCGCCACTTCTTCCAGGTTCCCCTGGATCTTTTCCAGGACCGGGCTTCGGGTGGCCAGGACCACCACCGGCATATGCCGGTCGATGAGGGCGATGGGGCCGTGCTTCATCTCTCCGGCGGCGTAGCCCTCGGCGTGGATGTACGAGATCTCCTTGAGCTTCAGAGCGCCCTCCAGGGCGATGGGAAAGTGGAGGCCCCGGCCCAGGTAGAGGAAGTTGTGTGCCCCCTGGTATCGCTGGCCGATTTCCCGGATCTGGTGGTCCTGGTCCAGGGTCTCCTGCACCCAGGTGGGAAGCTTCACCAGTTGACCTAAGCGCCGGCGGGTTTCTGCCCGGGAGAGCCTCCCCAGACGCCGGGCCAGGTAAAGGGCGATGAGGTAGAGGGCCACCAGTTGGGTGGTGAAAGCCTTGGTGGAGGCCACCCCGATTTCCGGACCAGCGTGGGTGTAAAAGACGCCGTCCGCCTCCCGGGCGATGCTGGAGCCCACGGCATTGACGATGGCCAGGGTTTTGGCGCCCAATTCCTTGCCTGCCGTGAGCCCGGCCCGGGTGTCTGCGGTTTCCCCGGACTGGGAGATGGGGATCAGGAGGGTGTGCTCGTCCACCAAGGGCTGGCGGTAGCGGAACTCGCTCCCCAGGTCCACTTCCACCGGCAGGCGGCAGAGGCCTTCCAGAAAGTGCTTGCCCACCATGGCCGCATGGAAGGAGGTCCCACAGGCTACCAAAAAGATCTTTCGGATGGCTTTCAGGTCCTCAGCCGAAAAGGGCACCTCTTCCAGCACCACTTCGCCGGACTCCAGATCGATGCGGCTGCGGAAGGTGTCGATGAGGGCCCGGGGCTGCTCGAAGATCTCCTTTTGCATGAAGTGCTTGTAGCCGGCCTTCTCCGCCATGGCCGGGCTCCAGGTGATGGTGTGTTCCGGCCGGGAGATGGGCTGCCCCTGAGGGTCGTGGAGTTGAAAGCCGTCGTCTTGCACGACCACCAAATCGCCATCCTCCAAAAAGATCACCCGGCGGGTATAGGGGAGGATGGCCGGAATGTCCGAGGCCAGGAAAAATTCGCCCTCACCCAGACCCAGGATGAGGGGGCTTTCCTTGCGGGCCGCCACCAGAAGGCGGGGTTTCTGGGCGTTTACCATGACCAGGGCGTAGGAACCCCGAATCTCCTGCAGGGTCAGGCGTACTGCCGAGAGATAATCGGCTCCCTGGCGCAGGTGTTTGACGATGAGGTGGCTGACGATTTCCGTGTCCGTTTCGCTGGCGAAGCGGTGGCCCAGCTTCAAAAGGTTTTCCTTCAGATCCAGGTAGTTTTCGATGATGCCGTTGTGCACCACTGCGATGTCCCCCACCTGGTGAGGATGGGCATTGGCCTCCGAGGGACGGCCGTGGGTGGCCCACCGAGTGTGGCCGATGCCCACCTGGCCGGCCAGCGGGGCTTCCGCCACCCGCTTCTCCAGTTCCCGGAGTTTTCCCAGGCTGCGGCGGATGTCTAACCCGTTTTCCCCCATGACCGCCAGGCCGGCGGAGTCGTAACCGCGATATTCCAGGCGCTTCAGGCCGTCCAGAAGGATGGGTACGGCCTCCTGGGGACCCAAGTAACCGATAATGCCGCACATAGTCGCCTCATGGTGAAAGTTTATGAGGGGAGAGGCGCGGGGACGACGGCCCCTGCCCCTCCCCTGAGCTCGCTTCATTCTTCTTTTTTCCCCACCGCCCGCCGTTTCATCACCACCTGCCGGGCCCGGGAAAGGCCCAGCATGTGGGGGGGCACGTCCTTGGTGATGGTGGATCCGGCGCCTACGTACGCTCCGTCGCCAATGGTTACCGGCGCCACCAGGGCGGTGTTGCTGCCGATGAAGGCCCGTTCCCCGATAACGGTTCTATGCTTGCGGATGCCGTCGTAATTGCAGGTAATGGTGCCGGCTCCCACGTTGCTGCCGGCGCCCACCTCGGCGTCCCCCAGATAGGTGAGGTGATTGGCCTTGACCCCGGGATGGAGGATAGATTTCTTCACTTCCACAAAGTTTCCCACCCTGACCCCTTCCCTCAGATCGCTCAGGGGCCTCAGGTGGGCAAAGGGGCCGACCTGGACGCCGGCGGCCAGCCGGCTCTCGGTGATGACGCTCCCCATCTTCACCCAGACCTGTTCAGCCAGGGTGGAGTCAGTGATGAGGGCGTTGGGGCCGATGCGGCAGTTTTCCCCGATGCGGGTGGCGCCTTCGATCTGGCAGAAGGGGTAGATCACGGTATCCCGGCCGATGACCACCTCCGGTCCGATGTAGACGGTCTCTGGATCCACCAGGGTGACGCCGGCCGCCATATGGGCCTCGTTGATGCGGCGTTTCAAGGTCTGGGTGGCCAGGGCCAGTTCCTGGCGACTGTTGATGCCCAGGAGGTTCTCCCGGTCCGGGTCCAGCAGCGCCTCCACCCGGCGGCCATGCTTGTGGGCCAGCATGATCATGTCGGTGAGGTAGATCTCACCGGTCACCGGGCTTACGGCCAGCTCCCCCAGGGCCTGCCGCAGGAAGTGGGCGTCGAAACAATACGCCCCGGTGTTGATCTCCCGGACGGCCAGGATCTCGGGGCGGTGGCCGGCGTCCTTGGCCTGAACCACCTCCACCACCCGACCGTCGCCGTCCCGCAGCACCCGCCCGTAGTGGGCGCCGTCGGGGAGCTCCACGGTCTGCACGGTGACCGCCGCGCCGGATTCCTGGTGGAGCCTGAGCAATGCTTGGATGCTCTCCCCGGCAATGAGGGGGACGTCCCCGCACAGCACCAGGACAGTGCCGGCTTCCGGAGGGATTGCGGTCATGGCCACCTGCACCGCGTGCCCGGTGCCTTGCTGAGGCTCCTGTACCACAAACCGCACTCCCCAAGGCGCCAGGGCCTGCTCCACTTTCTCAGCCTGATAGCCGATGACCGTGAGGATGTCTAAGATGCCTATCGTTTTGAGAGTTTCGATTAGATAGGCGATGAGGGGCCGTCCCAGGATTTCGTGGAGCACCTTGGGATGGCTGGATTTCATGCGGGTCCCCTGACCTGCGGCCAGGAGGATGGCGGTGAGCTTCGCTGTGGGTGTATCCATACTTTTCATAACTTGCATGGTCCATGCCAGAGATGGGGTGATCCCGGAGAGGAAGGAAACGTTGAAAGATTAAGGTATTTTACCAGATTTTCCAAAGAAAAAGGCAAGCCCCAGGAAATCGGGCTTGCCTGTGGAGATCCGAAAAACGGGATTCAAATCAGCGGCCGGCCACCTTCATGCGCACCATAGCGCGGCGCAGGGCGGCCTCCGCCCGGGCCCAGTCGATGTTCTCGGTCTTGGCGGCTGCCAGCCGGGCCTGGGCCCGCTCCATGGCCCGCCGGGCCCGCTCGATATCGATCTCTCGGCCGAACTCGGCGGCCTCGGCCACGATGGTGACCTTGGTGCCGGTGACTTCGGCGAACCCGCCGCTCACCGCCAATATTTCGGTCTTGGCCCCATCTTTGTAATACATCTCGCCCACTTCCAGGGCAGACAGGAAGGGGATGTGGCCATAGAGCACACCAAACTGTCCTTCCACGCCGGGGCAGACCACCACATCGGCTTCGGTGGAAACCACCTTGCGGTCCGGGGTGACGACTTCCAACAGGATTCTGTTTGCCATAGTGTAGGCCTCCTGGCGGGATTACGCCGCCGCCATGCGCTCGGCCTTGGCCACCGCTTCCTCGATGCCGCCCACCATGTAGAAGGCCTGCTCGGGCAGGTCGTCGTGTTTGCCTTCGATGATCTCTTTGAAACCCCGCACCGTGTCCGGCACGGAGACAAACTTGCCTTCGGTCCCGGTGAACTGGGCTGCCACGAAGAAGGGCTGGGACAGGAACCGCTGGATTTTCCGGGCCCGGGCCACGGTGAGCTTGTCTTCGTCGGAGAGCTCGTCGATGCCCAGGATGGCGATGATGTCTTGCAGGTCCTTGTACTTCTGAAGGATCTGTTGCACGGTCCGGGCCACGTAGTAGTGTTCTTCACCCAGGACCATGGGGTCCAGGATGCGGGAGGTGGAATCCAGGGGGTCCACCGCCGGGTAGATGCCCAGCTCGGCAATCTGACGGCTCAGCACCACAGTGCCGTCCAGGTGGGCGAAGGTAGTGGCCGGCGCCGGGTCGGTCAAGTCGTCGGCGGGCACGTAGATGCATTGCACCGAGGTGACGGAGCCTTTCTTGGTGGAGGTGATGCGCTCCTGCAATTCACCCAGGTCGGTGCCCAGGGTGGGCTGGTAGCCTACGGCGGAGGGCATGCGCCCCAGCAGGGCCGACACTTCCGAACCCGCCTGGGTGAACCGGAAGATGTTGTCGATGAAGAGCAGGGTGTCCTGGCCTTCCTCATCACGGAAATATTCGGCGGCCGCCAGGGCGGTCAGCGACACCCGGGCCCGGGCCCCGGGGGGCTCGGTCATCTGGCCGTAGATCAAGGCCGCCTTGGGAAGCACGCCGGAGTGCTTCATCTCCAGGTACAGGTCGTTGCCCTCACGGGTACGCTCACCGACACCGGCGAACACCGAGATGCCGCCGTGGTGCATGGCGATGTTATGAATCATCTCCATCATGACCACGGTCTTGCCCACGCCGGCGCCGCCGAACATGCCCATCTTGCCCCCTCGGGGAAAGGGCACCAACAGATCGATGACCTTGACGCCGGTCTCCAGCACTTTCACCGTGGTGTCCTGGTCCACGAAGGCAGGGGCAGGACGGTGAATGGGGTAGTAATGCTTGGCGTCCACCGGGCCCAGGCCGTCCACCGGCCGGCCCACCACGTTGAGCACCCGGCCCAGGGCCTCCTTGCCCACCGGCACCCGGATGGCGTCGCCGGTATCCTTCACCGGCATGCCCCGCACCAAGCCGTCGGTGGTGTCCATGGCGATGGTGCGCACCACATTGTTCCCCAGGTGTTGGGCCACTTCCACCACCAGGTTGTCCTCGGTGTCGTCAATGGCGGGGTTGGTGATCAACAGGCCGTTCCGAATGGCCGGCAACTGGCCTTCGGAAAATTCCACGTCCACAACAGGTCCGATCACGCGGGCGATTCTGCCAATATTCATAGTGAAAAATTCCTCCTCGCGCGGGGCGATTTAGCCCTTCAGGGCCTCGGCACCGCCCACGATGTCCATCAGTTCTTTGGTAATGCCCGCCTGACGGGCTTTGTTCATCACCAGGGTGAGCTGGTTGATCATTTCTTTGCAGTTATTGGAAGCGTTGTCCATGGCGGTCATCCGGGCGGCGTGCTCGCTGGCCGCATTCTCCAAAAAGCCATGGAACACCGCAGTGTTAATGTACTTGGGCAGCAGAAACTCCAGGAACTGGGCCATGGGCGGCTCAAAGATATACTCGGCGCCGCCTTCCGCCACCGCCTCTTCGGGGCTGATGGGCAACAGCTTCACCAGCTTGGGCTTCTGAATGGCCACGTTGATGAAGGTGGCGTGGACCAGGTAAACCTCCTGGACCGCTCCGCTCAGGAAGGCGCTCATCACCTCTCGGGCCACCGCCACGGCGTTGGTGAAGTCGAATTTGTTCCAGACGTCCACCCAGGAGCTGGGCATCTCCACCTTGCGCCGGCGGAAAAAATCCCGCCCCTTGCGGCCCACGCAGAAAAAGGCGGTCTGAATGCCCTCCGCCTCTTTTTCCCGGGCGAACTTCACCCCGGTATTGATGAGGTTGACGTTGAAGCTGCCGCACAGGCCGCGGTCGGCGGTCATGAGCACCAGGCCCACCTTCTCCACCAGCGGGGCCCGCTGAAAGAAGGGATGGATTTCCGGCTCAATCCTGCCCGCCAGGTTGCCCAACATCTTGGTGAAAGTCTCGGCATAGGGCCGGAAATTCTCCATGCGTTGCTGGGCACCGCGCAGCTTGGCGGCGGCCACCATGTTCATGGCCTTGGTGATCTGCTGGGTCTTTTTGACCGCAGCGATCTTCCGCCGGATGTCACGTAAGGTTGGCATGGTTTACCCCCTCACGCCGGTTAGGCCGCAGGCTGGAAGACGCCGTCGAACTCGGTCAAGGCGGCTTTCATCCGGTTGTCCAGATCGGGGGAGATCTCTTTGCGCTCTTTGATCTCGTTCAGGATCTCCGGGTACTTGCTCTCCATGAAGCGGTAGAACTGCTGCTCATACTCGGCCAGGGCATCCACCGGATACTTGTCCAGGAACCCTCGGGTGCCGGCGTAGATGATGGCGATCTGGCGCTGCATGGGCAGCGGCTGATACTGGGGCTGCTTCAGAATTTCCACCAGGCGCACGCCCCGGTTGAGCTGCTGCTGGGTGGCCTTGTCCAGCTCGGAGCCGAACTGGGCGAAGGCAGCCAGTTCCCGGTACTGGGCCAGGTCCAGGCGGAGAGAACCGGCCACCTGCTTCATGGCCTTCACCTGGGCGGCGCCGCCTACCCGGGAAACGGACAGGCCCACGTTGATGGCCGGCCGCACGCCGGAGAAGAACAGACCCGGCTCCAGGTAGACCTGGCCGTCGGTAATGGAAATGACGTTGGTGGGAATGTAGGCCGACACGTCGCCCTGCTGGGTTTCAATGATGGGCAGAGCCGTCAGCGACCCGCCGCCCTTCTCGTCGTTCAGCTTCGCCGCCCGCTCCAGGAGGCGGGAATGGTTGTAAAAGATGTCGCCGGGGTAGGCTTCACGTCCCGGAGGCCGGCGGAGCAGGAGGGAGATCTGCCGGTAGGCCTGGGCCTGTTTGGTGAGGTCGTCGTAAATGATCAGGGCGTGGCGGCCGGTGTCCCGGTAGTATTCGCCCATGGCGCAGCCGGAGTAGGCGGCGACATACTGCAGGGGCGCGGGCTCGGAGGCGGAGGCGTTGACCACGATGGTGTGCCCCATGGCGCCGTTGCGCTCCAGGGCGTCCACCACCTGGGCGACGGTGGACTTTTTCTGGCCGATGGCCACGTAGATGCAAATGACCCCGGAATCCTTCTGGTTGATGATGGCGTCCACGCACAGGGCGGTCTTGCCGATCTGCCGGTCGCCGATGATCAGCTCCCGCTGGCCCCGGCCGATGGGGGTCATGGCGTCGATGGCCTTGTAGCCCGTGTACATGGGCTCGTTCACCGGCTGGCGCTCGATGACGCCGGGGGCCTTGACCTCGATGCGCCGGAACTCCTTGGCTTCGATGGGGCCCTTGCCGTCGATGGGGTTGCCCACCGGGTCGATCACCCGGCCGATGACCGCGTCGCCCACCGGCACCTCGGCGATGCGGCCGGTGCGCTTGACGATGTCGCCTTCTTTGATGTGGGTATCCTCGCCCAGGATGGCGCAACCCACGTTGTCTTCTTCCAGGTTCAGGGCGATGCCGAAGATGCCCCCGGGAAATTCCAGGAGCTCCATGGCCATGCACTTTTCCACCCCGTAGACCCGGGCGATGCCGTCCCCTACGGACAAGACGGTGCCGGTTTCGGCCACCTCCACCTTTTTCTCATAATCCTTGATTTGCGTCCGGATAATTTGGCTGATTTCTTCGGCTCTGATTTCCATGTATCAAACCTCGCCTCTTATTAAAGATTCTCTTAAGGACATGAGCTGGGTGCGGATGCTGCCGTCCAGCACCAGATCCCCCACCCGGGCGACGATGCCGCCGATGATGGTGGGGTCCTCTTCGACTTCCATGACCACCTTGGAGCGGGTCAGTGCTTCCAGGGCCTGTCGCAGGCGTTCCTGCATGCCGGCGTCCAACGGGATGGCGGCCTTGACCCGGGCCCGCTTGACATTTTCCAGCTCATCCACCAGCTGCTGATACACCTGGGCAATGCCCGGAAGAGCGGCCAGGCGGTTTTTGTCAAACAGAAGCTTGAGGAAATTGCCCACCATGGGTGAGAGCTGGAGAACTTCAGCGACATGGAGAAGCAGTTTCCGCCGCTCCTCCAGGCCGTGAATGGGGTTGAGCAGGGCATGCTTGAGTTCCGGTTCCCGCTCCAGGAGCTGGGCGAACCCGGTGAGCTCATCCCCGTATTCCTTGTATTTGCCGTCATCTTGGCCCAGCATCATGAGGGCCTTGGCATAGCGTCGGGAAACGGTCAGGTCGATCAATGCTTCTCCACCACCTTTTCAAGGTATTCCTCCACCAACCGCTGGTGGTCGGTGAAGGTGAGCTTCTGCCGGATCATCTCTTCGGCCAGCTTGGTGGCCTGCTGGGCTACTTCCTGTTTCAGCTCCTGGGCGGCCCGCTTGGTTTCGCCCTCGATGGTCATTTTGGCCATCTCCTTGAGGCGCTGGGCTACCATTTCCGCCTTTTTCAGGATGGCCGCCTTCTCCAGCTCGCCCTCGGCCCGGAACTGCTGGATGAGACGCTCCCGCTCCTTTTCCACTTCCTTGAGCCGGGTTTCGGCGGCGGCCAGGGCCGCCTCGGCGGCCTGCTTCCGGGCCTCCAGTTCATCCAGGTTTTCGGCGATGGCCTGCACCCGGTTGGCGAAAAACTGCTTGGCGGGCTTGGTCACCAGTTTGATGAGAATGGCGGCGAAGACCAGGAAGTTAAAGGTCCGCCAGATGAGGTCCTGCATCTTGGCCTCGGTAATCCCACCATGCTCGCCGCCGCCGGCGGCCCAGGCGAAACCGGCCAAGCCCAGAACCAAAGTTGCCAGAAGGGGAAACATTTTAGCAAGAGGCGTGCTCATGACAGCTCCCTCCCGATCAGCTTGGCGGCCAGTGCCTGCGCGAACTCCTGGGCCTGGGCGGACAGCGCCTCCCGGGCCTTGGCCACGTCGGATTTGATTTTGGCCGAAACCTGGGTCCACTCCGCATCCACCTCCTTCTTCACCTGATCCAGCAGGGAGGCTTCCGCCTGGGACCCCTCCAACCGCAACGCCTCCCGTTGGCTCAGCCCTTCGCGGCGGGCATCCACCAACCTGCCCTCCACCTCCGACAGCAAGGACTGTTCCTCGGCCCCCAACTTGGCGATATCTCCGTCATAGCCGTCAATGAGGGCCTGCCGGTCTTTCAACCCTTTGCGCAAGGGCCGGAAAAGAACCAGGTTGAGCAGGTAAACCAACAGGAGGAAGTTGAAAATTTGAACGAGTAGAGTCCAGTCAATATCAATCATCCCGCGGTGCCACCTTTTGATTTTTTTAGCGATATTAAAGAGTTAATCGAAAACAGGCCTGGTGTCAGGGGAACCCTTACATGTGTATCTTTTCACGAAAGCCCTTGTAACCTATTTTCCTCGGACTGTCAAAATTTTTTTGCAAAAAAATCACCCGCTCTGAAGGTAGCGGCGCATGCGGACGTTCATCAGGACCCCCAAAGCCAACAAGGTGGTAAACAGGGAAGAACCGCCGTAGCTCATTAAAGGCAGGGGGATGCCCACCACCGGCAGGACGCCGGTGACCATGCTGAGGTTGATAAAGACCTGCCAGAAGATGAGGGCCGTTACCCCCACCGCCAGGAACTGCCCGAAACGGTCCTTGCAGGTGCGGGCCACCATCAGCCCGTAGAGAACCAAAGCCACATAAAGGCAGAGCAGCAAGGCCGAGCCCACGAACCCCCACTCCTCGGCGAACACCGAAAAGGCAAAGTCGGTGTGCTGCTCCGGCAGAAAATGGAGTTGGCTCTGGGTGCCGGTCAAAAATCCCTTGCCCCAAAACTGCCCCGAGCCCACCGCGATCTTGGACTGGATGATATGATACCCCGATCCCAGAGGGTCTTTTTCCGGGTCCAGAAACGTCAGGATCCGCTGCTTCTGATAGTCCTTCAAGAAGGGCCAAGCCAAAGGCGCAGCCAAGGCTAGGCTTGCGGCGCTTGCCAGGAGGGTGCGCCAGTGCACCCCGGCAAAGAGGATGATGCCGCCGGCCACCGCCAGCACCAGCATGCCCGATCCCAGGTCCGGCTGCTTGATGATGAGGGCCGCCGGCAGCAGCGCCAATCCCAGGGGGGCCGGCAGGTCCCCAAAACCCAGGGGCGCGGTCTGCGGCCGCCGGGAAAAGTAGCGGGCCAGCACCAGGATGATGGCCACCTTGGCGAGCTCCGAGGGCTGGAAGGTCAACGGCCCCAGCACCAGCCAGCGCCGGGAGCCGGACACCATCTTGCCCGCCACCATCACCCCCACCAGGAGCACCAGGCTCAGGATATAAAGGGGGTAGGCGACTTTTTCATAATGGCGGTAATGATACATGAGTGAGAGAACCATGATCCCCAGACCCGCCGCCAGCCAGTAGATCTGCTTGAGATACACCGGGGTGGCCCCTTCGGGGGTGCGATTGAACCCGGCGCTGTACAGATTGACGATGCCGATGCCGGCCAGCACCAGCACCAGCCCCAACAAGGGATAATCGAGGTTTTGCAGCAGCCGGCGGTCGAACATGAGGGCAATTGCCAGTAGTCAGTGGTTCAGTGAATAAAGCATTATTGCAGAAACGATAAGCTTAGCCTGAAGTCTGGACTTTACAAAAGCCTGGATGGCAACCGGCGAGCCGATGGCCCTGGAACCAGCAGGCGGGTTCACTGACTGTTGGCCACTGGCCACGTTCAGGTATCCACCCGGTGCCCCAGGGCCTCCCTCAACGTCTGCTGGTCCGCGTACTTGATGTCGCCGCCCATGGGCAGGCCGTAGGCAATGCGGGAAACTTTCACCCCCAGGGGTTTCAGCTCCTGGGAGAGGAAAGTGGTGGTCACCTCCCCTTCCAGGGTGGGGTTTAAGGCCAGAATGACCTCGGAGACGCCCTCGGCTTTGACCCGTGCCTTCAGCTCCGCCACCCGGAGGTCCTGGGACTGGACGCCCTCCAGGGGCGAAATCAGCCCTCCCAGCACATGGTAGCGCCCCTTGAACCAGCCCACCTTCTCGATGGCCAACAGATCCCCGGGCTCGGCCACCACCAGGATGACGCCCGACTCCCGGCCGGGGTCGGCGCAGACGGGACAGAGGTCCTCGTCGGCAAAGGCGAAGCACCGGCGGCACAGGCGGATTTTTCCTTTCAGCTCGCCCAAAGCCTGGGCCAGCTCCATTACCTCCCCTGCCGGGGCGCGCAGGAGATACAACGCCAGCCTTGCAGCGCTCTTTTCCCCAATGCCCGGCCACCTGGCCAGCAAAGCCACCACCCGCCGCAAGGCTTCCGGATACCCCTTCGCCATGGAAAGTCCTTAATTGGATTTAGGGGAGAAGGTACGGGGCCGCAGCCCCATACCCCCTTCCTCACACCCATTCCCCCAATCCCTTAGGGTTTTCTTTTGAGAAGTCATCGCCTGGCCCCGACTCTTAAAACAGGAATAACAGATGCGGGGATTAAGAGGGGGGTGTGGAGGGAGGATGGGTGACCTCAGGTCCCCCGGCCTTCCCCCCACAACATCCTAAAACATTCCCGGGATTCCCAGGCCGCCGGTGAGCTTCCCCATTTCCTGGGCCGCCAGTTCTCGGGAGCGGTTCAGGGCTTCATTGACCGCGGCCAGAATGAGGTCCTGGAGCAGGTCCACGTCAGCAGGGCTCACCACTTCCGGGTCGATGCGCAGGCTGAGCAGTTCCTGGCGCCCGCTGACGGTGGCCTCCACCATGCCGCCGCCGGCCTGGGCGCTGACGGTGCGTTTGGCCAGGTCTTCCTGGAGCGCCTGCATCTTGCTTTGCAGTTGTTGGGCCTGTTTCAGCAGGCCGCCGATACCCTTCACTCGGTCTCCTCCTTAACCCGACGGGTTTCCCAGGTGCCGCCGAAGATCTCCAGGGCGTGTGCTTTCAGGGTGGCCAGGTCCAGGGGCATGGGCGGGTCGGCCTCCGGCTGCTCCTTGGACTTGGGGGGCGGCTTGGGGGGATCGAAGGCGAGGCGCCAGCCGCGGCCGAAAAAGACCGCCGCCAATTCCTGGAGCCGGGCCTCCTGTTTGGGCCCACTGAAGATCAGGGGCCGTTCCGGCACCAGCCACAGACAGGTGCCCTCCTGGCGGGCCGGCCGGCAGCGGGCCAGCTTGGCGGACAGGGGACCGTCTTCCTTTTGGCGCAGAAAGCTGAGAAACCCCTGCCATTTGCCGGCCAGGTCGGTTGCATCCCCGAGCGGCTCGGCCACTTCCCGGACCGCGCTGATATCAGCGGGGGCAGCCGCCGGCGCCGCCGACCGGAAAGCCTCCAGGCGCTGCTCCAAGCTCTCCAGTCTTTTGACCCATTCCTCCACCGACGCCAGGGGTTCTAAGTGGATGAGCCTGAGGAGGAGCACTTCCAGGGCGAGCCGGGGCTGGGGGGCCTTGCGCAGGTCTTCCTCGCCCTCCAGCAGCACCTCTACCAGGTTGTGCAGGTGCAGCACCGAAACCTCCCGGGCCAAGCGGCTGAGCTCCTCCCATTCGCTGTCGGACACCGGGGCCAGGCGCCGGGCTTCCGGATGGAGTCCCGCCAGCAGCAGGTGTCGAGCATAGGCCACCAGGTCCTGGTAAAAACGCTTCAAGTCATGCCCATGGTTGTACAGTCCGTCGATGAGGGTGAGGACCGCCACGCCGTCCCGCTGCAGGATGGCCTGCAGGGCCGCCGTCAGGGCCCCCCGCTCGGTCACCCCCAGGATGCGGGCGATTTCCGCCGGGGAAACCTGGGGTCCCCCAAAGGTGACCACCTGGTCCAGGAAGCCCTGGGCGTCCCGGAGGCTCCCCTCCGCTTCCCGGGCGATGAGGGCCAGGCCCTCGGATGCGATCTGCCAGCCTTCCCTCTTGGCCAGCTTCTCCAGGTACTCCTGGATGGCACCGGTGAGGATGCGCCGGAAGTCATAACGCTGGCAGCGGGAGAGGATGGTCACCGGCACCTTGTTGGGCTCGGTGGTGGCCAGCACAAAGACGGCATGCGGCGGTGGCTCTTCCAGGGTCTTCAACAGGGCGTTGAAGGCTTCCTTGGTGAGCATGTGCACTTCATCGATGATGTAAACCTTGTAGCTGCCGGCCACCGGCGTGTACTTGATTTTCTCCCGGAGGTCCCGGACTTCGTCGATGCCCCGGTTGCTGGCGCCGTCGATTTCCAGGACATCCAGGCTGGCGCCGCTGACGATTTCCTGACACCGGGGACAGTCGTTGCAAGGGGTGGCGGTGGGACCGTGGACGCAGTTGAGCGCTTTGGCGAGAATGCGGGCCACCGAGGTCTTGCCGACGCCCCGGGGGCCGGAAAACAGGAAAGCGTGGGCCACCCGCCCCTGGGTCAGGGCGTTTTGCAGGGTGCGGGTGATGGGCTCCTGGCCCACCACTTCCTCAAAGGTCTGGGGACGCCACTTCCGGGCCAGGACTTGGTAGGTCATGGGGGTTGAAGCAGTCAGCCATCAGCCAAAGCGCTGAGAGCTGACCGCAGAAAGCCGATCGCCAAATCTGGCGGAGAGAGAGGGATTCGAACCCTCGGTCCGTTGATAAGACGGACACACGATTTCCAGTCGTGCCCCTTCAGCCGCTCGGGCATCTCTCCGCGTTGGTCGCTTCGGGTTGTCAGTTTCGAGTTTCGAGTTTCGAGGGTTTTGGCATCTGAAAACTGAAAACTCAGAACTCGAGACTCTTCATTGGCGGAGGGGGTGGGATTCGAACCCACGTGAGGGTGATGAGCCCCCAAGCCGATTTCGAGTCGGCCCCGTTACGGCCTCTTCGGTACCCCTCCTTGTGCAGTGGCCGGCGCCCAGAAAATTTGCGTCCCCCTAACCCTGGACACGCCGGGCCCGAAAAAACTCCTGCAGCAGGACCCGGCACTCAGCCTCCCGGACGCCTCCGGTCACCAGGAACCGGTGGTTGAGGCGCTCATCCTCCGGGATGCGATACAAAGAGACGCAGGCCCCGGCTTTGGGGTCAGGCGCGCCGAACACCAGGCGCTTAAGACGCGCCTGCAGCATGGCCCCCACACACATCAGACAAGGCTCCATGGTAACATAAAGGGTGGTGCCCGGCAACCGGTAATTCCCCCCTCTCTCCGCTGCCTGGCGCAGGGCCAGGATTTCGGCGTGGGCCGTGGGGTCGCTCAAGGTAATGGGGAAATTATGGGCGCGGGCCAACACCTCTCCACCCTCCCCCACCAGCACCGCCCCCACCGGCACCTCGCCTGCAGCCAAGGCCCGGCGGGCCTCTTTCAGGGCCTCATCCATGAAGCGTTCATCCAGGCTCAGCTTCACGCCTCAATCCGCCTTCGGCCCCGGTTCCCGCTGCCAGGGCCAATGGCCGCTGATTTCCACCTTCAGGGTGAAGCTCAAAAAAGTCCGGATGAGCACCAGGGTGCCCAGGACAGCCAAATCCGGCAAGGTGGCGCCCACCGCCACGGTGCCCACGATGTCGGCGGCCACCAAAAATTCCAGGCCCAGGAGGATGGCCTTGCCGAAATCGCTGCGGAATTGCTGATATGCGGTTTTCTTATTCCCCTCCCCCATGGAGCGCCGCACGAAGAGTACCGCGGCCAGGAGAGCCCCGATGATGATGGCCGCCACTCCGGCGCCTTCGAGAATCACCGCAATGCCGCGCCAGATGGCGTTGAGGGCTTCAGGATGTTTCATGCAGGTTGATGGGGGCCCGGTGGGGACTGTCCTTTCTTTAAAAGTCGCAAGGCCTGGCGCTCATAGTGATGCAACAGTCCGACGGCCCGCCGTTCCTCCTCCAAAAGGGCCAGGGAGCGCCGGCGCAGATCGTCCGCTGTGGGTGGCTCCAGGAACTCCAAAACGGCCTGGCGCTGCTTCTCGTGCCGGGCGGCCAGCAGCCGCAGCCTAAGGACCAGAAGCTGGGTCAGCAAAGGGTCCTGGGCATGCTGCAGCCACTCCAGGGCCCTGGGAAAGTCCTCTTCCTCCAGGGCCTCCAGGGCCAGGTGACGGTAATAGCCGGCGGGCAGCAGCCCGGTTTCCGCCACCGTCCTGGCCACCAGCCGCCTGCCCAAACCCAATAGAATGCCGACCCCGAACATGGTCACCTGGATGTTGGGGGAAGGGGCCAAGGGGCCGCGCCCCCCTATCCTTTCCCCAAACCCCTACCCCCAATGCCTTCATGGATCGGGGGCTGGGGGGGAGTTTGAGGGGAGAGCGGGGGAGCCTCTGCTCTCCCGGCCCCCCTTCAGCCAAACCTCACGCCTTCTGGGCCGAGATGCCGGCGTCCACCAGGTTGTCCAGTATTTCCCGCAGTTCCGGCAGGTCATCGGTGAGTTCGCGGATGCGCCGTTTGATTTCCCTGTAGTCCTGGTCGTCGTGTTCCTTCGCCTGGTTCAGGGTGTCCCTGAGGGCCTCGGCCAGGCGGCGGTCCAGGCGCCAGAGGCCGGCGGCCGCGCCGATAAGCTCCAGGAGGCCGTGAGTGAAGTGGTGGCCGGTGAGCTCCTGGAGGGTGAGCTCTGCGGCCAGTCCCGCCACCGCGCCGACGGCGGCGCCTTTGATGGACAGGTCGTGCGTGGCCATAAAACCTCCTTGCCCTTACCCCGCCTTGCCGGGGTTGCGTTCGTCAGGTGGGACGATGTTCACCGATGGTTTGGTTTTTCCCAGTTTTTCCGCCAGCTTTTTCGTTTCCGCCAGCATGCGGCCGACGTGTCGGTCCTTTTCCTTGAGGCGCTGTTTGAGTTCCCGGTTTTCCGCGGCCAGGCGGGCGGTGGGGGATTTTCCCAGCCAGAGGCGCACCCGGCCAACGGCCAGGGTCAGACCGACGCCCAGCCCCACGCCCAAAAGCAGGCCCAGCAGGAGATCCACGCCCCGGATATCCATATTGACTGAGGCTGTCCACCTCCGTTGAGGTCTGTTTCAGTTGCACCTACCTGATAAGAAAATTATACAGGGGAAAGCGCAGGCGTCAATCGGTCCTGCTGCGGCCCGCTTGCCAGGGAAAGAGGGGCATGGCAGAATAGAGGAGGATTGCCAGGCAAGGGTTTCGCAGCCGGGACCTGGAATCGCTCCCTTTTCCACACATATCGGGTGGCAAAAAGAGTTTGAGCCGCATTCCCTTTAAATATCTGCCGGTTGGGAGGGGGCTGCGGGGGAAGGGGAGGGGCTTTGCAACCCTCGGCCCTCCCTCTGTACACCACCTGCCTCCATAAGGAGACGACGATGAGTGACCTGAAGGCCATGTACCGCACCATCCTGACGGACCATTTTCCGCCGGAACTCACCATTACCTTCGGCGACCAGAAGCTCGTCTATCGGAAACGCACCTGGAAGATTCCCGACGCCAAGGGAGAACTCATCGAGAGCGGCCTGCGCTACGGGGAGAATCCCGACCAGGAGGCGGCCCTCTACGAGCTGGTGAACGGTAACCTGGTGTTGGGGAACTGTCGGTTCATCGAGCCGGGCAACGGCCTCACCAGCGCCCTGGACGAAGCGGGGATGCTCCAGGCCGGCAAACACCCGGGCAAAACCAACCTCACCGACCTGGACAACGGTTTGAATATCATCAAGTTCCTTAACGCCAAGCCGGCGGCGGTGATCCTCAAGCACAACAACCCCTGCGGCGCGGCCTGGGGTGCGACGCTGGCCGAAGCCTATGACAAGGCCAACATGGCCGACCGCATCGCCGCCTTCGGGGGCGCCGCGGTCTTTAACCGGGCCCTGGACAAGACCACCGCGGAGCTGGTGAGCCGAAACTACCTGGAGGTGGTGGCCGCGCCGGACTATGAGGCAGGCTCCCTGGATATTCTGAAAAAGTCCAAGGATCTGCGCATCATCCAGGTGAAGCGCTTCGACCGGTTGGGGGAATTCCTCACCGGCCGCTTCGTGGACTTCAAGAGCCTCATCGACGGCGGCCTCATCGTCCAGCAGTCGCCCATCTGCGCCATCCTGAAAAAGGAGGACTTCAAGCCCGCCGTAGCAGTCTACCAGGGGAAAGAATACCGCCCCCGCCGGGAGCCCACGGACCGGGAATATGAGGACCTGCTCTTCGGCTGGTGGGTAGAGCAGGGAGTGACCTCAAACTCAGTGCTCTTCGTCAAGGACGGGGTGACCATGGGCATCGGCACCGGTGAGCAGGACCGGGTGGGGGTGGCCGAAATCGCCATCTTCAAGGCGTACACCAAGTATGCCGACAAGCTTTGCTTCCAGCGCTTCGGCATCCCTTACAAGACCCTGGAACTGGAAATCCTTCAGAGGAAAAAGGAACCCTCGGACAAGGTGGAGATCGACAAGGAAACGGAAGACGCCAAAGGCGGCCTCCTGGGCTCGGTGATGATTTCCGATGCCTTTTTCCCGTTTCGGGACGGGGTGGACGTGGGAATCCGCCAGGGTATCAGCGCCGTCTGCCACCCCGGGGGCTCCATCCGGGACTGGGAGGTCATCGAGGCCTGCAACGAAGCGGAGCCGCCGGTGGCTATGGTCTTCACCGGCCAGCGGGCCTTCAAGCATTGAGCCCGGGCAGGTGATGGGGCCGAGGCCCGGTGGCCCCTGCCCCCTCCCTCATCCCCGTAAGAGCATTTTTTCGGCCGTCGGTCCTTTTTTCCCCGCTTTGACAGGATGTTGACTCACGTCATGACATCTGGCAAATCGGGCTCTATTCTAAAGGGCAGGTTTATCCCGCCCATTTTCCCTCAAGGAGGCCCGTGCCATGAAAAAGATCAACCTTATCGAGGCCAATGACTTCAGCGATACGTCTTTCAAGCGCCTGCTGGTGTATGACTCGCCCTACTTCAAGATCATTAATTTTAATTTCAAGGCAGGGCAGGAATTGCCGGTGCACGCCCATCAGGTGGAGGGCCAGCTCAGCCTGGTGGTCCTGGAGGGGCGCGGCGAGTTTTTGGGGAAAGGTGACGCCAAAATGCCAGCACAGCCAGGGGATGTGCTGGTGTGCGATATTGCTGAACCCCATGGGTTTCGGGCTGCCACGGAGGTGCGTCTGCTGGTGACCATTGCGCCGCCCATTTGAGGGCGAGGTCAGCAGGTGAGGGGGGCGCAGCTTGCCAACCCCTGCCTCCTCCCTCACCCCCCCATCTCAAAACCCGTGTCAGTGAACCACGGAGGACAATGCGGAAAGGAGCAGGCATGGCGAAGAAAGTCGTGGTGGACCAGGAGGCCTGCCTGGGGTGCGGCACCTGTGCCGCTTTGTGCCCTCAGATCTTTGAGCTGGACGAGGTGTTGGGCAAATCGCGGGTTCTCGTGCCGGAAGGCGGGGATCCCGCCTGCATCGAGGACGCCATCAATTCCTGCCCGGCCTCGGCCATTTCCTGGGAGGAATGAGGGGCGGGCCGCTTTCTCCCCTCTGTGGGGTGCACCCGGCCTCCCGGGGCGATAAGGCGGGCCGTGAGCTTCAGGTCTTCCTGCCGGTGCCGCTCCCTCAGGCGCTCCGGGATGACGAGGTCCAGGGAGCGGCCCAAGGCCTCGGAGTGCCCGAAAATTTTTGCGGCCCCCCGGTTCCGGAGCCGCAGGAGGCCCTCCCGGGGGGCGAAGATGACCGCGCCCCGGGCCTCTGCCCTTGTCCGGCGGCAACGTTTCCCCCCGGACGGAAGAGTCGTCATGCCGACCCTTTCCCGGCGGGATCAGACAGGAGTTCCTCCAGCGCCTCGCTGAGGACCCGGGCGTTGTTATGCGCCTCGTCCTTGGCCGCATAGACCAGGGTCACGACCCCGGTGCGGGCCCGCTGCGCCAGGTCCCGCAGCAGCGCCTGGCAGGCGGGCGCGGCCAGCTCCCGGCGGTAGCGCGCCCGGAACTCCTCCCAGCGGGCCGGGTTGTGGTGGAACCAGCGCCGCAGCTCATCCGAGGGCGCCAAGTCTCGGAGCCAGCCCGTGAGCCCGGCGCCTTCCTTCTTCACCCCCCGGGGCCAGAGGCGGTCCACCAGAAAACGCCCTCCGTCCTCGGGGTCGGGGGCCTCATAGACCCGCTTCATCCGTACCATGGGGCGAAGCCCTCCTGTCTCACCCTGGGGCGGCGGCGCCAGGTTCCGGTGGTATAATCAAAGGAAGAACGGTGCCGCTGCTTGGCCAGCGGTTGGCGCCGAAAACCGCCATGCGCTACGAAGGTCCCATCTACCGCCCGCCCAGCGAAGCCGACAGCCTGCTGATTCAGGCCACCGTGGGCTGCCCCCACAACCGCTGCACCTTCTGCATGGTCTATAAGAAGACCCGCTTTAAAATCCGGCCGGTGGCGGAGATCAAGGAGGATTTGGCAGAGGCTCGCCGGGTATATGGCCACCGGGTCCGGACCCTCTTTTTCCCGGCGGGCAACACCATTGCCATGCCCACCCAGGCCCTGGCCGCCATCTGCGCCTACGGCCGGGAAGTCTTCCCCCGCCTGGAGCGCCTCACCGTATACGGCTCCTCCCAGTATATCGTGCGCCATGGCTTGGCAGGACTGCGGCGCCTGGCCCAAGCCGGCTTGAGCAGGATTCACGCCGGGTTCGAAAGCGGGGACGATGAGCTCCTGGTGCGGGTCCGGAAGGGAGCCGCCGCCGCCACCCACATAGAGGCCGGGGCATTGCTTAACGAAGCGGGCATCGAGCTGTCGGCCTACCTGATTTTGGGTTTGGGCGGACCGGAGGGGGCAAGGCGCCATGCCCTGGCCTCGGCGGCCGTGATCAACGCGGCGCGGCCGGCCTTCGTGCGCCTGCGCACCCTGGTTCCCAAGGTGGATACCCCGCTGTTGGCGGAGTTGCAAGCCGGCCGCTTCCACCTCTCAGGTCCGCATGAGATTCTCCGGGAAACCCGCACCCTCATCGAGGCCATCGAGGTGCCCGCCCAGGTGGTGAGTGACCATTACACCAACTATCTTGATCTCCGGGGACGGCTGCCGGAGGACCGGGCGCGGCTGACGGCGGAGATCGAGGCCGCCCTGAGGCGCCCCGAGAGCGCCTTCCGCCCCTTTTTCATCGGGACGCAGTGAAGCCACAGGAAGGGGCACCGGCCCCGGCTTCAGGAACCCGGCACCATCAGTCCCTGGGGCACCTGGGGTCTTCCTTGCCGGGCTCCCGGAAGTCGTTGTGCTGCTTTACCAATTCCAGGTAGCGCAGGGGATCGAACTCCACCCGGCGGTACTGCTCGAACACCTTGCCCTTTGCCAAATAGCTGTGGATCGCCGTCCGCTGCCAGGGGACCCAGCCCAACTCCCCCTTATGGGTGAGGTAGTGGCTCATGAAGTTGGGCGTCCGGCCGTCAGGGAGGAACTCTTCCACCGGATCGTTGATGAACTCGTGGGCATGGAAGAGCCCCATGAGATGGCCCAACTCATGGATGATGACATTGGCCAGCCATTGGGGGGACAGCTGGGCGCCTCCCGGTTCATGGACCAGCACCGCCTCCTGAAACCGCCGGTAGGAGAAATGAACCACTGACAGGGGGAGATGGGCAAAGGCATACTTGTTCTGGCAGACAGAGAGAAAGCTGAGGCGGAAGGGGGGCGCCACGTTAAAGGCCTGAAAACTGCGGGCCAGCCATTCCTGGTAGGGGAGGGCCTCCAGACGGAGGCGCTGAGCCGGGGCCAACGGCCCCGGGCGGGTGGTGGCCGGGACCTGGACCAAATTTACCCCCAGCCGGCGGTAAAACGTCTCCGCTTTGGTCCAAACCTGGGGGAGCATCCGCAAAAAGGGTTTGAGTTCGTCCAAGGGGGCGGAATAGATTTCCACCGCCAGGGTCTTGGGGGAGAAGTCCACCGGCCCCAAATCCCTGAGGGAATAGAGCTGTGCTTCCTCGGCCGGCGGCAAAGCGGCCGGCGGGGCTCCGTGCCCGGGTGTCCAGACCGCCAGGATAAGGGCCGGGAGGCAGGCCCAGCAAAGAAATTTCATGTGGTTGCCCTTGTCATTTCAAAAAAATCGGGTACAGTACCTCAGTTCAGAAGGAGCATGCAACCATGGCATATACGTGTGAAATCTGCGGCAAGCGCCCCCAGATGGGCAACAATGTCAGCCACGCCAACAACCGCACCAAGAAGCGCTGGAAGCCCAACCTGCGCCGGGTCCGGGCTTTGCGCGCCGGCACGGTGCGCTTCGTCCGGGTCTGCACCCGCTGCCTGCGCTCCGGCGCCGTGGTCAAGCCGGCGTGAAGCCTGGTGTTGGAGGAGGGGGCCCAAGGCCCAGGGCCTGACCCCTTTCCCACTTTCCCTCCCCCAATCCCTTCAAGCGGGTGGGGCGATGGCGGGGAGGGTGGGGAGCCATGGCTCCCCACCCTCCCCGCACCAATTTCTGCCCTCTACCCGGTCACCCGCCGCACCGAGATCACCTCTTTCAGCCGTTTGATGGAGGCCAGCACCCGGTCCAGGTGCTGCTGGTCGGCCACCTGCACGGTGAAGTTGGCAATCCCCCGCCGGTCCGCCGTGGTTTCCACCGAGGCCTTGGTGACGTTGACGTCGGCGGCCTTGAGGGCGCCGGTGATATCCGCCAACATGCCGGGTTTGTCAACGGTGACCACTTGGATGTTGGCCGGATAGAGATTCTGCTGATGCCCGTCCCATTCCGCCGGGATCTGGCGGAAAGACTCAGTGCGGGCCAGATACGGACAGTCGGCCCGGTGGATAGTCACCCCCTTGCCCCGGGTGATGTAACCCAGGATGGGGTCGCCGGGAATGGGCTGGCAGCAGCTGGCCAGGCGGATGAGGAGGTCCTGGAGACCCTTGATGCGGATGGGGCCCAGCTCTTTGGGAGGTTTGGTCTCCAGTTCCGTGGGCGGTTCCGGCTCGGGAGCCAGGCTCTTGAGCACCCGGCCCACCACCTGGCCGGCGGAGTATTTGCCGTGGCCGATGGCTTCAAAGAGATCATCCAGGCGCACCAGAGAGAGCTCCTGCCCAATTTTCCGGAGGTCGTCTCCCTCCTTCAGCAGTTTTTGCAAGCCGTGTTTGCGCAATTCGCGCTCCAGCAGCTCTTTCCCCAGGCTGATGCTCTGGGCCCGCTCGGTGGCCTTGAGCCATTGGCGGATTTTGGCCCGGGCCTTGGTGGTCTTGACGAATTGCAGCCAATCCCGGTTGGGGTGCTGGTTGGGCGAAGTGAGGATCTCCACGGTGTCGCCGTTTTGCAGCTCATAGCGCAAGGCAACCATGCGGCCGTTGACCTTGGCACCCACGCAGGAGTTGCCCACCTCGGTATGGATGCTGTAGGCAAAATCCACCGGCGTGGAGCCCCGGGGCAGCTCCTTGACCTCGCCTTGGGGGGTGAAGACGTAGACCTCGTCGGGATAGAGTTCCAGCCGCACCCCTTCCAGCAGGTCTTCCGGGCTGGTGAGGTCTTTTTGCAGGTCCACCATCTGCCTCAGCCAGGCGAAGCGCTGGGCGTCCTGTTCCCGAAAGGGGCGTTTTTCCTTATAGCTCCAGTGGGCGGCAATGCCTTCCTCGGCCACCCGGTGCATCTCCTGGGTGCGGATCTGCACCTCCATGCGCTCGCCATAAGGGCCGATGACCGTGGTGTGGATGGATTGATAGAGGTTGGCCTTGGGCATGCCGATATAATCTTTCAGGCGGCCCGGCACCGGCCGGAAATAATGGTGGATGATCCCCAAGGCCTCGTAGCACTCCCCCACGGTATTCAGGATAATGCGGAACGCCAGGATGTCGTGGAGTTCGTCCAGACTGATCTGTTGGGACTGAATCTTGCGGTAGATGCTGTAGTGGTTCTTCAGCCGGCCGCTTACTTCGCCGGTGAGGCCGTGCTCCTTCAGCTTGTCCCGGAGAAGCTGGCAGACCTCCTGGATGTATTTTTCCCGTTCCCCTTTTTTCCGGATGAGACCTTCCTGGATTTGCTGATAGGCCTCGGGTTCCAGATAGAAAAAGGCCAGGTCCTCCAGCTCAGCCTTGAGCCGGAACATCCCCAGGCGACCGGCCAGCGGGGCGTAGATGTCCAGGGTTTCCCGGGCGATGCGTTTCTGTTTGTGGGACTCCATGTGCCCCAGGGTACGCATGTTGTGCACCCGGTCGGCCAACTTCACCAGCAGCACCCGGATGTCGTGGGACATGGAGAGTACCATTTTGCGCAGGTACTCCGCCTGCTGAGTGAGCTTGTCCCCGAAAACGAGCTGGCCGATTTTGGTGACCCCGTTGACGATATCGGTGACTTCCTCCCCGAAGTATTCATCCAGTTCGTCCAGGGAGGCAAAGGTATCCTCCACGGTGTCATGCAGCAGGCCGCAGGAAACGGTGACGGGCCCCAGGCCCATCTGGGCCAGGATGTAGCCCACTTCCAGGGGGTGGGAGAGATAGGGCTCGCCGCTCAGGCGCATTTGACCTTCATGCGCCTTGGCGGAGAAGATGTAGGCCTTCTGAATGAGGGAAATATCCGCCCCCGGGTGGTGTTTGAGGACCTCTTCTTCAATGTCCTGGAGGCGGATGAATCTACCCATGGAGTTCCTGGTTTACGTACGCTTTTACGTAAGCCCCAAGCTTGTCCAACCCGATGAAGACCGTCTGCCGGTCCCGGCGGCGGCGCACTTCCGCCTGGCCCTGGGCCAAGGTCTTGGGCCCCACCACCACCCGCAGGGGAATCCCCAGGAGGTCGCAGTCCTTGAACTTGACGCCGGGCCGTTCATCCCGGTCATCCAGGAGGACTTCCAGGCCGGCGGCGGTAAGCTCCTCATGGAGCTTGAGGATGGCGGCCTGCGTGGGCTCGTCGTGCAGGCTGATGGGAATGAGCATCACCTGGAAGGGAGCCAGGGCCACCGGCCAGATGATGCCGTCGGCGTCGTGGCCCTGCTCGATGGCCGCGGCCACAATGCGGGAAACGCCGATGCCATAGCAGCCCATGAAAATGAACTGTTCGACCCCCGCCGCGTCCAAAAAGGTGGCTTTCAGGGCCTGAGAGTATTTCAAGCCCAGCTTGAAGATGTGGCCCACCTCGATCCCCTTGAGCAGAGTGAGGACGCCGCCGCAGCGGGGGCAGGGATCGGCGGCGGTCACCGTGCGCAGGTCCGCCACCCGGAGGGGCTGGAAGTCCCGGCCGGGCTGGACATGATTCAGGTGGAAGCCGGTACGGTTGGCGCCGGTGATGCAGGAGGACAGGGCCATCACCGCCTGGTCGGCATAGAGCGGCAGGTTCAGACCCACCGGCCCGCTGAACCCCACCTCGGCGCCGGTGAGGTTCTCCACCCGGGCCGCGCCGGCCAGGGTGAGCTCGGTGACCCCCAGGAGGTTTTTTACCTTGACCTCGTTGACCTCGTGGTCGCCCCTCAGGAGTATGGCCACCACCCCCTGTTGGGTTTCATACAGCAGGGTCTTGACGATTTCCCGGGGAGAAACCTGGAAAAAGGCGGCCACCTCCTCGACGCTGCGTGACTCTGGCGTAGCCACCTGATCCAAAGGGGGGGCCACCATGGCCGGTCCGGACCGGGGTGCCGGCGGCACCACCTCGGCCTTCTCCAGGTTGGCGGCATAATCGCACGCCGTGCAGGAGGCCAGGGTGTCCTCGCCGGTGTCGGCCAGCACCATGAACTCATGGGAAAAGCTGCCGCCGATGGGACCGGTATCCGCCTCCACGGTCTTAAAATTGAGGCCGCACCGTTGGAAGATGCGGTTATAAGCCTCATACATGGCCCGGTAGGTGGCTTCGGCGCCGGCTTCGTTGGCGTCGAAACTGTAGCCATCCTTCATGATGAATTCCCGGCCCCGGATCAGCCCGAAGCGGGGGCGGATTTCATCCCGGAATTTCACCTGGATCTGGTAGAGGTTCAGGGGAAGCTGCCGGTAAGAGTGCACCTCCCGGCGCACCAGGTCCGTGATGACCTCCTCATGGGTGGGCCCAAAGCAGCAGTCCCGGTTGTGGCGGTCCTTGAAGCGCAGCAGTTCCTTGCCGTAAATCTCCCAGCGGCCGCTCTCCTGCCAGAGCTCGGCAGGCTGGACGGCGGGGAGCAGCACTTCCTGGGCCCCGGCCCGGTTCATTTCCTCCCGGACGATGGCTTCCACTTTGCGCAACACCCGGAGTCCCAGGGGGAGGTAATGATAAATGCCGGAGGCCAGTTTGCGGATCATGCCGGCCCTGAGCAGCAGCCGGTGGGAGACGGCTTCGGCCTCGGTGGGGTTTTCCTTCATGGTGGGGATGAGCAGACGGGAAAAACGCATAACCACTCCTAACCAGGTTATATTTTATCACATTTTCCCAGGGAATACTCCTTGCCTGGCAGCCGCCGGAGCCGGAAGCCGTTCACGATTTCAGGTGGGGGGGCGGCGGCATCTGGCGGGGCTGGACCTCAATCCTCGCCGAACAGCGATACCAGCCGGAACCGGTTCACGTCCACCAGCCCCAAGTCGGTGAGTTTCAGGGCCGGAATGACCGGCAGGGCCAGAAAGGAGAGGGCCATGAACGGGTCGGGCAGGGTACCACCCAAGGACCGGTATGCCTCTTTGAGCTGCCGGTGGGCCTGGACCACTTCCTCCAGAGGGGCGTTGCAGACCAATCCGGCGATGGGCAGCGGCAGGTCGGCCAGCACCCGGCCGCCGGCCACCACGGCTAGGCCGCCCTGGAGCCGGATGAGATGCTCGGCGGCCCAGAGCATGTCCTGGTCGTCGGCCCCCACCACCACCAGGTTGTGGGAATCGTGGGCCACGGAAGAGGCCAGGGCGCCCTGCCGCAAGCCGAACCCCTGGACCAGCCCCAGGCCGAGGTTGCCGGTGCCATGGTGGCGTTCGATGACCGCCAGTTTTAAAAGATCCCGGTCCGGATCGGCCGCCAGCCGGCCAGCGCTGGCTGGCGTGGGCAACACCCGCTTTTCCGTGAGGAGTTGGCCGGGGATGAGGCCGATGACCTTGACCGTTTCACCCTCCACCGGAGGTGCCAGGGCTTCCGAGTTCAGGCCTTTAACCTGGAAGGAGGAGGGGGGCGCAGGAGGCGCCGGCAGCTCCAGGTCGGCCACCAAATGCCCGCGTTCGGCCACCAGCCGTCCGTTCTTAAAGACCATGACCACTCGAAATTGTTGCAGGTCCTCCACCACCACCAAGTCGGCGGCCAGTCCCGGGGCCACCGCGCCCCGGTCCCGCAGGCGAAAGTATTCGGCGGGATTCAGGGTAACCAGGGCAATGGCGGTGAGGGGATTAACCCCCAGGCTGACCGCCAAGGCCAGGCGCTGATCCAGGTGTCCCCGGTGGGCCAGGTCCTCGGGATGGCAGTCATCGGTTACCAGCAGGACCCGGCGCCAGGCGGCCGGCGGCACCCCCGGCAGGAGGTCCGCCAGGTTGCGGGCCAAACTGCCTTCCCGGGCCATAAGGTAAAACCCCAGCCGCAGCTTTTCCAGGGCTTCCCCGGCTTCGGTGCACTCATGGTCCGAGCCGATGCCGCTCAGCCGGTAGGCCTGTAGGCCATGGCCGGAGAGCAGGGGCGCGTGGCCGTCCACCGGCCCTTCAGGATAGAGCGCCAGTTTGGCAAAAAGCTGGGCATCTCCGGCCAGGACTCCGGGAACATTCATCATTTCCGCCAGTCCCACGACCCGGGGCAAATGCCGGTACGGCGCCAGGTCCGGGGCCTCCACCCGGGCCCCGGCTGTCTCCAGCCGGGTGGCCGGAACGCACGAGGGCAGCATGAAAAAAATGTCCAGGGGGAGGTCCTGGCTGGCGGCCAGGAGATAATCCAGCCCCGCCGTGCCCCAAACGTTGACGATCTCATGTGGGTCGGCCACTACTGCGGTGGTGCCCCGGGGAAGGAGGGCCCGGGCCAGTTCCCCGGGGGCGAGCATGCTGCTTTCCAGGTGGAGGTGGCCGTCGATGAAACCGGGCAGGAGAAAGCGGCCCCCCAGATCCAGGCGGGGACCGGGATAATCCCCGAATCCCGCCACCACCCCGTCGAAGAGGGCCACCTCTTGCTCCAGCCACTCCCCGGTATAGACATTGGCCACCCGGCCGCCCGTGAGCACCAGCTCGGCGGCGGCCCGGCCCTGAGCCACATCAAGCCGGCGTCGCCAGCGGTTCAGATCCATTGTCCCTTCCCAGGCATGCTATGAAGTCCCTTGATGCAAGCTCTGGATCACCAGCCCCGCAAACCGGGGCACAGGCCCTGCAACCTCGCCCTTACCCGCATCCTCACCCAAGCGTTGCTGAGGTTGCCTGGGGGTAAGCGGGAGCGGGGAGGAGATCCTTCCCGGTCCCGCCTCCCAACTGCGCAGGGAAAAAGATATCAGGTCATGGATGTTGAGTGTAGCGCAAATCAGGAAGGGACACAATGACGGGGCGGCGGGCCCGGGGTGAGAAGGGAAAGCCCCGAAGGCTCACGCTGGCCGCACCCGGGCCAGATCCAGCGCCACCTTGACCTCGGCCAGTTGCAGCCCCAATCGACGGGCGATGTCCTCGGGCGGGAACCCCTGCCGGGAAAGGGCCTCCACCTGCGCCCGCAGGCTGGCCCCCCGGTGCCGTTCCGAGGATGGCATGGGGGGGGAGGGGAACCCGCCCATGGAGGGCTGACCGGCCGACAACGCCCCCAGGCGCTCGGCCAGAACGTGGGTCAATTCCTCGGCAAGCTTCAGGCGCCGTTCCCATTCTCCCATCTTCCGGGTGAGGTCCTCCACCTTGCCGGCCACGGGGTTCTCAGCCGCTGCCAATGCTGTCAGCTTCCGGCCAAGACTCTTGGTCTTATAGAGGAACAGGGCCACCAGCCCTATCAGCAAGAGTTCTACGCCAGCTTGCGCGAGAAGCCAGTATTCCAGGTTCTTCACCGTTGTCTCTCCTTCACGTGCCGCTACACCATGAGGTCCACCAGCCTTTTGGTGTCTGGTTCTGATGCGGCCTCGGGGTTGACGGACACTGGGTCGGGTCGGTTACCCGCCTCATGCTTTCGGAATTCTGGACGCTCCCGTTGGCCATGGCCGTCGCCGGGAGGTTTCTGGTTGAGAAGCTCGGTAATTTTAGGGAGTTCGATGGTATCCATGGCTTTTTTTCAGGGCAGGAGCAGAAAGCAGCGACTGAGGTGTACCTGCGGCTCCCGGCCCATTTTCAGCAGCGGGCCGAGTGTTCGCTGCAGGCGCTCAGCAATCGCTGCCTCTTCTCCTGCGCCGTGCAGGGCCTCCTGGATGGCTTGGCGAACCTCCGCTGTGTCCACGGTCCCTGGGGTATTGAGCGGCCCCACTCCCTTCACGGTTACCTGGATTCTTTCCAGCCACGCCCGGGCCCCCTCTTCCCGAAAAACATAAAAAGGGGCAAGGATCACTGACGACCCTGCATGAGGGCCGAGGTCTGAGGAGCGTGGGAGAACTGCCGGGGGGTCTGCCGCTCCGTCGCTGCTTATCCCGGCTCTGGCGACTTCCTGCCAGCCATGCACCAGGGACAGCGCCAGGAGCAGGATGGCGCCCCATCGTTTGCCAGCCGGGGTTCCATGGCCTGCCATCAGCCGCTCCCGGGATTAAGGGCATCCTTTAGCTTACCCCGAAGCCGCAGCATGGCCTGGGTGTGCAACTGGGAGATGCGGGATTCGGTATACCCCATGATTTCTCCGATTTCCTTCATGGTAAGTTCTTCATAGTAATAGAGGGATACCAGAAGTTTTTCCTTATCCGGCAGGGAGTCGATGGCCTTTACCAAAATTCCTTGCAACTCGGCAAAGTGCAAAACCAGGAAGGGATCACGGGTGGAGTCGTCCTGGAGGATCTCGGAAATCTCGGTTTCGCTAAGCTCCGGAACTGGCCGGTTTGCCTTCCAAACGCTTTCCAGCTCCACCAGGGAGATGCTCTTAGTCTCATCCAGGAGCTGATAGAATTCTTCCAATTCCATACCCAAAGCCTGGCAAACCTCTTCGGCCTCCGCCGGTCTGCCCAGATGCCGTTCCAAGTCGGCGTACGCCTTTTCGATCACGTGGGACTTTTTCCGGACGGACCGGGGAATCCAGTCCAAACTGCGCAACTCATCAAAAATAGCCCCTTTAATGCGAAACTCGGCGTAGGTTTTGAAACTGATATTCTTGCCCGGGTCAAACTTATGAATGGCATCGATGAGGCCGATGATTCCGGAGCTGATGAGATCATCCAGGGAGATGTGGGAAGGAAGCCTCAACGCCAGACGACTGGCGATATATTTGATTAGAGGGGCATACTGGACCACCATCTGCTCCTGCCAGGCGGCATCCACCACTGGCGGCCACTGCTCCGGGCCGGCTTTTGCCTGAACTTGCGCCAATGATTGCTTTTTCATCATTCCCTGACCTTTACATCGGCGTGTGCGCCAGACGCTGCCAGAAGAATTTGACGTTGCCCCGGCTGGGGACCAGCGGGGCAGATTCCCACAACCGCTGGGCCAGTTGGGTGATCCAGCGACTTACCCTGGCCTTGGGGTAGAGCTGCAGGACGGCCTGCTGCCGTAACACAGCCCGTCCCAGGGCTTCGTCATGGGGGATGGCTCCCAGGAAGTCCAATGAGATCTCTTGTCCCAGGAAGCGATCGGTGACGTTGAGCAGGGTGCGGTACACCGCCCGGCCTTCGGCAGGGTCGGCTATGCCGTTGACCACCAGGCGGAAGTGCCGTTCGCCGTGCTGGGTTGCCAGGACCTTGATGAGGGCATAGGCATCGGTGAGGGAGGTTGGCTCATGGTTGGCCACCACCAGGATTTCCTGGGCGGCGATGTTGAAGAACAGGACATTGCGGGATATTCCCGCCCCGGTATCGATGAGCACCACATCCAGATCGGGAGAGAACGTATCCAATTCATGCAAGAGGAACAATTTTTGCCGGCTGTCCAGTTCGGCCATTTCCGGGATTCCCGAGGAGGCGGGGAGGATTTTGATGCCTTCCGGACCCTCCACCAGGACCTCGGAAAGGCTCTTGCGATGCGCCAGGACGTCGTGAATCGTACAGGAGGGGTGCAACCCCAAGAGGATATCCAGGTTCCCCAATCCCAGGTCGGCATCAATCAACAGCACCTGCCGACCCTGGCGTGCCAGGGCTATGCCGACATTTACCACCAGATTGGATTTTCCCACCCCCCCTTTGCCGGAAGTCACCGCGATCACCCTGGGGGGGGAGGAGGAGATTCCGTCCCTGGATGAGGAAGGCAAGGGTGCGGGTTTACAAGCCTGCATGATGGTTGACCTCACAAGGTTGCGTGTCAGGGACCTCGGTCTCCTGGGAAAGGGCCGTGCTTCCCAACAACAGGGATACCACCAGGGGTCGGCTGGCCGGCACCAGGTCTTCCGGCACCCTCGGACCGGTGGTAAGAAACGAGAGGGACAGGCCGCTCAAGCAGATTTGATTGAACCAACCGCCGGGTTCCGGGTTTTCATCCACCTTGGCAAGAATCAGGGAGGCGAGGGGAAGGGCCCCGAAACCCTTGATGGTGGCGGCCAGGAGGCTTTCAGCCGCCCCGGCGCTGATGAGCAAGTGGCACTGCAGGTGGGGAAGGTCACCCAGCAGCTCTTTCAGTTCCCGGCCGAGAATAGGCTCATGAGGGTTTCGCCCGGGTGTGTCAATAAAGATGCAGTCCAGGTGGTGCATGGCGGTGACGGCCTGGATCAATTCCGTTCTGCCATGCACATTCAGGAACGGTAAATCGGTGAGGCGGGCAAAGGCGGCTAACTGCTCCATGGCCCCAAGCCGCTGGTGATCCAGGGAGATCAACCCCACCCGCTGCTTGCGGGCCAATGCCGCAACCACTGCCAGCTTGGCCAAAGTGGTCGTTTTGCCCACACCGGCGGTTCCCAAAAAGGCCCAGCACCGGGGGCCGTCCCCGGCTGACTCCCAGGGATCGGCTACTGAGAAGGACTGCATCAGCGCGTGCAGCACTGCTTGGCGTCCCAGCCGCTTTTGCGCGTCTGGCCGCAGCAGGATTTGCACCTGCTGAAGCCATTTGGCGATCACCGGTTCTTGCACCCCCAGCCTGGCGAGTTCGTGGTAGAGGGCCGCCACCTCCGGCTGAGAGTGAATCAAGTCCCGGTGGAGGGAGCTGTGCTGACGTTCGCGCAGGAGGGTTTTCAAATCCCGAATCTCCTCCCGAAGGGCCTCAAAGTCTGCGAGCCGAACCGGGGTCTCTGCTGCGGCGAGGGCAGGTCCGGTCTCTCTCAAGCCTGAGGGGGGAGGCCCGGTGGCGGCGGTGACTTGGACCTCCCGGCGGCGCGGTTGGGTGGAGCCGCTGCGAAGAACCTGGCGTGCCCGGGTGGAGAGTATAACGGCCTCGGGCCCCAGTTCCTGCCTGATCCGGGCCAGAGTCTCCTGGTAGTCTCTGCCGACAAAGGTTCTAAGCTCCATGGCCTAAACTCACCACCCCCAATGATTGGATTGTGCCATCGGTGACCAATTCGCCATGGGACAGCACCCTGAGGTTGGGAAGGTGTCGGTCCACGAGCCGGGCCAGGTGCCGTCTGACGGTGGGTGAGCAGACCACCACCGGGGGGAGGTTTTGCTTCGCGGCCCGTTCCGTGGCCTCACGCAAGGATTTGAGGATCGCTTCCGCGACTTCTGGGTTTATTGCCAGATAAACCCCGTAATCACTGCGTTGCAAGCTGTCCTTGATGAGGTCCTCGATGCCGGGGTCCAGGGTGAACACTAGCAGGCGGCGTTCAGGCGACTCCAGGGCCTGGGTCAAGGCGCGCCCCAAACGTTGACGGACGTATTCCGTCAACACATCCGGATCCTTGGTGAAGGCCCCGTAATCTGCCAGGGTCTCCATGATGGTCAGGAAATCGCGGATGGACACCCGCTCGCGCACCAGGTTTTGCAGAACTTTCTGAATCACCCCCAGAGGGAGAAGCCCAGGCACTAATTCCTCCACCACCTTGGGGTGGGTTTTGGCCAACCGGTCCAGGAGGCGCTGGACCTCCTGGCGTCCCAGCAATTCATCGCAATGGCTGCGAATGAGCTCCGCCAAGTGTGTGATAATGACACTGGCGGGATTGACGACGGTGTAGCCCAGGTGCTGGGCCTCCTCCTTGCGGGAGGCATTAATCCACATGGCCGGCAGGTTAAAGGTGGGCTCCCGGGTGGGGATTCCCTCGATCTGCCTCAAAGTGTCCCCGGGACTCAGGGCCAAGTAACAACCCACCATAATCTCACCCCGAGCCACCTCTACCCCCTTGATCAGGATGCCGTAGCCCCCGGGTTTGAATTGCAGATTGTCCCGGATGTGTATCGGCGGAATCACCACCCCCATTTCCTGGGCGAATTGCCGCCGCAACGCCCGGACGCGTTCCAGGAGTTCGCCATCCTGGGCTTCATCCACCAAGGGAATCAATCCGTAGCCGATCTGCACTTCCAACAGATCCAGGGCCGGCAGATGATCCAAGGGGTCTTCTTCTTTCCGGCGGGGAGCAGCCGCCTGTTGGCGGTCAGCCTCCCTCGCTTCCCGGTGCCGGACCTTCCAGGCGAGGTACGAAAGCGACCCGGTGACGCCGGCCAGGATCAAAAATGGCAGATGAGGGAGACCCGGGACCAAGCCCACCAGACAGATGATGCCGGCAGCCACGCTCATGGCCTGCGGTTTCAGGACGAATTGGGCGGCATATTCTTCCCCCAGACTGGCTTCGGAAGCCGCTTTACTGACCACCAAACCGGCGGCGGTGGAGACGAACAGGGCAGGAATCTGATTCACCAAGCCTTCGCCGATGGTCAACAGGGTGAAGGTTTGGGCGGCCTCGGCCAGGGAGAGGCCGTGTTGGGCCAGCCCGATGATCAGCCCGCCGAGGATATTGATCACCATGATCAAAAGACCAGCCATGGCCTCGCCCCGGACAAACTTGGAGGCGCCGTCCATGGCCCCGTAGAACTCGCTCTCCCGGGCTAGGTTGGCCCGGCGGCGGCGGGCTTCCTGATCATCGATGTAACCGGAGTTGAGATCCGCGTCGATGCTCATCTGCTTCCCGGGCATGGCGTCCAGGGTAAAGCGGGCCGCTACTTCGGCGATGCGGGTTGAACCTTTGATGATGACAATGAAATTGATGATTACCAGGATCGTGAAAATCACGCCGCCAACGACAAAATTGCCGCCCACCACGAAGCTGCCGAAGGAACGGATGACCACCCCGGCGGCCTCCAGGCCCTCCCCGCCGTGGAGGAGGATGAGACGGGTGGAAGCCACGCTCAGGGAGAGGCGGAACAGGGTGGTTACCAATAACAGGGAGGGGAAGATAAAAAATTCGATGGGCTTGATGGTGTAGAGGGAGAGGAGCAGCACCATCAGGGAAAAGGTGAGGTTGAAACTTAACAGCAGATCCAAGAGCGTCCGGGGCAGGGGGAAGATCATGACCAGCAGAGTGACGATCACTCCCAGGGCCACAAAGAGTTCGCCCTTGTGGAGGCCCATCCGGGGCAAGGCCTGGGTCGGGAGGTGCGCCGCCTGGGTCATCGGTCACCTGCCGCTACGGCTCTGAGACTGTAGACATAGGCCAGGACTTCGGCCACCGCCCGATAGAGGGAGGTGGGAATGAATTCGCCCACCTCCACGGTTTTATAGAGGGACCGGGCCAAGGTCACATTTTGCACCATGGGGACCCCCACTTCCTGAGCCAGGGCCATGATTTTCAGGGCCACGAATCCCTGGCCCTTAGCCACCACCCGGGGGGCGGCCATGGAGGCTCCGTCGTATTGCAAGGCCACTGCCACATGGGTGGGGTTGGTAATGACCACATCCGCCTTGGGGACGTCGGCCATCATCCGCTTGGTGGCCATTTGCCGCATCAGACTCCGCATCCTGGCCTTGATCCGGGGGTCGCCTTCCACCTGGCGCATCTCTTCCTTTACTTCCTGTTTGGTCATCCTCAAGCTTTTTTCGAACCGGTGACGCTGATGCAGATAGTCCAGGCCTCCCAAGACCAGGAAAACCGGCAGGATGCGCCAGGTCAGGCCCATCCCCTGGGTCTTAAGGAAAGGGGCCAGGTGAACGGGGTCCTGCAGCAGCAATGCCGGCAGGTGAGGCAACAGGCGGCTCAGGCTGACATAAGCCAGGCCACCGATGGCCGCCGCCTTGGCCAGGGCTTTGCCAAGTTCCGCCAGGGACTGCCCGGAAAACAGTCGCTTGAAGCCGTTTAAGGGTTGCAGTCGGGAAAAATCGGGCGCCAGCCGTTGAGGGGCAAACACCCAGCCCCCCTGGATAAGGTTGGCGCCCAGAGAAGCTGCGGCCAAGCCCAGAAGCACCGGACTCAGGATGACTCCCAGGGTGAGGGTGCACCGCCCCCCTAAACCGGTGAGATCCGCGGGGTTCAGCCGACCGGGCTGGAGGCTTTCCAGCCAGGAGCGGAGCAGCTTTTCGCAGTTACCCGCCGCCCAGGGGGTCCAGACCGCCAAAAACCCCACGGCGGCCATGAGGAACACGGCCGTGCCCAGGTCCCGGCTGCGGGCGAGGCGTCCTTCACGTCGGGCCTCGCTACGACGCTTTGGGGTGGGCTGTTCGGTGCGGTCCTGGAAGGAATCCTCGGCCATGGCTCATCCTTTGAGGGCATGGAGTATGAGGGAAACGGGTTGCTCAAGCTCACGAAACCGATGGACGAGATACGGGCCCGCCAGGGCAAGCGTCAGGGAAAGGGTCAACAGCCCCAAAGCGATGGTGAGGGGGAAGCTCAAGAGCATTACCTGCACCTGGGGAATGGCCCGGGATACCAGCCCCAAGGCCACCTGAGTGAGAAAGAGGATAGCCAGGATAGGGGCGCCCAGTTGAACTGCCACCTGAAACATGCCGGCCCCCAGGGCAACGAGGGTGCGGCCCAACCCGGCGGACCATCCCAGAGTGGCCCCCATGGGCAGTTCCCCGAAACTCCGGGCCAACAGCATGAGCAGCAGATGGTGCCCGTCGCTGAGCAGAAACAGGAGCGTGGCCAGTTTGGCCAAGAGATCGCCCAGCACGGCATTTTGGGCCTGACTCTGGGGATCTATCAGGGTGACCATGCCAAAGCCCATCTGCACCGCTGCCAGGTTGCCGGCCATTTGGATGCCGGCCATGAGGAAGCGCATCGCCAGCCCCAGGCAAAACCCCAGGCCGAATTCCTGCAACACCAGAACCGATAGGGCGAACCATGACGGGGGCCAGGGGGGCAGACTCGGCGCCGCCTGGGGGGTGAGGGCCAGGGCAATGGCGAGGACTGAAGCGATGCGGATTGGCAGGGGCACCAGCCGGCTGTCCCACAACGGCCAGAAGGCCAGGATGCATAAGGTGCGCAGGCCCACCAGGAGGAAGTTTTGCAGATAACCCAGAGGTTCCGCCATGATAGCTCCTACCGGATAAACCGGGGCAGGTTCTCCAGAAGGTCGGTGGTGAAGCCCATGAGGTGACGCATGATCCACGGCAGGAGGAACAGGAGCCCCACCAAGATGCTGATGATTTTCGGGATAAAGGTCAGGGTCATTTCCTGGACCTGGGTGGCGGCCTGAAAGAGGCTGACCAGCACCCCCACCACCAGGCCGATACCCAGAATGGGGAGGCTCACCAGGAGGGTCACCTTAACGGCCTGGCGGCACAGTTCCAAAACTACTTCCGGGCTCATAACCCCTCCTCCGTGGGGTTCTTCACTGGAAACTCCGCACCATGGAGCCCACCACCAGGTTCCAGCCGTCCACCAGGACGAACAGCAGCACCTTGAACACCAGAGAGATCATGACCGGCGGCAGCATCATCATGCCCATGGAAAGGAGGACTGAAGCCACCACCATGTCGATGATGAGGAACGGCAGAAACAGCAGAAAGCCGATTTCGAAGGCGGTGCGCAGTTCGCTGATCAGGAAAGCCGGGATGACGGCGGTGGTGGGAACTTCCTGAACATTTTGCGGTTTGGGCTTTTTCAACAGATTAATAAAGAGGGCCAGATCCTTTTCCCGGGTCTGTTTCAACATGAAGCTGCGCAGGGGGGCCACCCCCCGGACCACGGCCTCCTCGCTGCCGATCTCCCGGTTGACATAGGGCCGTACCGCCTGTTCCTGAATCTCCAGCCACACTGGCGCCATGATAAAAACCGTGAGGAAGAGGGCCAAGGCGATGAGGATTTGGTTGGGGGGCAACTGTTGGGTGCCCAGGGCATGGCGCAGGAAAGAAAACACCACCACCAGGCGGGTGAAGGAGGTGAGCATGATGATCAGGGCCGGGGCCAGGGAAAGGGCGGTGAGAAGCAGGAGGAGGTGCAGAGACAAACTGAGGCCTTCGGGGGCCAACGCCTGCTCCAGCCCCCAGCCGCCTGCACCCGCGGGGGCGGGAACCCCCAGAAGCGCACCCGCCAGGTGGGTAGCCAGAAGATTGCTCATGTTTCCTCCTGGGCGGAATCGGGCGGGGGGACCGGGGGATCCGACAAGGACGTCAAAAAATCGACCCGGTCCTGGTTGCTGGCCAGCAGGAAGCGCTGATGGTCCACGGCCACCACCAGAAGGGCCTGACGCGATGCCAGGTAATACCTTCCCAGAACCCGAATGAGCGGTAAGCCCTGGGGCTTTTTCCAGTATCGCTTCGCCACGTGCAAGGTTATCAGCAGCAGGGCGCCCAGGCTCACCAGGATCCCCAGCATCCGCAGCCACTCAACCCAAAACGAGGCGCCGGCGATGGCTACCACCGTTTCGGTTCCGGGGAGGCCTGTCTCCTGCTGAATGACTGCCTGTCGCACCAGCTCTTGGGATGCCGCCAAGTTCATGCCCTACCCCAATTGTTTGATGCGTTCTACCGGACTGATGATGTCGGTGAGGCGGATACCGAATTTTTCATT
The DNA here is from genome assembly GCA_964480485.1 of uncultured Desulfobacterales bacterium. GTDB lineage: Bacteria > Desulfobacterota > Desulfobaccia > Desulfobaccales > 0-14-0-80-60-11 > JAILZL01. The sequence goes on along the minus strand of CAYZOP010000003.1, from coordinate 226,688 downwards.
AACCACCACGACCTCCCCCCGGGCGATGAGCTTTTGGTTGACCAGGATTTCCAGGGGCTCCCCTGCCAATTTATTCAGCTCGATAACGGAGCCCTGCCCCAGTTGCAGCAGGTCGTTGATGATCATCCGGGTCCGTCCCAGTTCGGCGGTGATCTCCAGGGGGATGTCCAGGAGCAGGGAGAGATTGGGCGCTCCCTCTGTGGTCATGCCCGGATCTGCCGGCCCGGAGGCGGGCCTGACGGTCGGTGCCTTATCCGAACCAACTGGGGCGGCCTGCTCGCTTAGGGCCTGCTCCCAGTCGAGGTCGAGGGGGGGACCGGGGGGGGAACCTTCTGCCATGCGTGCTTCTCCCTTCTTCAGGCCGGCGCTAGGCCAGGGGATACAGCAACCGCTGCACCCGCAAGGCCCGGGCACGATGATACTGGCCGGCGTAACCGGTGAACTTGGGAATACCTTCGACCCTGGCAACCAGGGGATCAGTCACCTTTTTATCGAACAGGATAATGTCTCCGGTGGCCAACCCGAGAACATCCCTGGCAGTCATGGCAGTGGAAGCCAATTCCACCACGACATTGACCGGCATCTCCCGGATTTCCTCCTGAATGCGGGAGGTCCAGCGGCCATCCTGTTCCAGTTGTTCGCTTTGGAAGCCGGAATAAAGCTTTCCCTTGATGGGTTCAATGGTGGCGTATGGCATACAGACGGTAATGAAGCCGTCAGCCTCCTCCATCTCCACCTGGAAGCGGCTCACCACCATGATATCGTTGGGCGTGGCGATGCCCACAAACATGGGGTTGATTTCCACCCGCACCAAGTGCATTTTCACCAGATGCACCGGAGCCCAGGCCTTTTCCAGATCCTGAAAGCCCATAAGCACCACTTTTTGGATGAGTCGGCGCTCGATGCTGGTGAAATCACGGCCTTCAATTTTGAAGCTGGTTTTCGAACTGCCGCCCAGGAAACATTCCACCAGAGTAAAGACCAGTTTGCTGTCCACCACCAACAGGCATTGCCCCCGCAGGGGCTCCATTTTGAAGATGTGAAAGCTGCAGGGCAGGAGCAAGGATTTCAAGACCTCGCTGAATTTGAGCATCTGCACGAAGTTGGTCTGGATGTCCACAGTTCGCCTGAGGATCATGGAAAGGGAGATGCGGAACGCCCGGGCAAAGTGCTCGTTGATGACCTCCATGGTGGGCATGCGCCCCCGGATGATGCGCTCCTGGGAGGTGAAATCGTACGGGATGATGCCATCGGCATAATCATGAGACTGTCGCTCGGCTTCGATTTCCCCTTCCACCAATCCCCTGAGCAGGGCGTCCACCTCTTCCTGGGAGAGGACCTTGGTCACCATTGCCCCCTATTGCGCCACGAACTCGGTGAAGAAGACGTTTCTGATTTTTTTGCCACCGGGAACCTTGGCCAGTTGCTGGAGGATCTCTTCCTTCAGGCGGAGTTTGCCGTCCGCGGTTCCCAGGTCGCTGTAGGTTTTGCTGGCCAAGAGCAGGATGAGGGCATCCCGGATGCGGGGAACGGATTTTTCCAGTTCCTTGATGACCTTCTCCCCCTCCACTTCCACCTCCATCTTAATTTTCAAGTAACGACGGGTCTCCAGGTCGGCCAGATTAACGAGAAATGGCTCCAGAACCATGGTGGCCCCTCCGGCCTGCTGGACCTCGGCCGGCTGCAAGGCGGAGGCTTCGCCGGGATCATCGGTGAGGAAGAGATAAGTCAGGCCACCGCCGACGATGAGCAGAGTCCCCAGCACGGCCAACAGGATGAGCTTTTTCTTGCTGCGTTTGGGCGACGGGGGTTGATCCACGGGAAACCTCTTCGGGCTAACTCTGAAGTGACGCGGTTGCCTTTTCCATGGAGCAACGAGCATGCCAAGGGAAAATTTGGCTGCTACGGCACATATATCATTGATTTTATTGACTTTATCCTTTTGCCCAGACTTTCCCTCCTGTCAAAGAAGTGGAGATTAGTCAAATAATTGACAATAGGACCATCGGGCTTTTTCATTGCCAAGAGAGGGCCTGCATGATAAAAGATTGCCAATTAATCTCAAGGGATAGGAAGCGTTGGCCATGCCCCGCCCTGGAATCCCGGACCCGTTTCGGCGGCAAGCCCGGGCCGCCGGCTATGTCTCCCGGGCGGTTTATAAGCTGAAGTCCATTGACGCCAAGCATCGTCTGGTGAAGGTGGGCCAACGCGTGCTGGATCTGGGATGCAGTCCCGGTTCCTGGATGCAATACCTGGGAGAGCGGGTGGGGCCGGGAGGGTTGGTGGTGGGGGTGGATGTCAACCCGCCGGCGGTCCCGTTGGCGCCGCCCCTATACTTTGTGGCGGGTGACCTGCAAAGTCTAGACTTGGAGACGCTTAAGGCATTCTCCCCAGTCTATGACCTGGTGGTCAGCGACCTGGCCCCCCGGACCTCCGGCATCCGGGAGGTGGACGAAGAGCGCTCCCTGGCGCTGGCCCGGGCGGCTCTGGCAACTGCGGGCGAGTTGCTCCGGCCGGGCGGCCATTTCCTGGTGAAGGTCTTTGAAGGCCCCGGGCTCCCCGGGTTGGTGGCCCAAGTCCGGGAGGTCTTTGAACAGTGCCACCGCCTCAAGCCGCCGGGTTCCCGTCAGGCCAGCCGGGAGCTCTATATTCTGGGCCTGCGGAAGAAGGTTCCCGGGCAAAGGGCCTAACCTTTGCGGCGATGGCGGGATCGCTTGGTTTATGGAGGGGTAGGGCAAGATGTCTGGTCATTCCAAATGGAGCACCATCAAACGCAAGAAGGGCGCGGCCGACGCCAAGCGCGGGAAGGTTTTCAGCAAATTGGCCAAGGAAATCACGGTGGCGGCTCGTCTGGGGGGCGGCGACCCGGACGGCAATGCACGCCTGCGGGCGGCCATCGCCGCGGCCAAGGAAGAGAACATGCCCAAGGAGAACATCGCCCGGGCCATCCGCAAGGGCACCGGCGAAGAAGCCGGCGGCAACCTGGAGGAGGTTTACTATGAGGGCTACGGCCCTGAGGGCGTGGCTCTCATGGTGGAGAGCCTCACCGACAACAAAAACCGCACCGTGGCCGACGTCCGCCACCTGTTCACCAAGTTCGGCGGCAGCTTGGGGGAGCCTGGCTGCGTCTCCTGGATGTTCGATAAAAAGGGGGTTATTGTCTTCGAGGGCCTGGATGAAGACGATCTGTTAGAGGCGGCCCTGGAGTGCGGCGCCGAGGATCTTCAAGCCAGCGGCGGCCAGTTGGAGGTGCTCACCGACCCAGGCAGGTTCGTGGAAGTCAAAGAGGCTCTGGAGGCCCGGGGATTTAAGCCGGAGTTGGCCGAGCTGCAACTCCGCCCCAAAACCACGGTGGCCATCACCGAGGAGGATCGGGCCCTGAAAGTTCTAAAACTGGTGGAGATGCTGGAGGACCACGACGACGTCAGCAACGTCTTCGCCAATTTCGATATTCCCGACAAGGTGCTGGAGGCCCTGATGTGAGCCGGGTGGTGCTGGGAGTGGACCCGGGGTCGCTGGCCACGGGCTATGGAGTGGTGGCCACCGGGCACCGCGACGTGGCCCATGTGACCCACGGCCAGATCACTCCTGGGAGCCGATCCTCTTTGGAGAAGCGGCTCTGTCAAATTTATGACGGTTTGGTGGAGCTGCTTCGCCAACACCGCCCGCATAGTTTAGCGCTGGAGGAGATCTTCCTGGGGAAAAACGTCCGGAGCGCCTTCATCCTGGGGCAGGTGCGGGGCGTGGTGCTCCTGGCCGCAGCCAAGGCCCGGGTCCCGGTCCATGTCTACCCCGCTTTGGTGGTCAAAAAGGCCGTGGTGGGTTATGGCCAGGCCAGCAAGGCCCAGGTGCAGCTCATGGTGGAGCAGCTGCTGGGCCTCACGGTGGCCAACCAGCACGCGGCCGACGCCCTGGCGGTGGGGGTCTGCCACCTCTTCCACCTGCGCTCTCCCCTGACCAGCACATGATCGGCTTTCTGGAAGGTCAGCTCCTGGAAAAGACCCCCGGCCAGCTGCTCCTCCGGGTGGGGGGGGTGGGCTACCGGGTGCATATTTCCCTCACCACCTTTTATGCCCTGCCTGAACCGCCGGCCCCTGTGGCCCTCCACATCCACACCCGCCTCCAGGAGGACGCCATCCAGTTGTATGGCTTTGCCCAGCCGGAGGAAAAGGATCTGTTCCTGAGACTCATCGCCATACCCCGCATTGGGGCCCGCATGGCCCTGAACATCCTGAGCGGCGCTGATCCCGGGGAATTTCACCAGGCCCTGGCCGCCGGCGACGTCAAACGCCTGGCGAGCATTCCGGGGGTGGGGAAAAAATCTGCGGAGCGCATCGTCCTGGAACTCAGGGACAAAGCCATGGCTGTGGCCAGGGGCCGCCCTGCACCTTTGCAGGACAGACTCCGGGAGGATGCCCTGTCGGCCCTGGTGAATCTGGGTTACCCTAAAAATGTAGCGGAAAAAGCCCTGGATGCCGCCGCCAGCCAGGGCGCGGCCTCCCTGGAAGACCTCCTGCGCCTGGGGCTGAAATGGCTGGCGAAGTGAGGGGAGGGAGGGGGAGCCACCGCCCCGCCGATCCTTTCCGCAAGCAACCTTCTTCCCTATGAACACGTGGGCCAGGATTGTTATCGGGGACAGTCGGCGGATGGACGAGCTGGCGGCGGAGACCGTGGACCTGGTGGTCACCTCGCCGCCTTACTGGCATATCAAAGATTACGGCGTGCCGGGCCAAATCGGCTTTGGGCAGAGCCTGCACGAGTACCTGCAGGACCTCTACCGGGTGTGGCGGGAGTGCTTCCGGGTGCTGAGGTTGGGGGGACGGCTGTGCGTCAACGTTGGCGACCAGTTCGCCCGGGCCAAGGTGTACGGCCGCTACAAGGTCATTCCGTTGCACGCCGAGATCATTGCCCAGGGGGAGCATCTGGGGTTGGACTTCCTGGGAAGCATCATTTGGCAGAAAAAGACCACCATGAACACCAGCGGGGGGGCGCCGGTGATGGGCTCCTACCCCTTCCCGCCCAATGGTTTGGTGGAAATTGATTACGAATTTATTTTGATCTTCAAAAAACCGGGGCCCCCCAAAAAGGTGTCGCCGGAGATTAGAGAGGCCTCCCGGCTGAGCAAGGCGGAATGGAAGGAGTATTTCGCCGGCCACTGGCGCTTCGGCGGCGCCCGGCAGGCGGGTCACGAGGCCATGTTCCCGGAGGAGCTCCCCCGGCGCCTCATCCGCATGTTCAGCTTCGTGGGGGACACAGTGCTGGACCCCTTTGTGGGCAGCGGCACCACGGTGAAGGCGGCCCTGGACCTGGGAAGAAACGGCGTGGGCTACGAGGTCAACGAGAGCTTTGTCCCCAGGATCAGGGAGAAGATGCGCTCCAGGCCGACAGGTCCTTTCGAAGCCGTGATAAACCTGATGCGGCAGGAGATCCCCCCAGCCCCGAGGGAATCCCTGAACTATACCCCAGTGATCGGGGAGGCCAGGCCCCAGCCAGCATTAATAAAAACCAAATGGGAGCCGTGTTCACTGCATAGAGTTAAAAAAGTCTTAAGCGATGCCACGTTGGTATTAGAAAACGGCCAGATGGTTACTTTTTTGGGGATAAAAATTGACAATAAAGAGGAAACAGTTTCCTATTTAAAGAATTATGTTTTGGGAAAGGAAATTATTCTGCGGTGGCCCAAGCAGGCAAAAGTACAAAATGATGGACTTGCAGCTTATGTGTTTTTAAAAAACAGGATTCATATCAACGCCTATCTGATAAAAGCCCATTGTGCCTCTCCCGACTTGAGCCTGGAACATGAGTACAAAAAAAAATATCAACAGCTCCTGCACGAGAGAACGCCTTCGCCTGCCGGCAATGAACAGTGCAATGACTTGACAAAGTAACGCCATCTCTGTTCTCGCCGTCGCACCTCCCGATTCCTATTCAATCAGCACCTCCACTTCGTGGCCCCGGCCCTGTTCCCCCACCGCGCTCAACCGGTGGCGGCCCCGGGTGAGGAAAACCTCCACCTCATAGGGGGGGCCGACGGCGGCCACCTCCCGGCCATCCAGAAACCAGGTGACCGCCGGCAGGGGGCGCCGGCAGACCGCCCTGGCGGTGATCCGGCAGGCTTCGTTTCCCTGGAGCAGGAAGCGGTCGCCCTGGAGGGGCGCGATGATGGCCACCTCGCCGGCTGGTGCCGCGGCGGTGGAGATAGTCTGGGTGTCGGGGCCGGGCATGGGGGTCGTTTCGATGGTAGGGAACGGCAACGTCTGGGACAGAGGGGGACGGGTAAAGAGGCTCTGGAGGTCGGCATCAAACCCCGCCAGGCGGAACCGGCCCGTCCCCCCTCGGAGGTGGCGTCCGTGCAGCCAGCCGGCGAACGCCGTGGGCAGGCGGTGCCAGGGCTCCCCCGGCTGGTGGAGGTGACAGGTCTCGGTGGGATCGGCGCCGGCGATGAAGAACTCCCGAATCCGGTGGCGGCAACCGGCGGTGGGCCTCTGTCCGGAAAAGGCGCAGATAGTGGCGCTCACCAAGCCCGGCGGCCGGGGAAGCGGCTCGGGCAAAGCGTGGCGCATCAGTTCCCCGGCTAAATCGGACAGGATGGGCGCAGACAATGAAGCGCCGCTGGCCTCAGAGGTGGGACGGCCGTCGAAGTTGCCCACCCAGACGGCGATGGTGTAGTCCCTGCTGATCCCCACGGCCCAGCAGTCCCGGTAGCGGGTGCTGGTGCCGGTTTTGATGGCCAGGGGGAAGGGAGGGTTCATGGCCTGGGAAGCGCCGAAGATGCGGCCCCGGGCGGCGGGATCGGCAAGAATATGCCAAACGATGTAAGCCGCCTGGGGTGAAAAAATCCGGCGGGGCGAGGGGGCGGGCGCCTCCAGGGTCAGCCGCAGCGGCCGAAAGAGGCCGCCGTTGGCCAACACCGCGTAAGCCTGGGCCAGTTGCAGGAGGGTGACCTCGGGATTGCCCACCACCAGACCCAGGCCGTAATGGTCAGGCCCGCGCTCGGGGTGGTTGATGAGCCCCAGGTTTTTAAGCGTCTCGAAATAGGTTCCCGGCCCCACAGCTTCCAGCAGACGCACGGCGGACAGGTTGAGGGAATTGCCCAGAGCTTCCCGGAAAGACACCGGGCCATGGGCCACCCGGTCGAAGTTCAGGGGATTAAATTCGCCCCCGGGGATGCGGTAGCGTCGCTCCACATCCTCCAGGAGGGTGGCCGGGGTGAAGCCCTCGTCCAGGGCTAAGGCATAGAGAAAGGGCTTCAGGGTGGAACCCGGGGAGCGGGGTGCGGCGGCGCCGTTGACCATGCCCTGGTCCCGGGGGCCATAAGAGATCGAGCCTACCAGGGCCAAGACCTCCCCGGCGCGATGGTCCAGAACCAGTACCGCAGCCTGGGTGGCGCCCCCTTTGCGGATCCGGTCCCCATGTGCGGCCACCACCGACTCAGCCCGCTGTTGCAAGTCCAGGTCCAGGGTGGTCTTCAACGCCCCGGTGGAGGTCCCCGGTTGGCTGGCCAGCACCAGGTTGACCAAGTGGGGGGCGGCAAAGGGGAAGCGGGGAGCGCCGGCCACCAGGGCGAGGGGCTCCTCCCGGGCCGCAGCCAGTTCCCGGGGGGTAAGAAAACCGAGCCTGGCCATACGCCCCAATACCCAGTCCCGGCGGGCCAGCAGGCGCCGGTTTCCAGGCTTCAGCGGGTTCAGCCGACCGGGGGCCCGGGCCAAAGACGCCAGCGTGGCCGCTTCGCTCGCGGTGAGATCACCGGCGGGTTTGCCAAAGTAGGCCAGGGCTGCGGTTTCCACCCCCATGAGGTTGTTCCCCAAGGGCACCCGGTCCAGGTAGTAGCGGAGGATGTCCGCCTTGTTCAGGGTCATCTCCAGGCGGAGGCTGCGGGCCATTTCCGTGAGTTTGCCCGTCAGGGTCCTGGGGCCGGGATAGGCCAGCCGGGACAGTTGCATGGTGAGGGTGGAGGCCCCGGAAACGATGCGGCCGGCGGCCAGGCTGGTCCAGGCCGCCCGGCCCACGGCCAGGAGATCCACCCCGGGGTGCTGCCAGAAGCGCTGGTCCTCTGCGGCAATAAAAGCCTGGACGACCCGGGCCGGCAGGGGTCCGGGCGGCAGCTTCACCAGTTTGCGGCCCTGAGCCTCGGGCACCAGCCTTAGAATCTTGCCGGACCGATCCGTAACCAGCGCTCCGGCCAATGGAGACAGGTGCGCGGCGTCAAAGCGGGAGGCCCTCTCCGCCAAAAAGACCGCCGCCCCCAGGCCCAGGACCAGAACAACGGGCAGGAGGCGCCGCTTCAGACGTGGCTCTTTGAACATCAGCGGCCTTTGATGGTGAGCCGGCCCTGGGGGGAATAGCCATGCACCTGGGGGGAGTACATGGCAGCCACCTTGGTGGCCGGGATGACAAAGGTGCCCTCGCATACGGCCCGGGCGTAGTATTCAAACACCTGTGGCCCGGACCAGACCTCATCCCGGAAGGCCAATACCCGGTCTCCCCGGATCTCGAAAAAGTTGGGGCGATAGCGCAGGATCCCTCCGGGGCCGAAATAGTCAAAGGGATCTTCCTCCCCCTCCTCGGCATCCCCCGGGCGGTGGGATACCGACTCCTCGGTCTTGAAGGCGGTGTTGATGGCCACCAAGCCGGCGGGCAGGGGGTCGTCCAGCACCACGTAGCGCTGGCTGCGGTGGGCGGCCTCCAGAGAGACCGTGACCTTGACCAGATCGCCTACCTTGATCTCTTGGGAGCCGTCGGTGTTGGCTATGGTCTTTTGCACGCCGAAGCCCTTGGCCTCCCCCGTCTTGGCGATATCCGGCCGGGGGGTGGTGAGTTCCAGCTTATATAACCACGTGCGTCCAGGCGGTCCGGTGAGCTGCACCTTGGGGGCCCGGAGCAGCAGGGCGGGGTCCAGAGAGACGCGGCGGAAGCCGGCGGGCTCCACGGTGACCTGCTGAACTCCACCCCCGGGTTGGCTGACCGTGAGCGTGCCGGGCTCCCGGCTAAAGCTGGCTCCCCGGTAATATTCCCCCAAGGCCAGGAGGGCCCATCCGGTGTCGCTGGTGGAGGTCCAGAGTCCTTGGCGGTCCAATCCGCCCAAAAGATAGAGGGCCGCCTCCTTGACCTCCTGGTCGCCCGGCAGCAGGAGCTGCCCGGCCAACAACGCCAGGGCCGGCCCCCGGAACCGTGCCTGAAATTCATCGGCCCATGCCGGCTTTTCCTCCCGGAGGGTCAGCAAGGGCTTGAGCGCCGCTTTCAGGTCTTTGGGGGTCTTGAGGTTGGCCTGCCGGGCCGCCAGGATGAGAAGGATTTTCCCTTCCCGGTGGAGGCGGGGCTCCTCTTTGGCTGCCTGGGTGAACGTGGCCCGGTCCAAAGCCCCGGCCAGGGCCAGGACGTAGGCAGTAAAGGCCTTGTAAGGCGGCGGGGTGCGTTCGTCCTTGATGCGGTATTTCAGGTAATCCACGGTCCGGTGCAACCCGGTCTCCGGCACCGGCAGACCTTTGGCTTTGGCCAGCCCCAGGGCGGCCGCGGCATAGAGGGTCCCCCAAGGGTGGGTCTCCCGGCCGCCGGGCCAGTAAGCAAAGCCCCCGGTCTGCGTCTGCAGGCTGAGGATACGGCTGAGGCCGCCCTTCAAGTAGGCGTCCAGCTCCTGGGCGTTGACCCCTTCCACCAGCCCCTTTTGGACCACGTCCTTGAGAGCCGCCAGACCCAGGACGCCGGAGGCGGTCTGCTCCACACAGCCATACGGGTAGGTCAACAGATAGCGGATAGCCCGGGAGAGGCGCACAAAGGGCGAACCGGTGAAGGTGAGCACCGCCTGCATCTCGCCCGGGGCCGCGTTGGCCGCCCCCTGGGTCAGCAGGGGAGGGAGGGTGAGAGAAAGCTCCTCGCTGCCGATAAACGAGCCCAGAAGGACCTCGGTTTCCCGCACGAGCCCGGAATTGACCCGCACCGGCAGCTCCACGGCGTCAGCCCGGCCCAGGAATTCCCCGGCGAAACGCACCGCGGCCGGCCCGGCTTGGGCCGCCTCGCCGCTCACCGAAACTTTGAGGCTGTCTTTGGCCGGCAGGGTGGCGGCCGCCTCCCCGGCCTTGAGAAAGAGCCCGCCGTCCGCAGTGGCGCTGAACTTCAGGGGCCCGACTTGGGGGGTGCCGTTGACCGCGTTCACCTGGAACCGGAAGGTGTCGCCCTGCGTGAAGAACCCCGGCATCCCGGGCTCCAGGTAAAAATCCTTGCTCACCACCAGGGGCCGCTGGGTGCTGGCAAAGCGGCTGCCCCGGTCCAGGGCCACCACATAGGTGCGGAAGGCGGTGAGGTTGTCAGGCAGGGTGAAAACGGCCTGGGCCCGGCCCCGGGAGTCGGTCCTCAAGGCGGGGTTGAAGTAGGCCACCGCCCGAAAGCGCTGGCGCAGCTTGGCTACCAGGTCTTCCTGCAGACCGCCGCCGCCGGTGAGGGCCTCGCTTTTTGCCAGATAAAACGGGGTCTGGTGCAGCAGCAGGGCCCGCAGATCGCCGGTGGCGACCCTCAGGGGCAGGTCGAAGCGCAGGAGGGCGTCCAGGGTGGGGGTCTTGAAGCCGGTGAGGGCCAGAACCGCTTCGTCCACCACGGCCACCGCCAGTTCAGCCTCCACGCCCCGGCCATCCTTGCCGGCGACCTGGAAGTCCAGGGTGACCCGGGCCCCGGGTTCGGCCCGCAACTCCGGTTTGTCCGGGGCGATTTTGACCGCCAGTCCCTCCACCTCCAGGCGCACCGGCAGGTTGAGGGTGCGCCAGACCAACCCCGGCGCCTCGGCGTCGTAGCGGCCGGCGTAAACCGGGAAATCGCCCCGGGGGCTCAAGCCCAAAACCGAGACAAAGACGTTGGGGGCGTAATCGGCCCGAATGGGAATCTCCAGGTCCTGGGAGGAGCCTTTGGCGGCCACCACCTGGCGGGCCAGGATGCCCTGGCGTTCCACCGTCACCAGGTAATGGGTCACGGGGCGCTTGGCGGACACGGTGAGCCGGGCGGTCTGGCCGGGTTCATAGGCCGCCCGGTCGGCTGACAGTTCCAGAGGTTGATAGGAGGAATGGCGGCGTCTGCGGCCAGCCTCGTCGTAGCCCCATTCCACCGTCAGGGAGGCGGCGGCGGCAAAGCTCAAGCCGGCGGCATCCCGGTAGGTGAAGGACAACAGATGGGGACCGCCCCGGGAGAAATCGCCGGCGAAGCGAGCCTCGCCCTTTTCCAGGGAGAGCGTGCTGGCAAAGGCCCGGCGCCAGACCGGCTGTTCATCCCAATAGAGGTCCCCCTGGTCGTTGCGTTTGGCCAGATAGGTCCAGCCCTCCTGGAGCACCTCGGCCTGGATGGCGCCGGTCTTCAGGGCCTTGCCCTGCTTCACCACCACGATCCGCACCGTCTGGGACTCTCCCACCCGCAGGCTGTCCGGAAGGCGGCTGATGCCCACCAGAATCTCGGGTTCCACCTGGAAGGTTTGGCTCTGGGAGGCGGCCCGGCCGTCAAAATCCAGGACCGTGGCCACCACCAGGAGGCCGTGGCGGCCGGTGAGGACCGGCTGGTCCAGGGGAAAGAGGATCTCCCCCCGCCCCTGCTCATCCAGCAGGGCCTGGCCGGCCTCGATGAGCTCCTCCCGCTTCCCTTCGTCGTAGCCGAAGGTGAAGTCTTCAAACCCCGGCACCTGGAAGTGGGTTTTGGTCCGGGAGATTTTCCAGCGCACCTGGCCGTTCTTCACCGGGCCTCCGGCGTAATAGCCGCCGGTGATGCCGATGCGGACGAATTCGCCCCGGCGTTCCCGGTTGACGTAGCCAGGGTCCGGACGGCTCAGGCGCTGAAAGTTGAGCTCCACATAGTGGCGGGGCGGCTTGAACTCCTGGACTTCAAAGGTGGTCCGGGCCTCCTCCCTGGGTCGTTGCTCGCCCTGCGTCTCGTCGGTTTCCTCCGTCTCCCGGTCAGGGTCCGGGGCGGTCCCTGCGGCTTGGCTCAGGTCAGCGCCGAAGCGCATAATCAGCGTGTAGGTGCCCAGGGGACTGTGGCCGGGCAAGGTGAGTTCGCCCGCCGCCGTGCCGAATTCCGAAAGCCGGGCTTCGGAAGAGAGAATCTTTTCGCCCCTGGAGCTTACCACCTCAAAGGAGCACCGGTCCCCCACCGGGGAAAAGATCCGACCGTCCCGCCACTGCCGAACCACGCCTTTGAAAAACACCCGCTCCCCGGGCTGATAGACGCCGCGCTCGGTGAAGACCTGGCCGCGCAGGGGCCGCACCGCCGCCTCCGCCGGCACCTGCCACACCCTGGCGGGCTGCATGGCGCCCTGGGCCTTGACGGCGAGGAAGGTGACATCCTCGCCTTTGCCGGCCAGCAGAAACCGGACTTCCTCGGCCGCCACCCGACGCTTCACCGGGGCAAAGCCCCCCAGCTGCTTCAGAGCCAGCCCGGCAAGTTCCCGGCCGCCGAATTCCAGGGTGCCGTCCTGCCCCGTCTCCCCCAGGGGAAAAACCTCCAGGTCCCGGGTGATGGCCGCCACCTGGACCCCGGGGGTGGGTTGCCCTGCCGCCAGGGAGCTGGCCCAGACCAGGAGGCTTTGGCTTCCTGCCTTATAAGTGAGGCCCAGGTCGGTAAGGGAAAAGAGGCGGGAGGGGGTCCGGGCCCCGCTGCCGGGGCGCTCGTCCTGCACCCGGATAAAGGCCAGGCCTCCCCTGGTCTTGAGGGCCCGGAAGGTGAGGGGCAGGGAGATGGCCGTCATCCTGTTCTTTTCCAGGGAGACCCCGAACAATTGCTTTTCCAGAAGAGGCGCGGCGGTGAATCCCTCCAGGGACCGCACCTCCCGGAGGAGGGGCCTCAGCTCTTGGAGGGCCATCGTTAGAAGCTCCTGGAGTTGCGCCGGGGCGGCGCCCTCCCGCTCCGCCGCCAGGACCTGGGGAAGAAGCAGCGGCGGCACGGTGAGCGCCTCCACCAGGAGCGGTCCGACGTTTTCGCCCCGCACATGCAGCAATTGGCGGCTGTCCCGTTCAATGACGTTTTGGTGCTCCACATACTCCAGCCGGGCCAGCCGGTCGGGGAGGAAAAACCGGTGTACGGTCTTTTTATAGGTGCGGCCCGCCACCTGCAGGTCTTCGGGCAGGTTTACCTGGTAGGTCCGGCCGAAGCGGAAATTTCCCTTGAGGGTGAGAACGCCTTCGGGGCTTACGGTGGAACCCTGCCAGTTTACCGCCAGCCGCGGCAGGAAGCGCAGATGGGCGGCCAGCACTTCCCGGGGCAGTGGGTGGCTGAAAACCAGCCGGACTTCCTCCCGGGAGATATCCGGCTCGATGCGAAGGATGGTGAATTCCCGGTTGGGGTCGATGCCGTGGGAGGTGGCCGGACCCGTGGGGGACGCGGCCACCGCACCAGAGATGACTCCGAACAGCAGCAGCAAAGCGGCTGCCCACACCTGCACCCGAGGTCGCCGGTTCGCACAACGGCCCGGATCCCCGATGGCTCTGCTCATGGCCTCCTCCTGAAAGCCTCTCCGGCAAGGTGCCCTCACCATACCACATCCCGGCAAAAAGTGAGACGACAAGAAGGGTGCTGCAGGCGCCAGGCGCCAGGCCTGCCAGGGCCGGAGGCTTCCTCCGGCCGCGCCGGCCCGGATAGGAACCCCTGGAGCGGCGTGGTTGTTTGGGTCAAGAAAAATTTAAAGAAGTCCACGGCTCGGTTCGAAAAGTATTGCAAGAGATTCATGGGAAGTCTTGGAGCGTTAAGGCCAGAGTTGGAAGGTGATCGACATGGATGCCATCGGGCGCAAAGTCTTGCTGAACATCGACCAGGTTTCCAAACTCACCGGGGTGCGCAAGTGCACCTTGCGCTATTGGGAGAAATGCTTCCCCGAATTTCTGCAGCCGGAGCGCACTTCCTCCCGGCGCCGGGAATACAGCACGGCCGATCTGCATCTCATTGACACCATCAGAAAGCTCCTGGAGGAAGAACACCTGACCAACCAGGGGGTCCGCCTGCACCTGAAAGAGGGCATCGAAAAGACTCACCAGAAATAGTCGGCCAAGCACCTCATGGATTGCGCCCGGCGCCCCCGTCTGCGGCCCAGCCGGGGTAACGTCTGCTTCCGCCCCGACGGGGTTGGCGCAATCCGGGAAGGGAAACGGCGGCTGGTTTTATCTCCTTCATTTCAATCCCACCTGAGGTGTTCCTTTCCATCTAAAAATTTGATAACGTTGTCCCAAAATTTCTTCCCCAATGGGGCGTCAGTGCGGCCGGCCGTCGCCTCCCCGACGCCGCTACCCAATCCAACAGCACGGAACCCCAATGGAGCCAAGCCGCAAGGGGACCCAGTCTGACGCGCCGGATCCGGCCTTGCCCCCGGACCGGGAGCGTGAGCTGCGGGGAATGCTGGCTGCAGCCCAGGCCCTCTCCCGGAACCGCACCTTTGCCGCAGCCGCCCGGGCGATCTTCGACCATTGCCGGGAGCTCATCGGGGCGCCGGCGGGTTATATTTCGTTGGCCAACCCGGCAGGGGACGCCAACGAGGTGGTATTTCTGGAGGCCGGCGGGCTGCCGTGCAGTGTGGACCCCCTGGCTCCCATGCCTATCCGGGGCCTGCGGGCTGAGGCTTACCGGACCGGGCAGACGGTCTGCGAGAACGATTTTTCCGCCAGCCGCCATCAGCGGTTTCTGCCGGATGGGCATGTGGCGCTGGAAAATGTTCTGTTCGCCCCCCTGAAGGCCGAAGGCCAGACGGTGGGGCTTTTGGGGCTGGCCAACAAACCCGGGGGCTTTACGGAGGACGACTGCCGCCTGGCCTCAGGCTTTGCAGAGCTGGCCGCCGTCGCCCTGTTGAACAATCGCGCCGAGGAGGCGGTGCGGCGCAGCCAGGCCCACCTCCGCCTCATCGCCGACAGCCTGCCGGTGCTCATCGCCTATGCGGACCGGGAGGGGCGACTGGGCTTTGTCAACCGGCAGTATGAACAGTGGTTCGGGGTGGCGCCGGAGCAGGTGTTGGGCCTGCCGGTGTCCCAGGCTTTGGGGCCGGAGCTCGCTCGCCAGCTGCAGCCTATTCTGTTTCAGACCCTGGCCGGGCAGCCGACGGAATGGGAAACGCCGCTGAGGCTGCCCAACGGGCAGTCCATCCATTGGCACATCCGCTTTCTGCCGCACCGGGGCGAAGGAGAGGAGGTGCTGGGTTGCTTCCTGCTGGCCGAAGACATCTCGTTCCGCAAGATTGCGGAACAACGGCTCACCCAGGCCCATGACAGTCTGGAGCTGCGGGTGGCGGAGCGCACAGCGGAGCTCAGATGGGCCAATGAGCAACTCCGGGAGGAAATGGCCCAACGCCAGGAGGCCGAAGCCCGCCTGCGGGACTCTGAAAACCGCTACCGCTCCCTCCTGAAAACCGCCGCCAGTTTTGTGGTCTCCCTGTCCCCCGACGGCCGCATCCTGGAATTCAACGATGAAGCCGAGCGCTTGAGCGGCTGGCGGCGGGAAGAAGTCCAGGGCCGCGACGTCTTCTCCCTCTTGCTCAAGCCAGAGAACCTGCCCCGGGCCCGGGAGGAGTTCGCCCGCATCCGGGCCGGGGAGGTGGTCCGCAGCTTAGAGTTCCCCATCCTCCTGAAAAACGGGGGTGAGCGGTTCTTGTTGTGGAATGCCAGCCTCATCCGGGATGCGGCCGGCCAGCCTGCGGAAATCCTCGTGGTGGGGCAGGACGTCACCGAGCGTCGGGAAGCCCAGGCGGCCGTGGAGATGGAGAGGCGCCGCCTGTTCTCTCTCCTGGACCATTTGCCGGCTTACGTCTTTCTCCAGGCCCCGGACTACCGGGTGAAATTCGCCAACCGGTTTTTCCGGGAGAATTTCGGCGAACCCCGGGGCCGCCCCTGCCATGAAATTCTGTGGGGGCGGGACCAGCCCTGCACGGAGTGTCCCACCAATCGGGTCTTTCACACCGGCACGCCGCACGTTTGGGAGTGGACCCGGCCTGACGGGCGGACGTTTCAGATTCACGACTACCCGTTCGCCGACTGGGATGGCTCCCCCCTGGTGCTGGAGATGGGCATCGACATCACCGCCCGGGTCCGGGCCGAGGAGGCCCAGCAGCGGCTCACCGCCATCCTGGAGGCGACTTCGGACTTTGTGGGCGTCACCGACGTGTCCGGCACCGTGCTCTATATCAACCAGGCCGGCCGCCGGATGCTGGGGTTGCCTCTTAAGGGGAACCTGGCTGGCATGCATTTCCTGCAATGCCATCCTCCTTGGGCGCAAACCCTCCTGATGCAGGAGGCCCTGCCCACGGCCCGGGCTCAAGGCCTCTGGCAGGGGGAAACCGCCTTCCTGGACCGGGACGGGCGGGAGGTGCCCGTTTCCCAGGTGGTCATTGTGCACCGGGACCCTGGAGGGAAGGAGCAATTTTACTCCACCATTGCCCGGGATATTACCGAACGGCGGCAGACGGAGGCCCAGTTGCGGCTGTTGACTTCCCAGCTGCTCTCGGCCCAGGAAGAGGAGCGCCGCCGCCTCTCCCGGGAACTGCACGATGAGTTGGGCCAGTCGCTGTTGGTCCTCAAGATGCAATTGCGGAACATCGAACGGCGGGCCACGGACTCCGCCATGGGGGAGGACTGCGCCCGTATCCTTGGGTACCTCGACGCCATCGTGGAAAACGTCCGGCGCCTCTCCCGGGACCTGAGCCCCTCGGTCCTGGAGGACCTGGGCCTGTCGGCGGCCCTGCGCCACCTGGTGGAGGAATTCCGCCGGCACCCTGACTTCCAAGTCCTGGAGGCCGAGGTGGAATCAGTGGATGAATTCCTCGGTCCCGAAGCCCAGACCAACCTCTACCGGGTATTCCAGGAAGCACTCACCAACGTCGGCAAACATGCCGGGGCCTCCCGGGTGGTCATTCGGCTCCAGCATCAGGGAAACCGCATTATCGGCTCTGTGGAGGACGACGGCAGGGGCATGGAGGCGGCCCTCCTGCCTGCCGGAAAGCAGGGGGGCTGCGGCATGGGGCTGGCCACCATGACGGAGCGCCTGCGCATGCTGGGAGGCACCCTTGAGTTAAAGAGCCAGCCCGGCCGAGGCACGTCCATCAGGTTCAGTCTTCCCATCCACCGGGAGCCGGGATCGCCATGAAGCCCGTCACCGTCGTTTTGGCCGATGATCATCCCATGTTCCGCCAAGGCATCCGGCGGATCCTGGAGGAGCTGCCCGAAGTCCACATCATCGGGGAAGCCAACAACGGCCTGGAGCTCCTCAATCTGCTGAAGACCGTCACCCCCCAGCTGGTGGTGCTGGATATCTCCATGCCTCAGATGCGGGGCATGGAGGTGCTGGGAGAAATCAAATCCCTGACCCCCGCCGTCAAGGTCCTGGTGCTGACCATGCACAAGGAACAGGAATATCTCTACCACGCCTTCCGGAACGGGGCCGACGGCTACCTGGTCAAAGAGGATGCCTCCCAGGAACTGCTCCAGGCCGTCAGGACCCTCCAATCCGGAGAAAAATACCTTTCGCCCCTGATGGCCCCCCGCCTCCAGGACCTGCTCATCAGCGAATATCAGGGCCGGGGGCCGTCGCTGACCGAGCCGCTGACGCTGAGGGAAAAGCAGATACTCAAGCTCATCGCCGAAGGCAAATCCAGCAAAGAGATTGCAGAGCTACTCTTCATCAGCGACCGTACGGTGCAGAATCACCGGGCCAACATCATGCGGAAGCTGAATCTGAGAAAGACCACCGACCTGGTGCGCTACGCCCTGCAAAAAGGCTACGCCACCTGACTCCCGGGCCCTTCCCCCCTCCGGCCTAAGTAGTTTTACTCATCATTAAAATAGTCGTTAAGTACTATGGACTCAACGGGAGCCCTTTCCATACAATACGGCTACTCACGTGATGACGGAACTACTGGATGCCCAGATAAGAGTCATGGAGCCATCCCGGAAAAATTTGGGGACGCTGATGAGTGCTGGAGGGCATCCCGCCCGAACCTCTGAAGATGCTGCGCCTCGTCCTTGGACTATTGTCATCGCCGAAGATCACCAGCTCTTTCGCCAGCTGGTCAGGCGATTCCTGGAAGGTGCAGCCGACTTCCAGGTCATCGGGGAGGCTCGCGATGGCCTGGAACTTCTGGCGCTATTGGAAACCTGCCGCCCCCACCTCGTCATCATGGATATCACCATGCCCCGGTTGCCGGGCATTGAAGCCACCCGCCGCCTCAAAGCAGCCCACCCGGACATCAAGGTGTTGGTCCTGACTATGCACCGCAACCGGGAGTATTGTGAGCAGGCTCTGGAGGCTGGCGCCAACGGCTATCTGTTGAAAGAAGATACCGATACGGACCTCATCGGCGCCATCCGGCAGGTTCTGGCCGGGGGCAGGTTTGTCTCTCCCCTGCTGACCCCGTTTTGAGGGCATGCAGACCTTGCCCCATGGGTGCGGCCTCTTCCCGGCCACCCCGGGGCGGCAGACCTTGAATGGGCTTTGGCCTGAAGCCGCCGCTTCGTTCCCCGGCAGACGCCAGGATGGCTGCAGTTGGCCGCCATGGTCCAGCCGGGGCATGACTGCAGTGGTTTCCAGGAGGGAAGGTCATGACGCGTAAGGGAACGGGCAGAAAAGCCAGATACGGGCACCATCTCAGGCCTCAGGCCGGCCTCAGCCACTCGATGGGCGGCGGTCACCGAATGGGGGCTCTCTGGAAACCGGAGGTTCTGCTGGTGGCGGCGAGATCGCAGTTTTCCCAGGATCTGGCCGCCAGCCTCCAGGAACAGGGGTATCAGGTTCTTTTTACCTCCCAGGCGGACTGCGCCCTGGAAGTGATGGGCTGCGAGGCCATCGATGTGGTCTTAGTGGAACTGGGGAAGGCGATGCCGGCCGGCTTGGCCGTGGTGGAAGCGGCCATGGAACTCGCCCCCGCTCCAGCGGTGATGGTCTTGGGAAGGGAGGATGAGGTTCCGCCTCCCGTGGTGTTTCACCTCCGGGTGGATGACTACCTCGTCATCCCGGCCAGCCCGGAGGCAGTGGGCCGACGGGTGGCCGGTTGCCTGGGCCTGTCGTATCGCCGCACCCGGGCCGGGGCTGAGGGGCTGGCCGCCGCCTACAACCTCCGGGCCTGGTTTGCCTTGCGCCATCTGGCCAAGGTCGGCCACCAGCGGCTCCTTTCCGTGGCTGGAGCACTGAAGCAACTGGCCGGGAATCCGGCGACTCTTCAGCAGGACGAAGCCGCCCGCCGGATTTTTGTCGGTTTGGCTGACAAGGTGGAAGACTGCCTGACGCTGCTGGAGCAGTTTCCGGGCCGCCTCGCCAACCCCCGGCGAGTCGCGGCGATGGCCGGGAAACGGACGCAAGATCGTCGGGAGGTCATCGACCTGCCTCTTCTCCGGTAAACTTCGGCCTCCCAGAACAACAGGCCTTCCAGTCTTTCTCCCTTTGGGGGCACCCCGCCGACCGGGTTTGAACCTGGTTGCTGCGGGGTTTTCGTTTCAAGCCACCTCCGGTGAGCGCGCCGCAGCGGCTGGAGGCGGGAACAGGGGGGCGCCCCGATTTTCCTGCCGCGGTAGCCGTCCATGAGAACCGCCGCGTTAAAAAAATAAGGAATACATTTGGTTTGCATGAAGGGGATTTTTGAGTATTATTGAACCATCCTGGCGGTGGGTCAGTCCCGCCGCGCACACTTACCTTGTGGAAAAGAAGCCCTCGTGGGAAAAATCCGGATTGCCATCGCTGGAGTGGGGAACTGCGCCAGCGCCCTGGTGCAGGGAATTGAGTATTATCGCAGGTTTCAGGGTCAGGCCGGAGCATGGCCCCCGGGGCTGATGCACCCGGATATCGGCGGCTATGCCCCCGGTGACTTGAAGGTGGTGGCCGCCTTTGACATCGACCGCCGCAAAGTGGGGCGGCCGGTCTCCGAGGCCATCTTCGCCCCTCCCAACTGCTGTTACCGTATCGTTGAAGATTTCCCGGAGATCCCGGTAACCGTGCAGATGGCCCCGGTGTTGGACGGCTATTCCCCGCACATGGCCCAGTACCCCCCGGAGCAGACCTTTGTCGTGGCCGAAGCGCCGCCGGTGGACGTGGCCCAGGTGCTTAAAGAGAGCGGCGCCGAAGTCTTGCTCAACTACATGCCGGTTGGCTCCGAGCAGGCCGCCCGCCATTATGCCGAATGCTGCCTAAAGACTGGGGTCTCCTTCATCAACTGCATGCCCACCTTCATTGTTTCCGACCCCCAGTGGGCCAGGCGGTTTGTCGAGGCCCGGATTCCGGTGGTGGGGGACGACGTCAAGAGCCAGTTGGGCGCCACCATCCTGCACCGCACCCTGGTGCACCTTTTCCGGCAGCGGGGCCTCACGGTGGACCGGTCTTATCAGCTCAACGTCGGCGGCAACACCGACTTCCTGAACATGCTGAACCGGGAGCGGCTGGCCACCAAGAAGCGCTCCAAGACGGAGGCGGTGAGCTCCCTGCTCCCCCCGGATTTCGAGGCCAACAACCTGCACGTAGGCCCTTCGGATTATGTGCCCTGGCAGAAGGACAACAAAGTCGCTTTTCTGCGCCTTGAGGCCCGGGGATTCGGCGGTTTCCCCATGCATCTGGAGATGCGCCTCTCGGTGGAGGACTCCCCCAACAGCGGCGGCTGTATGATTGACGCGGTGCGCTGCGCCAAACTGGCCCGGGACCGGGGCATTGGGGGGCCCCTGACCTCCATCTCCGCCTACACCATGAAACACCCTCCCGAAACCATGCCGGACGAAGAAGCCGCCAAGGGGGTGGAGGAATTCATCCAGGGGAAGAGGGAACGGTAACGCCTACAGGGGAGGGGGTAAAGGGTGCGGCCCCTTGCCCCCACCCCCAATCCTGAATGGGAAACCGGGGAAGGCAGGGTCATCGACCCGGCCTTCCCCGGTTAATTTGGGGGACTGGGAGAGGAGTTTGAGGGGGGGCGGGGAGGCCAACGCTCCCGGCCCGCTCCTTAACGGTCTTCCCGAAAGGTAAACAGGCAGGCCACGCCCAGGCCGGCCCAGGTGAGCTCCCGGATCCGGCGGATGAGGCCGAAAGCCAGGCCGGAGACCGGCGGCAGGCCCAGGCTTATGAAGATAAGGACCTTGCCGCCCTCCTGGGTGCCCAGCTTCCCGGGCACAAAGAAGAGCAGCGCGTCGATGAAGACGCTCAAGGTCTCCACCGTGACGGCGGTGGCCAGGTCCGGCGGCAGCCCTAAGAAATAAAAGATGAGGAGCACCTCCACGGAGCCTAGCGCCCAAGCCAGGCCGAAGCTAAGGGTGGAGGCCCAGAAGGCGGGCTGGTCGTCCCTGAGGAAGGCGGAAATGTCCCGGTCCAGCTCCGCCGCCTGGTCCACCGGGAGGTAGCCCTTGAGCCGCGCCGGCAGCCAGGCCAGGAGCAGGCGGGTGAGCCGGGAAAACATCCCCCGCCACAGGCCCAGGAGCACCAGCCCCAGAAAGATGACGCAGCCCAGCAGGAGGGCCCAGAGCACCGGCAGGAGACCGGGCTTTAGGGGGGCAAAGGGCGCGGCCAACATCAGGCCCAAGGCGATGAAGAGGGCCTGGCCCAGGAACTGGGTGAATTTGGCCACGGTTACCG
The DNA here is from genome assembly GCA_964480485.1 of uncultured Desulfobacterales bacterium. GTDB lineage: Bacteria > Desulfobacterota > Desulfobaccia > Desulfobaccales > 0-14-0-80-60-11 > JAILZL01. Next base: position 205,145 of record CAYZOP010000003.1, on the reverse strand, counting down.
AGGCGGCGGCGGCCCCCACGGCCATCTCCCGGCGCAGGAGGTTGACGCGGAGAACCTCTCCCCCCAGGGTGGCGCTGGGGATGAGATAATTGAAGCCGTCTCCGGCCAGGCGCATGCGGAACAGACGCCCCAGGGGAACCTGGCGGAGGGGCTTGAGGAAGGTGCAGTGCCACCCCCAGGTGTTGGCCAGGATGGGCAGGATTTCCTGGCCGATGATGAGGGCCCAGCCCCAGCCCACCCGGCCAAGTTCCGCCAGAACCGCGGCCGGCCCCAGGCGGTACAGCAGGACCGCCAGCACCAGGGCCCCCAGGCAGCCCGCCAGGAGATTGAAATCCAGGCGCAGTTTCATCCGGAGGGATAGTCCTGCCAAGCCCCGCCGGCGGCATGGGAGCGGTAGGCCAGGTCGATGAGGCGGGCGCAGGCCGCAGCTTCCGCCAGATTCCGCCCCCGGCGGCCGGGCTCCCGGATTTCGCCGGCAAACTCCTCCAAGGCGCCCAAGGTCCATTGGGGGTGGTGGGAGCCGCCGCTCAATTTCTCCGGAAACCGCTGCACTGCCTCCGGCTGATGGGCCCGGCGGAGAATAAGCCGGTCGTCGTCCAGCACCAGCTCCCCCGTGGTTCCCGCCACCCTGCCCCAATTGCGCCGGACCGCAGCCCGCCAGGTGAGAAAGAGGCGGGCCCGGGCGCCGGGGAATCTCAGGTCCACCTCGGCCTCGTGCTCCACCCCCCGGGGCGCCTCGGGGAGGGGCGCCATCCTGGCCCTGAGCGCCTGGGGCGCGGCCCCGGCCAAGCCCAGGAGGAGGTAAAAGGCATGCCAGCCGTGGTCCACCAGGATGCCCCCGGTGTTGCTCCCCCCCTGCTGACGCCAGTCGGTAAGGCCGCCGCCGCTGCCCGAGGTGCGGTGCACCTCCCATTCCAGGTGCCTCACCTCCCCCACTGCGCCGGCCCTGAGCCAATCCAGGGCGGTGGCGATGATGGGGGCGTATTTCCAGTTGTGCACCGTCACCAGGGCCCGGCCGCGGGCTGCGGCCGCGTCGGCCAGAACGGCCAGTTCCGAAAGATTAAGAGTCAGCGGCTTTTCGCAGAGGACATGGCAGCCTTCGGCAAGGGCCGCCAGGGCCAGTGGGGAATGGTCGGCGGGCGGAGTGCAGAGGTCCACGAAATCCAGGGGGGCCTGGCCCGCCAGGAGCGCGGCCTGGTCGGGATAGACCGGGATATCGGGCAGCAGCTCCCGGGCCCGGGCCCGGCGCTCAGGCAGAGGATCAGCCACGGCGGCCAGGCGGAAGCCCGGGGTGGCCTGAAACGCCGGCAGATGGGCCATCTCCGCCACCTTGCCGAAGCCCACCAGTGCGCCGGTCAGAGGTTGCTCAGGGACAGGCGGCGACATCTCCAAATCCTGAAAACCATGATGAACCTAAGGGGGGAGCGGGGGCCCAGGGCCCCAGACCCCTTCCCCCTTTCCAAACCGCTCCCCCAGCCCCTTGCAGGGAGTTTCAGGGCAGGGGGGGTCCGGTTCCCCCCGCCCCAGCCATTCTCAGCCTCACCGGCGGTGGAGTTCCTGTCGCTCCACCAGAGCGAAGACCTCATCCAGGATGCGCACCCCCTCGTCGGCCTCGCTCTCGGTGAGGGTCAGGGGCGGGTTGATGCGGAACTGGGCGGTGTAGTTCATGCTGATCAGGCCCCGCTTCAGCGACTCCTTGAAGACCACCTCCATGACCTTGCCGGGGAGCAGGGTGCGGTCATGCTCCCGGTGCCGCACGAATTCCAGGCCGATCATCAGGCCCTTGCCCTGCACCCGGCCGATAAAGGGGTAGCGTTCCCGGAGTTCCAGGAGGCGGTGGAGCAGGTAGTCGCCCACCTTGGCGGAATTTTCCACGATCTTTTCGGCCAGCAGGGTCTCCAGGGTGATCCAGGCCGCGGTGCCCGCCAGGGGGTTGCCCCCGTAGCTGGAAGAGGCGGCGGACGGGTTGGCGTAGGGTTTGGCCCGCATGATCTCCGGCGTGGAGATCAGTCCGCTCACCGGGAAGCCGCTCCCCATGCCCTTCCCTATGGTGATGACGTCGGGGACCACCCCAAAGTGCTCACACCCGAAGAGCCGACCGGTGCGGCCGAAGCCGGTGAGCATTTCATCGGCAATCAAAAGCGCCCCCTGCTCCCGGCAGATCTCCAGCACCCCCGGCAGGAATTCCGGGGGCGGCACCACGTTGCCCGCGGTGCCCTGCACCGGCTCCACCAGGATGGCGGCCAGGGCGCCGGCGGTGTTCAGCCGGAGGACCTCCCGGGCGAAGTCCAGGCAGTGGAGGCCGCAGCCCGGGTAGGTGAGCTTGAAGGGGCAGCGCTCGCAGTAGGCGTAGGGCGCCAGGTGGAGGCCGGGATGCAGCGGCCCCCAATGCTGCTTGAAGGTGCTGCCCATGAGGCCGAGGACGCCGCCGGTCTTGCCGTGGAAGCCGCCCCAGAAGGCCAGGACCTCGAATTTGCCGGTGTAGGCTTTGGCCAGGCGGATGGCCGCCTCCACCGCCTCGGCGCCGCCGGAGTAGAGCATGGTTTGGGAGAGCTCCCCCGGGGCGACTTCGGCCAGGCGTCTTAAAAACTTCCCCCGGTTTTCCGTGGCGAAGCTCCCCACCGTAAGTTTGGCCACCTGCTCGCTCACCGCCTTGACCCAGGCCGGGTGGCTGTAACCCAGGGAACAGACGCCGATGCCCGCCATGAAGTCCAGATAGCGGTTGCCGTCCACGTCATACAGGTGGCGCCCCCGGCCCCGGTCCAGCACCAGTTCGGCCAGCAGGGCCACGTTCTGGAACCCCGGGGAGAGATACGGGAGTTCGGCCTGAAACAGCTCCCGGGAGCGGGAGGAAGGGGTTGGTTCAGTCTGCGAAGGTGTCAAGGACATGGGCCACAATCTCCTTGGCCGCGGCCTCCCGGCAGCGGGAAAAGCTGGGCCAGTCGTTCAGATCAATGAGTACGGGGTTCCCCTCGGGGGTGAGAATGGCATCGCCGCCGAAGACCGTGAGCTCCACCGCCCCGGCGGCCTTGACGGCCAGGGAGGCCAGCCGCGCCCTCTCTGCCTGCGGCAGGTCGGCCTCGCCGTCGGCGGCCGCAGCCCAAAAAAACCGTCCCGGGCCGACGCCGTAAAATTTTATCTCCCGGCCGGCGAGGTGCTCCTGCCAGACCAAGGCGTCGATGCCCCGGGCTCGGAAGTCCCCCAATACCTCCCAAGCCTCGCCCAGGGTATGCACCAGGCGCACATCGCCGGGGCCCTCGGCGTGGATTTCCGCCCGCTTCAGCCAGCCGGGGCCGGGAAACTCCCGGGGGAAGTCGGCCTCGGCCTGCAGCCGGCCGTACAGGCGGGTCTCCGGGTAAGGCACCCCGGCCTTCGCCATGATGGGCGGCAGAAACCGCCGGTAGCAGCGACGGACCGCCTGGGGCGAATTGATGAGCCTCAGGCCCGCAGCCTCCCAGGCTATGAGGCGCTTCAGGGCCTCAGGCCCCTGGGCCAGGTGCAAGACCCCCCTGGCCGCCGGCGGCCTCTGGGGCAGGTCGTCGGCAGAGAGGGTGAGGGTCTTCCAGCCGGCGGTTTCCAGGCCGGCCAGCACCTCGTTTAAGATGGCGGCGTCGGCTTCCACCTTGCCGGGGGACAGGGCGGTCTCCCGGTAGATGCCGACGATGGTGCGCTCAGGTCGAAGCATCGCGTCAGCCAAATGGTATTTTCTATCAGGTCGCCGGCCCCCTTGTCATCCCCAAAATGAGGAAGGGGCCCGGCTAACCGCCGGTGCGGGGAGGCCTGGGGGAGTGCGGCGCTCCGGTCTTTGGGCAAACCCGCCCATCAGCCTCCCAATCAGGGGTTGGGGGAGGGAGCCTGAGGGGGCTGGCCGGGGGCCTCCACCTCCCTCTTTCAGAAGACGCCGGATCTCAGAAACGCCTCGGCCCGGGCGAGGTCCTCAGGGTGGTCCACGTCCACCGCCGGACCCACGTCGATTCCCGTCAGGGTGAAGCCAGCCTCCGCCAGGAAGGCCAGGAACTGCCGCAGGGCCGACAACCGCCGGGCCCGGGCCGCGGCCTCGAAGTCGAACACCCGGGGCGTAAAGGCATAGCAGCCCGCGGTGATCCAGGGGCTTTTCCCCCGGCCCACGGAGAGCACCCGGTGGTCAGGCCCCAGCTCCACATACAGCGGCTTTTCGTCGTCGATGCAGGAGGTGAGGGCCAGGGCTCCGTCAGCGGCGGCAGCTTGGGCGGCGGCGGCAAAGCGGGCCAGGGCGCCGGGGGCCAGGATGGCGTCCACCGTGGACAGCACAAAGGGTTCGTCCAGAAAGGGCCTAAGCGCCAGCAGACTGGCCAGAGAATGGGGGCTGGCCCATTCCGTAACGGACACCGGAAGAGGCCAGGGCTCCCGGCGCAGGTAGGCAGCCACTTGAGGGAAGGCCGGGGTGGTGATGACCGCCACCGAGGCGGCGCCGGCGGCGGCCATTTCCCGGATGACCCGGCCGATGAGAGTATCGCCCGCCACCCGCACCAGGGGTTTGGGAGCAACCACGCCGCCTTGGGCCAGGCGGCTGCCCACCCCGGCGGCGATGATGCCTCCCTTCACGGCAGGAGTTCCTCCAATTCGGTGAGGCGGTGAATCTCGAAGTCTGCCAGGGCGGGGTCGAAGTCCGGGGGCAGCGGCGCGCTCATGGCGTCGTTTCGGAGCCACACGGTAATCAGGCCCGCGGCCTTGGCCGGCCGGATGTCCTGGCCGTAGGAGTCCCCCACATAAACCACCTGGTCCGGTGGGAAGCCCAGTTCCTTAGCAGCCAGGCGGAAGATGGCCGGATCGGGCTTGCGCACGCCCACCTGGGCTGAATCCACGATGACTGCGAACCACAGGGCGATGGCTTCCTGAGCCAGGAGGCGGGCGGCGTTGCCGTACCAGTTGGTGACCACCCCCAGCCGGTAGCGGTTAACCAGACTGTGCAGAAGATAGGCGTTGCGCCGGATAACCTGGCGGCAGCCCTCCAGAAATTCCCGTGAGAGTTTGGGGGCGGCGGCCTCACCAAGCCCCAGGGCGGCTAACTGCCGGGCCACATGGAAATCAACCAGGCGGGGCAGGGTAAGGGAGGCAACCTGGGGATCGGCCAGGCAGACCTCCTCGGCTCGGTAAAAGGCGGCCTTCAGCTCGGAGAAGGTCACCTCCGGGAGATGCTTCTGGTAGAGCAGCCAGAAGCGGTTCAGCCAGTGTTCGCCGTCGCCGTCCAGGGTGCCCCCCAGATCGAAGAGGACTCCCTGAACGTGGCGCAAATCAATCGGGGACATAGGTTCTCACTTGGGCATAAGGGTGAAAAAAAGACTGACCGGGCACCGGCGCGGCGGGCCATGAAGCTTTCCGGGGAGTCACCGCCCCCAGCCCGAGGCTCTGGCGGTGCCGGTTGACATCACGTGGGTCTCCTTATACTTAAGCCGCCTTGGGGCGGAGGGCGCCGGCATTGTCGGTAAAGCAGAAACAAGCAGCCGGCAAAGACATTGCTTCCCACCGCCGCCCCCCAGAGAAACCAGGCCAACCGGTCCATCATTGCCAGGAGCACCACCACATAGGCAAAGTCCCGGCTGTTGAGGGCGGCCACCAACCGGCGCGTCCAGGATGGCCAACACTCCGGCGGGAGTTCGATTCGGGTCAGCACCAGGTAGGCTGCCAGGGCGCTCAATCCGAAGCCTGGCAGCAGCAGGGCCAGGGCATAGAGGTGGCGGACATCGGCGGCCTGACGGGACAACCCCCAGGCAATGCCGCAGAACACGGCCAGGTGAACCAGGTTGTCGGTGATGATGTCCAGGTAGTGGCCGAAGCGCGTCTCCCTCACGGTCAGGCGGGCCACCTCGCCGTCCACCCCATCCAGGACCACCGCCGCCAGAAACAGCAGGGCTCCCAAAAGATGCGGCCAATAACCGCCCTGGGCCAGAAGCAGGGCCCCCAGACAGCCGACGGTGGTTCCCGCCAGCGTGACGGCGTGGGGCGACGTCCGCCGGGCCGCCAGCACCGGGCTGAGCCGCCGGGAAAGGGGGCGGTCCACCCATCGGGCCAGCATGCCGTCACTTCCCTGGGTGGCTGCCGCCAGGGCCGACACCAGCAGGGACTCTGCCAGCCGGGAATCCTCCGGGCGGTGGAGAAAAACCGGCAGGGTGGAACCCAAGGCAGGCAGATTCCCGCCGGTTTCCCGCCATCCGGCCACCGCTGCCGTCACCTCCCGGGCCTTCAGCCGACAGGGAGAAAACGGGCCGTGCCTCCCGGCCGCTCCCAGGGCGGCCCGGAAGGTGAGGCGGTCCCAGACGCTGTTCCCAGAAAGTACCAGAAGCGTCTCGTCGGGGTCGGCTGCCAGGGTAGGGCCGGCCTTCGGGAGTTCGGCGAAATCCAAAACCTGCCAGCTCACCAGGGTCTGCGCCTGCCGGGGCCTCCCGGCAAGGACGGTGAGGAGATCGGGGGCCAGCCACACCGTGACTGCCCGGTTTTCGGAAGCGGCCAGGCGCACCAGGCGGAACAAGGCGGCCTCGCCGAACACCGGGATGAGGCAGGTCCGGTCCCAGGCGACGATGAGCACCCGGGACACGGCCTGCTCAGGGGACGGCCCGGAATCCGCCGGCGACTCAGGCGGGCGCATCAGCCGGTCCCCAGCCCATCAGGGGAAAATCTTTCAGCACCTGGTATAAAGCCTCCTCTCTGCCGCTGAAAAAATGGTCCGCCAACGGCACCACCGAAAGAGGCACTGGCTCGGGTCGGCCCGACAGCAGACGCTTCAGTTCCGGCAGGGGGCACAGATCGTCAAACTCCCCCACCACGAGGCCGGCAAGCCGCGGCACCCGGGGGAGAAAGGCCAGGTCCATGAAGGCGATGGGCGGGGCGATGAGGAGGCCTGCCACCCCCTGGAGACCGGTCAGCAAGGACCGGGCTGCCACCGCCGCGCCGAAGGAATATCCCACCACTGCATAGGGACCCGGAGTGCGGCCGCGCAAGCAGGCCAAGGCTGCCTCCAGGTCCTCCACTTCCTTCAGTCCCTGGCCGAAAGTCCCGGTGCTCTGCCCCACGCCGCGAAAATTGAAGCGCAAAGTGGCCGCCCCCCGAGCCCCAAAGGCCTGCCGGGCCGTCCACACCACGTTGTTGTCCATGCTGCCACCGTAGAGAGGATGGGGGTGGGTGATGATCACCCCCCCGGCCCCGGTCCCGGCCTGAAACCGCCCCTCCAGGCAGACTCCCGGCCCCGGAATGCTGACCCGCTCTTCCATGCTGGCCCGGCGGCCCCTAATTGGCCACCATCATCTCCTTATTCAGATCCAGGGGGACCACGACGGTGGCGGAGGTGCCCCGGCCTGCCCCGGAGCGGATGTCCAGATAGCCGCCCAAGTGGCTCAGGCGCTCCCGGATGCTGAACAACCCGTACCCGGGGGTGCGCCTTGCCAGGGAAGCGGCCTCCCTGGGATCGAATCCCCGGCCGTCGTCCGTTACCCGGACAGCCAGATGGTCTCCCTCCCGGTGGATATCGATCTCCACCCGGGAGGCGTCAGCGTGTTTCACCACGTTGATGAGCAATTCCCGCAGCACCCGGAAGATGAGCAGGCTGGCCGCCTCCCCCAAGGGCTTGGGTTGCTGGTCCCGGGTCACCCGGACGGGGAGGCCGTGCTGCTCATGAATCTGGTCGGCCAGCCATTCCACCGCAGCTTCCAGCCCCAGATCATAGAGCACCGGCAGGCCCAATTCAAAGGTGAGGGAGCGGGAATATTGGATGGCCTGGCGGAGCAAGGTCCGGATCTCGTGGACCGCGGCCTCGGCGGCGGGGGACTGTGCCTCGTTCAGGATCGCCCCCAGCTTGATCTGGGCCATGGCCAGGATCTGGCCGATATGGTCATGGAGGTCGGCGGCCAGGCGGCGCCGCTCCCGCTCTTCGGTCAGGGCCAGCTCAGAAGCCAGGGAGCGCAGCCGCTCCTGATAGGCCTGAATCTCTTCCTGAACCTGCTTGTCCCGGGTGATGTCTTTGAGCATGAACAGGGCGAACTGGGGTATCCCCGCGGTGTCCCGAATGGGCGAGACATGCACCCAGTACCAGAGATATGACCCGTTGCGATGGCGGCAGCGTCCTTCCCGCTCATAAAACGGCCGGTTTCCCCGGATCAGTTCCCCAAAGAGGGTCTCCCCCACAGCCGCCTCCTCGGGGTGGCAGAGGGCATTGAAGTTCAAGCCCCGCAGTTCGGCCAGGCTGTAGCCCAGGATCCGGGCCAAAGCCGGGTTGCCGGTGAGGAAGCATCCCTCCAGGTCGCTCAGGCCGATGCCCACGGGAGCCCCTTCAAAGATGGTGCGAAACCGCTCTTCGCTGGCCCGGAGCGCCTTTTCGGTGCGCTGGTGTCCTTGGATTTCCTGTTGGAGACTGAGGTTGACCTCGGTGAGTTCGGCGGTGCGTTCCTGGACGAGCTTTTCCAGGTGGTCCCGGTAGTTCCTGAGCTCTTCCTCCACCCGCTTGCGCTCCGTCAGGTCCACGTCGATGCGGAACATCAGGGGTTCGCTCTGGTCCAGGCAGACCACCGTGTGGATGGAGTGCACGGGCCTGAGGCCGCCGTCCTTGCGCTTCAGATACTGCTCTCCGGGCGGCAGGAACTCTCCGCTCCTGAAGGCTTCGGCCCCCTGCTGCAAACCCCGCCGGAACCAATCGGTAAGCCCCGGGGGGATGATCAGGGTCTCGACGCTCTGTCCCACGGCTTCAGCGGCAGTATACCCGTAAATCTCCTCGCTGGCCTTGTTCCAGTAAAGAATCCGCCCCCGGGCGTCATAACCCTGGACGGCCACCCCAGGCAGGTAATCCAGAAGGTTGCGGAATTTCGCTTCACTCTTGCGCAACTCCTCCTGCAACTTGAGGAGTTCGTCGATTTTTTCCCTGAGCTCAATATTCAAGCGATGGACTTCTTCAAATTTTGCCCTGAGAAGATCCTTGTCGCGCTCCAGTTCCTCAATGGTATATTTCAGGGCCCGCCAAGGAACGAGAAAATTCAATAACCGTTCTCTTACAGAGAATTTCTTTATCCACTTGATGTGATACTCGCAATAAGGTTCGCCCTGAAAAAAACACCGGGTTTCTTCCAGAATGGCAGGGGGAAGATTCCAAATAGTGGGGATGCCGGCATATATTCCCTTGTTGAACCGACAAAAGTCTTTCGCGCTGGGGATATCTTTAAACCAGTGCAGCCTGATGGTAGCGCTGGTACGATCACTGTTAACAAGTTCGATGCGCTTGTTTCTATTAAATTTATCATTAATTTTCTGCACTCTTTTGACAGACATGCGGGGATTTTTGTAAGCCAACAGGATAATGCGCTGGACGTAGCCCAATTTTTTGCGGGAAGCGGAGTCAAAGCCGATTTTGAAGGCGATTTCCGGATCCCGGGTGAGCCGCTTGGCATTGTCAAACATCTGGATGACCACGCGGCTGGAAACCCAGTTGTTGGTCTCCATGAGGAACTCCCGGGGGTTGGGGAGCCGGCAAATTTCCGCGTCCAGTCCACTCAACAAACTCTCCACCTGGTGGGGGAAATGCTCCTGGAAATATTCGATGATAGCCCGGGTGTTCAGGCAGCTGTGGTGTTTTTCCATGAGGCCGTGGCCTTGTCAGAACCCGGAGACGACGCGTTTCCCGTGGGCTTGGCCTGAGCCCGGCAGGGCGGTGCCAGACGGCCACCGCCTGAGCCGGGAAAACCTTACCGGCTTCTGGTGCAAAATGGCTGACGACAATGTGATTATCATACCACAAAAGTGGTCTATCCAAAAATTTGGGGAAAAAACCGGGGCCATCGCTGGTGGAGCCGGCAACAATTTCCCTCCCCCCGACCCCCCCGGCCACCGCTCCGGCTGGTTGGCCGAAAATATGTATCCCTTTGTAATTGAATAGAAAATTCTTTTAACAATATTTTTCCGGGCAAGAATTATTTTTGGGGAGCGGTTTCTCCTTGTAATAGACTAAGGAATTACCTTATAAGTATCTCAGCAATACCCTTTCAGAAATAATCAGGTTTGTCAATCAGCCAGGCAAAATCCCTAGAATTATCAGGGAAAAAATGAGCCTTCGGGGCGTGGCTGATGCATCTTTCCCCACCAGCAAGAAATTGGCGAACCCAGCCCAACCGGTGAGCCCTCAGGTTTGCAGGCGATGGCCCAGCCGGGCCGGGCCAAGAAAGGAGGATCCCCCCATGTTGTCCCACCTGTTGTCCGGTTTCCGCTTCACCCCCAGCCTCAGCAAATTTTGCCAGGCCAGGGGCAATGTTTTCCTGTTCCGCCTCCTGCCCTTCCGGCTTTCCCGCTGGTATCTGGGCCTCCTGGGGGCGCTGTATTTCTGGCTCAACCGCAAGGAAAAGAACCTCATCCGGCGTGTGGCCAGGTATGTCCTGGGGGGGAGCCGGCCTCCCGGAAGCCTGGGGGCCACCACCCGCCGCATCTTCCGAGGGATCCTGGACCACTACCACGAGAAGCTCTTCACCGCCTACTCCAACTTTCCCCGACTGCTGCGTTTCCTGGACAAACGGATTTCCCTTACAGGAGAAGCGGCGCTTCGGGAGGCCCTGGCCCAGGGCCGGGGGGTCATTCTGGTGACGGGCCACTTCGGGGCGGTGGAATTTCTGCCCGGCTGTCTGGCGGTTAAGGGCTTCCCCGTGTCCATGATCTGCCGGTTCCAGACCGACCGCCTGCGGGAATCGCTCCTGAGGCGGGCCCGGGCGGTACATCTCGACATCATCGATGCCAGCGGCGGCAATGTCTTTCTGGCCGCCGTCAAAGCCCTCAAGGCCGGCCGGATTCTCATCACCGAGATGGATGAATTCGACGAATGGCGCCTTGATGACCAGTCCGGGGTCACCTTTCTGAACAGCCGCTTGCCGGCGGACAAGACCCTGGAAATCTTGCGGAAGCGGTCGGGTTCCCCGGTGGTGGTGGGTCTGGTGCACCGCCTGGGCGGTAGGCGCTACGCCCTTAAATTGGAGGCGGTGACCCGCCCCGGCCAGCCGGAACCGTTGCCGGTTGCCCCCCGCTGTCTGGCGGTCCTGGAAAAAGCCGTTCTGGCGGAGCCAGCTTTGTGGTATCAATGGAAGAAATTCGGCACCATGATTGCCCCGGAACTTGAGGCTGCCCATGATCATCGAGAGGCTGGATATTTGGCACCTGAGATTGCCGTTTCTCTTCCCCTTCAGGCATAAGCTGGCGAACCACCAGTTCTCCGAGAACCTGGTGGTGCGGGTGGTAACGGCGAACGGCCTGACGGGTTACGGCGAGGGGATTCCCCGGGACTTTGTGACCGGGGAGTCCCTTCCCGCCTCCCTGACCCTCCTGGAGGGCACTCTGGGGCCGGGTCTTATCGGCTCTTCCTGGGGAGGCCCGGCGGCGCTATGGAGGGGCTTGCAGGAACGCCTGGAAAAGCTGGCGGTCTCCTTTCCCGCCGCCGCCTGCGCGATGGAGCTGGCCCTGCTGGATGCCGGCGCCCGCACCTGGGGGGTGCCTCTGGGCCGTCTCCTGGGATCCCAGCAGAGCCCAGGGGTTTACTACAGCGCCGTGTTGCCCTTGGCCTCCGGCGAGCGGTTAGACAGGTTTCTGCGCCTGGTCAAGGAGAAGCGCCTGCGGTATCTCAAGCTCAAGGTGGGGGAACCCGCCGATGTGGAGACCCTGGCCCGGGCCCGGGAGGAGTGCGGTTGGGACATCGACATCCGCGTGGACGCCAACGGGGCTTGGCAGGCGGACCAAGCCATCCGCCGCCTCAGGGAATTTTTGCCCTTCAAGATCAGCGCGGTGGAGCAGCCGGTGGCCAAGGCCGACCTGGCCGGCCTGCAGCGGGTGCAGGCGGCGCTGCCCATCCCGGTGATCGCCGACGAATCGCTGTGCAACGAGAAAGACGCCGCCCGGCTCATTGAGCTCAAGGCCTGCCGCATCTTCAACCTCAGGCTCTCCAAGTGCGGCGGGTTAGGCCCTGCCTGGCGTTTGGCCCAGATGGCCAGAAAGGCGGGACTGGGGGTGCAGGTGGGCTGCCACGTGGGGGAGACCAGCATCCTGGCGGCCGCCGGCCGGCACTTTGCTCTGAGCGCCGGGCCTTTGGCGTACATGGAGGGGTCTCTGGCCCCTTATCTCCTGGCCCGGGATCCGGTGCGGCCTTCGGTGGCCTTCGGTGACGAGGGCCTGGGGCTGCCGCTTCCCGGGGCCGGTCTGGGCATCTCGGTCCAGGAAGAGTTTTTGAACGACCTGGCCATGGCCCGGATCAGCCTGTCCTGACTAAAAGCGGGCTGACAGGCTCAGTCCCAGGGAATGAACATCGCTTTTATAGGTGCCGTTGGCCTGCAAGGCTGCCGGCAGAGACTGACCGTTCAGGCCCAGGGCATTGGCCTTGGTGCGTTGTTCGCTATAGATGTAATTGTAGGCGAGGCCCAGGGTGAACCGGGATATCGTCAGATCGCCTCCCAGGGTGAAGATATGACGGTCGTTATCCGGCACCTGGGGATCGAAGGTGGCGTCCGGCACCGGGGTCTGATCGTAGATGTAGCCGGCTCTAAGCTTCATCTTTTCCCCGAGCTGATAATTGGCCCCCACGCGGAAAGCCCAGGCGTCGCGCCAGTTCTTGGGAGTGATGAGGGATTGGGTGAGCCTGCCGTTGACCAGCAGGGGACGATCCAGATCGACCTTGAGGCGGTCGTACGTGGACCAGCCGGTCCAGGTGACGTCCACGTTCACCGTCACTGGCTGCCAGCGGCTGAGGCTCAGCCCGAAGGTGAGGGAAGGCGGCAGGTTCAGGCGGGCCGAGCCAGGGATGGGGGCCAACGACGGCAAGGGGGCCGGCAGGAAGGTCTGCAGGTCTCCTTTGAGGGTGACGTCGATGGAGCTGCGATACGACAGGCCAAGCTTCACCCCGGACCAAGGTTCATAGAGCGCTCCCGCATTAAAACCGAAGCCGGTGCCGTCGCCGGACAGCGCCGCTTCGCCGTCAGGCAAAACCGTCGCGCCCACCACCACGGGAAGCTGGCGCTTCAGTTCCACATCGGCATACAGGGCATTGAAACCCACCGCCACGGAGACGTTGCGCCAGAGCTTCACCGAGACCACCGGATTGAGGTTGTAAGTTTTCAGGCTGGAAAGCGTGGTCAGATAGCGTCCGGCCCAGCCCGGCGGCCAGGCGGTACCCAGGCCGAAGGGGGCAAACAGGCCGATGCCGGCCGCCACCCGTTTATGAATGGGCCACACCAAGTAGAGGGACGAGGACCGGTAGAGGCGGTGATTGGTCTGGGAAAAAGCCCCGCCGGATCCGTGATATTCCCGGTCTGGAGCATTGAAGATGGTGGCGAGATAAACCTCGGGGCGCCTGAGTTGGTTGAGGCCTGCCGGGTTATAAAAGATCGCCGAGGGGTCGTTGGCTTCCGCCACGAAGGCGTTTCCCTGGGCCATGGCCGCCGTGCCCTGCTGAACCAAGGCAAAGCCCGCGGCTTTACCCGGCTCGGGAGTGACGACTCCCACGGTCAGGGCCAGGAGCCCCAGCCAGCAGCGCCGCAGCAGGGCGGGACCGGGGCTGCGGACGGAAAGGACCGCAGCCAGGCTGAGGAAGCCTGACCGCAAGAGGCTGTCAAGGGCTGGCCGCCGGAACCATTGCCGATACGTCATAGGTAGCCCCCACGAAAGAATGCCCCAAGCATTCCGCCGATATCAGGGATTCCCCGAGGCGATAGCTATTATCCTTAGGGGAACCCCATCAAGGAAGCAGAGTGGGCTAAGGATAGCACGAAATCGTCGAATCTTAAAAACATTAATCACCTTTAGTTTGCCATCGGCAATCCTTGTCTGAACCTTCGAGAGGAAATGGCACTTTTTTCCTGGGAAAGGAGGGGGAAGGCAGGCGCGGTACTGGTTCTCCTTTGTTTCCCGGGGTGGGGCCCCACTGCCTGCCGGCAACCTCTGCGGTCCGGCGCCGAACGCAGCGGTTTTGACGTTTCACTGGCCGGAGGGTCTGCGGATGGCCTCACTAATGTTGTGGAGCGGGTACAGTTTCTTAAGGGAAGTTTGCCGAGGAGGGTTGAATCGCCTTAAGGGAGGCATTATAGTATCCCTTAAGACAGTAACAATTATTGATTAGTAGATAATTTATCTATAATGACGGGCCGGCAGAATCAGGACCGCTGCCAGAGCATACCCAGGGAGTTGGTGAATTCATGGCGATGTCAGTATTGGAGGTGTTCAAGCTGCTGCCTGGCAGCAATTGCGGCGACTGCGGCCTGCCCACCTGTTTGGCCTTTGCCACCCGGGTGGTGAAGGAAGGGGAAGACGTCAGGCAATGCCCCTATCTCCCGGAGGCCGCGGCACCGGCCGTGGCGGCGCTTAAGGAGCAGCAGCAGGCTGGTCAGGGACGCCGCCGGGAGACCATCGCCATCGCCCTGGAGGCCCTGGAAGAGAAGGTGGCGCCCCTGGATTTTGCGGCCCAGGCGTCCGGCCACGGGTTGGAGTATGGCGAGGCCGACGGCCGCCCCTATGTCATCCTGCCGTTTTTTGGCCACCGGCTCAGGGTTTGGAAGGAACGGGTGGAGTACCCCCCAGGTGTATCCGCCAACCCCTGGGACGCCATCCTGATTTACAACTACCTGGCCTCTCCGGGGGAGGAGCCCAATCGCGGCACTTGGATCAGTTTTCAGAGCCTGCCCAACTCCGTCTCCAAGACTAAAACCCTGGAGCGTCTGCAGCAGCACCTGGCCGAGGCTTTCGCCGGTCGCCTGGCCGTCCTGCAAGAGCGGGCCCTGGCCCTGGGGGGGCAGCCCACCCGGGCCGGCGAGGACGCCGACCTGACCCTGGTCTTCCGCCCGCTGCCCCGGGTCCCTATTTTGCTGCTTTACTGGGAGGCGGAGCCGGACGAGGACTTCCCGGCCCAGGCCCGGTGCCTGTTTGATGCCAGCGTCCTGGCCTATTTGGACCTGGAATCCCTCCTGTTTCTGGTGGAGGGGCTCATGGAGCGCTTGCTGGATTGATTCCCCGGAGCCAAGGAGTAAAAAGATGCCCGAACCCGACAAACCGGCCCCGCACCGAGTCCTGATCTTTCGCCCCTATCCCCTGGAAGTGGGCCAGAAAATCACCATCGCCAGCGGTCCCCGGGCCGGGGACTGGGAGGTCATCGGAGTGAGCGAGCGCAAGGTCAGGCTCAGGTGCCCCGTTTCCCACCGGGAGGTGGAGTGGGACCGCTTCTGCTACCTGGCCGAGACCCGGGACCAGGAACCCTGGCCCCATGTTGCGTGAATTTTACGGCAGGGGGCCAGGGGTCGGTGCCCCCTGGCCCCGCCGTCAATCTCTCCCCAAGCCGTTCATTTTTTTCCGGTCAGGGCAGAGGGACCTTCCGACTGCCTTTTCTGACCAAGCAACGCTTGGGAGGGGGCGTGGGGCGGGCAGGGACCACCGGGACCTGATCCCGCCCCGCCATATCCACACCCAAAGGAGGTAGGTGCCCGGATGGATGTTCTCATGCTATCCCGACTGCAATTTGCAGCGGCCACCTTTTTTCATTTCCTCTTCGTGCCCCTGACCTTGGGCCTGTCCATCCTCATCGCCATCATGGAAACCATTTATGTGCGCTCGGGAAATGAGGAATACCGGCGCATGGCCAGATTCTGGGGCAAAATCTTTTTGGTCAACTTCGCCGTGGGGGTGGTCACCGGCATCACTCTGGAGTTTCAATTCGGCACCAACTGGTCCCGCTATTCCAGATATGTGGGCGACATTTTCGGCTCCATCCTGGCCATCGAGGCCACCACTTCCTTTTTCCTGGAGTCCACCTTTCTGGCGGTTTGGGCCCTCACCTGGGACCGGCTGTCCCCCAGGCTGCACTGCCTCACCATCTGGCTGGTGGCCGCGGCCAGCAACCTCTCGGCCCTGTGGATCCTCATCGCCAACGCCTGGATGCAGCACCCGGTGGGCTATGTGATCAGAAACGGGCGGGCCGAGCTGGACAACTTTCTGGCCGTGGTGACCCAACCCTTCGCCTGGCAGATCTTTTTTCACACCCTGAGCGGCGCCTACATTTTGGCGGGCTTTTTCGTCATGGGGGTGAGCGCCTACCATTTGCTCAGGGATCAGCACGTGTCCTTCTTCACCAAATCCTTTCAGATGGGGCTTGTCTTTGCCCTGATTTTCTCGGTGGCGGAAGTGGTGCAGGGCCATATCCACGGGGCCGAGGTGGCCAAGATCCAGCCCGCCAAGCTGGCGGCCATGGAGTCCCTCTGGGAGACCCAGGCCGGCGCGCCCCAGACGCTGTTCCTCATCCCCGACGAACAAAATGAGCGCAACCTGGTGGAGATCGGCAAGATCCCCGGCGCCTTGAGCCTCCTGGCCTTCCATGATTCCCAGGCCGTGGTCAAGGGCCTCAAGGACTTCCCTAAGGAAGAGCGGCCGCCGGTGCTGCTGACCTTTCTGGCCTTCCGGGTCATGGTGGCCCTGGGCTTCCTCTTTGTGCTCCTGACGGGCCTCGGCTGGCTCCTCAGGAACAGGCTCATCGTAAATCCCCTCTATCTGCGGGTCATGCTCTACGCCATGCCCCTCCCCTATATCGCCCTCCAGGCCGGCTGGATCGTCACCGAAGTGGGCCGGCAGCCCTGGATCGTCTACGGGCTGATGAAGACCAGGGACGCGGTGTCGCCCATCGCCGCCAGCCAAGTGGGGATAACCCTGGCGGGCTTCATCTTGCTCTATGGGATCCTGGGGGTGGTGGCCTTCTACCTCATGGCCAAGTTTGCCAAAGCCGGGCCGGAACCCGCCCCGGCGGCGATGACGGGAGGTGCCTAGCCATGCTGAACACCATCTGGTTTCTGCTGTGGGGCCTGCTGTGGGCGGTCTATTTCATGCTGGACGGCTTTGATCTGGGGCTGGGCATCCTCCTCCCCGGCTTGGGGAAGACCGAGACGGACCGGCGGCTCATCTACCGGGTGATGGAACCCCATTGGGACGGCAACGAGGTCTGGCTCATCGCCGCGGGCGGCGTCACCTTCGCCGCCTTTCCCACCACCTACGCCGCCATGTTCAGCGGCCTTTACACCCCCCTGATGCTCATTCTGTTCGCCCTCATTCTCCGGGGGGTCACCTTCGCCTTCCGGGACGAGGTGGACGACCCCGGCTGGCGCCGCCTGTGGGACGGCTGCCTCTTCGTGGGCAGTCTCCTGCCCGCTCTGCTCTTGGGCGTGGCTTTTGCAAATATCTTCCAAGGCATCCCTCTGGATAAGGACGGCATCTATCAGGGCACGCTCTTTACCCTGCTCAACCCCTACGGGCTGGCGGGAGGCCTGCTCTTTGTCCTGCTCTTCTGCCTGCACGGGGCCTTGTGGCTGGCGGTGAAGACCGAGGGCGACATGCACCGGCGGGCGGCGGCCACCGCCCGGGGCCTGTGGCCCTGGCTGGCGGTGCTGGCGGTGATCTTTCTCATCGCCACCCGGCGGCTCACCCATCTGTGGGACAACTATCTGGCGCAGCCGGCTCTCCTGGCCCTGCCCCTGGCCGCGGTGGCGGCCCTCATGCTCATCTGGATCTTTATGCGCCGGCACGCCTGGTGGCGGGCCTGGTTCGCCTCGGCCGGCACCATCGTGGGGGTCACCCTGTTCGGGGTGGTGGGGCTCTACCCCAACCTCCTGCCCTCCAGCCTGGATCCGGCCTTCAGTCTCACGGCCTTCAACTCGTCCTCCTCGCAACTCACCCTGAAAATCATGCTGGCCGTGGCCCTCACCTTTGTGCCCCTGGTCATCGCCTATCAGACGTGGGCCCATTACCTCTTCAAAGACAAGGTGACGGCCGAGGATTTGGGAGAAAAAGGATATTAGGAGTCTGATGGGGAGGGGCGCAGGCACGGCGGCCCCTTGCTCCCTCCCCCCAGCCCCGATGAAGTTGAACAATTTTGGCCGGGGCGGCGGGTTTGATGCCCGAGGCCCCGGCCAACTTTATCCAGGAGGTGGGGAAATGGAGGGGAGGGCGGCGGCGCCGCGCTCCCCCGGCCTGCCGTCTCACGGGCTGGTGGCCGAAGGCAGGGAAAGTTCGCCGAAGACCCGCATGATCAGGCGGGGGCGTTTGGCAGAGGTGGTGCTCAGAGTGATGAGCCCCTGATAATTTCCCGGGTCGCGGCTCTTGTTGCTGACTTCCACCACGTAGATCCGGCCAGGCTGTTCCGCTTTGATGCTCACGTCGATGAGGTGGGGGACATCCGTGGTGAAACCGGTGATTTCAAAGGGCGCCGGGAGATGCGAGATGAAGCGTACCTGGCCCCGCAGGTCCTCCCCCGGTTTGCCCCGGAGACGCACCACGTGGCTGGGCTGAATCTCCACAAAGGGCCGGGCGTAGCCGGTGAGGCGAAAGACCACCGGGGAGCGGGCCGGATCATTCAGGAAGACCTTGGTCTCCTTTTTAAACTGGCGCATCACGGAATAAGGGGCGATGGTCAGTTTCAGGCGGCCCTGGCCGCCGGGGGGGATGCGCCGGTCGGAGTCCGTGGTGGTGCAGGCGCAGTCGGCGTCAATGTCTTGGATCTCCAAGGTTTTGTCGCCGGTGTTTTTGATGACGAAGGTGTGGGAGAGTTCCCGGTCCTCGAACACCTCCCCGAAGTCAAAGGCGGTGGCTGGCACTTCGGCCCGGGGGTCGGCCGCCGCCGGCGTCAGGGGGATCAGGAGCATGAGACACAGCCAGAGGGGAAGACAGGCGGAACGGTGCACGGAGCGCCTCCGGTTTTTTTGCAAGTATACCGGTTTTGGGCCGAGTTTGCACGCTTCCGGGGGCAGGGGGGAATTCCCGCCACGAGGCGGCGGCCCTTGGCGTCGGAGGCCGCAGTTGGCGGCAAGCCTGGTGGAAACAAGAAAACAGGGGCCACGGCCCGAAGCCGTAACCCCTGGCATTTCCTGGTAGGCACGAGGAGATTTGAACTCCTGACCCCCACCGCGTCAAGGTGGTGCTCTCCCCCTGAGCTACGTGCCTCTGATATCTTTTCATATACCTTGCCCCGTTCCCGGCGTCAAGGGGAAAGCCGAGAAAACCTCAGGGGCCCGGCCTCTTTGGGGTTGCTTGGCGCCCCAGGTCCTGGGGCCGCGGGCCACCCCAGGGAGTCAGGTGCATTGCTGCGAGTTTTCCTGGGAACCTCAGGGGTAATCTTGACATTCCCGACCCATTTGGTTACTGTTTTTTGATACTTCTGCACCCAAGAGGAGGGGCGGCATGTATTTTCAGGACCTGCTCATGACCCTGGAGCGCTTCTTTGCGGAGCGCGGCTGCATCATTGTGCAGCCCTACGACCTGGAGGTGGGGGCCGGCACCTTCAGTCCCCACACCTTGCTCCGAGCCCTGGGGCCGGAGCCCTGGAACGTGGCCTATGTCGAGCCCTCGCGCCGCCCCACCGACGGCCGCTACGGGGAAAACCCCAACCGTCTCCAGCACTATTACCAATATCAGGTCATCATGAAGCCCTCCCCCAAGGATATTCAGGAGATCTACCTGGATTCCTTGCGGGCCCTGGGCCTGGACCCTTTGGACCACGACATCCGCTTCGTGGAGGACGACTGGGAGTCCCCCACCCTGGGGGCTTGGGGCCTGGGCTGGGAGGTCTGGCTGGACGGCATGGAGATCACCCAGTTCACCTATTTCCAGCAGTGCGGCGGCATCGATCTCCACCCCATCAGCGTGGAGCTCACCTACGGCCCGGAACGCATCGCCATGTACCTCCAGGGGGTGGAAAGCGTCTATGACCTCAAGTGGAACAAGGACTTGACCTATGGCGACGTCCACCACCGGGGGGAAGTGGAGCACTCCATTTACAACTTCGAGCAGGCCGATGTGGACATGCTCTTCCGCCTCTTCGACATGTATGAAAAGGAGAGTCTGCGCATCATTGGACAGGGTCTGGTGCTGCCGGCCTATGACTACTGCTTGAAATGCTCCCACACCTTTAACCTCCTGAACGCCCGGGGGGCCATCAGCGTAGCCGAACGCGCCAGCATCATCGGCCGGGTGCGAAATCTGGCCCGCCTGTGCTCCGAAACCTACCTCAAACAACGGGAAGCCATGGGCTTTCCCTTGTTGCAGAAGTGAGTTGTGGGGGAGGGTCGGGGGCACCGAGTTCCCCCGGCCCTCCCCACGCCCCCTCCCAGCCCCCGCAGATGGCTGCTGGGGAAGGCGGGCCGAAAGCCCGACTTCTGAGGCGGAAAAAAGCCCATAAGGGATGGGGGGAGGGGGATGGGGAGAGGGGTAAGGGTCCAGGCCCTTAACCCTCTTCCCCGCCAACCCCAGACTCAGAGGAACGCCATGGGACGCGAGTTGTTATTGGAGATCGGCACCGAGGAGATTCCGGCCCGGTTCATTCCGCCGGTGATGGAGGAGATGGCTGCGGCCTTTGCCAGGCGTTGCGAGCAGGAACGGCTGGCGGTGGGGGAGATCGTCACCTGGGGGACGCCCCGGCGCCTGACCCTGGTGGCCCGGGACCTGGCGGAGACCCAGGCCGAAGTGACCCAGGAGATCCTGGGGCCGCCCAAGGCGGTGGCCTTTGACGCGCAGGGGGAGCCCACCGCCGCCGCCCAGGGTTTCGCCAAAAACCAAGGGGTGGGGGTGAGCGAGCTCATCGAGGTGGAAACCCCCCGGGGCGTATATCTGGCGGCCAGGAAAAGGACAACCGGTCAGCCGACGATGGCGCGTCTTCAGGAATTCCTCCCGGAGTTCATCCTGAGGCTGAGCTTTCCCAAGTCCATGCGCTGGGGAGCGCTGGACATCACCTTCGCCCGACCCATCCACTGGATCCTGGCCCGCTTCGGGGGCGAGGTGGTGCCGTTTACCGTGGGGGACGTGGCCAGCGGCGGGGTGACCTACGGCCACCGCTTCCTGGGCCGGGAAGCCCGGGAGGTGACCGATGTGGCCGGCTACGTCCAGGCCCTGG
Organism: uncultured Desulfobacterales bacterium; assembly: GCA_964480485.1. Lineage (GTDB taxonomy): Bacteria > Desulfobacterota > Desulfobaccia > Desulfobaccales > 0-14-0-80-60-11 > JAILZL01. The sequence continues at coordinate 184,246 of CAYZOP010000003.1, read as the reverse complement.
AGCAGGGATATGTCATCGTCGATCCGATGGCGCGGCGCGCCTTCCTGGAGGCGGAAATGGCCAAGGCGGCGGCCCGGGTGGATGGCGAGGTGGTGCCCAACCCGGGGCTGGTGGAAGAGAATACCTTTCTCACGGAATATCCTTCGGTGGTGGTGGGGAGCTTCGAGGAAAAATTTCTGGCCCTGCCGGAAGAAGTGCTCATCACCTCCATGCGCGAGCATCAGCGATATTTTTCCCTGCGGGGCAGGGATGGCAGGCTTTTGCCTCACTTTATGGCGGTGAACAACACTTTGACCCGCAACCCCGAGGTGGTGCGCCAGGGACATGAGCGGGTGCTGCGGGCCCGGCTCAGCGACGCCATGTATTTTTACCAGGTGGACTCCAAGGTGCCGCTTGCCACTTGGGTGGAGGAGCTTAAAGGCGTGGTCTTCCACTCCTTGGTGGGTACATCGTTCGAAAAGATGGAGCGCTTCCGGGAATTGGCCGCGTATCTCAGGGAACATCTGGCCAAACCCGACGGAGGGCCCCTGGACCTGGACGCCGGCATCATTCAGCAGGCCGCCACCCTGTGCAAGGCCGACATCGTCTCGGAAATGGTGGGCGAATTTCCCAGCCTCCAGGGGGTGATGGGCCGGGTTTATGCCAAGAACGCCGGGGAGCCGGCCGCGGTGGCGGACGCCATCTTCAGCCATTACCTCCCCCGCCACGCCGATGACGACCTGCCTCCCGACTTGGTGGGGGCAACGGTGGGCCTGGCGGACCGGCTGGATACGATCTGCGGCCTGTTCGGGGTGGGGCTGGCCCCCACCGGTGCCGCGGACCCTTACGGGCTGAGGCGCCACGCCCTGGCCATCATCCGCATCCTGCGGCATCACCGGCTCCATTTGGACCTTCCCGAAGCTGTCTGGGCCGCCCTGGAGTTATTGCGGGGAAAAATCTCCCGCCCGCCAGAGGACATTGCGCTGGAGGTGCTGGATTTCTTCCAGACCCGGTTGACCCATCTGTTGCTGGGCGAGGGTTTCGAGCACGAAACCGTCAATGCCGTGCTGGCGGCAGGCTGCCGGGATCTGGTGGAGGCCGCCGACAAGATCAAGGCCTTGGAGGAAGTGCGCCAGAGCCCGGACTTTCCGGCGTTGGCCGTGGCTTTCAAGCGGGTGATCAACATCTCCTCCGGCGCCGAGGCAGGCCCGGTGGATCAGTTGCTCTTCGAGCACTCGGAGGAGAACCGGCTTTTCGAAGCCGCCGCAATCATGGAGGTGGAGGTGGAGGAAGCGTTGGGCCGGAGGGATTATGCCGGGGTGTGCCGCTCTCTGGCCAAACTCAAGGGGCCGGTGGACGCCTTTTTCGACCGGGTGTTGGTCATGGCCGAGGACGCCCGCATGAGGGCCAACCGCTTGGCCTTGCTGGCCCGCATCAGCCGGACCTTCCTCAAAATGGCGGATTTTTCCCGCATCAGCACCTGACCGGCACGGGTTGGGGCGGGGCCTGCGGCGGCTCCCGCCCCCCTGGCGCCAGAGCTTTTTCCCAAGAGCGTTATCATGGGTTGGTTTCGCCGTCGTCATCCGGACCAGGAGCCTGGTCCGCAGGAAGTCTCCCCAGAAGCTGAACCGTCGCCGGAGCTCCAGGCCCTCGAGGACGTGGCGGCAGGGGCCCCGGAATCCCCGTGCGAACCGGCCCTGGAGGGAGCGGACCCCGACCGCTCCGGGTTATTCCGGCGTCTGTCCACCGGACCAAGCCGGGGGGCGCCCGAGGTGGAGGGGGACCCCCCTGAAACCGCTTCCCCGGCGGCGCAAGCTGAAGGCTCCGGGGAAGCTGCCGCTTCTAAACGAGAGCCTCAAGAAAGGCTGACGTCTTCCCAAGAAGAAGCAGGGACGTCGGAGGAGGAGCCCCGCCGGGGTCTCTTCCGCCGGTTGCGAGAACGCCTGGGGCGCACCCGGGAAGCGCTCTCCGGCGGCCTGGCCCGGCTGCTCGCCGGTCGGCGGGTGGTGGACGCCCAGCTCCTGGAAGAGCTGGAGGAGCTCCTCATCACCGCTGACCTAGGGGTGGACACCACCCTGACCCTCATCGCGGCCATGCGGGAAAAAGTCAAGCGCCGGGAGCTGGGAGACGTGGAGCGCCTGAAAGGCGCTTTGGCCGAAGCCATGGTGGAGATGCTGGCGGCGGCCGCCTCAAAGGAGACCGCCGGCCGGCCCCGGGTGGTGCTGGTGGTGGGAGTCAACGGGGTGGGCAAGACCACCACCATCGCCAAGCTGGCCCACCTGGACCGACAGGCGGGCCGGGAGCCCCTGCTGGTGGCGGCCGACACCTTCCGGGCGGCAGCCGCCGAGCAGTTGGCCGCCTGGGGACAGCGCCTAGGGGTGGACGTGGTGCGCCAGCAGCCCGGCGCCGACCCGGCGGCCGTAGTCTTCGACGGTCTCACCGCCGCCCTCTCCCGGGAGGTGGATACGGTGTACATCGATACTGCCGGCCGTTTGCACACCAAAGTGAACCTCATGGAGGAACTGAAGAAAATCCACCGCACCATCGGCAGGAAGATCCCGGGAGCCCCCCACGAGATCTACCTGGTGCTGGACGCCACCACCGGCCAGAACGCCCTGAGCCAGGCCCGCCTCTTTCAGGAGGCGGTGGGCCTGACGGGCATTATTCTCACCAAACTGGACGGCACCGCCAAGGGCGGGGTGGCTCTGGCCGTGGTCCACGAAACCGGCATTCCGCTCAGCTACCTGGGGGTGGGGGAAGGCCTGGACGACCTCAAACCGTTCGCCCCCGACGCCTTTGTGGCGGCGATTCTGGGGTGAAGCGCTATGCGGCTTTAGGGTATAGCGCCCGCCGAGGAGAGTTATTGCGCACGTTGGCAACGTGGGTCTGGCTGTGGCATTGGTGGCCCCCCGTAGCCTGGGGGCTGGCCATCGTGATCCTGTCCGGCGACTTGGGGTCTTCGGCCAACACCCTGAGCCTCCTGCATCGATTCCTGGGTTTGTTCGCGGCGCTTTCCCCCCAGGAAGCCGAGGCCGTCCATTACTATGCCCGCAAGCTGGGGCACCTGACGGCCTATGCCATTCTCTATCTCCTCTGCTTCCGGGCCCTGAAGCTGCACTTCCCCGGGCGGCCCTGGCTCACCTGCCTGGCGGCCTTGGCGTTGAGCGTTTTGGTGGCGGCCCTGGATGAAGGCCGCCAGTCCCTGGTGCACACCCGCCACGGCTCGCTGAACGACGTGGTCCTTGACTTGGCGGGAATGGCCCTCGCCGCCAGTCTTATTCCCGGCCTTTGGCGGCCTGGGGAACGCGAGCCGGCGCCCGGCGGGCGTTAAGGGGCAAAGAGGCTGAGGGCAGAACCCCGGCAGGGACCGGAGGTCTGGGCTTCCCGAAGCAGGGAGCCCCTCCGGTTGTCAGGTGGTCAGGGAAACGGGGGAGGTGGGGAAAGAAGCGCCAGCCAAGAACGTTGCCGCCCAAAACCTGTTCCGCCGGGAAGCGGCCTTGCTTGCAATCACCGGCGGGAATAGCTATCTTCACAACAGGGCTGCGCCGGACCGGGCCGGTCAGGCGCACCCGGATCAAGCATCTGAGGAACTCCATGACCCAACACTCGCAAGGCTTTGCCGGCTGGCGCCCTGGTCCGGGCACCGGTGGCGGTGGTTTCTGTTCGGTGATGCTTGTCCTCCTCCTGCTGCTTGCCATTTCCTGGGCGGCCGCGGCTTCCGCTCCGGCCGACCCTTTTGCCGGGGTGGCGGAACACACCCTGGAAAACGGCCTCAAGGTCCTCCTCCTCCGGGAACCCCGGGCCCCGCTGGTCAGCCATCAGATTTGGTACCGGGTGGGCTCCCGAAACGAGCAGTTGGGGAAAACCGGCCTTTCCCATCTCACCGAGCACCTGATGTTCAAGGGCACGGAAAAGTATGGCCCCAAGGTCTTTTCCCGAACGGTGCAGAAGGCCGGGGGGAACGACAACGCCTTCACCAGTCGCGATTATACCGCCTATTTTCAGAACGGGCCCAAAACCGAGCTGAAGCGCTGGATGGAGATGGAGGCCGACCGGATGCGGGGCCTCAAGGTGAGCCAGGAAGCCTTTGCCACCGAGCAAAAGGTGGTGTTGGAAGAGCGGCGCCTGCGCACCGAGGATGATCCGGTGAGCTTTCTCATGGAGGAAGTCTGGGCCGCAGCTTACAAAGCCCACCCGTACCAGTGGCCCATCATCGGGTGGTACGAAGATCTCCAGAGCCTCAGCCTGGCCGATTTCCAGGCCTATTACCAGACTTACTACCAGCCCAACAACGCCACCCTGGTAATCGTCGGAGATATCGACCTTGAGGAAACCCTGAAGGAGGTGAAGGCGGTTTACGGGTCCCTCCCCCGGAAGCCGGAGCCGCCCCGGGTAACGGCCCGGGAGCCCCAACAGGTGGGGGAGCGCCGGGTGGTGGTGCAGCGGGAGGCCCAACTCCCCTATCTGGTCATGGCCCATCACGTCCCCAACTGGGAGCATCCGGATTGCTTCGCCCTGGAGTTGCTGGCCCGCCTCCTTTCCCAGGGCAAGAGCTCCCGCCTCTATCAGAAGCTGGTGTACACCGATCGGCTGGCCCTGGAGGCCGGGGCCGACTACGACCTGGATATGGCCAATCCCTCCATTTTCCTGCTGTATGGCCAGCCCTTGCCCGGCAAGACCGTGTCCCAGGTGGAAGAGGCCATTTTCGGGGAGGTGAAGCGCCTCCAAACCGAACCGGTGGGCCAGGAGGAACTGGCCAAAGTGAAAAATCAGGTGACGGCCGCCTATTATATGTCCATGGACTCCCTGTTTTACCGGGGTATGTTGCTGGGCCGGCTGGCCACCGTCGCCCGCTGGACCCTGGCCCGGGATTTCATTCCCCGGATCCAGGCCGTGAGCGCCGAGGATCTCAAGCGGGTGGCCGGCCAGTATCTGGTGCCCGCCAATCGCACCGTGGGCGTGCTGTCGCCCCTGAAAACCAGCAAGCCCAGGATGGAGCGATACCGGCCGGGGGGGCAGATTGAATGAACCCGGCCGCCGAATGCGGCGCTGCTGCGTGTTCATACCAAGATAACCCATTCGGAGGCTGCGGCCGCTGACTGGCTCGGATGGGCGGCATATGGGGCGTCAGGCCCGGCGGCCCCCCACCGTTTTCGAGGAAACCATCCAAGGGCCCCGGCCAGGAGCTTTGCGGGCCTGCGGCCGCCGAATCACAGGACATGATGATGAGCTTTCAGCGACGGTTTTTTTCCTCCGCCGGTTTCCTGGCCGTGTTAGCCCTGGTGGCCGCCCTGGCCGCCGGCCCTGTGCGGGCGGACCCCGGCGGTCCGATGTTGGGGGAGCGGGAAGTGCTGCCCAACGGCTTGGTGTGGCAGTTCTCCGAGCAGCGCAGCGTCCCCATCGTAGTGGTCAATCTGCTGGTCAAGGCAGGTTCCCTTAGGGACCCGGCGGGCCACGCCGGGCTGGCCAACCTCACCGCCCTGCTGCTGACCCAGGGCACCAAACGCCGCAGCGCCGCGCAAATGGCGGCGGAAATCGACGCCTTGGGGGCGAGACTGAGCAGCCACGGGGATGAGGACTTTGCCATGGTCAGCCTCACCGTGCTGAGAAAGGACGTGGGCGAGGGCTTCGACCTGCTGGCGGACGCGGTCCTGAACCCCACGTTTCCCGCGGAGGAGTTGCGGCGCAAGGTGAGCCAACTGAAGGCCTCCTTTGAGACCGATGAAGACGAGCCCATGGTCATCGCCCGCCGGGCCTTTGACCTTAGGCTGTTCGGGACGCATCCCTACGCCTTTCCTCCCAAGGGCACCCCGCAGAGTATGACGGCCGTCAGCCGGCAGAAGGTAGTGGATTTTCACCGGACGTTTTACCGCCCCAACAACGCCATCCTCACGGTGGTGGGGGATATCTCCCGGGATGAGGCCCGGGATTGGGTGATGAAGGCCTTTGGCCGCTGGGAAAAACGGGCCATCCCCGAGCTCAAGCTGCCTGCCCTGCCGACTCTGTCCCAGGCGGAGACCCGGGTGATCGACAAGAAGATCACCCAGGCCAACATCATCTGGGGCCATGTGGGGATCGCCCGGAACAACCCGGATTTTTACGCCTTCCAGGTGATGAACTACATTTTGGGGGGCGGCGGTTTCGCCTCGCGGCTCATGGACAACATCCGGGAGACCCGGGGTCTGGCCTACAGCGTGGGGAGCAGCTTTGAAGCCGGGTTGGAGCCGGGTCCCTTCATCATCTCCCTGGAGACGAAAAACGCCAGCGCCGGGGAGGCGGTGGCCCAAATTCTCCAGGAGCTGGAGCGGCTCAGGTCCCAGCCGGTGTCGCCCACGGAGTTGGCGGAAGCCAAGTCATACCTCATCGGGAGCTTCCCCCGGAAGATGGACGCCACCGGCAAACGTGCCTCCCTGATGGCGTATGTGGAATTTTACGGGTTGGGACTGGATTATCCCTGGCGGTATCCAAGCTTCATTCAGAATCTGACTGCGGCCGACATCCAGCAGGCCGCCAAGAATTATCTGCATCCGGATCGCTCCCTGCTGGTGGTGGTGGGCAACCAGTCCCAGTTGCCGCCTCTGCCGGGGGTGTCGGTTACGCCGCACGCAAAGGAGAAGAAAGATGCCACGAAATAACCTTTTTGGCAAAGCCGCCCTGGCGTTTGCCGCTCTGAGCCTGACGCTGGGATTGGCGGCCAAAGCCCCGGCGCCGGTGATGGCCACTGCCCTGGTGCCGGAAACCTTTTCTGACTTGGCCCAGCGGGTGGGCCCGGCGGTGGTCAACATCAGCACCGAAAAAGTGGTGAAAGGGCGGGACCGCATGCGGGAGTTTTTCGGTCCCATGCCCTTCCCGGGTCCCGGGGGGCCCGGCGATCCCTTCCGGGATTTCTTTGAAAAATTTTTCGGCGACGGTCCGCATCCCCGGGACTTCAAACAGCGTTCCTTGGGTTCCGGATTCATCATCGACCCCAAGGGTCTGCTCATCACCAACAATCATGTGATCGAAGGTGCTGACAAAATCAAGGTGCGGCTGGCGGGCGGCAAGGAGTATCAGGCCACCGTCAAGGGCCGGGATCCCAAAACCGATCTGGCCCTGTGCCAAATCACCGCCAACGGCCCCTTCCCCAGCCTGACGCTGGGCGACTCGGAGGCCATCCGGGTGGGCGATTGGGTGGTGGCGGTGGGCAATCCCTTCGGCCTGGGGCATACCGTCACCCAGGGGATCATCAGCGCCAAGGGACGGGTAATCGGGGCCGGGCCCTATGATAATTTCCTGCAAACCGATGCGGCCATCAACCCCGGCAACAGCGGCGGCCCGCTTCTCAACCTGAAGGGGGAGGTGGTGGGCATCAACACCGCCATCGTCGCCACCGGGCAGGGCATCGGTTTCGCCATCCCCAGCAATCTGGCCAAGTCCATCATCCCCCAGCTCCAGGAAAAGGGGAAGGTCGTCCGGGGCATGCTGGGGGTGCAGGTGCAGATGGTAACCCCGGACCTGGCCAAATCCTTCGGCCTGGCGGAGCCGATGGGGGCCCTGGTGGCCGAAGTCAGACCCGGAACGCCAGCGGAAAAAGTGGGCATCAAGCGGGGGGACATCATCATTGAGTTTAACGGCCAGCCCATCAAGGAAATGAATGAATTGCCGCGGCTGGTGGCAGCCACTGCGCCGGGCACCAAGGCCGCGGTGAAAATTCTCCGGGAGGGCAAGGAAAAAACCTTCTCCCTGACGGTGACGGAGCTCACCGATGAACCGGGCAGCGCCGAGGTCCGGGAAGGGGAGGAGGAAAGCCCGGTGGGCCTGACGCTGGAGGATCTGGATGCCAACCTGGCGCGCCGCTTTAACCTGCGGGAGACCAAGGGAGTGGTGGTGACCCGGGTGGCGCCGGGAACGCCGGCAGCCGAGGCGGGTCTCAGAGCGGGAGACCTCATCCTGGAAATCAATGGCGCAGCGGTGGGCAACGCCGCCGATTTCCAGCGCCTGATGGGCAAAGTGCCCAAGGGGAGCTTCGCCCGGCTGCTCATCAAGCGTCAGGGACACACGCTCTTTATCACCTTAGAGGTGCCGCAGAAATAGCAAGCGGCAGGCGGGCAGGGGGCCGGTTGCTGGAGGCTGGCAGGGCGGGGCCGCAACCCCGCCTGCCGGCCTCCCTTTGGTGGGGCCAGGCTTCAGCCGTCCGGGCGGTGCAGGGCAAAATCTCCCTGAAAACCCGAACTGCGCCCGTCCGGTCATCGTGGACGCCAGGGCAAACCGGCTCTTGTCAAGGAGAGATTCTTCGCCTTGGTCAAAGGGTAACCGGAAACGGCTGGTTGGCAGGGGGCCGGGGCGCCCCTCCTTGGTCATGCTGACCCCGGGGACGGCTCTCGCCGGTTCCACGGTTGCCTTGCCCGGCGTGCGACGTGGCTGGGAACCGCCCTTCCGGGGAAAGCGCTTCTCACCCGAACATCTCTTTGTCCCATGTAACCGGAGGGACAGAGATCCCCGCCTGCCCCCTGCAGTTGGGGGCCACTGCCCGTTCCCGGTTTTTCCCGGGGCCCCCGGCCGAAAGAGGCTTAGGCAATCCCGCTCCCCGGGGCGGAGCCAAGGTTACCGCTTCTTGATGACCACCAGGGTGTCGCGGCCCACCAGGGGATAGATTTCGTTCACGTCCTTGTTGGTCAAGGAGATGCAGCCCAGGGTCCAGTTGACCCCCCTTAGGTTCAGAAGGTCATCCTCGGTGCCGTGGATGCCGATCTCCCCGCCGATGTCAGCCTCCAGCGGCACCTTGCCCCGTTTTTTGGCCTCGGCGAATTTGAGCCAGTTCTGGGTGTTGGGATAGTCGAGGAGGATGAACTTGTCCCACTTGGGATGGTCGAACTTGGTGACCACCCGATAGACTCCCTCCGGAGTGCACCTGTCACCCTGGCAGAGTTTGTCCGCCACCGGATTGCCGCCCAGGACCACCGGGTAAGACTTCATCGGTTGGAGGCCCCGATAGACCGTCAGTCTGCGCCCCTGCTTGGAAACCAACAGGATATGGGGCTGAGGGTCGTTGCCGTTTATTCCCCGCTTTTCCAGGATCTCTTTGAGGTAGGCCTGTTCCGCGGTCAACGGGATGACCGGCGGCGGCGGACTGACTACGGGCGCCGGTGCCTCCACTTTGGGGCGGGCGCAACCCTGCAGGCAGAAGCATACTCCCGCGAGCAAGACGCACCAAGTCAGGAAACCTTTACGATTATGCATCGCCCTTCTCCCCCTTTCACGATGCCGTTCAGGTCACTGCCCCATTATGTAGCAAACCTGTGGGCGAAGTTCAAGTACGGAGGCGTTTGCAGGTTGGGTGAATGCACCGCCCGCCGGGAGCGCCAGCGGGTGGCGGCGTGCCGCGAGTCCCTTGGCCTCTTGGCAAAAGGCCCCGTTAAGGATAAGGTACAGTCGTCGGCTTACCGCAGCCGGGACATTCGCCATGCACCTTATCATTGACGGCTACAATCTCATCCGCCAATCCCCGGTGCTGAAGCATTTGGACGCCCGGGACCTGGAGGCCGGACGGGCGGCCTTGCTGGAGCGCTTGGCCGATTACCGTCGGCTTCGGACCCATCTGTCCCTCACCGTGGTCTTTGACGGCTGGCAGGCCGGCGGTCCCACCGAAACCCGGGATCTTTACCGGGGAGTGCGGGTCATCTACTCCCGCCGAGGGGAACGGGCGGACGAGGTGATCAAGCGCCTGCTGAGCCGGGAGCGGCAGCGGGCGCTGGTGGTGAGCTCGGATCGGGAACTGCAGGCCTGGGCTGCCCGCCTGGGCGCTGCCTGGGCCTCTGCCGCTGAGTTTGATCTCCTTTCCACCCGGCTGCCGGGGGCGGAAGCGGATGAGCCCGCGGCCGAGGAGACCCGGCGGTGGGCTCCTGCCAAAAAGGGGCCAGCCAAACGCCCCTCCAAGAAGGAACGGCAACGTCAACATCGGCTGCGCAAGCTGTGAGGGGCTCTGGGAAGAGCCAGACCCCGAAGGAAACCCTGAGCGCCGTGCGCCCTTGAGACAACAGAGGGTCTGCTGCCCGCTTTTCGGCTTCCCCTCGTTTACACCGGAGGATTTTTTCATGACTACTGCCATGGAGCCCACCTGGCGCTGCAGCAACTGCGGCTTTTCCCTCAAGGCGGCGGAGCCGCCGAGAATCTGCCCCATGTGCCGGGCCCAGTGCGAGTTTAACGACGTGAGCTGCTATCTGCCGGAATGCGGCGGCCCGAAAGGCGCGGATCCCCGCCTGAAATAGCCGCCATTGCCTTCAGGCACCCTCCCCTGGGAGAGCCCCCTGCCGCTTAGGGGCCGCTGGTTCCATTCCAAACTGCGGCGGGGTCCCCCTGGCTTGCACTTTCCCCTTCAGTTTCCGTCGAGATTGCCGATAGGAGGAGGGAGGAAACACTGGTGAAGCCCCTCCCCGCCCCTTCGGCCTGTCCGGTAAGCGGCAGTCCCTGCCCCTGGTTGGCAGAGGTCCTGCACCTGCGGGGGGAGTGCCGCCGGCTTCAGGAGCTTTCCCGTACCGACCCCCTCACCGGCCTGTATAACTGGCGTCATCTGATAACCGAGCTGGATAAGGAAATGGAGCGCACCCGGCGCACCGGTTTGCCCACCGGCCTCATCATGTTGGATCTGGACCATTTCAAAGGGATCAATGACACTTTCGGCCATCAATTCGGGGACGCCGTCCTGCGCCGGGTGTGCCGCCTGGTGCGGAACACCATCCGTCGCCTGGATATTCCCTGCCGGTATGGGGGGGAAGAGTTTGCCATCATCCTGCCGGGCACCAGCCTGTCCCGGGCCCTGAGGCTGGCGGAGCGTCTCCGGCTGGCCATCGCCCAGGCCGTCCTGAAGTTGGAGGGCCGGGTCCTCACCGTTACGGCCAGCTTCGGGGTGGATGTGTACGCGGCCTCGGAGCGCCTGAGTGCCGCAGCCTTCCTCAAGCGGGCCGATGAATTGCTGTTGGAGGCCAAGGCCAAGGGCAGAAATACCCTCCGGCACCGGGACTGTCAGGGCGCCCCGGTTTCCACGGCGGTGACCCCGGCTGAGCGGGAGCAGATTTTTCCCAGGATGAAGAAGACCTATGCACCCGAGGAAGTTCCCCATGCGGCAGCCGCCCAGGCTGTGTCTGAGTAGCGGCAAGGGCGGCGTGGGTAAGACCAGCCTGGCCGTCAACCTGGCCTTTGCCATGGCCGGGTTGGGCCGCCGCGTCCTGCTGGTGGATGGCGACCTCGGTCTGGCCAACGTGGACGTGCTCCTGGGATTGACTCCCACCGGCACCATCCGGGATATCCTGGAGGGAGGCCTCAACCCCCTGGACGCCCTGGTTTTTGTGGAACCCGGCTTGGGGGTCCTGCCGGCCAGCTCCGGGGTGGCGGAGATGGCCGATCTGGATGCGGAGGCCCAGGCCCAGCTTGGGCGGATGCTGGAACGCCTGGCCAGTGATTTCGAGGTAGTGTTGGTGGATGCCGCCGCCGGCTTGGGGCCGTCCGTTTTGTGGTTCAACGCCTGGGCCCATCTAAGCCTCCTGGTGGTGACTCCCGACCCCACCTCCATGACCGACGCCTATGCCCTGATCAAGGTGCTCTCCCTTACCTATCACCGCCACCTCTTTCAGATTATCCTGAATCAAACGGCCGACGACCGGGAAGGCCGTCAGGCCTTTGCCACCCTCTCCCAGGTGGCGGCGCGCTTTCTGAAGGTGCGCCTGACGCACCTCATCACCGTGCCCAGCGATCCGGCGGTCCGCCGGGGGATTAGGGAGCAAACCCCCTTTGTCCACACCATGCCCCGGTCCAGGGCCGGTCAAGCGATGATCACCCTGGCTCACCGTCTGGATCGGGTGGCAGACCTGCTGGGGCCCGGCGAATCTGCGGCCGCACCCCGGTGAATGAGCGGTCCCTGATCCGGTGGCCCCCGGCCTGAAATCTCCGCTCCCTTCCACCCCGTTGTTCCGCCCCGGACCCTGAAAAACAAACAAGCCGGGGGGAATGCCACTCCGGCCTGTCTGCTGGTTCGGTTAGGTTGGCGGCGCCTTGGCCGCCTGGAGGTTTGGGATTACTTCTTTTCCTCCTTCTTGGTCTCCTCCACCTTGGTGGTGGACTTGAGTTCCTGCTTGTCACCCTTCTTGACGTCTTTCTTCACCTTGCTTTTGTCGTCTTTCTTGGCGGTATCCTTTTTCTCCTGGGTCACCGGCTTGACTTCGGGTTTGGCCGCCTTTTCCTGGCCAGGGGTCACCTGGGCGGGAGCGGTCGGGGCCTCCATTTTCACCGCAGGTTTCTCCGCTTCTTTGGTCGCGGTCTGGGAGAAGCCGGTGCCGGCCAGTCCCAGGGCAAAAGCCACAGCCGTCAGGGTGCAGATAACTTTCTTCATGGTGTTTCTGTTCTCCTTGCTGGAATGGTGTCGCTCGCTGCGACTGCTTTTATGGTATGCATAAGCCTTGCCAATTCGGACCAGGGGAGCAAAATTGATATTTAGCTGATATCATTGGAAAATAACTTATCTCTGCCATCATCCCCGCCGGAAGCCCCGTCCTTGCTCCAATTTTGAGAGAACTGTCACAGAACCCGGCTTTCCCGTATCAAACTGAAAAATCGGCCAGGGGTCCCGAAACCGCCCTCAGCAGCAACGCCCGGAACCGGAGGATCCGGAAACAGGGCCGGTATGGAATTGAGAAATCGGGTTTTGGGGGTGGTCAGCGCCGTGCACGTTCCGGCCTCCCCAGCCTCCGGGCTCCTCCGTCACCGGGTTGCCAGGTAGCGTTCCAGGCGGTTTAAGGCTTCGCGAAGATTATCCAGGGAGTTGGCGTAGGAGAAGCGGAGAAACCCTTCACCACCGGGGCCGAAGTCAATGCCTGGGGTGACCCCCACCCCTGCCTGTTCCAGGATGTCGAAGGCCAGGGCGTAGGAATCGGGGGAGAGGTGGCGGGCGTTTACAAAGACGTAGAAGGCTCCGGTAGGCGGGAACGGGATGCGGAAGCCCAGGCGTTTGAGGCCTTCAAGAAGGAACCGGCGGCGCTCGTCGTACACCGTGCGCATGCGGGCCACCTCCGGCCCGGCCTGGGTCAGCGCCGCGATGCCGGCCCGCTGCACGAAGGAGTTGGCGGAAATGAAGAAATTCTGCATGAGCTTCTGGAGGGGCCGCACAAATTCCAGGGGCGCAATGAGGTAGCCCAGGCGCCAGCCGGTCATGGCGTAGAGCTTGGAAAAGCCGTTGATGACGAAGGCCCGGTCGGTGAACTCCAGGATGGAGTGCTCGGCGCCCTCGTACACCAGGCCGTGGTAGATTTCATCGGAGATGATATAGGGCCCCAGATCCGCCAGCCGAGCCAGGCGCTCCGGCGCCAGCAGGGTGCCGGTGGGGTTGCCCGGCGAGTTGATGATGATGCCCTTGGTGCGGCCCGTAAGGCGGGCAGGAAGCTCCTCCACCCGGAACTGGAAGCCGTCCTCCTCCGCCACCGGCACCAGCCGGGGCACCGCGTCCACCAGGCGGAGGAAGTTGGGATAGCAGGCGTAGTGCGGGTCGGTGAGCAGGACCTCGTCGCCCGGGTCCAGAAGCCCCGCAAAGATAAGGAGCATGGCCGGGGACGTGCCGGAGGTGACGATGAACTGCTCGGGCTCCACCCTGACCCCGTATTTCTGCCGGTAATGCTCGCTCAAGGCCTCCCGGAGCTCCAGGAGGCCCTGGGAGTGGGTGTACTGGGTTTCGCCCGCGGCCATGGCCGCGTGGGCGGCCGCCACGATGGGCGCCGGGGTGGGGAAGTCGGGCTCGCCGATCTCCAGGTGGATGATGTGCCGCCCGGCCCGCTCCAGTTCCTTGGCCCGCTCCAGGATGTCCATCACCAAAAACGGGGTGATCTCCCGGGCCCGGCGGGATACGGCCTCCGGCCCTGACTTGCTGCATTTCATGGCAGGGAAACATACCAGGAGTCCGGGTAAATGGCAAGACTTCCCAGCACCAGCCGGTGGTTCGGGAGCATGAACCGCCCTCGTCCATGGATTTCTGGATTTCAGGTATTACGTTATGAAAAGATTCCCTTAAAAAGGAGCGCACCATGAAACCGTGGGGAACGGTCCTGCTGAACGACGGCGAGCCCCAGGGGGAGATTCCCGCCGGGGAATTGGCCTCGCGGCTCAAAGGCGCCCTGGGTGCCCTCAAGTCGGCGTTTTTCGATTTCGACCGCGGCCGGGTGGCGTACGAGAAGATGGCGGCCTCGGATCTGTATCAGGACTATCTCAACCTGACCCGCCATTTGAAGACCTTGGACCTGGCAATCCTGGTCCGTCGGGAGGAACGCCTGGCCTTCTGGATCAATCTGTATAATGTGGCCGTCATCCACGGGGTCATCGCCTTGGGGATTCAGGACTCGGTGAAGGAGGTGTGGAATTTCTTCCGCCGGGTAAGCTATGAGATCGGCGGCCACCGCTTTACCCCCGACGATATGGAGCATGGCATCCTGCGGGGCAACCGCCGGCCCCCATACTCCCTGTTTTGCCCCTTCGGCCGGAGGGACCCCCGGCGGCGCTTCATGGTGGAGCCCCTGGAACCGCGCCTTCACTTCACCCTGGTGTGCGGCGCCTCCTCCTGCCCGTTCATAGACGTCTATACCGCCGAACATCTTGAGACCGAGTTGACCATTGCCGCGGCGCATTTCATCAACAGCGGTGGGGTGATCATTGACCGGACGGCCCGGAGGGTGAGTCTGTCCCGGATTTTCAAGTGGTACGGGCGGGACTTCGGCGACACCCTGGCCCAGCGCCTGCGGTTTGTGGCGCCGTACCTGGACGATGAAGCAGCTCGGGAGTTCCTGATGAAAAACGCCGAAACCCTGACCGTGGAATATCAGCCCTACGACTGGCGGCTCAACCGGAGCTGACCCCGCTTTCCCCCTACCGTCGCACCAAGCGCGGCTTGCAGCCACACTGCTCACCGCTCCCTGACCACTGCCCCTGTCCTTTATCTATTCTCTTGACACGTATTTTTTTGTATAGTATTTTATGCTTATGAAACCGTTGACGGAACGACAGCAGCAGGTATTGGCGTTTGTGGAGGAGTTCTGCCGGTTCAAGGGGTATCCCCCCACGGTGCGGGAGGTGGCGGCCCACTTCACTATTCAACCCCGGGCGGCGGCGGACCACCTGGCGGCCCTGAAGCGCAAGGGCTACCTCCACCGGGAGCCGAAGCGCTCCCGGGGCCTCACCCTGGCCAGTCGGCCGGAAGGGGAATTCGTGGAGGTGCCGGTGCTGGGGCGCATCGCCGCGGGCCGGCCGCTGCTGGCCGCCGAACACCTGGAGGGCACCCTGCCCTTGCCCAGAGCCTGGGTGCGGGACGAAGAGGTCTTCCTCCTGCGCATCGCCGGCGACAGCATGGCTCCCCTCCTCCAACCCGGCGACCTGGTCATGGTGCGGGTCCAACCCCGGGTGGCCCGGGGCGAGATCGCCGTGGTCCTGGTGCATGACGAGGCCACCGTAAAACGCGTCTTCGAAGAAGCCGGCGGCCTCGTCCTCAAAGGCGACAACCCCGCCTTCCCCCCCTTGCGCTTTTCCCCGGACGAAGCCGCCGAACTGGTGCAGATCCTGGGCAAAGTCACCGGCGTCTACCGGGAACTGAGGTGAGCCGTGGGGAAAGAAGCTGAGCAGTTGAGGGGTGGGCGGGGGAACTGCATGCTCCCGGCCCTCCCTTCAACCCTCCAGTCCTTCCAGCCCGGGCGGGCGGCGCTGTTGTGGGGGGAGCCGGTGCGCCTCATGGCGGCCCGGATTGCGGCTTGGGCGGTTGTCCGGGGGGAGCGGGTGGTGGTGTTGGACGGGGTTAATGTGTTTGACCCATACCGGCTGGTCAGGGAGGCTCTGGCCCGGGGCGTGGCCGCCCGGATGGCCTTAAGCCGGGTCCAGGTGGCCCGGGCCTTCACCTGCCACCAACTGGCCCGGCTGGCCGAGGAGCATCTGGCCGGCGCCTTGACGCCCGACAGCTTCGTGTTGGTGCTGGGGCCGGTGAGCCTCTTCTACGACGAGCAGGTTCCTCTGGCGGAACGCCGGCGCCTCTTTAAACGGCTCATTGGCGCCCTGAGCCGGGCCAAAGCCAAAGCGCCCCTCCTGCTCCTCCAACCTCCCCGCCCCTCCGGCGCCCCTAACCGCCGCTTCGGTCAGCAATTGCGGGAATTGGTGGAGGTGGTGGGAGAATTTGGGGAAGGGCCGGGGGACCAGAGGTCCCCCGCCATCCCCCACACCCCCTTGCAACCCCCGCTGACGGCCCTGGGAAGGCGGCACCTGCGGTCCCGACTTCCCAGGGAAGAAACTCATCACCCCTAAGTGGTTGGGGGAGGGAGTTTGAGGGTGGGGGCAGGGATCTGCGACCCCTGGCCCCCGCCCTCAGCAATCTCAAGGAAGTGAGCCATGGGACGGACGGTTTTACCTTACAGTCATATCTGGGAGGAGGAGCGGGAGCGCTGGCGCAAATTCCGCCGGGCCCTGCGCAAGGAGGACCAAGCGCACCTGGATCGGCTCTTCGAGTCGGCCCGGCTGCACCTCCAGGCCGGGGTCTATGCGGCCAACCCCTGGCCCCTGGAGTCCATGCTCATGGCCATGCTCCTGGAGCACGAGAAGGCCCTGGATGACCTGAAGGAGCGGGTGGGCCGGCTGGAAAATGGCGGTGGGGCCGATTGAACAGGCATGGCCATGGAAACCGTCGGTTGGCTCTTCGATCTCTATCCCCAGGGCGACCGCCTGGTCCTCTGGTTCATCACCCCGGAGGGGTCGCGTCTGCGGGTGGAGGACGAGTTTTTTTACCGCCTTTACCTGGGCGGGATCGAGGCCCGGCGCCGGCGCCTGGAGAAGGCCCTGGGCAGCCGGCCCTGGGTGCGCCGGGTCCTCCCGGCCGCCGGCCGCGACCTGTGGTCCGGGGAGGAGCTTCCGGTGCTGGCGGTGGAGCTCACGGCCTATGGTCACCTCTCCCGTCTCAAAGACTGGCTGGGGCGGCTGGCGGACCAGGGCGCGGCGGTGTACAACGCCGACCTGGATGTAGCCGCCTATTATCTCTACTCCCGGCGACTGTGGCCCTGCGCCTGGTACGAGGTGGAAATCGAGCGGGGTAAACTGGCGGCTATTGCTCCCTTGGAAGAGCAGTTCGCCCTGGAGCTCTCCCTGCCGCCGCTTACCACCCTCCATCTGGCCCTTACCAAAGATCCCCTCATCCCCCTGAACGCCGGCAACAACCTGGCCCTGAGCTGGGAAGGCCGCACCCTGGAGTTGGAGGCCGCCCACCCCGCCGCCGCAGTGCGGGAGGTGGCCCGGATCCTGCGCCGCCTGGACCCGGACCTGGTGGTGAGCGACTGGGGCGACGAGGAGATCATCCCGCCCCTGCTGCGCTTCAGTTGCCGGCACCGCGTGCCGCTGCCCCTGGACCGGGAACCGGGTTCGCCAGCCCGCCGGGGCACCCCCGGCCGCTCTTATTTCTCCTACGGCCGCATCGTCTATCAGGGAGCGTCCACCCCGTTTTTCGGGCGCTGGCACGTGGACCGCAGGAACTCCTTCTTCTGGCGGGAGGCCGGCTTGGCTGGCCTGGTGCAGATCGCCCGCCTGGGACAGATTCCCCTGCAGACAGCGGCCCGCACCAGTCCCGGGACCCTCATTACCTCCATGCAGCTGGCCCGGGCCGTGGCCGACGGCATCCTCATCCCCTGGCGCAAAGGCGAACCCGAACGCTTCAAGACTGCCGGCGACCTCCTCACCGTGGACAAGGGCGGCTTGGTCTTCATGCCCCCCATCGGCCTGCACTTTGAGGTGGCCGAACTGGACTTCGCCTCCATGTACCCCACCATCATGACCCACCACAACATCTCCCCGGAAACGGTGAATTGTGGGTGTTGCAGGAATGATGCGGGGAAGGGGGCTAAGGGGCGCAGCCCCGTACCCCCTCCCCCGTACCCCCTCCCCCAATCCCTGAAGAGGGCGGAAATTTGTCGGGAGCCGGTGCCACCGGCCCCGGCTCCCGACAACCCTAGAGGCGGGTTGGGGAAGGGGGTGCGGGGGGAAGGGCAGGGACCTCAGGTCCCTGGCCCCTCCCCCCGCCGCCACCTTGTCCCCGAAGCCAACTATCGCCTCTGTCAGCGGCGGGAGGGGTTGGTGCCCCGGACGCTCCGGCCGCTGCTGGCGCTCCGGGCGGCGCTCAAGGTCCGGGCCCGGGAGGTGGTGCCGGAGTTGGCGGGCTCGTACCGGGAACGGCAGAATGCCATCAAGTGGATGCTGGTCACCTGTTTCGGCTATCTGGGCTACAAGAACGCCCGCTTCGGCCGCATTGAGGCCCACGAGGCCGTGACCGCCTACGGCCGGGACAAGCTCCTCACCGCCAAGGAGATCTGTGAAGCCGCAGGCTTCACGGTGCTGCACGGCCTCACCGACTGCCTCTGGATTAAGAGAGAGGGCATGACCGTGGACGAACTGGAGGCCCTGTGTCGGGAGGTCAGCGCGGCCACCGGCGTGACTTTGGCCTTGGAGGGGGTGTACCGCTGGCTGGCCTTTCTCCCCTCTCGCCAGGACCCCCGGCGGCCGGTGGCCACCCGCTACTTCGGGGTGTTCGAGGACGGCAGCCTGAAAGCCCGGGGCCTGTTCTGCCGGCGCCGAGACACGCCCCCTTTCGTGCGCCGGGCCCAGGAGGCGTTGCTGGCGGAACTCGCCCAGGCCGCCACCCCGGCGGAGCTGGCGACGCTGCAGCCAAAGCTCGCGGAGCTGGCCGAGGGTTTCTACCAGCGCCTCCTGGAGGGCGGCCTGGCTCCTCGAGAGCTGGTCATCACCCGGGTGCTCTCCCAGGCGCCGGCGGACTTCAAGGTGGACACCGCCGTGGCCCTGGCGGCCCGGCAGCTGGAGCGGGCCGGCGTCCGCCTGGTCCCCGGCGAAAAGGTGCGCTACGTCCACCGGGAACAAAAGGGCGGCCCTCCGGAACTGAGGGTCCAGGCCGCCCCCTTCCTGGACAACCTGGAATCCTACGACACCCGCCACTATCTGGACCTCCTCCGGCGCGCCGTGGCCGAAGTCATGGAGGGAGTGTTCGGGGGGGAGGGGGCTAAGGGTCACAGACCCTTACCCCTCCCCCCATCCCTTACGCCAAAGAAATTGTGGGGTTGAGCCGGCGGCTCAACCCCATAAAAGGTGCGGGGGTTGGAAAGGGGTGAGGGGGAGGGCGAAAAATCTCAGGTCCCCCGGCCATTCCCCTCGTCTTCTCTCACCGCCGGAAGAACCGTGCCAGTTGGCGGCCGTAGAAGTCTTTGGCGTCTTCGTCGGAGGGGGGGCTGAAGGTGGCGGCGCCTTTGCCCTCGGGGCGCCGCTTGGTGACGATGCCCTTTTCACCGAAGAGTTTCAAGGCGTTTTGGAAATTGGCTTCGGACAGGGCCTCGGAGCGCTCCACCTCACCCAGCTTGTGGAGTTTCTGGCCGATGGTGAAGATGCGTTTGAGGAATTCCTTCTCGCTCCGGGGTTTTTTCTGGAGGTATTTGATGGAGCGGAAGACGATCCAGTAGGACTCCAGGTAATTGTAAAGCAGGTTGGCGAAGTAAGCCAGTTCCTTGAGGCCGGCGGCGGAGAGGGCGTAGCGGTTCCCCTCGGAGTCCAAAGGCACCACCACCTCCCGGGAGGAGAAATAATCCAAGATGTGGTTCACTTGGACCTCGGGGTCGAGCTCCTCATAGATGAACTCATATTTGAAAAGGTCCTGGAGGAAGTGCAGGTCCTCCACCACCTGGCGGCGTTCGAAGTCCACCCCCTGGCCCGACAGAATGGACAGGGAGGCCATGGAGACCGGCAGAAAGAAGTGGATGATGTTGTTTTTGTAATATTCCAGGAGGGGCCGCTTGGTTTCGTCGATGCTGTAGCCGCCCAGCCCCAGCTCATCGGCCAGTCCTTCTTCCTGTTCGATGCGGGTGATGAGTTTGCGGTTTTCGCACAGGGTGAGGGTTTCCTCCACGGCCTGGGATTGGTTCTCCAGGGAGTCGGCCTGGCGCACGTTTTGGTAACTGAGGTAGCTGTGCAGGACCTGGATGATTTTAACGAGTTCCCGGCGGTAAACCCCTTTGCGGGGATAGGTGAGGAGGGCGGCGCAGACCAAGGCGAAGGGCGTCACCACCGATACCTGGTTAATGGCCTGGATGACCTTGAAGGAAAGTTCCAAGCTCAGACTCCGCAGATCATCGGCTTGGGAAAGATCAAAGCCAGGGTGTTGAGCCAGGTAGGCGTTCAGGGAGATGGGGGCGCTGAACTGGAGATAAACCTGACCATAGCGGCGTTTCAGGAACTTGCGGGCCTTGACCAGTTGTCCCACCGATTCCGCTTCTTTTTTCTTGCCTCCCAATTCCTGCAGGTAGGCCTTTTCCTCCAGGACCTGGTCGTAGCCGATGAAGGTGGGCACCAGGACCAGGTCGGGGGCGGCGCCTTCCTTAAAGGTTCTCAAGACCATGTTCATGAGGCCCATCTTGGGCAGGACCAGTTTGCCGGTGCGGGATCGTCCGCCCTCAATAAAGAACTCCAGGTTGTGGCCGGTCCTGACCAGGGTCTTGAGGTAGGTATAGAGCACCTCGGCATAGAGTTTGGCGCCGTGAAACCGCCGCCGGATGAAAAAGGCCCCGGTGTTTCGGAAGATCCAGGAAAGGGGCCAGAAGGCCAGGTTTTTGCCGGCGGCGATGCGGGGCGGCGCCACATGGTGGTGGTAGATCTGGTGGTTTAAGATGAGGTAGTCCAGATGGCTCTTGTGGCAGGGGACGAAAACGAGGTTCCCCAGCTCCCGGGCCCGGCGCGCCATTTCGAAGCCCTCTTCATCGAACACCACGCCGGTGAAGAGGTTCTGGGAGAGCCAGGAGACCGTCCGGTCCATGAGCCCCATCAGGATGACGTTGGAATCCGAGGAGATTTCCCAGAAATAGTCCTGGGCCGACTTTTTCACCTTGGAGAGTTTTTTCTTTTCCGCCTCCGCCAGGTGCTCCATGAAGTGGGTGAGGCCGGGGTCGGTGAGGGTGAGTTCCAGGAACTCCTCCCGGGACTTGATCACCGGGCCCATCACCACCCGTTGTTTGAGGTCGATCCGGGAGATGAGTTCCTGCCGCACCTGTTGGGCCACTTCATTGAGGCGGGCCTGATCTGGGGTGGTGGCCAGGACCTCCTTCAGGTTGATGGGGTCGCCCACTTCCACCACAGCCTTTTTGGCCTTAAAGAAACACAGGATAAACTTGCGCAGTCGGCCGGGATTCTCCCGGTCGCCGAAAAAGAGATCCACCAGCCCCTTTTCCTTTCGGGCGGGCTCCCGGCTCAACATGATCAATTGGGGTACCAGGAAGATCGGAACGTCCAGGTTGCCCTGAAGCTCCAGGAGGTGCCGGATGGGGTCTTCCCGGGGTCTGAGAAAGCGCTGGCGGAATCCCACTGAGTCCACCAGAAAGAGCAGGGAGGCCCGCCGGTCTTGCAAAATCCGCTGGAAATAGCCGTCCCGGAAGGGCTGGGGCCACGCCCGCTTGCGGGTGAAGTAGTTCAGGGCGGCCGAGATGATCTGGACCAGGTGGGAAAGCGGCTGCCACATCCAGAGGTTGAGGTCGAAGGCCACTTCCGGAGCGGGCATGCCCAGTTGCTGGTAGCGCCGGTTGAAGAAAAGAAAGTCCAAGTGGCTGCGATACTTGAGGGCATAGACCACCGCTCCCTGCCGGGCCAGTTCCTTCAGGCCGTCCTGATAGCGGGGGTTAATGGTCACCCGGGAGAAAAAGGGGTCAAGGGTGAAGCGCAGGAGCCATCCCGGACGGCTGGGGAGATAGCCGGGGTAGTGGTATTCCTGGCCTGCCAACCAGGCGGTGAGCCGCTGGAGCAGCCGCCCGAACCAGGTGCGGGGTTTGTCTTCCGGTGCCGCCTGGGGGGCCTGGGGAGGTTCCGGTGCCGATAACAACATGGTTATTGGAGTTCCTGGGCTGAGGTGCGTGGCTTGACCGAGATAACTATAAATCAATCCCCCGGCCTGTCAACCGCCCTGGCCGGGATTTGGCCGAAACCTGTCTCCTGCCGGGAGGGACTTCCCTCATCCTGCCGGATCGACGGGGCCCGGGGGCTCCGCCGGCACCGGCCGGCTGCCCTCACCCACCAGGCGGATGAGGAGGATGGAAAATTCGTACATCACGTAGATGGGAATGGCCACCACCGTCATGGTGACCACATCGGCGTGAAAAGCGGCGATAACCGCACTGAGAAGAACCGCCAGACGCCGCTGCCCGGCCAGCATCTCCCGGGTGACCACCCCCACCCGGGCCAGGATGAGAAAGATGAGGGGCAATTCGAAAATCACCCCGAACAGCAACAAGAGACGCAGGCAGAAGCTGATATACTGGGTCAGGTTCAACATGGAGTATAAGATGTCGCTCTCATACGCCAGGGAGAACGAGATGATCAGAGGCCACACCAGGTAGAGGAAGAAGAGATCGCCCACGACGAAGGCCACTGTGCCGAAAGGCACGAAAAAATAGACATAGCGCTTTTCCCACGGGTGGAGGGCCGGAGCCAGAAACAGCCACAACTGGTAGAGGATCACCGGGAAAGCCAGGGCCAGTCCGGTGAGGAGGGAGATTTTCATCTGCACGAAGAAGGGTTCCAGGGGGGCCATGTAGTTGAGCTTGTGAGGCACCACCTGGGGAGGCTCCGGCTTGAGTCCCAGTTTGGCTGCCAGTCGGGGATAGGAGCTCGTCATCCACGAGGACAAGGAGTATTGCAGATGCTGGGTGAGGGAGGGTTCGTTCAAGGGCCGCTGGATGAACCGTTGCACAGTGGGCGCCAAAGGCCAGGAGATGGTCATGGCGATGAACAGGGCCACAAACGAGACAATGAGGCGCTGGCGCAGATCGTTTAAGTGTTCCAAAAAAGACATTTCCGTCATGGGGGCCCTCACCCTGCCCTGTGCTTTCCCGGGGGCAAGGACCGGGAACCCGGCGTCCCCGCCCTCTCCCCCGCCGCCTCTCCCCGCCCTCCAGCCAGAATGGGGGCGGAGCCAGGCGGAAACCCCTGGGGCCTCTCCCGGCCGACCGGAGATTCCAACACCCGTCTCATTGTAATCTATCGCCTGCCCGGGAGCAACGTCGGGCCCCAGAGGGCTTCAGGAAACCACCGTCACCTGCCGGGGGCTTAAGGTCAACCATTCCACCCCCGCAGCGGTGATCCGGCAGGTGTCCTCCTGACCCACCATGCCGATGCCGGGGAGGAAAAACTTGGGCTCAAAGGCCAACACCATGTCGGCCTCCAAGGCATAAGGCGAACGGGCCGTGAGCAAGGGAAGCTCATCCAGCTCGAGCCCCACCCCGTGCGCCAGAAAGGTCACCCGGTCGTTGCCGGCGCCCATGAAACAGTCAGCCAGACCTCGCTTCTGCACCACGTCCCACAGCTTCTGATACAGGTCCCCGGGCAGCACCCCGGCCCTGGTCTCGGTGGCAAAGAGGTGGTAGAGCTCCTCCACCACTGCGAAGACCCGCCAGGCCTCCATCGGAAGGCCGCCGATGGCATAGAGGCGGGTCATATCGGCGATGTAGCCCCCCACGCAGGCGGCCAGGTCCACGCTGATGGGCTCGTTGGCCGCCAGGGCCTTGTGGGAGGGTCCCTGGGGAAAGGCCGGGCTGAACCCCAGCCCCCCTGAGGGGGTGTCGGTATAGGCCGCAGCCAAACTGGAGGTCCCGGAGAGCACATGGCCGTAAAAGACCTCCAGGTCCCAGCGGCGGAAGCGCACCAGGCCCTGGTGGCCCAGGGAGCGCAGGCGGTACTCCAGGAGGGCCGATAGCTCCAGCTCCGAGCGCCCCGGCACCAGCAGCTCCGGCACCTCGGCGTGCACTTGATCCAGCATGGCCGCGGCTGCCCGGATCTGCGTTAGCTCAAAGGGAGATTTTCGCATGCGCTGACGGCGGATCAGGGGGGCGACGTCGGTGATGCGGGCCCGGGGAAAGAGCTTGGCTTGCAGGTGGAGGTAAAGCGCAGCCGGCATGACGTCCAATTCCAGGCCGAGGGCAGCCCCCTGCCGGTCCAGGTCCGCCAGCAGGCCAGGGAGTTCAGGCAGACTCCGGTAAAACAGCACAGGCCAGGGAGTCTGGCCCACCGCCAGGCGGTCCTTGGGGCGGCGCACCAGGAGCCGGACCGGACCGGCGGCGGACACCGCCAGAAAGCCCTCCACAATGGTGCCGGTGTAATAAAACAAGTCCGCCGGCTGACGCAGGAGCGCCAGGGCCACCCCGGATTCTCCCAGCATGGCCTGAAAGGTGGCCACCCGGGAGATGAGCTCCGTTTGCGGCACGGTTTCCATAGCGCCTTCAGGGTCTCCAACCATCGCGTCTCTGGTCCCGGGCGTGAACCTCGTTCCCTGACTCACCCACTTCACTCAGGCAGGCGGGTCCGCTTCGTAGCATACCACCTCCAGGGCTGCCGGTCCCTGGGCCCCCAATACCAGGACCTTTTCAATATCGGCAGTGCGGGTGGGCCCGGTAAGCCAGGTAATAAGCGGCGCCTCCGGGGGGCCGGTCAGGCTCAGGGCCTGCCCCAGGGTTAAGGCGGCGCGGCCGGCGGGGACCACCACCACCTGGCGGCAGGCGCGAAAAGGCAGCCACCCAGCCGGGCCGGCGGGCGGGGCCAGCACCACGCTGCCGGTTTCAGGCACCGCCGCCACGCCCAGGCTCACCACCGTATGGGCTTCGGGGGCCCAGTGGTGGTCCGCCACCTTAACCTCCAGACCCAGGCCTTCCAGTGCAGGAGCCAGCGCAGTCAGCCACGGATGGGCCTCCAGCCACACCGGCCCCTGAGCCCCGGCCGCGATGAAGGCGGCCAGCGCCGGGGCGTCGGCCAGGTGATGGCAAGAGCTCTGGGCCTCGGCGAAGCGGTTCGGGGCCAACCCGTCGGCCTTTGGCGGCGGCTCCGTCGGCCCCGGCCCGGTGGCCATCGCCCGGGGGAGCAGCCGTGGCGTCCTCGCCGACCTCTCCCGGGTGGAGGCGTCCTGGGTGGCGGCCAAGGAATGGTAGCTGGCGGGGGCTAGCGGGCTTCCCAGGACGCCCCTCGCCCTCATGCCCCAGAGCCGACCGGCGGTCTGCCGCCAGAGCCGCTCCCCCCAGCGATAGCGGTGCGGCTGGCACAGAAGGTGGCCGGCGGCCCCGGCCAGACCCCTAAGGAGGCGGAACCGACGGCTGGCGGCGCGCAGCCGCAGAATCAGGCGGGGCAGCGGGATGGCGGCCGGGCAGATCTCGCCGCAGGCCCCGCATTGGGTGCACAAATCGGCCAAATCCCCCGGGGGCGGCAGAAACGGCGCCAACACCAGGCCCACAGCCCCGGGATAGACCCGGCCATAGAGGTGAGCGCCCCCCGCCTGAAAAACCGGGCAGATGTTCAGACAGGCCCCGCAGCGCAAGCAGAACAAGGCCTCCCGGAGTTCCGGCTCCCGGCCCAGTTGCCGGCGGCCGTTGTCCAACAGGAGGAGATAGAAAGCCTGCCGCCCCCACGGGCCGGATTTAAGGCCCTTGAGCAGGTGCACCAGGGCCGTTAGGCGCTGGCCGGTGGCGCTGGCCGGCAGGAGGCGGAGAAAGAGTTCCAGGTCAGCCACCCGGGGGATGAGCTTTTCCAGGCCCATGACCGCCACCTGCACCGGTGGGGTGCAGGCGGTGCGCCTAAGGTTGCCCTCATTTTCCACAAACACCAGCGTGCCGTCCAAAGCCGCAAAGTTAACCCCGGTGATCCCCATTTGGGCCGCCTCGAACCGGGGAGCCAGATAGCGGCCGGCCGCGGCGCTCAGAGCGGCGGGCTCCGCCGGTGGGGAGATACCCAGGTGTTGGCTGAACAACTGGGCCACATCCCGGCGGTTGAGGTGCATGGCCGGAGCGGTGATATGGGCCGGGGGGTGGCCGGCCAACTGGACGATGAATTCACCCAGGTCGGTCTCGGTGACCGTCAGGCCGGCGCTGGCCAAGGCCGGGTTCAGGCCGATCTCCTCGGTGGTCATGGACTTTGATTTGACCACCGCACTCACCCGATGGCGCCGGGCCACTTCCAGGATGAGCGCCCGGGCCTGGGAAGCATCCCGGGCATGAAGCACGTGGCCGCCCCAGGCGGTCACCGCCCTCTCGAGACGCGTCAGGTTGCCCTCCCAGGCGTCCAGGGCCTCCTCCTTCAGACTCCGGGCCCGGTGGCGCCAGGCCTCCCAGTCCGGATAATCCCGAAGCAAAGACTCCCGGGCGGTCAAAGCCCGATGGGTGGCGAGGCGGACGGTGTCGCCTGGGTCAGCGGCAGGCGGGGGCAGGTTCAAGGCAGGGGTTCCCTCTCAAACGTGGGGCAGGTGTTCCGGGCTCTCCAGGATCAGGCGCAGGTAGTCGTTGACTTGCTCTTCCAGCCAGGGGTGCTGACCCAGTTGCGCCAGCAGCCTGGTCATGGCCTCCCGGAATTCCTCCGGCAGGAGATTTGACTGCAACCGGTTCCGGAGAAAGATCAACAAGGCCCGAAAGGAGGCGAAGCTCTCCTGTTTGCCATGTTCGGCGAGGATGGCCACCAAGTCGGTGCGAATGCTGTCCCTGGCGTTCTCCGCCAGAAAGCGCCAGGGGAGGGTGCCGCTCAACAGGGCAGCCGCCAGGAAAAACGAATAATAGAAGCGCTGACCGGCCTGCCAGGCCAGGTCGCCGGCTTCCTGGTCATGGGGTTTTGCCGCAAAGTCCTTCAGGGCCCGGCGGTAGGGCCGCTCGAGGACCATGTTGATGATGTT
Organism: uncultured Desulfobacterales bacterium; assembly: GCA_964480485.1. GTDB lineage: Bacteria > Desulfobacterota > Desulfobaccia > Desulfobaccales > 0-14-0-80-60-11 > JAILZL01. Next base: position 157,545 of record CAYZOP010000003.1, on the reverse strand, counting down.
CCAGACCATGATCAGATTGATGAGCACCATGCCCATGAGGTTGACATTTCTCAAGGACGGCAGGAGGAGGCTGGATTGACTCCACAGGAAATATAAAAAGAGGAGGGCAAGGATCGCCAGCCGTACCACCCGGGGCCGGGAGGCCACGACTTCCGGATCGCGGCGCCGGGAAATCAGAAAGAGGAACAACCCGAAGAAGATGATTATCTGGGGGAGGGCTGAGAATTTCACCTCGCTTAAAAAACCCCACATAGCGGACTCCTCCTGGGGAAAGGTGACCTTGCCCTAGTTATACCGGAAATGGCGGGAAAAGAAAAAGGATTGTGGCGCCGGGCGGCCAGAAGCGCGGGACCCGGACCACCGTTGACGGCGAGGAACGAAGGCGGGGCCAACCGGTGGGAGGCCCGTCCGGCCAGAGCTCAGGATGGCAGTTCGAACATTTTGATGTTTGCCTGCTGCCGTTCTCGGGTGAGCCAGGCCTCGAACAGGATCTGCCGCTTGTTTTCCAGGAGCTGCTCCTTGAGTTTGCCCTCGTCTTGTTTCAGCTCCTCCGCCGGAGGCAGGCGCCGGGCCTTGAAGGCCAGGAGGTAATAAGCGTCTTTAAAAAACAGGGGCTTGGGGGCATAGGGGCTTTGGGCGGACAACTGGAAGGCGGCGCTGGTGAGGCCTTCGGCCAAGGGTTGCTTTAGAAAGCCCTGGGAGCGGGTGAAGGGGCCGCTGTCGTTGACCGGCAGACCGGCTTGGGCCGCGACTTTGGCCAAGGGCTCCCCCTGGCGCAGGCGGGCCAGCAGGAGCTCCGCCTCTTTTTCCGCCTGCTTCTTCGCCAGCTGACGGGCCACGGCCAGACGCACCGGCTCCTTGATTTCCGCCAGGGGTGGGGTGGCCGCCGCCCGGCGTTCCATGGCCTGCATGACCACAAATCCCTGGGGAGTCTCCAGCACCCGGCTGACCTCCTGGGGTTTGAGGGCCAGGGCGGTCTCCTTGAAGTCCCGGCTCAACTCCAGCCCAGGAAAGGCATCGCCCAGGGAAAAGAGGGGGGTTTCCTTGACGGCCAACGCAAGCCGGCCGGCCGCTTCCGTGAAGCTGCCGGCGCTCAGGTCGATCCTGGCCTGCTGGGCCGCCTCCTGGGCCAGGGTGCGGCTCTTTTCCTGCTTGAGGCGGGCGGTGGCCTGCTCCTGGGCCTGGGCCTCGGGAAGCTTCTCGGTTTCCTTGACCTCTTCCAACCTGATCAGGTGCCAGCCCTGGGGGGTTTGGGCCAAACCCGCCTCCCCCGGCTTCAAGGAGAAGGCCACCTGTTCCCAAGCCGCCGGTTTGTCTCCCCGCTTTACCGGCGGCAGCTCTCCGCCCTTGGCCTTGACAGCAGGGTCGGCGGCATGGGTCTGGGCTAGCTTGGCAAAATCAGCCCCAGCCTTGGCCTGTCTGAGAAGACCCTGGGCTTTTTTCTGGACCTCCTGGCGCTGGGGCGGCTTGAGGGTAGGGGGAGCGGGCAGGAAGATTTCCCGCACCCGTATCAGCTTGGGACGACTGAATTCGACAGCATGCTCCTCCAGATAATCCCTCAGTTCCTTGGGGGAGACCGTGGCCTGCGGCAGGTAGGATTGGGGCTCAAACACGACGTAGCGCACCTTAACCCGGTCGGGACTGCGGAATTCCTGGGGATGATCCCGATAATAGGCGGAGAGCTCCTCCTCCGTGGGCTTTTGCTGGGCCACGAAGCGTTCCACGGGGAGAGCCAGATAGGAGACCTCCGCCTCCTCCTTGGCCAGCCGCAGGATTTCCTGGAGTTCCCCCGGCGACATCTTGGCGAAACCGGTGATGCACTGAATGAGCCGCTGGCTGAGCAGATGGCGCCGCTGTTGGGCCTCGAAGTCCGCGGGGGCCACGCGGGCCCGGGACAGCGCCCCCAAGTAGCGGCGCTGGCTGAACTGGCCGTTTTCCTGGAACACGGGCATGGACTGCACATATTCCCGGAGTTCGGCGTCGGAAACCGCAAGCCCCAGGCGCCTGGCTCCCTGCTGCAGGAGCTCTTCTTCGATGAGCAGTTCCAGGGCCCGCTCCTTCAGGCGCAGGGCCTTCAGGTCCTCCTCGCTCAGTTCGCCTTTGCTGCGCTCCTGATACTCCCGAAGCATCTGGTTATACTGACGGTAATAGGTGGTGGTGAGGATGGGGACCCCGTTGACCGTGGCCGCTTCCTCAAAGCGCTGGGACCTGAAGCCGCCGATACCCCAGAAAATAAACACCACGACGATGGCCCCGATGGCCAGGGCAATGAACCAGGAGCGGGAGTGTTTGCGGAGAATCTTCAGCATCTATGGCAACCTTGGGGGATTATGCCGGAAAGTGGTCCGCGAGCCAAGCATGGGTGGGGGAGGAGTCCGGGGGGCAAAGGCCGCCGCCGGCTCCCCATTCCCTCTTTTCTCCAGCAAGAGAAAAGGGGGGAGGGCAAAGGAGGCGGGAAAGCCGAAGTCCCCCGTTTCCCCCGCCTCACCTCAATGACCCTCCTTCAGCCATTTCTGCGCTTCCTTGGCTTCCGGGCTCTGGGGGTACTTCTGCACCAGTTTTTTCAGGGTGGTCTGATAGTTGGCCCGCTGCTTCATCTGGTTATAGCACAGGGCTTGGCGCAACATGGCCGCCGGCGCCAGCATGCTCTTGGGATGCTGGGTCACCAGCTTGTTGAATTCCACCCCGGCCTCCCGGTACTTTTTCTCGTGATAGAAGCTTTCGGCCAGGTAAAAACGGGCTTCCGCCGCCTTGGGGCCCTGGGGTAGACTCTTGAGAGAGGCGTGGAACTTCTCCCGGGCGGCGGAGTATTTCTTGGCCTGGTAGAGACGCATGCCCTCAGTGAAGGTCTTGTCCTCGGCTCCAGCCTTGGCTGGCGCCGGGACCGGGGGCGCCGGGGCTTTGGCCGCCGGGACCTTGCCTTTCGCCCCAGGGGCGGCCTCCGGGACCGAGGCGGGGAGGGGGCCGGCCTGCTCCAGGGCCCGCACCTGGCTCTCCAGGTTGCTGACCCGTGCCTCCAGGGCCTTAAGCTGGCTGGCCACGTCCAGCGGCCGCTCCTCCGGCGCGGTTGCCGCCGGCGGCGGGGTGGCAGACTGGAGGTCAGCGGGGGCTGCTGAGGTTGTCCGGGGGCGGCCCATCAGGGTATAGGGGTCACAAGCCAGCACCCCGGAAAGGGTCAGCCCCAGGAACATGCACCACTTCCAGGAACGTTGCGGCATGTCCATCCTCCTTCACCCGAATTACCCGGCTCACTCGGGCATTGCGCTCCCCGAAAATGGTTCATCTTATGGTGAGCCGGCCGGTTTTGTCAAGACCCCCTGCCCGGAGGGGAAGCCGCCCTTGGGCCGCCTTGCCCTGGGCCGCCTCTTTGGAGTAAGATGAAACTGCGGCGAAAGTCTGTTGAGGGACAGGCGGGGAGCCTGGCTCTCCTGCCTGCCCCGCAAACTCCCCTGCCCTTCACTCGATATGGGGTTGGGGCGGGGAACTTGAGGGAAGGGGCAAGGGTCTTCGATCCCTGGTCCCCCCCTTCAACCCTGGTGCCAAGAGGAGCCCATGCCCGCCACCCCGTTTGTTCACCTGCACGTGCACACCGCCTACAGCCTGTTGGACGGCGCCATCCGTCTCCCGGACCTCCTGGCCCGGGCTCAGGCCTTGGAAATGCCGGCGGTGGCCATTACCGACCACGGCACGCTGTTCGGGGTGCTGGATTTCTATCAGCAGGCCAGCAAGGCAGGCGTCAAACCCATTTTGGGCTGCGAGGTGTATGTCACGCCCGGAAGCCGCCACGACAAGAAAGGCGCCGGCAAGGGCGACTATCACCATTTGGTCCTGTTGGCCATGGACAACCAGGGCTACCGCAACCTGGTGCAGCTGGTCACCAAGGCGCACCTGGAGGGGTTTTATTACAAACCCCGGGTGGATAAGGACCTTCTTACCGAGCTGAACCCGGGGCTCATCGCCCTCTCCTCCTGCCTGCACGGCGAGGTGCCCCGGCTGCTGCTGGCCGGCGATACGGCCGGGGCGGAGGCCGCCGCCCGGGAGTACGCCGGGATTTTCTCCGGGGGGCGATTTTACCTGGAGGTCCAGGCCAACAATATCCCCGAGCAGCGTCAAGTGAACGCCCAACTTCTGGAACTGGGGCCCCGCTGGGGGCTGCCGGTGGTGGCCACCAACGACTGCCACTATCTGAAGCCGGAGGACGCCCGGGCTCACGACGTGCTGTTGTGCATCCAGACGGGAAAGACCATCAACACCGCCGGCCGCATGGCCTTTGCCACCGACCAGCTCTATTTTAAAAGCCCGGAGGAGATGGCCCGGGAATTTCCGGACCCCGCCGTCCTGGCCCGGAGCGCGGAGATCGCCGAACGTTGCCAGGTCACTTTAGAATTAGGCCACTTGCATTTTCCCACCTTTCCGGCATCCCGGGGGCAGAGCGCCCCGGAGCTGCTGCGGCGGCAGGCCACCGAAGGGCTCAAGGCCCGCCTGGCCGCCGCCCCTCTGTCCCGGCCCGAGGAGGATTACTGGCAGCGTTTGGCGTATGAATTGGACCTGCTGGAGCGCATGGGCTTTGCCCCCTACTTCCTGGTGGTGGCCGACATCGTTGCCTTCGCCCGGAAGAAGCACATCCCGGTGGGTCCCGGCCGGGGCTCGGCCGCGGGGAGCCTGGTGGCCTACGCCTTAAACATCACCGACCTGGACCCTTTGGCCCATGGTCTGTTTTTTGAGCGCTTCCTCAACCCGGAGCGACTCAGTCCACCGGACATTGACATGGACTTCTGCTTCGAGCGCCGGGGCGAGATCATTTCGTACGTGGCCAGGACCTACGGTTGGGAAAACGTGGCCCAGATCACTACCTTCGGCAGCATGAAGACCCGCCAGGTCATCCGGGACGTGGGCCGGGCCCTGGAGGTGCCCTACGCCGAGGTGGACAGGATCGCCAAGCTGGTGCCGGAGCAGTTGGGCATCACCCTGGCCCAGGCTCTGGAACGGGAACCGCGCCTCAAAGAGCTTCGGGACACCGACCCCACCGTGCGGGATATCCTGGACATCGCCCAGACCCTGGAGGGGCTCCCCCGGCATGCCTCCACCCACGCCGCCGGCGTGGTCATCGGCGACCGCCCCCTGTGGGAATACCTGCCCCTGTATAAAGGCGCCAAGGGCGAACTGGTGACCCAGTTCGACATGAAGGGCGTGGAAAAGGTGGGGCTGGTAAAATTCGACTTCCTGGGGCTCAGGACCCTGACGGTCATCGACAATGCCGTGCGCCTGGTGCGCCGGCACCATCGCGCCGACTTCGACATCGCCGCCATCCCCTTCGATGATCCGCAAACCTATGCCCTGCTCCAGGCCGGCAATACCGCCGGGGTCTTCCAACTGGAGTCCTCGGGGATGCGCAGTCTGATGATGCGCCTCAAGCCCTCCTCCTTCGAGGACATTGTGGCCCTGGTGGCCCTTTACCGGCCCGGCCCCATGGAAAGCGGCATGCACCTGGACTACGTGGCCCGCAAACACGGCGAGGAGCCGGTGACCTATCTGCTGCCGGAGCTGGAGCCCATCCTCCGGGAAACCTACGGGGTCATTCTCTACCAGGAACAGGTGATGCACATCGCCGCGGCGGTTTCCGGCTATTCCCTGGCCGAAGCGGACATCCTGCGCCGGGCCATGGGAAAGAAGATTCCCGAGGTCATGGCCGCCCAGCGGCAGCGCTTCCTGGAGGGCGCTCAGACCCGGGGGGTGGAGCGGGACAAGGCGGACACCCTGTTCAGCCTGATTGAGAAGTTCGCCGGCTACGGCTTCAACAAATCCCATTCCGCGGCTTATGCCCTCATCGCTTACCAGACCGCCTATCTGAAAGCCCATTATCCTCTGGAGTTCCTGGCCGCGCTGCTCAACAGCGAAATCCACAATACCGCCGCCCTGGCCCGGCATATCCTGGAAGCCCGGGACCAGGGCATCCAACTGTTGCCTCCGGACCTTAACCTGAGTCAGCGGGATTTTACCGTGGAAGGGGACAAGGTGCGCTACGGGCTGAACGGCGTCAAAAACGTGGGTCTGGGGGCCATCCAGGAAATCATGGAGGAGCGGGGCAAACAGCCCTTCCGCGGCTTCATGGACCTCCTCACCCGACTGAACCTCACCAAGGTGAACCGCAAGGTGCTGGAAGCCCTCATTCAGGCCGGCGCCCTGGACAGCCTGGTGCCCAACCGAGCCCGGCTGATGCACGCCCTGGATGCCGCCCTGGAAAAGGCCCAGAACCTCAAGCGCCAAGCCGCCACCCGTCAGATGGCCATGTTCGGCAATCCGGGGGAGGCGGCCGAAGACGACTGGCTCCCCGAGGTATCGGAGTGGGAGGACCCGGAAAAACTGACCCGGGAGAAGGAGGCCCTGGGGGTTTACCTCTCGGGCCACCCCCTGGACTCCTATCGTCACCTCCTGAAGGCCTGGGTCAAGGTGGACGCCGCAGACCTGGCGGACCTACCCGAGGGGGGGGAAGTGGCGCTGGGCGTCGTGGTATCCAGCCTGAAGGAGAAAACGAGCAAGAAAGGGGGGCGCCTGGCCATCCTGACGGTGGAGGACCTCACCGGCTCCGTGGAGGTCCTGGTCTTCCGGGACGTCCTGGAAAAAGCCGGCGCCTGGCTGGCCAAACCCGGGTTGCCCCTGTGGCTCAAGGGCACGGTCCTTCAGGAGGAGCAGGGCCCCAAGATCCGGGCCGCGGAAATCGCGCCTTTGGGGACCGCCCTGCCGCGCTGGCCCGAGCGCCTGGATTTCCGGTTGCAGGTGGCCACCCTGACGGTGGAGCACCTCAGGGCCTTGAAAGAGATTTTGCTGCGTCACCCGGGGCCGGTGCCGGCCAGGCTCCATTTTCTCCATCCGCAGGAGGAGGGGGAGCTGGTCTTGCCACCGAACCTGACCCTCACCCCTTCCGAGGCCCTGGCCACGGAGGTCAACCGCCTTTTCGGCTACCCGGCCCTGAGCTGGTGAGAACCGGGGGAGGAAGCCTGGGGTTCAAGACCCTTGGCCCCCTCCTGCAACCTCCCTTCCCCGGCCCCTTATCGGGAGGGCAGTTTGAAGGGAGGGTGGGGGAGCCAGGATCCCTCAGCCCTCCCTTAAAATTTCTTTTTCCCGCTGCCTGCTATCATCCGGCGGGGGAAAAGGTGGGGAATATGCAATCTGAGCTTTCCGGGGCCACTTTCCTGGTTACCGGCAGCGCCGGTTTCATCGGCTACCACGTCTGCCTGGCCCTGCTAACCCGGGGGGCCCGGGTGGTGGGTCTGGACAATTACAACGACTATTACTCGCCCGCCCTGAAGCGTGACCGGGACCGGGAACTCCGCAAGCACCCCGCCTTCGTTTCCCACGAACTGGACCTGGTGGACCTGGCGGGCCTGGAGGCGCTGTTCGCCGAGCACCGGCCCGAGAAGATCTGCCATCTGGCGGCCCAGGCCGGGGTGCGCTACTCCCTGGTCAATCCCTTTGCCTATCAGAGGGCCAACCTGGAGGGTTTCCTCAATCTGTTGGAACTGGCCCGGCGCCGCCAAGTGGCGCGCCTGGTCTATGCCTCCAGCTCCAGCGTCTATGGCGGTCTCACCGAGTTGCCGTTCTCCGAAGCGCAGCGGGTGGACACCCCCATCAGCCTGTATGCCGCCACCAAGCGGGCCAACGAGCTCATGGCCCACGCCTATACCCATCTGTTCGGCCTGGCCACCGTGGGGCTGCGCCTGTTCACCGTGTACGGGCCCTGGGGCCGGCCGGACATGGCTCTGTGGCTCTTTACCGAGGCCATGCTGCAAGGCCGGCCCATCAAGGTCTTCAACTACGGCAACATGGCCCGGGACTTCACCTACATTGACGACGCCGTCCAGGGCATCGTGGCGGCCCTGGTGGCCCCGGGTCTCAAGCCTTTTGAAGTGATCAACGTGGGAAACCACCGGGCCGAGCCCTTACCCAAGGTCATCCGTCTGCTGGAGGAGGCGCTGGGAATCACGGCCCGGCAGGAGCTCCTGCCCCTGCAGCCGGGGGATGTTCCCGCCACCTTTGCCGACATCTCCCAAGCCCAGAGCAAGTTGGGGTTTGCTCCCAGCACCCCCATCGAGTTGGGCATCCCCCGCTTCGTGAACTGGTACAAGGAATATCACGGCCTCGCCGCTTGATCCCCCGCCGCCTCGGGGGCCATGCCCTTCTTTGGGCCCGCCGCTTCCCCGACCTTCTTCGGGCGTGGCCCCCCTACCTCAAGAGACCCACGCGCACTACCTTCTTTTGAAAAAATATATTGACAATTAACTTTTTTTGGCAATGAAATAAAAAAACAATATCAGCATTATCCTGAGATAAAAGTCAGGTAATTAAACATATCATATCAAGATAACACTGATAAGAACCCTGCCCCGGGTAGGTGGCCCCCGGGTAACGCGTGGTTTCCAGGGAGGGAAGCGACATGGACATGCACGTGCCGGATTCCAAGTTTTCCCCACTGATGCTGCCTTAGTTGGATCCGCCGATGTTTTCCCAAACGCTGCGGCTCTTTTGGGCGGACCGGCGGGGGCGCCTGCCCTGCCGGCGTTATGGGGACCTGGAAGACCGTCCCCGGCGACTGGCGGCCCAGGACGCCTCTCTGCTCACCATGGTGCTGGGGCTGGTGTATCTCTTTTGGCTGGCCGCCTCGGTATTCCGCACCCGGGGCGTCCCCGACCTCCTGTTTCTGGCGGCGGAGGCGCTGGCCTTCCTCCTTTTGGCCTCCCTGGCCTTTGACATCTGGCGCCTGCGGGTTCATCGGCCGGAGGGCCTCCCCCTCAGGCACCGCCCGTCCGTGGACATTTTCGTCACCTGCTGCGGAGAGCCCTTGCCTGTAATTCAGACCACCCTGCGGGCCGTTCGGAACATCTCATATGAGCCGCTTACCGTCTATGTTCTGGATGACGGCGGCTCTCCCCAGGTGGCGGCTTTGGCCCGGTCTTTGGGGTTCACCTACCGATCCCGTCGCCTGGACAGCCTGCCCCGGGTGGACGCCAAAAGCGGCAATTTGAATTACGGCCTGAGCCTCAGCGAGGGGGAGTTCATCCTGGTGCTGGACGCCGACCAGGTCCCCCAGGCCGACATCCTGGACCGGATGCTGGGCTTTTTCCAGATCCCGCAGGTCGCTTACATCCAGTCCCGGCAGTCCTTTTATCTGCCTGAGGGCGACCCCTTTTACAACCGGGACGAGATCTTCTACGAGGTGATCCAGCCGGCCAATGACCAGGCCAATGCCGTGATCTCCTGCGGCTCCGGGGTGCTGTACCGCCGCCAGGCCTTGGTGGAGCTGGGCGGGTTTGTAACCTGGAACCTGCTGGAGGACCTTACCACCTCTTATGAGCTCATCAGCCGGGGCTGGAAGGGCATCTATTTCCCCCACCCCCTCACCCGGGGGCTGGCGCCCCAGCATCTGGCCGGGGTCTATCGCCAGCGCTTTCAGTGGTGCATGGATACCATGCGCCTCTTTTTCTGGGACAATCCCCTGGCGAAAAAGGGCCTGAATCTCAGTCAGAGGCTGCACTTTCTGGTGATTATGGTGAGCTATCTGGTAAGCGGCCTGGTCTTCCCGGTGTTTTACCTGATGCCCCTGTTGGCCTACTGGCAGGGGTATACCTGCCTGGAAGGCCAGGAGTGGCACTACCTGGCATTAAGGGGACTCTACCTGGGAGCCACCGTGCTGATGTTCCGCTACCTGTTTCAAGGCAAGTCCCCCATCAAGCAATTCCGCATGCTGTGCGGTCTGTTCCCGGTGTATGCCGCCGCCATCGGCGCTGCCCTCCTCTATCCGCCGGGACGCAAGCCCGCCTACCGCCTGAACAACCGCGCCCCGTTTCAGGAAATGCGGCCCTGGCATTGTCTGCTGCCGCAAATGCTGGTGGTGTTGCTGCATCTCACGCTGCCGCTTCTATCTTTGCAATTCGGTTGGGCCCCCGTGAAGCTGGTGGTCTTCAATGCCCTGTTTTCCGCCTTCGTCATCTGGGTGCTGGCGGACGTCATCATGGTGAGTCTCAAGCAGCCCCGCTTTGCGCCGGCCATGGATCCGAGGCAGGTGTATGGGGTCTAAGTGCCGTCTGTTCCTGGCTTTGCTGCCTGTGGGGTTTCTGACCGCAGTTTTTTCGCTGGCGTATCGCCAGGACCCGGATTTTTGGCGGTCACCCCTGGGCCTGTATGAATCCGCCCAGGAGGCGGCGCGACGCCAGGAACTGCCCCAGGCCATCCGCCTGGCGGAAAAATCCTGGCGTCGGTCTCCCGGCAACAGCGACTGCGGCGTCTTCCTCGGCTGGCTTTATTTAAAAGCCGAGGAACCGGAGAAGGCCCAGGCCCTGTTCTCGACCATCTGGCCCCGGGAGCCCAGGGCCACCGCCGCCCTCAAGGGGCTGGCCCAGGCTCTGGAGCGACTGGACCGGCGACCGGAGGCCCTCCAGCTCCTTCAGGACTACCTTGAAGAGCACCCCCAGGATGCCGAGGTGTTGCTGTTCGCCGCTCAGATGTGCAGCGCCCGGGAAGAGGACCGGGAAGCGGCGGTGCGCTACTACCGAAGCCTGTACCGTCTTCAGCCTGACCCCCTGGTGCGCCGGCAGTTGGTGGATCTGCTCACCTCCCTGAACCGCTTTGCCGAGGCCATTCCCCTCCAGGAGGAAGCGGCGGCGGCGAACCCTCAGGACCAGGATGCCCTGCACCGCCTGGCCCTGCTGTATTATTGGCAGCGGGATTACCAGGCGGCCACCGACATCTATCAGCGGCTCCTGGAGCGGGTCAAGGACCAGGTGGCGCTGCGTCGGGAAGCCGCCCAGGCGGCGGATGCCGCCGGCAATGAGGAAGTCGCCCTGAAGCATTACCTGTGGCTTTATGGGAAAAACCAGGGGGACAAGGAATACGCTCTGAAGCTGGCCCGCCTCTGGTCCCGGAAGGGCAAGCACGCCGAGGCCGCCGCCGTCTTGGCTCCCCTCATGGAGGACCAGCCAAGGCAGGAGGTAAGACGCTGGTACGCCCTGGAGCTCTTGCTCACCGGCGACCTGGACGCTGCCCATCAGGAATACCGACGGGCTTGGGAAGCCGGTGACACCCATCAGGAAACCATCGTCAACCTGGCCCGTCTCCTGGCCCGGAGACAGCAGTTCAGCAAAGCGGCCGGCATGTGGGATGAAGCCCGGCGTCGGCAGTTGATCCGAGGCGAACTCCGGTGGGAAGCAGCTCTCACATATTCGTATGCCCACCGCTATGGCGACGCGGTGGAGGTCCTCAAACCGGTGGAGCGTGACAACCCCAAGTATCCGAGAATCCTGCTCTTTTTAGGACAGCTCCACTTTTACCAAAAAAATTGGGGTCTGGCGGCGCATTATTTTCGGGCCTACCTGGCAAAACATCCGCAGGATGCCGAGGCCCGGCGGCTGCTGGCCGAGGCCCTGGCCTTTCAACCGGAGGCGCGGCAGGAAGCCATTGCCGCTTATGGGGAACTGGCGGCCCACCACCATGATCCGGGGGCGCGGCTGCGGCGCATTTCTCTTTTGCTGGAGGCCGGGCAGTGGCAGGCGGCGGAACAGGAACTGAAAGCCTGCCCTCTGCCCCAGGACCCGGCGCTCCTCAAAGAACAGGCCCGCCTCTGTCTGTGGGTGGGGGATATGGAGCAGGCCCATACCTGTCTGCAAGCCTGCCTGGAGAAAAATCCCGGGGATGCAAGCCTGCGGCTCCTTCAGGCCCGGGTGCTCACCTATCTGGGCCGACCGGCGGAAGCCCAGGAGATTCTGCGGCGCCTGCCCGCCTGGGGGTCGGGGTCCGAGGCCAGGGAGGTATTGGTGGCCGGCATCGAGGCAGCCTTGGCCCAGAAAGATTGGCCGTCCGCCAGCCGCCTGGCCTTGCGGCTATACGGTACGCAATATGCCGTAAGGGACAGGGATCCCCGTGACTGGGAGGAGGCCCGCCGCTGGAGGGAGGAAGCCAAGGGCCGGAAGGGTCCCGGAACCGGGAAGATGAAGACGGCCAGGGTGGCCTGGGACCCAGAGGCCTCCGAGGAAGAGCTGACCCTGGGGGTGGAGGAGCGGACCTGGGTGGCCCGGGCCTTGTGTCATGACCCCGGATCCGGGACGGTGGACCTGGCGGTGGATCTCTTAATCCAAAATCTCCGGCGGAACCGCTACCATCATCCTTCTTTGCTCATGCTGGCGCACCTGCTGCCCCGCCTCCCCCGCTACGAGGACCTCTCCCGGCTGGTCTACCGTCTGCCCGGCATCCGGGCAGAGGGGCCGGAGTATGTGGCCGCCCTTGCCTTTTTTGACAGCAACTCCGGCCGCCACGGCGGCAAACTGGATTACCTCCTGCACGTCCTCAGGGAATACCGGCGCCACCGCCTTCCCGACAATCCCGGCGAGCTCCTGGGACTGGCTGCCCTGGCCATGGAGCTGGAGCAGCCGCAGGTGGCGGGGGAGTATTACCGGCAGGCGCTGCGCCTCAAACCCAAAGACTCCCGGTTGGAGCAGCTCCTGGCCCAATGCCAGATGGTGCAGCGGGACTTCGGTCCCGTGTTGGCCGGCCTGGAGGAGCGCGCTGCTGATCCCCGGGCACCGCTGGCCGCGGCCCGACTCTACTTGATGCGCGGGCAGTATGGCGCCGTGGAGCAGGCGGTTGGCCGCATTCCCCCGCATCATTCGGATTATGTCCCCGGCCAGCTCCTGCTGGCTCGGGCGCAGCGTCTGGAGCGGCGTTATCCCGAAGCTCTGAGAACCCTGGAGGGGCTGGCCGGGCGGCATCCCGCCCCGGAAGTCCTCATGGAAAAGGCCCAGGTTTTGGAAGGCCTGGGAGACCGGCGGGCCGCTCAAATTTACGAGGAGGTCGGCAAACAAGAGCCCAACTCCCAGCTTGCCCGAGTGGCCGCCGCCCGCCGGGCCCGTTCCCGGGAAAACTGGGCTGCGGCCTACGAAGCCTACGCCCAGGCGCTGAAGCACGCCCCTCAGGACGTGGAGTTGCTGAACGAGCTGGAATTCATCAAGCAAAAGCTGCGGCCCCAATTGGCCTCGCGAGGATTTCCCCAGGCTCGGGGGGACCGGCGGCCAGAGGAGGCGCTCCGGCCGTGGCAATTCTCCCGCCCCGACCGGGAGTGGGATGGGTCCCTTGCCAAAACCGGCGCCATCCCCAACTTCCTGCCGGAATCCCTCTACTTTGACGACAGCAATGGTCTGTACGGCATGATTTTCCGGGCCTCCGCCGCTTTCCGGGCGGGCCGCGCCATCCCGCTTAAGGTTGCGGTGGAATTCCGCGAGTATAACCAACGGGCCCAGCCGGCCAACCCGGGTCTGATGGACCTGGGTCTGGCGGTGGTCCACCAACAGGTGGTGGATACCGACAGTCGGCTGCGCCGCCTGGAGGTGGCCGGGGGGGTGGGGCCTATCCATCTGGGCGATCGGCTGCGCCTGAGTGGGGAACTCATCTGGCGCCGCTATTGGAAACGGGTGGATTGGGAGGTCCATCAGGAAGGGCACCCCTTTGAAGGAAGCAGCCAAACGGTTTCCATCAATGCCAGGATCACCGAAAAGGATGCCTGGAACCGGCTTCTGGGGGCCCTTCAGGTGGATGCCCCTCTGACGCCCAAAACCGAGGTCTCTCTCCGCTATCAGCGCCGGGACATCTTCGACCAGGACCAGCACCTCTATCCCCGGCTCTATCAGAGCGTCATCAACCTGGCCGACGCCGGTCCCACCATGTATCACGAGATCAGTTTCGGGATGAACCACCAGTTCCGCCCCGGGCTCGAGTGGCGGACCAACCTGGCCGGGGCCTGGTTCTCCGATCACAACCGACGCCTCACCTTTTTCCAGGGTCTTACCTGGCAGGCCTTCTCCAGTCCCCGCATGGGCCTAGCCTTTACCCCCCACTATTATCTGGCCGCTTATCGGGAGCGGGAGTCCGCTTACTTCAGTCCCGGCTCCTATCAGGCCCTGGGGGTGACGGTGGACTTCTACCGACAGATTTTCCGGCTGCCTACCTTCATCGTGCAGGGATCGGCCCAGGCGGTGGCGCAGCAGGGGGAATGGGGTCCGGCGCTCTCGGGGCTGGTCGCCCTGGAATGGGAACCGGTCCACAACCTGTTCATTAATCCCCATATCTTCTTTTTCCGGGAATGGGTGGACAATTATCACATCCTCAGTAGCGGCCTCTCTCTGAGGTATGTTTTTTGAGGCGCGCAGGTTCTTACTTCCCTCCAGCTCTCCCCCCTCCCCGGGGGAGGGGGGAGAGGTTTTATCGGGGGCATGATGGCCGTCAATTCCTCCTCTCAGGTGTGGTCCCCGCGGTTCTGTCTCATGGTCTTGCTGGTGCTTGGGGGGCTGTCGGGCTGTGCCGAGGTCACCCGGCCCTCCCCCACTGCCCTGGAAGTGGAAGAGGTGCAGTTGGCCGCAGTCCGGCGACAACCTTTCAAGACGTGGTCCTGGGAACGCGTCTCCCGCGTCTTTCTCCGGGAGCTGGCCGTCCTTCCCCAGATCCACGGGCGGACTTACCCTTTTCTTGGATTCAATTGGTGGGTTACTGAGGGCGGGAAGGTGGTGGTGGACAACGTTTGGCAGCCCTCCCCCGCTTCTGACGCCGGTTTGCAACAAGGGGACATCTTGGTGGCGGTGAACAACTGGCCCATTCACCCATGGGTGCGGGACTGGGATGAAAAGACCCGCATCGCCCGGGATCTGTTCCGGGACGCTTTCTGGGTGTCCCCCCGGCCCCGCTATGGCCAGGACCGCCCGGAACAGCTCCTCCTTCCCAACCTGCCCGGAGAAATTCTCGTGGCCCTCATGCTGCATATAAAATATTTCCGCATGGAAAGCCGGGAACCCTATCTCAGCGGACCGGTGGAACTCCTCGTGCAACGGGACGGCGAGCGGCGAGCCCTCACCCTCTATCCCCAGCATCTGCCGGCCGATTACGCCATCCTGGTGGATACCCACGACTCCCGGGTCAACGCCTACGCGGCGCCCGGCCGCATCATCCTCACCCGGCGGCTCATCTCTTTTTGCCTGAACGACGATGAATTGGCCGTGGTGGTGGGACATGAACTGGCTCACCAGGCCCTCGGCCACTTGGTGCGGGGCACCGGCCACCGGCGTCTGGGGAGTCTGGCCGGCAAGGCCTGGCAACTGGCCGGGGTCCTGGCCACCCAATCGCTGCAGGGCCTAAGGAATTTTCGCCGCACCGTCTGGCTGGAGGACCGGTTGCCCAATGTTGCCACCGATGCCGTGGTGAGCGCCTTTTCCCGGGAAGATGAACGGGAGGCCGACATCTACGGCTGCTGGTACGCCTTTCAAGCGGGGTATAACCTTGAGCGCGGCCTGGCGGTTTGGGAGCGCCTGGGAGCCATCAGTCATGACCCCTTTGAGGGAACCTACTTCTTGGCTTTACACCCGGCGCCCCTGGAGCGCCTGGCCCGCCTCAAGAAAGCGGCGGCTTATTTTAAGGCCGGCAAGGCGGCGGCAGTCTTTTTACAAATCCCCGACCTGAACCGACAACCACCGCCCCTGTAATCCCGGCCCCTCTGGAGGTAACGATGTCCTGGCTCGCCCCCCTCTTTGGCCAGTTATACAGCGTCACTCCTTGGTTTCTGCTGACATTGGTAGGTTTGGTGGTCTGGCATCGTCAGAAAAGAGGAGACTTCCTGCGTCGGCGGGAGCGCATCGCCCGGCGTCTCTTATCAGACTGAGGCGCCGGGGGCAAGGTGCCGGCCACCAGGCTTCCAGCAGGATTCGGCCCGCCGCCCCGAGGCTTGATTGCGGCGCGCCGTGGTCCAGCCGTAGCGGACCATCCACCACCAGGCGGAGTCTTCGGCGCCTACCGCCTCTCCGTTACCTCCCGGCCGGTTGGCACTACGTCGGCAGGAGGATAGTAACCCAGGTTTCCCCTGGTCGGCTCTCCACCTTAAGGCTCCCCCCATAGGGAGCCAGCAGGCGTTTGGCCAGAAACAGCCCCAAACCGGCGTGACCCGGGGACCGGTGTCCCTTGGTGGTGACAAAGGGGGTTCCAAGGTGCGGCAGCAGGTCCGAAGGAATGCCGGGGCCGCAGTCCCCTATCCTGATGAAACGGATGCCCATCGAGCAGTGGGTGACCACCCGCAGCACCCGGCGGCTGACCGTGGCCATGGCCTCCAGGGCATTGTCCACCAGGTTGCGGAAGCTTTGGGCCAAATCGATGTAACGGCCGGTCAGGGGCGGCAGGTCTCCGGATAGGCGAATCTCTTTGGCCACCTGATGTTTGAAAAAGGAGTTTTCTTGATAAAGGGACAACTCTTCCTCATACAGACGGTTCAGGTCCAAACAGACCCAATCTGCATCTTCGTGCAGCCCCTGATAGAACAGCCGTTGCACCAAGGCCTTGAGTTGCTCCACCTCCAGACCCATCTGGCCCAGGCGCCGGCGTCGCTCCGCAGCCAGAGGTTGCAAGGGAGCAGCCGTCTCTCCCAGGTTGGCCAGGAGCCGTTCCTCTTCGCCGGCCTGGTGCAGGAGCAGGTCGAGTTGAAAGGAGAGGGCCTGTAAGGGGGTGTTCAGGTTGTGGATGATTCCGTGGCATCGACGGCCCGCCGCCGAATGCCGATAGGTGGCCACCAGTTCCTGGAAACAGCGCTCGAGGCTCTCCGCCTGGGTTATGGCCGACAGTGCGGGCATTTTCAGGGGATCGGCCACCCCAACCTCCTCCGCTCCATCCTGTACGGTGCCAACAGAGGTTAGTCGGTCCCATTCGCATGGTCGGCCCATGGCTCTTTCCTCCTTGCGATGCACTCGCGCTTTTCTATCACCTTGCAGGACCTGTACCAGGCGCCAGAGTTCCAGGATGGCTGGTTTTGGTTCCCCTTCGATGGGTAAAGTCTAGACTTTCAACCTTTTCGCCGGTAAAGTCTCGGCCTCAGGACGAGAACTTTCCCCTGGTGGTCCGGCATTCCCCCCGCTCTGAGTAGAAAGGGCGAGGTGGGGGCGGGGATCAGGCCAGATCCAGCATCGGATGGCGGGGGAGGTGCACGTAAACGGAACACCGCGGCGGGCAGGAGGACATAAGCTGGACGAACCGGTGGGCCAACTCCGGATCGAACTGGCTTCCGGCCTGGGCCTTGATCTCAGCCAGCGCCTCCCCCAGGGTGAACCGTCGGCGGTAGGGCCGGTCGCTGGTTAAGGCGTCAAAGACGTCTGCCAGGGCGGTGACCCGGCACAGGAGCGGGATATTTTGGCCGGCCAACCCGCGGGGGTAGCCCTGGCCGTCCCAGCGTTCATGGTGCAGCAGGATGATCTCCCGTTCCGCCTTGCTGAGCTTCAGGGGTTCCACGATCTTTTCCCCGATGAGGGGATGGGTGGTAATGAGGGCCCGCTCTTCGGGGGTGAGCGGGCCAGGTTTCAGGAGAATGGCGTCGCTGATGCCGATCTTGCCGATGTCATGGAGGAAAGCGGCATTTTTGAGGGAGGCCACCTCCATGTGGGCAAGGTTCAGGTGGCGGGCGAACCAGACGGCCACCTCGGTCACCCGGGTGGAATGATGGGCGGTATACGGGTCGCGGGCCGCCAGGGTACGAAGGAGGGATTGGATGGAGGCCTTGAGGAATGGCGCCGGACCCGACGGAGATTCGGGCCGCACCGTGGGCCGCGACGGCGTGCCCCGGCCGGGAGCCGGGCCCTCCGGGCCTTCCAGCGGCAGGCGGGGCAAAGGGATGACTTTGGAGCTGATCAGCGAATCCATAAGCACCTTTGCGGGTTACACCAGCAGACGCTGTTTCAGGACGTGGTATTCCTGGTCCGAGAGCAGACGTTCCTGGTAGAGGCTGCGCAACCTTTCCAGGTCTGCCTGGACCGGGACACCGTCGGCGTCCTCCCGGACCGCTGGCAGGAACTTATCCGCAGCAAGGGGGGTATTGGGGGCGGCGGTTTCCTCCGGCCTCAGGCGTGCCAGCTTGTCAGTGAGATCCTGCAATTTGGCCAGGAGGGCCTGGTTCTCCCGGTACAGCGCCAGCAGGCGGGCGGCGTTGGCCACGGCGATCTCTATTTCCTGGAGTTTGAAGGGCTTGCGCAGGTAATCATAGGCGCCTTCCCGGGTAGCCTGGATGGCACTGTCTATGGAAGCGTAGCCGGTCATGAGGACCACCAGGGGGGGAGGGTCCAGCAAGCGGGCGGCCCGCAGCACCGCCAGACCGTCTGCCCCCGGCATGATTAGGTCGGTGATAACCAGGGAGAAGGCCTCGCGGTGCAGGTGCGCCAGCGCCTCCTGACCGTCTTGGGCCAACACCACCCGGTGCCCCCGGTCCCGCAAAAACCCGGCCAGGGCCTCCCCCAGCGTTTGGTCGTCTTCGGCGATGAGAATGGCGAGTCGGATGGTCTCCGCAGACACTGCGCCCGGGTCTCCCCTTGGTTCTTTTGGGACTGCGCAACGTTTGCCTCGATGCCGGCGCCATCCCAGGCAAAAGGCGTTTGGCGGCCGGTTCTTGGCCTTTGGCCTTCTTATCGGCTTCCCCGGGGTGCGGGATAAAAAAGGCGTCGGCCCATCTCCGGGAGCTGGCTTCCTGCCGGATAACGGCAACCGGCCTTATGGCCCTATCCCTGGCAGAACCAGAGGACGGTATCAGGAAAGGAAATAAAGAGGATGAGGCCTCCGAGAGGGGGGGGCAAAGGCGGCTCTCTGGGTCTGGCTGGCCCGGGGATTCCAAGGGATGGGGGCACCACCGGCGGGCCCTCTCCCCAGGCCGGCATGAACTTCAGAAAAAGTCGGTGAGGAAGGGGTTGTTTTCCTTTTCTGCGGCCAAGGTGGAGTGGGAGGCGCCCCCGTAGTCATGTCCGGGCCAGATGACCGTGTCGTCGGGGAGCGGCATGATTTTGTCGGCCAGGGACCGGATGAGGAGCTCCAGCGACCCCCCCGGCAGGTCGGTGCGGCCGGCGGCTTCCACAAACAGGGTGTCGCCGGTAAAGAGGTGGCCGGGGAAATAGAGGCAGAGGGACCCCGGCGTGTGTCCGGGGGTATGGAGGAGGAGGCCTTCCTGCCTTCCCAGGCGGAGCCGGTGGCCATCCTCAACGGGCACATCCACCCGAGTCAGGGGCGGAAAGCCCTCCCGCCGGGCTTCGGCCTGCAGCTCCGGACGGCGGAAGAACTCCCAGTCAAGCCGATGCATAACCACCCGAGCCCCCGTTTGGGCCGCCCAGAAGTCGTTGCCGGCAGTATGGTCGGCGTGGCCGTGGGTGTTGACGATCCAGCGCAGCCGCCAGCCTTCCCGGGTCAGGATCTCATGCAGGCGGGGCCCCGGCCCCCCGGGATCCACCAGCAGGGCCTCGCCCGTTGCCGGACAGGCCACCAAATAGGTGATGATCTGAAGGGGGCCGATGGTTTCCGCGGTGATCCTCAGGGTCACGGTGTTCTCCGGGACGGCCGGGTTTTTTCGGAGCCGCACCGTCAGCCCCGGCGAGCCTGCCGGCGGATCTCGGGGTATCGCAGCTGTTGGTTTATTTGTTGAGGTAGTGGAAGATCATCTGCTGGTTGCGCAGCACATAGATTTCGGCCTTGATGGCCTGGGTGTTGGCCAGTTCGGCCTCACCTTTGGCCTGGCGCTGCAACGCCAGACTCTGGTCCTCCTGCCCCTTGGCCTCCAGTTCCTGGCTCTTTTTCAGTTTGTCTTCGGCCGACTTGGTGAGGCGCTCGGCTTGGGCGAGGTGGTCATCGTGGAGCTTCTTGTTGATGGCCTCCTGCTGCAGTTCCTTTTCCGTCAGCTCCCGGTCGGATTGCGACGGGGCGCACTCCTTGGTGAGTATGGAAAACAGGGAGTTGGCCTCTTTGACCAAGGCCTTGGCTTCGGCGGTGTACTTGGCATTGAGCTTCTTTTCCGCGTCGTTCAGGAGCTTGACGGCCCGTTTGTAGATGATGGCGTGGTCCGGGCCGCAGGCGGGTTTGGGGGCCGAGGCCGCGGGGGCTCCCGGAGCCGGCGGGGGGGCCTGGGTCTGGGCCGAAGCGGCTGCGGCCAGAAGCGTCAGGGACAGGGAAAGGACTAGCCGAACAGACAAGGGTTTGGGGGTCATGATCAAGGTTCCTCGCTTGGGATTAATGGAGCCGGAAGGTTTCAGCCAGGGCCCGCCGGAACCGGGGGCGATAGATCAGTTCGAAGGCCGCTTCCTTGCCGGGAAAGAGCCGGAGTGCCTGACGGCGGACATTTTCAACCACGTTTTGGGCTTCCGCCAAGGTGAATCGCCCGGCCCGGATCTCCAGGAGGGCCAAGTCCACCAGAAACCCTAAATACCGGATCTTGCGGTTTTCTTCGCGAACGGCCAAGGTGGTCGGTTGTGGCCGGGACATGGAACCCTCCGTTCCCTTAGCCGGGAGGCCGCGGCGGCGGCAGGCCGGCAGCAGGGATGGTTCCTGAAAGCAAACGGGTGAAGATTATTCTATCTTCGCCTCCTGAGGCTGTAAAGGGAAAAGGCCCAGTTCCCGGGGCCGCCCGGATTCGGCAGTCTTGCTCCCGGGCCGTCCGGGGGCCGGGGCCAGGGTGATGTCCATGGCGATACCTTCCTTGGCTTTGGCCACGTGGGCGGCCTTGTCCCAGTCGATGCGGGAGGAAAGGCGGTAGCGTTCGGCCACATATTTCACCACCTCCAGGTAGCTCCGCTGCTTGCCATAGATATCCGGGTGGGTTTCCAGGTAGAGGCGCTCTCCCACCATGGCCATCTTGATGGGCTGGTAGATGATCTTCACCGGGGTGCCCACCTCCACCTGGGGGAAGAGGTCGGCGATGTCTCCGGGCAACATGCGGATGCAGCCATGCGAGGCGGAGTTGCCGATGGACCAGGGGCGGTTGGTGGCGTGGATACCTACTCCGGGGGCGGAGGTTCCCAGCCAGTATTCGCCCAGGGGATTTTGCGGCCCCGGCGGCACCCGCTCCACCACCTCCTTGCCGCTGTTGGCCATTTCCTCCTGGATGGAGGCGGGCACGATCCAGGTGGGATTTCTGGCCTTGTTGACAATCTGGTAGTCTCCGGTGGGGGTGGGCCAACTGCGGCGACCCACGGCCAGGGCATAACGGCGTTGGTAGGCGCCGTTGGCAAAATGATACAGGCTCAGCTCCGGCAGGTTGATGAGGATCCCGTGACTGATGTCCGTAGGAATGATGTGGGTGTTGTCCACCGTCAGGGTCATGCCCTTCTTCAGATGATAGGGTTTCTTCAGGTTGTTCTGTCGGGCCAGGACCTGCCAGCGCACCCCCTTCTTCAGGGCCAGGTGGCTCAGGTGGATGCTTTTCTCCACCACCACCTCCTCCACGCCGCCGCCCAGGGCGGTGTAGATGTTGAGGGAAGGGGTCGGGGAGTCTTCGGCCCAGGAGGCGGCCCCCAACGTCAGGAGGGTTGCCAGGGGGAGTGCCACGCGCCACATGTCAGTAGGTCACCTCGATGAGATAGGGATAGTGGTCCGAAGGAAAGCGGCCGTTCTGATGGTCGGTGAGAATCCAGGCCCCCGCAACCTGGAAGGGCGGGGTTACCAGGATCCAGTCGATGCGGCTGCCCCGGGCCTGGCCAAAAAAATCGTGTTGGGTGGTGGGGTCGTCCCCCGGCGGATGGAGCACCCGCCAGGAATCGATGAGCGGGCTGTCGCCGCCCAGGAGCTCCCGGTAGACCGGGCCATCCGGCGGTTCATTGAAATCCCCCGCCAGGAGGAGAGGCAGTTTCAGGCCGAAGAAATGCTCCCGGATGAGGCGGGATCCCTGGAATCTGGCCTCCGGTGAAATATGGTCCAGGTGGGTGTTGAGAAACAAAAACCTGAGGTTGCGCTCTTGGTCCTGGAACAGACCGAAAGTCACCATCCGGGGAAAGGCGCTGTCCCAGCTGAGGCTGCGGTGCCGCCGCGGGGTGAGGGACAGCCAGAATTCATCGCTTTCCACGGCGGTGAGGGCCTCCTCCCGGTAAAAAATCGTGGGATACTGGCACGTGGCGTCCACTTCCCGGTGGGCCACCAGGGGCCGGTAGCCCGACAGATGGGCGGCAAGATAGTCCAGTTGGGGAACGGTGCCCTCCTGGGTGGCCACCAGGTCCGGAGCGTGAGCGCGGATGACGCCGGCCACCAACTCTTTGCGGTAGTCCCATTGATTGGGACCGTCGGCCGGGTTGGCAAACCTTAGGTTGAAAGTCATGACCCGCATGCGCCATCCTCAGGAAAAACGCAGCGGCAACGGCTGCGGGAAAAAGAGTTCCCGGCATTGCCGCAGGAAATAGGCGTCGGTCATGGAGGCGATAAAATCCCGGACGATTTCCGCCGGTTCGCTGTGCTCCAGGTAATCCGACGCCATGTTGTCCAGAAAATCCCTCCAGATGGGCGAGGTCCGGCGTTTTTCCCGGACGTCCCGCAAAAACCGGGCAAAGAGATCGGCGCACCGGTCCCCGATCTTGTCCGTCTCCTGCTTGATCTTCGGGTTGTTGTAGATGTGCTCGTAATTGAAATCCTTAAGGTCCTTCAGGGCCTCTCCCACCTCCGGCGTGTAGCCCACGTAGTTTCTCTGATGGCTGTGGGCGATGAGGTCGGTGACCAGGGTATAGACGATGGCGCCGTTGGTGGCGCCCAGCCGTGCCACCACCAGCGGCGGCAGGTCTTCCCGGCGCACCAGGTTGAGGACGATGGCGTCCTCCAGGTCCCGGCCGATGTAGCTGATGGTGTCGGCCAGCCGCACCACGCACCCTTCTAAAGTCATGGGTCTGAGATCGGCTTCGGGATTTTCCAACTTGAGGCGGACCTCGGCGTCCAGCCGTTCGAAGTTTTTTTCCTGCACCGGCGCCAGGCGTTCCAGGTGACTTTCCCCGTCGTGGCAGAGGATGCCGTCCAATACCTGCAGGGAGAGGTTCAGACCCCGGCCGCCCTTTTCCACCCGGTCCAGGAATCGCACCCCTTGCAGGCTGTGGAGGAACGGGCCGATGCCATGAGCCTGGCAGATCTCCGAAAGGATGCGCTCGCCGTCGTGGCCGAAGGGAGGATGGCCGATGTCGTGCCCTAAGGCAATGGCCTCCAAAAGATCTTCGTTTAACCGGAGATAGCGGCCGATGGTTCGGGCGATCTTGGAGAGCAACTGGACGTGCAAGACCCGGTGGCTGATGTGCTCATGCTCCACCAGGTAGAACACCTGGGTCTTGTCGATGTAGCGGGTGTAAGCCCGGGAATGGAGGATGCGGTCGGCGTCCACGGCAAAATCCAGGCGGTGGCCCTGGACGATGCGCTCTTCAAAGCGCCGCCGGCCCGCCTGGGAACTGCGGGTGGCGTAAGGCGACAGCCACGCCTCCTCCTCGCGGTTCAGCTGACGCCGCAATTCCCCCAGATCAACCATGGCGCCCGATATATCCCCCCACGTCATCATAGCACAGGGCGCCGCCAGGCTCAAGCCCGGCAATCCCGGAAATCTGGAAAGATGACGGCGGGCAGTTTTCTGTGGTAAAATGCTTCCGCGGTTTTCATGAAGGAGAGAGGCTTCCTGCTGTCAGCCGTGCGGGCCGTCTCTTCCATCCACCTCCGCCGCTCCCGGCCGCCGCCTCCCCTGGCGGTGAGCGGCTGGCTCCGGCCCGGCAGGCCAAAGGAGGAATCATGATCAAGGTATTGCTGGAACGGGAGATCAAGGGCAAAAACGTCAGCGACATCGTCCGGCTGCTCCGCAAGATGCGGGTGCTGGCCATGCAACAGCCGGGCTACATCTCCGGGGAGACGCTGCACGCCGTGGACGATCCCAATTACTACCTGGTGATCAGCACCTGGGAGTCCCGGCAGCACTGGGAGGACTGGTTCAAGAGCCCGGAGCGCCAAAAATTGCAGGCGGAACTCGATTCTTATCTCACCTCCCCCAGCCGCATGCGGGTCTATACCTACTAGCCGCTTCCCGGGGGCCGGCGTCGCCGCCCCCGGGGCCCGGCGCCTGCCCCGGCTTTTTTCCCCAAACGCCGATACTGCGGCGCACTCCGGCGCAGGTTGGACTCCGGCAGTCAACTACCGGTGGGTGCCCTTTGTCGGAAAAACCGCCAGGGCCGCGATTTTTTTCCCCTGATTTCATAAAGTAATCCGGGAAATCTGCCGACAGGGACAGAAAATGCCGGGAGAAGGCGTATGGGGGGGAACTTCCGCCCTGGCTGGTTCTTTTGGGGCCTCTTCGGTTGTCTGGCAAGCCTGTTCACGGTCGGCTGCACCCTGCTGTCCCGTCCGCCTTTGGTCGGGGTGATCCTTTGGAGCAGCGAGATTCCCATTTTCTCGGAAAACCTGCAGGGTATCGTGGAAGGTCTCCGGGAGGAGGGCTACCAGGACGGAGTCAATCTGCGTCTGGAGGTGGCCGATGTCCATGGGCAGCGGGATGAGGCGGCGGCCGCGGCCCGCCGGTTCCAGGAGGCCGGGGCCAGGGTGCTCCTCACCGTGGGCACCATTCCCACCCTGGTGGCCCTGGAAGTAACCCGGGACAGCCGCCTCCCTTTAGTCTATTCCATGGTGGCGACTCCCGAGGACAGCGGCTTGAAATGGCCGGAAGACCCCCGGGAGACTCGCTTCACCGGCGCCAGCAGCCGGGTGCCCGCCCGGGAGCAGTTGCAGTTCCTCCTCAGCATCAAGCCGGGCCTGCGACGGCTGGGGGTCCTCTACTGCACCGCTACGCCCCAGGCAGTGGCCACCGGCAGGGCCCTGCTGGCGGGAGCCCGGCATCTGGGACTGCACGGCTGTGAGGAAAACGTCCCCGACGGTCGGCTGGAGCTTCTGCAGCAGGCTCTCGTCAAGCTGCAGGGAGCAGGGGTCGAGGCCGTTTGTCTGCCTGCCGACCCGGTGCTGCTGGCCAGGGAACCCCTGAGAGTTATCTGTGAGACGCTGCACCGGGCGGGCGTTCCGGTGCTGGCGTCTTCCGGGGCCGCTGTCGCGGCCGGGGCGCTGCTGGCCTATCATGCCGATTTTGCGGACATCGGCCGGCAGGTCGGCCGGCAGGCGGCCCGTCTGTTGCGGGGTGAACGCCCCGGAGACGTCCCGCCGGAAGACCCTCTGGTCAAGCAGCTCTCCATCAATGTCAAAGCAGCTCGGGATCTGGGGTTGCCAATACCCTGGCAGCTTCTGGGCCGGGCCCATCAGATACACTACCAGGGCCTGCCGGAGAAGTAGGCATGCGCGACCGGGCGGAAAGCCCCGAAGACCAAGCGATGCCTGAGGGCCGGAAGGGCTTTCGTCACACCTTCCGCTTTCGGATACTCCTGTTCAGCATTCTGGCCACGATAATTCCCCTGAGCATGTTCCTGGGAGCTTTGCGGATGCTTTCCCTCACCCTCCACCAGGACCTGTCCCAATCCCTTGCGGAAATCCAGGCCCGGGAGGGCCAGCGCCTGGAGAGCCAGGTCCAGACCCTGATTGCGAGCCAGATGCGCACCCAGGTCTTGAATATCGCCCAGGATGTGGCCCATTTTCTGCGCTTCCATGCCGCCCCCCCCTGGGAGAAAGTTTTCGGCGATCCGGCTTTGCGCCAAGTGGCCGTCAAACCCCTGGGGGGCCTGGGGGAGACCTTCCTGGTGGATGGCAAGGAGCGTCGCATCCTCAGTCACTCGCAGCCTCACCTGGAGGGTGCCCCGCTGGAGATCGTCTTGCCCGCAGTGAAGCAGCCCTTCCCGCTAAGCGAGTGGCCGGAAGGGCTGACCCTGCATGAGTGCCTGATGCCATTGGCCTCTGGCCAGGGTCCCAAATTGCAGGGCATTTTTGTGCGGGTGCCCCTCTCTCTGCCGGGCATGCCGCCGCTGTTGGTGGCGGCGCTTCCCAACCCCGAGGAAGTCGACCAGGTGGCGGCACCCACCCGGGCCATCCTGAAAACCACCGTCAATCAGAGCCGAACGGTGTTGAACAGTCGGCTGTCCCGGTTTCAGGAGCAGCTCGTGCTCCTGTTTCTGGGCATGGGTGCCCTGGGCCTGTGTGCCGCTCTGGTGTTGGGGCGACACCTGACCCAAGGCATCGCTTTGTTAACCCGGGCCGCAGAAGCCTTCAACCAAGGCGACCTCAGCTACCGCATCGACACCGGCGGGGCGGATGAACTGGCCCAGTTGGGGTGCGTCCTCAATCGGATGGCGGCCAACTTAAAGGAGAATACCGTCTCCCGGTTTATCTGGGAAAACACTTTTAACATCATCCCCGACCTGATCATGGTATTGGACGCCGATCACCGTCTCACCCGCCTCAACCAGGCGGCGGCGGCCTATCTGGGCCTGTCGCCTGAGGAGGCGGTGGGTCGCCCCTGTCCCGTACTGAGGCCCACCCCGGTCTCCCCGGGGCTCAGCAGCGGCCACTCCCACCATGCCGAGCCTCCTCAGGTCTTGCGGGGAAGCAACGAGTTTTACTGGGAACGCCAGGGCCGCAGCTTTCTGGCGACCATCAACCTCCTCCAGGATGAAGACGGCAAGCACCTGGGAGCGGTCCTGGTGGCCCGGGACATCACTGCTTTCCAGCAGATGCAACGGGAGCTGGCCCAAACCTCCCACTTCCTGAACCAGATCATTGACGCCGCGCCCCTGGCCCTGGCGGTGGTCAACGACGCCGGCCTCTTTACCCAGGTCAATCCCCAGGTGACCGTGGAATTCGGCTATTCCCCGGAAGATTTGCTGGACCGCCATTTTTCCATCCTCTATGCCGACGAAGCTGAAATGGAGCGGGTGCTGGCGCAGTTGCGCCAGCGGGGCGAGGTGCTCAGCCGACAGGTGGAATTCCTGCATAAGGACGGCCACCGGGTGCCGGCCCGACTGTCCATCCGCAAGCTCTATGATGAAAACGGCAAGGTCTTGGGCTCGGTGGCCCTGAGCAGCAATATTTCCGAGGAAATCAGCCTGCAGCGCCAATTGGAGGCCGCCCAGAAACAGGAGACCATCGCCACCCTGGCTGGCGGTCTGGCCCATAATTTCAACAACCTCCTCATGGTCATCGTGGGGCTCACCACCCTGATGCTTTCAAAGATCGATGTGAACCACCCGTTCTATGGGGATTTGCGGGAAATCGAGCGCCAGGTGAAGGCCGGCCGGGAGATCACCCGCAAGCTCCTCTCCCTGCGCCGGGGCACCGGCGACGAGATCCAGCCCATCGACCTGAACAGCCTGGTGGAGGTGGCAGCCGACATGTTCGCCCGCACCCATCGGCAGTTAACCATCATCAAGGACCTGACCCCGGCCCTGCCGGCGGTGGAGGCCGACCCCGGCCAGCTTCAACAGGTGCTCATGAACCTCCTCATCAACGCCTGGCATGCCATGCCCGGGGGGGGCACCATCACCCTGCGCACCCAGGCCCTGGACCTGACCCTTTGGAATGATCCGCATTTCTCGCCGGACCCCGGGCCGTTCGTCTGCCTCTCCGTAACGGACACCGGCACCGGCATGGATGAGGAGACCAAGGCCCATCTGTTTGAACCGTTTTTCACCACCAAGGGGGCCGGCCAGGGGAGCGGATTGGGCCTGGCTTCCGCCCACCGCATCATCAAAAACCACCGGGGAGCCATCCGGGTGACCAGCAGTCTGGGCCAGGGGGCCACCTTCGACATTTTCCTGCCGGCCAGTTCGGCCCGGCCCGTGGCCCTGCCCTCCCCAGACAACCGCATCATTACCGGCCAGGGAACCATCCTGGTGGTGGATGACGAGCCGCTCCTGCGCCGGGTGGCCGCCAAGCTCCTGCAAAAGTTGGGCTACCGCGTCCTGGAAGCGGCCGATGGCGAGATGGCCGTGGCCATCTTTCAGGAAAAAAGCGCCCAAATTGACTTGGTGCTCCTGGATATGGTCATGCCGGGCCTCAACGGCCGCCAAACCCTGGCGCGTCTGAGGGCCCTGAACCCGCAGGTGGCCGTCCTGATGTGCAGCGGTTACGGGGAGGGACCGGAAGAAGGCCTTCCTTCCGATGTGGGCTTTCTGCCCAAGCCCTATCCCCTGGAAGCGCTCTCCCAGCAGGTATTCGCCGCCTTGAAGCGTCGCCTCCACTGAGGCGCACCCCTCGGCCTTTCCCTTCGTCCGGCCCCCGTCATCCCTGGCGGCGGTTTTTAACCTCATGGGCGCCCCGTGGTGTGATTCCAGCCTGCCGCCACCAGGCCGCGGCAGAAAAACTTGGCAACAAGAATTGTTCATGATAATAATAATTTTTTTAAATTATTGGCAGACTTGTCCATGCCACATTGGGGATATCTTGAGAATTTCCTGACCTATCTTAGGGTGGAGCGGCAACTGTCGCCCCACACGGTGCGCAACTACGCGGCCGATCTCAGCCAGTTTCTGGCTTTTTGGGAAGAGCGCCACCCGGATCACCCCCTGGAGTTGGCCACCTACCGTCACCTGAGGCCGTACTTGGCCCAAACCCTCAAAGGGCTGCGGAAAACCACCCTGGCCCGGAAGCTCGCCAGCCTCAGGACATTTTTCAAGTACTTGCAGCGGCAGGGGCTCATGGAATCCAATCCGGCGGCGCTGGCCCCCACACCCAAACTGGAGCAGGGTCTGCCCCGCTTCCTGGCGGTGGATGAAGTCTTCCACCTCCTGAGCCGGGTGGCAACAGAAGGCGGGTTCCCGGCCCTGCGGGACCGGGCCATCCTGGAGGTCTTTTATGGTGCCGGGTTACGCCTTTCCGAGTTGGCAGGTCTGAAGCTTGCCGACCTGAACCTGGATGACGGGATCCTCAAGGTCTGGGGTAAGGGGGCCAAAGAGCGCCTGGCCTTCCTGGGACGCCCGGCCAAGGCGGCCCTGGCGGCCTATCTGCCGGCCCGCCAGCGCCTGCTGGCGAAGGGGCTTCCCCCCACGGAGGCCCTCTTCCTCAATCGCCGCGGCCGGCCCTTCAGCGCCCGGGGCATCGCCCGGGTGGCGGCGGCCTGGGCCCGGAAGGCGGGCCTGCCCGGAGGCCTGAGCCCCCACGGCCTCCGGCACAGCTTCGCCACCCACCTCCTGGAAGGCGGGGCGGACCTCAGGACCGTGCAGGAACTTTTGGGCCACGCCAGCATCTCCAGCACCCAGCGCTACCTGCACCTGGACCTGGACCACCTGATGGCGGAATACGACCGGACGCACCCGCGGGGCAGGGAAGGCGAGTGAGGTGGGGAGCGGGCCAGGGGCTTCGAAGTCCCGGCCCTCCCCCTACAACCCCTCCCAACCCGCTTATGTTTTAAGCAAGACTGGGCCAGCAGCCCCCATTGTGCCAGAATGAACAAAGCATAGGGGATTGGGGGGCTTGGGGGGGAGGGGTAAGGGGCCGCCGCCCCGTAACCTCCTGCCCCAGAACCGAGGCCGACCATGAAACACCACACGGAACACTGGCGGGGCACCACGGTGCTCATGGTACGCCAGGGGAGCCAGGTGGCGGTGGCCGGGGACGGCCAGGTGAGCCTGGGCGACATGGTGATGAAGCACCGGGCCAGAAAGGTGCGCCGCCTCTACCACGGCAAGGTCATCGTGGGCTTTGCCGGCGCGGCGGCGGACGCGCTCACCCTCTTTGAGCGACTGGAAGCGAAACTCGAGGCCCACCAGGGGAACCTCACCCGGGCGGTGGTGGAGCTGGCCAAGGACTGGCGCACAGACAAAATCCTGAGGCGCTTGGAGGCCCTGCTGTTGGCGGTGGACGCCAAAGATACCTTTCTCGTCACCGGCACCGGGGATGTCATCGAGCCCGACGAAGGGGTCATGGCCATCGGCTCGGGCGCGCCCTACGCCCTGGCCGCGGCTCGGGCGCTGATGGCGCACTCCCAGCTCAGCCCCGCCGAAATCTGCCGGGAGGCCATGGCGATCGCCGGGTTGTTGTGTGTGTATACCAATCAGGAAGTCATCGTCGAGGAAATATAACTTAAAAATGGAAATGGTTATTTTTCCTTACTTCGGGTTTTCTGTTGACAGCTGACAGGTTCCCATAAGGACGGGCAAGATGGCATCGATGAAGCTGTCCCGGAGCGGGGGCGATCAGCTCACCCCCCGGGAGATCGTCCTCGAGCTGGACAAATACATCGTGGGCCAGGAAGAGGCCAAGAAGTCCGTGGCCATCGCCCTCAGGAACCGCTGGCGCCGCCAGCAGATCCCCGAGCACCTGCGGGACGAGATCGCGCCCAAGAACATCATCATGATCGGCCCCACCGGGGTGGGCAAGACCGAGATCGCCCGCCGCCTGGCCAAGCTGGCCCACTCGCCGTTTCTCAAAATCGAGGCCACCAAGTTCACCGAGGTGGGCTACGTGGGCCGGGACGTGGAGTCCATGGTGCGGGATCTCATGGAGCTGGCGGTGGGCATGGTGAAGACCGAGGAGCGGGACAAGGTCAGGGCCAAGGCCGAGGAGGCGGTGGAGGAGCGTCTGCTGCAACTGCTGCTGCCCGCCGGGCCGGCCAAAGCGGCCGCAGCCGATAGCGAGGCGCGGCCCACCCGGGAAAAGTTTCGGGCCATGCTTCGGGAAGGCAAGCTGGAGGACCGCTTCGTGGAGTTGGAAGTGACCCAGCGGGCCGCACCCACCGTGGAAATCTTCTCCAGCACCGGCCTGGAGGAGCTGGAGTTCAATTTTAAGGAGATGCTGGGCAATCTTCTCCCCGGCCGCTCCAAGACCCGGCGGGTCAAGGTGAGCGAAGCCCGGGAGCTCCTCTACCAGGAGGAATCCCAGCGTCTCATCGACATGGACCGGGTGGTGGAGGAGGCCCGGCGCAAGGTGGAGCAGCACGGCATCATTTTCCTGGATGAGATCGATAAGATCGTGGGCCGGGACCACGGCCGGGGCCCGGACGTCTCCCGGGAGGGAGTGCAGCGGGACCTGCTGCCCATCGTCGAGGGCACCACGGTGACCACCAAGTACGGGATGGTGAAGACGGACCACATCCTGTTCATCGCCTCCGGGGCCTTCCACCTCTCCAAACCCTCGGACCTCATTCCGGAGATGCAGGGCCGCTTCCCCATCCGGGTGGAGCTCACCCCGTTGGGGCCGGCCGAGTTCGAGCGCATCCTTACCGAGCCGGAAAACGCCCTCATCAAGCAATACCAGGCCCTGATGGCCACCGAGGGCATCACCCTGGACTTCACCCCGGAGGCCATCCGGGAATTGGCGGCCCTGGCCACCCGGGTGAACGAACGCACGGAAAACATCGGCGCCCGGCGCCTCCACACGGTGATGGAAAAACTCCTGGAGGACGTGTCCTTCAACGCCCCGGACCTGGGCGCCCAAAAAATCACCATTACCGACGGCTACGTCCGGGAACGCCTGGCCAATTTGATCGAAGACGAGGATTTGAGCCGGTATATTTTGTAGGAGGAACAAATGATTTGGGAGAGGGGGCCAGGGGCCGACGGCCCTGCCCTCTCTCCCAAACCCTCTCCCCCAGCCCCCATAAAGGGGGTTGGGAGGGGAGTTTGAGGGGGGGATGGGGGAGCCACCGCTTCCCCCGGCCCTCCCCTCAAATCCACTGAGCAGACCATGACCCAGGAATGGATTGCCAAGGCGGAGGTGTTGTTGGAGGCGCTGCCGTATCTCAGGCGCTTCCAGGGGCAGACTTTGGTCATCAAGTATGGCGGCGCGGCCCAGCAAGACCCGGTGTTGAAGCAGGGCTTCGCCCAGGACACCACCCTGCTCCAATATCTGGGGATCAACGTGGTGGTGGTGCACGGCGGCGGGCCGCAGATTGGGCAACTGCTGAGGGAATTGAGCATCCCCACCCGGTTTATCGAGGGCATGCGGGTCACCGACGCGGCCACCATGGACGTGGTGGAGATGGTGCTGGCCGGCAAGATCAACAAAGAGATCGTAAACCTCATCAACACCGCGGGGGGCCGGGCCGTGGGGCTCTCCGGCAAGGACGGGCGGCTGCTTTCCGCTCAGAAAATGGAGTATTACCGGCCCCGGGAGGACGAACCGCCGGAGATCATTGACATCGGTCTGGTGGGGGAGGTGACGGGAGTGAACACCGACCTCATCCGCACCCTGCTGACGCAGCACTTCATCCCGGTGCTCGCGCCGGTGGGCGTGGGCGAGGCGGGCGAGACTTACAATATCAACGCCGATTTGGTGGCCGGCGCGGTGGCCGGCGCGCTGGCCGCGGCCAAGCTCATCCTGCTCACCGACGTGCCCGGCGTCCTGGACCGGGAAGGCCGGCTGGTCTCCAGCCTGACCCGGCTGGAGGCCGTGCGGTTGCTGGAGGAAGGCACCGCCGCCGGCGGCATGATCCCCAAACTCAAGTGCTGCCTGGAGGCCCTCGAAGAGGGGGTGGCCAAAGCCCATATCCTGGACGGCCGGGTGCCCCATGCCGTGCTCCTGGAAATCTTCACCGACTCCGGCGTGGGAACAGAGATTGTAGGATAGGATTTCAAGGGGAGGGCCGGAAGCGCGGTGGGCCCCCGCCCTCACCCTGAACCCCCTCCCCCGGCTCCAAAGGAGGAACCTTGACGCAAGCAAGCTGGATAGACCGGGCGGACCGGGTGGTGATGCAGACCTACGGCCGCCAGCCCCTGGTGCTGGTCCGGGGCGCGGGCTGCCGGGTGTGGGACGAAGACGGCAAGGAATACCTGGACTTTGTGGCCGGCCTGGCGGTGTGCAACCTGGGCCATGCCCATCCCGCCGTCGCTGCGGCCGCCGCAGAACAGCTCACCCGGCTGGTGCACGTCTCCAACCTGTATTACACCACCCCCATGGTGGAGTTGGCGGAAGCGCTGGTGCGCCTGAGCTTTGCGGACCGGGTGTTTTTTTGCAACAGCGGCGCCGAGGCCATGGAGGGGCTCATTAAGCTCTGCCGGCGCCATAGCCGTGAGAAATTCGGACCGGGACGGCACAAAATCGTCTGCATGCAGAATTCCTTCCATGGCCGCACCTTCGGCGCCCTGTCCGCCACCGGCCAGGCAAAATTTTGGCAGGGCTTTGAGCCGTTGCTCCCGGGCTTTGCCTTTGCGCCCTTTCATGACTTGGCCGCCCTGGAAGCCGCCCTTGACGCAGAGACCTGCGCCGTGCTCCTGGAGCCCATCCAGGGCGAAGGCGGGGTGAACGTCCCGGACGCCGGATATCTGCCGGCGGTTCGCGCCCTGTGCGACCGAAAGGGCATCCTCCTGGCCATGGACGAGGTCCAGACAGGTTTGGGGCGCACCGGCAAGCTCTTTGCCCACGAGCATTTCGGCGTTACCCCGGACGTCATGGCCCTGGCCAAGGGGCTGGCCAACGGTCTGCCCATGGGCGCGCTCCTGGCCACCGCGAAGGTGGCCCGGGGTTTTGTGCCCGGGGCGCATGCCAGCACCTTCGGGGGCGGCCCGGTCATCGCCCGGGCGGCCATGGCGGCCCTGGAGATTCTGGCCTCGCCCGCTTTCCTGGCAGAGGTCCGGGAAAAAGGGGCATACTTGGGGACGCAGCTTGCGGCACTGGCCCGGCGGTTCCCGGTCGTCACCCAGGTCCGGGGGCTGGGGCTGATGTGGGGCCTGGAGCTTTCCCAGAAAGGCGCGGACCTCGTTACTGCTGCTCGAAAGCGGGGCCTGCTCGTCAACTGCACCCAGGAGAAGGTCATCCGCCTGCTGCCGCCGTTGATCATTACCCGAGAAGAGATCGACCAGGGGCTGGACATTCTGGCCCGGGCTTTCGAGGCAACGTTTTCATGAACCGCCATCTCCTTACTCTGCTGGATCTGACGGGGGAAGAAATCTCCCATTTGCTCAGGCGGGCCCACGAGCTGAAGGCCCTGCAGCAACAGGGCCGTTGTCCCCGGCCGCTTGCCGGCCGCACGTTGGCCATGATCTTCGACAAGCCCTCCACCCGCACCCGGGTGTCCTTTGAGGCCGGCATGGTACAGTTGGGAGGCGGCACCATCTATCTGGAGCGGGGCCAGACCCAGCTCTCCCGGGCCGAACCCCTGGCCGACACCGCCCGGGTGCTGTCCCGCTACGTGGACGCGGTGGTGGTGCGCACCTTCGCCCAGGAGATGCTGGAGGAGCTGGCCGCCCACGCTGCCATCCCCATCATCAACGGCCTCACCGACACGCACCACCCCTGCCAAGTGCTGGCCGACCTGATGACCGTGGAGGAGCGCTTCGGGAGGCTGAACGGCCTCAAGGTGGCCTGGGTGGGGGACGGCAACAACGTGGCCAATTCCTGGATCAGCGCGGCCCTGCGCCTGGACTTCGAGCTGCACCTGGCCTGCCCGCCGGGCTACGAGCCGGACCCGGCCCTGATGATGCAGGCCCAGATGGAAAAAAAGCAGGTGTTGCTCACCGCGGACCCGGTGGCCGCGGTGGCAGGTGCGAAGGTCGTCAACACGGACGTCTGGGCCAGCATGGGCCAGGAGGGGGAAGCGGACCAGCGCCGGGCGGTATTCCAGCCCTACCAGGTGAACAGCGCCCTCCTGCGCCAGGCTGCGCCGGATGCCATTGTGCTCCATTGCCTGCCGGCCCACCGGGGCGAGGAGATCACCGGCGAGGTCCTGGACGGGCCGCAGTCCGCCGCCTGGGACCAGGCGGAAAACCGCCTCCATTCCCAGAAGGCCCTCCTGGAGTGGCTGATTGGGTGAGCACTGAAAGGAAATGGGGGAGGGGGCTGAGGGGCGCGGCCCCTTACCCCTCCCCCCAAGGGGGCGCCGGCGCTCTGCATGGACGATTCCAGGCCAGGGAACCGCGGCTCACCTCTTCCTGGCCTCGGGGGTAAGGATAATGCCAGGTGCCGGTGATGGCAAAAAATTGATCCGA
Source organism: uncultured Desulfobacterales bacterium (assembly GCA_964480485.1). Taxonomy (GTDB): domain Bacteria; phylum Desulfobacterota; class Desulfobaccia; order Desulfobaccales; family 0-14-0-80-60-11; genus JAILZL01. The sequence continues at coordinate 122,929 of CAYZOP010000003.1, read as the reverse complement.
TTGGTTGTCTGGTTGGCGCTTTTAGGAGGAGTTTGGGCACCCCCCGCGCCAGCCGGAGAGTCCGGCCACGTGTCCTGCAATGCCTCCGGCTGCGGCTATAGGGAAAACCTGCTGATCGGCAGCGGCAGAAATTCCCCCGCAGTCACCGGCTACTGCCCCCAATGCCGGGACTTCAAGCGGGTGAACCTGGCGGATTGGGGAGAGTATCGGCAAGAGCACCATTGCCCTGCCTGCGGGAAACCGCTCCAGCCCATCTTCACCGGCGAGGCGGTGGCTCAAATTCCCTGTCCCCGCTGCCACCAGAAGACCCTGGGTTATCAGAGGAAAAAACGGTTCGATTGAGCGGGCGGGACTCGGCCCTGGCAATTTCCAAAAGTCCTATAGGATGCAACTTATGGATAGGATCAACAAAATCGTTCTGGCATACTCCGGCGGGCTGGATACTTCCGTCATCCTCAAGTGGCTGAAAGAAACGTATCGGTGCCAGGTGGTGGCCTTCTGCGCCGACATCGGACAGGGGGAGGAAGTGGCTGAGGTGGCCGCCAAAGCCAAAGCCACCGGGGCCGACGAAGTGCATATCCTGGACCGCCGGGAGGAATTCGTGCGGGACTTTGTCTTCCCCATTCTCCGGGCCAACGCGGTGTACGAAGGCTCCTATCTGTTGGGCACCTCCATCGCCCGGCCCCTCATCGCCAAGGCCCAGGTGGAGGTGGCCCGGACCACCGGGGCCGACGCGGTGTCCCATGGGGCCACCGGGAAGGGGAACGATCAGGTGCGCTTCGAACTCACTTACACCGCCCTGGCCCCGCACCTGGCTATCATCGCGCCCTGGCGGGAGTGGGACATGGCAGGCCGGGAGGACCTGGTGAACTACGCCCGGCGCCACGGCATCCCGGTGCCCGTCACCGCGGAGAAACCCTACTCCATGGACCGGAATATCCTGCACCTGAGCTTCGAGGGGGGCATCCTGGAGGACCCCTGGGCCGAGCCGCCGGCGGACATGTTCGTCCTCACCCGGTCGCCTGATGCCGCCCCGGATCAGCCCCGCTACCTGGAGATCGACTTTGAGGGCGGCGACCCCGTAGCCGTGGACGGCGAGCGCTTGAGCCCTGCGGCCCTCCTGGCCCGGCTGAACGAGATCGGCGGGGAGCATGGGATCGGTCGGGTGGACCTGGTGGAAAACCGCTATGTGGGCCTGAAATCCCGGGGGGTGTACGAGACCCCGGGCGGCACCATCATCCAGGCGGCCCACCGGGCGGTGGAGTCCCTCACCCTGGACCGGGAAGTCCTGCACTTAAGGGACAGCCTCATCCCCCGCTACGCCGAACTGGTGTACTACGGTTACTGGTTTGCGCCGGAGCGCCACGCCCTGCAAAGCCTGATGGATGAGGCGCAAAAGTCCGTCACCGGCACCGCCCGCCTGAAGCTTTATAAGGGCACCGTCACCGTGGTGGGCCGCAAATCCCCCAACTCCCTGTACCGGCCGGATTTGGCCACCTTTGAGGCCGGCGGCGCCTACCGCCAGGCCGACGCCACCGGCTTCATCCGCCTAAATGCCCTGCGCCTGAAAATCCGGGCGCAGTTGGCCGGAAAGTGAGCAATCGAGGGGAGGGCCGGGGCAGCCTGGCTCCCTGGCCCTTCCCCCGTCATCAATATGGACCATATGCCTCCGTGGAGCCGCTATCTGATGGCCGGGGTCTTTTTGGCCCTGGGTTTGCTGATGCTCGTCTGGCGCAAGGGCCCCAACTGCTGGATCGGGGTGCGTCTCCCCTGGACCTTCGCCGACCGGCAGATCTGGGACAAATCCTGGCGGCTGAGCGCCATGTTTCTCACCGGCATGGGGGTGGGAGCGCTGGTCTCTTGGAAAATTTTTCTCATTTCCCTGGCGCACCTGGTTATCTTGGGAATGTTGTATCCCGTGTATCTCTATCGGCGGAAGTATGGGACCCTTAGGTATTGGCGGGAGGGCGGGGGGCTGAGCTTCCACCCCATGGCGTGCTGCCCTGAGTGCGGCGAAGTGCAGAAGCTGCAAGATGCTGAGGAATTGCCCGGTCTGAAATGTGCGCGGTGCGGTTACCTCCGCCCCAGGAATTAACCGGAAAGAGGAAGATCAGGGAATAGCATGGTCGGGACGAGAGGATTTGAACCTCCGACCCCAGCGTCCCGAACGCTGTGCTCTACCAGGCTGAGCCACGTCCCGACGATCTTAACTGTAACCGAAACCGCACGCGGCGGCAAGACAAAACTGCCCAGGGGAGGCCTGCCCAGCTCATGTGGCAAACCGGGAGCAGTTCACTGCAAACTGCACCCTCCTGGCGTGCTCTTCTGTTGATGGCCCTGTGGCTGGCGGTGGCAAGCTGCTCCCCGCCAGAGGCGGAAAAGCCGTATGGCGGTCCTGATTCGGGACCGGCTTATGGCGACCTGTTCATTGACGCCGGCATCGGCGACGCCAGCACGCTGATTCCGCCCCTGGCCACCGACGCCACCTCCCACGGCATCGCCGGCCTGATTTACAACGGCTTGGTGAAATACAACGGCGACCTCATCCTGGTGGGGGACTTGGCTGAAAAATGGGAGATTTCCCCGGACAACCTCACCATCACCTTTACCCTGAAAAAAGGGGTGAAATGGCACGACGGCGCGCCCTTCACCGCCCAGGACGTGCTTTTCACCTACCAGGTGATGGTGGACCCCAAAACGCCCACCGCCTACTCCGGCGATTACCTCCAGGTGAAGCACGCCCAAGCGCCGGACGATTACACCTTTCGGGTGACGTACGCCAAGCCCTTCGCCCCGGCCTTGGCCAGTTGGGGTCTCAATATCCTGCCCCGGCACCTTCTGGCCGGGCAGGACCTCACCAAAACCCCCTTGGCCCGAGCCCCCATCGGCACTGGCCCCTACCGCTTTAAAGAATGGCAGGCGGGAGAGCGCCTCGTCCTGACCGCCAATCCCGATTATTTTGCCGGCCGCCCTTATCTAGACAACTATGTCTATCTCATCAAGCCGGACCTCTCCACCATGTTCATGGAGCTCAAGGCGGGGAACCTGGACCGCATGAACCTGACGCCTTTGCAATTCCGACGCCAGACCGCCTACCCCAAGTTCGAGCGGCTGTATCACAAGTATCGCTATGTCTCTTTTTCCTATGTCTATTTGGGATATAACCTGGAGGACCCCCGTTTCGCCGACCGGCGGGTGCGCCAGGCCCTGACCCACGCCATTAACAAGCAGGAGATCATCCAGGGGGTGCTCCTGGGACTGGGACAGGAGGCCACCGGTCCCTACAAGCCCGGGACCTGGTTCTACAATCCCAACGTTCCCCGCTTCCCGTATGATCCCGCCCGGGCCCAGGCACTCCTGGCCGAGGCGGGTTGGCGTCCCAACGCCCAAGGCATCCTGGAAAAAGACGGCAAGCCCTTTGAGTTCACCATCCTCACCAACCAGGGAAACACCATCCGGGAGCAGGCGGCCCAGATCATCCAGCGGCGTCTGCGGGAGGTGGGGGTGGTGGTGAAGATCCGCATCGTAGAGTGGGCCGCGTTCATCGCCGACTTCATCAACAAGGGGCGCTTCGAGGCGGTGCTGTTGGGGTGGACCACCGGCCAGGACCCGGACGTGTACGATATTTGGCATTCCAGCAAAATCAAGCCCGGCGAGCTCAATTTCATCCACTACCACAATCCGGAGGTGGACCGCCTGTTGGAAGAAGGCCGCCACACCTTCGACCGGGAGAAACGCAAGGCGGCCTATGTTCGGTTGCAGGAACTCATCGCCGAAGATCAGCCCTATACCTTCCTGTTTGTACCGGATGCCTTGCCGGCCGTTTCCCGGCGTTTTCGGGGAGTGAGGCCGGCAGCCGCCGGCATCGACTACAACTTCCCGGAGTGGTACGTGCCCAAACCCGAGCAGAAATACCTGCTGTCGCCGTATTGAAGGAGAGCCTGGGCGCTTTTTCAAGGAGGAATGCGGGAATCCCGCCCCTCCGCTCTTCCCCACGCTTTTCTTTCAGCCCCCTGGTTCAGGTGAGGGGTGAAGGCGTCCGTTTCCCCTTTTTCAGTCATTGGCACCCCCAGGGCAACAAAGAGGCGGGCCTGAGGCCCGCCCATGGCAAGCACCTGCGGATGGCGGTGGTCAGGTCTTCAAGGCCAGATCCTCCACCAGGCGGTCGGCGAAGGCCAGGATAAAGTCCCGCTGCTGGCGGGTGGCGTAGTCCACGCAGGAACAGCGCATGGTCTTTTCGCTGCGGATCAAAAATTCGAAGCGCAGGAAGTCGTCCCCCAATTCGATGGCAAAGCGGTAGGGCTGACAGTTGTGATGCCCAAACTGCTCCGGGCTCAGGAGGTCCTCCCCGACGTCCACCCACCAGATATCGGCCAGGCCGGAGGCCCGGGCATGGTCCCCCAGATATTCCCGAATGCGGGGAAGGTCCTTTTTCCGCAATTCATCCACCACATATTGTCTCATGATGGGCTCTCAGCTTTCAGGACTGCACTGAATTCTTTAATGCGTTCCACCCGCTCCTCCGATCTCCGGGGGTGGGAGCGGGGGTCCAAGGGAGGGGGCAGGGGTCAAGTATCCCTGGCCTGATCCCCCTGAACTGCTCTCCTGGCTTTCACTCCGGCCGGGTGCGCCGGGGCAGGGGAATGTATTCCACTGCGGGCGTCATCCGGGTGGGTTGCGGAAAAAAGCTCATGAGTTCCATGATCTCTTTGGGCATGTCGTTTCTCACCGGCAGGCCCAACTCCTTGGCGATTTCGTAAGTGATGGCATAATCGTGGGTCCACCGGCCCTCGGAGAGGATGTTGGCCAACTCCTCCGCCTTCTCGGTGTTGAAGTTGTCGATCAGGAGTTCATAGATGCTTTTGCGGACTTCCACGATGGCCATTTCCGCCTGGTCGGCCAGGACCAGGGTCTTGTCATCCAGGTGTTCCACGGGCTTGCGGGAGACCGCCCGCAGGATGCTGGCGGCCGGCAGTTGGCCGATCTGGGGATCCACCGGCCCCAGGACGGCGTGCTCGCACATGACGATTTCATCGGCAGCCAAGGCGATGAGGGTGCCGCCGCTCATGGCGTAGTGAGGTACGAACACGGTGACCTTGCCGGGATGCTTGTTGATGGCCCGGGCGATTTGCAGGGAGGCCAGCACCAGCCCCCCCGGGGTATGGAGAATAATATCCAGTGGGATGCTGGGGTCGGTGAGGTGGATGGCCCGGATGACCTCTTCTGAGTCATTGATGTCGATGAAGCGGAAAATGGGGAATCCCAAGAGGCCCATGGTCTCCTGGCGGTGGACCAGGAGGATGACCCGGGAGTTACGCTGCTGCTCCAGCTTGGCGATGAGGCGCTTGCGGGAGTATTCCAGGAAACGCTGTCGGAGCATGGGCTGGAGCGCGATGAAAATCAGAAAGAGCCAAAAGATTTCATTGGCGTTCATTTAGGTCTCCGGCGGCGGGCCAGGGGTTCGGCCTGCATCAACGGCGGCGAAGGCCCAGAGGGCCACCAGCCCCAGGAAGGGCACCAGGAACAGGGGATGCTGGAGCACTGCCTTGAGGAGGGAGGCCAAGACCTCCCGGGTCAGGGGTTCGGGATAAAAGACCGCCATGTATTCCCGGGAAAAGAGGACCAGACTGACCAGGAGCAGGATGCCGAACAGCGCGTTGGCTCCCAAAAGGAGGAGGACCCCTTTTTTCTGATCCTGTTTGTAGAGTTGTCCCAGCCCGGGGAAGACGAACAGTGACAGGAGCACTGCAATTAAGGTGCGGCGCATGGTTCATCATATCCAAACCCGCCTCCTGGGTCAAGGCTGCGTAACTTATTGGAAAATATGCAAGTTGGGGAATGGCCGGAAGAAGCCGGCGAAAGGCCACCGGTTGATTTTTTCCCCAGATGGAGTATGCTTAGCCTTTGAGTTTTTGGGAGGCCCAAGCGGATGGACTATAAGGCGACCCTCAACCTGCCCCGCACCGAATTTCCCATGAAAGCCGACCTGCCCCGACGGGAGCCTGCGTTGCTCCGGCGTTGGGAGGAGATGGACCTGTACGGCCGGCTGCGCGCCCAGGGCAGGAACCGTCCCCGCTTTCTGCTGCACGACGGGCCGCCCTATGCCAACGGGCACATCCACCTGGGTCACGCTCTGAACAAGGTGTTAAAGGACATTATCATCAAATCCCGGCAGATGATGGGCTATGACTGCCCCTATGTGCCGGGCTGGGACTGCCACGGCCTGCCCATCGAGCACCAGGTGGACAAGGAGCTGAAGGCCAAAGGGCTGGCGCTCCCCCAGGTGGAGGTACGCCGGCACTGCCGGGCCTATGCCGAAAAATTCATCGACATCCAGCGGCAGGAGTTCAAGCGCCTGGGGGTCCTGGGGGCCTGGGACCACCCCTACCTCACCATGCGGCCGGCGTATGTGGCGGCCATCGTCCGGGAGTTCGGCGCCTTTTTCCTGAACGGCGCGGTGTACCGCAGCAAGAAGCCGGTGCACTGGTGCACCACCTGTCTCACCGCCCTGGCCGAAGCCGAGGTGGAATACGAAGATCACCACACCCCTTCGATTTATGTCGCCTTTCCGGTGGCTGATCCCGCGGCCTGGCCCGTCCTGGCCCGCGGTGGGGCCGCATCGCTGGTAATCTGGACCACCACCCCCTGGACGTTGCCTGCCAACCTGGCCATCGCCGCCCACCCGGACTACGACTATGCCGCGGTAGAGGTGGGAGACGGGATGTTGGTGGTGGCTGCGGACCTGGCTTCCGGCCTGCTCCAGCATTTCGGGTTGGCCGGAACGGTGTTGGAGACGCGGCCGGGCCGGGACCTGGAGGGCCTGGTTTACCGCCACCCCTGGCTGGATCGGGAGTCAAGGGTCATTCTGGCGGACTACGTCACCCTCACCGCCGGCACCGGCCTGGTGCACATCGCTCCCGGCCACGGCCAGGAGGACTATGACAGCGGCCGCAAATACGGCCTGGCCCCCTACTCGCCGGTGGACGATCACGGCCGGTTCACCGGGGAAGTGCCCGAATTCGCCGGGCAGCAGGTCTGGGAGGCCAATGCCGGCATCATCAGACTCTTGGAGGAAAAAGGCCGGCTGCTTAGGAGTGACACCGCCGTCCACAGCTACCCCCACTGCTGGCGCTGCAAGCAGCCCATCATCTTCCGGGCCACGGAGCAGTGGTTTATTTCCCTGGAAAAAAACGGCCTGCGGCAGAAGGCCCTGGAAAACATCGACCGGGTCACCTGGATCCCCAAATGGGGCCGGGAACGCATCCACAACATGGTGGCCAACCGTCCGGACTGGTGCATCTCCCGCCAGCGCGCCTGGGGGGTGCCCATTATGGCCTTTCATTGCCGCAGTTGCGGCGAAACCTTCCTCACCCGGGAGATCCTGGACAGCCTCATTTCCCGGGTTAAACGGGAGGGCGCCGACTTCTGGTTCGCCGAGCCTCCGGAGCGTCTGGTGCCGACCGGCACCTCCTGTCCCCGGTGCGGAGGCGGCAACTTCGGCAAGGAGACAGACATCCTGGATGTGTGGTTCGACTCCGGGGTGAGCTTTGCCGGCGTCATCGAGCCCGACCCGGCCCTGGGTTTCCCGGCGGACCTCTATCTGGAGGGCTCCGACCAGCACCGGGGCTGGTTCCACTCCAGCCTCCTGGTGGCGGTGGGCACCCGCGGGGTGGCGCCCTACCGAGGGGTGCTCACCCACGGCTTCGTGGTGGACGGCGAAGGACGCAAGATGTCCAAGTCCCTGGGAAACGTCATCGCCCCCCAGGAGGTCATCGAGCACTACGGCGCCGAAATCCTGCGCCTGTGGGTGACGGCCGAGGACTATCGGGATGACGTCCGCCTCTCCCCTGCCATCCTGAAGCAATTGGCCGACGCTTACCGGCGCTTTCGCAATACCGCCCGCTTCCTGCTGGGCAACCTGGCGGACTTCGACCCTCACCGGGATTGGGTGCCCCCGGACCAGCGGGAGGAGCTGGACCGTCTGGCCCTCTCCTGGATGGCCCAGATCATCGAACGAGTGAAACGGGCTTACCTCGATTACGAGTTCCATCTGGTATTTCACCGGCTGCACCAGTTCTGTGCGGTGGAACTGAGCGCCATCTATCTGGACATCTTAAAAGACCGGCTGTACATCTCCCGGGCCGACAGCCCGGCCCGACGCAGCGCTCAAAGCACCCTGTATGACCTGGCCCTGGACCTCATGCGCCTGCTGGCGCCCATCTTATCCTTCACCGCTGAAGAGGTCTGGGACTTTCTGCCGGGGGCGGGACGGTCGGAAAGCGTCCACCTGGCCGACTTCCCCGCGCCGGCTCCGGGCTTTCCGGACGAGGCGCTGCTTGCCAAGTATGAACTCCTTTTCCAGATCCGGGGTGAGATCAACAAGGAACTTGACAGCGCCAAGAAAAACAAGGTGGTGTCCTCCTCCCAGGAGTCCAAGGTGGTTCTCTATCTGGACCCCCAGGCCTTGATGGAGCCGGAACAGGCAGCCCTGGCGGCGCAGGTGCGCCGGTATGCTGGCGACCTCAAGACCATCGCCCAGGTGGAGCATCTCGAAATCGTGGAGGGACGCCTCGAAGGGCCGCAACCGGGGCAGGTGCTTCCCTGGCTTACGGTGAAAATCGACAAGGCTCCCGGGAAAAAGTGCGTACGCTGTTGGTTTCACCGTCCCGGGGTGGGGGACGACCCCAGCCACCCGCAGGTCTGTGCCTCCTGCCGGCGGATTCTGGGAGTTTAAGGGCGTGAACCGGAAGCTCACCGTTCTCCTTGCCACCGTGCTTTTGGGAGTGGCTCTCGATCAGTTCACCAAGTTCCTGGTGCTGACCTACCTCCCCTTGGGCGCCCTGGTGCCGGTGGTCCGGGGCTTTTTCAATCTGGTGCACGTCCATAACCGGGGCGCCGCCTTCGGTCTCTTGTCCACCCTGTCCCCGGAGTTCGCCTGGATCTTCTTCATCGCTGCCACCTCGCTGGTGGTGGTGGTGGTGGGCTATCTGTGGTATAAGCTCCCGGAGACGGCCGGGCTGGCGGCTTTGGGCTACAGCCTGATCCTGGCTGGCGCGGTGGGCAACCTCATCGACCGGGTGCGCCTGGGCGAGGTGGTGGATTTCCTGGATTTCTACCTGGGTCGCTACCACTGGCCGGCCTTCAACGTGGCCGACTCCCTCGTCTGCCTGGGGGCCGGCCTGCTGGTTTGGGTAATCTTCACCGAAGACCAAAACGAACATGTATCCCGTACTGATTAGCCTGGGGCCCGTGCGCCTCTTCACCTATGGGTTTTTCCTGGCCCTGGGCTTCATCACCGCTATCTGGCTGGCCGGCCGGGAGGCCAGGCGTTTGGGGCTCCCGGCGGCCCGGTTTTATGACCTGTGCCTCTACATTATCGTCGCGGCCCTGGTGGGCTCCCGCCTGCTCTACGTGATCCTGGAATACCCCTATTTTCTGGAAAATCCCTCGCATGTCCTGCTCCTCTGGAAAGGCGGCCTGGTATTCCACGGGGGCCTGGTGGCGGCGTTTCTCATCTCGTTTTATTACATGCGCCGCCATCAGCTCCCCTGGCGGACCACCTTCGACGCCCTGGCGGTGGGGATGCCGGTGGGCCAGGCCCTGGGCAGGGTGGGCTGCTTCATGGCCGGCTGCTGCTATGGCAGTGCCAGCGACCTGCCGTGGGCGGTGCGCTTCACCCATCCGGAAACCCTCTGCCCCGTCCAGGAGACGTTACACCCCGCCCAGCTCTATGAGGCCCTGCTTCTCCTGCCGGTTTTCGGAGTGCTCTATTGGCTGCGCACCCGGAAACGCTACGAGGGTCAGCTCCTCCTCACCTATTTCTGCCTGGCCGGCACGGTGCGCTTTCTGGTGGAGTTCGTCCGTCACCCCCTGGATTACCGGGGGCCGGTGTTGCTCGGCGCTTTTCCTGTCACTCAGCTTTTTGCGCTGGCCGTGGCATTGGTGAGCGGCGCTCTGCTGTGGTGGTTCGGGCGTCGGCAGTAAGGGGAGGCTGGCTCCCCCCCTTCCCCTCTTTTGCTCCTTTTGAGGGATGCGTGGATGGCCAAAGCGGCAGGAGCCTGGGGTACCTGATCCCTGCTCATGATGGTTGGGAAAGCGACAGGGGATTGGCCTGAAGAACAGCCGGCGTCGCCGGTTTCATCTCTGGTATCTGGGATCTTTATGCCTCGAACCCTTATCTTCCTGAAAGGAGGCCCGTCCTGCATCTCCAACGCTGGCTGACGGCCCTGGTGGCCTTACCCCTCCTGCTCGTGGTGATCCTCAAGGGAGGCCGTTTCCTGTTTGCCGCGGCGGTGATGCTGGTCGGCGTTTTAGGCCTGGGGGAATTTTTGGGTCTGCTGTTGCCGGGTAGCAGTGCCGGCCGGCGAGCGCAAACCATGATCCTGGGCGCGCTGTTGATTGCCGGATTCTTCCTGCTCGGGGACCAAAGCCCGGCAGGAGGAGGGCTGGGGCCTCTGTCAGGTTTGACGGCCTGTCTCTTCCTCCTCTTTCTCTGGCATTTGGCCGCCTACGGGAAGATCGACCGGATGCTCCCCAACCTGGCCGCCGATGCGCTGGCCCTCTGGTATCTGCCCTTCCTCCTGGGGCACTTGGTGTGGCTGCGGTTTTTGCCGCAGGGCGAGTGGTGGGTGCTGTGGCTGCTGGCGGTGGTCTTTGCCGGCGATACCGCCGCCTTTTACACCGGCCGCACCTGGGGACGGCGCAAGCTCTACCCCGCGGTGAGCCCCGGAAAGACCTGGGAAGGCACCCTGGGCGGCCTGGGGGCCAATCTCCTGACAGGGGTAGTGGCGGGGTATGGGCTTCTCCCCCAGACGGGCCTGGGGTTCCTGATGGCCTTGGCCTTGGGCCTGGGGGTGGTGGCGGTTTTGGGAGACCTCTTTGAATCCATGCTCAAGCGCCAAGCCCAGGTAAAAGACGCCAGTCAACTTCTTCCGGGTCACGGCGGCATGCTGGACCGGCTGGACAGCCTGCTCTTCGCCGGGCCGGTAGTGGTTTATGCCCGCCTCTGGTTCTTGCAATGCTAGCCCCCCTCGGGAGACTCTCTGCCCTGCCGGGAAAAGGGCAGGAGGAGAGATGGGGAGATGCCAGCGGCGGGGGACGGCTGGGAACCCCCTGATGGGGTATCGGACGCACCTGCCGGGAATTGCTCTTGACACCTGCGCCTTTTTGCCAAATAATAACAATTCTGTGGGGATGTAGCTCAGCTGGAAGAGCGCCTGCTTCGCATGCAGGAGGTCAGGGGTTCAAATCCCCTCATCTCCACCAAAGATTTCGGCCACTTCGGTGGCCTTTTCTTTTTCCCAACCGGGTTCACTGAGTAGGTCGCTGCGTAGGTTGCCGTTTTCCAACCCTTGGGCCTCATCTCTCAGGCCTCTTTCATAGATTATGTTGACAGGGTCATGGTGGGGAAAGCGAAAGGGGTTGGGAGGTTACTTTGTTCATCTAAACCAAAGTTCCCAATTAGAGAGAGCTTTGCGCCAAAGGTCAGCGGCACCCCATGTATCTCGGGCAAACGCGGGCGTAATCCTTTCAAATATAGAACCGATAAAAAAATCTATCCAAATCCATCCAGCCATTTGTATTTCAGGAATAGACTTGGCCAGCGAGCTTAAATCTTCGCTTTTACTAACCTCGGTTAAGAGATACGCCGGTGTTTCAATGTTGACAGCTTTTAATGAATTTCCGGAAGTTTCAAAAATGACGGTATCCCATTTAGGCCTTGGAGCTTGCGGATCAAAAGACCCAGGGTCTTGAACAATTCCTGCTTCAATTCTAATCAAGATTGGAGATTTAATCTCCTTAGATGCATGTTCCAAAGCATGGCTGAGTTTCGTTGAATTTATGTCTTTAACAAACTCATGCCAGAGCCAATCATCTTTTATAATAAGCCTCTTTCCAGCAGCAGATTCATAGGCTGGAGCAACACTTTGATCTAATCCCTTCTCAACATGAAGTCCGCAAAAGAGACAGCCATCAGGGGCACGGTCAGGGGAGAAAAATAACTTTCCGTGTTTATACGCCGGCCATTCCGTGCCGGGAACAAGCCACCAAAATGTGTGGTCGGGATCATACATGTTCCAAGGCCGGGCGATGATCTTATCCCACCCCTGTTTCTCTAATTCTTGTTTGACAGAATATGCCGTTGAGCGAGCATTCGGATATCTTAACCGCAGATGCATTGGATCAACTCCAAGGACGAATTTTGCAGTAATCTATCATGAATAAGGGGGCTTAGGTGACTTTTTCTTTTTCCTGCAAAGGCGCACAGATTTAGGTCTTCAAATTGATGGGAGTTTTCCAGCCCTTTGGCTGCGTCTCTCAGGCTCTCATCGGGCTTGCGGAGATACACCTCGGTGGTGCGCAGGGATTTATGCCGCAGGAAGCGGGAACGGCTGGGAAGGGAGATTTTTTCCTGGCCGGCGAGCAAGGTGGCCACGTGGTGCCGGATGGCATGGAACCCGAGGGGCCGGACCCCGGCCGTGAAGCTGTGGGCGCGGCAGGGGCATGGGGGGTTCTCCCGGGCGCCGTTCTGAACAGGTTCAAAGACCTGAGAAGCCAGGCCTTCAGCAGCGCTTGCTGCCCATTCAGCTCTTCCGACCCAAAAGGACGGAGGTCTGGGGGCTGGTTTCCAGGTGCTGGGGTGGGGTGAGGCCGGCAGCAATCATCCAGTCGGCCACTTCCCGGTGCCGGTAAGAGCGGCCGCCGGGGGTCACCGCCAGCATGTGGACCGAGAAGAAGGCGGCCTCGGCGGGCGTGAAGCCGTCGTCGTTCAGGAAGAAGTCCTGGATGGCCAGGCGGCCGCCGGGGTTCAAAGCCGCCACGGTCTGGTCAATAAGGTAACGGCACTGCTCCTCGGTGTGACTGTGGAGGATGTGGGACACCCAGATGAAATCGTAGCCCCGGCCGATATCGTCGGTGAGGAAGTTGCCCTCCATGACCGCCACCCGCTGGCCCAGGCCGTAGCGGGCGATGTTTTCCCTGGCGATTTGGGCCGGGCCCGGCAGATCGAAGATGACGGCGCTCAGCTCCGGGGCGGTTTGGGCGAAGGTGAGGGCGTAGGTGCCAGGGCCGCCTCCCAGGTCCAGGAGGCTTTTCACCCCGGTGAAGTCCAGGTTGGCCGCCACGATGGGCGCCAGGTCCCGGGCCAGGGCGTGCATGCCCCAGATGAAATCCCGCATCCAGGCCTCCTGGCGCTCCGGGTTGCGGTCCAGCCACTTTTCACTTTTGGTCTCCGGGGCCGATCCCCGGATGACCGTGTCCTTGAGCTCGGTCCAGCCGTGCCAGGTGTGATTCATATGGCGGAGAATGGCGCCCCGGTAGTCGTCCTTGCCCCGCACTAAAAAGGCCGAAGCCGCCTCGCCGTTGACGAAGCGCACCCCTTCCTTCCGCACCACCCCCATGGCGGCCAGGGCATTGAGGAGGATCTCCAGCGCCCGGGCGTCGGCTTTGACCCGGGAGGCCAGGATGGCCGGGGTATGGGGTTCTTCCAGGTGGTCGAAGAGGCCCAGCTCGGTGGCCACCATGAGGATTTTGGCGGGGCGGAAGCCCTTGACCAGCTCCATCAGCTCAACGAATTGGGGCGGCATGCGCAACCTCCTTTCAGGAAAAACCGCCGGGTTTTCCATGCGGACAGCCAGCGGGCATCAATCCGTCGCCTGCCGGTGGTTTCTGGCCTCCAGGCGCCGGATCCAGTCGTAAAGCGTCTCCCGGTAGCGGAACATGAGGCCCCCCACCACCAGGCAGAGGCCCAGGATCAGAGCGAACATAAGGTACTCGCCCTCATACACCTTGGCCCCCTGGAGAGTGAGCATCAGGGTGCCGGGCATCCGGCCGATGGTCACCAGCACCAGGAAGAGCCGGAAGGACATGGGGCTTAAGCCCAGGATGAAGCACAGGTAATCTTTGGGAAAGCCGGGGAACAGGAAGAAGAAAAAGGCTACCAGCGCCCCCTGGTGGTCCATGAAAAAGTCGAAGCGCCGCATGGTTTCCGGGCTGACGATTTTCACCACGAAACGCTCTTCCAGCCAGTGCCCGGCCAGGAAGGCAAGTATGGAGCCCAGGGTCAGGCCGAAGCTGGAGTAAATGAAGCCCAGGGGGAAACCGAAGAGAAAACCGCCCAAAAAGCCCGTGGCCTCCCCGGGAATGGGGGCCAGAAGGACCTGGAGGGCCTGGATCAGGATGAACCAGAAAGGCCCCCAGGGACCGGCGGCTTTCAGCCAGGCCTGGATCTGGTCCCGCTCGGAAATGATGTTCCAGAAATCAGCCAGGGGTTCGGCGTACTGCCAGGCCAGAATTCCCAGGATGGCCAGGGTGAGGAGGATCGCCAAAGCCAGCCAGAGCAGCCGCTGCCGCTGATTGGCGGTGGCCGGGGGTGGAGAAACGATGGACAAGGAAACCCCTTTTCGCAACAATGTGGCACTGATTACTGGCCGGGAACACCGGGAGCACCTGACGGCGCCGCCATCCCTGCCCCGGGCCGGAGCAAGCCGCTTCCCTGGCGGGAGCCCCGCCGAACGAATTCCTGGGAGATGCGGTTGAGCACCCGGGTCTTGTCCAGACACCAGGCGGGGGCCAGCAGCTCCCTGGGGTGCGGATCGCCGGTGAGGCGGTGAATGACCACCTCCGGCGGCAGGTGCTCCAAGAAATCCACCGCTGCGGCCGCAAACTCCGGCTCGGTCAGGGGCTCATAGGCCCCCTGCCGGTAGAGGCGGGCCAGGGGCGAACCCTCCACCACGTAAAGCAGGTGCAGCTTGACGCCCTGGAGGGGCAGGGCCGCCAGAAACCGGGCCGTGGCGGTCATTTCCTCCCGGCCCTCCCCGGGAAGGCCCAAGATCACGTGGGCCACCACCTCCAGGCCGCAGGCGGCCGCCCGCCGCACCGCCCGGGCAAAGCAGGCGACGTCGTGGCCTCGGTTGATGCGCTGCAGGGTAGCGTCGTGGGCGGACTGGAGCCCCAGTTCCAGCCACACCAGGTGGGTTCGCGCGTAACCGGCCAGCAGTTCCAAAACCCCGTCAGCCAGGCAATCCGGCCGGGTGCCGACACTCAGCCCCACCACCCCGGGGAAGGCCAGGGTCTCGTCGTATAATGCCTGAAGCTTCGCTACCGGGGCGTAAGTGTTGGTGAACCCCTGAAAATAAGCGATGAATTTCCGGGCGCCATATCGCTTCGCGAGCCCGACCGCGCCTGCCTGCAACTGGGCGGTGAGACTCAGACCCCGGCCCCAGGCGCCGGTACCGGAGCCCCGGGGGTTGCAGTAGAGGCAGCCCTCCCGACCCAGGGTGCCGTCCCGGTTGGGGCAGGTGAAGCCGGCGTCCAGGGAGATTTTCTGGACCCGCTGACCGAACCGTCCCTTGAGGTGGGTGTTGAGGTCCCGGTAGGGCAACGGCTTCATACCCTCAGGTCCCCCCAGAGGAACTGGACCAGCCCCAGAGCCGTGGCGGCCGCGGTCTCCACCCGGAGACGCCGGGGTCCGAGACCCGCCACCGCCAGGCCAGCCGCCCGGGCTTGGGCTACCTCCCCGGGGGCGAAGCCGCCCTCCGGCCCGATGACCAGGCGCACCGAGGCGGGCAAAGGCGTTCCGCCTAGGGGGCCCAGTCCGTGGGTTTCGTCCTCGTAAAAGAGAATTTTCACCTCTTCTGCCCCGGCCAACGCCTCCGTGAAGGTGCCGACCTCGATTACCGGCAGTCGGGGGCGCCGGCAGAGCTTTAGGGCCTCCCGGGCCAGACGCCGCCAGCGTATCAGCCGCCGGGTGGTGCGCTCCGGGGACCCGGACTCAGAAAACGCAGAGGTGAAAACTATCAGACGGCTGGCGCCCAACTCGGTGGCCTGCTCCACCACCCGGTCCAAGGCGTCGCCCTTGGCCAACCCCACCGCCAGGGTCACGGCCAAAGGCGATTCGGTCGTCACCTCCAGATCCCCTAGAAGGCGCAACTGCACGCCCTCGTCGGCGAGAACCACCACCCGGGCGGCCACCACCCGACCCTCCCCATTGCACACCGCCACCTCGGCCCCCACCGGCAGCCGCAGCACCCTGGCCAGGTGACGGCTCTCCTCCGGACCCAGGATTAAGGTGTCAGCCCCAAAGGCTTCAGGGGGGGCAAAGAACCAGCGGGGCGCGGCCATGGCTTCAGGGCTCCGTTTCCGGTGCAGGTGGCGGAGGCTGAGGTTTTCGGCAAGCCCGTTTTCGGAGGGGCTGACCGGCATGCCTGGCGTTGCTTTCCGCCTCAGGTCCGCCTGAGCGTCAGGGCTACCCAGTCATCCTCCAGGAGCCGTCGGGCTTCCTTCAGACCCATGGCCTGGAAGCGGCTCAGAGTGGCCGGCAGATCGTCCGTCAGAAAGCCCGAAACGATGAGCGCTCCGCCGCTCACCAGCCGCCCGGCCAGGGCTTCGGCAAAATGGCCCAGGTCCGGCGCGGTGAGGTTGGCCAGGATGAGGGGAAACTGGTGGCGCAGGAGGGGGAGGGGCGTCTCGTCCACCCACACCTGGTCTTCCAGGGCGTTGAGGCGGACATTCTCCAGCGCGGCGGCCACCGCCTCGGGGTCCACATCAATGGCCCACACCCGATAACCGAAGCGTGCCGCGGCTACCGCCAAAATGCCGCTGCCCGTGCCCACATCCAGCACCTGGTAAGCCCCCGGAGCCTGGGGCAGGGCGCCCTGCTCCACGATTTCCTCCAGCGCTTTTAAACAGAGCGCCGTAGAGGGGTGCCGGCCGGTGCCGAAGGCCATCCCGGGGTAAATGGTGATCACCAGCTCACCGGCGGCGGCCTGATAATCCTCCCAGGGGGGCCGGATGGTGAGCCGAGGAGTCACTTTCAGCGACTTGAAATGCTCTCTCCAGGCCATCGCCCAGTCTTCCGCCGCCGCCCGCCGGATCTCCAGGCCCACGGGGTAGAGGCCGTGGCCGGCCAGGCGCTTCAGGTATTCCTGTAGTTCCTGCTGTTGCCAGGCGCCGAACTCCTCAGGGCGAAAGAAGGCCCGGATCAGCACGCCGCCGGCCTCCCGTTCCTCCAAAATCACCCCCCGGCCACTGAAGTCGGTGAGGAAACAGGCGGCCTCCTCCTGCATGCGGGTCGGCACCAGAAAGCGCACCTCCATCCAGGTCTGTTCATCCATAGGAAAAAATTATAAGAAAATCAGGGAAAAAAGCAACCGGCGGGGGGGTCAGCCGCGGCTTCCCGGGAGGGCCAGCATCTCGAGGATTTCCCGGGGAAGCCGCTCCCGGTTGGCCGGGGTCACCGGCAGGAGCCGGGCTTCGGACTTTGCCTTGAGGGCCTGGAGGTAGCCGCCGCCCTTCAAGGCCACCGTGGCCACCAAGGCCGGCGGCGCCGTCCACAGTTGCTCCATGGCCGCGATGAACCGGGGCGACAGGCACTCCATCTTGCCCACCTCGTCAATGATGACCAGGTCCACCCCGCCGCCCGGCTTCATGGCCGGCAGCGCCACCGCCTCGAAACCGGCCACGTCCACCCCGTATTTCCCCACCCGGTGCGGCCCGGGGAAGTCCACCCGGGCCAGCCAGCCCCGGCGGCCGTCCAGGGTGATGACTTCAAAGCCCACCCGCACCCCTCCCTCCCGCACCTCCTGAGTGTAAAAACCCGCCGCCCGCCCCGGGAAAAGTCCGGCCAGCCGCCGTACCACCGTGGTCTTGCCGCACTGCGGCGGCCCGGTGAGGAGGAGGCGAAGCCGGGGGTAGTGAGAAGGCCGGGGAGCAGTGTTCCCTGCTCTCCCCTCCTGCCCCCCTGCCAACCCTTGATCAGGGTTTGGGGGAGGGGGAGTGGGGGCGGGGGGAAGGACCTGGGGGACCTTGGTTTCCTTCCCTACCTTCATATTCTTCTCTCCACCTGCCGCACCACCGGGAGGACCCAGGGGAGCAGGGCAAAGGCGGGCCAAGCGGCCAGAAAACTCAGGAAAAAAAAGGTGGGATAGCCCAGGGTTGCCGCCCCCACCCCCCCCAGGTAACCGAAAATGCGGGCCCCGAAGCTGAAGAGCATGGCGAAGAAGGCGTAGTGCATGGCGCTGAAGCGTTTGTCGCACAGGCTCATGAGAAAGGCCATGAAGGCGGCTGAGCCCATGCCGCCGGTGAGGCTTTCCCCCAGGGAGGCGAGATACACCGGGTATATGGGCACCGGCTGGGAGAGAAAGGGCAGCGGCAGGGCGCCCAGCACCAAGCGGCCCATGCCGGGCAGGGCCGCAGCCCAGTAGCCCAGGTTGGAAAGAGCCTGGAGGATCCCCATGCTCCACAGGCCGGTGGCGATGCCCCAGCGGCTGGTGAGGGCACCGCCCGCCAAGCCCCCGAAGATGGTGGCCGCTGAGCCCACCATCCCGGAGACCACGCCGAATTCGGTGCCGGAAAACCCCAGGTCCTTCCAAAAAGGGCTCACCATGGAGGCCATGAGGGCGTCGCCGGCCTTAAAGGTCAGGGTAAACAGGATAATGGCTCCGAAAAAGGGCAGCTTTCGCAATCCTCGAAAAGCCTCGGCCACCTGGGCAACGCCGCCTTTGGCCCCGGCTGCCGCCCCGGCCGTCCGGGGCAGATGGAAAGCCGGACCCAGGAGCACGGTGAGGCACAGGGCCGCCATCATGGCGCCGGCGGCCACAAAGGCCGGCCGCCAGCCCACCTGGTCGCTGAGAATGAGCAGGCCGGAACCCGCCGCCAGAGCCCCCACCCGGTAGGCGCCGTTGCGGACGCCGTTGGCGAGGCCCAGCTCAGCGGTCTCCAGCAGGTCCACGGAATATGCGTCCACCGCCAGGTCCTGGGTGGCCGAAGCCAGGCAGAGGAGCCCCACCAGGACAAAGAAGAGGGGCGTCACCGGCCCGCTGCTCAGGTGCGCCAGGGCCAGAAAGCAGGCCACCATTACCCCCTGGGCCGGCACCAGCCAGGCTGCCCGTGAGCCGAACCGGTCCACCAGAGGGCTCCACAACAGCTTGAAACTCCAGGCCAGGCCCAGCAGGCTGATCAGGCCGATCTGCTCCAGTGGCACCCCCTGCCCCCGCAGGAAAAAAGACAGGGTGGTAACCACAAACCCGTACGGCAACCCCTCGGCAAAATAGAGCACGCCGATGACCAGGAGCTTGACCCGGAGCGAGCAAGGGCGCGGTTCCATTCGGCAATGGAGATGATGGCTGAGGGAGGAGGGGGCAATGCCCCTTGCCCCTCCCCTCAATCACCCTTCGTCAACTTCTCGGCGATCTCCCGGGCGGCGGCCAGCAGTTGGGGGCTGGTTTCATAAGGCGGTTTGCCGGTGAGGTCGGCTTCGATGACCTTGGGGTCGTACGGCAGGAAGCCCAGGATGGGCAGGTCCGGGAGGTTGGTTTTGAGGAATTCCTCGTCTTCGGGCCCCCGCACCTTGTTGGCCACCACCGCCACTTTGGTGAGCCCCAGGTCCTTGGCCAGGTCCCGGACGTGCTGGGCGGTCTCGATGCTGCGGCGGCCCGGCTCCACCACCACGATGAGGCGGTCCACCCCCCGGGTGGTGGCCCTGCCCAGGTGTTCGATGCCAGCCTCCATATCCATGACCACCACCTCATCCCGAAACAGGACGATGTTGGTCATCAGGGCCTTGAGCATGACGCTCTCCGGGCAGATGCAGCCGGCCCCGCCTTTCTTCACCGTTCCCATGACGATGAGTTTCACGCCGTTAAGGTTCCGGGAGAAGGTGTCGGGGATGTCGTCCACCTTGGGGTTCATTTTGAAAAAGCCCCCCATCTTGCCGGGCGAAGACTCGGTGCGCTCGGCCACCAGGGCCTTCATGTCGCTGATGGGCGTGATATTCTCCGGGTCGGGCACTCCCAGGGCCAGGGCCAGGTTGGCATCAGGATCGGCGTCCACGGCCAGGACTTTTTTCCCCTGGTCCCGAAAGTATTTGATCAACAAGGCGGCCAGGGTGGTTTTGCCCACCCCTCCCTTGCCGCTGACGGCAATTTTCATGAATAGCTGCCTCCTGAAGAGATTTCCAGGCCGGTCGCCAGGCGTGGTCCAGGGCGGGCCGCGGCCTGCCGCCATGGGGAGGAGGCTAACAGTCTGCTGTTACAGCTCTCGCCCCCAGGCTGCCAACGGCCTAACGGGTTTGGGAGAAATCGGCCCTGCCATTTCATTCTAGGGTCCGCACCGAGCATTTGCAATGGCCCCATGATACTATAAAATTCCTCTAAACCGAAAGCGAGCTCTGGAGGGAGAAGCGATCATGGACGCCATCAAGGCACTGGCGCCGGAAGTGGAGGCAGACCTGAGGGAACGTCTGGCCAACAACCCCTTCGTCAACTTCCTGGGAGTGGAAGTTCCGCAACTGGGTGAGGGCTACGCCCGCTTCGTCCTGAGTATCAAAAAAAACTTCCACAACTCCCAGGGATTCCTCCAAGGCGGGGTCATCGCCGCCCTGGCCGATGAGGCGGTGGCCTACGCCCTCTTCAGCCTGGTGCCCCCTGGTGAGATGATCAGCACCGTGGAAATGAAAATCAATTTCCTGGCCCCGGTGCAGGAAGGCCGGATCGAGGCCCGGGCGCACATCAGCAAACGTGGCCGCACCCTCTCTCTGGGCGACGTGGAAGTCCGCCAGGGCGAGCGCCTGGTGGCCAAGGGCCTGTGCACCTACATCCACCTTACCCCCCCCGCCGCCGCCTAGTCTTTGCGGGAGGGGGTAGGGGGCTCCCGCCCCTTTGCCCCCTTCCCCGACCAACCCTCACCACTCGTAAAATCCAGCCTCGGTCAGCACTTCGGCGTGGGTCTCGTGGAGGAGGACCATGTCCTCCAGGCGGACGCCGCCCCAGTCGGGGAGATAGATGCCGGGCTCCACGGTGACGACGCTCATGGCTTTGAGCACGCTGGCCCGGTCTTTGGCGGGACTGAGACTGGGGGCCTCGTGCACCGCCAGGCCCACGCCGTGGCCCAGAGAGTGGCCGAAGGCCTCTCCCAGGCCTGCCTCGGCGATGACCTCCCGCCCCAGGGCATCGGCCGCCGTGCTTTCCAGCCCGGCCCGCAGCCCAGTTTCGGCCCTCAGTTGGGCTCGGCGCACCAGCTCGTAAATTTCCCGGAAGCGGGGGGTGGGCTCGCCTAAAATGAAGGTGCGGGTGAGGTCGGCGCAGTAGCCCTCCACCCTGGCCCCCAAATCAATGATGATGGGTTCCCCGGCTTGCAGCAGGGCCTCCCCCGGATGGTGGTGGGGCCGGGCGCTGTTCGGCCCGGCGGCCACAATGGGGGGGAAGGCCAGCCCTTCGGCGCCCGCCTCCCGCAGGCGCCGCTCAATCTCCCAGGCAACCTGCCGCTCCGTCAGGCCGGGCGCCAACCGTTGGGCCACTTCAGCCAGCACCTGCTCCGTCAGTCGCAGGGCCCGCCGGATGACGGCTACCTCTCCCGGCGTCTTGGTTTCCCGGGACTCCTCCACCAGCTGGTCCAGAGCCAGCCAGGCCACCTCCACCCCGGCCTCCCGGACCGCCTGGGTCAGGCGTTCATACTGCCGAAAGCTGAGATAGGCGGATTCAAACCCCAGTCGGCGGACCCCACCACCGGTCAAAAGCTCGGCCAGAGAAGCCCCCAGGCTGGCCTGATACACCACCACCTGAAACCCCGATGCCTCGGCGGCGGCCCACTCCCGGTAGCGGAAGTCCGTGAGGAGGAAGGCCTCGGCGGCGGTAATGAGCAGATAGCCGCTGGTTTCGGTGAGGAGCTCGTCTTTGGCGGTGAAGCCGGAGAGGTAGCGGCGGTTTTCCGAGCCCGCCACCAGGAGGGCGTCGAGGTCCAGTGCCCTAAGCCGGCCCCGCAGCCAACTGATTCGTTCGGTTTGCAGCGTCTGATCCATGCCGGGAATTCTCAAAGAAACACCGGGAAAAAGCAAGGGGCGCTTGGCTTTTTCCCTAAAGAAAAGCGGGCTGCCCGTCGATGAAACAACCAGGGAGGCCGAATTCCGGGTCAGAGGATTGGCGAGGTTATGGAGAAATCCATCGATTATTCCATGAGGGTGGTGGTGGCGGATGATTTTGCCACCATGCGCAAAATCGTGCGCAACATCTTAAAGCAGATCGGGTTTGAGGACATCGTCGAGGCGGAGGACGGGGTGGCGGCCCTGCGGATCTTGAAGCAGGAAAAGGTGGGGCTGGTGGTTACCGACTGGAACATGCCCAACATGAGCGGCCTGGAACTGCTGCAGAGCATCCGTGAGAACCCGGCCACCGCCAGCGTGCCGGTTCTCATGGTCACCGCCGAAGGCCTCAAGGAAAACGTGCTGGAGGCGGTGAAGGCGGGGGTCAACAACTATGTGGTCAAGCCCTTCACCGCGGAGGTGCTGCAGGAAAAGATCGAAGCCATTTTTCGCAAGCTGGGGGTGGGCTGACGGTGCCCGGAGGGGGTGAAGCGATGGGCGCCCCATGCCCTGATCTCCCGGACCTGGCGGGTGACCTGCACCGTCTGGCCCTCAAGGCGGTCATGCTCTCTCCTGACGACCTGCCGTCTTTAGGAGCCTTTCTGGCCGAGCTGGACGGAGTGCGGGGCCGTTTGGCGGGGACCGCCGCCGGCCAGGTCCTGCCGCTGGTGGACCAGCTCCTGGAAGTGACCAACCGGCTGATACTCCAGGAGATCCCCGCCGCGGCCCGGGCCCTGGAACTTTTAGGGCAGGGGGTCAGTCTGCTACAGCACTGGGCAGGCCGTCAGCAGCCGCCGGAAACCGCCGCGGAGTGGAACTCTTACCGGGTTCTATTGGCTGACCTGGGGTTGTCGGCCCCCTGGGTGCAGGACCATGCTGGCCCGGGAGCTCCGCCCTTTGAGGATGCGGAGTTGGTGGAAAGCTTCCTCGCCGAAGCCGCGGAGCACCTGGAAGGGATTGAAACCCATCTGGTCCAACTGGAGCAGCAGCCCGGGGACCTGCATACGGTGAACGCCATCTTTCGTCCCTTCCATACCATCAAGGGGGTGGCGGGTTTTCTCAATCTGGAGCAGATCCAGGCGGCCAGCCACGAACTGGAATCCCTGCTGGACCGGCTGCGCAGCGGGACTTTGGAGGTCTCCCCGGCCCTGGTGGATGTGGTGCTGTTTGGGGTGGACCTGTTAAAGGAGATGTTGGCCGACCTTAGGGGAGTCCTCGCCGGTGCCGGTCCCCTGAAGGTTTTCGATCTGGCCCCGCTGACGGCCCGCATCGCTGCGCTGGAAGACGGAGCCGCCGCCCGGCCGCGCCTGGGGGAGATCCTGGTGGGCCAGGGGGACCTTAACCCTGCCGACTTGGCCGCCGCCCTGGAGCGGCAACAGGTGTCCGGCGCCCGCCAGCCTCTGGGGGAAATCCTGGTGGAGGAGGGACGGGTGTCCCCCCAGAAAGTGGCCCAGGCCCTGGTGCAACAGCTCTCCGACGGCAAGGCCGGGGCCGAGGCCGGGACGCCGGCGGCCATCCGAGTGGACCTGGCCAAGCTGGACTCCCTGGTGGACCTCATGGGCGAGCTGGTGATCGTGCAGAGCCAGGTGCGCCACCACCCCCTGATGGCCCGGGCCGCTGACCAGAAGCTGGTGCGCGACCTGGGGCAGATGACCCGGATCACCACCGAACTCCAAAAGATTTCCATGTCCCTGAGGATGGTCCCCATCGGGGCCACCTTGCGTCGAATGGTGCGCCTGGTGCGAGATCTCTCCCACAAGACCGGCAAGCTCGTGAATCTGCGCCTGGAAGGCGAGGACACCGAGATCGACCGGAACATGGTGGAGGCCATCTATGACCCCCTGGTGCATCTGGTGCGCAACGCCGTGGACCACGGCCTGGAAAGCCCAGAGGCGCGGGAGGCGGCCGGCAAGCCCCGGGAGGGCCGGCTGACGCTGAGGGCTTACCACAAAGGGGGGAGCGTCATCATTGATATCGAGGATGACGGCCGGGGACTCGACCGGGAAGCCATCCTGGCCAAGGCCCGGAAGCAGGGGTTGGCAGGTCCGGGGGAGCTCTCCCCCGCCCAGATCGACCACCTCATCTTCGAGGCCGGCTTCAGCACCGCCGCCCGGGTGACGGAGGTTTCCGGCCGGGGCGTGGGCCTGGATGTGGTGAAACAGACGGTGGAACGTCTGCGGGGCAAAATCGAGATCTGCTCCCGGCCCCAAGAAGGCTGCCGCTTTTCCCTGCGCCTGCCCCTGACCCTGGCCATCATTGACGGACTGGTCATCCGGGTGGGAGCCGAACGCTATATCCTCCCCTCCGTGGCGGTGCGGGAGACCCTGCGGCCTTCCCGGGACCAGTATTTTACCGTGGAAGGCAAGGGGGAACTCATCCGCGTCCGCCGCCAGCTCATGCCCCTGATCCGCCTGGGAGCTCTGCTGGGAGGCGGTCCGCCGGACCAGCCCCCCTGGGAGGCTTTGGTCATGGTGGTGGAGCAGGAGGGCGCGCAACGGGCCCTCCTGGCCGATGAGATTTTAGGCAAACAGGAAGTTGTCATTAAATCCCTGGGAACAGTTCTGCAAAACCGCCCGGGTCTGGCGGGGGGCACCATCCTGGGCGACGGCCGGGTGGGATTGATCCTCGACCTGGAAGGCCTCTTTCAGTTGGCGCAAAGCCCTTCTGCCAGGGGGGAGCATTCGTCATGAAGTTTCTTCACCTAACGCTGCGGGGGAAGATTCTGGTGCAGTTCCTGCTGGTCATCCTGGTCTTCCTCGTCTTGATCTTTTTCAGTCTCCTGCCGTCTCTCAAGGATCTGGTCTTCACCGAAAAAGAGCGCCAGACCCGAAACATGGTGGAAACGGTCATCGCCTTGCTCTCCGAGTATCATGCCCGGGAACAGCAAGGCGAGTTTTCCCGGTCCGAGGCCCAACTGCGGGCCAAGAAGCGCATCGGCCACCTGCGCTACGGCCCCGAAGGCAAGGATTATTTTTGGATCAACGATTTCACCCCGGTCATGGTGATGCACCCGTTCCGGCCTGACCTGGAGGGCAAGGACCTGGCCACTTTCAAGGACCCGGCGGGCAAGGCCCTGTTTCTGGAAATGGTGGAGGTCTGCCGCAGCCGGGGGGAAGGCACCGTGGCGTATCAGTGGCAATGGAAAGACGACGCCACCCGCCTGGAACCCAAACTCTCCTATGTCAAGGCCTTCGCCCCCTGGGGCTGGATTGTGGGCACCGGCATTTACGTGAACGATGTTCACGAACAGGTGGCGGCCAGGCGCAACCGGCTGCTCCTCGTCCTGGTGCCGACGATCCTGGGACTGCTCGGGTGGCTCCTGGTGCCCCTCCGGCGTCTGCAGCGGCTGTTGGGGGTGATGGGGGATATCCAGCAGGTATCCCGGGAAGTGCGGGGCGGGGCGGACCAGGTCTCCGGTGCGTCCCAATCGCTGGCCCAGGGGGCCAACACCCAAGCGGCGGCGCTGCAGGAGACCTCCGCCTCTCTGGAGCAAATGGCGGCTATGACCCGGAGCAATGCCGAACATGCCAGCCAAGCCGACGGGCTGGTGGCAGAAAGCGCCCGGGTGGTGGCCCAGGTCCATGAGGCCTTGCTGAAGCTGACCGCTTCCATGGAGGAGGTTACGGCTGCCGGCCAGCAGACCGCCAAGATCATTAAAACCATTGATGAAATCGCCTTCCAAACCAATCTCTTGGCCCTGAACGCCGCGGTGGAGGCGGCCCGGGCCGGGGAGGCGGGGGCGGGCTTCGCGGTGGTGGCCGATGAGGTGCGGGCTCTGGCCATCCGGGCGGCGGAGGCCGCCAGGAACACTGCCGGCCTCATTGAAGGCACCGTGCGCCGGGTGCAACAGGGGTCCCAACTCATGGGCGAGACCCAGGCGGTCTTCACCCAGGTGATGGAAGGCTCCCAGCAGGTTAAGGATCTCATGTCCAGGATCGCCGCCGCCACCAGCGAGCAGGCCCAGGGAGTGGAGCAGATTTCCAAAGCCGTTCAGGACATGAACCGGGTTACCCAGGAAACTGCTGCCAACGCCGAGGAAAGCGCCGCCGCGGCAGAAGAGCTTTCCGCCCAGTCAGCCAAGCTCCAAAGTGTGGTACAGGACTTGGCGGTCATTGCGGCCATCAACCTATCCCAGGAAAGGTCCGGCGCCAATGCCGGCCTGGAGGGCCGCCGGCGGCGGTTTTGACGGGGGCAGGCTCCTGGGGTTCATTGACCGGGAGACGCCCGGTAGATGCGGGGGTGTCTGAAGGCAAGGGGGTCCGCCTTCAGGTTGCCCGGCACCGAGCTTCGGAGAAAGGATTATGCTGAAAAACGTCAAACTGAGTGTCAAGCTGGTGGGAGGGTTTCTGACCGTGGCCTGCGTCACCCTGGTGCTGGGGCTGACGGGTTGGCGGAGCAGCAGCAGCCTGGCGGCCCGTTTCCATGACCTGACCCAGGTGCGCCTGGCAGGCATAGAAAACCTGGACGCCATCGCCGAAAAGATGGAATCCCTGCGGGTGGCCCAGCGCACCCTGCTCAACCCCCTGCTGAGCCCTGATGACCGGAAACGACAGCTGGAATTTTTCCAGAAATATCGGGAGGCCTACCGCCAGGCCATGAACGCCTTCGGGATCCTGCCCAAGACCGCGGAAGAGAACCGGCTGTGGCAGCAGTTCGGGCAGGCGGTGGAGGAGTGGCGCAGGGAAAACGAGGAATTTTTGCGGCTGCATGGGGACATGGAAAAATCCGGCATCCTCAACCCTGATGCCTGGCAAAGCGACCTGGAGCGCTTTCGTGGGGACCACTACAAACTCTTGCACCAGGTGCAGCAACTTCTGGCCGGGCAGGGGGAATTCAACGGGGGAAATGACCACCAGACCTGTGGGTTCGGGAAATGGCTGGCGACCGTCAGGGTGGACAACCCGGTGATCCTGGGGGTCCAGAAGGAGGCGGCGGCATCCCACCGCCAATTCCACGAGGCCGTGAAAAAGATCAAGGACCTCATGAAGCGTGGACAGGTGTCAGAAGCCGGCGCGGTGGTGCGCCAGGAGATGATGCCGGCCGCCGAAAACACTTTCAATCACTTACGGATAGTGCAGGAGGAAATTGCCCGAATCCAGGAGCTTTACCGTCAGATGAACGAGCAGGCCATGGTGAAGGCCAGGCAACGGCAGGTGGCGGCGTTGGGAGCCCTGGCCGAACTTCGCAAGGCAAACAACGACTTGGCGGACCAACTGGCGGCGGCATCCCTGTCTGAGGCCAACCGGGCGAAACTCGTCTCCTTGGTGAGCATGGTGCTGAGTTTTGGGCTGGCTTTGGGGGTGGGGCTCCTGCTCAGTCTGTCCATTACCCGGGCGCTCAAGCGGGTGATCACCGGCCTGTCCGAGGCGTCCGAGCAGGTGGCCGCGGCCGCCACGCAGGTTTCCGGTGCCAGCCAGTCTTTGGCCCAGGGGGCCAGCGAGCAGGCGGCCTCCCTGGAAGAGACCTCGGCGTCTCTGGAGCAACTGGCTTCCATGACCCGACAGAATGCCGACAACGCCAACCAGGCCAATCAGTTGATGGCTGAGTCCAACCGGGTAGTGGAGCAAGCCGGCCAAGCTATGCAAGCCCTCATCTTGGCCATGCAGGAAGTTTCGACGGCCAGCGAAAATACGGGCAAAATTATTAAAACCATTGATGAAATTGCCTTTCAAACCAATCTCTTGGCCTTAAACGCCGCGGTGGAGGCGGCCCGGGCCGGGGAGGCGGGGGCGGGCTTCGCGGTGGTGGCCGACGAGGTGCGGTCCTTGGCCATGCGGGCGGCCGAAGCTGCCAAGAATACCGCTGATCTCATTGAAGGCACATTGGCCCGGGTCAGGGAAAGCTCGGACCTGGTAACCAAGACTTCCGGGGCCTTCTCCCAGGTGGCCGCCGATTCTGGCAAAATGCGGGATCTGGTGTCGGAGATCGCCGCCGCCTCCTCCGAGCAGGCCCAGGGGGTGGAGCAGATCAATAAGGCAGTGAACGAAATGAACAGCGTTACCCAGCAGAATGCGGCGAATGCCGAGGAAAGCGCCTCGGCGTCCGAAGAACTTACGGCTCAATCGGAACAGATGAAAGACATCGTGCGGGAATTGGCGAAATTGGTGGGGAACCGGGCAAACGGCCATCGCCCGCCCGCCGCCGGCACCTCTGCAACGCTTGGCGTCGGTTTCCACCCCCCGGCCCCTCCTGCCAGGGGCCTGGAGAAATCCTCCGGAGGACGGCTGGCGCTGCGGGCAGGGAGGGCGAAGCCCGAGCATCTCATCCCCTTTGACCAGGATGACTTTAAAGAATTTTAGGCGGGCGGTTGATATTTATGCCAGCGGTGGAATCCACCGATAGGTCAGAGGAGGTTTCTTTGGCAAACCGACCGGCATCGGGTCTTATTCGGCTCGTGAGGCCGTGAAGGAGAAGGATATGGGAGAAGCGGCCCGCACCATGGATCGGGGCAGTCTCCTGGCTCAGGAAGGCAAGTACCTTACCTTTGTCTTGGCCGGGGAGGATTACGGCCTGGAGATTTTGAAGGTCCGGGAAATCATTGGCATGTTGGACATCACCGCCATCCCCCAGGCTCCCCCGTATATCAAAGGGGTCACCAACTTGAGGGGCCGGGTCATCCCGGTTATCGACCTCAGACTGAAATTCGGCCTGCCGCCCATGGACTATGGGGAGCGCACGTGCATCATCGTGGTGGATGTCAGAAACGAGTCGGGGGTGATGCAGATGGGCATCGTGGTGGACGCCGTCTCCGAGGTGCTTCAGGTGGCTGCCGACGACCTGGAGCCACCCCCGGCTTTTGGAAACACCATTCAAGGCAGCTATATCCTGGGCATTGCCAAAACCAAGGGAGGTATCAAGGTCCTTTTGGACATCCACCGGATTCTCTCCGCCGCCGAGCTTTTGAAGCTGGAGGCTGCCGGCATCTAATCGCCGCGCCGGCCGGGCCTGATGGGAGCCAGAGACAGGGAGGAGATGGTGCTGCCTAGTGCGCCTCGTTCCAGGGTGACCAGGCAACCCGCCGGGGGGCCGCCCCGGTGGTGGGCTGAAACCCCGGAGCTCCCCCCCGGGGTGTTCCGGAAGTTTCAGCGTTTGGTCCACCAGCAGGCCGGGATCTTTCTGGCGGAGCAGAAGCGGGAGCTGGTGCGGGGCCGACTCGGCCAGATCATCCGGAAGCGGGGTCTTGCCAGTTTTTCGGAGTATTATCGCCTGGTGGTGTCGGATCCCAGCGGCTCCGAACTCATCGGCCTGCTGGACGCCATCTCCACCAACCAGACGTCCTTCTGGCGGGAGCCGGGCCA
Organism: uncultured Desulfobacterales bacterium; assembly: GCA_964480485.1. Lineage (GTDB taxonomy): Bacteria > Desulfobacterota > Desulfobaccia > Desulfobaccales > 0-14-0-80-60-11 > JAILZL01. Next base: position 93,775 of record CAYZOP010000003.1, on the reverse strand, counting down.
TTTCCGGTTCCTGCTGGATGAATTGCTGCCCGCCTGGGGAAAGGACCGCCGAAATGGCTTGGCCTGGCGGTTGTGGAGCGCCGGCTGTTCCACCGGTGAAGAGCCCTACACCCTGGCCATGGTGCTGCGGGAGAGGCTGCCGGAGTCCGAGGTCCGCCGCGGCGCCATCCTGGCCACCGACCTCAACACCCAGGTGCTGGCCCAAGCCCAGCGGGGGATTTATGCCGCCGACCGTCTGGCGCCGTTGCCCCCGGAGTGGCGGCGCCGCTACTTTCTCCGGGGCACCGGGCGCTGGCAGGGCTATGTCCGGGTAAAACCGTCCCTGCGGCAACTGGTGTCCTTCCAGCGGCTCAACCTCATGGACCGGCTGCCCTTCGAGGCAGAGCTGGACATCATCTTTTGCCGGAATGTGATGATTTACTTCGACAAGGCCACCCAGGCCGAGTTGATCAACCGATTTTATGAGTGCCTCAAGCCCGGCGGCTTCCTGTTCATCGGACACTCGGAGAGCCTGTGCAATCTCAGACACCGCTTCACCTACTTTCAGCCCACGATTTATCGGAAATAGGTCGGGGCCGGGTGCCCATGGTGGTGGGGGTGGCCGACATGAAAGTGAGCAATCATGCCGGGCACCTGTTGGTGACGCATGCTTTGGGCTCCTGCATCGGTTTGGCCATTTACGATCCCCAGGCCAGGGTGGGGGGCCTGTTGCACTACATGCTGCCCGACTCCTCCCTGGACCCGGTCCGGGCAGCGGAAAACCCCTTCATGTTCGCGGACACCGGCATTCCCCGCCTTTTCAGGGAGTGCTACACCCTGGGTGCCAGCAAGTCCCGCCTCAGGGTCAAGGCGGCCGGAGGCGGCCAGGTTCTGGGGGCCGAGGAACACTTCCAGATCGGCAGCCGCAATTATGCGGCCTTGCGGAGGATTTTCCTGAAAAACAACGTGCTTCTGGACAACGAGGCGGTGGGCGGCGTCAAGGCCCGGACCCTGTTTCTTGACTTGGCCACCGGTCGGGTCTGGGTCAAAATCATCGGTCAGGAACTCGTGGAATTATAGGTGGTCAACTTATGAGTCTCATCCCTCAGATCCTGCGCTCTCTCAAGCATATGCCTCCCTTTCCGGCGGTGGCCCAAAGGGCCTTGCACCTCCTGCATAAGCCGGAGGTGAGCCTGGAGGAGCTGGTGGAGGTGGTGAAGTTTGACCCCGGCATCACCGCCAATATATTGCGCATCTGCAATTCGGCCTACTTCGGCCTGCGCCGGGAAATCCACTCCTTGCACCAGGCCCTGCTCTTTTTGGGAACCCAGGAGCTCCTCAAAATCATCATCGCCAGCGGCGCCACCCGGCTCTTTGCCAACGCCACCCCGGGCTATTTTCAGGAACATAATGGCCTCTGGCGCCACTCCATCAGTTGCGCCCTCATGGCAGATCTTCTGGCCCAGGAGCTTGGCCTCACCGAGCGCACCACCAGCTTCACCGCCGGCCTGCTGCATGACATCGGCAAGATCATCTTGAGCCTCCATGTGGAGCAGCAATTTTCCCAGATCATGAGTGTGGTGGAGCGACAGGGCACCTCGTTCCAGCAGGCGGAAAAAACCGTCCTGGGGGTGAGTCACGCCGAGGTGGGGGGCGAAATGGCCCGGATCTGGGACTTCCCGGACCGTCTCCGCCTGGTCATTCACTACCATCATCTGGACCGCCGGGAGGCCTTTGCGGACGATATGGTGCTCCTGGTTTACCTGGCGGATTTGTTGGTGTTGATGTTCGGCCAGGATCTGGGCCGGGAAGGCCTGGCCTACACCGGTTTTCCCCGGGTGCTGCAGCATTTCGGGTTACGGGAGCGGGATCTGGAGCGCCTGCTGCTGCAGTTCGGCAGCTCCTTGGCAGAAGCTCAGGTGCTCTTCGGACTTGTGGGGGAAGGCAATGCCGTACAATGTGCTCATCGTTGACGATTCGGCCACCATGCGGTCCCTGATCAAAAAGGTTCTGCATATCTCCGGCTTTGCCCTGGGGGAATGCTTCGAGGGTGCCAACGGTCGGGAGGCCCTGGCGGTGCTGGAGCAGCATTGGATTGACCTGGTCCTCTCTGATCTCCACATGCCGGAGATGGACGGGGCCGCCTTGGTGCAGGCCTTGCGGGGTCACCACCTGTGGCGCACCATCCCGGTGGTGCTGGTGAGCACCGAAGCCCGGGAGGAGGTCCTTGCCCCCATGCATCGGCTGGGCATCCAGGGATACATCAAAAAACCCTTCCGGCCGGAGGCCATCCGGCAACAGCTCACCACCATTTTGGGGGAGGCCCCGGTGCCCTATGCTGGCCAACTTGAAGGCTGCGACTTTTGAAGTCCTGGAAACCATGTACTTTTTATTTCCAGAAATACCGTTTCTGGCCGTGCCTTCCTGGCGGGGTCCAGGGTTCCGGGCCTGGGTGCCGGTGCGGGGCCCCAAGACATTTTCCATCGGGTTAACGGTGCCCGAGCCCCTGGCCCGGCAAATGGCGGCCAACTTCCTGGGACGGGAGCTCCCGGCGATTTCCCTTTCTGAAATGGAAGACGCCGTGCGGGAAGGGGCCAACATGGTGGCCGGCAATTTTTTGCAGCGGGAAGGGGCCTCGTCCGCCTTTGGCATGCAGCCTCCTCAATCCCTTCGCCTTGATCTGGGAAGCCCCGATTTCCGTCTGAGCTCCCATCACGTGCTCCTGATGGTGGATGATCACAGCCTGGAGGTCTTTCTGGAGCGGGGCTAACTGTACCTGGTTCTTTATCCCCGCCCGGCAGGGATACCGGCATGATGGAGGGTTATGCGCAAAACCAGGGTTTTAATCGTGGATGACTCTGCGGTGGTGCGGCAGATTTTCGCCGACCTCATCTCCCGGGAGCCCGACCTGGAGGTGGCGGGCACCGCCCCCGATCCTTATGTCGCCCGTGACCAAATCGTCCAGGCCCAACCAGACGTCGTCACGCTGGACCTGGAGATGCCCCGCATGGATGGCCTTACCTTCCTGACCAAACTCATGCATTACTATCCCTTGCCGGTTATCGTGGTCTCCTCCCTCACCCAGCGCGGCAGCCGCATGGCGCTGGAGGCCCTGGAGTTGGGGGCGGTGGAGGTCCTGGCCAAACCCGGGGGGGCCTTTAGCGTGGGCACCTTGGGGGAGGATTTACTGGGCAAGATCAGGATTGCGGCCAGAACCCGCCCCCGTCCCTCTGGTAATCGTTTGGCCTCACCCCGGCCGGCGGTCTCCAAACCCTGGCCCCAGCTCACCACCACCAATAAAATATTGGCCATCGGCGCCTCCACCGGCGGCACCGAGGCCATTAAAGAGATTCTGGTCAACCTGCCCCCAACCTCGCCCGGCCTTGTCATTGTGCAGCATATGCCGCCCAAATTCACCACGAGTTTTGCCGAACGCCTGAACCAACTGGCAGAACTGGAGGTCAAGGAGGCCGAGGACGGCGACTCGGTCCTGCCCGGCAGAGCGCTCATTGCGCCGGGCAACCAGCACATGCTCCTGCACCGGAGCGGGGCCCGCTACCTGGTCAGGGTAAAGACCGGCCCGCCGGTGAACCACCAGCGTCCCAGCGTCGACGTGCTGTTTGAGTCGGCCGCCCAGGCCGCCGGCAGCAATGCCGTGGGCGTCATTCTGACCGGCATGGGGGCGGACGGCGCCGCCGGCCTCAAGGCCATGCGTCTCAGGGGCGCCTACACCATCGCCCAGGACGAGGCCTCCTGCGTGGTCTTTGGCATGCCCAAGGAGGCGATCAAACTGGAGGCGGCCTGCAAGGTCCTCCCCTTGTGCAGCATCCCCGAGGAGATTAAGCGGCATCTCCTGAACAGCGCCTAAGCTCCCACCAGCATCTTAAGGCACCGGTTGACAGCCTTTCCCGCCACCGATATGTTAAGCAGAGATAGTCATGAAAGCCCGGGGCTGCGGCTGGATGCCGGAAACCTAGGGAAGATAAGACGCGGGGAACGGCGCTCCCGGGCCGCTCCCAGGATACTTGGGGGTTATGCGGAAATCAGGGCTGAAATTGGTGGGATTCGATTGCGACGGGGTGTTGTTTGATTCCCGGGACGCCAATATTGCGTTTTATAACAGCATCTTAGCCAGGTTCGGGCGGGAGCCCCTGAGTGATGACCAGGTGGATTACGTGCACAGCCACACGTACCGGGAATCGGTGGAGTACCTCTTCCGGGAAGCCTCGAACTTGGAGGAGGTCCTGGCGTACTGCCGGACGCTGGATTACCGCCCCTTCATCCCGCTGATGGTGGAGATGCCGCATCTCCGGGAATTTTTGCAATATCTCAGGCCCCGCTACCTCACCGCGGTGGCCACCAACCGCACCACAACCACCCACGCGGTGTTGGCGCACCACCACCTGGGGGAGCTCTTCGACTTTGTCGTGTCGGCCCTGGATGTGGCCCGGCCCAAACCTCACCCTGAGGCCTTTTGGCGCATTTTGGAACACTTCCGCCTAGCGCCGGCAGAGGTCATTTACATCGGCGATTCCCAAGTGGACGAGGCGTTTGCCCGCAATGCCGGGATTCGCCTGGTGGCTTACCGCAATCCGGCGCTCCGGGCCGACTATTACCTGGATTCCTTCGCCCAGGCCCCGGCCCTCATAGAAAGCCTGGAGCACCCAGGCTGAAGCGGGGAGCAGGCGGGGAGGCCCAGAAGCCGCCTCCCCGTCTCCCCATTCATGGGTTTATCCGCCCGCCATCAACTGGTCGAACTCCTCCACGGTAATGGCTGGCGAAGTGGTAAAAGCAATGCCGGTCATCCGGCTGAGAGCCACCGAGGCCTGCATGGCCGCCGCCACTCCTGGCAATTCCACCACCAAGAGGAGGTCCTTTTCCCCCAGCATGGCGTACATGGCCTTGACTTCTCCGCCGAATTGCTGGAATACCGCGACTGCCTCCCGGGTCCGTTGGGCACTGATGCCTTTTACCCCTTCCGCCGTGTATTTGCCGCACATCAGAAAAAGCGCCATAGCTCTCCTCCTTGGGGCACAACCTGGGTTCCGCCTGACCGGGTCCCAGGCCATGGTAAGTTGATGCGTCAGTACCCCGGGTTCCTGAAGGTCAGGGTCCCAAGCCCGGGGTGAGGCCGGCGTCTCGCCATTTTCCGGTGGGGCAGGCCGCGGGGCGGTGGCTGTCCTGGCCGTGAGGCACCGCTTGCCTGCTGGCAGATTGTCGCGGAAGCGGACGGTTTTGTCCAGAAATACGGAGTGATAGCTGGCAACAGGCCGATCTCTTGCCTTCTGGCGCCAATCTTTCCCCCGCGGTCCCAGCGGAAAGGGGTTGACTTGCCGGTCGGGGGAGATAAATATATGGTGAATTTTGCTGATCCCGGACCGCCGGGTTCCCCGGTTTCGGGGTTCAACCTGGTAAGGAGAAGACCATGCGGAAATACCAATGTCAAGTCTGCGGTTATATTTATGATCCGGCCGAGGGTGATCCGGATGGCAATGTTTCCCCCAATACACCCTTTGAAAATCTGCCGGAGGATTGGGTCTGCCCCATCTGCGGCGCCGGCAAGGACCAATTCAGCCCTGCGGATTAGTACCGCGCCCCTCCTCCTGGTCCCTGGGTCAGGGGAGCATCCCGTCTGTGACCTATGACCACAAAACCGCCGGCTCAGCCGGAACCGCGTTCCCCGGACGCCCTGAAGAAGTCCCTGTGGCGGGAGTATGGCGAGGCCCTGGCCATCGCCGTAGTTCTGGCGCTGATTATCCGCGCCGTGTTGATGCAGGCCTTTTCCATCCCCTCGGGGTCCATGCTGCCCACCCTGCTCATCGGTGACTACCTTTTGGTGAACAAGTTCATCTATGGCATCCGCAACCCCTTCACCAACAAGGTACTCATCCCCGTCAGCCGGCCCCAGCGCGGCGATGTGGTGGTGTTCATCTTCCCCCAGGACCCGTCTAAGGACTACATCAAGCGGGTCATGGGTCTGCCGGGTGAACGGGTGCAGATTATCAACAAGCAACTCTACATCAACGGCCGCCTGGTGGAGACCCCCCAGGCGGTCACCACTGATCCCGAGATTCTGCCGCCCCCCAGCGGGCTCACGGACTCCGGCCGGGATAATTTCGGGCCGGTGGTGGTGCCCCAAGATTCATATTTTGTGCTGGGGGACAACCGGGACCACAGCTATGACAGCCGCTTTTGGGGGTTCGTGCATCTGGACGCCCTGCGCGGCAAGGCCTTCATCATCTATTTCTCCTGGGCCGGTGATCACTCGCTGCCGGTATATTTCGCCTTTTTGAAAGGGGTAACCGGCCTGGTGGGCAAATTCTCCTGGAATACCGAAGCCTTCGAGGTCAGGTGGAGCCGCTTGGGCAAGCTCATCCGGTAACCGGCGGGGGAGTCAACTGCTTCCCGCCTGGGAGGCCCGCACCGGGTGGTCGGTTTCTGGGGAAGCTGCTGGTTCTCGTATCCCTGATCACCTTGGCGGTGGCCTGCGGCCAGGCGGCGGAGCGTCCGGTGCCGGTCTTTGCCTCCCCGGATTCTCCCCGTCTGCGTCAGACGTTGGCGGGGCTGGAGGAAGGCCTGGCCCCCCGGCGGCTGGCGGTGGCGGTAGTGCCTGCTGTGGGAGAAAGTGGCCCGGAAACCCTCAGGCGCCTGCGCGCCGCCGGCCCGCCCCTGTTCGTGGTGCTGGGCACCCCGGCGCTCATCATGCTGGCCCAAGTGGAAAAGCGCATCCCGGCCCTCTTTGCCATGGTGGCCAATCCCTATTTCAGCGACGCCGCCTGGGATCCCAAACGACCGGAATTTCACTCCCGAAATGTCACCGGCCTGGCCTCGCCGCCTCCCGTGGCCCAAGCCCTCCGGCAGGGCACCGGCCTGTTGGGGCGCCGGGCTTGGGGGCTGCTGTATGATCCCCTGGACGGCGCCGCCCTGGAGGTGGCCCGGGCCTTTGAGGCGGCGGCGGCGGAGCTGGGGCTGCGTTCTCTGATGGAGACCAGTTCGGAGGCAGGCCAGGACCTGGAAGCCTTGGAGCGGCTGCGGTCCCGGGGCGCCCAGGTTTTTTATCTGCCGCCCACCGCCACGGCCTCCCGGTATGCGCCGCACCTCCTGGCTTGGGGCCGCCAGCGCCGGGTGTTGGTGGTCAGCGGCCACCCGGAAGTCGAGCCGCAGGGGGCCATCTTGTCCGTTACCCTGGACTACCACGCCCTGGGAAGGGAGGCCGCCGCCCTGGCCAGACGGCTGCTGGCCGGGGAGAGCCCGGCCGGCATCCCCATCCGGGAGACCCAGCCTTTGGCCATCCAGGCGGACCACGCCCTGATACGCCACTGGTCGGGTTACCCCGCTCCGCTACAGGGGAAGTGACTCAGAGGAGGCAGGGACTTGGGAGTCCTGCCCCCATCTTTCCTGTCCGCTTCATGATGGCATGGGGGCAGGAAACGGAAAGGACAGGGGTCGGCGACCCTGCGTCACCGCCGCCCCCATCACCCAAAGGAGGCATCCATTGTGCTGACCTCACCGGTCCTGGACCCTCGGGCCTGGAATCCGGAGATCACCATAGTCCCTTTCACGCTGGACAATGGCCTAAAGATTCTGGTGCTGCCTGACGAGAGCCTGCCGGTGGTCTCCCTGCAGGTGCACTATGCCGTAGGTTCCCGTCACGAACTCCCGGGCATTACCGGCATCTCCCACCTTTTCGAGCACCTGATGTTCAGGGGCACCGAAACCCTGGGACCGGAAGAGTTTTCCCGGCGGCTCCAGGCCAAGGGTGGGGAGGTCAATGCCTTCACCACCCGGGACCACACCTCATATTTCGAAAATCTGCCGGCCGAGCACCTGGAATTGGCCGTGTCCCTGGAGGCCGACCGGCTGAAATATCTCAAGCTGGACCAGGAGAATTTCGAAACCGAGCGCCAGGTGGTCATCAGTGAACGGAAGCTTCGCAGCGTGGACAGCCCCTTCGGGCTGGTGGAGGAGCTCCTCTTCGCTACCGCCTATACCCAACACCCCTACAGTTGGCCCATCGTCGGCTGGGACCAGGACCTGCGCCGGCTGACCCTGGAGGACTGCCTCGCCTATTACCGGCGGTTCTATCAGCCGGGGGCCATGTTGGTGGTGGTGGCCGGAGCCGCTGACCCCAAAAGGGTTCTGGACCTGGTAGCCGCCTACTTTGGGGACCTTCCCAAGCCAGACTCCCTCCCGGTGCGGACGGTATTAGAGCCGCCCCAGCGGGGGGAGCGGCGGGCCATCTTCAAGAAAGTCTCCCAGGTAGAGGCCCTGTTCGCCGGTTTCCACGCCGTGGGATTGGCCCATCCTGACATCTATCCCCTCATGCTCCTGGCCGCCATTCTTTCCCAGGGCCGGTCCTGCCGGTTTTACCAGGAATTCGTGCGGCCCGGACGGGCCGCCGAACTGGAAGCCGAACTGGCGCCGCCCCCCTGGACCGCCCAGGACCCTGACCTCTTCGTCATCCGGGCAGTGGCTGCTCCCGGGGAGCCCCTGGCCAGACTGGAGGCAGACCTGTGGGCTTCTTTGAGCCGCCTCCAGGAAGAAGGGGTAAGCGCCGCCGAACTGGCCCGGGCCAAGAAGCGCATGCGTTCCCAAACGGTGCAGGCTCTGTCCAAGAATTTTTACCGGGGCCTCCTGGTGGGCCTTTTTCACCTCAAGGCGGGGGACGGCGATCTGGCCAACCGGATGCTGGCGGCTTACGAGGCCGTCACGTTGGAGGACCTTACCCGGGTGGCCCGGCAGTACCTCCGGGAAGATAACCGTACCGTGGTGACCTTGCAGCCCGTGTCCCCTGCGGAAAGCCAACGGCTGGGGCCGCTGGCATAAGGGGAAAGAACGGCGGGTAATCTGAAAGGGACGGGCCGCAGGAGCCTGGCTTCCCCCTGCCCCCTATGCTTCTCCCGGTTCCTTGGATTGGGGATGCGAGAGGAAGTAGGCGGGCGGGAGCAACGGTGTGCGACCAGGCCCCTTCTACACAACGGTTTCCCAAGGAGCTTGACCATGACGGATGTGGCCGACATTCGGCGGGCCACCCTGGCAAACGGCCTCACGGTTCTGGGAGTGGAATACTCCCGGGTCCCCTGGGTCAGTCTGGCGTATATGAACAAGCGGGGCGGGGAGACCGACCCTCCGGACAAACCCGGCGTGGCAGACTGGACGGCAGAGTTGCTCACCCTGGGGACGACCCGCCGTTCCCAGTTGGATCTGGCCAATGACATTGACGCCCTGGGCGCCAGCCTCGCGGCCCGGGCCGATTGGGACGCCACCTATGTCCACTTGGACGGCTTGGCCGAGGATTTTCCGACGCTCCTTGCCACCTTGGCCGAAGTGATCCAGACTCCGGCCTTGCCGGAGGAAGAGTTTTCCTTGTTGAAGGAGCGTCGCCGGGCCGAGCTCACCCAGTTGGCCGACGATCCCCGGGAAGTGGCCAACCGCGCCTTTGTCCGCCTCTTCTTCCAGGGGGCCCCATACGGGCATGCCCTGCGGGGCGAGTTGGAGACCCTGGAGGGCCTCTCCCGTGAAGATCTCAGGGCTTGCTACCGCCGGGAATTCAACCCCGCCATTGGCACCTTGACGTGCGTCGGTATGGTTCCCTTTGACCGGCTGGTGTCCGAAGCCGAGAAGCTGTGGGGCGGCTGGACTGGTAATGGGCCGACCAGTCCCCTGCACCGGGACGCCCCGGCCCGCACGGCGACGCCCGGCATCTACCTCCTGGACCGTCCCGAGCTCACCCAGAGCGAGATTCGCCTGGGGCACCTGGGTCTGTCCCGGTCCCAACCGGATTTCTTCCCGGTGCGGCTGATGAACTACGCTTTGGGGGAGGGCGGCTTTTCCTCCCGGCTGATGACCCGCATCCGGTCAGACCTGGGGCTTACCTACGGAATCCGTAGCCACTTTTTTCTGCGCCGGGCGCCCGGCCCCTTTATGATCTCCACTTTTACGCCGGCGGCCAACACCGCCCTGGCCGTCAGGGAGATCACCGCCGCGGTGCGGGAGGTGCAGGAGCAGGGAATCACCGCCCAGGAACTGGAGGAAGCGCAGAGTTATTACGTGGGGCATTTCCCGCTGGGGCTGGAAACCCCCCGGGCCCTGGCCCGGCAGGTGCTGACCATTGACCTGCACGGTTTGGGACTGGACTACCTGGTGCGCTACCGGGAGCGCCTCGCCGGGGTGACTCTGGCGGAGGTCAACCGGGCGGCACAAGCGCACCTGCATCCTGACGACCTAGTGGTTCTGGCGGTGGGGCCGGCATCCCAGATTAAAGAACCATTGGCAGAAATCGCCCCGGTGCAGGTTTTGGACCCGGGAAAAGGACAGATTTTTTAGTTGACAAATTTTTCTTGATGGTATGTGATAACACAGATATTTGTGAAAAAAAGGATAAGCCCCTTGGGGACCATCAATTGAGGGAGGATGTTTTCATGCACGAAACCCCGCTGTTGGATCAATTGGAAAGCGGCCCGTGGCCCAGCTTCGTGAAGGACCTGAAGCGGGTGGCCGCCAAGAAGCCGCAGACCGCGGACCTTTTGGGGGTTCTGGAGCGCTCCTACAAGGACAAGATCACCCACTGGAAGCATGGCGGCATCGTGGGCGTCCTGGGATACGGCTCCGGCATCATCGGCCGTTACACTGACCTGCCCGACGAATTCCCGGGCTGTGAACACTTCCACACCATACGCGTGAATCAGCCTTCCGGTTGGTATTACAGCACCAAGGCTCTGCGGGAATTGATGGACATCTGGGATGAGCATGGTTCCTCCCTGCTGAACATGCACGGCTCCACCGGCGACATCATCTTCCTGGGCACCCGCACCGAGGAATTGGAACCCTGCTTCGCCAAGCTGACGGAAAAAGGCTGGGATTTGGGCGGCTCCGGTTCCGCCTTCCGGTCTCCCTCCTGCTGCCTGGGGCAGTCCCGTTGCGAGTGGGCCATGTATGACACCATGGAGGCCTGCTACGAGCTGACCCAGGAGATGCAGTTCGACCTGCACCGGCCTTCTTACCCCTATAAATACAAGCTGAAGCTTTCCGGCTGCCCCAATGACTGCGTGGCCGCGGTGGCCCGGGCCGACTGTTCCGTGATCGGCGTTTGGAAAGATGACATTCGCATCGACCAGAGCGCGGTGGCGGCCTATGCCGGCGGCGAGCTGAAGCCCCGGGGCGGCGCCGCCCCCTATGCCAAGTTGGACATCAAGGCCGACGTCACCGACCTGTGTCCCACCCAGTGCATGAGCTGGGACGGCAAGACCCTGAAGATCAACAACCGGGAGTGCAACCACTGCATGCACTGCATCAACCTGATGCCCCAGGCCCTGAGGCCCGGCACCGAGCGGGGCGCCACCTTCCTTTTGGGCTCCCACGCCCCCATTCTGGAAGGCGCCCAGATGAGCTGGGTCATCGTGCCTTTCATGGAGATGGAAGCTCCCTTTGACAATCTGAAGGAATTGCTGGCCAACATCGCCGAGTGGTGGTCGGAGCACGGCAAGAACCGGGAGCGGGTGGGCGAGCTCATCATGCGCCTGGGCATGCGGTCCCTCCTGGAAGCCATCGGGGTGGAGCCGACGCCGCAGCAGGTTCGCATTCCCCGGGCCAACCCCTTCTTCTTCTGGCACCAGGCTGATTTCGAGGCCGAGGCCCAGGGCCGCCGTTACGACACCAAGAAGGGTTTCGTCAGATAAGTTCCGGCCACCGTCGCCGCCAATAATCAGGAGGAAAAAGGATCATGAGCGAACGCAAAACTGATATCGGCCCGCCGCATTATGAGCAATTCTTGCCGCCTATCATCAAGGCGAATTACGGCAAGTGGAAATACCATGAAATCGTCGAGCCCGGCGTGCTTTTGCATGTGAGCGAGTCCGGAGACAAGCTCTACTCCGTGCGGGTGGGCTCCGGCCGCCTGGTGACCACCGACTTCGTTCGGGAAGCCTGCGACCTGGCCGACAAATACAGCGGTGGTCATTTCCGCTTCACCAGCCGCCACAATATGGAGTTCTTCCTGGACGACCTGAGCAAGCTCCCGGCCCTCAAGGCCGACTTGGCTGCCAAAGGCTGGCCCATCGGCGGCACCGGTCACTCGGTGACCAGCATCGTGCACACCCAGGGCTGGGTCCACTGCCATACTCCGGCCATTGACGCCTCGGGCATTGTCAAGGCCGTCATGGACGACCTGTTTGAATACTTCGGCAAACACCAACTGCCGGCCCAGGTGCGCATCGCCCTGGCCTGCTGCCTGAACATGTGCGGCGCGGTGCACTGCTCCGACATCGCCATCTGCGGCGTCCACCGCACTCCGCCCAAGATCATGCACGATAAGCTGCGCCATCTGTGCGAAATCCCCACCACCATCGCCTCCTGCCCCACCGGCGCCATCCGGCCCCATCCGGACAAAACTCTGAAGAGTGTGGTGGTGAACGAAGAGCGTTGCATGTATTGCGGCAACTGCTACACCATGTGTCCGGCCCTGCCCTGCTTCGACTCGGAAAAGGGCGGCGCCGCCATCCTGGTGGGCGGCAAGGTGTCCAACTCCAAGACCCCTCCCGCCTTCTCCCGGCTGGCTATCCCCTACATTCCCAACAATCCGCCCCGCTGGCCGGAAGTCACTGCGGCCGTCCGCAAAATCCTCATCAAGTATGCCGAAGGCGCCAACAAGTGGGAACGGGTGGGCGAATGGATCAACCGCATCGGCTGGGAGAAATTTTTTGAGGTGTGCGATATCCCGTTCACGTTTCAACATATTGACGACTACAAATTCCAGGCGTATGATACCTTCAGGACGTCAATGCATTTCAAATTCTAAGCAGGTGGCGTAAAAATGGCTTTACCAAAGGCAGAGCTTGTAGAGTACATCTACAAGATGGTGGAAGCGGCTGCGGGCAAGAAGCAGCTCAAAGCCAAGGATATTGAAAAGGCGGTGCTCAAAGAGCATCCTGACCAGCCGAAAAACGACGTCAAGTTCGCTATCAAAGAGCTCATTGATGGCGGCCGATGTGTCTATACCTACTTCGGGGGCAGTTTCATCGAATGCCCCCGGGTGGAAGGCGCGGCCAAGCATTAATGAATCGGCCCTGTCCCCGATTGCTCCTGGCAGCGCTTCGGGGCGGGGCCGGCAAGACCACCCTGACCCTGGGGCTCCTGGCCGCTTGGCGCGGCCGCGGCCGGGTTGTGGTGCCCTTTAAAAAGGGCCCGGATTACATTGACCCGGCGTGGCATGCCTTGGCGGCCGGTGTCCCCAGCCACAACCTGGACCCCTTCCTCATGGAAGGGGGCCAGATTGTGGGATTGGTGGCACGCCACGCCCAGACTGCCGATGGTCTCCTCATCGAAGGCAATCGGGGCCTGTACGACGGCCTGGACGCCGACGGCACATACAGCACCGCCGAACTGGCCAAACTGTTAGCGGTGCCGGTAGTGCTGGTGGTTGACTGCACCATGACCACCCGCACCGCCGCCGCCTTGGTGCTGGGTTGTCAGCATTTTGACCCTGAGGTTCCGCTGCGCGGCGTCATCCTGAACCAGGTGGCCCGCCCCCGCCACGAAGCCATTCTGAGAAGCACCATCGAACGCTACTGCGGCATTAAGGTACTGGGCGCCTTGCCGCGCCTGAAGTGCGCCGTCTTTCCCGAGCGCCACATGGGTCTGGTGCCGCCGCAGGAGCACGCCGCCGCGGTGCGCGCCGTCACCACCGCGCGTGACTTGGGCGAGAAATATCTGGATCTAAACGGCCTCTGGGAAGTGGCCTGCCAGGCTCCGCCGTTGCCTTTGCCGCCACCTGCCCGGATCGGGCCCGAACGTCGCGGAGAGCCAGTAACCGTCGGGGTTATCCGGGACTCCGCCTTCCAGTTTTACTATACTGCCAATTTGGAGGCCCTGGAGGCCGCCGGGGCGCGCCTGGCGGTAATCAGCGCCCTGGATGACGCCGGGTTGCCTCCGGAGTTGGACGCCCTCTATATCGGCGGCGGCTTCCCGGAGACGCACGCCCAGGCGTTGAGTGCGAATGTGAATTTCCGACAGGCCGTCCGCCGGGCGGCCGAGGCAGGCCTTCCCATGTACGCGGAGTGCGGCGGTCTGATGTATCTGGGCGCGGCGATCAGGTCTCTGGAAGGGGAACGGTTTCCCATGGCGGGGGTTTTTGCCTTCGATTTCGTCATGGACCGCAAACCTCAGGGCCATGGCTACACCGTATTGGAGGTGGAAGCCGAGAATCCCTTTTTTCCCCAGGGCTGCCGTCTCAAGGGCCATGAATTTCACTATTCCCGCATCCACCCGGAACCGGGGGGGGATCAGCCTATGGCCTTCCGGGTGATCCGCGGGGCCGGCATCGGGGGCCATCGGGACGGCCTTATCTATCGCAACGTCCTGGCCACCTACACCCACCTGCACGCCCAGGGGGCGCCTCAATGGGCCCCGGCCTTGGTGGCCCGGGCCCGGGAGCACCGGAACCGCCGCTTGTCCGGTCTGTCTCCGGGAAATGGTGCCAATCCGAAGGCCTCGAGGATTGCCTCTGATGGACGCCCCGCAGCGGACCCACTTTTTCCTTGACTCCCCTTTGGGTCTAGGATAATTCTATTTTGTGAAAAATGGCTCGAATCGCCAAACTCCGACGGGCATGCCAGCCGGAGGGGAGGAGCGCCGGGCTCCGGTCTTTGATGAAACAAGCCCTTCAGGGGCCGCAATTTTGTTCAGGTTAATTCTTTAAGGAGGTTTCAGGAATGGGTTGGCGAGTGGAAGTTGATGCGGATAAATGCACCGGCGACGAGGAGTGCGTCAACGTTTGTCCCGTGGGTGTGTTTGAGATGCAGGAAGGCAAGGCCGTTCCGGTGAACGAGGAAGAGTGCCTGGGTTGCGAAAGCTGCATCGAGGTGTGCCCCTCGGCGGCCATTACGGTTACCGAAGTTTAACCTGCCGACTTTCCCCCGAACCCCGGCTTGCTGGGCACGCCGGGGTTTTTTTAATGAGTCGGCCGCCGGGGAGGGGCCGGTTGGCGGGAAGCCCCGGAACCCGCGGCAGCCGCCGGCCCCGGTCAGCCCTCCATGGACTCCTCCCGGCAGGACTGGCACTGCTTCCGGGGGGTAAGTTCCTCTTCCGTGGCGTCTCTGACCTCCAGCACCCGGACTTGGTAATACAGATCCTGCCCGGCCAGAGGGTGATTCAGATCCAGGACCACCCGGTCGCCCCGTACCTCCTTGATGACCAGGGGATATTCCGGGGGAAAAGGGAGTTCGGCTGGCAAGACTTTCTGGCCGGGCTTCAATTCCATGTCCGGGGGGAAAACCTTGGTGCTCCAGATTTCCACGTTGTGCGGTTCGTAGTCGCCGAAGGCCTCGTCCCGGGGAACTACGAAATCAACTTCCCCCATGTCCGGTGACAGGCCATAGAGGCGCCGTTCCAGTCCAGGCAATACCTCCCCCACACCGGACACAAATTCCATCTCTGCCGCTTCTTCGGCGCTGCCGCGCACGTACTCGCCGTTTTCCAGTTTCAGCCGATAGGCCAGACGGACGAATTTGTCCGGGATAATGACGCTCATGCATGTCTCCTTGTGGCAATCATGTTATAATCATCTCTAAAGGGGGGTGTCCTGTCAAGTCGCCATGATCCGGAAAGCCAGAATTGCCGAGGTCCCGGAGATCCGCCGCATGTTGGCCGAATTTTCGGTGGCGGGGGATGTGCTCCCCCGGACGCTGGCCAGCCTCTACAGCCAGGTGCGGGACTACTCGGTGTATCAGGAGGACGAGGGCGCCATTATCGGCGTGGCCGCCCTGCACGTTTCTTGGGACGGCTTGGGGGAAATCCGCTCCCTGGTAGTGGTCCCGGGGCGCCAGCGGCAAGGCATCGGTTCGGCCCTGGTGGCCCACTGCCTGGAGGAGGCTCGGGAGCTGGGCCTGCGCCGGGTCTTTGCCCTCACCACCAGCCCCAGGTTTTTCCAACGCTTCGGATTCCGTCCCTTCCCCAAGGAGGACCTGCCGCCCATCGTCTGGGCCGACTGCGTGGACTGCGTCAAGTTTCCCGACTGCGATGAACTCCCCGTGATGCTGGATTTGGAGGCATAGCAAAGCATGCGTGCGGGCAGGATGGGGGAGCCCGGCTCCCCCACCCTGCCCGCAAGCTCCCCTGCCAAATCCCCCGAGGGGGATTTGGGGGGAGGGGCAGGGGCGTGCGGTCCTTGGTTCCTTCCCCCCAAGAAATTGGAGATTATAATACCGCTATGATCGGATATGTCTTAAAGAAAATGTTCGGGAGCAAGAATGACCGGGAGCTGCGGCGGCTGGCGCCCCTGGTGGACCGCATCACCGGGCTGGAGCCGGAATTTCGCAAACTCTCGGATGACCGGCTCACCGCCAAGACCGGCGAGTTTAAAGAGCGCCTGGAGCGGGGCGAGGACGTGGACGAGCTCCTTCCCGAAGCCTTCGCCGCCGCCCGGGAGGCCTCGGTGCGGGTCCTGGGCCTGCGTCCCTTCGACGTCCAACTCATCGGCGGCATCGTGCTGCACCAGGGGAAAATCGCCGAAATGAAAACCGGTGAAGGCAAGACGCTGGTGGCCGTCATGCCCGCCTACCTGAATGCCCTCACCGGTGAGGGCGTCCACATCGTCACGGTAAACGACTATCTGGCCCGCCGTGACACCCAGTGGATGGGCGGCATCTATCAGCTCCTGGGGCTCACCACCGGCACCATTCTCCATGGCCTCACCGACGAGGAGCGTCGGCAGGCTTACGCGGCGGACATCACCTACGGCACCAACAACGAGTTCGGCTTCGACTACCTGCGGGACAACATGAAGTTTTCCCTGGACGACATGGTGCAGCGGGGTTTCAATTTTGCCATCGTGGATGAAGTGGACTCCATCCTCATTGACGAGGCCCGCACCCCGCTGATCATCTCCGGGCCGGCGGAGGAGTCCACCGAACTCTACTACCTTCTCAACCGGGTGGCCCTTCAACTCAAAAGGGACGTGGACTATACCGTGGACGAAAAGGCCCGAAGCGTGCTGGTCACCGAGGAGGGCGTGGCCCGGGCCGAGAAGCTGCTGGGGGTGGAAAACCTCTATGACCCCAGAAACATTGAGCTGCTGCATCATCTCAACCAGGCCCTCAAAGCCCACAACCTCTTCAAACGGGATGACGAGTACATCGTCAAAGACGGGCAGGTCATCATCGTGGACGAGTTCACCGGCCGCCTTATGCCCGGGCGACGGTACTCCGACGGCCTGCACCAGGCCCTGGAGGCCAAAGAAGGGGTGCACATCGAAAACGAGAACCAGACGCTGGCCACCATCACCTTCCAGAACTATTTCCGCATGTATCGCAAATTGGCAGGCATGACCGGCACTGCCGACACCGAGGCCGAGGAGTTCAAGAAGATCTACAACCTGGAGGTGGTCATTATCCCCACCCACCGCAAGATGATCCGGGAGGATTACCCGGACGTCATCTTCAAGACCGCCCCGGAGAAATTTCAGGCCGTGGTGGAGGAGATCAAGGACTGCCACGAGCGGGGCCAGCCGGTGCTGGTGGGCACCACCTCCATCGAAAAATCCGAGCTCATCAGCAAGATGCTCAAGCGGGAGGGCATCAAGCACGAAGTCTTAAACGCCAAGCACCATGAAAAAGAGGCCCAGATCGTGGCCCAGGCGGGACAGCTGGGCACCGTCACCATCGCCACCAACATGGCGGGGCGGGGCACCGACATTGTCCTGGGACCCGGGGTGGTGGAACGGGGCGGGCTCCATATCCTGGGCACCGAGCGCCACGAGGCCCGGCGCATCGACAACCAGCTCCGGGGCCGCTCCGGCCGTCAGGGCGACCCCGGTTCCTCTCGCTTCTACCTCTCCCTGGAGGACGACCTGCTGCGGATCTTTGGCGGGGACCGCCTCAAGGGTTTGATGGAGCGCTTCGGCATGGAGGACGGCCAGCCCATCGAGGCCAAGATGGTGTCCAACGCCATCGAACGGGCCCAAAAACGGGTGGAGGCTCACAACTTCGACATCCGCAAGCACCTCCTGGAATACGACAACGTCATGAACAAGCAGCGGGAGGTGATCTACGCCCAGCGCCGCCAGATCCTGGCCGGGGAAAACCTGGAGGAGGACCTTCTCGAAATGGCCGAGGAGCTGGTGGAGGATCTGGTAGCCGAACACACTCAGGACAAGGTGGTGGAGGAGTGGGACCTCAAGAGCCTGGAGGACGCCTTTCGACGCCAGTTCGGCTTTCGTCCCCCGAACCTGGCCCAGACCGACGGCGACCTCATCGACTATCTGGCGGAGCTGATCCGGCAGCGGTTCGCCCAGAAAAAAGAGGAGATCGGTCCGGTGCTCTTCCGCCACCTGGAGCAGATGGTCATGCTGCAGATCGTGGACAACCACTGGAAGGAGCACCTGCTGAGCATGGACCACCTCAGGGACGGCATCGGCCTGCGGGGCTACGCCCAGAAGGACCCGCTTCGGGAATACCAGCGGGAGGGCTACGACATGTTCATGGACCTCATTCAGCGCATCAAGGCGGATACGGTGGGCACGCTATTCCATCTCCAGGTGCGGCCCCACCAGGAGCCCCCGCCGGAAGCCCGGCCGGCCCAGCCGGAGATGTTTTTCAGCCACGGTGACCGCGACGCCCCGGCCCCGGTGATGCGCAAGGAAAAAAAGGTGGGCCGCAACGACCCCTGCCCCTGCGGCAGCGGCAAGAAATACAAAAAGTGCTGCGGCAAATGAAGTTGAGGGAAGGGGGCAGGGATCGGCGGGTCCCTGCCCCCACCCTCCCCCTCCCTCCCCCAACCCCTTAATTGTTTGAGAAAATTGAACAGCCGGTGGAGACAGTCCGCGATCAGATGACAAAAAAGCCAGGTGGCACAGGCGTCCCGCCGGTGCAGCGCTTCCCTGTCCGGAGGCATTAATGGCAAAGGTGGATCTACAGAAAGACCTCAAGTCTCTCTCTGCCGCCTCCCGGGAGGCCCCTGCCTTGGTGGAGGTGCCGCACTTTTCCTACCTCATGGCCGATGGGCACGGGGACCCCAACACCGTCCCGGCTTTCCAGCAGGCGGTGGAAACCCTTGTCAAACTCTCCTATGTGCTGAAATGCTTCGTGAAAAAGGAGATGGGGCTGGACGTTGCGGCCATGCCCCTAAAGGCCCAGAGGCGATAGCCTAACCCAACGGCCGCAGGCGCGGCCGGCTGAGGGGAGGGGAAAGGGCTCAGCGGCCCTTGGTTTCCTCCCCCACTCCTATCCGAAAGGAGCGCCCATGATTGTGCCGGGGTTTCAAGCTGCGGCCACTGCGGCCGGCATCAAGAAGCACGGCGGCCTGGATCTGGCCCTCATCGTTGCGGAGAAACCTGCGGCCGCGGCCGGGGTCTTCACCCGCAACCGGGTGAAGGCGGCGCCGGTGCTCATGGCGCGGCGGCGCCTGAAAACGGGCCGGGCCCAGGCCATCCTGGTGAACGCCGGCAACGCCAACGCTTGCACCGGCAAGGCGGGGCTGGCGGCAGCCCGGGAAACCACCCGCCAGGCCGCCCGGCTGCTGACCCTCCCCCCCGGGCTAGTGCTTCCCGCCTCCACCGGAGTCATCGGCCAGCCCCTGCCGGTGGAAAAAATCACCCAGGCATTGCCGCTTTTGGTGGCCCATCTCAGGGCCGACGGTTTTGACGAGGCGGCTCAGGCCATCATGACCACCGACACCCGGCCCAAAACTGCCCGGACCCAGGTGAAACTGGGGGGCCACCGGGCCACTGTGGCCGGCATCGCCAAGGGGGCCGGCATGATCCATCCGGACATGGCCACCCTGCTGGCCTTTGTGTGCACCGACGCGGCGGTTGAGGCCCCCCTGCTTCAGGGGCTCCTCAAGCAGGCCGCCGATGAGAGCTTTAACTGCATCAGCATCGACGGGGACACCTCCACCAATGACACCTGCCTGCTGATGGCCAGCGGCCGGGCCGGGAACGAGACTTTGGCAGACCCGGCCGGGCCCGGGGCCGCCGCATTCCTTGCCGCCTTGCGCGAAGTAATGGGCAGTCTGGCCGCCCAAATCGTGGCCGACGGCGAGGGGGCCCGACACCTGTTCCGGGTGCTGGTCACGGGGGCGGCCACGACAGGCGAGGCCAAGAGAGCGGCCGCCACCATCGCCACCTCTCCCTTGGTGAAAACCGCCATGGCCGGGCCAGACGTCAACTGGGGGCGGCTCATGGCCGCCCTGGGACGCTCCGGCGCCCGCTTCAACCCAGACCGGGTGGACATCGCCTTTGGGGACATCCCGGTGGTGCAAAGCGGCGTGGGCCTGGGAGAGGCGGCGGAAGCCGCAGCCCTCCAGGCCATCCTGGCAGGCCCTGTCACCATCACCCTCAACCTCCATAACGGCGACGCCCGGTCCTTCTGCGACACCTGCGACCTCACCGAAGACTACGTCAAAATCAACGCCTCTTACCGGAGCTGAGGAAGGCTGGCGGCAGAGGACGCCAAGGGTCCCAGAGCCTTGCCCCCTTGGCCGCGCCCCCCAATCCCTTCGGTTGTTGCTACCTGCAAGGCAAGGCGGCAGTCCTCGCCTTCCCGGAACAAGATAAAGGAGGTTGGAAGGGGGGTGAGGGGAGGGCATGGGGACTGCGTTCCCCCGGCCTTGCCCGCAAGCCAGGCTTATCTTGCCCGCCGGAGGGCCCACTTGGCAGCTTCCACCACCGGGAGGAGGCCCAGAGCCAGGGTCAGGGCTATGAGCCAGTCATCCAGGTCCAGGGGCCGGACGTGAAAGAGACGGGCCAGGGGGGGCCAGTGGATGACCGCCACCATCATTGCCAAGGACAGGCCCACCGCGCCCACCAGGTAACGGTTTCCCCGCAACCCCACGGTGGCCAGAGACAGACGGTCCGAGCGGCAGTTGAAGGCGTTCATCAGCTCTGCCAGGATCAGCGTGGTGAACACCATGGTCTGGGCTTGGATCAGCACCTCCCGGGGGTCCCCCAGCCCCTTGGGATCCAAGAGGTAATAATAGGCGAAGAGGGGAATGAGGGCAGCGGTCAGGTATAACGAGATGACCGCCAGCAGCAGGTTGACGTTGCGGGTGAAGACGCCTTCCCGCCGCGGCCGGGGCGGCCGGCGCATGAGGTCCGGTCCCTTGGGGTCCACCCCCAGGGCCAGGGCTGGCAGACCGTCGGTGGTGAGGTTCACCCAGAGTATCTGCAGCGCCAGCAGGGGCAGGGGCAATCCCAGGAAAAAGGCGCCGGTGAGCACCAAAATCTCGGCGAAATTGCAGCTCAGCAGATAGATGAGATATTTCTTGATGTTGTCAAAGATAGCCCTGCCTTCCTCCACCGCGGCCACGAGAGTGGCGAAGTTGTCGTCTGCCAGGATCATGGCCGCGGTCTCCTTGGTGACCTCGGTGCCGGTGAGTCCCATCGCCACGCCGATGTCCGCCCGCTTGAGGGCCGGGGCGTCGTTCACCCCGTCGCCGGTCATGGCCACCACTTCAGCCTGATGTTTCAGAAGTTCCACCAGCCGCAGTTTGTGCTCCGGGGAGACCCGGGCAAAAATGACCGTGTGCCGCAGTTTCTTGGCCAAGTCAGGATCGGCGAGCTCATTGAGTTCCCGGCCGGTGAGAACGCCTTCCCGGCCCGGCCGCACCAAGCCCAGTTCCCGGCCGATGGCCAGGGCGGTGTCGGGGTGGTCGCCGGTAACCATGATCACCCGGATGCCGGCCCGGTGGCAGCGGCGCACCGCGTCCCTGGCCTCGGGCCGGGGGGGGTCGATCATGCCCGCCAACCCCGTCCAGGTGAGCTCTACCTCCTCGGACTGGGGGGTGAGCTCGGGCAGGGCCGGCAACCGGCGGTAGGCCAGACCCAGCACCCGCAGGGCCTGGCCCGCCATGGCGGCTGCCTGGGCGGCGATGACCTGGCGGCCGGTGTCCCCCAGGGGTTTTTCCCCCTGGGAGGTGAGGATGCGGCTGCACCAAGGCAGCAGGCTCTCGGGCGCGCCCTTGAGGTACATGACCAGCCCCCCGGGGGTCTCGTGGATAGTGCTCATCCGCTTGCGCTCGGAGGAAAAAGGAATCTCCGCCACCCGGGGACATTCCTGCAGCAGGCGGCCACGGTCCAACCCGACTTTCTGCCCCAGGACCAGCAGCGCCCCTTCAGTGGGGTCCCCCCGCATCTGCCAACCGCCCTGCTCCTGGATCAGGCTGGCGTCGTTGCACAGGAGGGCGATGCGGCCCATCTGGGCCAGGGGTGGATGCGCCGGGGTGAGGTAGCCGAACTCTTGGGTGCGGAACTCCCCTTGGGGGTCGTACCCGGAGCCGGTAACCTCCACCTCCAGGTTATCCACAAAGAGGCGCCGAACGGTCATTTCATTTTTAGTGAGGGTGCCGGTCTTGTCGGTGCAGATCACCGTGGTGGAGCCCATGGTTTCCACGGCGGGCAGCCGCTTGACGATGGCGTGGCGCTTGGCCATGCGGGTGGTGCCGATGGCCAGGGCGCCGGTGACCACGGCGGGCAGGGCCTCCGGCACCGCGGCCACCGCCAGGCTGATACCCCAGAGGAGCATTTTCCAGAAATCCTCCCCCTTATAAATCCCCAGGAGCACCGCACCGGCAGCGACGCCCAGGCAGATGGCGGAAAGCACCCGGCCGATGGCCGCGAGGCGGCGTTCCAGGGGGGTGGGCTCTTCCTGGAGAGTCTGGAGCATGCCGGCGATGTGCCCGAACTCTGTTGCCATCCCCGTGGCCGTAACCACGGCCCGGCCCCGTCCATAGGTGATCACCGTGCCGCCAAAGACCATGCAGTGCCGCTCGGCCACGGGAGTGTCGGGTGCCACCGCCTCCACGGATTTGTGCACCGGCCGGGACTCGCCGGTGAGCAGGGCTTCGTCCGCCTTGAGGTTAACGGCCAGAAGCAGGCGGCCGTCTGCCGCTACCCGGTCGCCGGCCAAGAGCAGCAGGAGGTCTCCCGGCACCACTTCCCGGGACGGAATCGTGAGTTCCTGGCCTTCCCGCACCACCGTGGCGGTGGGGGCCGCCAGCCGGGCCAGGGCGGCCGCCGCCTTTTCCGCCCGGTATTCCTGCACGAACCCCAGGGCCACGCAGGCCAGCACGATGACCAGGATTACTGCCGCGTCCAGCCGCTCGCCCAGATAAACGGACACCGCGGTGGCGGTAAGGAGGATGAGGATGAGGAGGTTGGTGAACTGGCGGAAGAAGATGAGCAGGCTGGAGAAGGATTTTCCGGCGGTCACCTCGTTGGGGCCATGCATTTCCAGCCGGGCTGCCGCCTCGGCGTCGCTTAAGCCCTCCTGACCGGTGCCCAGGGTCGCCAGCACCGCCTCGGGAGCCAGGGTGAACCAGGGCGCAGACGTGCGGTCATGAGGCGCCGGGGATGGCCGGGTTTGCATGGGGGTGCCGCAGTGGTTGATAATCTTTTGGGAAAATGGCTGGGGGTAGGGTCGGGGAAGCAGAGCCTCCCCGTCCTTCCCCCAGGGGTTATTAGGCAACTATCTTAAAAGCCACCGAGACATGCTGATCATCCCCCGCATGGGGAGAATGCCTTAGGGTGACCATTCTTGGGGGTGCCTGCCAGGTTTTCTTCCCGCTGGCCCCTCCCGTCAGGCAGGAGGTACCCTTGGGGAAGTCATTCAGCGGGGGTATGGCCGAACCCCATCCAGTCCCCCTTTTTCACAGCCGGTGGTGCAAGTGGAAGTGCACCGTCCGGTCGCCGCACACCTCGTGGGCCAGCTCCCGGATGAGCTGCTCTTCTTTGGGCGTGTGGATGATGCCGGAGACCACCGGGGTCTCGCCGTCCAGGACCACTTCCAGGGTGGGCACCAGCACCCGGGGATCGGAGGCGATGCGGGCTTTGAGGCGGTAGGCCAAGGCCAGGTTCTTTAGCTGCGCCTTGGCCGCAGGCGTGGCCAGGTGGTCCCGTTCCGCCAGTTCTTTCACTAACAAGGCCACCACCTCCTCATAGCTGAGGGTGCCGGTGTTCAGGGTGAGGTCATAGAGTTCGTCCGCGGTCCAATCAACCCCGTAATTGGCCTTGAGGTAGCACGCCCGCTCGCCATCCACCTGCCGGATGAGGCGCTCGGCAGCCTCCCGGCCCAGGCTTTCCCGCACCATGATGGTCTCGGCCCGCAGAACCAAGGGGGCCACCAGACGTACCCGCAGAGCAAAGGGGACGTCCTTGAGGAGCACAAAGGCGCCCCGGCCGATGAGGACCACGTTGTCTTGGGCGGCGTAATCCAGGATGAGGGCCTCCAGTTGCGCCACATAGCCCCGGTATTGCCAGTCATGGCGCTCCCACAGGGTGGGGCAGACCTCATCCACCTCCCGGGCCACCCGCCCCCAGCGCTTGCCCAACTGGTCCAGATCCTGGAACAGCCGCTCCTTGTCCACATACTCATAGCCAAGACGCCCCGCCACCCGCCGGCCGATGTCCCGCCCGCCGCTGCCATACTCCCGGGAGATGACCAGGATGGCCATGCCTATTCCTCCCCCGCCGACTTCACGGTCAGCTTCTCTGCTGCCACCGCCGCGGCCTCCTCTTGTTCAGCCCGGCGGAACATCAACCGTATCCATAGCTTACCCACCACAATCACCCCCACCGCCAACACCGCCTCCATGAGGTAATTGAACCACTTGGGCATCCCCAGGAGTGCCACCACGAAAGGGTCGGTAAAAATCATCTCACCGGCCACCCGGCCCAGGACCGCAGCCCCCAACAGAATTATCACCGGGTAGCGGTCCATGAGCATGGACAACAGGTTGCTGGTAAAGACCACGAAGGGGATGGACAGCGCCAAGCCAAAGAGCAACAGAAAGGGATTGCCGTGGGAGGCCCCGGCCACCGCCAGGACATTGTCGGTGCTCATGGTGATGTCGGCCACGATGATGAGCCACATGGCCTGAAGGAGCGTCTTGGCCTCCTTGTCTGTCTGTTCGGGTGCGCCCTCGATGAAAAGCTTCACCGCGATCCAGGCGATGAGCACGCCGCCCGCCAGTTTGATGAACTGAATTTCCAGGACTTGGGCCACGAAAAAGGTCAGGACCACCCGGAGGAGCACCGCCGCGCCCGCCCCCAGGATGATGCCCCAGCCTCGCTGCCGTCGGGGCAGCGAGCGCACCGCCATGGCGATGACCACGGCGTTGTCCCCGGCCAGGATAAGGTCAATGATAATGATGTTGATGATGCCGAGGAAAAACTTCCAGTCCAGCTTGTCCAGTCCCCAAGCCGCCCAGTCCATGGTGTTCTCCACTTGCCAGGTTTATTTGAGGGGAGAGCCGGGAAGCAGTGGCTCCTCCGCCCTCCCCTCAGGCTCCCCTCCCAACCCCCTTTGCGGGGGCGCCGGCAAACCTGAACCAGAGTCCCGGTTTGCCGATCTATTGTATCATAAAGGGCTTGGTGGAGGGGGTGTGGGGGAGGAGGAATGGGGCCGCGGCCCCCTTCCCCCTCCCTCACTTCCCGTAGTCATCAGAACTTCGGCGCCGGAAAGATAAGGCCGCCGAAGAGGAGGTAGGCCAAAATCAGGGTCCAGATGACGTTGAATCCCTGGGCCGCCAGGAAGGCCAGGGCCGGCCGGCCGCCGCCTAAGGCCGCCAGGTCCATGAACCGGGTTTCCAGACCGATGCTGGCAAAGGCCAGGGCAAACCACCAAACCTCAATGCTCTGAAGCGGTTTGCCGATGGCCTTGATGGTGGCCTCGCTCAGCACAAAGGAGAAGAGCAGCGAGGAGGCCAAAAACCCCAGGACGAACTTGGGGAAACGGTACCAGATTTCCCACAGGCTGACCTGCTCGCCTTCCTTCACTCCCTTCAGGGTCCAAACCACCGAGAGGATGAAGGCCGCGAAGCCGATGAGCACGTTCTGGCTCATCTTCACGGTGACCCCCACCTTCATGGCCATGTCGCTGATGAGGGCCCCCGCGGCCACCACCGAGCCCGAGGTGTCCAGGGTGCCCCCCAGCCAGGCGCCGGCCACGGCGTCGGGGATGCCGAAGGCCTTGCTGATGATGGGCATGAGGACCATCATGGGCACGGCACACACCAGCACGATGGAGGTGACATACGAGAGCTTCTTGGGGTCGCCCTTCACCGCGCCGGCGGTGGCGATGGCTGCGGAAACCCCGCAAATGGATACGGCGCTGGAGAGCATGGCGGAGAACTCGTCGTCAATGTCAAGCTTCTTGCACAGCCACCAGCAGCCGTACCAGACCACGCTCACCACCGCCAGGGCCTGGATCATGCCCAGGAACCCCGCCTTTATAATGACCCCGAAGAGCACCCGGGCGCCCAGGATGACCAAGCCGGACTTGATGTAGAACTCGGTCCGCACCGCCGGCATCATCCACGCGGGCACCCCCACGGTGTTGGACACCAACAGGCCGAAAATCAGGCAGAAGAGCACGTACTCCAGGCCGTACTCATGGATGGTGTAGTTGCCGGCAAGAAAGAGAGAGGCCCAGGCGATGAGGAAGACGAAGGGAAAGCCGGTGATGAAGTAGCCCACCGGCTGTCCCATGAGGGCCATACCGATCATGCCGATGACCAGCAAGGCCAGGGCGATGTAAAACGATAGTAAGAGGTTGTCCCTCGAGATAACCTTGTCCAGGAGGCTGCCGGCCTGACGGCTGATCTCCCCGGCGTATTTCCCGGCCCGGTCCTTCAGGTCCTTGTCCTTGGCCTGCTTGGCCGCCTCCGCCACCTTCTTGGCCGCGGCGCCGATGGCCTTGCGGTTCTTGCCCGCGATGGCGGCACTCAGGGCCTGGGCCTGCTCCGCCAAGGCGGGTTCCCCCTTGTCACCGGCCTGCTTGGCCAGCCGGTCGATGGCTGGCGCCAACGTCGCCACCTGGGACTGGAATTCCCCGTCTGTGGCCCACCTGAAGCTGGGAGCCTTGATGGTGGTGCCGGTGGCGCTGTAGAGGAAGAACACCACCGCGATAATGCCCAGGCCGATCCAACAGCCCAGCCAGTCCTCCGACTTGTAGAGGGCCTGCCACTGGGTCATTTCCAGTTCGGCCTTTTCCCGGGCCTCCCATTCGCCCTTGAGGCCCAAGAGTTCCTCATGCTCGGCTTTAAGCTTTTTGAGTCGTTCCCTTACTTGCTCTGTCGTGGCATCCTTGGGCAGTCCCAGTTCGCGCTTAAGCTCCTCCAAGGTTTTCGCCTGGGACTCCACGGCTTCAATAACGCCCTGTTCGCTAGCCGCAAAACCTAATCCCAGCACTTGCTTCAACTTTTCCACCACATAAGCCATGCGATTTCCTCCTTGCACACGTGGTGTCAGTCAAGCCAGGAATGCTCTCCTGGAACGGGTAGGAATAAATGCTCCGGCAGTCGCGGCCATGTAGCGGGTGCGCCCCCGTGCCGGGTTTGCCGGGGTTCGGAACGGGGGCAGAAACTTTCCCCGCCCGGGTATCTATAATTTTTTCCTTAAATTTTCTTTTAAACGAAGTCCAGAGGAATAACAACGGGAAAAAGCCGGGAAGGGGAAAGAAATTGCAGCAATCAGTAAAGCTTAGGGCAGCCCCGGCAGGAGGGCGGCGGAAGCTTCCGGCCAAAGGCGCTGCGAAAGTCCCGGTACGCCGGCCGGTTCCAGATGTCCAGAAGTTCGGCCTCGTTGAGGTTGCCGAAGGTCAGGTGCCGGCATGACCTCATGCCCCCCGGTCCCCCGGGGTCCCCGGTCTCGGGAAGACTGGTGAAGACGCAGGGGGAGACCCCGCCGTCCGCGGCCACCACCAAGGCCCGCTCCGGGTTTTCCGGGCAGCGGCGTTTGCCTTCTCCCGGCGCCCGGAGGCTGTGGTGGAAGGTTATCCCGGCTTGGGCACCGGCCAGGCTGACCGCCTCCAGTCTTGCCTCCAGGTCGCCGAACTCCGGAGCAGTGCGCGGCCGCACTACTTCGGTCATCAGCTCCGGGGTGGCCACGTAATCCAGGGTGCTGATAACCACCTGCGCCACTCCCAGTCCCGCCAGGACGCTGGGGAGCCGGGGGAGGTCCGCGAGCTTGGAGCGCAATAGCAGATAGGCCACGTGCACCGCAGGCTTGACCGCCCCCCGCCGGGCCTTCAGGCGGTTGAGGGTTTCCATGGCCGAGAGCACTGTGGCAAAGCGGGTGCCCCGGCGCACCTCATCCTGACCTGCGTCGGCACCGGCCAGGGAAAAGGCCAGGACGTCCACCTCCAGGTCAATGAACTGCTGGAGTCTGTCTTCATTCACCCCCATGCCGTTGGTGGTGGTCCCCACCCGGCAGCCTGCCGCCTTGGCCGCCCGGGCAAAACGGAAAAACTCCGGGTGGAGTAAAGGCTCCCCCCACCCCTGGAGATGCACATGGCGGGTCAAAGGCAGAACCGACTGGAGGCGGTCGAACGTTTCCGGAGAGAGGAAGCGGTTTGGCCACCGGGGGCGGAAGACCGTGCGGGGGCAATAGACGCAGGCCCCGGTGCAGGCGGTGGTGACCTCCACCTGGAGCCAGTCGAATGGGCGCCCGAAACGGGAGGAGAAGAGCCTGAAAATGGTGGCGCCGATCACTTCATCTCCACGGCGGGGCCAGGACAGGCAGTCTTCCGGTCAGCTCGGGAATGGGAAACCATACTTCAGATTTTAGGGACATTGCGGGGATAAACCAAGGGAAATGGACGCCGCCCCTTGCAGGCCATGGTCTTGCTCCTTATTTTTTGTTAACCTGGGCGCATCTTCTTTTAAGGGAGACCTTGCATGAACTACCCGGACGCCGCTGCCCAATTGAAAAACGCCCTCCGTCTTAAGACCGAACCCTTTGGCGTTGCTTTCCTGGAAGACCCTGCGGCGTTGCCCGCAAAGACCCGCCAGCCTTCCAAGGTCTTTGGAAAAAAGGTAACCATCTGTCAGGGCGTCACCATGGCCCGGATTTACGGCTGGCCCGTGGGTCTGACCAAAGACGATCTGCTCTGCATCCCCGGCATGCTGGCCTTCGGCTTCACCCCGGCCGCGGACCCCGCACTGGAATTGGGCCAGCTCTTTTGCGAGGTGGGTTTCCATGCCGAGATGGGCCCCGCCCTCAAGGAGGTGGAGGCCCTGCCCCGCTTCCGTCCCCAGGAGGTGGGAGCCCTCTATTTCTGCCCTCTGGAGCGCCTGACCCTTGATCCCCAGGTCATCGTGGTGTATGGCAACCCGGCCCAACTGACCCGCCTCATTCAGGCCGCCACCTTTTTTTTGGGGAAGCGGGTCATCGGCGAGTTCGGCGGCAAGGTGGAGTGCGCCTCCTACCTCATCGGCCCCCACCGGCAGAACCACGTCCTGGTTTCCATCCCCGGTGCCGGTGACCGCATCTTTTCCATGACTCAGGACGATGAGCTGGTGTTGAGCTTCCCGGCGTCATTCCTGGACGGCATCCTCACCGGTCTCAAAGAGGCCGGCAAGAAAATCGGGGCTCGCTACCCCATTACCGTGTACCAGAACTTTGCCCCCGAATTCCCCCCCCCGTATGTGGATCGGGCCAGAAAGTGGGGGATAATTGATTAGGCGATGGGGCTGAGGGGGCTGAGGACCGAGGGCCCTTACCCCCTTTCTCCCTCCCATAAATTCCCTCAAGGGGGGGGCGGGTGTGGGGGAGGGCAAGGAGCTGCCTCCCCTGGCCCGTCCCCCATCGTGCCGCACCAGGAGCCGCTATGGAGTTTCGGCCGATAGCCAGGCGGGTGTTGGAGGAGCGCTATTTGCGCCGGGATCCCGAGGGCCGGGTGGTGGAGAGTCCAGAGGAGTTGTTCCGGCGGGTGGCCCGGGGGGTGGCGGCGGCGGAGGCCCGTTATGGCGGGGTGGAGGCGGTGGCGCAGCGCACCCGGGAATTTTTCGAGGCCATGGCTTCCCTGAAATTCCTGCCCAACACCCCCACCCTGATGAATGCCGACCTGCCCCTGGGGCAATTGGCCGCCTGCTTCGTCATTCCGGTGGAGGATGACATGGGGAGCATCATGGACGCGGTGCGGGCCATGGCGCTGATTCACCAGACCGGCGGCGGCACGGGCTTCACCTTCACGCATCTCAGGCCCCGGGGGGACCAGGTGCGCAGCACTGGCAGGGTGGCCTCTGGTCCCCTGGGGTTCATGCGCATCTTTGACGTCACCACGGAGGTGGTGAAGCAGGGCGGTCGGCGCCGGGGTGCCAACATGGGCATCCTCAACGTGGATCACCCCGACATCCTGGACTTCATCCGGGCCAAGTCCCAGCCGGGGGTGTATAGCAATTTTAACCTGTCGGTGGCGGTGACCGACGACTTTATGGCCCGGGTGGAGGCGGGCAAAGACTACCCCCTGATCAACCCCCGCACCGGCCTTACGGTCCGACGGCTGCCGGCTCGGGAGGTCTTCCAGCAGATCTGCGAATATGCCGTGTTAACCGGCGACCCCGGCCTCATCTTTCTCGATACCATCGAGCGGGCCAATCCCACTCCGGAACTGGGGCGGTTGGAGGCCACCAACCCCTGCGGCGAGCAACCGCTGCTGGCCTATGAATCCTGCAATCTGGGCTCCATAAACCTGGCCCGCCTGGTCAAGGACGGAGATCTGGACTGGGAGGAGCTGGACCGGCTCACCGTCCTGGGAGTGACGTTTCTGGACGACTGCATCGACCAGAGCCACTATCCGCTGCCCCAGATCACCGCCATCACCCGGGCCAACCGCAAGATCGGCCTGGGGGTTATGGGTCTGGCGGACATGTTCATCCAGCTGGGGCTAGCCTATGACTCGCCGGAGGCCCTGGATCTGGCCGGAAGGATCATGAGTCGCATCGAGGCCCAAGCTGCGGCGGCCACTGAAAACCTGGCCGTCCAGCGGGGGCCGTTCCCCAATTTTTACCGCAGCCGCTACCACCGGGAGGGCCGCCCGCCTCGGCGCAATGCCACGGTGACCACCATCGCGCCCACGGGCACCATCAGTCTCATCGCCGGCGTCAGCAGCGGCATCGAACCCCTCTTTGCCCTGGCCTACCGCCGCCGGGCCCTGGAGGGTGAAGAGTTTGACGAAATTCACCCCCTCTTCCTCCAAAAGCTCCGGGAGTTCGGGTTCCAAGAAAGCGAGTGGCTGCCCCGGGTCCTGGCGGCGGGCCGCATCCGGGATATCCTGGAGCTTCCCGAAGCGCTGCGGCGCCTCTTCCCCACCACCTTCGAAGTGAGCGTCGAGCATCAGGTTAAGATGCAGGCGGTCTTCCAACGGCACGTGGAGAACGCCGTCAGCAAGACCATCAACCTGTCCCCCGAGGCCACCGACGCGGAGGTGGCCCGGGCCTTCACCCTGGCCCACCGCCTGGGCCTCAAGGGCATCACCGTGTATCGCTACGGCTCCCGGCCCGAACAGGTGCTGAGCCTGACGCCGGCGGGGCTGGCGGTCACCCAGGAGTTCAGCGAGGAATGCCGGCAGTGCTCGGTGTGAGCTCCCGGCCTCTTGACTTGGCCAGGCTGTGCCGGCCTTGATCCCCCAAGGAGGTTTCCCCCACTGATGAAAAAACTCGTCTTGATGCTCGCCCTGGCGTGTTTGGCCGCAGCTTTTCCCGGCGTCCCGGCCTGGGCGCAACCATCCAAATTTGCCCAGCAGGGCATCGAATTGTGCAACGACGGCAAGTTCGACCAAGCCATCGAAGTTTTCAATCAGGGTCTCAAGGCCAATCCCCAGGACGCCGCCCTCTATGACCTGCGGGGCCGGGCTTACTACGCCAAGGGCCAAAACGCCCAGGCCGTCGCTGATCATGACCAGGCCATCAAACTCAACCCCAAGTCGGGGGAGGCTTATAAAAACCGGGCCATGGTTCACTACACGCTGGAAGACTATCACAAGGCCGAAGCGGACCTGAAAGCGGCCCAGAACCTGGGCCTCAAAGTGGACCCCGAGTTCGTCAAACTGGTGCAGAAAAAGGCCGCGGGAAAGCGGTAGGATGGGTCTGAGGGAGGGGGAAGGGGCCACAGGCCCTTTCCCCCTGTTCAGGAGCAATAATATAGCCGGCAAGGCGGGGCATCATACCCCTTTTCCCAGCCCATTCGCGGATGGGGGGTGAGGGGAGGGCGGGGGCCTGAGGTCCCTGGTCCCCGCCCCACAGGCCAAAAAACAGGCCGCCCCGAGGGGCGGCCAGGATTGCTTTCCCTGAAACTGAGGTCCGGTTACTCTTCTTCCATCTCGATGCCGTCCCGTTCAAACTGGGCGTCCCTCAGGGCGTGGGCGGCTTCGATCTCCTCTTCGCTCCAGGGCTCGACGACCAGGCAGTGGGCCACCAGCTCCCACAGATACATGGTCTCCTTGTAATTCCCCATGTCCATGCGGCCTTCGGCGTGCTCCTTGCCCAGGCCCTTCATGATCTGGTCCCGGCAGTTGTGGCAGGGGGCCACCACGATTTCGGCCCCGGTGGCCTTGATCTGGTCGGCTTTGACCTTGCCGTAGGCCAGGCGCTCGGCGTCATAGGGCATGGCCCAGGCGCCGCCGCCGGCCCCGCAGCAGAAGTTGTTCATGGGGTCTTCGCACATCTCCCGGTAGAGCTCCGGGTTGATGCACTGTTTGACAATCCAGCGGGTCTTTTCCCCCATGGACTCGCCCAAGGCCATTTTGGACTTGCGCACGTAATTGCAGGGATCGTGCACCGTCACGGTTTCGTGCACCTTGTTGCAGTCCAGCTTGATGCGGCCGCTGGTGATATATTCTTCCAGGAGGTCCATGACGCTGACGCACCGGAATTCGTCGAAAACCTCGGGGAACCAATTTTTGAACCCGACCCGGGTTGCATAGTAGGCGTGCCCTCATTCCGGGTACAAGATGGTTTTGCACTTAAGTCGTCGGGCGTTTTCGATGATCCGCCGGCATTGCTCCTTCCAGGCGGGGTCGTCGCCGGAAAAGAGGCCCCAGTTGACCCCTTCCCAGTTGGTGGAGGACACCGTCCAGTCCTCTTTGGCGGCGTAGAAAATCTTCCACCAGAACTTCATGTCATCCGGCTCGCCGAAGGGTTCCTTGGAGTTGATGGTGACGATGATGTTGGCCCCTTCCTTGTCCACCGGCACGTAGAAGCCAGGGCAGCACTCGTCTTCCATCTCCTTGCCCAGGTCCGCCAGCAGGTAGAGGAAGTCGTCCCGGGGGATGCCCAGGTTGTTGCCCCGCTCCAGGTTCATCATGGTGCCTTTGTGGATGGGGCCGGGGACCTTGTCCCGGTCGCGCAGCGTCCGGGCGGCCCGGAAGGTGCGCATGAGCTGAATGCCCATGGGGCAGGCGTACTGGCAGCGGCCGCACAGCGTGCAGACCCACGGCCATTTGGAGTCGATGACTTCCTGCTCCATGCCAAAGACGATGGCCCGGATAGCCTTCCGGGCGTCCCAGGTGCCTTCCCCGCCCTCAATGGGAACGAGGCCCGTCGCCGGACAGCCGCCGCTGCAGGTGCCGCAGGTGAAACAGCGGTCGGCTACCTCGGGGGCCAAGCCCCCGATTTTCCGGTTTTTCCGGTCAATCTTGATTTCGTGTGCCTCCATGGGCAACCTTCCTCCACGAGATGCTGTTAATCGGCGATGTCAGTTTAGATTATCCTTATACTTCAACGAGTGCAAGTATAGCAAAATATTTCACAAGAGAAAACCCGATAAATGGAAGCAACGGGGGCTGGGAAACTGGAAGCCTTCCTCCCCCCCAGCCCGTTCCTCTCGACCCCCGGTGCGGGATGCCGAGATGAGGCCCCCGGTCTCGGGCTTTTCTCTCCGTCCCCCCTCAGATCATCTCCAGGACCGACAGGCAGGCCCGGTCCACGGCCCGGGCCACCGGCGGGCTTAGACCCGGCCGCACCTCTTCCGGAATTTCCTTTACCTGGACCACCAAAATGCGCACCTCCATGCGGGTATGTTCCTTCAGTTCCTTTAACATGTTTACCGTGGGGAACTGGTGCAGGGAAAAGTCGTGGACCTTGACGGCCGGCAGATCGTCCACCCCGATTTCGAAGACCTCCCCCGGTGACCGCCCCTCCTGGTCCACGGCGTCCAGAATGATGAGCCGTTGGGGCCTTTCCGGGCTCAGGATGAGGTCGAAGAGGATTTCCCGGATACTGGTGCCCACGTCCAGGGCCTCGGCCTCCGGGGGCAGACGGTCCTTATAGGCCGCCTGCAAGCGCTCCACCACCGCCGGCCCGAAGCCGTCGTCGCCCAGCAGGGTGTTGCCGCAGCCGAAAATCAGAGTGGATTTTTGCAAAACCATTGCCAGCGCATCGGTGGGTGCGCAAAATAGGGTGGCTCGGAACTCCAGGAAGCCTGTGCCCAAGGGTAATGATAAACCATTATAGCAAATCCTGCCGCCCGCCGCCAGACGGCTCACTGTTCCCAGATGATGGTGCCGCAGTCCTTGAGGTCGTAGCCGCCTAGGGTAGCGGCGGCTTCCTGAAACTCCGCCGAACGGATGACTTCCAGGAGAGTCTGGAAGCGGGGGTCGGCAAACGTGGTTTCCGGCACCACCAGGTCGTAGCGCTCCGGGGTCAGGGGGATGAAGTCCAGTCCCAGGGCCCGGGCGGCGGCCAAAATCCCCAGACCGGCGTCCGCGGTGCCCGAGAGCACGTTCACCGCCACGGCCATGTGGGTGTACTCTTCGCGGTCGTATCCCTGGAGGTCCTGAGGAGTCAACCCCTCCTGTTTGAGGAGATAGTCCAACAGGAGTCTGGTGCCCGCCCCCCGCTGCCGGTTGATGAAACGAACCCCGGGCCGAGCCAGGTCGGCCACGGAGCGGAGGTTTTGGGGATTGCCTTTGGCCACTATGAGGCCCTGCTGGCGCCAGGCCAGGTTGACCAGCTTCAGGGGCAGGCCGGGGAGCAGCTTTTGGATGTAAGGGACATTGTAGGTGTTGGTTTCCGGGTCAAAGAGGTGGCACCCCCCCAGGTGGGCCCGGTCCCGGCGCAGGGCCATGAGGCCCCCCTGGCTGCCCACGTGCCCGGAGGCCAGACGCAAACGGGGGTCCCGGCGCCTGAGCAGGGTGGCCAGCAGGTCCAGGGTGTTGTCGTGGCTCCCCAGGACCACCAGGGTGCCGTCGATCTCCTCTGGCCGGAGCTCGAGTTCGGCAGTCACCGGCCGGTCCTCTTCCAGGCCCTCGCTCAAGGCCGGCACCACCAAAAAGCCGTCTGCCCGGACCAGGGAGGTGATGGCGCCCGCGGCCCGGGGGAGCGGGGTGGCGATGACTTTCTCGCCCACCCGACCCAGGGTCACCCGGATAAATTCGGTGAGGCCGGGCTTGGAGGGCAGATTCTGAGAGGGATACACCGTCAGGGTGAGACGGGGTGGGCGGGGCTTCCCAGTGAGGACGGCAAGAAGCGGCGCCACGAATTGCTCGAAAGAGAGCACCGCGGACACCGGGTAGCCCGGGTTGCCGATGACCGGCTTGCCGTCCACTTCTCCCAGGAGGGTGGGCTTGCCGGGCATCATGGCCACGCCGTGGACCAGCACCTTCCCCAGGGCGGCCACCGCCTGGTAGGTGTAGTCCTCGGTGCCGGCGGAGGAACCGGCGTTGATGAGGACCAGGTCGCAGGTCGCCAGGGCCTCCTTCAGGGCGGCAACGAGGGCCGCGGCGTCATCAGGGACCAGGGGCCGCACCTCGGGCACCCCGCCGGCTTCGGTGACCATCCCCGCCAGGATGACGGAGTTGAATTCCGGCAAACGGCCCGGGGGCAGATCCGCCTCCAGTTCCTGGGGGGATACCAGCTCGGTGCCGGTGGGGATAATGGCCACCCGGGGAAGACGGCGCACTGCCAGCCGGGTGACGCCGGCAGCCAGGAGCGCCCCCTGGGCCCAGGGGGTGATGATCACCCCCTCGGGGAGCACCATTTCCCCGGCCACCACATCCTCCCCCACCCGGCGCACGTTGTGCCAGGGAAAGACCGGGGCCTCCACGGTGATGGGGTCGGCCTCCGGGTCGGGAACCTGCTCCACCATGATCACGGCATCGGTCCCCGGGGGCAGGATATGTCCGGTGTTGATGGGGAAGGCCTCCCTACCCACCGCCAGGCGGCAGGGGGCCTCCGGGGTGGCCCCGAAAGTGGCGGCTGCACGTACGGCAAAGCCGTCCATGGCGGCCTGGTGGCTGGCGGGCGAGGACCGCCGGGCCCACACCGGGGCCGCGGTTACCCGGCCCAAAGCCGCAGTGGTGAGCAGTTCTTCAGCCTGCCGGAAGGCTGGCCCGGGAAACCGGGAAAGAAGGATGTCCCGGGCCTCGGCAACTGACTTCATACGCAGATAGATATGGCGTTTCATCGGCTCTCCCGGAGCTTTTCGAGGGCTGTTCAGCTACCAGACGGCGACCGGGCCCCTCGCATCCCCGGTTTCCCTTCCGTCCTTAAGGATGAGGGCCGAAGCGGGGATGAAATTTTCGGGCAGTGGCTTATTCCATCACCCTTCATCCAAACCCCTGCCGCCGGGGCAGGGGAATCGGGGATTTTGCAGGGAAGGTAGGCGGTACAATGCCAGGGAAAACGCTATTCCATTGAAAGAATAGCAAAGTGACGGCAGAGATTCAAGGAGAAACCCGCTCCCGGCCAGGAGGGCGGCGGGGGAGGGCTTGCCCCCGCCGGGAACCTGATCACTCCCCCCGCGGGTCTGCGGGCGGAACCTCCCGGGGTTTCAGGCAGCGGGCCCCCTTGATGGTGCTGGCAGGACGGTTTCAGCCCTCCGTGGATTAAATCACCTTGTGCAGGGGGTATTCCACGATGCCCTGGGCCCCGGCGCTGATAAGCCGGGGAATAAGATGCCGCACTTCTGACTGGTTCACCATTACCTCCACGGAATACCAGTCGGTTTCATACAGCGGTGAGATCGTGGGCGCCAACAGGCTGGGAAGGAGTTCCACAATGTCCTTGAGGCCTTTTTCGGGGATGTTCATCTTCAGGCCCACCATGCTTTCGGCCCTGAGCGCCCCCAGCAGCAGCACCATGAGGTTGCCGATCTTCTCCCGCTTCCAGGGATTTTTTTCCCAGGTCTCCCGGTTGGCGATGAGCTGGGTGTTGGACTGGAAGAACTCATGGATGATTTTTAGGCCGTGGGCTTTGATGGTGCTGCCGGTCTCCGTCACTTCCACCACGGCGTCGGCCAGGCCGGAAGCTACTTTGGCCTCGGTGGCGCCCCAGGAAAACTCCACGGTCACCGGGATGTTTTTGGTCGCGAAGTAGCGCCGGGTGTAGTTCACCAACTCGGTGGCGATCTTTTTGCCGGCCAGGTCCTTAAGGGTTTTAACCTCCGAATCCGCCGGCACCGCCAGCACCCAGCGCACCGGGCGGTTGGAGGTCTTGGAGTAGATCAGGTCGGCCACCACCACCACCTGGGAGTCATTTTCCATGATCCAGTCTTTGCCCGTGAGGCCGCAGTCCAGGATGCCGCTTTCCACGTAGCGGCTCATCTCCTGGGCTCGGCACATGGAGCAGGTGATTTCGGGATCGTCGATTTCCGGAAAATAGCTGCGCCCGCTCACCCGAATGTGCCAGCCGGCCCGGCGGAACAAATCGATAGTGGCTTTCTCCAGGCTTCCCTTGGGAAGTCCCAGTCTCAGTTTATCCACGCTTGTATACCTCCCTGGGGTCGAAGACGGGGGTGCCTTCCGTCTCCCAGCCGTTTGGAGTGCGGCGCCGGTGGAAACAGCTCTGGTGGCCGGTGTGGCAGGCAGCGCCACCCACCTGCTCCACCACCAGCAGGACCGTGTCGGCATCGCAGTCCAGGTAGATGGCCCGAACTTTCTGCACATGGCCGCTGGTGCCGCCCTTGTGCCAGATTTCCTGGCGGCTGCGGCTGAAATAATGGGCCTCGCCGGTGGCCAGGGTGAGATCCCATGCCCTCTTGTTCATATAGGCCAGCATGAGCACCTTGCCCGTGACCGCTTCCTGGGCGATGGCGGGCACCAGGCCCCCCATTTTGGCAAACGCCGGTTTCAGATCTTCTTCCATAATTTCAAAAACTTATCCTTTTTTATTTCATTCCACAAGTCGGAATGGTACATTTTCACCAAGGAACGCCCACCGTGAGCAAGATCATCCCCTTCAGCCAACTTATCAAGGTCCAGCACCTCAACTTCCTGGAGCATAAGCGCCGGGAATACCAGGAGCGGGAAGATTACCTGGCCCGCCTGCGCCGCCTCCTCTTCCAGGTGGAGGGCCAGATGCGCCAAGCCGAGGTCTTGCAACTGGATCTCTTTCTGCAGGCCGCCAAACACTTTCACGTGAACCTGAAACTTCCCAGCCAGGGCGACCGCCTGGCCCATCAGCTCTTTTTCGCCGAAGACCCCTTCCTCCAAACCCTCACCGCTTTTTTCAGCGGCCAACTCACCGCTGAGGCCTGCCTGGAAAAGATCCAGGATTTGGGCGAGGGGGGGAAGACGCGTAAGGAAGGGGACTAAGGGCCTTAGGCCCTTACCCCCTCCCTCACCTCCCTTCCTACCATTCCTCTGGGCGAGGAAGGACGTTGGCCGGTGAAGCAGGCGGAGGGGCCGCCTCACCGGCCAACGCCAGCATGGGTTGGGAGGGGGTGCGGAGGGAGGGCTGGGGCTGCGTTCCCTGGCCCTCCCCAGCCTCTCTTTACCCGCTCCATTCCAGCAGGGCGGCGGCCCAGGTGACGCCGGCGCCGAAGGAGCAGAGGAACACCTTGTCGCCGGGCTTGAGTTTCCCGGCGTCCACGGCTTCGTGCAGGGCCAGGGGCACGGAGGCGGCGGAGGTGTTGCCGTAGCGGTCCACGTTGACGTAAAGCTTTTCCATGGGCACCTTGGCGAAGCGGGCGGCGGCCTCCAGGATGCGGTTGTTGGCCTGGTGGATGATGAGGTAATCGAACTCTTCCCGGGGGACGCCGCTCATTTCGGAGATGCGCCGGATGGATTCCTTCACGGCGTTCACCGCAAACTTGAAGATCTCCGGGCCGTCCATCCAGAGAAAGTGCCGTTCCGTGCTTTCCTGCTTGGGAAGGAAGGGGCTCACCTGGGCGTTGAATTCCGTCTGACAGTAGAGCTTCATGTTGAGGCTGGAGGCCACGAAGGAGGCGATGATGCCGCCCCGGTCCACCGGCCCTGCCACCACCGCGCCGGCCCCGTCGCCGAAGAGCACGCAGGTGGAACGGTCGGTCCAGTCGGTGAAGCGGGAGTTGGCATCGCTGCCGATGACCAAAACGGGCCTGCCGTCCGCCAGCACCAGGCGTTCCGCCAGGTACAGGGCGTAGTTGAAGCCGCTGCAGCCGGCCTGGAGATCAAAGGCGCCCAAAGAGCCGTTCAGCCCCAGGGCGTCCTGCACCCGGATGGCCGCCGCCGGGTAAAGGTAGTCCGGGCTGTTGGTGGCCAGGATGATGTGGCTGAGGGAGCTTTTATCGATGCCGGCGTTGTCCAGGGCCATTTTGGCGGCGGCGGCGGCCATGCTGGCCACAGTTTCGTCCGGACCGATGATGCGGCGCTCGGTGATGCCAGTGCGCTCCCTGATCCATTGGTCGCTGGTGTCCACCATCTTTTCCAGCTCTTTGTTGGTGAGCACCCGCGCCGGGGTGTAGGCCCCGGTCCCCAGGATACCGACGCGACTTTCCTTGCCCACGGGCTTCTCCTGACCACAATTTTGTCAGCCTTTTATACCCCAGGGGTGGGAAAAAGGCAATGGCTTGGGCCGTCTTCTTGACAGGCAGCCGGGGCGCTTATATACTATACGCATGAAGAGTTATGAGCAGGCCCAGCGGTAAGGGATCGAATCTTTTCAAGGAATCATAAAGTTGGTTTTGTGAAATTATTCTTATTGCCTTTTCCATATCTTGTGTCATATGATATTGTAAAATACAATATATTGATTTTTAACCCTTTTCCGCTAACTGCTGAATAGAAGAGAGGAAACCATGGAACTCCAGGGGGAGATGAGAGAAATCGCCGGCAGCCTGCCGTTAAGCCAGAACGCCGTGGTGGTGCTCAAGCGCCGCTATCTCAAGAAAGACGATAAAGGCGAGGTCACCGAGGCGGCGCCGGACATGTTCCGCCGGGTGGCCGAGACCATCGCCCAAGTGGACCGCCGCTACGATCCCGAGGCGGAGGTGGCCGCCACCGCCCGGAAGTTCTATGACCTCATGGCGAGCCTCGCCTTCCTGCCCAACTCCCCCACCCTGATGAACGCCGGCCGGGAACTGGGCCAGCTCTCCGCCTGCTTCGTGCTGCCGGTGGAGGACTCCATCGACTCCATCTTCGAGGCCATCAAGCACACTGCCCAGATCCACAAGTCCGGCGGCGGCACCGGCTTTTCCTTCTCCCGCATCCGCCCGGAAAACGACCCGGTGCTCTCTACCAAAGGGGTGGCCTCGGGGCCCATCTCGTTTATGAACATTTTCGACGTGGCCACCGAGACCATCAAGCAGGGCGGCACCCGTCGGGGGGCCAACATGGGCCTTTTGCGGGTGGACCACCCGGACATTGAAAAATTCATCACCTGCAAGAATGACACGAAAAAGCTCACCAATTTCAACATCAGCGTGGGAATCACCGACGAGTTCATGGCCGCGGTGCAGGCCGACCAGGCCTTTCCCCTCATCAACCCCCGCACCGGCCGGGAGGTGAAGCGGGTGCAGGCCGCCCAGCTCTTCGACCTCATTGTCAAGAGCGCCTGGGCCACCGGCGAGCCTGGGGTCATTTTCCTGGACGCCATCAACCGGATGAACACCCTGACCCACCTGGGGGCCATCGAGGCTACCAACCCCTGCGGCGAGCAGCCCCTCTTCCCCTACGAATCCTGCAACCTGGGCTCCCTCAATCTGCGGCTGGTGGCCGAGGACGGGGTTATCGACTACGGCAAGCTGAGGGATATGGTGCATGGGGCGGTACATTTCCTGGACAACGTCATCGACGCCAACAACTTCCCGCTTCCTCTCATTGAAGAAAAGACCAAGCAGAATCGCAAGATCGGCTTGGGCGTCATGGGCTTCGCCGACCTGCTGCTGAGGCTGGGCTTGCGCTACAACTCCGAGGAAGCCGTGGCCGTAGCCGAGGAGGTCATGGCCTTCATCAACCAGGAGGCCAAGCTGGCCTCCGCCGAGCTGGCCGTCCGGCGGGGGAATTTTCCGGCCTATCCCGGCAGCAAGTTTGACGGCAACGGCTTGGGCCGCATGCGCAACGCCACGGTGACCACCATTGCGCCCACCGGCACCATCAGCATCATCGCCGGCGCCAGCAGCGGCATCGAGCCTCTCTTTGCCGTCTCCTTCGTGCGCCGGGTGCTGGAGGGCACCGAACTCATCGAAGTGCATCCCTATTTTGAGGAGCTGGCCCGGCGCCGGGGCTTCTATTCCCCCGAGCTCATGAAGGCCATCGCCGGCACCGGCTCCGTCCGGGACTTCAAGGAGATCCCCCGGGACATCCGCCGCCTCTTCGTCACCGCCCACGAGGTCTCCCCCAAGTGGCACGTCAGAATCCAGGCGGCCTTCCAGAAACATACGGACAACGCGGTGAGCAAGACGGTGAATTTCCCCCACTCCGCCGCGCCCGAGGACGTGCGCCAGGTGTATCTCATGGCCCATGAGCTGGGCCTCAAGGGGGTCACCATCTACCGGGACGGCAGCCGGGAGGAGCAGGTGCTGAGCTTCGGCAAGGAGGCCAAGGCCAAGGCCTTCCAGTTCATCACCCCCCGGCCCCGGCCTGAGGCCACCCAGGGGGTGACCCAGCGCATCAACACCGGCTGCGGCAAGCTCTACGTCACGGTGAACTCCGACGAGGTGGGGTTCTGCGAGGTCTTCGCCCAGATGGGCAAGACCGGGGGCTGCGCCTCCAGCCAGATCGAGTCCACCGGCCGCCTCATCTCCCTGGCGCTCCGGGCCGGGGTCAAGATCGACAGCATCATCAAGCAGATCACCGGCATCCGCTGTCCCAGCCCCATGTGGCAAAACGGCCGCCAGGTGCTCTCCTGCCCCGACGCCATCGCCCAGGTGCTGGCCAAGGTGGCCCAGGTGGACTCCCCGGCCCAGGTGGCGGCCATGGGGGCCTGTCCGGACTGCGGCGGCGCCATGGAGCACGAAGGCGGCTGCCTGGTCTGCCGGGGATGCGGTTTTTCCAAGTGCAGTTAGCGGAATCGGGGGAGGGCCAGGGACCGCGAGCCCCTGCCTTCCTCCACACCCCCTGCCAATCACTGCAATGCCAAGGAAAAGCACCGGGCGGTCGCGGCCGCCTCAATGTTGCTGCCCCGGGCCGCCTTGGTGGGCCTGGCTTGCCTTTCCCTTGCTTTGGCCTTATGTAATAAGATAAAGCCGCAATCTCCGCCATCCCCCTGACCGCCGCCGGACTGCCGGAACGGCGGCAAGCCCCCTGTCCTGAAGGGGGATGAAGGGGGGAGGTGCCGCGGTTCGGCCAAATCACCCCGGCCCCCCATCGAGGGGAGACACTTCTTGAGGAGGGAAACCTGTCATGCGGAGGACCTACCGGTTGATGCTCAGCGCGGCCCTGGCGGCGGGCCTGCTTCTGGCCTGCGGCGCCGGCCCGGCGGTCAAACCCTACGAGGCCCGGGACTTCAGCAAACTCAAGGGCATGAAGGGTTTCAGCGACAAGCTCCTGGAGATGCACTTCACGCTGTATCAGGGCTACGTCAAGAACACCAACCTCCTGGCCGACGAATTGGGGAAACTGGCGGCCGCGGGCCAGGCGGGCACCCCGGCCTTCGCGGAGCTGAGGCGCCGCTTCGGCTGGGAGCTCAACGGCATGCGCCTGCACGAGCTCTATTTCGGCAATCTGGGAGGCAAGGAGCCCCTGAAGGCCGACAGCAAACTGATGAAGAAAATCCAGGAGAACTTCGGAAGCTACGAGAAGTGGGTCGAGGACTTCAAGGCCACCGGGATGATGCGGGGCATCGGCTGGGCGGTGCTGGCCGAAGACCCCGCCACCGGCCGACTGTTCAACCTGTGGATCAACGAGCATGATGTGGGCCACCTGGCCGGCGGCACCCCCATCCTCATCATGGACGTCTTCGAACACGCCTTCATCACCGACTACGGCCTCAAAAGAGCCGACTACATCCAGGCCTTCTTCGAAAACATCGACTGGCCCGCCACCGAGGCGCGGCTGCGGAAGTGATGAGGTGGGTAGTGGGGGACGGGCCGGGGAGTTCAACCCGCTGCCCTCTCCCCCTCCCAACTTGCGTATGCTTGGCCGGGAAGGCGAGCCTCAGAGCCTTACCTTCCCGGCAAGAGAAACGCCATAGAAAATGGGGGAGGTGGTGGGGGAAGGGTCCGCCGCCCCTGGGAGCACGGGCTTCCAGCCCCTGGGCCCCGCCCTTCCCTCGTCTCCTCCTCAGCCCCCTTGGCAAAGCGGGGGTTGTTGCCGTATATTAGGGTAATTCCGGCGAAGGTGGAGGGAGTCAGATGGCGGAGAACCAAGAGCGCGAACCCAGGCCGGACTTGCCCCCGGCCGAGGAGGCCCAGCCGGCCGCGCCTCCCCCGGCCTTCGGGCCGGCTCCGGAAGGCTGGGAGGAGTTTCCCAGCCAATTCGCCCGGATTTTCTTCGGAGCCATCACGCTCCTGGTACTGTATTATTCCTACGAGATCATCAAGCCTTATCTCATTGACATATTTCTCGCCCTGGTATTGTTCTTCACCGCCCGCCCGCTGTTTGACGGTCTCACCCGGCTGCTGTTCGGCAT
Source organism: uncultured Desulfobacterales bacterium (assembly GCA_964480485.1). Classification (GTDB taxonomy): domain Bacteria; phylum Desulfobacterota; class Desulfobaccia; order Desulfobaccales; family 0-14-0-80-60-11; genus JAILZL01. The sequence goes on along the minus strand of CAYZOP010000003.1, from coordinate 50,263 downwards.
GCGGGCCCTGGCCTCGGCCCTTACCTGCCTCATCCTGGCCCTGGTGATTCTGCTGCCCTTGTTCACCCTGGTGAGCATCATTGCAAACCAGGCCCTGGAATTTTCCAGTATGGTGAGCAAGGGTCTGGAGAGCGGCGCCCTGTGGCAGTATATCGACGCCAAGCTGGAGGCCGCCAAGCGGCTCATCCTCCACCTCAACCTGCCCGTGCCGCCGGAGCAGTTCAAGCTGGAAGGCGTTGTCAAGTCGGTGCTCACCAGCGCCAGCGTCTTCATTTACAACAACGCCGTGAGCCTGCTCAAAGGGTTCACCGGCTTCCTCTTGGACTTGGCCCTGGTGCTGTTCGTGGCCTTTTTCATGTTCCTGGAGGGCGATGATTTCATCAACGAAATCAAGAAGCTCTCGCCGCTGGACGCCCGCCACAACGAGGAGATTCTCAAGGAGATGGAGGGCACCATCAAGGCCACCTTGTGGAGCACGGTGGTGGTGGCCTTTGTTCAGGGGGCCCTGGGCGGGGTGGGCTTCTATGTTACCGGCGTTCCCCAGGCAGCCTTTTGGGGCACGGTCATGATCCCGGCCTCGGTCATTCCGGTGGTGGGCTCGGCCATCATCTGGGTGCCGGCGGTGGGGTACCTGTTCTTCCACAGCAGCTGGGCCAAGGCGGTGGGGCTCCTGGTCTTTTTCGTGCTGTTCGTGGGCAGCATGGACAACCTCCTGAAGCCCTGGCTCATGCGGGGAGCCCGGTCCACCCCGGCCATTTTCATCATGTTCAGCATCCTGGGCGGCATCTCGTATTTCGGCATGATCGGCTTCATCCTGGGCCCCTTGATCCTGTCTTTTTTGCTCTCCCTCCTCACCATTTACCAAAAAACCATTCTGGCGCCGCTTCCCGCCCCCCGGTCCAGGCCAGCGGACAACTAAGGGAAATACCCGGGGAAAGGGCCGGCCCCCGGCTGCGGGCAGGGACGCTATGATTATCGCCCGGTTTGACGCGCCGAAGGGGGGCAGGCGACCCCCCTTGCAAAGGACCTGCTGCTCAAGAACTTCATGCCTCCCAAACAAAAACCCACCGCCCATTCGGGGGTGGGTCTGGCTGCGGGCCTTTAGCGTTACCGAGGGCCTCAGGCGGCGCCCAGCAGCTCCTGCTTGATTTCCTGGAGGTTGAATTCGCCCTGGGTGATGGCCGCCCGGCTTTCCAGCTGCTCCAGTTCCTGCTGCACCAGCTCCTTTTCCAATTGTCGGTCTTCGTGGATGAACTGGCAGTATTCCTCGAAGAGCTCGCCCTTGAGGTCCGGGGAGAAGAGGCTGCCTTTGCCCAAACGCTCTTCCAGGGCCAGGATATTGTCCAGGAGGTAGAAGTAAATGGCCCGGGCTTCAGCCAGTCGGCCGCTTTGAGCCAGCCGGTCAGCCTGGGCCTGGGTCCGGCGGAAGCGCTCCTCGGCCTCGTGGACTTCCAGGGAGTCTTCGGCCACGTCCTCGACCACGGCGTCCACAGATTCCAGGATTTCATCGAGACCCAGGTCTTCTTCCTTGAGAACCGCCCGGGCTTCGGGCACCCGGTCAGCCAGGTCCAGGATGATGTCCGCCAGGTCTTTCTTGGAATATTTCTTCAGGCGTTCGTGGAGCTCGGTGCGCTGGAGGAATTTATTGGGCTGCTGAATCCAGGCATACAACAGGGCCAGGACATGGAGGCAGTTTTCCCCGGCTTCGAATTCGGGGCACTGGCACTCGAAACTGAGTTGATCATCCTTGATGCGCACCTCCACGGGAAAGGCCTCTTCGTCCTGGACCACGCCGTGCAGGCGATCGGGGCCGCGATAGCCGTACAGGACTTGCCGCTCCTGCACCAGTTCCCGGGCCCTGGCATTGGCCTCGGGGGTACCGATGCGCTCAAGGGTTTGGATATGCAATTCTTCAAAGCGCATGATGTAGTGGATATTCCTTCGTTTTCTTAAATGTAACACATATCCCGCTTAGAGCAACCTTCTCTTAGGGTTTTTTTCGAAAAGGAGATCAAAAAATTTACCAGAGGCTCCCTGTCCAGCTCAGGCAGTGGAAGCGCAGAGGCGGTTGAGGCGGTCTTCCAGATCCCGGCGCTTTGCTTCCAGGGTTGGGCCGCGGTCTGCGGGGAGAACGACCAGAGGCGCCCCCATCAGGTAGGTGAGGCGGGAGAAGGGCAGGGGAATCTCAAACCGGTCCCAGGTATTGAGGGTGAATTTGCGGCTGGCGGCGGCAGCCACAGGGATGATGGGGGCCTGGGTCTCCCGGGCCAGGTAGAGCACGCCCTTTTGGGCCAGACGGGCCGGCCCCCGGGAGCCGTCAGCGATGAGACCCCCGCAGTGGCCCCGGAGCACATGGGCAGCCATGCGCTTCAAGGCCTGGACGCCTCCCTTCTGCCGGGAGCCTGCACAGATGATGAACCCCAGCCCTTCAGCCACCTGGCCGATGAATTCCCCGTCCCGGCTGGGGCTGGCCATGAGTACCGGCGGGGGCCCGGAGTCGTGGAGGCGGCTCCAATAAAAGATGGTGCTTAAGAGGTAGCAGTGCCAGGTGGTGAAAATGAATGGACCACCGGAGTGCATCAGCCGCAGGGCCTCGGGATCGCCCTGCACCCGATGGGAGCAGGTGGCCAGCCAGCCCTGCACCAAAAACCGCAGCAGGGGCGGCATCAGCCGCCGGAAAAAGGGATGATCCAGGCGGAGCTTCACGTCTTGCCGGCGTCGGGTTCCAGAGGGCGCTGGTGGGCGGCCTCCAGGCGCTCGATGATTTTGGGGGTATAGACCTCGTGATCCTCCAGGAGGGGCGAGGTCCGGCGCAGCAGGTTCAGCTTCATCACCAGGAAATTGAGGCGGCGCATGTGGTGCAGCTTGGCCTTTTCATCGGGGAGGGCCGCCAGCAGGTCCTGCAATTGGACGATTTCCCGGCGCACCTCCAGTTCCGGCGGCAGGCAGTCCGCCATTTTCATGATTTTATAAGCCATACGCAGTTCCGGGGGCACTTGGCTGTCCTCTTCCAGGTTCAGGGGTCGGCCTTTCCCCGGCAGATTGTCGAAGGCCCCCGCTTCGATGGCCTCCAGGATTTTGTTTTCGGCGATGCGTTCAAAGATGTTCATAATGCCTGGACCGAAAGAGCGGGGGCGGGGGACGGCGGGCTCCCGCCTCTTCTCCTCCCCTGACCTCAATACCGCTTTTTGCGGGCCCGCTCCAGTTCCCGTTGTTCTTCCCGGCGGCGGATGGTTTCCCGTTTGTCGGCCTTTTTCTTGCCCTTTGCCAGGGCCAGTTCAACTTTGGCGTATTCGTTTTTGAAGTAGAGTCTCAGGGGAATGAGCGTATAACCCCGCTCCTGGAGCTTGCCCACCAGCCGCTTCAGCTCCTGGCGGTGAAGGAGGAGTTTGCGGGGGCGGTCGGGTTCGTGGTTATCGCCGCTGGCGAAGGGATAGGGGCTGATGTGGGCATTGTAAAGAAACAGCTCGCCGTTGCGGAACCGGGCGTAGGCGTCCTCGATATTGGCCTTGCCCAGACGCAGGGACTGGACCTCGGTGCCCTGCAGCATGAGACCCGCCTCATACAGGGCATCCACGGAGTATTCGAAGTAGGCCTTGCGGTTGCGGCAGATGAGCTTGATGCGTTCCTGTTTCATAGCGGACCCGGAAACAGCGAAGACCGGGTTGGGTCTTGGCGCACCGCACCCCCACTCCTGGATGCCCCCAGATCCTCCTGCCAGCTGCCGAAGAGATGAGGGTTGCCAGAGGGCGAAGTGTATCGGTTTCTCCCGGCCCCCCAAATTCGCTCTACCATATCATGCCCGGGAACATTTCTTAAGGGGGCGGGGCATTTTTCCCAAAGCGGGAAGCCGGGGAATCACATGCCGGCCAGGACCGAGCCGAAGCGGAAGATTTCCGGAAAGCGCCGGCTCATGACCCGGGTGGCATAGTCGTTGATTTCCTCCACCGAGACCATTTCCAGCACCTGACTTGCCATGGCTTGGGCTTCGGCCAGGGTGATCATGCGGATGACCCGCTTGATTACCGGGATGGCCAGGGGGTTCATGGAAAGCTCGGAAACCCCCAAGCCCAGGAGGATGGGCAGGTGCAGCGGATCCCCGGCCATCTCGCCGCACATGGCCACCGGCACGCCGGCGACGCCCGCGGCCGTCACCACCTGGAGCACCATGCGCAGCACCGCCGGGTGCAGGGGTTGGTACATGGCGGCCACCTGCTTGTTGCCCCGGTCGATGGCCAGGGCATATTGGATGAGGTCGTTGGTGCCGATACTTAAAAAGTCCACTTCCTTGGCCAGCATCTGGCACAAGGTGACCGCGGCTGGCACCTCGATCATGGCCCCCACCGGCAGGTGGGCATCGAAGGGGAGGCCTTCCTGAGCCAGGTCATGTTTGACCTCTTCGATGAGGCTGCGGGCCTCCCGCACCTCCCCCACGCTGCTGATGAGGGGAAACATGACCCGAACTTTTCCGAAAGCCGAAGCCCGCAGAATGGCCCGGACTTGGGTCCGGAACAGGTCCCGCTCTTTCAGGCAGAAACGGATGGCCCGCAAGCCCAGGGCCGGGTTCATTTCCGGGGCGTAGTCCGACCGGGGCAGAAACTTGTCGCCGCCGATATCCAGGGTGCGGATGGTGACCATCCGGGGGGTGAGGGCCGCCACCACCTTGCGGTAATCCTCAAAGAGCTCCTCCTCGGAAGGAAGGTGCCGGTGGCGGAGGAAGAGAAATTCCGTGCGGTAGAGCCCCACGCCGTCGGCGCCATAGCGCCCCACCAAGTGCACCTCCTCCGGCAACTCGATGTTGGCCAGCACCCGGGTGGCGAAGCCGTCGGGGGTGATGGCCGGTTCCATGGCGCTTTGCGCCACCTCCTGGCGAAACGCGCGAAATTCCTCCTGGCGCTGCCGGTACTTGCGCACCATTTCCTGGTCCGGGTTGAGGATGACCCGCCCGGTGAGGCCATCCAGGATAAGCTCCTCGCCGGGGGTGATCTGCTGGCTGACCTGGTCCAGGCCCACCACCGCCGGGATCTCCAGAGACTGCGCCAGGATGGCGGTATGGGAGGTGCGGCCGCCCCGCTCGGTAATGAAGCCCACCACCCCGGAGCCGGCCATCTGAGTGGTTTCGGCCGGGGAGAGGTCCCGGGCCACCAGGATAACCGGCTCGCCGGCGGTCACAAAGCGGCGGGGACTCCGGCCGATGAGGTTCCCCATGAGCCGGCGGTACACCGACTCCACATCCTGAATGCGGCCCTTGATGTAGGGGTCCTCGATTTTACTGAAAAGCTCCCGGATGCGTTCGAAACTCCGCTGCAAGGCCCATTCGGCGCTGAGATTCTCCTCCCGGATGAGTCTGAGAGGTTCATCGTAGAGCATCTGGTCCTTGAGGATGAGAAGGTGGAGCTCCAGGAGATGGGTGTGTTCGGGGAACTCCGCCGCCACCTTGTCACGCAGGCGGCGCAGGTCCTCGTGGGCCAAATCCACCGCAGCTTTGAAGCGCTCCACTTCCCCCAGGCGCTCCTGGTCGGTATAGACCAGGCGGAAGGAAGCCTGGAGGTCGCCGAAATCGGCCACCACCCGGGCCCGACCCAGGACAATGCCGGGGGAGGCGGGAATGCCTTTGAGGATGCGGTTCGGTTCGCTCATGTTTCTCCAAACTTCCGGGCAAAGAGTTGCACCATCGCCTGAGCGGCGTCCCGGGCGTCGGTTCCCTCCGCCCGCACCACCAGGCGGGTGCCCTGGGGACAATCCAGGGACAGCAGGGCCAGCAATTCCCGGGCGCTGGCGGAGCAGCCGTCCTTTTCCAAAAAGATTTCGGCCTGGAACTGGAGTGCCAAATGCAATATCTGGGAAGCCGGCCGGGCATGTATCCCCAAACGGTTCTCCACCCAGACCTCCCGTTCCACCACGTTAGGCGTGTCGCGCATCTTGACCTGTAAGGCGGCGGGGGCGGAATGCCCATGAGGTGCCGAAGGTGAGTTTTCGGTTTTCCGTTGCCTTTATTATAAAACCCGGCAGGCCTTTTTACCACCGGGGGCTGTGATTTTTGCCAGGAGGTGCCCCCGGCCATGGCAGGGGGCGCCGGGAGCAAAGCTGCCTGATTATCCGGTGCCGTTCCCCGGTCCGTTTCACCGCAGGCGGCTTTGGGATTTCAAGTCCAGGTAGGCCTGATAGACCAGGCGGCGGGGGAGATTGAGGTCAGCGGCCACTTTTTCGGCCAGACGCCGGCCGCTGAGCTGCGTGGCCGCTGCCGTTTGGAGGAGAGCGGCGGACAGGTCCGGGGCCACCGGTGTCTGCCGGGCCGGGCGGGAGAGGACAACAGTGCATTCCCCCTTCAGGTCCCGGCCGGCGAGCGCAGCTGCCACCTGGGCCACCGGCCCGCGCCACCGTTCCTCGAAGAGTTTGGTAAGTTCCCGGACCACCAGGGCTTGGCGGTCAGGCATCAGCCCGGCGATTTCCTCCAGGGTGACCGCCAGGCGGTTGGGAGCTTCATAGAGGATGATGACCCGGTCTTCTCCGGCCAGGGAGGCCAAAAACTCCCGTCGCTTGCCGGTTCGGCGGGGAGGAAAGCCCACGAAGGTGACGTCCCCGGGAAAGCCGGACAGGCTCAAGGCCGCCACCCCCGCGGCGGGTCCCGGCACCGCCTCCACCGGCACCCCGGCTTCCCAAGCGGCGGCCACCAGGGCGGTGCCCGGGTCGGAAAAGCCCGGGGTGCCGGCGTCGCTCACCAAGGCGATGTTGTGGCCCTGCTTCAGTCGTTCCAGGAGTTCCGGGATTTTGGCCGCCTGGTTGTGGCCGTGGTAACTGGTGAGCTTGGCGCTGATGCCGAAGTGGCTCAGGAGTTTTCGGGTGCGCCGGGTGTCTTCGCAGGCAATGAGTTCCGCCTCCTTAAGCACCCGGAGGGCTCTAAGGGTGATGTCCTCCAGGTTGCCGACAGGGGTGGCGACGATGTAGAGGCGGCCTGTCTGGGGCTGGTTCACGGGCGCATCAATGGGGGTATGAAAACTGCTTGGCAAGGCGGGCCGGGAGGGCTTGGCCCTCTCGCTCCCCTCGCCCGAAATCCGGTTAAAAGGCCTGTTGAATCAGCTCAATCTCGGGGCCTTGAGCCGTCAGCCGCACGGCCACCACGTCAAAGCGCACCAACACCTCCGCCAGGCTCTTCTGTTGCAGGTAGTACGCCGCCAGGGTCCGGAGTTTCTCCTGCTTGGCCGGGTGCACCGCTTCCTGGGGGGGGCCGAAGCGCTCCGTGCGCCGGGTCTTTACCTCGACAAACACCAGAAACCCTTGGTGCCGAGCGATGAGATCCAGTTCTCCCCAGGGAGTGCGGTAATTGCGCGCCAGGATCTGGTAGCCTTGGCTGGTCAAAAACGCTGCGGCCAAGTCTTCGCCCTGCCCGCCCAGGGATCGCCGCTTATCCAGCCCCTTGACCCTCATCCCGCCAAAGCCATTCCCGCACGCCCTTAAAGGTGCGCCGGTGCAGGACGCAGGGCCCCCAGATGCTCAGCGCTTCCTGGTGCTCGGGGGTGGCATAGCCCTTGTGGCGGGTAAAATTATATTGCGGAAAGCGGCGGTGGCAGGCGTCCATGACCCGGTCCCGGTGGACTTTGGCCAAAATGGAAGCCGCAGCAATGGAGGGGCAGAGCACGTCGCCGTCCACCACCGGCTGCTGGGGGCACGCCAGCGGCAGCGGGTCCCGGCCGTCCACCAGCACCATTTCCGGGCGCTGGGTCAGCGCGGCGACGGCCTGGGCCATAGCCCTGAGACTGGCGGCCAGGATCCCCCGGCGTTCGATCTGGCGGACACTGCCTTCGGTGATGGCAAAGGCTAGGGCCTGGGACCGGATCTCCCGGTCCAGCGCCTCCCGGACCTCCGGAGCCAGGCGCTTGCTGTCATTCAAGCCGGGAATCCGGGCGTCGGGCGGCAAAATCACCGCGGCAGCCACCACGGGGCCAGCCAGTGGGCCCCGGCCTGCCTCATCCACGCCGCAGATCAGGGTCAAGCCCTGGCCGCGCCAAAAGGTCTCCGGGTCAGCATAGGTCAAGCTGCCGCCCGGAGAGCGCTTCATGAGGAGACGACCCGCTTTTCCTTGAGGCGGGCGGCCTTGCCGGAGCGCTGCCTAAGGAAGTAGAGGCGGCTCCTTCGCACCCGTCCCCGGCTGAGCACCACCACCCGGTCAATATTGGGGGAGTGGATGGGGAAGATGCGCTCCACCCCCACGCCATAGGAAACCTTGCGCACGGTGAAGGTGGCGCCGGTGAGGCCGCCCCGCTTGCGCAGCACCACGCCTTTGAAGACCTGAATCCGCTCCTTGTCGCCTTCCACGATGCGCACGTGCACTTCCACGGTATCCCCGGGGCGGAAGTCGGGCAGATCCGCCCGCATCTGCTCCCGGGACAACTGAATCAATCGGTCCATAACCTCATCCATCCTGTGGTTCGTTGGTCTCAGTCAAGCCTGCCAAATACTCCCGGTCCTCAGCCGTCAAGGGCGCCCGGGTAAGGAGATCCGGCCTGACCCGCAGGGTGCGCTTCAGGGCCTCCCGGCGGCGCCAGCGGGCCACTTCGGCATGATTGCCGGAAAGCAAAATCTCCGGCACGGCGCGCCCCTCGAAGAGGCGCGGCCGAGTATAGTGGGGGTGGTCCAAAAGCCCCGTCTGAAACGACTCCTCCAGGGCCGAGCCTTCGCACCCCAGCACCCCGGGAAGCAGCCGCACCACGGCGTCGGCCACCACCAAGGCGGCGGGCTCTCCCCCGGTGAGAACATAGTCGCCGATGGAGAGCTCCTCGTCAAGGTAATGGCGCAGGCGGTCGTCCACCCCTTCGTAGTGGCCGCAGATGAGCAGCAGGTGCTGGCATCCTGCCAACTCCTGCACCTTGGTCTGCTTCAGCAGCTGGCCGGCGGGCGACAACAGAATCACCCTGACCGCCGGCGCCTCCCGCCGGACCGCCCGGATAGCCGCCACCAGCGGCTCGATCTTCAGGACCATCCCGGGGCCGCCGCCGAAGGGGCGGTCATCGGTTACCTGGTGGCGATCCGGGGCGAAGTCCCGGAGATTGATTACGCGAAACGCCACCGCCCCCTGCGCCTGAGCCCGCCGCAGGATACTTTGCTGGAGGGGCGTGGCGAAAAAGGCCGGGAACAGGGTCAAAAAGTCAATCCGCATAGGCTTCCAACAGCCCCGGCGGCGGCTTGACCCTCAAGCGCCCGGCAGCCAGGTCCACCTCCACCACCACCTCTTCCACCGCCGGCAGGAGCACCTCCCGGCGGCCCTGCCGGATGACGTAGACATCATGGGCTGCCGTGGGGATGATCTCGACGAGTTCCCCCAGGGACCGGCCGTCGTCCACATTCACCACGGTGAGCCCCAAAAGCTGAAAGTAATAATATTCACCCGGCGGCAGGGGCGGAAAGCGGCGGGCTTCCGCCCGGACCGTCTGGCCCCGCCGGGCCTCGGCCTCCTCCCGGGTGGTGATGCCGGCGACCTTCAGGAGCACCTGACGCCTGCCGGCTTGGGCCTCCAGCACCCGGTGGCGGTGCTCGCCGATTTCCACTTCACCCAACGCCAGAAAGAGCTCCGGGTCAGGCTCGGGCGTCCCCACCTTGAGGACCCCTTTGAGGCCGTGGGCGCCTGTCACTTTACCCAGGCTCACCAGCCGGGTGCCCACGTCCCTACTCAATGATCTCCAGCACCGCCCGCTTGCGGATCTTGGTGGACGCGGCGTTCAGGATGGTGCGCATGGCCCGGGCCGTGCGCCCCTGTTTGCCGATGACTTTCCCCAAGTCTTCCTTGGCTACCTTCAGCTCGATTACTGAGGTCTGTTCCCCTTCGATCTCCTTCACTGAAACCTGGTCCGGGTGGTCCACGAGAGCTTCCGCGATGAACTTGATCAGATCCTTCATCCGATCCACCTCCGATGCGGCATAAGGGGCCCTACCCAGGAGCCGTCAAGAATCAGCAATCCGCCGCGCCGGGGGCTTAAGACCGCAGGCCTCTTCTTGCCGGACCGGCTGTGGTCCTATGAGACCGCCCGGCTGCGCCACTTCTTGAGCAGACTGGCCACCGTATCCGTGGGCGTCGCCCCCCGGTCCTCCCACAGGGCCAACAACTCCTCCTTGATAGCGATGGCCGCGGGGTCCTGCCGGGGATCATAAGTGCCCACGATGTCCAAAAACCTCCCGTCGCGGGGCGACTCGCTGTTCGCCACCACAATGCGATAAAAAGGCCGCTTCTTGGCCCCATACCGGGCCAACCGAATCCGTAACGCCATTACGCCGGTTTCTCCTCCTCAGGTTTGGTGGTAGGGTAAGGGCCAGGGAACACAGTGCCCTGCCCTCCGCCCACCCCCCCACCCAACCCATGATGGAATTGGGGGCGGGGGTGTGGGGGAGGGAGGAAGGGGCCACCGCCCCTTAGCCCCCTCCCCACGACTCTCTCTCAAAACATGCCTCCGGGGAAGGGCATTTTGCCTTTCTTGGCCGCCTTGCCCATCTGTTTCATCATTTTTTGGGTCATGGCGAAGTTTTTCAGCAGGCGATTCACTTCCTCCACGCTGGTGCCGCTGCCTCGAGCGATGCGCCGGCGGCGGGAGCCGTTGATGATCTGGTAGTTGTGGCGCTCCGCCGGGGTCATGGAGTTGATGATGGCCTCCACCCGTTTGAGTTCCTTCAGGTCGGGTTTGGCGCCTTTCAGGGCCTTGATTTTGTTGAGCCCCGGGATCATGTCCAGGAGCTGCTCCAGAGACCCCATTTTCATCATCTGGCGCATCTGCTCCCGGAAGTCCGTCAAGGTGAAGGCCTCCTGCCGGAGCTTCTTTTCCAGGGCCTTGACCTGCTCGACGTCAAAGGTTTCCTGGGCTTTTTCGATGAGGCTCAAGACGTCGCCCATGCCCAGGATGCGGCTGGCCAGCCGGTCCGGGTGAAAGGGCTCGAGGGCCTCCAGTTTTTCACCCACCCCCAGGAACTTGATGGGCTTGCCGATGACCGCCCGCATGGACAGGGCGGCGCCGCCCCGGGCGTCGCCCTCCACCTTGGTGAGGATGACGCCGGTGAGGTTTAAGAGGTCATTGAAACTTTGGGCCACGGCCACCGCGTCCTGGCCGGTCATGGCGTCGGCCACCAGCAAAATCTCGCTGGGCCGGGTCCTTTCCCGGATGGCCTTGAGCTCGGCCATCAACGGCCCGTCCACATGCAGGCGGCCGGCGGTGTCCAGGATCACCGTGTCGTAGCCTACGCCGTAGGCCGCCTCCATGGCCGCCTCGCAGATGGCCACCGGGTTCTGGTCTGCCTGGGTGGGGTAAACCTCCACGCCGATGTCGGCCCCCAATTTTTGCAATTGCTCGATGGCCGCGGGCCGCTGCACGTCCGCGGGCACCAGATACGGCTGGCGGCCCTGGGACTTGAGGCGCCGGGCCAGCTTGGCCGCGGTGGTGGTTTTCCCCGAGCCCTGGAGGCCCACCAGCATGAGGGCCACCGGGGGGCGGCCGGCCAGGTCCAGCTTGGGGGACTCGCCGCCCAGGAGATTGGTCAACTCCTCATGGACGATCTTGATGACCATCTGGGCCGGGGTGAGGCTGGCCATGACCTCTTCGCCCACGGCCCGGCCCCGCACCTGCTCGATGAAGCCCTTGGCCACCTTATAGTTGACGTCGGCCTCCAGAAGCGACAGGCGCACCTCCCGCAAGGCGGCGTTGACGTCCTCCTCGGAGAGCTTGCCCCGGCCCTTGAGCTTCTTGAAGACCGCGTTCAGTTTGTCGGATAAGCGTTCGAACATTTTGAGTATCAGCTTTCTGTAGGGTGGACACCGCCCACCGTCCTTCGGTGGGAAGAGCCAACCCTACCTTACTCAAGTTGTTCCTTATTGTTTCTTTTCTTCATACTCCAAACTATCCCTTAATCACCCCCAGCGGCTTCAGCTTCGCCACCTTCTTGGAGATCCCGGCGCCGTGGGTGACGTTCACCACGCCTTCCACGTCCTTGTAGGCTTCGGAGATTTCCTCGTCGATGGTGGCCTTGCCTGCGCCCCGGACGATGATGCCCCGGCCGGCCATCTCCTTGACCACGTTGCGCCCCTTGGCCGCCTTGATGGCCGCGGCCCGGCTCATCTCCCGGCCGGCCCCGTGGCAGGTGCTGCCGAAGGTTTCGGTGAGAGCCTTGTCCGTGCCCACCAAGACGAAGGAATACCGTCCCATGTCCCCGGGGATGAGCACCGGCTGGCCGGTCTCCTGGTAGGCCAAAGGCGTCTCCGGGTGGCCCGGGGGGAAGGCCCTCGTCGCGCCTTTGCGGTGCACGCAGAGTTTTTTCTCCTGGCCGTTCACCCGGTGGGTCTCGATTTTGGCGATGTTGTGGGCCACGTCGTAGATGAGCTCCAGCCCCAGGTCCCGGGGTCCCAGCTGCAACACCTGCTCGAAGGACTCCCTGACCCAATGGGTGATCATCTGCCGGTTGGCAAAGGCGAAGTTGGCCGCGGAAGCCATGGCCGCCAGGTACTGCTTGCCTTCCGGAGACTGAATCGGCGCCGAGCAGAGCTGACGGTCCGGCAGCTCGATGCCGTACTTGGCGCTGGCCTTGAGCATGACTTTGATGTAGTCGTCGCACACCTGGTGGCCCAGCCCCCGGGAGCCGGTGTGCACGATGACCGTCACCTGGCCCTTGAAGAGCCCCAGGGCCCGGGCCAGCTTTTCATCGAAGATTTCGGCCAGGTAGCCGATCTCCACGAAGTGGTTGCCGCTCCCCAGGGTGCCCAGCTGGTCCTTGCCCCGGTCCATGGCGAACTGACTCACCAAGTCCGGGTCGGCCCCGGCGATGCAGCCCCCGGCCTCGATGTGCGCCAAATCGTCGGCTGCGCCGAAGCCCTGCCTCACCGCCCACTTGGCGCCGTAGCGCATCACTTCCTTCAAGGTGGGCAGGGTGAGCTTCAGGTCCTTGCGCCGGGAACCCACCCCCGAGGGGATGTTGTAGAACAGGGCGTTGACCAGGTCCTCCACCTGGCCGGCGATGGCTTCCCGCTCCAGGTTGGTGCGCAGCAGTCTGACGCCGCAGTTGATGTCGTAGCCCACCCCGCCGGGGGAGACCACGCCTTCGTCCATGTTGAAGGCCGCCACGCCGCCGATGGGAAAGCCATAGCCCCAATGAATGTCCGGCATGGCCAAAGACGGCCCCTCGATGCCCGGGAGGGTGGCCACGTTGGCCACCTGCTCCAGGCTCCGGTCCTCGTGGATCTTGGGGAGCATCTCCTGGGAGGCGAAAATGAGCCCCCGGGTGCGCATCTTTCCCTCCCGGGGAATCTCCCAGCGATATTCATCCACCTGCCGGAGCTTGACCTGAGGCATAGTTTGCAGGGTCTTGCGGGAGAGCCCGGCGGCCCTTAGCCCCCTTCCCCATACCTCTCTTTCATAAATCCAAAATAACGGTGGCGCGCCAGCCATCCTCCGTCCGGGAGATCTCCAGGCGGTGGTAGGTGGCGGCTTTCACCGCGGTTTTGCCCACATGCCGGGCAGGATCATAGATTTCGCCCACGGCCTGGGCCTTCAGGGTTTCCGGGGTCAGGCGGATGATGGTGAAATCCCGCCCCAGGAAGCCCTCCACGTCATAAAGATAAAGCAACTGGTTGAGCCAAGCCACCAGCAGGGCCTCCAAATCAGGGGCCTCCACGGAAATTTCCCGGCTCAGGCCGCGGCGCAGCCGCCGCCGGTCCACCATGATGGCGGTGAGGGCCCGGGCGGCGTTGGCGAACAGCTCCGTAAGGCTTGCTCCCCAGATGTGCAGGCCCACATCCGCGGTATGGGAAAACGGCCAATAGGCCCTCCGCCGCTGGGAGACCGAGGACACCATCATGTCAGGGCATACTCAACCGAACTTATACTGTACAGGATTTCCCCGGATGTGCAAAGGAATTCGTTATGACGCCGTAAGCCTCCGGCGCCAGTGGACCGGATTGCCGGCGGCTTCCATCCCCTTGGTGAAGGCCGTCAGGTTGCTTTCCAGGAAGCGGGGATTGGTCTTGGTGCGGATGACCTCGGTAAGCTCCGCCGGGGAAAACGGGAGGGAACCGGCAGCGGCCAGGGCGCCCAGGAGCACCATGTTCACCGCCAGGGGACTACCCGCCTCCCGGGCCAAGGCAGTGGCGTCAAAGGCAAGCAAACCTCCCACATGCCGGGCCAACCCGGCCATGAGGGTCTGGGGCTCGGGATACTTGGCTTTCCCAATGGCCACCGGATAAGGCGGCACCACCCCAGTGCTGGCCACCACCAGGGTGCCGGCATGGCACAGGTTCACGGCCCGGAAGGCCTCCAGGGCCTCGAAGGCCACCACGATGTCCGCTTCGCCGGGTGAAATGATGGGGCTCTTGAGATCCCCCAGGACCACGGTGGAAGCGACTACCCCGCCCCGCTGGGCCATGCCATGGGTTTCGCTCACCAGGGGCTCATACCCCGCGGCCAAGGCCGCCTCGCCTAACACCCGGCTGGCGAGGAGCGTCCCCTGCCCTCCCACGCCGGTCATATAAATCCGCAACCGCACCATTTCGTGTCCTTTTCGTGGTCTTCCGGGAGAGAGCAGTGGCTTCGAAGCCCCTGGCCCTCCCCCCGACTCATCTCCTCATCAAGCCTTCACCGGGCGGATGCAGTCGCAGAGTTGGACGCAGAAGGCGCACCCGGAGCAGAGATCGTAGTCGATGAGCATCTGGCTGGCGCCGGCGTTGGTTTTGGCGTACATGGCCGGGCAGCCGAAGTAGTCCAGGCAATGGCGGCACTCCCCGCAGTCGCCGGTGACCTGGAAGCGCGCCCTGGGTTTTTTCCCCTTGAGGCGGCTGACGTACAGGGGGCAGGGGGCCTGGGAGATGAGGACCCGGACGCCGGCCGCCTGGACCGCCTCCTTGGTGGCCGCCAGAGAGTCTTTGTATTTGAAGGGATTCACCTGCCAGAGTTGCTCCACCCCCAGGGCCTTAACCACACCGGCGAGATTCAGGGGCTGGCCAGGGTAATCCGGGGGAGTGAGGGTAACGCCCGGGTGGGGCTGGTGGCCGGTCATGGCGGTGGTGCCGTTGTCCAGGATGACAAGGAGCACATCGTGGCGGTTGTGCACCGCGTTGGCCAGTCCGGTGAGGCCGGCATGGAAAAAGGTGGAGTCGCCGATGAAGGCCACCACCTTCTGGCCCGTGGCCCGGGCGAGGCCGCAGGCGGTGGTGATGGAGGAACCCATGCAGATGAGATAATCGGCCATGGACAAAGGCGGCAGGAGGCCCAGGGTGTAGCAGCCGATGTCCGTGGGAAAGATGCCCTCCACGCCCAAGTCCTTCAGGGCGATTTTCACGGCGTAGTACATGGCCCGGTGGGGGCAGCCCGGGCAGAGGTTGGGGGGCCGATCCGGCAGCGGCTGGCCCAGCACCTGGGCCGCGTCGGGCAAAGGCGCCGCGGCTTTCAGGGGCACACCGAAAAAATCCGCCATGACCCGGCGCACCAAGGCCGGGTGGTATTCAAAGAGGCGGGAGAAGGGGCCCGGGTTTTTGCCGCGGATGGAAAGGGTGAGGCCCCGGCCTTGGGCCATGGCCTTGAGGGCGTCCTCCAGATAGGGCTCCAGCTCCTCCACCACCAGGACCGATTCCACCCGGGAGAGGAAGCCGGCGATGAGTTCTTCGGGCAGGGGGTGGGTGAAGCCCAGCTTCAGGAAGGTGATCTTCTCGGCAATGCCCAGCTCCAGGATGGCATCGGCGGCATAGGCGGCGGCCACCCCGCTGGCCACCACCCCCCAGGGGCCGGAGCCCGTCAGGCGGTTAAAGGGGGAACTCTCCGCCAGGGATTGGGCCTGGGCCTGTTTGGCCAGGAGCCGGGCATGGGCTTCTCGGGCCACGGCCGGGACCATCACCAGGTTGAAGGGGTCTTTGATGAAGCGGCCCGGCTTCGCCCGGGAGGCCAGTTCCCCCAGGGTCACCGCCCCCCGGGTGTGGTTGATGCGGGTGGTGGTCCTCAGCATCACCGGCAGCCCCAGCTCCTCGGAGAGGGCGAAGGCCGCTGCCGCCATTTCCTTGGCCTCCTGGGGGCTCTCCGGCTCCAGCATGGGGATGGCGGCCATGCGGGCGAAGAAACGGTTGTCCTGCTCGTTTTGGCTGGAAAAGAGAGACGGATCGTCGGCGCTGACGATGACCAGGCCCCCTTTGACGCCGACATACGGCAGGGTCATGAGGGCGTCGGCCGCCACATTCACCCCCACGTGCTTCATGGAAGCCATGGCCCGCCAGCCTGCGGCCGAGGCGCCGGCAGCCACTTCCAAGGCCACCTTTTCGTTGGTGGAGTATTCAAAGACCAGCGCGCCGGTACGGGAGATTTCATAGAACCGGTCGCCGATCTCCGACGAGGGGGTGCCGGGATAGGTGGCCGCCAAGGCCACCCCGGCCTCCAGCGCCCCTCGAACGATGGCTTCATTGCCCAAAAAAAGCCGGCGCTCACCCGGCTGTCCTGCAAGGAGTTCTGACATGGGGATTACCTGTTGCCGCCGGGCCGTGGCCGGGGTCGGCAGAGGGTCGGGCCCTCAATGTGGTGTCTGGATGTATCGACAGCAACCCCGGCGGCCGGGTGCCGAGACACCCCGGCCGCCAGTTTGAAGCAACTTTATAATGTAACTGATTTCCAGGCGTTGCCAAGCATTTCCTCACGCCCCCCGCTCCTTTCTTTACGGGCCACGGCCCAGATGAGGTCATAGGTGGCAGGTATGGAGCCGTTACCCCAGTTCCGGTGATAGGTTGTCAGCATCTGTTGATAGAGTTTGGGGAGGATAACCCTGGGGGCCGGATTGAGAGCACCGGTTTGCTGGATGGTTTTCAACAGTTGGAGAACAGAGGCGTAGGAGGCCACGAGCGCCGCCTGTTCCATCCGGACTTCCCGAAAGCCAACCTCCCGGAGCAGGTCTCCCCAGTCCCGCCAGTCTAGGAAGTCGGCGGCGGCAGGTCGGGGCCAAGCAGACAGGTTCAAGTCCCGGGCGGCATCCTGCCAGGCTTGGCCCAGCTCCCTGAAGGTGCCGGGACCCATGGCCGAAAACGCCAGGCAGCCGCCGGGAGCCAACAAGGCGAGGTATCGGCGCAAGGTTTCCCGGGGCTTGAGGAACCACTGAAATACCGAGTTGGCGATGATCAGGTGGAAGCTCCCTCGGCAGAGCTCCTCCGCGTCCATGGCCAGCCAGGCGATCCCGGCGTCATGGTTGAGGCGCTGCCGGGCCCGCCGCAGCAGATCCGGGTCCAGATCCACGGCCAAAAGCCAGGCGCGCCGGTTCAGGCGTCTCAAGTGCCTGGTAAGATAGCCGGTGCCGCAGCCCACTTCCAGGATACGCCCGGCGGCCCCGATATCCTCATGGCAGTGAGCCAGGAGTTTGTCGGCCATCTGCTGCTGGACCCGGGCGTGCTGGTCGTAGGAGGCCCCTCGCCTGCGGAAGTTTCGCCTGATGCCTTCTTTGAGGTTCATGGGAGGGATTAGCCGAGTGACGGGAGAACTCCGGCTTCAGGCGGCAGGAGCCGCACCTTTTTCCAAGTTCTCCTAATGAAACAATTGCTCACCGAGATCACCGTGGTAGCCAGGGTCAAAGGGCCGAAGACAGGTCCGGCCGGCAGCCCCGAAGAATCCGGGCCTTCAGTCTTCCCCTGCCACCTGATTCAGGATTTCCGCAAACACCCCCGCCTGGGTGAGGAACGGCAGATGTCCGGCGCCGGGCAAGACCACTAACTGGGAGCCGGGCAGGTAGGTTTGCAGCCTTTGGGCCTGGGCCGGCGGCACGATGGCGTCCGCGTCGCCTTGAACCAAAGTGACCGGAGCCTTCACCCGGCCCAGCACCGGCCGTAAGTCGGCGTTCTGGAGATAGTCCAGGCCGGCGGCCAGGAAGGCGGGGTCCTGATCCGGGACGAAATAGTGCCGCACCGCCGGCCAGAAGGACTCCTCCCTGGGAGCCAGACACCGCCGGCTAAAGTCCTCCAGGACGGACTTGGAGTCCCGCTTCACCGCCTGCCGCAAAGCCCGCACGGCAGCCGGCGAAGGACCGTACGGATGGTGGGGACGCCGGCAGAAGACCGCCGGCACGCCCACCAGGACGACCGCGGCGGGGGTGAGGCCGAAGGTCGCCAGGGCCTCCAGCAGGAGCATGCCTCCCAGGGACCACCCTACCGCCACCGTGTGGGCCAGCGGCAGGGTACGGAGCCAGTCGGCCAGCCATCCTGCCTGCCAGCAGCCGAAATCGGGGGTCAGAATCCGCGCTTTCCCGGCAAGCTGCTGTTCCTGGCAGCTCCAGATGGCGCCGGTGGCGCCCCAGCCGTGCAGCAGGGCTAGGGTCTTCATCGGATCAAGCCTACCTTGCGGGCGACCCCAACAATCGCCTCCCGGGCTTGGGCCAGGTCTGGGGAAGAATGGGCGGCGGACAGGGAAAAACGCACCCGGGCCTTGCCCGGCGGCACCGTGGGGGGGCGCAGGGCCACGGCCAGCAAACCTGCCTCCCGCAGGGCGGCGGCGAAGGCCAAGGCTGTAGCGTTGTCTCCGGCCAGCACCGGGACGATCTGGGTTTCGCTCCCCAGGGTATCAAGCCCGGCGGCCTGCAAACCCTGGCGAAGGGCCGCGGCCTCGGCCATCAGCCGGGCCCGCCTTCCGGGCTCCTGCTGGACAATCTGCAGGGCCTGGCCGATGGCCCCCAGCACCGGCGGCGGCAGCGCGGTGGAGTAGATAAAGGAGCGGGCCTTGTTGTGCAGGTAGTCAATGAGGCGCCGGTCCCCGGCCACGTAGCCGCCCAGGGAGCCCAGGGCCTTGGAAAAGGTGCCCAGGTGCACCTCCACCCGGGCGGTGAGGCCCAGGGCCTGGGCCAGCCCGCCGCCTCCCGGCCCCAGGACCCCCGTGGCGTGGGCTTCGTCGATCATCAGGATGGCGCCGTGCCGTTCTTTCAGCGCCACCAGCTCAGCCAGGGGCGCCAAATCGCCGTCCACCGAAAAGACCGAGTCGGTCACGATGAGCCGCCGGCCGCGGGCGGGGGCCTGCTTCAAGAGAGCCTCCAGCCGATTGAGGTCCCGGTGCGGGAACCGGGCCAGGGCGGCCCCGGAAAGCCTGATGCCGTCATAGATGCTGGCATGGTTGAACCGGTCGCAGAATACCGTATCTCCCGGCCCCACCAAGGCGGCGATGGTGCCCAGGTTGGCCATGTAGCCGGTGCTGAAGATGACCGCGGCCTCGGTGCCCTTGAAGGCCGCCAGCTCCTCCTCCACGTCCTGGTGCAGCTTCAGGTGGCCAGCCACCAGCCGGGAAGCCCCGGCGCCGGCCCCCCAACGCGCCGCGGCCTGGGCCGCCGCCTCAGCCAGGCGAGGATCCAGACCCAGCCCCAGGTAATCGTTGGAGGAGAGGTTCAGGAGAACCCGGCCAGCCAGCCGCACCTTGCCGCCGGGCAGGACCTCTTCCAGCACCTGCAGGCGGCGCCTCAGATCCTGGGATTCCAACCTGCGCAATTCCTGGGCAAACTCTTCCAGCATGGCCTTCGGCACGGTCAGGGCAGTTGAGGGCGGCCTTGGCCGTCCCAAGCCTCCCTGCTGCCCTTAGATCAGCATACAATCCAAGAAGGCGCGGGCGGCGCAGGCCTGGGACAGTTCCCGGGCCACCCGGTCCATGGAGGCTAAAAAGACTTCCCGATCCTCGGAGCGGCTGAGATCACCCACCTCGGGCAGCCGTCCCAAAACCGGCAGGTCCGTCAAGGCGGCAATCACCTCCGGGTTGGTGGCCTCGGCCAGGGAGGGCCGTTCCGGAAAGCGGTTCAGCACCACCCCGGCCACGGGCAGCCCGGCGTGCTGGGCCGCCGCCACCGTCAGGGCCGTGTGGTTGATGGTCCCCAAACCCGCCCGGGCCACCACCAGAAGCGGCAGTTTCAGCCAGGCTGCCAGATGGAGGACGAGAAATTTCACGTCCACCAGGGGGACGTAGAGCCCCCCGGCGCCTTCGATGACAAAGATATCATAGCGACCGGCCAGTTCCTGAAGGCAGGCCGCCACCTTGGCCAGATCCACCCGGCGGCTCTCCCGGGGAGCCGCCACCCCCGGGGCCAGCGGCAGCTTCAGGGCAATGGGGGTGAGCATCTCCAAGGGTTCGGCCAGCCCCGCGACCTCCCGGGCCAAAAGGGCATCGGTGGGGACCAAACTGTCGGCCTCTTCCGGACAGCCGCTTTGCACCGGTTTGAAATACACGGCCCTGAGACCCCAGCGGCGCAGCACCGCGGTGAGACCCGCCGCCACCCAGGTCTTCCCCACGTTGGTGTCGGTGCCGGTGACGAAAACTCCTTTCAGCTTCGGCAGCTTCGGCAGTTCCATGGGTTCCTTCCCTAATCGGGGTTAGCGGAGGGAGGGCCCGGAGCTTTGCAGTCCCTGCCCTCCCCCCACACTCCTCTACCCTCCTAGGGGATTAGAGGGGCGGGCTTGGAGATGGGGCAGTGGTCTACGACCCCTGGCCCCCTTCCCCCAATTCCAATTCCAATCCCAAATCCTTGAGCATCTGCAAGTCTTCGGCCGGAGTCCGGCCCTTGGTGGTGAGATAGTCACCGGTCATGAGGGCGTCGGCGCCGGCGGCAAAGACCAGGGGGGCCAGGGACCTGAGGGTGGAGACGCGGCCGCCGCAGATGATCAGGGACTGCTCCGGCAGGGTCAGGCGCAGGGCCGCCACGGTTTTCAGGGCCTCCAGGGGCGCCAGCGGCGGGCGGTCTGCCAGGCCGGTGCCCGGCAGCGGGTGCAGGAAATTGACCGGCATCGCCTCCGCCTCCAGCGTCTTGACAGCCTGGGCCAGCTCAAAGCGTTGGGCCAGGGTTTCCCCCAAACCGAAGATGCCCCCCACGCAGACCTCCAGGCCCGCCGCTTTGGCCGACTCAATGGTGGCCAGCCGCTGGGCGTAGGTGTGGCTGGTGCAAATATGCGGGAAATGAGACGCCGCAGTCTCCAGGTTGTGGTGATACCGGGAAACCCCGGCGGCCTTGAGCTCCGCCAAAAACGGGCGCTCCACGATGCCCAAAGAGGCGCACAGCCGGATGGAGGTGCGAGCCCGGATGGCCGCCACCGCCTGAAGGAGGGCGTCCCGTTCCTTGGCGGCCGAGAGGCCCCGGCCCGAGGTCACCAGGGAAAACCGCAACGCGCCTTGCTCATGGGCCGCGACCGCCGCCTCCACCAGCTTCTCGCCGGGGAGCAGGGGGTATCTGGCCACCGGGGCCGTGGAAGTGGCGGCCTGAGAGCAATAGGCGCAGTCCTCGGAGCACAAGCCGGATTTGGCGTTGATGATGACGCAGAGTTTGATCTTGTTGCCGAAGCGGGCCTCCCGCAGGCGGCTGGTCTCCTGAAACCAAGGCCACAACTCCGGCCAGTCCTGACGGAAGAGTCCTTCCCAATCCCTGAGGTTCATGCTCGGTTAAGCATCCCTGAGAACCACTTCTTTGTCAACTGCTCTTTGATCATCGGTTTACCAAAGGGAGGTGGAGACGGAAACCGCTTTGGGCGGGAAAAGGTTTGAACCGCAGGAACAAGGAAGGCTACCGGCGGGGAATATAAACCTCACGGGGCTTCAGGCCGTCGGAGGGGCCCACCAGCCCTTCTTTTTCCATGAGCTCGATGATGCGGGCGGCCCGGTTGTAGCCCACCCGGAGGCGCCGCTGGAGCATGGAGATGGAGGCGTTGCGGGTCTCGGCCACCAAAGCCACGGCCTCGTCCCACTTCTCGTCCCGCTCCCCGGACTCGGCCGCTTCCTCCTCCCGCTCCTTCATCTCGGTGATGCCCACCTCGTATGCCGGCGAGGCCTGCTCCTTGAGGAAGTCCACCACCCGGCTGACCTCCTCCTCGCTGACAAAGGGGCCGTGGATGCGCCTAAGGCGGGAGGTGCCCGGGGGCATGAACAAAAGATCCCCCATGCCCAAAAGACGCTCGGCCCCCACCGCGTCCAGGATGACCCGGGAGTCGGCCTTGGCCGAAACCTGGTAGGAGACCCGGGTGGGAAAGTTGGCCTTGATGAGCCCGGTGATGACGTCCACGCTGGGGCGCTGGGTGGCCACCAAGAGGTGAATGCCGGCGGCCCGGGCCTTCTGGGCCAGGCGGATCAAGTATTCCTCGGTGTCCCGGGAGGAGACCAGCATCAGGTCGGCCAGCTCGTCGATGACGATGACGATGTAAGGGAGCGGCCGGGGACGGTCCTCCGGGGCCTCGCCGGGTGCTGGCTTCAGCGCCTTGACCTTCTGGTTGTAGCCCTCGATATTGCGGGCCGCCAGATCCGATAGCAAGCCGTAGCGGCGCTCCATCTCCATGACCGCCCAGTGCAGCGCGGTGGTGGCCTCCTTGGGGTTCACCACCACCGGGTGCAACAGGTGCGGGATGCCTTCATACAGGGAGAGCTCAATGCGCTTGGGGTCCACCATGAGGAAGCGCACCTCCTCCGGGGTGGCCTTGAAGAGGATGGAGAGGATCATGGCGTTCAGGCCGACGCTCTTGCCGCTGCCGGTGGCGCCGGCGATCAAGAGGTGGGGCATGCGTCCCAGGTCGTTCACCACCGGCTGGCCCATGATGTCTTTGCCCAGGGCGATGGTGAGTCGGGAGGCGGACTTCTGGTAGGCGGGATCCGCCAAAATCTCCCGCAGGGCCACCACCTGGCGCTTGGGATTGGGGACCTCGATGCCGATGACCGCCTTGCCCGGCACCGGCGCCACGATGCGGATGGAAATGGCCTTCAGGGCCAGGGCCAGGTCGTCGGCCAGGCTGGTAACCTTGCTGATCTTTACCCCCGGCGCCGGCTCCAGCTCAAAGCGGCTGACCACCGGGCCGGGCACGATGGCCACCACCTTGGCCTCCACCCCGAAGTGGCTTAAGGTGTCCTCCAGCTTGAGGGCCTGGGCCCGCATCTGGCCTTGGTGCACCTGCTGATCCCAGGGCTGGCCGGGGGTGAGGAGCTCCAGAGGGGGGAGCTGGAAAACCTCCGGAGAGTCGCCGGCGCCCTGGCGCCGCCGGGGGGGGGCGTCCGGCGAAGTGGGCGACGCCGGAGCCACCGGCAAGACCAGCCGGGGTTCCTCGAGCTCCGCAGGCGAGGCGGCTTTGAGCATCGGTTCACTCTCCCGGCGCCGAGGCCGGGAGGAACGGGGGGAGGATTCCTCCGCCGCTGCCGGCCGGTCACTCCACCAGAGGCGGCGCAAACCCCGCCACATCGTGGTCAGGAGCCCCGCCCAGGAAAGCCGGGTGGCCCCCATGGCCGCCACCAACAGGAAGAGCACCAGGGCCAGGGCGGCGCCGGCGCCGTTCAGCCAGCCGGTGAGGGTCAAGCCCAGGAAATCCCCCAGCCGGCCGCCGGTGTGCAGCCAGCCCCCCCCCCAGCTAACGCGGGGCCGGGCCAGGGAAAACAGCCCGGCAGTGGACAGGAGCACCCCTCCCCCGGCCACTACCTGGGAAAGGGGAAGATCTTCCAACCCCCGCCGGTGGGACCGCCAGGCCAACGTTCCCAGACAGACCGGCAGCCAAAAGGCGGCCAGTCCCAAGCCCCACAGGCCCCAGGCTGCGAGATAGGCCCCGGCCTTGCCCATCCAGTTGGATACCCCGGGCACTTCCCACAGGGCCACCAGCCCCTGGGGGTCGTCCAAACGATGGCTGAGGAGGGCCAAAAACAGAAAGACCGCCAGCCCCAAAAGCAAAAGCGCCGCCACCTCCTGGCCCAGACGGCGCTGCCAGGGAACGGCCTCCGGCATGGGCGCTGGCGGCTTGCCTTTTTTCCCGCCGTTAGGAAGCTTTTTCGGCTCGTTCTTGGCGTTTCGGGCCATAAGCGCTCTGGATGGTTTTGTGGGGGGAGGGCAGGGCCTTCGAAGCCCCTGGCCCCCTCCTTCAAGGCTCATATCAATCCATCTCCACCGCGCCCACCGGGGTGAGGGCTTCGGTGGCCGGGAGGCGCCGCCCCGAGGTGACCCCGGTGAGGCTGGGGAGGATATAGTTCAGGGCGCCGGGCGCGACGCTGAGCTGCCGGTATTCGGCAAAGCCCGCCTCAGCCACCGCCAGCTTCCAGGCCTCATCCCGGGCGGCATCCCGGGACTCGTAGGGGAGCTCAAAGAAGACCCGCTCGATTTGGGCCGTGGCCAGCAGCTTGATGCAGATGAAGCAGGGCTCCAGGGTCACATAGAGGCTGGCGCCGGCCACTGCGATGCCGTGCCTGGCCGCCTGGGCGATGGCGTTGGCCTCGGCGTGGGAGGCCCGGCAGAAGTTGTACTTGTCCACGTCGGCGATGGCCAGGGCCCGGCGGTGGCAGTACGGGGAGCCGTCGGGCAGGGTCTCGTCGCTGCAGTGGGCCGCGCCGGGCATGGAGCCGTTGTAGCCCGTGGCCAGGATCTGCTTGTCCTTCACCAGCACCGCGCCGGTGGGCCGGGAGTTGCAGGTGCTTCTCGTGCTCACCAGCTTGGCGATGAGCATGAAGTATTCATCCCAGGAGGGTCGCATAGGTTTTAGCTCTACTCTATTTTATCTTTCTTCTCTAAATTATGTCGTGCACACAAAAATTGAATATTTTGAAAAACCAAGGAAGTATTACCCTTTGAATGTGGAATGATATAATCAAAATGTAAGTTAGTTTCGCTTCCACAAATAACACATCTTCCCTTATCTCTCTTCCAAACTTCTAGTTTAACAGATGATGGAATCATTCTATCATGATTAATATCAATATTTTTAATTCATCTCAATTTATTGTAATCATCTATTATTTTATAGTTTAAACTTAAAAACTTTTCTGCCATTAATTTCATCCTGCCATGCATCTTCTAACCTAAATAAACCATTATAAACCTAAATGCTCGACCTAATCTTCTCGTAAACTTTCACCAATTCAGGATCGCTCAGTCCTGCGCGATATTTCTTCGCAGCCGCAAAAAATAGACCATTCTGCGTAAGCCCACCATTTGGATTGTTCATAGGTTGATCAACTTTTTTGGGTGGGGCCCATCTCTCGTTGCACAAATATCATGTCCTTCATAAATCAATATCCTTCCTTCTTCTTCAATTCTGTCTGCGTAAGGTGCACCCAGCCGCAAACTCATGAGAATAACGCTTACTCCGTGCCGCAATCGAAAATTCATACCTCTTTGCAGGTTTACACCTTCCTCTTGACACATATCAATGTAAGAAATGATATCTCCAGGCTTCATGAGTATCAAACTCAATGGTAATATTCATATACTCCTATCACATGCTAACAAAGCTGCAGGGACAAAGCAAGGAAACAATCACCCGGAGACTCAGGTGGCACAGGCGTCCCGCCTGTGCTCTTTTCCTGAGCCTCGTTCATAGAGCCAGGGATAATCCTCCGGGCGCTCCGCCAAACCCGTTTTTCCCGGATTGTTCCTGATGTAGTTCCATTTCTCCAAAAAATCCGCTTCATCCCTGATGATTCGGTCATAGCTCTCATCCTGCCAGACGCTCCCCCGGCTGCCTCGCAACTGAGTAAGGCGGTGGCCGGTGAAGCTCTTGATGCTGTGCAGAATTTCCGCTAGGTCAAAGACTCCTCCCTGGGGATGGGGCAAGGGTTGCGCCAGGGCATGGACATGGTCGGGAAGAACAACAGCTGTATAGATTTTCCACTTGACGCCGTCCCAGTGGCGCAATGAATTCAATACCAAGGTGCGTTCCTGAGCAGACAGCATTATTTCAGGCCGGCAGCGCCAAGTAAGGAAGTAAACTTTCTCTGGTTCTTGTAGATGGGGGAGGTTTCTTCTGGTGCTCTGAAAAGACTGCACAGGCGGGACGCCTGTGCCACCTGGCCTTCTTGCTTTTTGTTTCTTTTCCCCAGGGTGGGTGGCCATAACTGGACAATTAGGTCTTGAAAAAGATATTAGGTGCCATCTGAGGCGTCATTTCCGCAAATCAATCACCAACGGCGAGGTCTCCTGCTCCCGGTCAATGCTGCCGGGTTCCACCAGTTTCACCCGGGGGGTGACGCCGATACCTTGGGCCAGCTTGGTGTTGAGCTTCTGCAAGAACTCCCGCTGGGCCGTCATCTTGTCGAAAAACAGGCCCTCCCGCACCTCCAGGCGCACCTCCAGCACATCCAGGGCGCCCTCCCGGCGGATGACCAACTGGTACACCGGCGCCTCGCCCACCAAAGCGCTCAGGACCTGGCCCACCCGCTCCGGGAAGATGTTGATGCCCTTGACCACCACCACGTTGTCGGCCCGGCCCTCAATGCGGCTTAAGCGGGCCAGGGTGCGGCCGCAGGGGCAGGGGGCGAAATGGAGGCGGGTGAGGTCGCCGGTCCTGAAGCGGATGAGGGGCGTGGCCTCCCGGCTCAGGGTGGTGAGGACCAGCTCCCCCAGCTCGCCCGGAGGCAAGATGGCGCCGCTGGCCGGGTCCACCACCTCCGGGAAGAAGTGGTCCTCGTTTAAGTGCATGCCCTGGCGAATCTCGCACTCGCCGGCCACCCCCGGGCCCATGGCCTCGGACAGGGCGTAGTTGTCATAGGCGGTAATCATGAGGCGCGCCTCGATTTGGGCCCGCTGAGCCTCGGTCCAGGGCTCTCCGGCCAGCAAGCCCAGTTTCAGGTGCAGGGTCTTCGCGTCCACCCCCAGCTCCTCCAGGGTGTCGGCGATGACCAAAGCGTAGCCGGGGGTGCTGATGAGGGCGGTGGTGCGATAGTCCCGCATGATCTGCACTTGGCGGGCGGTGCCGCCGGGGCCGGTGGGGATGACCGAGGCCCCCAAAAGCTCCACCCCGTAGTGCAGGCCGAAGGCGCTGGTTAAAAGGCCATAGGAGAGGGTCACCTGAACCACGTCGTCTCGATCCACCCCGGCGGCGGTGAGGACCCGGGCGGCGAGCTTGGCCCAGGTGCGCAGGTCCCGGCAGGTGTAGCCCATGACGATGGGATTTCCCGGACTGCCGGTGGAGGAGTGGATGCGCACCACCTCCCTTAAGGGCACGGCAAACATCTCATAAGGATAGCTGGCCGCCAAGTCGTGCCGGGTGGTGAAAGGGAGCCGGGCCAAATCGTCCAGGGACTGGCAGTCCTCGGGCAAAAACCCGATGGCGTCAAATTTCTTTTTGTAAAACTTGACGTTCTTATAGACCCGGTGCAGCGTGGCCTGCAACCGCTCCAACTGGAGCTGGGCCAACTCTTCCCGGTCCGACCGCTCCGCTTCCTGGTCATAAATGGCCATGGGTTCCTCCCGTTTTGCTGTGGGGGGAGGGGGAGGGGCTGCGAAGCCTCTGCCCTCCCGCCACTCCCCCCTCCCAACCCGCAGAGGGGATGTGGGGGAGGAGGAAAGGGCCTGCGGCCCTTAGCCCCCTCCCTCACCCGTGTCCTCTTCCTCCTTCCCCAGGTAGGCTTCGATGACCCGGGGGTGGCGGCGGATCTCCTGGGGCAGTCCCTCGGCGATGAGGCTTCCCTGGTCCAGGACGATGATGCGGTGGCTGATCCCCATGACCAGGGTCATGTCGTGCTCGATGAGCAGGAGGGTGACGCCCAGGGTGCCCAATTTTTCCAGGAGCGTCATAAGGTCTTCGGTCTCCCGGGGGTTTAAGCCGGCCGCGGGCTCGTCCAACAGCAGCAGGCGGGGCTTTTGGGCCAGGGCCCGGGCGATCTCCAGTCGCCTTTGGTCGCCGTAGGCCAGGGACTCGGCGGCAAGATGGCCTTTCTCCGCCAGGCCCACCAGCTCCAGGAGTTCCTGGGCGCGCCGGCGGCAGCGGCCTTCCGCCTGCTTCACCCGCCTCACCGGCAGCAGGGCCAGGAAGGTGCCCACCTCCTGCACCAGGTGCATGCCGGCCAGGACGTTTTCCAGCACGGTCATGCCGCCGAAGAGCTGGATGTTCTGAAAGGTGCGGGCCACACCCAGCCGGGCCCGGCGGTAGGGCGGCAGGTGGGTGATGTCCTGGCCGGCCAGGGTGAGGCGCCCAGCGGTGGGAGGAATAAGGCCGTTGATGAGGTTGAAGCAGGTGGTCTTGCCGGCCCCGTTGGGACCGATGAGGGCCAGGAGTTCCCCCTCCCGCAACGTGAAACTCACCTCGCTGACGGCCTTGACGCCGCCGAAATGCTTGGAAAGAGACTCTGCCGCCAGGAGGGTCACTCCCACACCTCCCGGTAACCTTTGCCCAGGTAAGACCGTTGGACCTCGGGGTCATCCCGGAGTTCCTCCGCCCTCCCTTGCAGAATGATGCGGCCGGTTTCCATGACATAGCCCCGGTCGGCCAGCTTCAGGGCGGCCCGGGCGTTCTGCTCGATGAGCAGCAGGGTGGTGCCCGCTTTTTTCAGGTCAGCGAGAATATCATAAACCAGGCGCACCATGCGGGGTGCCAACCCCATGGAGGGCTCGTCCAGCATGAGGAGGCGGGGTCGGGACATGAGGGCCCGGCCGATGGCCAGGATCTGCTGCTCGCCGCCGGAGAGGGTGCCCGCCGGCTGGCCGGCCCGTTCCTTAAGGATGGGAAAGCGCGCCTGGATCTCTTCCAGATCCCGGCGCACCTGGCGCTTGTCCTGGCGGTGGAAGGCGCCCAGCTCCAGATTGACGAGGACGCTCAGGGAGGCAAACACCCGGCGGCCTTCTGGCACCAGGGCCAACCCCGACCCCACGATGCGCTCCGCCGGCAGCCGGGTGAGGTCCTGGCCGGCAAATTCCACTGACCCCCGGTGCACCGGTAAGAGCCCGGCAATGGCCTTCAGGGTGGTGGTCTTGCCGGCGCCGTTGCCGCCGATCAAGGTCACCACCTCGCCCTGCCGCACGTGCAGGGAGACGCCCTTGAGCACTGGCAGCCGCCCATACCCGGCTTGGACGCTTTTTAAGGTGAGCATGGTTGAGGGGCCTCTGGAGGGGAGGAACGGGGGAGCAGTGGCTCCCCCCGCCCTCCCCACAAACTCCCCTCCCCACCCCCTTTATCGGGGCGCTGAAGGTGGGGAAAAGCCACCTTCAGCGGCAGGCATTACCCCCATCTGGGATTGGGGGAGGGGGGCGGGGCAGGGGGTAAGGGCTCGCGGCCCGTAGCCCCCCTCCCCCACGAACTCACTCCTTCTTCTGCAAGAATTTCAGGCTCAGTTTGCCGCCGCCCAGGAGGCCCTGGGGGCGGAAGATAAGCAGCATAACCAGCAAGGCGCCGTAGGCCAGGTCCTGGTAGTCCTTAAACTGCCGGAAGAGTTCCGGCAGCACGGTGAGGAGCACAGCCCCCACCACGGAGCCCGTGAGAGACCCCATCCCGCCCAGGATCACCATGGAAAGCACCAGGATGGAGGTGTGCAGCCCGAAGGACTCCGGATTGATGAAAGCGATGTAGTGGGCATAGAGGGAACCGGCCAAACCGGCCAAGCCTGCGGCCAGGGTGAACACTGCAATCTTATAGGCCGGGGTGTTGACCCCCATCACCTGGGCGGTGATTTCGTGATCCCGTATGGCGCGCAGGGCCCGGCCATGGTAGGAGCGCACCAAGGCGGCGGCCAAGATCAGGACGAGCATGGTAAGGCCGGTTACCAGGGCCAGATAGCGCGCCTGGGGCCGGAAGCTCAGACCCAGAACCTGGGGGGCCGGGATCCCCACCAGGCCGTCTGGGCCGCCGGTGACCTCCAGGTTGAGGAGGATAATGTCCACGATGACCCCGAAGCCCAGGGTGACGATGGCCAGATAGTCTTCCTTGAGGCGCAGGGTGGGGAGGCCCAGCCCCAGGCCCAAGGCGCCGGCTGCCAATCCGGCCGCGCCCAGACAGGCGGGGAAGGGAACGCCCAGATGCAGGGCCAGAAGCGCCGACACATAGGCGCCGATGCCGTAAAAGGCGGCGTGGCCCAGGGAAACCTGCCCGGCGTAGCCGATGATGAGATTGAGGCTGACGGCCAGGATGATATAGATGCCGGCCAGGATGGCGAGGTGCAGGACATACGCGGCCATGGTGCCTCAGCCCCGCCCCTTGAGAATCCCCTGGGGCCGCAGGAGGAGCACCAGGATGAGGATGACGAAGGCCACCGCGTCCTTGTAGCCGCTGGAAAGGTAGCCCGCCCCCAGGCTTTCCGCCACCCCCAGGAGCAGCCCCCCCAGGATGGCTCCGGGTATGTTCCCGACCCCGCCCAGGATGGCGGCGCTGAAGGCCTTGAGGCCGGGCAGCAACCCCATGCGGGGGTAGGTGGCGTTGTAGTAGATGGCCATGAGGATGCCGGCGGCGCCGCTTAGCGCCGAGCCGATGAAAAAAGTGAGGGCCACCATGCGGTCAACGTTGATGCCCATGAGCCGGGCGGTATCTCGGTCCAGGGCACAGGCCATGATGGCCTTGCCGTACCGGGTGAACTTGACAAAAGCCACGAGGAGCCCCATGAACCCCAGAGCCGCCAGCATGATGGCTCCCTGGAGGGTGGAGACCGGGAGCCCCGCCAGTTCCACGGTGCGGAACTCGAACTGCACCGGAAAGGGGCGGTCGCTGGGGCCGAAGAGAAGCAGGGCCAGGCTCTGCAGAAAGATGGAGGCCCCGATGGCGCTCAGGAGAGGCACCAGGGGGTGGGAACCACGCAAGGGCCGGAAGGCCACCCGTTCCAGGACCACCCCCATCATCGCCGCAGCCAGCATGCCGGCCAGGAAGGCCCAGAAAAAGCCCACCTTGCCGGAGGCCAGCAGGAGCACGGCCACAAAGGCGCCGCACATGTAAAGTTCGCCCTGGGCGAAGTTGATGAGGCCCAAGATGCCGTAAACCATGGTGTAGCCCAGGGCGATCAAGGCATAGGCCGAGCCGGTGGTCAGGCCGTTGATGAGCTGTTGGAAGAACATCACACCCGGGTCTTTCGTCCATGAATAAGAAACGGATATCGTTCCCGTGAAACCAAGCGATGCGGCGTTTGGCCCCAGGGGGTGACGGCTCACACCATAACATTTTTCTTAACGCTTAGACAAGCGACGGCGGATGGTGATGATTCAGGAACGTGGCGAGTTGGCCACAAAAAAAGGCGGCCCAAAGGCCGCCTGCGGCGTCAACTTGCCAAAGTTCGGTTAAAAGTGGTAAGCAGCACCCAGAGCGCCGATGAAGACGTTGTAGGTGGGCTCCAGTTTGACAGCGCCGTTGAAATAGCTGTAGCTGGGCTCAGTCCAGCGGTATTTGAAGGACAGGTCCAGAGAGACGTTCTTGAGGGCCATGTAGCGGACGCCGGCTTCCACCGCCAAGGCGATATCCGTGGAGGATCGGCTCGGCAGGTCAGTGCCCAGGAGGTTGGCCCTCTGGCTGGAAAAGACCACCGCGGGGCCCACCGCAATGTAAGGCTGGAGGCGGCCAAAGGGCACGACCGAGTCAGGGTAGAACCCATAACGGGCGGCAAACATAAAGGCCAACGTGGCCATGCGGCCGGAGCTCTTCCACATAAAAGCGGCGTTGTTTAGGAACATCTGGTCAGTGAAGGTGGCATTATGGTAGTTTAAGTCCATGTAGAAGCCGAAATATTTGGCCCAATCCGGCCAGTTGACGGCACTGGTGACGCCAGTCTTGTCAAACCAGGCCCCCAATTTCACGCCACCGGTGAAAAACGGATTATCGAACCTTCCCGGGGTCGAGGGTTTGAAGCCGTCGAATTTCCAGGTATTGGAGTCGTTGGCGATGCCAACCCCACCCAGGTAGCCTTCGATGTACATTTCCGCTTTGGCAGCCGCCGGCACCATCATCAGGGCCGCCGCCAACAACCCCACCAGCACGATGCTCTTTTTCATAAGGTATCCCCCTTAATCTTTGAGAAGTTTCGGGTTACATCCCCCTTTTCCTGCCGGTAAACCATTTCCTCCTTTGCTGAAATTTCCGTCCTCGTAAACCGCCGATTCCAATCCGCTTGCATTTTAGACGGGGAAAAGTTGGCTTGTCAAGTGTAATTATCCCTTAAGCCGAAAAATCTTTGCAGCCACCGCATGCCCCGAAGGGCCGGGCAACTCCCCCACCTTAACCGAGCCGAGCCCAAACGGCAGGGACGGGAGGGGCTGGGGCGGCAGTCCCCTTTCCCCTGCCGGTGGGAGAAGGAAGCGTTCCGGAAATCCTTTTCATACGCTCACTGTGATTGTCCCCTTACCCGGCGAGAGGGGTTGGGTGGAGGGGAGGGTAACTTGCAGGTAACATACTATTCTATATAGTTATTTTAGACCCCCTCGCCCGAACCTTCCCCCATCCAGGGGGAGGGAATAACAGTCACTGGCTTGAAATAATCAATAATCGGGAGCTATGACACCAGCCCCTCCGAAAGAGATTCGGCACCGGTGGCTGCGGCCTCTGTGCCGGGGCCTCCGGCTCGCACTGCTATCCCAGGAGCCTAAGGTGGATGTCCACTGCCGGGGCGCTGTGGGTGAGCGCCCCCACGGAGATGAAGTGCACGCCGGTGGCCGCCACCCGGGGGAGGCGCTCGGGGGTCATCCCGCCGGAGGCCTCCAGGAGCGCCCGGCCCCGGGCCAGGGCCACCGCTTCCGCCATGGCGGCCTCGTCCATGTTGTCCAACATGACGATGTCGGCTCCGGCCGTCAAGGCGTCCTCCAGCTCCGCCAGCGATCCCACTTCCACCTCCACCCTGAGAAGCTGGTGCCCCCGCTCCCGGGCCCGGCGCACCGCTTCCCCCACCGAGCCCACCGCAGCGAGATGGTTGTTTTTGATGAGGACTCCGTCAAAGAGACCCAGGCGGTGATTGCGGCCGCCACCCAGACGTACCGCGTATTTCTCCAGGAGCCGCCAGCCCGGGGTGGTCTTGCGGGTGTCCACCAACACCGCACCGCTGCCGGCCACCAACCCCACCAGCCGGCGGGTGTGGGTGGCGATGCCGGAAAGGCGCATAAGGAAGTTTAAGGCGGTGCGCTCTCCGGTGAGGATGGCGGCCACCGGCCCGGAGAGTTCGGCCAGCACCGTACCTGCCTCCACCTCCTCGCCCTCGGCCACCTGCGGGGAAAAATGGAGCGCCGCACAGAGGCGGGCAAAGACCCGGGCCGCCACCGGCAACCCCGCCACCACCAGGGTCTGCTTGGCCCGGATCTGCGCCGCACCCTCCAGGTCCGGCGGGATGAGGGCCTGGGTGGTGACGTCGCCAGGACCCAAGTCCTCCTCCAGGGCCAGCTCAATGAGTCGGTGGATAAGAGGCGATAGGGAAAGCTTATCCATGTTCTTGGTCTCTTTTCTTTGGATACATGACAGATTCAACCAGGAGCTAGGGGCTTGCCTTCTCACCCCACCGATATCTCGATACCCGTTTCATAAAGAGACAGCAAGGGGGATCGTCTTTCAGCCACTCGTTAGATGTAAAGCGGAGTTCAATACCCTTGGGGATTTGCACCTTTCTCCCGTAATGAAGGGTCTCCTGAAAAATTCTTTTCGGAAAGCCATCCCGGCAGCCGTAACTATAACCATAATCCCAACCACCGGAATCCGTTGGAGGGTTAGGTCTAATCCTTAAAAAACCGGACGGTGGTCGTCTAACGATAGCCGAAGGATGGCATCCGGTTCACTGAGAAGCTTCCAATCCTTCGACTCAGAGTAGCTGTCCGATAAATACCCAACCCCCTGTTTCGCCTTAATCTCCACTCCCAAATCCGGCAAATCTATTTCCAGATTGGGAACGTCCATCGTTTTTGGATCTTGGCAAAGTGTTTTGACCATAAAGGCCGGAACCGTCAAGCCCAAGGCCACGACGAAGAGAGGCAAGGAATTATCATGGCCTGGCTTCATCCGTCAGTCACCGTCCTCGGTCCAGTGGATGGTGCAAGGGATGCTCGGGGAATTGTCGCAGGCCGGCACGTCTGCGGGGTCGTCTTGAAAACAGGCGTTGCAGATATTGATCCCCTGGTCCCAATAGGGGCAGCGATCATAAAGACAGATGCCGGCCGGCGACAGGGGACAGGTGGTAAGGGTCTCATCAACCATATGTGCAGCCGGTGTCGCTGAGCGAGTCTTTTGAGAGCAGGGCCGGGGGAGCCTGGCGGCTTCCCCGCCCTCCCCTCACACTCCGCTGCCCACCCCTTGATAGGGGTTTGGGGGAGAGGGTTTGGGAGGGGGGGCAGGGGTTTCACGACCCCTGCCCCCTTCTCCCGAGTACTCTTAGCTGCTTCCTTCGCCCTGCAGCTCTGCAAGCCGCTGCTGATGGCTCTTGAGTTTGTTGATTTTCTCGGTGAGGGCGACCAGGCGCTCCCGGTCCCGGGCCACTACCTCCGCCGGGGCCTTGCCCAGGAAGTCCTCGTTGGTCAGCTTCTTTTGCACCTGGGCCAGCTCTTTCCCCAATTTATCCATTTCCCGGGCCAGCCGCCGGGCTTCTTCGGCGAAATCAAGGAGGCCGGCCAGTGGCAGGACTAGGTCAACGCTTTCCTGGGAGGCCGTCACCAGCACCGCTTTGGCCGCCGCGGCCGGGGGACCTTCGGGGGGGTTGAAGGCGAGTCTTTGCAGGCGGGCCAACTGCTTGAGTGCGCGGCGGTGACGTTCCAGGACGGCCAGGGCCTGGGCGTCCTGGCTATAGCACCGAAGCTCTCCGGCGGTGGCCGGGGGCACATTCATCTCGGCCCGGAGGTTCCGGACGGCCACGATGGCCTCCTGCACCAGCCGGATTTCCGCCTCGGCCTCAGGGTTAACCAGGGCCGGATCGGCCGCGGGATAAGGGGCCACCATAATGCTGCCCCGGGCGCCGGGCAGTTTGTGCCAGACCTCTTCGGTAATGAAGGGCATAAAGGGGTGGAGAAGCCGGAGAATGGCGCTGAGCACCTCCACCAGCACGGCCTGGGCCCGGCGTTTCACCGCGGCCTCGGCATCGGCGGCCAAATCCGGCTTGATGAACTCCAGATACCAATCGCAGAATTCGTGCCAGATAAACTGGTACAGGACGTGCGCCGCTTGGTCGAATTCGTAGGTGTCCAGGCGAGCGGTGACTTCGCCGGTCACCTGTTGGAGGCGGCTTAAAATCCAGTGCTCCACCGTTGTCAGCGCCGCTTGCCCGCGCCCGGCCTCCGGGTCGAAGCTCTCCAGGTTCATGAGGGTGAAGCGGCAGGCGTTCCACACCTTGTTAACGAAGTTGCGGTAGCCCAGGATGCGCTCCTCGGAAAGGCGGATGTCCCGCCCCATGGCGGCAAAGGCCGCCAGGGAAAAGCGGAAGGCGTCCGTTCCGTAACTCTCCATGAGGTCCAGGGGGTCCACAATGTTTCCCTTGGATTTGCTCATCTTCTGGCCTTCGGCGTCTCTGACCAGGGCGTGGATGTAAACTTCCCGGAAGGGAACGTCCCCCTTGAGGTGCAGGCCCATCATCATCATGCGGGCCACCCAGAAAAAGAGGATGTCGAAGGCGGTGACCAGGACGCTGGTGGGGTAGAAGAGCCTGAGCTCCGGCGTGTCCTCCGGCCACCCCAGGGTGGAGAAGGGCCATAGGGCCGAGGAAAACCAGGTGTCCAGAACGTCGGTTTCCTGCTGGAGCTTCCCGCCGCACTGGGGACAGGCCGCCGGGTCTTCCCGGGAGACCGTCACCCGGCCGCAGTCAGCACAGGTCCAGGCCGGGATGCGGTGGCCCCACCAGATCTGGCGGGAGATGCACCAGTCCCGGATGTTGTTCATCCAATCGAAGAAGCTGTTCTCCCAGCTGGGGGGAATGAGCTTGATGCGGCCCTGCCGCACCGCGGCCACCGCCGGCTCCGCCAGGGTTTTGACGGCCACAAACCACTGCTTGGAGAGCATAGGCTCCACCACGGTGCGGCAGCGGTAGCAATGGCCCACCGGGACGTGGTAGCGCTCCATCTTCTCCAGGAGGCCGTCGCCTTTCAGTTCCTTAACGATTTTCTCCCGGCAGCCGAAGCGGTCCAGCCCCCGGTACTTGCCGGCTTCATCCGTCATGAGCCCCCGCTCGTCGATGACCTTAACCGCAGGCAACCCGTGGCGCCGGGCCACCTCAAAGTCGTTGAGGTCGTGAGCCGGGGTGATCTTCAGGGCCCCGGTGCCGAATTCCATGGAGACATAAGGGTCGGTGATTACGGGGATATGACGGCCCAGGACCGGCAGGCGCACCGTGGCCTGGTGAACCCCCAGGTAGCGCTTGTCCTCGGGATGCACCGCCACCGCGGTGTCGCCCAGAAGCGTCTCGGGACGGGTGGTGGCCACCGTCAGGTGCCCCTCCCGGCCCACCAGGGGATATTTGATGTAGTAGAGGTAGCCCTCGTGGGGGTCGTGCTCCACCTCCAGATCGGCCAAGGCGGTAAGGCAGCGGGGGCACCAGTTGATGATGTAATCCCCCTGGTAGATGAGCCCCTCTTCATAGAGGCGGACAAAGACCTCCCGAACCGCCCGGGAGAGGCCGGCGTCCATGGTGAAGCGTTCCCGACTCCAGTCGCAGGAACAGCCCAGGCGCTTGAGCTGGTTGATGATGGTGCCGCCGGATTGCTCCTTCCATTGCCAGACCCGGGCGATAAAGGCCTCCCGGCCCAAAGCGTGGCGGTCCAGGCCCTCTTTGGCCAGCATGCGCTCCACCACGTTTTGGGTGGCGATGCCAGCGTGGTCGGTGCCCGGCATCCACAGCGCATCGTAGCCCTGCATGCGCTTGAAGCGGACGAGGATGTCCTGCAGGGTGTTGTTCAGGGCGTGGCCCATGTGCAGGGAGCCGGTGACGTTGGGGGGCGGGATCACAATGCAATACGGCGCCTTTTGCCCGTCGGCCCGGGCCCGGAAGTAATCACCTGCCTCCCAGTACCGGTACCATTTTTCTTCGATCTGCTTGGGGTCGTAAACCTTGTCCAGGATTTCCGCCATGGCCGTCCTTTTCCACGGGAGCTTGATGAATCGGGAGCGGGGGCCGGCGGGCTCCTGCCCACGGGGCCTGCACCCCCAAGGTCCCTCTGGGTTATGAGTCAGGGGCTTATAACCCGAAATTCCCATCCCTTGCCGGCGTGAAAAATTTTCGGGAAAGGCGGGGGGCCAGCTCTCCCCCTCCCAAAACTCTCCCACGGCGTCAGCGAGGCCGTGGGCCTGACCGGCGCTGAAACGAAAAAAGCACCCAAGGTGCCTGACAATCTGTTCCAATACAACGACGTAAAATTATATCACAAAAAAGTCGATGCAATTATTCTTCTTGGCTCAAGCGTTTTTTCCAAGCCTTGATTTCCTGGGCCACCAACTGTTCGGCCACCCGGGGCACCAGTTCCCGGGCCAAC
Organism: uncultured Desulfobacterales bacterium; assembly: GCA_964480485.1. Taxonomy (GTDB): domain Bacteria; phylum Desulfobacterota; class Desulfobaccia; order Desulfobaccales; family 0-14-0-80-60-11; genus JAILZL01. The sequence continues at coordinate 13,183 of CAYZOP010000003.1, read as the reverse complement.
CGTTCCACCGCCTGTCGGGCTTCCTGGCGCACCAGTTCGGCCACCTCCGCTTCGCTAAGCGGCAGCCCGGCCTGGGTGCTCCCGGAGGCCGTCAGGGCCGCTTCCGGGCCCGGACCGGGAACGGCCAGGGAGTCGCCTGTCGTGGGAAACTCTTTGAGGGAAGCCAATAGGTCGGCCAGGGGGTCAGCCGCCTCCCCGGTCCCGGCCGGAGCCGGGGTCTCGGGGTCCAGGTTCAGAAAGTTCAGATCTCCTGAGCCCACCTGTAAGACCACTTCGGTGGGCGGCTCCTCCACCACCTGGGTGAGGAGGATGACCTCCTCGTCCTCGGCCGCCAGCGTCTGCTCCCGGTCTGCCCCTGCCTCCATGGCTCCGTTCTCCTCTCTGATAAGGTGCGATCATCGTCTTGGCCGGGCGGGGACCCGACCCCGGGGCCACCCGCCCCCCTTGAGCCTGTTCGGCTGATTTCACCGTTTTCTTAAGAGGAACCCGACGGGGCCACGGCCATCAGTCCCGGGAAAGTTCCTGGGCCCGCCAGACGGCGGCCTGCACCGCGTCCATCACCAGCCCCCGAAAGCCCCCCTGTTCCAGGGCGTGGAGCCCGGCGATGGTGGTGCCCCCCGGGGAAGCCACCTGATCTTTGAGCAGGGCCGGGTGGAGACCCTGGGAGAGGAGGAGCCTGGCCCCTCCCAGGACGGTCTGGGCTGCCAGGGTCAGGGCCAGTTCCCGGGGCAGGCCCATCTTGACTCCGCCGTCCGCCAGGGCTTCGACAAACAGGGCCACATAGGCCGGGCCGCTGCCGCTGAGCCCGGTAACCGCGTCCAGGAGCCGTTCCTCCACCACCACGGCCTTCCCCAGGGCGCTGAACAGCTCCAGGGCCAGGGCCAGATCCGCCGAGGTGGCCCGGCGGCCGGAAGCCAGGGCGGTGATGCCCTCCTGCACCACCAACGGAGTATTGGGCATGGCCCGGATCAACCGGGCCTCCGGGAGCTGCGCCTCCAGGCGGGCCAGAGGCAGTCCGGCCACGATGGAGATGACCAGGTGCCGGGACCCGGCCAGGGCGCTCAGGCCTTCCAGCACGGCGGGCGCCACCTGGGGCTTCACCGCCAGCACCACCACGGGCGCCTCCATCACCTCCCGGGGGTCCCGGGCCGGGGCCAGTTTCAGAGAGGCAAGCTCCCGTTGCCGGGCAGGATCGGGATCATAGGCGGCAAGACCATCCCGGCCGAGGCGCCGGGCTTTGAGCAGCCCCCGGATGAGGGCGCCGCCCATGGCCCCGGCGCCGATAACGCCCAGCTTCAGCTCAGGCCGCTTGAGTTTGTCATTATCCATTGACAGGGGCTCCATTTCCGGTGATATTTCCAATAATGCCTATTTTGGCATAGTTAGCCTCAAGGCGGCAGGAAAAAATGCGTACCCTATCCGGAGTCTTCCGGCGCAGACCGAATTCACGCCCCCACCTGGCGAGCCTTGCGGGTCTGAGCCTCCTGGTGTTTGCCGCTCTGGCCTGGTGGGCCACCGCCCCCCCGGCAGCCGAGGTGCTGCCGGCTCAGGATTTTAATGCGGCCAATCTGGCCCGCCTGGCGGGCCTTAACCAGAACCCGGTGACGTTCGCGGTCTTTGGAGACAGCCGCAACCATAACGGGGTTTTCCCGGCCCTGCTCAAAGCGGTGGCCCAGGACAAGGAGATGGATTTCGCCGTGCACTTAGGGGATTTGGTGCGGGACGGCAAGTTGTGGGAGTATAAGCTCTTCTTTCAGGAGCTCCAAGCCCTGGGTCCGCTGCCTCTGATCACCGTGGTGGGCAACCACGAATTGAAGGGCGATGGCCGGCGTCTTTTCGGGAAAATCTTCGGGCCGACCAATTTCTCCTGCCGCTTGGGGGAGCATGCCTTCGTGGTTTTGAACAACACCGCCCGGGAGGGGCTCACCGAGGCGGAATGGGACTGGCTGGCCGGGACCCTGAAAACGTTCCGGCACGCCCGGCGGCGGCTTTTGTTCCTGCACGTCCCCCTCTTTGATCCCCGGCCCGACCGCGCCAAGCCCCACGCCATGGCGCCGGGGCCGGCCCGGCGGCTGCTGGGCCTGCTGAAGGAGCACGACGTCAGCCACGTCTTCGCCGGCCACATACACGGGTATTTTACCGGTGATTGGGAAGGGCTCCCCTACACCATCAGCGGTGGCGCCGGCGTCAGCCTGGCGGGGAGCGACCCCCGGCACTACTTCCACCATTATCTTAAGGTCAGGCTGGACGGGGAGGCCATGCGGGTGGAGGTCAAACCCCTGAACCCCCGCCAGTGAGCGAGACTTACATGACCCCGGACAAGCTGCGCCCCCTGTTGGTGATCACCATGGGCGACCCCGTGGGGGTGGGCCCGGAAATCACCGTGCTGGCGTTGCGGGAGGCGGCCATCTACCGGCACTGCCGCCCCCTGGTGCTGGGCGACCTCACCGCCCTGGGCCGGGCCCGGGAGGCCCTGACGCCTGAGTTGGGCCTGCATCTGGTGGAAGACCCCCGGGACGGGCGATACGAGACGGGGACCATAGACCTCCTGGCCCTCTCCCGCCTGGAGCCGGAGGAGTGCCAATACGGTCTCCCTACGCCGGCCGCAGGCGCGGCCATGGTGTCCTATATCCTCACCGGCATCAGGATGTGTCTGGAGAACCGGGCGGCGGGGCTGGTCACCGGTCCCATCAGCAAGACGGCCATGCACCTGGCAGGCTATCCCTACCCTGGGCACACTGAACTGCTGGCGGAAAAGACCGGCGCAGCGGAGGTGGCCATGATGTTGGCGGGAGGGAGTTTCCGGGTGGTGCTGGCCACCATCCACGTGGCCCTGGCCAAGGTGCCGGAGCGTTTGAGCCAGGAGGGGCTCTTTCGGCTTTTCCGCCTCACTTATAAGACCCTGCAGCAAGACTTCGGCCTGGCCCATCCCCGTCTGGGGGTGGCGGCCTTAAACCCCCACGCCAGCGAAGGGGGGTTGTTCGGCACCGAGGAGCGGGAGATCATCATCCCGGCGGTGCTTCAAGCCCATGACGCCGGTATGCCAGTGACCGGCCCGTTCCCAGCGGACACCCTGTTCTGGCGCCACGCCCAAGGGGAGTTCGACGCCATCGTTGCCATGTATCACGACCAGGGTCTCATCCCCCTGAAACTCTTGCATTTCATGGATGCGGTAAATGTGACCCTGGGGCTGCCCATCATCCGCACCTCGGTGGATCACGGCACCGCCTACAACCTGGCAGGCACCGGGAAGGCTGATCCCGGCAGCCTCCAGGCCGCCATTATCATGGCCGCGGACCTGGCCGGCCGCCGAGCCGCCCGGTAATCCGGTCCAGGCCGTTTGGATGGCAGTCAACACCCAGGCTGGGTGTCTGCCCGGAGGTCGCTGCCGGGGCGCCCAAACCGGCCGTGCTCAGCGAGGCCGTTTTTTGCCCTTGATCTCCGTGGCGATGAACCTCCCGCCGAAATAGGAGCCTTTGACCTTGACAAACCTTCCCGGGGAGGGAGGGCGCCGGAATTTGAGCCGCGTGGTGGGGGTTACCTGGACCTGAACTCCGCTCACCACCCAAGTGCCCACCCAGCCGCCCGGAGGCAGCGCCTGCACGGCACCGTAAAACGTCTGAGCCGCCAAGGCGGGGAGCGCCACCGCCAGCACCACCCCGATCAAGGCCAGGGCCGTCGCCCGCTTCAGCAGAGTTTCCCCTCCCATAAGCAACCTTTCCCAAGGGGCATGGTCGGCCCGCCTCCGAAGGCGCGCCTTTCCCTGCAGGTTAGATTCCCCGTTAGACAAGGTGTTAGTCCCAGGGTTTTTTGGGCTTGCCCAGGGTCTTGAGCCCCAGGACCAGCCAAAAGATGCCCATGAGGGAGTAGAAGGCATATCCCCGACCGGCGGGCATGGTTTCGAAATCCCGGCGGGTAAGGCCTGCGGCCAGGTCAAAGGAGCTCAAAGCCACCTTCAGGCGCTTGTATTCCCCTTCGGTTAAGGGGGAACCGGGCAACCGGGGAGCTTCCAGGGCCGGTTCCCGGTCCGGGGGGATCGGAGGCGGGGGCTGCAGACTGAGGCCCACCAGAAACAGACCGAAGGTCAGGGACAGAAACAGCAAAACGGGCTTGCACATGGAGGATGTTCCTTGACTCGCCGCGATGGGGGGCAAAAGGGTTCCGATGCGAAGGTGCAGAAAAGGGTCTCAGGTCTGGGAGCGCGGATAAAGGATGAGAGCGGATGCGCAGACGCTGATTTTTAAGGCAGCGTAAACCCTGGACGGTCTCCAACCGCGGGAGCAGTTAAGCTGAGATAAATGATATCCGAAATGAGCGGGGGGGGCAAGGGGGTACTCCCCGTGCCCCCTTCCTCCGAGGCGAACTAACGGCAGTCCTTGCAAATGAGAAAGGTCTCCACTGGGTCGCCGGTGAGTCTGGCCCAGTGCTCCAATTGCGCCCTGGGTTCGATGTAGCGGCCGCAGGCGGTGCAGGCCGCCAGCTCGAAGTCCCGGCCCCAGATGGTGCGCACTCCGTCTTTTTCGGTGTAGGGGATGACCCCGGTGGGGCAGATGAAAGCGCAGGAGCCACAGCCGATGCAAGCCTCCGAGGCCTCCTTGAAGGGGGTGGCCACCTGTTTGTCCGGGGCCCGGCCCGCCATGCTGATGGCCGACACCCCCACGATCTCCCGGCAGGTGCGCACGCACAGGCCGCAGAGGATGCAGAGTTCTTCGGGGTCCTCGTTCTTGAACCGGGATTCATGGACGCCGTGGGCGGCGGCCAACTCCTGCACGATCCGCGCCTTGGGGGTGCGGGCCAGCAGGAGCTCCAGCACCAGTCGCCGGGCCTGCAGAACCCGGTCCGAGTGGGTTTCGACCTTGAGGCCGGCCTCCACTGGATAGGTGCAGGAGTTTACCAGCCGGGTGCGGGGAGGCTCGCCGATTTCCACCACGCACAGACGGCACTGACCCTCGGAGGGCAGGTCGGGGTGGTAGCAGAGGGTGGGAATGTCAAAGCCGTATTCCCGGGCGGTGCGCAACAACGTCCAGGAGGTGTCGGCCCGGACAAAGGTGCCGTTGATATGGAAACCCACCTCCTCAATGGTAGGTTGGGTAACCTGGTCTGCAAGTTTCCTGATGGCCATAACCTCTTACTCCCTTATCACCGCGTCAAACTGGCAGGTTTCGTAGCACAGGCCGCATTTGATGCAGATTTCTTGGTCGATTTCCTGGGCCTCCTTCTTGAGGCCGGAAATGGCCCCAACAGGGCACTCCCGGACACAGGCCAGGCAGCCGGTGCAGGTGTTGGGGTCGATGGTGTATTTGAGGAGCGGCCGGCAAACCAGGGCCGGGCATTTCTTCTCCCGGATGTGGGCTTCGTATTCATGACGGAAGTATTTCAGGGTGGAGAGCACCGGATTGACCGCACTCTGCCCCAGGCCGCAAATGGAGGCCCCGGCCATGGCGGCGCACAGGTCTTCCATCAGGGTGAGGTGGCCCTCTTCGCCCCGGCCGTGGGTGATGTCCTCATAGATCTGTTTGAGCTGCTTGAGGCCCTCCCGGCAGGGGGTGCACTTGCCGCAGGATTCCTCATAGAGAAAGCCGATGAAGTAGCGGGCCACGTCCACCATGCAGCTCGTTTCGTCCATGACGATCATGCCGCCGGAGCCCATGATGGAGCCCACGGACTGGAGGCTGTCGTAGTCCACCGGCAGGTCCAGGAACTGGGCGGGAATACAGCCGCCGGAGGGGCCGCCGGTCTGCACCGCCTTAAAGGCCTTGTCACCTGGGATGCCGCCCCCCAGCCCGAAGACGATCTCTCGGAGGGTCGTGCCCATGGGGACTTCCACCAACCCTGAGTGGTGCACCGCGCCCACCAGGGAGAACACCTTGGTGCCCTTGCTCTTTTCGGTGCCCAGGGAGGCGAACCACTCCGGGCCCATGTTGACGATCTCGGGGATGTTGGCCCAGGTTTCCACATTGTTGATGATGGTGGGCTGACCGAAGAGACCGGCTTGGGCGGGGTAAGGCGGCCTGGGCATGGGTTCGCCGATGTGCCCTTCGATGCTGGCGATGAGGGCCGTTTCCTCCCCGCACACGAAGGCGCCGGAGCCCTGGCTGATGAGGATGTCGAAGTCGAAGCCGGAGCGCAGGATGTTTTTCCCCAGGAAACCGGCTTCCCGGGCCTGCTGAATGGCCAGCTTCAGGCGCTTTACCGCCAGGGGGTATTCGTGGCGGACGTAGATATAGCCCCGGCGGGCGCCGATGGCATACCCGCCCACGATCATCCCCTCGATGATGGCGTGGGGGTCGCCCTCCATTACGGCCCGGTCCATGAAGGCCCCGGGGTCGCCCTCGTCACCGTTGCAGATGACGAACTTGATGGGCTCTCCGGTCTCCTGGCAGAGGCGCCATTTGCGGCCGGTGGGGAAGCCGCCGCCGCCCCGCCCCCGGAGGCCCGAATGCTCCACGGCGTCGATAATGTCATCCGGAGTCATTTCGAAGAAAGCCTTGCGCAGGGAGCGGTAGCCTCCCAGGGCCAGGTAGTCGTCCAGGGACTCCGGATCGATGATATCCAGCTTCCGCAGGACAATGGGATGCTGGCTCCGGTAGAAGGGAATCTCGCCCTTGTGGTTGCAGTGTTCCTGGGTGGCCGGGTCCTCGTGCACCAGGCGCTCCACGATGCCGCCGCCCACCAGGGTGGTGGTCACAATCTCGGGGACATCGGCCACGGTCACCTTTTGATAGGCGATTTCCTGGGGCCGGATGAGGACCCGCACCCCCCGGGCGCACAAGCCGTGGCAGCCGGTGGTTTTCAGGACCACCTTGGCAGCCAGTCCCTGTTCCTCCATCTGGGCCTGAAACGCAGCAGCCACGTCCTCGCTCCCCAGCGGCAGGCAGCCTGGGCCGGCGCAGACCAGCACCTGGGGTTGGGCCGGATCCCGCCTGGCCTTCAATTGGCGCCGGTATTCGCTCAGATGATCAATGGATTCAAACTTGGGCATAGCTTTTTCTCTTCAGTTTCGAGTATTGAGTTTTCCGTTTCGAGAGAAAGCAATTTCGGTGCTGGCGATCCTCTTTCACCGGCTTCTTACCCAGCGCTTCGCAAGGTTCCCGAAACTCGAACCCCGAAACTTTCTAGTGTTGATAGAGCTTCAGGATCTTGGGCACTTTGTCCACGGTGACCCGGGCAAAGTATTTGTCGTCCACCATCATCACCGGGGCCTGGGCGCAGGACCCCAGGCAGCCCACGGTCTCCAGGGAGAACTGGCCGTCTTTGGAGGTGTAGCCCACCTCCACCCCCAGTCGGCTGGAGACGGAGTCCACCAAGCGGGGACCGCCTTTGAGGTGGCAGGTGGTTCCCAGGCAGACCTTGAGCTGATGCCTGCCCTTGGGGGTGAGGCTGAACATCTTGTAAAAGCTGGCCACGCTGTACACCTGGGTCAGGGGCACGTTCAGCCGCCGGGCCACCTCCTTGACCTCATCCTTGGGCAGATAGCCGTAGTTGTCCTGAATGTCCTGCAAGACCGGAATCAGGTCGTAGGTTTCCCCTTCGTAGCGATCGAGTATGGCTTCGAGTCGGGCGAGGTCCATTTATGCACCTGCTGTCTCTGCTTCGGATTCCGGCGTCAGCACCGGAAATTCCGGGTAAGGCGCCTGGCATTTTTCCAGGAGCAATTCATAGGCCGCCTGGGTCTGGCGCTGGATAAGGTCCAGCTCCGGCTTCCTGAGGTGCCGGAAGCGCCCCTGGGGCTTCAGGTAGTCGATCACCGGCCTAATCCGTGGAGGTTGCACCGTCAGGTGGTAGCGACCATTCACCACTTCATAGAGCGGAAAGACCCCGGTTTCCACGGCCAGCCGCCCCAAACGGACGCTTAAATCGGTGGCCGAGCGCCAGCCGGTGGGGCAGACGCTGAGGACGTGGATATAAGCCGGCCCCGGGGTTTCCAGAGCCTTGCGCACCTTGAAATAGAGGTCGAAGACATAGCTGGGGGAGGCGGTGGCCACGTACGGGATGCCGTGGGCCACGGCGATGGCCACCATGTTTTTCTTCCAGGTGGACTGGCCGAAGCTCTGTTTGCCCGGGGGCGAGGTGGTGGTCATGGCCCCGAACGGGGTGGAGCTGGAACGCTGGATGCCGGTGTTCATATAGGCCTCGTTGTCCCAGCAGACGTAAGTGAAGTTGTGGCCCCGCTCCAGGGCGCCGGAAAGGGCCTGGAGGCCGATGTCGGTGGTGCCGCCGTCGCCGCCCATGGCCACCACCTTAGGCAGGGGGCCTGTCAATTTGCCCTTGCGCGCCAGGATTTTCAGGGCCACGTCAATGCCGGATGCCACAGCGCTGGTGTTCTCAAAGGCCACGTGAATCCAGGGGTGCATCCAGGAGGTTTGGGGCATGCCGCTGCTGACGATCTCCATGCAGCCGGTGGCGTGGGCGATGATGGCGTCCTTGCCGATGGCCTTGCACACCCAGCGCACCGCCAGCGCCTCGCCGCACCCCTGGCAGGAGCGGTGTCCGGAGGTGAAAAACTCCTCCCGGGGCAGCAGGCGGGAAGCGTAGGTGTCGAATTTCTGACTTTGAGCGAATCCAAATTTGTCCATCACCCTCTCACTCCATAGAGGAAGAATTCCTGGCTGGGGCCGCTTTCCACCTCTTTTTGGGCCCGGGCTATGAGGTCATGAAAGACCGGGGGCGACACATCCCGGCCCCCCAGACCGATGATGTAATTGGCCGTGGCGGGCCGGTTTTCAAGGCCATAGAGGCAGGTGCGCACCTCGGCGTGCACCGGGCCGCCGGGACCGCCCGGGGACAGGGCCCGGTCGCAGACGACGAGGAGGTCGGCGCCCTGGGCCGCCTGCCTCAGGTCCTCGAACGGGAAGGGACGCCAGAGGCGCAGCTTCAGCAGGCCCACGGGGAGGCCCTGCTCCCGCATCTCCTCCACCGCAATCTCAGCCACCTCCGAGAGGCTGCCCATGGTGAGGAGGAGGATTTTGGCGTCCTCGGTGAGAAACGTTTCCACCGGCTTGTACTGGCGGCCGGTGAGGGCGGCCCATTCCTCCCAGACCTTGAGGATGTGTTGCCGGGCATTGGTCAGAGCCACCTGGTGGGCGTATTTTACTTCGGTGTAAATCTCCGGCATGGCAAAGGCGCCCATGGTTACGGGCTTTTTGGGGTCCAAGCGATGCCGGGGCTGGTAGGGCGGGAGAAACTGGTCCACGTCCTCCTGGCTCAGGAATTCCTGGGCTTCCACCACGTGGGAGAGGATGAAGCCGTCCAGGTTGACGATGATGGGCAGCAGTACCTCCGGGTGCTCGGCGATCTTGAAGGCCATGATGGTGTGGTCGTAGGCCTCCTGCCCGTTTTCCACGAAGACCTGAATCCAGCCGATGTCCCGGGCCCCCATGATGTCGGAGTGGTCGTTCCAGATGGAGAGCGGCCCGGAGAGCGCCCGGTTGGCCACGGTCATGACGATGGGAAAGCGCATGGCGCTGACGATGTAGAGGATTTCATTCATCAGGGCCAGGCCCTGGGAGCTGGTGGCGGTGTAGGTGCGGGCCCCGGCTGCGGACATGCCGATGCAGGCGGACATAGCCGAGTGCTCGGACTCCACGTTCAAAAACTCCGCCTCCAGCTCGCCGTTGGCCACCATGGAGCTCAGATGTTCCACGATGTGGGTCTGGGGGGTGATGGGATAGGCCGCGATGGCCTCGGTTCGGGCCATCTGCACCGCATGGGACACGGCGATGGAGACCTCCATGCCGACGCGGCGGGACTTGGCCCGCGCGGTAGCAGGGTTGCTCTTGGCTTTGGCGGGGCGGGTGGTCATCTCACTCCTCCTCCGGCACCATGCTGATGCAGCCGGTGACGCACTCCCGGGCGCAGATGCCGCAGCCTTTGCAATAATTGGGGTCCATATCGAAATAGCCGCCGGGTTCCTCGACGATGGCCGGTTCGGGGCACACCGTCCAACAGACCCCACAGCGGATGCAGCGGCTCTTGGTCCACACCGGGTGCTGGCTCTTCCAGTCGCCGGTGCGGTATTCCCGGGCGCTCCCCGGAACGGTGAGGACGCCCCCGATTTCCAGGTCCCGCCAGGTGGTCTCCTCCAGGGGCTTGGTGTATTTGATCACGGCTGGGCCTCCTCTACAGCGGTTTTCTCGTAGGCCGCTTTCAGGGCGTTGAAATTTTTCCCGGCCAGGGGTCCGAAGCGCTCCTTCAGGGGCTCCCCCAGCGAGTCCACCGCCACCACCCCGGTGGCCTTCAGCAGAGCCCCCAGCATAGTGGTGTTGGTGATGGGCACCCCCAGTACCTCCCGGGCGATGGTGTTGGCGTCCACCAGGGCCAGGCGGTGGGCGAAGCCGAATTCCCGGCGCACCTCGGCATGGCTCTTGTTGGTATTCAGGACGATGACGCCGTTGGGTTTCAAATCGGCGGCGGGCTTCTGGATGCGGATGAGGCTGGGGTCCAGGATGAGGACCACATCCGGGTTGGCGATCTTGCAGCGCAGCCGAATGGGCCTGTCGTCAATGCGCAGAAAGGCCAGGACCGGCGCGCCCCGGCGTTCGGGCCCGAAGCTGGGGAAGCCTTGGGCGAACTTGCCTTCGTTGATGGCGGCCAGGGCCAGGAGCTCGACGGAAGTCACGGCCCCCTGCCCCCCGCGTCCGTGAAAGCGGATTTCCAGCATGGTTTTTTCCTTGGAATTGAGTTTTTTTCAGAAAAGCACCGCGCGCCCCGTAGGAGGCAATTCCAAGCAGCGAAAAAACAGAGCCTCTAGTGTAATAATTACCATTTCCTTCTTTTGAGCATTTTCCTGAATTCTTTTAGACCAAATCTGGGGGAAAGTCCCCTTCCGTGGGCATTGCGGCAAGACTTTCTCCCATTCAGAGGCAGTTATTCCCTTTTCGTGTGGTATCTTTAAATTCTAATAGTTAGGAATTTGCTAAAATCAAGCGTTTTCAGTTCGTATCCTCCGGTTAACAGCCTTGACTTTTAGATTTCTACACTTTGAATTTTCGGGAGGACGGCTTCAGGGTGATTTTTATGCCTTATCAGATCAAAAATTGCAGTCAGACCGGTTATCCACAGGATGCTTACCCCTCATTCCCGGCGGCCCGGTCCTGATTCACACCCCTCCCTGCACGTCCTTGGTCTCGGGAAGAAGCTGGCTAAACAGGAAAACATAGCGGGTCATGTCCGGCTGCTGCAAGAGGGAGGGGGTGAGGAGGGACGCGCCAGGTTGGTTCGGCCCGCTTCCCTCGGCAACGTTTAATTTCCAGATCATGGCACTGGCCGCCTGCCAGGGATTCTCTGTTTATCTACAACAAAATTTTGTTCAAGTAAAAGGATTTTGCAGGACGATGGTTTCGTCCCTTCCCGGCCCCACGGAGACGATCTGGATGGGCACCCCGGCCAGCTCCTCCACCCGCTTGAGATACTTTTGGGTGTTGCCAGGCAAATCGGCAAAATGCCGGATGCTCCTCAGGTCCTCCTGCCAGCCCGGCAGGTCCTCGAACACCGGCCGGCAGCGGGTGAGTTCCGGGAGCGTCCCCGGCATGGTCTCCCGCCGCTGTCCGTCCAATTCGTAGGCCACGCACAGGCGCACCGGGTCCAGAGTGGAGAGGACGTCCAGCTTGGTGATGGCCAGGCCGGTGAGGCCGTTCAGCCGCGCCGCTTCTTTTACCACCACCAGGTCCAGCCAGCCGCAGCGTCGCCGGCGTCCGGTGGTGGAGCCGAACTCCACGCCGCACTCCACCATGTGATCGCCGATCCGGTCCAGGCACTCGGTGGGGAAAGGACCGCTCCCCACCCGGGTGGTGTAGGCCTTGACGATGCCCAGCACCTGGTGGAGGTGCCGGGGGCCGATGCCGGTGCCGGTGCAGGCGCCGCCGGCCACGGGGTTGGAGGAGGTGACGAAGGGGTAGGTGCCGTGGTCGATGTCCAGGTGGGTCCCCTGGGCGCCCTCGAAGAGGATGTTGTGTCCCTGCCGCACCGCTTCGGCCAGGATGACCGAGACATTGGCCACCAGGGGACGGAGACGTTCCCCCATGGCCAGGTAGGGCGCCAGGATCTCCGCCTCGGTGAAGGGCTGGTCCCCCAGGAATTTTTCCAGCATAAAGTTTTTTTCCGGGAGGACCTCGGCCAGCTTGGCCCTGAAGGCCGCTTCGTCCAGAAGATCTGCCACCCGGATGCCCCGGCGGGCCACCTTGTCCTCGTAGCAGGGCCCGATGCCCCGGCCGGTGGTGCCCAGCTTGCCGTCGCCCTTGGCCCGCTCCCGGGCCAGGTCCAGGCGCTGGTGGTAGGGCATGATCACCTGGGCGCGCTCGCTGATCTTTAGATTCTCCGGCCCCACGGCCACGCCCCGCTCCCGCAGCCGGTCGATTTCATTAAGAAAGACCTGGGGGTCCAGGACGACGCCGTTGCCCAGGCAGCAAACGGTGCCAGTGTGCAGGATCCCCGAGGGGATGAGGTGAAAGATGAACTTTTCGCCGTCCACCACCAGGGTGTGGCCGGCGTTGTTCCCGCCCTGATAGCGCACCACCACCCGGGCCTTGGCGGTCAGGAGGTCAACGATCTTCCCCTTGCCCTCATCGCCCCACTGGGTGCCTACAACCACGACGTTCGGCAACTGCCATCCTCCTTTTCAACCGCGTAAAGTTGTAAACAATGCGCCCGGCAAAGTCAAAAGAAAAAGGGAACATGTCAGGGCTCTGGTTGAGGGGGGGCAGGGGGAGCCGGGTTTCCTCTGCCCTCCCCCCAGCGACTCTGCATCCCCAAGACGCGACTCGGGGGCGGCAAGCCGCCCCCGGAGATAAGGTGGTTACGGCCTACTTGATTTTCGGCACGAACTTGACGGTGTATTCGGGATAGTTCTTCCGCAGGTCTTTCTTGATGATCTTGCCGGTGGGGGTCCGGGGGATGGAGGGCAGGAAGACCACCTCCCGGGGCAGCTTGTAGGTGGCCAAGAGGTCCATGGTGGACTTGATGATGTCGTTGGCCAGTTCCTGGGAGGGGGAGTGGCCGGGTTCCAGCTCCACCATGGCCACCACCTTCTGGCCCAGGATTTCGTCGGGGATGCCCACCACCGCGTCATCCCGCACCGCCGGGTGCCGCATGATGGCGTCCTCGATTTCCTGGGGAGCCAGGCGGAAGCCCGAAGACTTGATCATGTCGTCTTCCCGGGCCTGGAAGAAGATGTAGCCGTCCTTGT
>CAYZOP010000002.1:0-435127 GCA_964480485.1 uncultured Desulfobacterales bacterium | reverse complement strand
AGATGCGCCGCAAGCTGGAAGCCGAAGCCGCCGCCGCCGAACATTAAGGGAGCCCAGGGAGTCCGCCCGCCATGAAGGGGGCGGCTCCCTCACCATAATTTCCTTTACGAAAAAGGAAGGAGGATGACACCGTGTCGAAAATCATCATCTCCGCAGCCATTCGCGGAGCCCATAAAATTGTCAACAAATGCGCCGAGGCCCTCAACCAGGCCCGGGACAAGTACGGGGAGAACCAGGAGATCGGCTTCCCCAACACCGCTTACTACCTGCCCATCATTTACTCCCTGATGGGGGTCAAGATCGAGAAAATCAAGGACGCCATCCCGGTAATGGAGCGCTGCAAAGCCTTGTTGCCGCCCATTCCCGCGGAGAAACATCACTTGCCCTACCTGGGCCCCGGCCTGGACGCCGGTCTGGCCACCCTCATGGCCGAAGAGATCTTTGAGGCCGTCCGCTACGTCACTGACCCGGACTATTACGTCGGCGGTGAGGAGGTCTATGATAAAGGCGCCACCAAGTTCTGGTTGGGTGCGGCGGAGGACACCATCTTTCGGAAACGGGGCATCGAGTTCGTGGACGGCTCGGCCCCGGGTTTTGCGGCCATCGTGGGCTCCGCCCCTTCGGTCCAGGAAGCCGTGGACCTGGTGACCGATTACCAGAAGAAGAACCTTTACATCTTCCTGGCAGCCCGGGACATCGAGGGCAAGACCTCGGTAGCCGAGCAGCTCCTGGAAGGCGGCGTGCAGATCGGCTGGCCCACCCGCATCGTGCCCTTCGGGCCGGACATCTCTGCCGCGGTCTTTGCCTTGGGCTTCGCCAACCGGGCCGCCATGGCCTTCGGTGGCGTTAAACCCGGGGCCGCTCTGAAGATGCTGCTTTACAACAAGGACCGCATCTTCGCCTTCGTCAACGCGTTGTCCACCATTTCGGACGAATGGTACGCCAACGCCGCCGGCGCCATCAACTGGGGCTTCCCCACCATTACCAACCAGGACATCCCCCAGGTGCTGCCCACCGGTATCTGCACCTATGAGCACGTGGTCTCCAACGTGCCCATGTCGGAAATCAGCCAGAAGTCCATCGAGGTGCGGGGCCTGAAGGTCCAGGTGACCCATATTGACATCCCGGTGAACTTCGGCGCCGCCTTCGAGGGCGAGCGGGTGCGCAAGGATGACCTGTACGCCGAGTGCGGCGGCGGCAAGACCCAGGCGGTGGAGCTGGTCACCAGCAAGCGCATGGAAGAGGTGGAAGACGGCAAGATCGAGGTCATCGGCCCGGATCTTCCCGACCTGCCCCAGGACAAAATACCCATGCGCCTGCCCCTGGCCGTGGTGGTGGAAGTGGCTGGCCGCAACTTCCAGCCCGACTTCGAACCCATCCTGGAGCGGCAGATTCACCACCTGGTGAACTACGCCCAGGGCATCATGCACATCGGGCAGCGGGACATCGCCTGGTACCGCATCGGCAAGCAGGCGGTGGAGAAAGGGTTCACCCTGAAGCACATCGGCACCATCCTGCACGCCAAGTTCCACCAGGACTTTGGGGCCATCTTCGACAAGTGTCAGGTGAAGCTCTACACCGAAAAGGACAAGGTGGACGCAATCACCGCCGAGGCCCGCAAGGTTTATAAAGAGCGGGACGCCCGGGTGGAAGGCATGACCGACGAAACCACCGAAACCTACTACTCCTGCACGCTGTGCCAGTCCTTCGCCCCCAACCATGTGTGCGTCATCAGCCCGGAGCGCACCGGCCTATGCGGCGCCTACAACTGGATGGACTGCAAGGCCTCCTACGAGATCAACCCCACCGGTCCCAACCAGCCCATCCAGAAGGGCGAAACCCTGGATCCCAAGCTGGGCCAGTGGCAGGGAGTCAACGAATTCGTGTTCAAGGCCTCCCGGCAGGCCGTGTCCCAGTACAACTTCTACAGCCTGGTCTATGACCCCATGACCACCTGCGGCTGTTGCGAGTGCATCTCCGCCGTCCTGCCCATGTGCAACGGTATCATGACCGTCAACCGGGACTATACCGGTGAGACTCCGGCTGGGATGAAGTTCACCACCCTGGCGGGCGTTATCGGCGGCGGCCAGGTGACCCCGGGCTTCGTGGGCCACAGCAAGTACAACATCACCCAGCGGAAATTCATCGCCGGGGACGGTGGCCTGCTGCGCCTGGTGTGGATGCCCAAAATCCTCAAGGAGGAGATCCGGGAGCGCCTCATCAAGCGGGGCGAGGAGTTGGGGATTCCTGACCTCATCGATCGCATCGCCGATGAGAGCGTGGGGGTGACCGAGGACGAAATCCTGCCCTTCCTGACGGAGAAAAACCATCCGGCCTTGGGCATGGATCCGATTATTGGCTAATCCTAGAGGGCCGGGAGCCACTCCCGGCCCTGGTCGCAGCAGCCCCCTCGGGGGGGAGCGCCCACCCGGGGGGGCCACCAGCCATGGATAAGGAGAGTGACGATGGCTTTAACCGGAATTGAAATCTTTAAAATGCTGCCCAAAACCAATTGCAAAGAGTGCGGCTTTCCTACCTGCCTCGCCTTTGCAATGGCCCTGGCCAGCGGCAAGGCGGAGTTGTCTGCCTGTCCGTATGTATCGGAGGAAGTGAGAGAAAAACTGGCCGAGGCGTCGGCGCCGCCCATTCGTCCGGTGAAAATCGGCATGAAAGAAGGGGAAAAGGTGATCGGCGGCGAAACCGTGATGTTCCGCCACGAAAAGACCTTCTTCAACCCTCCGTTCATTGCCGGGTTGCTCACCACCGCCATGAGCGATGCCGACGTGGATGTTCAGATCGATGCCTTTAACAAGATGCAGTATGAGCGCGTCGGTTTGATGCTTCGGCCGGAAATGTTCGCCGTGAAGGATATGGGAGACGCCGGCAAGTTCGCAGCCCTGGCCAAAAAGGTGGCGGATAAGAGCGACGCCGCCATCATGCTTATGAGCGACAACGTGGATGGCATGAAGGCCGCGGCCGAGGCGGTGAAGGACCGCAAGCCGTTGCTCTACGCGGCCACCGCGGCCAATGCCGACGCCATGGGGGCGTTGGCCAAAGACTTGGGCCTCCCCTTGGTAGCCAAGGCCGACGGTTACGACGCCCTGGCTGAGCTCACCACCAAGCTTACCGGCATGGGCCTTAAGGACCTGGTATTGGATGGCGGCGCGCGGACCATCAAGCAGGCCTTCCAGGATCAGATCGTCTTCCGGCGGGCGGCCCTGGGGCCCAAGTTCCGTCCTTTCGGTTTCCCCACGGTGACCTTGCCCTGTGAGATGACCGACGACCCCATGAAAGAAGTCCTCTATGCCGCCACTTTCATTTCCAAGTACGGCGGCATTGTGGTCCTGTCCAGTCTCGAAGCGCACCGGGTCTTCCCGCTCCTCCTGCAGCGGCTGAACGTTTATACCGACCCGCAGAAGCCCATGATCGTCACCCCGGGCATCTACCCCTTGAACAACCCCGACGAAAATTCGCCCATCGCCATCACCACCAACTTCGCCTTGACCTACTTCATTGTCTCGGGCGAGATTGAGGGCAGCAAGGTGCCCACCTGGCTGTTGATTATGGATACCGAAGGGCTGTCGGTCATGACGGCCTGGGCCGCCGGCAAGTTCGTAGGGGACGCGGTGGGCATGTTCGTCAAGAAGTGCGGCATCGCCGATAAGGCCAAGACCCGCACCCTCATCATCCCGGGTTACGCTGCGGCCATCAGCGGCGACCTGGAAGAGGAACTCCCCGACTGGAAGATCCTCATCGGTCCGCGGGAGGCTTCCCATATCCCGGCCTTCCTGAAAGCCCAATAACGGGGGCCAGAGAAACAGGCATAACGCCGGGAGACTCCCCGTGAGTCTCCTGGCGCCATCTTGCAAGGAGAGGTCAACCGATGAGCAAATTCTACCGCATCGGCGAAAACCTGAATGTGGTGACCAAAATCTACGGTCAGGCCATGAAGGACCGGGACCCCAAGCCGCTGCAAAAAGTGGCCCTGGAGGAGGCGGAACGGGGAGTTGATTTCATCGACGTCAACATCGGCCCGGCCCGCAAAGGCGGCGAAGAATTGATGGAATGGATCGTCAAGATCATCCAGGAAGTGGTGCCCAACATTCCACTGGCCCTGGATACCTCCAACATCGCCGCCATGGAGGCGGGGCTCAAGGTGCATAAAGGCCGGGCCCTCATCAACTCCATCATGGCTCGCCAGGAGCGCATGGACAACATGATGCCCCTGGTGAAAAAATATGACGCCGACATGATCGGCCTGCTGTGGGGGCCGGAAGGCATGCCCCGGGATGAGCACGAGCGCGGCATGCTCACCGCCGAGATCCTGGCCAATGCCGACGCCCACGGTATTGAAAACGAGCGCATCTGGTTCGATCCTATTATCGCGCCGCTGAATATCCAGCAACCCCAACTCATCAGCGCCCTGGAATACATGAAGATGTTGCAGGACATGGCTCCGGGCGCCAAGTCCACCTGCGGGTTGTCCAACTCCTCAAACGGCGTGCCCGACCACCTCAGGCCCATCATCAACCGGACTTACGTCATCATGCTGCAGCGATACGGCATGGTATCCGCCATCGTGGACGCGTACGACGACGAGCTCCGGGATGTGGTGGACGGCAAGAAGCCCGAGGCCGTGAAAGTGGTCTATGACATCATGGACGGGAAATCCGTGGACATCGGCTCCCTTTCCAAGGACCTGCAGAACTACGCCAAGACCGCCCGGGTGATCATGGGCCAGGTGCTGTTCTCGGATTCCTGGCTGGAGGTATAATCGCCTTACCAATGGGTGGAACTGCCGTTTTGGGCGTCGGCCCGCAGGCGCTGCCACCGGCACATCAGCCGGTCAAGGGCATTACCCGCCTTGGCCGGCTTGCCTTTTTCCCGGGCAGGACGGCGCGGCCCAATGGTGTCCAGTCAAAGGCCTGGGGACCTGGTACTTCTGGTGGCCAGCATAACGGCCTCCGGGGGGTCCCCGGCGATGAGCAGGCCGGGAAGGCTCCACTCCGCTGCCAGCCCCACCACGGGTTTCCCCAGCTTCAGGGCAATGGCCGCCTCGGAGATGGTGCCATAGCCGCCGCCCACTGCAATGAGAGCGTCCGCGGTGTGGGCGATGACCACATTCCGGGCGTGGCCCAGGTTGGTGGGGATGGCATAGGTGAGATGAGGGTTGGCGCCGGTTCGGTTCGGGCCGGGGAGAATGCCGATGACTACCCCGCCAGCCGCGGCGGCGCCCTCGGCAGCCGCAGCCATGACGCCGCCCAGGCCGCCGCACACCAGGACCGCCCCCGATTGGGCCAGCAGGCGGCCCACCTCCCTGGCCAGACGTAACAGATCAGGACCTGCCTCACCGGCGCCGATCACCGCCACGTAGTCCCGGGCGTTTTCTTTTGCCATCCGGCCGCCCCCCTTTCTTTTCCGCCATGGAGTCCTGAGGATTGCAGATGGGGCCAGGGAAGTCCGGCCAGCCGCCGAGAATCTCATGGGTGCCAGTCTTCTCTGAAAAAAAATTGGCGGCGACTTTATAAAATGCCTGGCCGGCAATCTAACCTAATACAACCGGTTTGCCAAGCATCCGCCGGACAAGGAGAGGCGCCGTGTATGCCAGGATTGCGCCCTTGGGCTTGACTCTCACCCTGGTCGGCCTGCTGTTGACGGGTTGCGGCACCGTCCCCTATACCGGCAGGTCCCAGCTCCTCATGGTGTCCCAGGACCAGGAGTTGCGCCTGGGCTATCAGGCTTTTGAACAGCTGAAATACCGTTCCCGGCCGTCCCCGGACCCGCAGATGAACGAGGCGGTGCAGCGGGTGGGCCGCCAGATCGCTCGGGTGGCGGACCGGCCGGACTTCCGCTGGGAATTCGTGGTCATCGACGACCCCACCCCCAACGCCTTCTGCCTGCCCGGGGGGAAGGTGGGGGTCTTTGCCGGGCTCTTCCGCTACCTCAAGAGCGACGCCGACCTGGCCACGGTGATGAGCCACGAGGCGGCCCACGTCCTGGCCCGTCATGCCGGGGAGCGCCTCAGCCAGAACATGCTGGCCCAAATGGGCGGCACCGGCCTGAATATCGCCATGGCGGGGATGGGGGCCCATCCGGCCGCCGGCCAGCTGGCCATGATGGGCTACGGCCTGGGAACCCAGATGGGCCTGCTGTTGCCCTACAGCCGCAAGCAGGAGTACGAGGCGGACCGCATCGGCCTGATCCTCATGGCCAAGGCCGGCTACGACCCGGGCCTGGGGGTGGATTTCTGGCGGCGCTTCGCCACGGCCAAGGGCGACCGGGCCCGGATGCCGGCCTTTGCCTCCACCCACCCCAGCGACGCCGACCGCATCCGCAATTTGGAGGCGGGACTGGCCGAGGCCCAACGCTACTACACCATCCCCGTGGCGGAGCAGCAAGCTTACCCCGAAGCGGCCCCGGCGGGACCCTGGCAGGGGCATCGCAACGTGTCAGTCAGCGGGAGGCAGTAGCCAGAAGTGTCGAGGGGGGCCGGAGGAGCCTGGGTCCCCCGCCCCCCCAGGTTGCAGGGGAACGCCGGCTTACCGCCCGTTCAACGCCTGGGTGGCAGGGCCGGTTGCCATTCATTAAGGGATGAGGGATGGGGGCGATAAGGGAGGTAAGGATCTCCGACCCTTCCCCCCATTCCCGCGTTCATTCAAACCCCCTCCCTCAGCCGCCTCGCCTCCCCCACCCGCACGGTGAAGCGCGTCGTGTCCAAGTATTCCAGCAGCGGAATGGTGAACTTCCGGGAGGTCTGGGTCAGGTCCTTGAACTGGATGACGGTGATCTCTCTATTTTGCTTGAGGAAATCAACGAGCTGCGCCTTGAGGCGGCGGATGGCCTCCTGGTGGAAGTAGAGGTCTTCCTTGATTTTCACCAGCCGACCGTCGTTCACCAGGACCTTGAGGAGGGGCTGAATCCGGGCCAGGGGGATCTTCAGGGCGGCCTCCACCTCCTTGAGGGTAGGCGGCGTGAGGTTGCCTTTCTGATACATGGCCTCCAGGCGGCGGCTGAGCTCCTCCTGATCGCCGGCCAGGATCACCTTGTGGCCGCTCAGGCGCACCATGTCCCGCTCCACCGCAATTTTTTCCGCTTTGGCAAGGCGCCCCAGGAGAAAATTGAACAGCCGGACCTCCACCGCCGCCGGCAATTGGGTGCGCAACTCCTCCTTGGAAAGCCCGGGCTTTAAGGGGTGCTTGGCGTGGTAGGCCGAAAGCAATTCCAGGATGCTGGACTCCAGGACGGCGGCGGTGGCGGTGAGCAGAAAACGTTCGTTCTCCGGGTCGTACTGGAGGATTGTCCCCTCCCGTGCCAGATCGGCCAGCTCTTTTTGCAGAAACGGCACATCATAGGGCATCAGGGCTGCCAGCTCGGGGGCGGCCCGGCCCGCGGGGCCAGACTCTTCCAGGTAGTGGGCCACCTGGGCGGCCGCCTCGCCCTTTTCCAGAAGCTCCAAGCCGGTGATCACCTTCTGCTGGAAGCGTTTGTGCCGGGGCGGGTTGACGTGCAAAATCACGCCGCCGCCCCAGGTGACGGCCGGGGAGAGATTGCGGATGACGTAGCGGTCTTTGGGCTTCAGAGCCACCTGATCCCGCAGGATAAACTGGACGTAGCCCGATCCACCGGGGGGCAGCTCATCGGCATCCAACAGCAGGGCCACGGCCAGGGTCTCGCTGGTGCCGGTGTGGAGGCGGACTGCCGCCCGGTGCTTCAGGGGCCGGGGGGCGCTGGCCAGAACTTCTACCAAGGCGTCCAACCGCCGGCTGGGGATGAGGGACCCCGGAGTGGCCACCACCATGCCCCGTTCCACCTGCTCCTTTTCCAGGCCTTGCAGGTTGATGGCGGTGCGGCTGCCGGCCTGGATCTCCTCCACCGCGGTGCCATGGGTCTGCAGGCTCCGGACCTTGGCTTTGAACCCCGGAGGATAGATGGCCACGGTATCCCCCAGGCGCAGACGGCCGGAGATGGCCGAGCCGGTGACCACCGTGCCGAACCCCTTGATGGTAAAGACTCGGTCAATGGGAAGGCGAAAAATACCGCCGGCCGGCTTGGGAGGGACCTGGGCGGCCAGTTCGGACAGGATGGCCAACAAGTGGTCCTGGCCTTCTCCGGTTACCGCGGAAAAACGCACCACGGGGGCTCCCTTAAGGAAGGTGCCTTCCAGGGCTTCCTTAACCTCCTCTTCCACCAGCTCCAACCAGTCAGGCTCCACCAAGTCGGTCTTGGTAAGGACCACCAGGCCCTTTTTGACCTGAAGAAGTTGGCAGATCTCCAGATGTTCCCGGGTTTGGGGCATAACTCCTTCGTCCGCGGCGATGACCAGGGCCACCAAGTCCATGCCGGTGGCGCCGGCCACCATGTGCCGCACGAAGCGTTCGTGCCCCGGCACGTCCACGATTCCCAGGAGCTGGCCGGTGGGGAGGGTGAGGTAGGCAAACCCCAGCTCGATGGTGATGCCCCGGAGCTTTTCCTCCTTGAGCCGGTCCGGGTCGATGCCGGTCAGGGCCCGGATGAGGGAACTCTTGCCGTGGTCGATGTGCCCGGCGGTGCCGAGAATAATGGGTGCCAGTGCCATGGGTCCGCCTTGGGTTGCGTATCAGGGGCGGGGGCCAGGGGGCGCAACCTGCCGCTCTCCCAGCCCTCCGTCCCAACTATCTGTCCTTCAGCCCCCGCCAGTCCCGGGTAAGCTGGTAGTGCCCCCGGGGGAGGCCCTCTTCTTCCAGGATCTGCACCTCCGCCTGAAAGGCGTCATGGAGGCGGGTGATGACCTCCTGCCCTTCCGCCCGGAGGCAGGACGCCACTTCCGGGTGGGTCTGAATGGTGAAGCGACATCCGGAAAATTCCCGGGCGTCCGCGGTCAGTTGCCGGAGGATGTCGTGGGCCAGGACCAGCGGCGAAAGGGTTACGCCCAGCCCCTGGCAACAGGGACAGACGTTGGCAGTGAGCTGCACCAGACTGTCCCGCAGGCGTTGGCGGGTCATCTCCATCAGGCCCAACGAGGAGATGGGGAGGGCCGTGGTCTTGGCCCGGTCTTTTTTAAGCTCCTCCACCATGGCGTCAAACACCAGATCCCGGTGAGCGGCTTTTTCCATGTCGATGAAATCGATGACGATGAGGCCTCCCAGATTGCGCAGCCGCACCTGTCTGGCCGCCTCCCGGGCCGCCTCCAGGTTGGTCTTGAGGACGGTCTCCTCCAGGTGGTTCTTGCCGGTGAAGCGGCCGGTATTGACATCAATGGCGGTGAGGGCTTCTGTGGTGTCAATGACCAGGTAGCCACCGCTCTTCAGCCAGACCTGGGGAGCGAGTAAACGTCGCCAGTCCACGTCCAGCCCGTAGTGGGAGAAGATGGACTCGGTCCCGGAGTAGCACTCCACCCGGGCCTTCAGCCAGGGGTGGAGGCCCGCCAAAAAGTTTTGCACCGCCTGGCAGAGGTCGGGATCATCCACCGCCACCAGATTCGTATTGGGGCCGAACAGGTCCCGCACCAGGCGCAGGGGGAAATCCAGTTCCTGGTGCAGGAGGGCGGGCGCATGGCTCGTCTCGCTCTTATGCAGGACCTTCTGCCACACGGCGAGCAGGGCGTCCCGCTCCCGGGCCAGGCTGTCACGGTTTTGGGTCTGGCTGGCGGTGCGGGCGATAAGGCCCCCGCGCTCCGGCTTGAGCTCGGTCAGCAGGGTCTTGAGACGCTCCCGCTCAGCCTCGTCCGCCACCCGTTTGGAGACCCCCAGGGTGGCAAGGGTGGGGGTATAGACCAGATAATGGCCCGCCAGGGTGACATGGGTGGTGAGGCGGGCCCCCTTGCCGCCCTGGGGGGGGCGGTGCACCTGCACCAGCACCTCCTGGCCGGGTAGCAAAAGATCGGCAATGGAAGGCGGAGAGTGCTCCCGGCCTCCCGGCTGGCTCCCCTCCGGGGTTTCGTTTTTCAGCCACAGGCTGTAGAGCTCATCCCAGGTATCGGAGACTTCCTCCACATAAAGGTAGGCAGGCCGCTCCAGGCCGATATCCACGAAAGCCGCAGCAATGCCCGGTAGGACTTTCAGCACCCGTCCCTTGTAGATGTTCCCGGTGGGGTCCTGGTCGGCGTGTCGCTGTAAAAAGAACTCCGCCAGACGACCGTCTTCCACCAGAGCGGCCCGGGTATCGCATGCGGCTTTGCTGATGATGAGTTGGGTGCTCATAACCACGTTGGCCAGTGCGCCCCGGGCGCCTCAGTCTTTCAGCCAGACCCCGGCCGCCGGAGGGATTCCTGACCGGAGGGTGCTTTCCGGGGGATTATTCAGGGTAAAAAGGGACTGGGCCTCTTCCAAGCGCACTCGGGTTTTGAGGATGCGCAGGTCCGCGGCCCGGTCTGTCGGCATCCCGAAGATTGCGGCGAGCACTTCGGTGATTTTGAGATTGTCCTTGGCCGGCAGCCGAACTTCCAGGACCAGGTGGCGGTCGTCCAAGACCTCCAGGGAGGCCACCAGCGGGCGCACATTCACTTCCCGGACCTCGGTGGGCCGACGTCGAGTGTACCAGACTTCTTCCCGACAGGTGAAAGCCGCCGCGGCCGCAGGGGTAAATTGTGGATCAGGAGCTTCCACGTGGTAAACCGCGGCGGCTACCCGGGGAGCCTTGCGTCCCGGTGCCGGGGGGTAAGCATTAAGGAGGCGCACCCCCGGCGGCAACGCCGCATTCAACCGGCTGATCAGCTCCGGCGGCGGGACCGGCCGGGTCAGGCTCACGTCCAGGGACTCGCACAGGCTTTCCACCCCCACCGGCAGGGCTCCATGGAACGCCACCCTTGGCAAAGGATGAAAACCGGCGCTGAAGGCCACCGGCAGGGCCGCCCGCCGCAGGGCCCGGTACACGGCCGAGATCAGCTCCAGGTGACTGAGCCAGCGGGCGTCCTCCACCTTGGCATACTCCAGACGATAGATGAAAGGCGGAGGCGCCGCCTGGGGGGCTTGGCCGGACCTGGGAGCCGGGCCGGGCATCGGTGGTGCCTCGAAGTGCAGCGGGTCATGCACCGGGTCCTGGCAGGCGCCGCAATCCTGGCAGCCTTGGAAACGACAGTCCGCCGTAGATATTCCCTCGAAGGCCCGCGCCCGCTCTGCCACCAGAAAGGACGGGCTCACCCCGCTGGCCAGGTGCTGCCAGGGCAGCGTCTCCTCAAGGCTCCGCTCCCGCAGGTAGACCTCAGGATCCACCCCGGCCTCCCGAAAGGCCTCCAGCCAGGGGGCCAGCCTCAGGTGCTCGCTCCAGGCATCCAGGCGGCACCCCTGGCGATACGCGGCCAGCAATACCGCCGCCAGCCGCCGGTCACCCCGGGAGAAGACCCCCTCCAGCCAGCTTTGGGCCGCGGAGTTCCATTTAACCCGGACTTGGCGCTGCCGCAGGCGGTCTTTCACCTCCCCCAGGAGGCGGCGGCTCTCCTCCAGGCCCACCTGGCGCTCCCATTGAAAAGGTGTGTGCGGCTTGGGGATGAAAGTGGAGAGGCTGACATTGAGCTGAGGGCGGCTGCCACCCGGGGCCGCGTGCAGGAGGCGTTGCACCAGGCTGCCGATGCTGTCCCGATCTTCCAGGGTTTCCGTGGGCAGGCCCACCATAAAATAGAGCTTCAAGAGGCGCCAGCCGGCTTGGAAGGCCTCTTGGGCCGCGGCCAGGATGCGCTCCTCTGAGAGATTCTTGTTGATGGCCCGCCGCAGCCGTTCGCTGCCGGCTTCAGGGGCAATGGTCAGGCCGGTGCGCCGGACCCGCTGAATCTGGTTCATCAACTCCGGGGCCAGGGTGTCGGCCCTGAGGGAAGGGAGGGACAGGGACACCTTCTGCGCGGCCAGGTGATCCATGAGCCGGGCCATCAGCCAGGGCAGGGCGGCATAGTCGCCGGGGCTCAGGGCCAAAAGCGACACCTCTTCGAAGCCGGTGGCCGCCAAGGCCGCCTCCACCCAGGCCCTGACCGCCTCAGGGTGCCGTTCCCGCACCGGCCGGTAGATGATGCCGGCCTGGCAGTAGCGGCACCCCCGGCTGCACCCCCGGACGATCTCCACGCTGAGGCGGTCGTGCACGATCTGACAGGAGGGCACCAGCACCCGGGGGGAGAGGGAAACCCGGTTCAGGTCGCGCACCAGGCGCTTCTTCACCAAGCGGCGACGCCCCCGGGGAAGCACCTCCCGCAGGTGGCCGTCTTGATCCCAGGCTGGCTCGAAGAAGGCCGGCACGTAGACGCCCTCGATGGCCTCCAGCGCCTGCCAGAGTTCCCGCCGGCTGCCGCCCGCGGCCCGCCAGGCCTGCACCGTTTCGGCCACTTCCAGGATGGCGTCCTCGCCGTCGCCGATGACCAGGGCGTCGAAAAACGGGGCTACGGGTTCGGGGTTGAAGGCAGCCGGGCCGCCCCCCACCACCACGGCCTCCTGGGGACCCCGGTGTGCAGCCAGGAGCGAAATGCCCCCTAGGTCAAGCATGGCCAAAAGATTCGTGTAGCTCAGCTCATATTGCAGGCTCACCCCCACCAGGGGAAAATCCTTCAGCGGCAGGCCGGACTCCAGCGAACCCAAGGGTTCCCCCCGGCGGCGCAGCTCCGCCTCCAGGTCCGGGGCCGGGGCGTAGGCCCGCTCGCACCAATAATCGGGCCGGGCGTTGAGGATATCGTAGAGCATCCCCAGCCCCAGGTGAGACATGCCCACTTCGTAGAGGTCGGGAAAGAGGAGGGCCACCCGGAAAGCCACGTCCCCAGGGTCTTTGAACACGGCGTTGATTTCCCGCCCCAGATAGCGGGTGGGGCGCTGGACGCGGCTGAGATAGGCGTTTTCAGTCATGTGAAATGGGTTTGACGCCAGGGGCTGGAGGCCGCCGGCCCTTCCCCCTCTCCGGCCTCCTCATCTGTCCTCGGTCAGGAAGCGGGGAGGGGATTTCGGGGCAGGACGGGAGAGCCAGCCGCTAAAGGCTTCGGGGCCTCCGCCGGCGCCCTCAGGCGGCCGCCAAACGGAGGGCCTCAGCCAGATCGATGAGACCGTCGTACAGGGCTCGGCCGGTTATCACGCCGATGACCCCCACGGGCTCCAGCTCCTTGAGGCCCTGGATATCGGCCAGGGAGCTCACGCCGCCGGAGGCGATGACCGGGGTGTCCACCGCCTCGGCCAGCAGGCGGGTGGCCTCAAGGTTGACCCCGGTTTTTACCCCGTCCCGGAAGATGTCGGTATAGATCAGGGCGGCGGGCTTGAGGGGCACCAGTTCCCGGGCCACGTCCACCGCCAGCCGGGCCGTGGTCTCGGTCCAGCCTTCCACCGCCAACTTGCCGTCCCGGGCGTCCAGGCCGATGGCCACCCGTCCGGGAAAGGCGGTGAGGGCCTGGGCGACGAAGTCTGGAGCTTTCAGCACCGCCGTCCCCAGGATCAGACGGTCCACCCCCAGATCGATATAGGCCCGGAGCGTATCCAGGGTGCGGATGCCGCCCCCCAACTGCATAGGGATGGTGACGGCCCGACGCAGCCGCCCAATGGCCTCCAGGTTTTGAGGCCGGGAGCTGAAGGCCCCGTCCAGATCCACTACATGCAGCCAGGCAGCCCCGGCCGTTTGCCACTTGACCCCCATGGCCGCCGGATCGTCGCCGTAAATGGTTTCCTGGTCAATCTTCCCCTGTTTGAGCCGGACGCACTTGCCGTTTTTAATGTCGATGGCCGGAAAAATAATCATGCTGAATCCCAAGAAAGTGAAGCCCACCAAGGCAGTCGCCAGTAAGGGCGGACTGACGGCCCTCCGTCCCCCGACCTGCTCCTGCCCCCTTGGGGCTGCCTTAAGGCATGAACCAAGGCTCCCGAACGGCAGGGAACCTGAACCAAGGCGGCACCCAGCCAGCAAGGCCCCGCATCCCGGCGGGTGAAAGCCTGAACGTGCTGCCGGCTGGCACTTTGCCATGTGGGCAACATGTTAAAATATAAACAACTATTTCCCCGCTGACAACCCAGAAGCGCCTCTTGCGGTGGTGGCGGCGGGGAAACGGCGCCGAGCCGGGAAAATCTCCCAGGGAGGTTGGTTGCCGGGAGAGAAAGGATATAATGATGAAGGGAATTCGGCTGATCGGCCGTATTCCCCGAGGAGAATGCAGAACATGGCGGAGATGGGCCGTTTCCTGATTATCGCCGGCGTGGTCCTGGTCATTGTCGGGGTCCTCGTGTGGCTGACTCCCAAAATCCCCTGGTGGGGGAGGCTTCCGGGGGATCTGGTGTGGCGCCGGGAAAACTTCACCGTGTATTTCCCTCTGGGAACCTGCATTCTACTCAGCATCATCCTGACCGTGGTCCTGTACCTGTTTCGCCGCTGACGCGGGGGCGGCTGACAGCCAGGGAGACGTGCGAGCGCGGGGGCGCTCTCGTCCCTTGGTAACCGGCTTGGCGGCTTGCATATTTTCCTGGGGCAAGTATACTGGGGAACGGATGGCCTTAAGGACAGGCCGCCACCGTTTCTTCAACCCGCACCCTGAGTGAGGCGGTTTTATGCCGGAACTGCGCAAAGATCCCATCATCGGCCGGTGGGTGATCATCGCCACGGAGCGGGGCAAGCGCCCTCATGACTTTGTGGTGGAGGAGGAAGTGGTCAAGGGGGGGTTTTGTCCCTTTTGCCCGGGCAACGAGCATACCACCCCGCCGGAGATCTTCGCCTTTCGCCTGCCGGACACTCCGCCCAACACTCCGGGATGGCAGCTTCGGGTGGTGAACAACAAGTTTCCGGCTCTGGTGCTGAAAGGGGAGCCTGATCGTCAGGGCGAAGGCATGTTCGACAAGATGAACGGCATCGGGACCCATGAGGTCATTATCGAGAGTCCCGACCATAGCCTGAACCTGGCCACCCTGCCGGTGGAGCATTTTGTGCTGGTGCTCAATGCTTACCAGGAGCGCATCCGCCGCTTGGCGGAGGACCCGCGGATGCGCTATGTCTTGGTCTTCAAAAACCAGGGACGGGCTGCCGGGGCCTCCCTGGAACACAGTCACAGCCAGCTCATCAGCCTCCCCATTGTGCCGGAGCTGGTGATGGAGGAGCTGAACGGCAGCAGATTTTATTATAACTGGAAGGAACGCTGCGTCTTCTGCGACATGATTCGCCAGGAACTCCAGCAGCGGGTGCGGGTGGTGCTGGAAAACGAAGAGTTCGTCGCCCTCTGCCCCTTCGCCCCCCGGGCCCCCTTCGAGGTCTGGATTTTGCCCAAGTCGCACCACTCCTCCTATGTGGACTTGCGGGAAGAATCGGTGAAACTCCTGGCCGAGATCTTTGCGGAGACCTTAAAGCGGCTGAACAAATCCTTGAGTCGGGCGCCGTACAACTTCATCCTGCACACCGCGCCGGTGCGGGAACCGGATATCCCCTATTATCATTGGCACTTCGAAATTATGCCCAAGCTGACCCTGATGGCCGGGTTTGAATGGGGTTCCGGTTTCTTCATCAACCCCACCCCCCCGGAGGACGCGGCCACCTATCTCAGGGAAGTGGAGCTGTAAGCCCCAAAGGACAGCAGTCATGCGCATCCTGATGGTAACCCCGGAGGCCAATCCCTTCGCCCGCAGCGGTGGTCTGGCGGAAGTCATCTCGGCCCTGGCGCAGTCCCTGGTTAAACTGGGACACGAACTCAAGGTGGTGCTTCCCCTGTACCGCCAAGTGCGGGAAGCCGGCTTCCCCCTGACCTCCACCGGCAAAACCCTGCCCATTCCCCTCTCCTTCAAGACGCTGCCGGCGGAAATCTACGAAGCCGAGCTATGCCCGAAGTTGAACTTTTACTTCGTGGGTCAGGAGGCGCTCTTCAACCGGGAAGGTCTCTACGGCACGGCCTATGGTGATTTCGAGGACAATGCCGAGCGCTTCATCTTTTTCAGCCGGGCGGTGGTGGAGCTGATGGAGGCCTTGGACCTGCATCTGGACGTCTGCCATTGCCACGAGTGGCAGAGCGGCCTGGTGCCGGTGTACCTGCGCACCCTGTACCACGAACGGCCGCGGTTGCAAAGCCTGCCGGTGGTCTATACCGTGCATAATGTGGGCTACCAGGGGATCTTTTCCTCCTTCGATCTCCCTCTCACCGGCTTGGGCTGGGAGCTGCTCTCCCCCAAGGCCCTGGAATTCTTCGGCCGCCTCAATCTCATGAAAGGCGGCCTGGTATTTGCCGATGTCATCAGCACGGTGAGCACCAAATACCGAGAAGAGATACTGACCCCGGAGCAGGGGTTCGGCCTGGAGGGGGTGTTCCAGGAGCGGGCGCAGGACCTGTTCGGCATCTTGGTGGGGGTGGATTACCAGCGGTGGGACCCGGCCAGGGACCCGCACCTGGCGGCCCCCTACAGCGCCGACGATCTCTCCGGCAAGAGGCGCTGCAAAGCGGACCTGCTGGGGCATTTCGGCCTGAATCTGGCACTCCAGGTGCCGCTTCTGGGTATGACCACCCGGCTCTTCGAGCGCAAAGGCATAGATTTGCTGGAGGCCATTCTGGACGAGCTCATGGGGCTGGGGGTGGGGTTGGTGCTCCAGGGGACCGGTGAGGAGCGCCACCACTATCTCCTGGAGGAGTACGCCCTGCGTTACCCGGACCACATGGGCCTGGCCCTGGAATTCAGCGAAGCCCTGGCCCACCAGATCATCGCGGGATCCGACATCTTCCTCATGCCTTCCCGCTATGAACCCTGCGGCCTGGACCAGCTCTATTGCCTCAGGTACGGCACCATCCCGGTGGTCCGAGCCACCGGCGGTCTGGACGAGACCATTCGGGCCTACCAACCCGAAACCGGGGAAGGCAACGGGTTCAAGTTTACCGATTATACGCCGGCGGCCTTTCTGGCGGCCATCCATCAGGCCTTGGCGCTTTATGCCGAACAGCCAGCCTGGCAGAAGCTGATGCGCCGCAACATGGCTTTGGACTTTTCCTGGGACCAGGTGGCCCCCCAATACGAGCGGTTGTATCAACTGGCCCAGGAAAAGCGCCGGGCGGCACTGGGTGGTTGAGGCGATATGGCTGCGGATCGCACCGCTTTGCTCAGCCAGATGGTGGAAGTCATCACTTCCACCATCAGTTTCGGGGAGCGCCTGGGCAACCTGGTCCGCCTCCTGGCCCGTCATCTCAAGGTTGACCTAAGCCTTTATTTCAGCCTGGACAAGAGCAAGGAGGTCCTGACGCTGCAGGTGAGCAGCCAGGGACCGGTGCCTCCTGCCGGCCGCCTGGAATTCCGCCTGGGTCAGGGGGTGGTGGGCAAAACCGCCATTTCCCGCAAGCTGACCGTGGCCTTGCGGGAGCAGGAAGGGGTGGTGGCGGCCAACGCCGGGGTGGAGAAGCTGCTGCCGGATTATGAGACCCTGGCTGCCTTCCCGGTGGCGGACGACAATTTCCTGTACGGGGTGCTGCTCTTGGCCAGCCGCCAGGAGCGGAGCTTCAGCGCTGCCGAGCGCCAGACCGTCCACTTGGTCACCCTGATGCTGGCCAGCACGGTTCGCCAGGCGCTCCTCCAGGAGGATTCCAAAAAGCGCATCGCCGAACTCTCGGTGCTCTTTGAAGTGGGCAAGGCCTTAAGCTCCACGATGGACCTGGACGAACTCCTGGAGCGGGTGGTGTCCACCACTGCCAAGGTCATCACCGCCAGGGGGGCGGCGCTGCACATCATTGACCGGGCCACCGGGGAGACCAAGGTATCTTCCCAGTACGGCCGGGTGCCGCCCACCCAGGTCTGTCCCATTCTTCCCCGGGTCGCCCCCGAAGGTCAGGCCTCCTCACTGGAGCTTCCTTACTTACAAGGGCAAACCAGCGATGCCGAAGGCCGCCTCCATTTCTATCTCATCGTGCCCCTTACCTTCAAAAGCCCACTGGATGGGTCCTTGTGCGTCTTTGACAAGATCACCCCCAACGGGGAGTATCAGCCCTTCGACTCGGAGAACCGCCAACTGCTGTTCACCATGGCAGGCCTCATCGTCAATACCCTGGAGAATGCCCTCACCTACCAGCAGGTGGAGTCGCTGGCTGAGCGCAATGAGCGGATGGTGCATAACCTCACCGCCTTGCAGGAGCTTTCCCGGGCCCTGCTCACCACCGTCCAGTCGGACCGCCTCCTGGAAATTCTCTTGCAGGGGGTTATCCATCCCCAAGGTTTGGGTTTCGACCGGGCCCTGATTCTTTTGGTGGACGAGGCCTCCCAAACTTTGCAGGGGGTGAAAGGGGCCATGCGGGCTGAGCAAGAGTCCGTGCCCCCCCTGGCCACCGCCCTCCTGCAGCCGTTGGGCAACGGGCTGTCGGTGAGTGAATGGAAAATCCCCTTGCGGCCGGACTGCGGTTCGCTGGCCCTGTCGGTCCTTCAGATGCGGCCGTTTCATATCCATCAGCGGGAGCCGGCCACCTTTGCCCGCATCTCCGGCCAGTTCGACGCCCAGGAGTTTTTCATCGCGCCCCTGGTGGTGAAAGACCGGGCCACCGGGGTGATTCTGGTGGACAACCACGCCTCGGGCCGGCCCCTGGAGCCCGAACCGTTGCACGTGCTCCAGATGCTCACCACCCAGGCCGCCCTGGTCCTGGAAAACGCCCGCCTCTACTCCACCATCGAGGCCAACAACCGGGAACTGATGCTCATTCGGGAGCGTATGCTGGAGTCGGACCGCTTGGCGGCGTTGAGCAGCCTGGCTTCCGGCATGGCCCATGAAATCCGCAACCCGCTGGTGTCCATCGGAGGCTTCGCCCGCCGTATCGGCAAACTGGTGGAAAAGGACTCACCGCTTCGGGGTTATGTGGAGGTCATCCAGGAAGAGGTGTCACGGCTGGAAAAGCTCCTGCGGGAGATTCTGGATTTCACCGGTGAAAATCTGAGCTATTTCGGAGACCACGAACTGGCCGACCTCATCGAGGACACCCTGCTTTTGGTGCAGCGGGATTTGGAGGCCCATGCTATCAAAGTGGTAAAGGAGATGGCCCACCTGCCCCGGCTGCACTGCGACGACCGCCAGATCAAGCAGGTGTTTTACAATCTGTTTCAGAATGCCCGCCAGGCCATGCACCAGGGCGGGACCCTGACCATCAAGACCTATCCGGTGGAAAAGGAAGACGGTCTCTATGCCGCGGCGGCGGTGAGCGATACCGGCGGCGGCATCCCCCTGGATGTGCTGCATAACATCTTCAATCCGTTCTTTTCCACCAAGGATTACGGCACCGGCTTGGGCCTGTCCATTGCCCAGCGCATCGTCTCCCGCCACTACGGTCAGATCGAGGTCAAAAACGAACTGGGCAGAGGCGTCACCTTCATCGTAACCCTGCCCATCGCAAAATATTGTCTGGTGAAGGATGCCGGTCGGGGGGCAGTGCCGGCTGGCGCGCTCAATGTTTCCACGGGAGGAAGGCGATGAAAAAAATCCTGGTAGCCGATGACGAGATGGCCATTCGCCTCCTGTACAGCGAAGAGTTGAAAGAGGAAGGCTACGAGGTCTATACGGCCAGCAACGGCCGGGAAGCCCTGGAAATTGTGGCCCAAGTCCCCCTTGACCTGGTGATTCTGGACATCAAGATGCCCGAGATGGACGGCATCGAGGCCTTGCGCCAGATCAAGGAAAGGCGCCCGGACCTGCCGGTGGTGCTGAGCACGGCCTATGGGGAATACAAACAGGACTTCGCCACTTGGGCCTCGGACGAATATCTGGTCAAATCCTCGGACCTGGAGGACTTGCGGGCCACGGTCAAGCGGTATCTCAAGGATTGATCCAGCGCCTGACCCACAGGCTTTCGGCCGGGCTCCCCGAAGCCACGCCGCCGGGAGCCCGAGTCGGGCTGTCTCCGGCACCCCACTCCCCGGTAATCACCCCCAAGTCCGATTGGCTCTCCGCCGGTCTCACCCCTGCCCCCTGGAGCGTCTCGGTGCCGCCCCCGTTCAGCGAAGTTGACCGGAACCACCGCGCCTTCCACCAGCCCCGGCCTCCGGCATACCTGACGGCCTGGGCCCCCTGAGCTTGCAGATTCGGATCGTTCAGAAAAATAGGAGCTTAGGGGACCAAGGCGCAGCCGGTGCCTCCTGCACCCCCCGCCCCGCAGCTTCACCGGCTGCCCTTCGGGAGGGAAAGCTCTTCAGAGGATGCGCGTCACCACCAGCGATACGGTCAGCGCCACCAAACCGGCCAGCAACAGGAACGCCTCCAGAAAAAGCGCCAGGAGTACGACGATCCAGGAGCTTAACCCTGAAAGTCCAAAGACGTTTTGTACGCCCTTAACCTTCAAGTACAGGCTCCAGGAAACCCCCACCAAGGCCCCCAGGACCGGAACCACCGCCAGCACCAGCCCGGCTTGGGCATAGCTGCTGATGCGCAAGGCGAGGGTAAAGGAGGCCGGCCGCCCCCAGAGCCAGAGCATCGGCAGCAGAGTGAGGCTTCCCAACAGAAGGCTCATGAGCACGATGGCCGGGGTGCAGAGCATCAGGACCAAGATCCCCTGCACCCCGCTGAATGCCGCCTCGCCCCAACCCTGCATCTGGGCCAGACGCTCCCGCAGGCTGAGAGACAGGAGCAGTTGGGTATAAGAGACGGCCAACAGGCCGAAGGAACCGGTAATCAGGCCGAATCCCAGGGAGGCGTGCCAGCCTTCGCGCTCCATGGCCTGATAAGCCGGCCCCGGGTGCAGCAGCAGCCGCCCGATGGTGCTGAACAAAGCCGCCAGTCGGGGCTGGTCGCCAGCCTCCCAGGGCAGCGCCCGGGCGGGCATTGCAGGCGGCGGGATAACCAGACCCAAGGGAGCCTCAGGGGTGGGGTCGCTCATGCCCGCCTCGCCTGGACGGCCTCTTGCACCGCCTTGGGATCGCTCAAGCCATACCAAAAAATGGGCGGGCCCCCGCTTTTGTCCTCAAGGCTCAGATTGCCCACCTTCAGGAGCGTCTGGGTGAGGCCCCGCATGACCTTGATCTCTCCCAGGTTGGCCCAGCTGATCTGCTGCCGGCTGGCCGGCCAACGCAGCACCTTGCTCACCCCTTGGTCCGTAACCTGGTATTCCTGGTTCATCTGGTAGAGCACGGCCAGCACCAGCACCACGCCCAACAGCCATCCCAGCCACAGGGGCAGACCCACTTCGGGGTTGATGACAGGGCCGACAAAGCAGATGAACATGGCGACGTAATAAAGATAGAAGGCCCGGGCGCAAGGGCGAAAAATCTGGGTCCCCGAAGGGGACGCCGGTTCCGTGGCAGTCATTGCTGATCCTTGTTCGCAGAATAAAGGTCGGCAGGCAGCACGCAAAGCTGCCGAGGCTGCCTGCCGAAAACCTTGGATAATCAATAGGCGATGCGAAATTCCTGGAATTCCCCCTGGTAGGGCTGCCAGTCCACCAGGACCTCATCCACGTAGGCATACGGAGGGCCTTGGCGGCACCAGTCGATGAGGCTCTCGATAAGGCGGCGCTCGCCTTCCACCATCACGGCCACCCGGCCGTCCGGGAGGTTGCGCACCCAACCGGTGAGGCCCCGCCGCTTGGCTTCATCCCGGGTGTGGGCCCGGTAGAAGACGCCCTGCACCCGGCCGCTGATGAGCAAGTGGGCCCGGGCTGACGCGGTCATGAGCCGCTCCTTTCCAACAAGGTCTCAAAGGCCGCCTCATCCAGGACGGTAACCCCCATCTCCAGGGCCTTGGCATATTTGCTGCCGGGATCGGCACCCACCACCACATAGTCGGTCTTGGCCGAGACCGAGGAGCTTACCTTGCCCCCCCGGGCCAGCACCAGCGCCTTGGCCTCCTCCCGGGAGAAGCGTTCCAGGCCGCCGGTGAACACGAAGGTCTTGCCGGCCAGGGGAAGGGCCGTCGGTTTTTCCGGGGGCAGCGGGGTCACCTGGAGGGCTTTCAGATCACTGAGGAGTCGGCGGTTTTTCCCGTTGTCGAAAAAATCCCGGATGCTCTGGGCTACCTGGGGGCCGATGCCTTCCACGGCCAAGAGCTCTTTGAGGTCGGCCTCCTGCAATCTTTCCAGGGAGCCGAAATGCTGGGCCAGCAGTTGGGCGGTGGCCTCCCCCACGTAGCGGATTCCCAGGGCAAAAATGAACCGGGCCAAAGGAACAGTCTTGCTCCCCTGGATGGCCGCCACCAAGTTGGCGGCGGACTTTTCGGCAAACCGCTCCAGGGGCAGGAGGTCGGCCTCGGTGAGACGATAGAGGTCCGGGATGGCCCGCACCAGGCCGTTTTCCATGAGCTGGTCGATGATTTTTTCCCCCAGCCCGTCAATGTCCATGGCGGTCTTGGAGGCGAAGTGAAGGATGGCCCGGCGCAGGGCCCCGATGCAATCCGGATTGGGGCAGCGGGTCACCGCCTCTCCTGGGGGGCGCACCAGGGCAGTGCCGCACACTGGGCATTGGCTGGGCATCTGAAAGGGCTCTTCCCGGCCGGTACGCCTTTCGGTGATGACCATGACCACCTCGGGGATGACGTCCCCGGCCCGCTGCACCAGGACCCAATCCCCCACCCGGACGTCCTTGCGCCGCACCTCGTCTTCGTTGTGCAGAGTGGCCCGGCTGACGGTGACGCCGCCCACCTCCACCGGCTCCATCACCGCCATGGGGGTGACTGCGCCGGTGCGGCCCACGTTGACCTCAATGCTGAGCACCCGGGTGGTGGCCTGGGTGGCGGCGAATTTATACGCCAAGGCCCAGCGGGGGCTCCGGGTCTTGGCGCCCAGGCGCTCCTGCAGCGCCAGGGAGTCCACCTTGATGACCACGCCGTCGGTTTCGTAGGGGAGGCCATGCCGCTGGTGTTCCAGGCGGTGGTGGTAGTCGATGGCCGCTTCGATGCCCCGGCGGCGTTCGATGAGGGGGTTCACCCGCAGGCCCCACTTTTTCAGGGACTGAAGGAGATCCCAATGGGTCTCAAAGCGCCCCCCGCTGACCTCGCCCACGCCGTAGCAGTAGATGAAGAGGGGGCGGGAGGCGGTCACCGCCGGATCCAGCTGGCGCAGGGAGCCGGCCGCGGCATTCCGGGGGTTGGCGAAGGGAGGCTCGCCCCTGGCTTGCCGCTGCTCATTCAGTTTCCGAAACTCCGCCAGATCCATGTACACCTCTCCCCGGACCTCCAGCAGGGCCGGGGCCGGCTCCTCTTTTTCCAGGAGGCGTAGGGGAATGGTGCGCAGGGTCTTAAGGTTCTGGGTGACGTTTTCGCCCCGGTAGCCGTCCCCCCGGGTAGAACCCACGGTGAGGCGACCGTGCTCATAGACCAGCTCCACGGCGCAGCCGTCCATCTTGGGTTCCACCACGTAGTCGAAGGTTTCGTCGGTTCTGAGAAAACGGCGGATCCGGGCCTCGAACTCCCGGGCCTCTCCCTCGGAAAAGGCGTTTTCCAGGGAAAGCATGGGCTGGCGGTGGGGCACCGTCTCAAACTTGTCCAGCGGTGCCGCACCGATGCGCTGGGTGGGGGAATCGGGCGTCACCAGGTCGGGATACGCGGCCTCCAGCTCCTCCAACTCCCGAAAGAGGCGGTCGTATTCGGCATCGGAGATAACCGGCTCATCCAGGACGTAATAGCGGTAATTATGATAATGGAGCTGCTCCCTGAGTTCCCGCACTCGGGCCAGAACCTCCTCAGGGATGGATGGGGCTGGGGCCATGCCGAATCCTTCCGGCTCCGTCAGAAATTACCGGTGACCGCCGCGGCCGGCCAGAGGGCAACGTCTCCGCCGCGCAGGAAACCGCGGTCGGTCCCCCCCTGCCACCGTCACCCTGATA
This sequence comes from uncultured Desulfobacterales bacterium, assembly GCA_964480485.1. GTDB lineage: Bacteria > Desulfobacterota > Desulfobaccia > Desulfobaccales > 0-14-0-80-60-11 > JAILZL01. Next base: position 411,455 of record CAYZOP010000002.1, on the reverse strand, counting down.
ATAAGGGGTTTTTCCGGGATGCGCAAGAGGGCAGGGGATCCGGCTCCCCTGGAGGCCCAGGAGGCCACTTTCTCTCTGATGGCCTTACCGCGGCGCGCCGCCTCTGCCGGCAGGGTGCGGCGTTTACCCCCGGAAAACAATACCGGCCACCAGGATCCGGCGGGTTGCCTGCCGGCTCCAGGGGTTGACGTTCAAGCCCCAGGAAGGTTGTGTTCCGGGGCCGACGGCCCCGGCCCTTCCAGGGACTGGGTGGCAACCCGGACAATTTCCCGGATGTGGGCGATGATGTCCAGGACCCGGTCCAGCTTCTGGCTGATCAGCTGGATATCCTGAAAGAGCTCCTGGTCCAGCTGGCGGTCAATGAGCAGGAGGTCCACCAAGCCGGTGACCGCCGCCAGAGGTTGGGCCAGCTCGTGCAGGGAATGCCGGATATCCTTCAAGGGGTCGTTGATGGCCATTGAGCCTCCTGAACAAGACCGAATCTGGGGTGCACCCGGATGGCTTGCAAGAGGCGGGCCAATGTCAGGCCAGGACCCCGGCCCCGCCGGAAAATGCCGGTGCCGGCCGGCGGAGCTCAATCCCGGGGCACGGCCAGCATACGCTCCACGGCGGTCAAGGCCCGGCGACGCATGTCTTCGGGGAGAGTGATAAGGTGGCGGTTTTCCTTCAGGGCGGTCACGATGTCGTCCAGGGAGATGCGCTTCATGTCCGGGCAGACCAGACGGGGGGAGGGGGAGTAAAACTTTTTGCCGGGATTTTGCTGCTTCAGGGTGTAAAGAATGCCCTGCTCGGTGCCCACGATGAATTCCGGGGCGGCAGAAGCCCGCACAAACTCCAGCATGCCGCTGGTGCTGCGAATGGCATCCGCAAGGTCCAGGACTTCGGGGCGGCACTCCGGGTGCGCCAAAAACAGCGCCTCAGGGTGGCTGCGGCGGCAGTCCTTAACCTCTTCCGCGGTGAGGGCGTCGTGGATGTTGCAGCAGCCCTGCCAGAAGAGCACTTCCTTGTCGGTGTGGCGGGCGGTGTATTTGGCCAGGTTTTGGTCGGGCACCATGAGCACCCGGGAAGCCGCCAGGGAATTGACCACCTTGACGGCGTTGGCCGAAGTGCAGCAGATATCGCTTTCCGCCTTCACCGCCGCCGAGGAGTTGACGTAGGTGACCACCGGCACCCCCGGAAGCTGGGCCTTACGCTCCCTTAGGTCCTGGGCGCTGATGGTGTCGGCCATGAAGCAGCCCACGTCCAGCCGGGGCAGGAGCACTGTCTTGTCGGGGCAGAGAATGGCGGCGGTCTCGGCCATGAAATGCACCCCGGCAAAGACGATGACCGCAGCCGGGGTTTTGGCGGCGGTGAGGGACAAGGCCAGGGAATCACCCAGAAAATCGGCGGTGTCCTGGATCTCCGGCGGTTGATAGTTATGGGCCAGCAGGATGGCGTTGCGTCTGGCCAGCCACTGGCGCACTTCCTGTTGTTTGGCGGCGATGGTCATGGTGAAAGCCTATACTTGCCCGGGCCCTTCCGGGGCCTGGGGCCAAGTCTGGGTCTGAGGCTCAACTGGCGCCGGGCGCGTCCCGGACCACCTGAACCCCAGGCGGGGGGGTGAAGGTGAAAAAGTCCGGCGGGGCGTCGTAGTCCAGTTGGATGCGGGTGAAGAGAAATCTGGTCTCCTCGCCCAGGGCGTTGGTAAATTCCAGGACCTCCACCTGATGCGTAGCGGGGTTGACGGTGAGGCTGAGGCGCTTCAACTCCGCCTGGGGCTTGAGGGGGGTCAGATCAATGAGATAACTGGCACCATCCTGGGGCGGTCGCCGCCAGGCCATCTGAAAATCCTGGCGGACCTGGGCAATACCCGAAAAGAAGCGGAGGACCAAGTCGCTTCTCAGCACCCGGTTCATGGGGTACACCATCACCAGGCTGTCCTGGGGGATGTACATATAAACCTGTTTGCCGTCGCAGATCACTTCCTTTTTCTGATCGGCCGGCTTTTCATACTGCCAGCGCATGCGCAGGGGCCGTTTGAAATAGACCCAGCCTTCGGCGGTATCGCTCTGGCCGCCTCCCTTGAGTCGGGACTCCTGGCGGAAGTAGGCCTTGAAACCACCAGCCCGGTCGTATTGTGCCTGAATGCGGGCCACCTCGTCCTCCACCGGGAAGGCCAAGGCCGGGCGGGGAAAGCCCGCAGCGCTCAGAAGAGTCGCCAGGATCAGGCAGATCAGCGCCGAAGAGAACTGAAGCATGGCAATTCCTTATTATAGTTAGTTAGTATGATATATCTCCCCGGAAAAAGCAAGGGGAGAACCCCAATCCGCAAGCCTGCCATGGAAAACAGGCGGGATGAAAGGGCACGGCCCCCAAAGTCTTTTTGTAAAAACCGGCAAATTGGTATTATATCCTAACAAACCCACTTGGAGGCCATTGACAGGCGCAGAAGTTTTGGATTATCTCCTGAAAGCCATGACCGCTCGGATCGAAGATTTCGATTACCACCTGCCGCCGGAGTTGGTGGCGTTATACCCAGCCGAACCCCGGGACGCCGCCCGGCTCCTGGTGGTGGACCGGGAGGGAGGCAGACTCACGCCCGTGGTCTTCGGCGACCTGCCCCAGTGGCTGGACCCCGGCGACGTCCTGGTAGTGAATGACACCCGGGTCTTCCCGGCTAGGCTTCAAGGTGCTAAGGAGACCGGCGGTGCGGTGGAACTGTTGTTGCATCACCCCCCCATCCCGGAAAACGGCGGGGACTCCTGTCGAGGCCGGGCCTTAGCCGGCTACCGGGGCCGGCGTCTGAAGCCCGGGCAGAGGCTCAGGTTCGGGGAGCACCTCAGCGGCGAAGTGCTGGGCCAGCCCCGGGCGGGGGTAGTGGAGGTGCTGTTCAGGAGCCGGCGAGGCGACGTTCGCGAGGCTGTGGCCGCGGAGGGTCAAACTCCCTTGCCTCCATATATCCGGCGTCCGGCTACCGCGGCCGACCGGGAGAGCTATCAGACCTTGTTCGCCCAAAAGACCGGGGCTATCGCCTGCCCCACCGCCGGCCTCCACTTCACTCCCCGGGTGCTGGCAGCTCTGTCGGCCCGGGGGGTGGAGACCGCCTCGGTCACCCTGCACGTGGGCCCCGGAACTTTTTCCCCGGTGAGGACTCAGGACTATACCGCTCACGTCCTGGCGCCGGAATATTTCGAGCTCTCAGAGGCCACCGCCCGGCGCCTCAACGCCGCCAAGACCGCCGGCCGCCGCCTGGTGGCCGTGGGCACCACCACCGTGCGGGTGCTGGAAACCTGCTGGACGGCAGAGGGGCTGGTGGCGCAGGCCGGCTGGTGCGACCTCTTCATCTACCCCGGCTACCGCTTCCAGGCCGTGGACCGGCTGCTCACCAACTTCCACCTGCCCCGGTCAACGCTGCTCCTGTTGGTGAGCGCCTTCGCCGGACGGAGCCTGATCCTCAGGGCCTACGAAGAGGCAGTCAAATGGCGCTACCGCTTCTACAGCTACGGCGACTGCATGCTGATTCGCTAAGAAGATGCCGGGGGAGAGCCAGGGACCTGGTGATGCGGCCCGCCCTCCCCCTCGGTTTGCCTGGGAACCGGGGCCTGCGGCCTCGGGTTTTAAACGGGAAAAAAATCAGGGACGGGGGGAAGGGTGAGGGCCAGCGGCCCTGAGCCTTTTTTTCAGAGGCCACCACAGCCATGTTTAGCTTTGAGTTGCTCACGCCGGCCGGGCCCGGGGAGCCGCGTTTGGGGGTGATGACCACGGCCCGGGGCCGGGTGGCAACGCCGGCCTTCATGCCGGTGGGCACCTACGGCACGGTGAAGACCATGACTCCGGAAGAGGTGCGGGATCTGGGGGCCAGCATCATTTTAAGCAATGTCTATCACCTCTATCTGCGGCCCGGGGTGGAGCTCATCGCCAAACTGGGCGGGCTGCACCGGTTCATGAACTGGCCGGGTCCCATCCTCACCGATTCCGGGGGGTTCCAGGTTTTCAGCCTGGCGCCCTTCCGCACCATAGACGAGGAGGGCGTCACCTTCCGCTCCCACCTCAACGGCGACCTCCACGTTCTGACCCCGGAAAAGGTGGTGGAGTTGCAGGAGACCCTGGGGGTGGACATCATGATGTGCCTGGATGAATGTCCCCCCCATCCCTGCCCCGAGGCGGAGCTGCGCCGGGCCACGGACCTGACCGAGCGCTGGGCCCGGCGGTCCCTGGCCGTCTGGCGGCGGGAAGGCGCGGCCCTCTTTGCCATCGTCCAGGGCGGCGCCAACCCGGACTGGCGGCGGGAGCAGGCCCAGTCCCTGGGCGAGTTGGAGTTTTCCGGCTTCGCCCTGGGGGGGCTCAGCGTCGGCGAAGACAAGGACACCACCTACGCCATGATGGAGGCGGCGTTGCCGGCCTTGCCGGCGGACAGGCCCCGCTATATCATGGGCATGGGTCTGCCCGAGGACCTGGTGGAGGGGGTGGCCCGGGGGGCGGACCTCTTCGACTGCGTCATCCCCACGCGCAACGCCCGCAACGGCCAGGTCTTCACCGACACCGGCCCCCTGATGATCCGCAACGCCGCCTTCGCCGAGGACCCCGAGCCCCTGTCGGCCACCTGCGGCTGTTACACCTGCCGCCACTATTCCCGGGCCTATCTCCGGCACCTTTTTCAGGCCCGGGAAATCCTGGCCTATCGCCTTTTAACGGTGCATAATTTATACTATTACCTCAATCTCATGGCCGAAATGCGGCAGGCCCTGGCAGCCGGCCAGTTTGCCGCCTTTTACCGGGATTTCTATCAAAAACGTGGCAATGGAGGAGATGCGAGTGGTTGACTTAGCCTTTGCCGCCAATGGGGCGGGCGGAGCCGACAGCCCCCTGTGGAGCATGGTGGTCCCCATGGTCCTCATGGTGGCGGTCTTTTACTTTCTCCTGATTCGGCCCCAACAGCGGAAAGCCAAGGAGCACCGGGCCATGCTGGACAGCCTGAAACGGGGCGACCGGGTCCTCACCGCCGGCGGCCTCATCGGCGAAATCATCGCCATCAACGACCAGGTGCTGACCCTGGAGATTGCCGACAAGGTGCGGGTGGAGGTCTCCCGCCCCTACATCACCGGCTACGCTCCCAAGAAGTGAGCGGTCGAGGCGAGGTGGCCGGAGCCCCTGGACCTTCCGGCTCCCTGCACGCCTTCCTCCCCACCCCGCGCTACGCGCCTGGAGTGGGGGGGCCGGGGCAGGGGATTCGGGTCTCCTCCCCAACGCCTCCTCCTCCCACGCAATAAACCTGGAAACCCATGACCACGAGGAGCTGCGATTGTCGGAACCCGCCGCCAGCGTCCATCTCACCGAAGAAATCCACCGCCTGGAGAAACTGACCCGGGAGTGGGTGGCCCTCTTTCCCCAAGCCGCCGGCCAGACCGGGCATTGGCTGCACGTTTTGGAACAGGTGCGGGCCCACCTAGCCGAAGCCATCGTCCGGGTGGCGGTGGTGGGCGCGGTGAAATCCGGCAAAAGCACCCTCATCAATGCCTTGGCGGGCCGGGACCTGTTGAAACGGGGGGCGGGCATCCTCACCGCCATGGTCACCCGGGTCCGGCCCGGCGCCGGGGAGCGGGCGGTGCTCCAGTTCAAGAACCTGGACGCCATCGGTGGGGAGATTCAGCAGGCCCTCAACCTGTTGGCGGACGCCCGCCTGGAGGAACATCCCGCCGCCTTCGACCTGAGCCTGGCGGCGGACCGGGAGTTGTTGCGCCAGATTCTGGCCGAAGGCGAGATGACCTCGCTGTGGGCTTCTGGCACGCTGAATCCGAATTTCGCCCTGCTCTCCGCCTATCTGGCGGGCTATGACCGGGTCCGGGAGGTGCTGGCGGCGGGTCGGCTGGAATTGACCGGACCGGAACTCAGCCGGCACCAGGAATTGGTGACCCGGGAAGAGTTGGCGGTGTATTTGCAGGACGCCACCCTCACCATCCCCATCCCGGATCTGCCGCTCTGGGTGGAACTGGGCGATTGCCAGGGAAGCGATTCGCCCCTCCCCCAGCACCTGACCCAGGTGTTGGCCTATCTCCTCACCTGCGATTTGGGCATCTATGTCATCAGCTCCCGGGTGGGTCTGCGAAGGGCCGACTTTCAGTTCCTCCAGGAGTTGAACCGCATGGGGCTGGGGGAGCACCTCCTCTTTGTCCTCAATCTGGACCTTACCGAGCATCAAAGTGAAGCGGACTGTCAGGCCCTGGCTGCCCGGGTGCGGCGCGAGTTGGCCGGATTGCTGCCCCATCCCCGGATGGCGTCGTTTTCCGCCTTGAAGCTCTTGTTAGAGGGCCGCCGCGCCGCCGGAGACCTGGAACCGGGGGAAGAGGGGCTGCTCACCCTGTGGGCCGCGGATCCGGCCAAAGTCGCCCTCAGCGATGCCGGTTGGCGGGAATTTCGCGCCTCGTTGCAGGAGTCCCTGGAGGCCGTCAAGACCCGGAGGCTGGCCGGCGGCAGCCTGACGCAGGTCCACATGGTGGCCCGGGGGCTGGCAGAGCAGGTGCAGCTGGCCCGCACCGTCCTCGGCCAGGACGCCGGGGCGTTTCGGGAGTTGGCCGGGAAACTGGAGGCCCGCCGGCAAACCCTGGCCGCGGCCTGCATCAGCTTCCAGCAGGCGCTGGAGGGCGCGGCCCACCACATTAAGGGGACCCTGAAAAAACGGGTGGCGGCTTTCCTGGACCAGCAGGGGGGAAAAGATGCCTTCCTGGTGAGCTTTGTGGCGAACTTCCAACCAGATTGGGAGGCCCTGCTGGCCGGCGGGCCGGCAGAACCTTTACGGCTGAAGCTCTATCGCCTCTTCCAGGAATTCCAGCAGGAGTTGCTCAGGCTGGCCGGGGGTGAGTTCAATCTCCAGGTGGTGGAGTTTGTCCGGCGGCAGGAGGACTGGCTCAAGCAGGAGCTCAGGCAGACTTGCGCCCCCCTGTTTCTGGCCCTGGGGGAGGCTTTGACGCTGTATTACCGGGAGACCGCCGATCTGGGTCTGGCCGGCGTCCCTCCGAACCTGCGGTGCGACCTGCCGGAACGCTCCGCCCGCCTGGAAGTTCCCCTCCTCAAGCTGGAGCTGGAGCCCGGCTGGCGCTGGGCCGGAGAGGTCTGGCTGCACACCGGCATGGGGTTTTTGGAGCGCGCCTGGGAAAAGGTCAAGGCCAGATTGGGGTTCAAGGGGGTCACCGACCCCCGTCAGCAGGAAGAGCGGGAAATCAGGCGGGCTTTGAGCGCCATTCGAAAATGGGTGCAGGAGGAATTACGGGTCCAGCTCCTGGACTTCGGCGAGGGGTTGAAGTTTCGGTATCTCTTTCCGCTGGTGGACGAGTTCCGTCAGGGGTTGGTGGAGAGCCTGGACAGCCAGCTTAAAAGCCTCCTCACCGATCTGGAGAGTCTGGCGGCCGCCTTGAGCCAGGGAGAAGCCGACCGGGAGGAGCGTCGCCGTCTCCTGGAAGACCTGGCGCTGCACGTGCACCAGGTGGAAGCCCGGCTGGCGGCCCTGGCCGCAGCGGAGGCAGGGAGCCAGCCTCAGCCGCCTGCCGGGACGTAAGGAGGACGAGACCCGATGCTCACCCAGGCGCAGGCGGAACGTCTGGCGGCGGATTGGGTTCGGGCCTTCAACCGCCACGATCTGGAGGCCATCCTGGCGCACTACGCCGACGACGCAGAGCTCACCTCGCCCTTCGTGGTGCAGCTCCTGAACGACCCCCACGGCACCCTCAAGGGGAAAGCCCAGCTTCGGGCTTATTTCTCCCTGGCGCTCTCCCTGTTTCCCGACCTGACCTTCACGGTGCTCCGGGTCTTCCCGGGGGTCAGCAGCCTGGTGGTGTATTATCGGGGGGTGGACGACGTCCTGGCCGCGGAGGTGATGCTCTTAAACCCCCAGGGGCAGGTGTCTCGGGGGTATTGCCATTATTATGCCGGCGAGTGAAAGTTGTTTGGGGGAGGGGGCTGAAGGTCGCAGACCCTTTCCCCCCACTCTCTTTTGACGGGGAGGGGAATTGGCGGGGAGGGTGGCTGGCCTGCGGTCCCCCAGCCCTCCCCGCCACATGACTCTCGAGATCTCCCCAACGTATGCCGTGACTCAAGCTGCTGTCCCTGATGTCGCCGCGAAACTTCCCTGGCTGGCCCTCCGGTCCATTCCCGGGGTGGGGCTGGTGCTCTTCCAGCGCCTGGCCGCAGCCTTCGGGGAACCGAGGCGGGTTTTCCAGGCCCAGGTGCATGAGCTCACCAGTGTGAAAGGCGTAACCCCGGCCCTGGCCCAGGCCATTTTCGGCTTTCGAAATTGGGATCGGCTGGAGGCCGAACTGTTCAGACTCCAGTCTCTGGGGCTCCGTCTGGTGACGGCGGACGACCCGGCCTTTCCGGTCCGCCTGCACGACATCCCGTATCCCCCGCCGTTTCTGTTTGTGAAGGGGAACCTGCCCATTGCCAGCGGCCCGACGGTGGCCCTGGTGGGGACCCGCCAGGCCAGCTATTACGGCTTGAAGATGAGCCGGCGGCTGGCCCGGGAGCTGGCCGAGGCTGGGGTGACGGTGATAAGCGGCTTGGCCCGGGGCATTGACACTGCTGCCCATGCCGGGGCCCTGGAGGCCGGGGGCGCCACCGTGGCGGTGCTGGGCTGCGGCCTGGATGTGGTCTATCCTCCCGAAAATAAGGAGTATTACCAGAAAATCCCCCAATCCGGTGCCCTGGTGAGCGAGTTTTCCCTGGGAACCCCGCCCGAGTCCAGGAATTTCCCCAGGCGCAACCGGCTTATCAGCGGGCTCTCCCAGGCGGTGGTGGTGGTGGAGGCCGGAGTCCAGAGCGGCACCTCCATCACGGTGCGGTGCGCCCTGGACCAGGGGCGGGAGGTCATGGCGGTGCCCGGGCCGGCGGATTCCCCCACCAGCCGGGGGCCGCACCGCCTCATCCAGGAGGGGGCCAAGCTGGTGCAGGAGGCGGCGGACATCCTGGCGGAGCTGCCTGCCTGGGGGGCTGCGGGCCAGGGCGCCGGAGGCGATAGGGGGGGAGGGGGCGGCCCCCGGGGTGCCCCGCCGGGTCCGGCAAGGCGACTGTCCCGGGCGGACGATCCCTTGCTGCCGTTTCTGGGGGCCGAACCCGTGCAACTGGAGGAGTTGGTGACGATTTCCCGGTTGCCGGCCCCGGAGGTGATGAGCCGGCTGACGCTCCTGGAACTCCAGGGGCTCATCCGGGAGCTGCCGGGGAAGTGCTACGTTCTGGAGGGGTGAGGGGCCCGGCGGCCAGACACGGCTAGTGTTGCCAACGAGCTGCTTCGTAGTGATATTATCAGCAAGAGAATGTATCAGCCATAAGGGTGACCCGGGCTTCTTTGCCGGTCATCCGCAAGCGCGGTGCCCATGACCCTGATTCTGGCCATACCAGCGGCAGACGGGGTGGTCCTGGCCTCGGACGGCCAGGTAACCACCGGGCTGGTGCGGGCCCCGGGGAAGAAGATCTATCAAGTGGATGGCCGCCTGGCCTGGGCCGCGGCCGGCGAACTGGCCCTCATCCAACGGGTGGCCGAGCGCATGGGGGCGCTGCCCGCCGGCCGGTCGCTGGCGGCCCTGCGGGACGACATCGGCCAGGTGGTGAAGCAGTGCAGCACCGAGCTCATCAACCTGGACTTTCGGGCCAGCTTTTTCGCCCAGGACCCGGACACGCTCCTCAAGCTCCACCCGGCGGACTTCGTCTTTGCGGAATTCGACAACTGCCCCCGCATCCTGCACATCACCGTGGACGGGGTGCCGGAGTGGGTCCAGGAGGCGCCCTTCGCCCTGGGGTCGGGGGATCTTTTCGCCTATGCCCTGCTGCGCAAGTACCAGGGCCGTGACCTCACCCTGCCCAGGGCTGCGGTACTGGCCTACAAGGTCATGGAGGAGGCCATCGCGGTGGACGCCTATGGTCTGGGGCCGCCCATCGACGTTTGGCAGATCGGCGCCGACGGAGTCCGCAGCCTCAATGAAGAAGAGATCACGGCCTTGGCGCGGGCCGCCCAGCGGCTGAGGGAAGCGGAAATCCGCCTGCTCTTGGACGGCGGCGTGCTGGCCGAAGGCCCTGAAGATGATTGAGGCCGGGGCGACAGCCGGTTGAACCTACAATGAGGGGTCCGGTCCTTCCCGCCTCTGCCGGAAATTCCCCTCCCACCGCCCGGAAGCATCTTGGGGGAGCCCATTCTCACTCTTCCCCGGGAAAAGGGGGGGAAAGGCGCGGGATGGCAGTGGCAAGAGAATAGTGTCCAGTACTCCTGCTCGGCGGTGGCAGTTCAGGAAGGAGCAGGGCCGCTCTCCGTGCCCCTTTGGCAAATATCCCTTGCAATCTCCTCACATCTGAGTGAATCTTACAACTTGTCTGCCTCGGGGCCGACATTGTCTGGAAAGAGGATTGAGCCGACCGGTTATGGACAAGTCTTTACTCATCGTGGAATCTCCCACCAAGGCAAAAACCCTGCAGAAATACCTGGGGGGCGGGTTTGTGGTGCGCTCCAGCAAGGGACACATCCGGGACCTGCCGCAAAACGAGCTGGGCGTGGACCTGGAGCACAACTTTAAGCCCAAATACGTCACCATCCTGGGAAAGGCCAAGGTGATCCAGGAACTGAAAAAAGCCGCCGCCGGCATCCGGGACATCTATTTGGGACCGGACCCGGACCGGGAGGGGGAGGCCATCGCCTGGCACATCGCCGAAGCCTTGGGGGGAGACGACTCCCGGTTCCACCGGGTGCTGCTCATGGAGCTCACCCAGAAGGGCATCAAGGAGGCCTTGGCCAACCCGGTGCCCCTCAACCGGCCGCGTTTTGAATCCCAGCAGGCCCGGCGCATTCTGGACCGGCTGGTGGGCTACCAGATCAGTCCGCTTCTGTGGAGGAAGGTGAAAACCGGCCTGTCCGCCGGGCGGGTGCAGTCAGTAGCCCTGCGGCTGGTGGTGGACCGGGAGCGGGCTATCGCCGCGTTCGTGCCCGAGGAATACTGGTCGTTGGGGGCCTGCCTTAGGGCCGCCCAGCCGCCGGCCTTTGAGGCCCGGCTGGTGCAGCGGCACGGCAAAGAGGCCAAGATCACCACTGCCGCCCAGGTGGACGACATTCTGGAGGCTTTGGAGGGAGTCGCGTTCCAGGTGGCCAAGGTGGAGAAAAAGCCCCAGCGCCGCAACCCGGCGCCCCCCTTCATCACCAGCAGCCTGCAGATGGAAGCCAACCGGAAGCTGCGCTTCCCGCCCAAAAAGACCATGCTCCTGGCCCAGCGGCTGTATGAGGGGGTGGAACTGGGAGATGAGGGGCCGGTGGGGCTCATCACCTACATGCGCACCGACTCCACCCGGGTAGCCAACGAAGCCCTGGAGGCGGTGCGGCAATTCATCGGCCAGACCTTCGGGGCAGCCTACCTGCCCAAAACCCCCAACCGCTACAAGAGCCCCAAGGGGGCTCAGGAAGCCCACGAGGCCATCCGGCCCACCAGCGTGAGCCGCCGCCCTGAAGCGCTGAAAGCCTTTCTGAGCAGGGACGAACTGGCGGTATATGAACTCATCTGGCGGCGCTTCGTAGCCAGCCAGATGGCGCCGGCGATCTACCAGGTCACCACCGTGGACATCATGGCCGCGGCCTTTCTCTTCCGGGCCACGGCCTCGGTGCTGGATTTTCCCGGGTTTTCGGCGCTGTATCAGGAGACCACGGAAAGTGCCGACAAGGAACCGGAGGCCAAGCTGCCGCCCTTGACTCCGGGGGATGTCCTGGAAGTGCAAGATTTCAACCCCCAGCGGCATTTCACCAAACCGCCGGCCCGGTTTTCCGAAGCCAGCCTCATCCGGGAGCTGGAGGTGCAGGGCATCGGCCGGCCTTCCACCTACGCCACCATTCTCAGCAACCTCCAGGACCGCAATTACGTGGTGAAAGAGAAGCTCGGGCTGCGGCCGACGCACCTGGGCATGGTGGTGAGCGACCTCCTGGTGGGGAGTTTCCCGGACATCATGGACCCCAAGTTCACGGCCCGCATGGAAACTGACCTGGATAAGATCGCCGAGGGCGCCATCTCCTGGCAGAAACTCCTCCAGGATTTTTATGCCCCTTTCAGCCGACAGTTGGGAGAAGCCAAGGAGAAAATGCCCCCGAAAAAGAGCGTCCCCACGGACCTCACATGCCCCCAGTGCCAGGGGGCGCTGGTGGTGCGCTGGGGCCGGAACGGAGAATTTCTGGGGTGTTCCGCTTATCCCAAGTGCAAGTTCACCGCCAACTTCACCCGGGACCCCAAAGGTCAGCTGCTGATCCAGGAAAAGGATCAAGAAGGCGAGGGGTTCCCCTGCCCGCAGCCGAACTGCTCGGGAAGCCTGGTGAAACGCCGCTCCCGCCGGGGCTTCTTCCACGGCTGCAACCGCTACCCCGACTGTCGGTACCTCCTCAACAAGCCGCCCGTGCTCCAGCCCTGCCCGGAATGCGACTTCCCTTGGCTGATCAGGAAAGGCAAAAAGCTCGTCTGCCCCCGGGAGGCCTGCGGCTACGCGGAAGCCGTTCCCGCCGAGGCGGTGAATGAGTGAGCAAGGCAGGATGAGTTGGGGGGGAGGAGGTCGGGGGGCCCAGACCCCTGGCCTCCATGCCCACGCCCCTTTGCCCCTCACCATCATCGGCGGGGGGTTGGCAGGGGTGGAGGCGGCTTGGCAGGCGGCCCGGCGGGGGGTGCCGGTGCGGCTCTATGAGATGAAGCCCGTCAGGTTTTCCCCGGCCCACCAGTCACCCAACCTGGGCGAATTGGTCTGCAGCAACTCCCTGCGCTCCGATGAGGTGGTCAGCGCGGTGGGGCTCCTAAAGGAGGAGATGCGGCGCCTCGGATCCCTCATCATGCGGGCCGCGGCCGCCACCCGGGTGCCCGCCGGCAAGGCCCTGGCGGTGGACCGGGAGGCCTTCGCCGCCTTCCTGACCCAGACCCTGGAGGCCCAGCCCCTGGTGGCCGTCATCCGGGAGGAGGTGACGGACCTGGACCCGGAGCGCCTCACCGTGGTGGCCGGCGGGCCGCTGGCTTCGGAGCCCTTGGCCGCGGCCCTGGCCCGCCTTACCGGGAGCGGGCATCTGCACTTCTATGACGCCATCGCCCCCATCGTCACCGCCGACTCCCTGGACCTGACGAAAATCTTCCGGGCCTCGCGCTGGGGCGCCGGCGAGGATTATCTCAACTGTCCCCTGAGCGAAGCGGAGTATGCGGCCTTCTACCAGGCCCTCATGGCGGCGGAGCAGGTGCCCCTCAAGGCCTTCGAGGAGCCCCGCTATTTCGAGGGCTGTCTCCCCATTGAAATCATGGCGGGCCGGGGCTACCTGACCCTGGTGCACGGGCCCCTCAAGCCGGTGGGCCTCACCGACCCCAAGACCGGCCGCCAGCCCTTTGCGGTGGTGCAGTTGCGGTCTGAAAACCGGGAGGGCAGCCTGTTCAATCTGGTGGGCTTCCAGACCAAGCTCACCTATGGGGCCCAGCAGCGGGTCTTCCGCCTCATCCCCGGCCTGGAGCACGCCGAGTTCGTGCGCCTGGGGTCCATTCACCGCAATACCTTTGTGCGGGCCCCCGATGTCTTGACCCCTCATCTGAACTTCCGGGAATACCCACACCTTTTCCTGGCCGGCCAGCTCACCGGGGTGGAAGGTTACGTGGAGTCCGCCGCCATGGGTTTGCTGGCCGGGATCAACGCCGCCCGCCTGGCCCTGGGTCTGCCCCTGGCCACGCCCCCCCGGGCCACGGCCCTGGGAGCCCTTGTCAGCCACCTCACCAATACCGCGGTCAAAGACTTTCAGCCCATGAACGTCAACTTCGGGCTCTTCCCCCCCTTGGAGCGCCGGGTACCCAGGAAAGACCGGGGCCAGGCCTATGCCCGGCGGGCCCTTGCCGAGCTGGCGGCATGGGATAAGGAAGTGGGAGTTCCCACCGAGACCTGAGAGGCGGAGCCCCTTCCCCCCTCAATACAGGCGGCTCAGCAGTTTCCCTTGGCGGTAGAGGGAGATGAAGCCGTCCTGGGAGATGGCCAGACCCAGGACATTGCCATAACAGGCGGTGAATTCCCGGGTCACCTGGTGGCGCATGCCGCTCCCCAGATCGTCCCGCTCCAGCGGCAGGGGAGGGGCCACGGCCTTGAGGCGGGTGCGGAACTGCACCGCTTCCAGGCGGTGGTTGAAGACCAGGGCGCCGTCGGATTTGGCCAGACCCTGGAAGTGGGGGAGCCAGGCGAAGGTCAGCGGGGTGGGCGGCGTGAGGCGGACCTGGTTTTCCATGGGGAGGTCCGGGGCGGCGAGCTGTTCGTCGGTCAGCCCCATAAGGAGGATGGCGCCATGGCCGCTGCGCCGGATCATTTCCAGGAGCTTTTTCAGCACCGGCAAGGGCCGCGTCCTAGCTCCCTCCGGGCAGACTTCCGCCAGGTGCCGTTCCAGGCGCTGCCAGAAGATGTCCTGAAACAAGGGAATGTGCAAGTGGCCGTGACGATACTCCAGGACCACCAGGGGAATCTGGCTGCTTTGCCGCCCTTTGAGGGGGACCCAGACATTGATGCGCCCGCGGGAGGAGATGGTGGCCAGGGGGAAGGCCGAGCGCCAGGCCCGAATGGAGGCGAGCTGCCGGTAAACGCCCTGCCCCAGGTGCAGCAAGCCGACGATGCGGCGGCCGTGGAGGGCCAGGAAGGTGGTGCGGCCATTGGCGTTCAGCAGGAATTGTTTGATGGCCTGCAGCCCGTCCTGGAGGGAGACCTGGTGGCGTTCGTCAAAGAGCAGCAACGAAGGCCAGCGTTTCCGATAATAGTCCACCGGCTGAAAGGTGGGCAGAAAGGCAAAGCCGGTATAGAGGCGTTCACCTTCCACGGAGTAGTAGAGCAGGCGCTTGAAGAGGCGCCAGGCGTGGACGACGGCCTCTTCCTCGAGGCCCCCCGGCAGTTCGCAGCGCCTGAGGTCGGCGCCGGTGTGGAGCATGGAGCCGATATAGGGATTGTCCTGGGTGTCCAATTTGATGGTGGCGCAGGGCACCGCTTCCAGGCTCTGGAGGTAGCCTGCCACCACCATCTCCTCCAGGGAATAGGGGGTATAGGTCAGCAAGCCCTCCCGGGCCTCCGGGGTGAGGGACAGGTGCTGGAGCACCAGGCGGCCGAACAGGATACTCAGGAACCGGATGTGAAAGGGGGAGAGGAGAAAGGTGGTATGGGGCGTGTAGAGCCGGAAATCCAGGTTCAAATGCTGGGATTGCAGCCGGATGAGGTGCGACAGGCCTTCCCAATCCCGGGAGACCAGATTGGGGAAGATGGTGGCCTTGAGTTCCACCAGGTGACGGCGAAAATAGAGCTTGAAACAAGGAAAGAGTTCCAGCCCTTTGGCCTGTCCGGGAACCGCCGCATGGGGAGTATCATGCCACTCCACCAGACAGGAGGTCACGTCCTGGATGAGCCTGGTGACCTCCGTGGAATTCATCAGGGCTTGCAGGTGCTCCCGTACCGAAGCGATATGGTGAACCGTTTTACTCATCTCGTGCTTGCAAAATGTTCTCCCAACTGCTGACTATCTTCCCTCTCTTACCATAAGGTGCCGCTCAGCGGGAGGCAAGCCCCCGAAAAAAGGCGGTGAGGCTGCCGGCCTGGGCTTGGGCCACAGCAGCCAGGGAGGGCCAGTCCAGGGTGAGCAACTGCCGGTCTTTGAGGAGCCAGCGGCCGGCCACCAGGACGTGCGCGACGTCGGCGGCCCCGGCGGCATAGACCAGATGTGAGTAAGGATCGTAGAGCGGGGTGAGGTGGGGTTGATGCATCTTCAGGATGATAAGGTCGGCGGCTTTCCCTGGCGCCAGGGTGCCGGTGATCCGGCCCAGCCCCAGGACCTGCGCCCCCTCCCGGGTGGCCAGGGCCACCGTCTGGGCTGCGGGCAACAGGGTGGGATCCCCCCGCCGCACCTTGGGCAGTCGGGCCGCCAGCGCCATTTCCGCCCAGAGGTCCAGCCGGTTGTTGGAGGCGGCCCCGTCGGTGCCCAGCCCCACGGTGACGCCCGCGGCCAGAAGCTCCGGCACCGGGGCCATGCCGCTGGCCAGCTTGCAGTTGCTGTGGGGGCAGTGGCTCACCCGGACGCCCCGGTCCGCCAAGAGATGGATGTCCTCAGGCTCCAGCCAGACGGCGTGCACCGCCACGGTGCCCTCATCCAGGAGTCCCAGGCGGTCCAGGTAACGCACCGGATTGAGGCCGGTTTTCTCCTGCACCGCCGCCACCTCCTCCCGGGTCTCGGCCAAATGGATGAAAAAAGGGAGCCCTCGATCCCGGGTCAGCCCTTTGGTGTTCTCCAGGGTCTTGGGGCTGCACGTGTAAGGCGAATGGCAAAAGAGGGTGGAGGAGATGAGCCCGGGTGAGAGGTCGGCCCCGGAGTCCATGAAGTCGGCGGCGATCTTGAGGTTGTGGGTGGAGTCAGGCACGCCGGGAGCCGGAAAGTCCACCACCCCCTGGGCGGTGACGGCCCGCAAGCCCGCCTCGGCCAAGGCCCGGCGCACCTCGGCCTCGTAAAAGTAACCGTCGGCCACGCAGGTGACCCCGCCCAGGATGAGCTCCGCCGCGGCCAAAAGCGCCCCCCAATACGCCCGTTGGGGGGTCAGCCAGCCGGCCTCGGCGGGGAAGATGACCCGGGTCAGCCACTCGTTTAAGGCCAGATCGTCCGCCAGCCCTCTAAACCAGACCATGGGCGCGTGGCAGTGGGTATTCACCAGCCCCGGCATAACCAGGGCACCGGCGGCGTCCAGGTATTCCTTTGCCGGAGGCAGGGGCTGGCCGGGGGCGAGTTCCTCCACCGCGAGGATTTTCCCCCCCAAGACCGCCACGTATCCATGAGGGATGGGAGCGGCGCCGGGCTCCAGGGTGAGGACCAGGGCGTTATGGATGAGAAGATCGGCGGGATGGAGGAGGGGTAGCTGGAGTTTCACCGGAACTGGGGGAAGTATCCTGTTAATGGATTGTGCTTGAAATACCTTGAAAAGGATCCCCATGAGTATCCCCCCTCCTCAGGCGGGAGGGGATTACGGGAAGGAGAAGGTTCATGTTGGTTTGCATACTAGGGGAGCTGGTTCGTTTTATCACCCCCACCCTAACCCTCCCCCTCAGGGGGGAGGAAAACAATGGCTTCATTTTTGTAAAAGGTTTCCTGGAGCAATAGCCCAGGCGCTCCGAATGCCAGGGCCATCGATCCTCATGGGCATGGCCCAGGGCGCTTGGGACGGGCGGCAGGGGCCGTCGGCCCCCTCCTCCCAACCCCGTCCTCACCGGGTGATGTCCACCGGTGCGCCGCTTCTTTCCTCCACCGCCTGGATAAAGCGGGTCCAATTGATCCGGGATCCCAGCCCCTTGGCCTCCACCTTCTTCAGGGCATGGAGAAAGAGGTCCGGCACCTTGAAATAAATATCCTCGTGAATTTCCGTGAAGATGCGGCCCTGAAGATGGCCGAACTTCACCGGCTCATAGATGACCTCCACGCTGGTGCCCACCGGGGTGAGGTCGTAAAGCTCCTTGATGTCCTCGGGGTAGTGGCGCATGCAGCCGTGGCTCACCAGGCGCCCCACCCCCATGGGCGCGTGGGTGCCGTGGAGCCCGTAGGTCCCCAGCCCCAGCCAGTGGGAGCCGATGGGATTTTCGTCGCTGTGGGGCAGGAAGGATCGGCCGTATTTCCCCCGCAGGCTGGCGGGGATGCGCCAGCCGGGGTTTTCGGCCTTGCTCTGCACCCGGAAGCGGCGGCCGATGGGGGTCTTGTAGTCCAGGACCCCTACGCCGATGGGGTAGGTGCGCACCTCCCCCCGGTGGGGGAAGAAGCGGTAACCCCGCAGCTCCGCCACATTGATGAGATAGCCCGGCGGATTGGGGTGCTCGGGGACGATCCAGCGGGTGGGAATGACGATTTCCTGGTCCCAGGGCAGGTAGAAGTGGTCCAGGTTGCGGTGGAAGCGGGCCAGCTCCCAAAAGCCCAGGTCGTATTTCCGGGCGATGTCGTACATGTTTTCGTAGCGCGCCAGCCGGTGCTTCTGAAACTCCCCCACCACCGTCACCGCCCCGGCGTCGGCGGCGCCCCCGGCCAGCCGGTAGGGAAAGGGCCCGGCGGCCCAGGCCTCTGAACCGCAGGCGACCAGGACCAGGCAACAGGAAAAAGCGAGAAGTTTCAAGAAGGTTGACATACCGTTCATTTTATATGAAAACTAGGGGCAGGAAAAGAAAAAGGGACGCTGGCATGATCCTGGACGCTCACACCCATGCCTTTCCGCCGGAGGTCTGCCGCCGGCGGGAGGACTTTTTTGCCGACGAGCCGGCCTTCCGCCTGCTTTATGGCGACCCCAGGGCCCGTCTGGTGGAGCCGGAGGAGTTGGTGGCGGCGCTGGACGAAAACGGGGTGGACCGGGCCGTGGTCATGGGCTTTCCCTGGCGCCGGGAGGCCGGGTGGCGGCGGCAGCATGAAGTGCTGCTGGAGGCCAAGCGCCGCTGGCCGGAAAAGCTCATCCCGTTCTGCACCGTCAACCCTCTGGAGCCCGGGGCGGTGCGGGAAGTGGAGCGCTGCCTGGCGGCGGGCTTCCAGGGGGTGGGGGAGCTGGCCTGGTACGCCGACGATCCCGGCAGCCGCCTGGAGATGACCCTCACACCCCTGGCGGAACTCTGCCAGCACTACCAGGTCCCCCTGTCGCTGCATGTGAATGACCCTTTGGGCATTGGCCACGCTTACCCCGGTAAAGCCGCGGTGCCTTTGGCCGCCCTCTATCAATGCCTGAAAAACACGCCGGGGGTGACCTGGATGCTGGCCCACTGGGGCGGTGGCCTCCCGTTTTATGGCTTGTGTAAAAAGGAAACGGCCGAGGTCTTCCGCCGGGTCTACTTTGACACCGCCGCCTCCCCCTACCTCTACCACCCGGCCATCTACCGGGCCGCGGCGGAGATGGTGGGGCCGGAGAAGATTCTGTTCGGGAGCGATTTTCCTTTGCTTCCGGTTAGCCGCTACCTGAAGGAGTTGGAGGAAGCCGACCTGCCGGAGGACTGGCGGAAGCAAATCTTGGGCCAGAACCTGGCGGGGATCCTGGGCTGTTAAACAGGTTCTCGGGGGGAGGAGCGGGGACAGGGGCTCCCCACCCGTAGAAGGCTCCTCCCAACGCTCCAGGGGGTTGGGGGGATCAAGGCCCTCCGGCTTTTCCCCCGGACAACTTCCACAAAGGACACGGATTTGTATCGCATTGCCGACGTGTTGGTCATGGGCTCGGGTTTGGCGGGGCTGGGGTATGCCTTGAAGGTGGCGGATTTAGCCACGGTGAACCTTATCACCAAGCGGGAGATCAGCGAGACCTCCACCCGCATGGCCCAAGGGGGCATTGCCGCAGTGCTGGGGGCTGACGACCGCTTTGAATATCACATTCAGGACACCCTAACCACCGGGGAGGGCCTGAGCCATCCGGACATCGTGGAGCTGGTGGTGCGCCAGGGCCCGGCCCGCATCCAGGAGCTGGTCTCCCTGGGAGCCCATTTTGACACCACCTCGGGCAACGGCTTTGACCTGGGGCGGGAAGGCGGCCACTCCCACCGGCGCATCATCCACGCCCATGACATGACCGGGGCCGAGGTGGAGCGCATCCTGGTGGAAAAGGTGTTGGCCCATCCCAACATCAAGGTCTATGAGCACCACATGGGGGTGAATCTCATCACCGAGGAACGGGTAGTGCGCCGGGGTCGGTCCGTGGTCAACCGGGAGGCCGCCTGCCTGGGGGCTTATGTGCTGAACACCGACACCGGGGAAGTGGACACCTTTCTGGCCGCCATTACGCTGTTGGCCACCGGCGGAGCCGGCAAGGTCTATCTCTACACCAGCAATCCGGACATCGCCACCGGCGATGGCGTGGCCATGGCCTACCGGGCCGGCGCGGTCATCGGCAATATGGAATTCGTCCAGTTCCATCCCACCTGCCTCTACCACCCGGCAGCCAAGAATTTTCTCATTTCTGAAGCCCTCCGGGGCGAAGGGGCGGTGCTGCGGGACAAGAGCGGCCGGCCCTTCATGGGGGATTATCACCCCCAAAAGGACCTGGCGCCCCGGGACACCGTGGCCCAGGCCATTGATCACGAATTGAAGAAAAGCGGCGCCGAATGCGTCTACCTGGACATTAGCCACCGGCCGGCGGACTTTGTGACCGGCCGGTTCCCCAATATCTATCAGAAATGCCTGGAATTCGGCTTTGATATGACAAAAGAGCCCATCCCGGTGGTGCCGGCGGCCCATTACATGTGCGGCGGGGTGGTGGTGGACGCCTTCGGGCGCACCTCCGTCAGCAATCTCTTTGCGGTGGGCGAGGTGAGCATGACCGGCCTGCATGGTGCCAACCGCCTGGCCAGCAATTCCCTCCTGGAAGCCCTGGTCTTCTCCCACCAGGCCGCCCAGGTGGCCAAGGAGGTCCTGCCTGAGACCCCCATCCCCAGTGTGGCGGCGGTGCCGGAGTGGAACCCCGGAGGGGCCACGGACAGTGATGACGCTGTGGTGGTGTCCCACAACTGGGATGAAATCCGGCGCATGATGTGGAACTACGTGGGCATCGTGCGCAGCGACAAGCGCCTCACCCGGGCCAAGCACCGCATCGATTTGATTAATCAGGAAATCAATGAGTATTATTGGAATTTTTTAATCACCGGTGACCTGTTGGAGCTCAGGAATATCGCCACGGTGGCCGATTTGATCATCAGGATGGCGCTCAGCCGCAAAGAGAGCCGGGGCCTGCATTACACTCTGGACTACCCCCGGCGGGACGACCTCACCTTTAAGCGGGACACCCTGATCTCCTCGGAAGGCGTTATATAATGGGCGACCGAATCCTGGTGGTGGATGACGATCCCGCCATCCTCCAGGTGCTCAGCCGATTTCTCAGCAAGCAGGGTTATGAGGTGGCCGCCGTGGCCCGCGGCCGGGAGGCCCTGGAGAGCCTGGGAGACGGGGGCTTCCCCCTGGCCATCCTGGACCTGAACCTGCCGGACATTCCCGGGCTGGACCTCATGGCCCGGCTCAAGTCCGTGTCGCCGGATACCGAGGTCATTCTCTTCACCGGTTTGGGGGGGCTGGACAGCGCCGTGGCCGCCTTGCGCCTGGGAGCCTATGACTACCTGGTGAAATCCGAGCTCAAATTGCCGGAGCTGTTGGCGGTGGTGGAGCGGGCCCTGGAGCGCCGGGCCCTGGCCTTGGCCAACCGGGAACTCCTGGACGGGTTGCGGCAGGCCCAGGGCGAACTGGCCAAGCGGCGGGCGGCGGAGTTGGCCCAGATCCGGCTCATCGGCGAACGTCTGGCCCGCCCCCTCACCATTGGCGAGCTCACCCAAGGGTTGGGCGCGCTTATCTGGGAAAGCCTGCCATTGGCCTTTCTGGCGCTGGTACTTTTGGGTCCCAATGGGGAGACCATCGGGGCGATCCAGCATACGGCAGCCGGCCAATCCCCCGAGGCCATTCAGAATTTCACCGCCTGGTTTCGGGACGGCCTGTCCCGGCGAGGGCCGCAGGCCGGCGGAGGATTGCCGGTCCGGTTGGCGGGGCAGGAGGTCTGCTGGGAAGAGATCGCCGCCGGCCGGGTCCACGGCGTGGCCGCGGCCGTCCGCCCCCAGCCCTTTACGCCGGAGGAGGCCGAACTCTTTCGCATCTTTCTCCTCCAGGGGGAAGCCGCCCTGAAGAACCTCCTCCTCTTTGAGGAAGTGAAGAGTCTGGCCATCCGGGACGGTCTCACCGGCCTGTACAACTACCGCTATTTTTGGGAGATGCTAAACCAGCAGGTGGGCCAGAGCCGGCGCTACGGCTGGCCGTTGTCCCTGCTTTTTCTGGACCTGGACGATTTTAAGGTGGTGAATGATACTTGGGGCCACCAGGTGGGCGACCAAGTGCTCAAGGCAGTGGCCGCCTTCCTTCAGCACGAGGTGCGCCAGGCCGATCTACTGTGCCGCTACGGAGGGGAGGAGTTCGTGGTGCTGTTGCCCCAGACGCCGGCGGAGCAGGCGCAGGTGATGGCCGAACGTCTGCGGGAGGGGATCGCCGCCCAAATGGTTTCCCCGGGGGGGCGGGAGGTCCGGGTGACGGTGAGCATCGGAGTGGCGGGCCTCAGGGAAGGGGAGGACAGCGCGGCGTTGGTGAATGAGGCGGACCGGGCCATGTACCAGGCCAAACAGACGGGCAAGAACCGGGTCTGCCGATTATAGCCGCAGGAACCAGGCGGAAGGCCCGCGCCGGCCGGTTCGGCGCCCGGCGTTCCCTGAGGGGGAAGGCGGCCGGCGGCTGAGCGCGGCGGCCAGGGCGGGCACGCAGGGTGGCCCGGTGGCCCGCCGCGGGGGCGCCGGCTTTCAGGGGATGACGTCCAGGACTTGATGGCCCGCCTGTTTCAGCGCCTCCACGATGGGTTTGAGGTCGCACTTCTGCAGGCGGAAGACGTGGCGGCGGCGCTTGCCCCTGGTGGGCCCCATGGCGATATTGATGATCTTGCCGCCGGTCTGTTCCACCAGGGTGGAGACCTCTTCCAGGACGGCGGGGTCCTTGTCCAGGAGCACGTCCAGCCGGGAACTGCTCCTCAGCAGACCCAGCATGGAGAGAAAGGCCGCCAGGAGGTCCGGGGTGGTGATCACCCCCACCAGTTTATCCTGCTCCATCACTGGCATGCCGCCGATTTTGTGCTCATACATCAGCCGGGCCGCCTCTTCCACGCCCGTGTCCGGCGACACCGTGATGGGCGCCTCGATCATCACATCCTCCACCGTGATCACCTCCAGCATGGAGGCCAGGAGCACTTCCCGCAGGAGCCGGGAGGTGATCCACCCCACCATGTGACCGCCCTTCATCACCGGCAGGTGCCGGATGTTGAGCTCCTGCATGAGCTTCAGCGCCTGGCCCACCCGTTTTTCCGGAGAAATGGTGACCGGGTCTTTGTGCATGATCTGCCCCACCCGCATGATGGCCCTCCGCTGGGATAACTTGCCGCCAGCCTAAAACAAAAAGGCGGAAATTTCCAGGAAATTCCCGCCCGGGAAACGGCTTGCAGGCGAAAGAGGGGGAATCTGGCTCCCCCTCCCCCGCCTCGACGGCTCCTCTCAATTGGTGGCCAAGACGCTTTGCATGGTGGCCACCAGGTGTTCGGCCTCGCCGATATAGCTGGACATATTGGCCCGGTGGTTGGCCAGGATGCCGTCCTTGGCACCGTCGGTGATGAGCCAGGGCGACAGATGGGTGGCCTCGTGCAGGGCGTGGATGGTGTCGTCCATGAGCTTGTGGGTGTTCTTTTTCTGCAACTCCTGGGTAAAATCCTCCTTCACCGCCTCCAGCATAACGGCCATCCCCTGGGCGGCCCCTTGGGAAAAATAGAAATAGTCGTCCGCCCTGGTCCAGGGCACCGGGCTGCCGTCCGCCTCAACATCCTTGATGAGGTTGTGGTAACAACTGCCCAGCACGTCCTTGTAGGCCCCCAGCAAGGCGATGAGGTTGTCCACCCGGGCATAGAAGCGGCTGCGTCCTTTTTTCAGGTCTTCCGCGTAGATATGCAGATCCTGGATGGCCTCCCGGTATTTACCGGAGGCGGAGGGGAACCAGTATTTGTCCGGGCTCACCATGAGAAAGTTCATGGCTTCGTTGACCTGGTGGTTGTATGCCTCGGTGATGGCAAAACGGGTCAGGTTTTCGTTTAGGATCACGATGGTGCGCCGGGCTACTTCCAGGACGCCCAACTGGTGGTGGTTGACGTTATCGGTGAGGCCCATTTTGCCGAAGACGATGGTGTTGGGCCGCCAGCCGAAGAAGCGCTGATTGACTTCATCGTCGATGATCTTGACAAGGGCCAGAGTAAAGGTCACCCCCTTGGCCGTCACTTTGGGGGCCGCAGGCACGGGGGGTGGCGGCAGAAGCGGCCGGGCCTCGGGTGCGGGTTCCGGGGGTTTGAGTTCCTCGGGGGCCTTGGCGGCTGGTGGCGGTGGCGGCGGCGCAGTCTCGGGAGGGGCCTGGGAGATTTCCCCAGGCTGGGGCGCGGGGGCGACCCCTCCCCGCCAGCGCCCGTGGAGAAACAGGAAGCCCAAAAAAACCACGATCAGCAGGGCGATGACCAGAAAGCGCTGTTTCAGCAGGGTGATCAGCCAGGGAGCGCGAGGGGGTTCCGGCGGCAGCGGCGCAGGCATATCGGGGATCATGGGGCTGGGGACTCCTCAGTTGGTCTGACGGCGTGCGGCTGTTTGATGATCTCGGCAGAAAAGACGTAAATTTTGGTGCCCGGCTCCTGCCAGGCCCCGGGCGGCAACCCGGCTTTGCTGCAGGTCTGCTCCAGAAAGGTGGTGCGGTCCCAGCGGCATTCCGTAGCCACCTGCGGCAGCAGCAACCCCCGGGCGCTCCCCCGTTCGAGATAGAGGCCGTGCTTGCCCACCTGGATCTCCTCCACCCGCGCGATTTTGACCAGGGGGGTAAGGATGGAGATTTCCAGGTCCAGTTCGGGCAATTCCTCGACTGTTACCGGTGGGAAGCGGGGGTCCTGGAAGGCTGCGGCCCGGGCCATTTCCTGCACGGCCTGGGCCAGGGGCTTGTGAGCCTCCAGACAGCCGATGCAGCCCCGCAACCTCCCGTGGCGGTAGAGGGTCACAAAGACGCCCCGGCGCTCCTGGAAAAGCGGCGGCAGGTCCGGGGGAAGGTCGGCGCCCTGCCGCCGGAGGCAGGCGGCGATGCTCTCCCGGGCAATTTGAATGAGCAGGCTTTGATCAGCCAGAGAGAGCGGCATGGTTGCGGTTCCTCCCCGAACCGAACCGGGAATAACGCCGAAGATGAGGATGAGGATCCAAAAGGCCAGGCCTGGCATGGCAGGCGCGTCCGCCCGGTATTCGGTTAAAATTCCCCTCATTTAACCAGATTTGTGGCTGCTGTCAATGGCCTCCGGCCTCAGGCGGGTCCCCACTCCCGGCAAGTTGCTTGCATCATCAGGGAGTTAGGGTTACATTCATACCATTCCGGGCACAGGTGCAACGACCGGGAGCGGGAGCCGCCAGGTTCTCTGATCATCCGGCGGGCGCAGCCTCCCGGAGCGGTCACCGCCAATGCAGACCTATCCTTTGTTCGCCATCATTACCGGAAAGCCCGTCCTCGTGGTGGGCGGCGGCGCCGTGGGAGAGCGCAAGGTCCAGGACCTGACGGCGGCCGGGGGCCGGGTGACGGTGGTAAGCCGGGAATTTACCCCCAAACTCAAGGAGATGGCGGCCCGGGGCGAGATTACCGCCATTTGCGGCGACTTCACACCGGAGCAGGTGACCGGCATGGCCTTGGTGGTGGGGGCCACCGACGACCCGGCGGTCAACGTGGCGGTCAGCCGGGCGGCTCAAGCCGCCAATATCTGGGTGAACATCGTGGACGCCCCGGAGCTCTGCACCTTCATCGTTCCGGCCCAGGTGAAGCGGGGGGAGCTCACCATCGCCATCAGCACCGGCGGGGCCAGCCCGGCGCTGGCCCGGCGCCTGAGGGAAACGCTGGAGCACGCCGTGGGACCGGAATATGGGCCCTACCTGGATCTGCTTCGGGCCGTCAGGGAGGGTCTGTTGGCGGTCAGAAGAGGGCATCCGGATAATACCTCCCTGTTTCTCAAGTTGGTGGACAGCCCCCTCAAGGAGGCGGTGGCCCGGGGCGATCTGGAGGCGGCCACTGACATCCTGACCGGGGTGGTGGGACCCTGGCTCTCCCGGGAGGAGCTGCGGGAGCTGGCTGCCCGCACCCTGGCTGAGACCCGGTGACGGGAGAGGAGCTTTGCGGGCGGGGCGGGGTCGCGCCTCCCCTCCCCTCAGAGGATATCTCATGGCCTATGTTCTGCTCAGCGTCACCCTGTTGGCCTATTTCGGCGCCACCGGCATGTGTCTGGCTTATGTCATCGCCCAGCGGGAGGTGTTTTGCCGCCTGGGGGTCTGGTGCCTGGCGGCGGGATGGGCGGCCCAGACCGGGGAGATCCTGCGGCAGACCCTGATATCCGGGCACCTGCCCATGGCCAGTCTCGGGGAGGCGCTGCTGATTTTCAGCTGGACCCTGGCCGGCGCCTTTCTCCTGCTGACCTGGCGCTTCCCCATTAAAGTCCTGGGCGCCCTGGCGGCGCCGCTGTTGGCCCTGATGGCCTCCGCGGTTCTCCTCCTGCCGGCCCGCCAGGCCCAGGTCTCCCCTCTGCTCCAGGGTTTTTGGCTCCATCTGCACGTCTTCCTGGCCTTGCTGGGAAACGCCGCTCTGACCCTGGCCGGACTGGGGGGCATCCTCTATCTGGTGCAGGAACGGCAACTGAAGCATAAAAAGTTCGGCTTTTTCTACCGGCGACTTCCTTCCCTGACCCAGCTGGACGCCCTGAATTACTGGTGCCTGACCCTGGGTTTCCCCTTGCTCACCCTGGGCATCATCACCGGCTCGCTGTACGCCCAGCTCGCCCTGGGGCGCTTCTTCGGCTGGGATCCCAAGGAGGTGCTCACCCTCGTCGCCTGGATAATCTATGCCGTGTTGCTGCATGAGCGGCTGGCCGCGGGCTGGCGGGGGCGGCGGGCGGCCCTCATGGCCATCGGCGGCCTGGGGGTGCTGGTCGCGGCCTTTTTGGGGGCCAACCTGTGGTTTTCCGGTTACCACAGCTTCGGGAGTTTCGTGAAGCCATGAACCTGGTGTTGGTGGGGCTCAATCACAAAACCGCACCAGTGGAGCTGCGGGAGAAGCTGTGCAGCCTGTTCCCGGCGGCCGACGCGGCCTATGCGCGCCTCAAAGCCCTGCCCGCCCTCACCGAGGTCGTCTACTACAACACCTGCAACCGGGTGGAGGTGCTGGCCGTGGCTCAGGCCGTCGAAGCCGGCATCCAGCAGCTGCGGGATTTTTTTGCCGCCCATCCCCAGGTGGAGGCCGGCGAACTGGACCGATGCCTGTATGTTTTCCAGGATGAAGGGGCGGTGCGTCACCTGTTTCGGGTGGCCGCCAGCCTGGACGCCATGGTGGTGGGCGAACCCCAGATCCTGGGACAGGTCAAGGCGGCCTATCGCCAGGGGACCGAGTGCGAGGCCACCGGCGCCATCCTCAACCGCTTGTTTCACAAAACCTTTTCGGTGGCCAAGAAGGTGCGCACCGAAACGGGTCTGGGCGACCATGCCGTGAGCGTCAGCTATGCCGCGGTGAGCCTGGGGAAAAAGATCTTCGGAGAGCTGACCGGCAAGTCCGCCCTGCTCATCGGGGCCGGGGAAATGGGGGAGCTGGCCCTGGAGCACCTGCGGGGCCAGGGGGTGGCCGCCATCATCATTGCCAATCGCACCCTCAGTCGGGCCGTGCGCCTGGCTGAACGGTTCGGGGGCCGGGCCGTCTCCCTGGAGGAGGTGCCGGAGCAGCTTCTGCATTGCGATATCATCATCAGCTCCACGGGCGCCGACCAAATCATCCTCACCCAGGAGCAGGTGAAGATCGCCATGCGCCGCCGCAAGCAGCGCCCCCTGTTTCTCATCGACATCGCGGTGCCCCGGGACCTGGATCCCCGCATCAACGACCTGGACAACGTCTATCTTTACAACATCGACGATCTCCGGGAAGTGGTGGAGACCAATGTGGCCCGGCGCCAGGAGGCCGCAGTGCAGGCCGAGCGTCTGGTAGCCGCGGAAGCCCTGAAATTCATGGAATGGCTCAAGACCCTGGGGGTCTTCCCCACCATCGCCGCCCTCCAGGAGAAGGCCCAGGCCATCTGCCAGCAGGAGGTGAAAAAGACGCTGGCCCACCTCGGTCCCCTGACCCCGGAGCAGATCCAGGCCCTGGAGGTGCTCACCCGCTCGGTGGCCAACAAACTCCTGCACGATCCCATCATCTTCCTGAAACGCAATCATCACAGCCGCCGGGCGGCCGTGGAAGTAAACCTGGTGCGTCGTCTGTTCAACCTGGACCCCGACCCGGAGGAGGCCGCACCGGAGTCCCAGGCCGGGGCCGACTGAAGCCCGGGCCCTATTGACCCGCCCGTCGGCACAGGTTACTTTAAATTACAGGACAATGGGGGAGGCTGGTTCCTGGGGGCCTTCCCTGAGACTTCCCTCCCTGCCCCTGCCAGGGGAGAGGAAACCGGGGTGGGCAGGTGAAGTGCCTCTGAGACCCCTTTCACCACCAGCATCGCCGAGGTGGCAGGATTGCCTATGCCGAAAATCATAGATATTGAAGAGCGCCTCAGACTGGAACAGAAAAAAAAGCTCAAGGTGGACAAGGCCAAGAAGCTGGAGGTGGTGCGCAAAATTCTGCAGTGCACCCGCTGCCTGTCCCGCTGTGTCAAGTGCGGCCTCCACTTCGAGACCCAGCAGATGTACAAGCGCTATCGGGAATTCCGCTTCTGTGAAAGCTGTCAGGAAGAGTACGAGGAATTTCAGCGTTTGGAACAAGCAGGGACGGAGCCCCGCCATTATTGGCACAATCGGCAGTGGCGGCAGACCTGGCAGACCTGGCTGGCCTACCAGCAGGCCCTGAAGGACTACGGCGAATCTCCGGAATTCTTGGACCTGGTCAGGGAAGTGGAGAGCGAACGGTAGGGCAAAGCCGGGGAGAAGGTCTGAGGCAGGATGGCGCCCTCTCCCCGAAACGATTATTTGCCGGTTTCACCCAAACGGTAGGCGTGCTGCAGAATTTCCATGGCGAACTCGAAGGCAGCTTTGCTCTCCATGGTAAACTCAAGATGCGTCACCGAGCCGGTATAAAGCATAACCTTAAGGACGCCCTCAGGTTTCTGGGCGACGGCGATCTCTCCTTTGGGTTCCAAGGTTTTGAAGGTGCGATGGACCATGTCATCCCTCCACGGCAAGTAAAGTTCCTGAATGCTCAACCTTAAACGAATTTCCCCGAAAATTCAACTTCTGAATTCCTGACCCATGGCCTTTCCTTCCCGGGAGTATGACCTGATTGTGGTGGGGGCCGGACACGCCGGCTGCGAGGGGGCCCTGGCCGCAGTGCGCCTGGGTCTGAGCGTGCTCCTGTTCAACCTGAATCTGGACACCATGGCCCACATGGCCTGCAACCCGGCGGTGGGGGGGCTGGCCAAAGGCCACCTGGTGAAGGAGATCGACGCCCTGGGGGGGGTTATGGGCTGGCTGGCGGACCATACCGGGGTGCAGTTTCGCACCCTCAACCTTTCCAAAGGTCCGGCGGTGCGGGGCACCCGGGTGCAGTGCGACAAGCAGGCCTACCGGCTGGCCATGAAAGCCCTGCTGGAAGCCCAGCCCCGCCTGCATATCCGGGAGGCCACCGTGGCCCGCCTGCTGGTGGAGGACGGCCGGGTGGCGGGGGCGGTGGACACCTGCGGCCTCAGCTATCGGGCCAAGGCGGTGCTGATCACCACCGGCACGTTCTTAAACGGCCTCATTCATATCGGCCCCACCCAGATCCAGGCGGGGCGGGCCGGGGAGTTCGCCGCCATTGATTTGGCCCGGCATCTCAGGGAGCTGGGCTTCCGCCTGGGCCGGCTGAAAACCGGCACCCCGCCGCGGCTGCGGGCCGCCAGCATTGATTTTGCCGGCATGGGCACCCTGAGCGGCGACTCCCGCCCCCGGCCCTTTTCCTGGCGCACCACCCGGCTCCCCTCCCAGCAGCTTACCTGCCACGTCACCCACACCACCGAGGCGGTGCACCGGCTGCTGCGGGAAAATATCCGGCACTCGCCGCTGTACAGCGGCGTCATCACCGGCGTGAGCGCCCGCTACTGCCCCTCC
Source organism: uncultured Desulfobacterales bacterium (assembly GCA_964480485.1). Lineage (GTDB taxonomy): Bacteria > Desulfobacterota > Desulfobaccia > Desulfobaccales > 0-14-0-80-60-11 > JAILZL01. Next base: position 381,806 of record CAYZOP010000002.1, on the reverse strand, counting down.
CTGGAAGACAAGGTGATGCGCTTTCCGGAGAAGACCAGCCACCAGGTGACCCTGGAACCCGAGGGCCGGGACACCCAGGAAATCTATGCCAAGGGTTTGGGGAACTGCCTGCCGGCGGAACTGCAGTGGCAGCTTTTCCGCCTGGTGCCGGGGTTGGAGGAGTGCGAGGTCATGCGCCCGGCCTACGCCATCGAGTACGACTACGTGGATCCCTTGCAGCTTAGGCCCACCCTGGAGACCAAGGGTATCCGGGGCCTTTTTCTGGCAGGCCAGATCAACGGCACCTCCGGCTACGAGGAGGCCGCGGCCCAGGGACTGTGGGCCGGCATCAACGCCGCCTGTCAGATCATGGGCCGGCCGCCCTTTCTGCCCCACCGCTCCCAAGCCTATATGGCGGTCCTGGTGGACGACCTGGTGACCAAGGGAACCAGGGAACCCTACCGCATGTTCACCTCTCGGGCGGAGTATCGCCTCCTCCTCCGGGAGGACAATGCCGATGCCCGCCTCACCCGCTGGGGGGTGGAGTTGGGGTTGGTGGACCGGGAGGCCCTGGAGCGCCTGGAGGCCAAAGAGCGGCTCATGGCGGAGGAGGAAGCGCGCTTGGCCGGCCGGCGGATTTATCCCCTCCCCGAGGTGAACCGGGCGTTGGCCGACAGGAAGACTGCGCCGTTGACCGAGCCCACGCCGGTGCTGAAGCTCCTGAAGCGCCCGGAGTTGGATCTGGCCACGCTCTATGGCCTCATGGGGGAAACCCCGCCGGTGCCCGAGGCGGTGGTGGAACAGGTGGAAATCAAATACAAATACGAGGGGTATCTCAAACGTCAGGCCGAGACCGCCGCCAGGCTGGCCGCCTGGGAAGCCAAACGGATTCCGGAGCACTTTGATTATGCCGAGGTGCCGGGCCTCTCCAACGAAGTGCGCCAGAAGTTGGCGGAAGTCAGGCCCCTGACTCTGGGTCAGGCTTCCCGCATCAGCGGCGTAACCCCCGCCGCCTTGGCCATCCTCATGGTCCACCTGAAGCGCTGGGGGGGTGGCTGAAGCAAGGCAGGAACGGCCATCGCCGCCGGTTCTCGTCCTGGCTGTGAACGGCCCCCCACCTCCATCAGGGGTTCAAGCAAGGCGGGGCTGGCGTCGCCTGTTTTCTTCCTTCACTTTGGGGCCCCAAAATTTCGAAGGCCGGGATACCCCGGCCCTCAGCGCTCTCAGGCGGCAGTGCGCGGGATGCTTAACTTAAAACCGGCCCCGCTGTTTCTGGTATTGATCGTACAGCAGGCCGCCCAAGGCCCCGGCCCCGCCGCCCACTGCGGCCCCCACGGCCGGCGAACCGGCGGCCCAGCCGATGAGGGCGCCGCTGGAGGCGCCGATGGCCCCGCCGCTCAGCATCCGCTGCTCAGTGGAGCTCATGCCGGCGCAGCCGCCGGCCAGCAGAGCTCCGATGAGGATGAAGATGATGGCCTGTTTCATGGATCCCTCCCCCGGGTCAGCAAGGCTTGCCTGGATGACCCGATCAACTGAAGTTGGCGCCAAAGGCGAAGCTTTGGGTTGGCGGGTTATTTGGGCGCGGGTTTGTCCCCTTTTGCGGCCCCAGCCACCTGCCGGTTCAGCAGGACCTCCAATACGGTCATGTTGACCCGTTCCGGATGCTGGCGGTAAAACTGATCCACTTCCCGCATCAGCCCGACGGCGGTGGCTCGCTGCATCTCCCGGCAGACCGCTTGGGAAACGGCCGAAACGGTGCCGGCCTTGGCCGCGGCGGAAGCTTCCAGGTCAGCCAGGTTGCTCACGCCCCACAGGTATCCCAGCTTGCCGTCCTCGGTGCTCTTGGACCAATGGGTGCCATCCCATAAGAACCCCTGACCGCCAGCCGGGGCTGCGGCCCCCAGCAGCCACAGGGTGACTGTCAGCCAAACGGCACATCGTATTGATTTCACGCCTCCTCCCATGTAAACGGTGGCGGGGCACCCCGAGGACGCCGGACGGTCTGCCTGAAGGTCATCTGCCCATCGGGGCGCCGTAACCTCGGGCGGCTCCGGGGCATCAGCCCCATCTTCCAACTTGTGGAGCCCGCTGTCAATCTGTCCCCTTGAGGAGCCGCGCTGCCTGGGATGCGTCGAACATTGCCTGCTCCGCCCGTCCGGCGAAGATAGTGGGTTTGGGATGCGCCTCAGCAGGTCACCTGCGGGCGCTGCTTCCCCCCAGACCTCAGGAACTGCGGTCGGCAGTCCGCTTGGACGTGGCGGTGCCTTTTTTCTTGGCAGTTCTGGCGGTCTTTTTCTTGGCGGCAGCGGCGGTGGATCGCTTCCCCTTTTTCTTCTTGAGGCCGGCGGCCGGGACCTCTTTTTTGTTTGACTTGTCTGGCTTGGCCTTGGCGGCGGGAGTGGAACTGCTCGCCTCCGCCGGTGAACTCTCCGGGTGTTGGCTCTCGGAGTGAGCCAAAGGCCGGTTTCCCTCCAACATGGGCGGGATGGCAGGAGGGGTCACCTCTTTTTGGGCCACCAGCGGATGGGCCGACCCCAGAACCAGCAAGCCAGCCACAGTCAATGCACCCCAACGCTTCATGGTCCGTTTCCTTGGGCGTTTTGTCAAAGCTAAGCGGGATGCCCCCCTGCGGGAGAGGCATCCCAAGCCCGACAGTTCGCTTTCGTAATACCCGGCGTTCACTCGGCCGGCTGTTCCGCCTTCTTGGCCTTCTTCTTGGTCTTTTTGGTCTTGCTCTTCTTGCTGGTCTTTTTGGTGGTTTTCTTTTGGGTCTTTTCCGCCTTGGCGGCTTCGCCCGCAGGAGCCTGGGATTCCACGGCCGGGGTGGCGGCCGGGGCTTTCTCTTCCTTCTGAGCCAGGGCCGCCCCCTGGAGGCTCAGCAGAAAGGCTCCCCCTACTACCCAGGTGAGTAATTTGTGCATGAAGCGCATCCTCCAAAAAATAATCAGTGGTGGCGGTGCAGGGATTCGAACCCCGGACACTGCGGATATGAGCCGCATGCTCTAACCGGCTGAGCTACACCGCCTGTCAAGGTGAAATATATTCCCCGCCGGGATTTCTGTCAAACAGAAATTCGGCGCTCCCCCGGTGGCCGCCCGCCCCCTGGCCGAGCTCAACGCGGCGGCGAAAACGGCGGCTCCCCCAATCGGTTGGGAAGGCGGTTAACAGGAACCCCTGCTTGTTGTTCTAACAGACAAAGACCCGGCAGATCTGTTAAGGGAACCGAGGCCGACCTGATGGACAAGCCGGAGACGGTCTGAGCCCTTGCGGTTCTGAAAAACAAGGAGACGGTTATGCGGCTCTTGGGGAACCCCAGTCGGGGAGAGGCCTTTGGATGTTTGATCCTGTCCTGGTTGATCTTTTTCCTGCTTCTGAGTCTGGCGTCCAAACCCCTGGCGGCTCCTTTTTGAGCAGCCCCGGGCCAGGGGAGGCACCTGGCGGCGCCCACTCCCCCCGGCAAGGCCAGCGCCTCTCTCGAACCCCCTGGGGTGAAGGCAGGCGTGGCGGGCTTTGGGGTGGGTTCGGCGACCGGCCCTCGGGGCGCCGGTCTCCCCGCCCTCCATCCGAAATTCAGGCCATAAGGTCCAGCAGGTCCGGAAGCCGGGAGATGAGGGCGTCGGGGCTGGCGGCGGCCAGCTGCGCCGGCTGACCGTAGCCATACGTTACGGCCACGGTGGCGGTGCCGGCCGCCTTGCCCGCCAGCACGTCCGCCGGCTTGTCGCCCACCATGAGGGTGCGCCGGGGGGTGCCGCCCACCTCGGCGATCAGGCTCAGGAGGCCGGCGGGGTCAGGTTTCAGAACCCCGTAGCTGTCGCCCCCCTTGACGGTTACAAAAAATTCGGCAATTCCCAATAATTCCAGAATGCTGCCGACGAGGACCGTCAGCTTGTTGGAGAGCACCGCCAAGCGGCGGGGCGCCAGGGCGGTCAGGGTCTCCCTGACCCCCGGATAGAGGCGGGTGCGGTCCACCAGATGCCGGGAGTAGAAGTCCAGGTAGCGTTCCCGGGCCTGAGGGTAGAGGTCCTCATGCCCGGATCCCAGGGCGCGCCGCAGAAAAGCCTCTTCCCCGCCGCCGATCATCTCCTGGATGGCGGCCTCCGGGTGGGGCGGTAGCCCCAGGGTCGCCAAGGCCCGGTTGGCCGCCACCGCGATGTCCGGTAAAGTGGCCGCCAGGGTGCCGTCCAGGTCAAAGACGATGAGTTCCGGGTCGAATCTGGGCATGGTTCGGGTAGAATGGAGCGAGGGAGCGGGGAGGGCAGGGCCCCCCGATCCCTGGCTCTCCTACTGGTCCCTCACTCACCCCTGCAACTCCTGCCAACAGGGGAGCACGCCCAGACCCCGGGCGTGCCGCACGGCGTTCAGGATGGCCTCCTCCAGGGCCATTTGGACCAACAGACCCAGGATATGGAGGTCCACCGCCACTTCGGGGTGGGCCAGGACGAAGATGGTATCGCCGTCGAACAGGGTATGCACCGGCCGAATGCAGCGGGCCAGGGCGTTATGGCCCATCTGGGCGATTTTCTGGGCCTCTTCCCGGGTGAGGCGGGCGTTGGTGGCCACCACCCCCACCGTGGTGTTGGGCTCCCCGAAGCGGTGTCGCACCACCCCCTGGCGGATGAGCCGGACCGCGTCGGCAAATTCCCGGCTTTCCGGGGCGGTGCGGGCCCCCGCCTGGATCTCGCCGGTGCCGGGATCCACCACGTCGCCGAAGGCGTTCACCACTGCCAAGGTGCCTACCTTGAGGCCGTGGGGGCCGGTGTGGAAGGCGGTTCCCAGACCCCCCTTGGTGGCCTGCCGGATGCCTAAGAGCTTGCCCACGCTGGCCCCGGTGCCCGCCCCCAGGCTGCCGTCGCCCAGGGGTTCGCTCCTGGCCGCCTGGCAGGCGGCATAGCCCATGGCCTTGTCCGGCCGCACCCGGCAATTGCCCAGGGAGAGATCGTAGATCACCGCAGTGGGCACGATGGGCACCCGGGTGATGGCCACATCAAAGCCCCGGCCGCGCTCCTCCAGGTACTCCATGACGCCGCCGGCCGCGTCCAGCCCGAAGGCGCTTCCCCCGGAGATGCAGACCGCGTGCACCTCGTTGACGATGTGGAAGCCCAGCAGGGCGTCCAACTGCCGGGTGCCGGCCGCAGAGCCGCGGATATCCACGCTGCCCACCGTGCCAGGGGGGCACAACACCACCGTGGTGCCGGTGAGGTTCTTGTAGTCGCTGGCGTGCCCCACCGCGAAGCCCGGGACCCGGGTGATCATTGCTCAGACGTCCTCTGAGAGCTTCCCCAGTTTTCCGGCGGCCTTGGCGGAAAACCTGGCCTCCTGAATGATGAACCTATCATGGGTTCCCTGGGAGATTTTGTCAACTCCGTCGTCGGCGATGACGGCGAAGCTGAGTTTCCGGCCGTTTACCCGTTCCAGCACGCCCCGGACGCGCACGGTCAGGCCCGGGGGGGTGGGGGCGGCGTGGTCCAGGTGGAAGCCGACGCCCACGGTCTGCTCGGCGGGCCAGTCCAGGTGGGGGGTTATGGCCTTGATGCAGGCCAGTTCAATGAGCCCCACCAGGAAGCCGGAGGCCAGCACCCGGGGCATCTGCTGGAACTCGGGGGCCTCCGGCAGGAGGGCGGGCACGGTGTGCTGCTCGGTGACGGGAAAGGCGAACTCGAACTCGAGGCCGGGCTTGAGGCTCTCTTGCATGGCTGGTCCTCTGGATTTTTTCCTTGATTGTCGCCAGCCCGACATATATAAGTAAAACAAATAATATTAACGAAAAAAATTAGAAGAACTGATAAGGAATGGCAGCAGCTTCTGGGTTTCCGCCACCTGGCCCGCTTGGGGAGCTTCACCAAGGCGGGGGAGGCCACCTTCCGCAGCCAGTCCGCCCTCAGCCAGCAGATCAAGGCCCTGGAAGCGGAGCTGGGCACCCTCCTGGTGGAGCGCATCGGCAAGCGCCGGGTGGCCCTGACCCCGGCCGGGGAACGGGTGCTGGCCTTCGCCGAGGCCGTCCTGGCCCAACACGAGGCCCTGCTGGCGGACCTGGCCGGCCTCCAGGGGCGTCCCCAGGGCCGCCTGCGCCTGGCCGCGCCCTTCACCACTCTCTACCACCTCTTGCGCCAGGTCCTCCAGGCCTTTGCCGGAAAATTTCCGCTGGTGCGGCTCATGGTCCTTGACCGTCCCCAGCCGGTCATCATCGAGCTGGTGCGCAGCGGGGAAGTGGATTTCGGCTTCGCCCGGGAGTCGGCTGCACCCAAAGACCTGGCAGTGATTCGCTGGCTGCGGCTGGAAACCCGGCTGATGGTGCCGGCGGGCCATCCTCTCTCCCGGAAGCTGCGGGTGACCTGGCGGGACATCGGAGGCTATCCCCTGATCCTGCCGCCCCCGGGGGCCTCAGGACGCCGGGATCTGGAAGCCCGCCTGAAAAAGGAGGGCCGCCCCTTCCACGTGCTCATGGAGTCCTCCAACGTGGAGCTGAGCGCCCTCTACGTGGAGCTGGGGCTGGGGATTTCCTTTGCCACCGTGGCCGGGAACCTCCCCCTGCCGGGGCGCCGCCTGACCTTTTTGCCCTTGGGTCGTGAATTTCCGGTGGACCACCTGGCGGTGATCAGGCGACGGGACAAGGTGCTGCCGGATTACGGGAAGGAATTCCTGGGGCTGCTCCGGAGATGGGCTGAAACCCAGGGTTCCGGGAGTTCCGCAGCTTAACGGCTGGAGTCGGCGGCCACCACCTGGCCGTTCCGGACGGTAAGGAGATAAACCGTGAGCTCGGCTTGGCGCTGGGGGCCAAAGGCCTTGAGCCAGGGGACCTGGGCGCTCCCCCGATAGGCTTCCAGGAGCCGGGGCAGGTCGGCCCGGCTGAGGGTGCCTCCGGCGGCCAGCTGGGCGAACAGCCGCCCCGCCAGGTAACCCTGGGCGGCAAAGTAGTCCGGCATGCCGCCATAGCGCTGGCGGAAGGCCGAGATGAATCCCTGCACGCCGGGGTCGGGGTCGCCGGCAAAAAAACCGTCCGTGAAGATCACCCCCTCCAGGTCTTGGGTGGAGGTTGCCGGCTGGCTGGCAGGGTTGAGAAGGTTGGTCCCCAGCACCGGCACCCGGCCCAGAGGGTTGTCCACCAACTGGCTGCGGATGGCGGCCACGGTGGCGGCGTCATCCGGGATGAACAGGGCGTCAAAAGCCGGAGGCCGGTCGGCGGCGGACTGGAACTCCACCAGCAGGGGCGACAGGGCCAGGGAGAAATCCCGGAGCCCGGAGGCATAGGTTTCCCGCACCACCAGCTCGCCCCCCCGGGACTGGAGTTCTTCCTGGAAAAGCTGGGAAAAGGTGCGGCCATAGGCGGAATCCGGGGCGAACACGGCGAACCGGCGCCAGCCGCGGTCGAGGGCGGCGCGCACCAGCTCCTTGACCTGCATCTGGGGCGTGAGAAAGGCTTGAAAGATCAGGGGCCCGGCCTCGGTGAGATCAGCCTTTTGGGTCAGGGCCACCAGGGGCACCCCTGCTTCCTGGGCGGCCCGGGCGATCCCGGGGGCTTCCGCCGAGGAGAAAAAACCCACCACCGCCAGGAGGTTCGGCTGCCGGGCCAGGGCAGCCACCGCCATTGCGGTCCGTCCCGCCTCCCCGCCGCCGTCCTGCAGCACGAGCTCCAGGGGGGCTCCCTGGGCGGCCAGCTCCAGGCCCTGCCGGATTCGCCTACCGGAGGCGGCCAAGTCCCCGGACAGCGGCAGCACGCAGCCCACCACGGCCCGGGCCGGGGTCAAAAGGCGGTCCGCCATCTGGGCCTCCTGGCTACCGGGATAGCGTTCCTTCAGGGTGGTAAGCCAGCCCCGGGCCTCCTCGATGCGGCCGGCCTGCTGGGCGCTGCTGGCCAGCTTCAGCAGGAGGGCGGCGCTCAAAGGCGTATCCCGGTAAAGGTTGGCCAGACGTTCCAGGTCGGCGGGACCGGCTTGCTCCAGCAGGCGGTTTTTCAAGTAGTCGAACCACTCGCTGTCGCCGCTGGCCAAATCCTGTTGGGCCAGGCGCAAACGACTGAAGGCGGACTCCACCTGGCCCTGCTTCAGGGCGATCTCTGCCAGCAGGGCGTTGGTGGCGAAGCGCAACGGCGTCGGCAGGTCTGCCGCCGTGAGGCTGTCCAGCACCTGGGTGGCCCGGGAGTACTGGCCCAGTTTAAAGTGGGCCCGCCCGATGCCGTAGCGCACCTCCCGGCTCTGATCCAGGTCGGGATTCTGCGCCAGGAGGGCATGATAGCGGTTGAGGGCCCCCTGCCAATCGCCCATCAGACCGGTGAGTTCCGCTTCCCGGATCCGGGCCCGAAAGGCCTGGGGGCCCTGGGGATAACGGGAAAGATAGGCGGCGTAAGCTTCCCAGGCTTTCGGATAATCTTGCCGGCGGTAGGCAGCCTCGGCTTGTTGGAACAGAGCTTCCCCGGTATCCTGGACCGGGGTCGACGGGATTCGGGAACCCACCTGGATCTGGGGCTGCACCACCACCGGCGGCAGACTCACGCAACCCGCCAGGGTGAGGCAGCCCAGCAACAGGAAAAAAAACGTCGTCTTCATGATACGGTGTAATTATGACCAGAAAAGAGCAAAAGGCCAGCGGAATATGACCTCCTCCCCCAAGGCAAAGGGGGCGTGAACCGCCACGCCCCCTCTACACCATTTGGGTTGGGAAGTATGATCAAGGATCAGGACCAGGAGAGCCGAGCTCCCCCGCCCTCACCTCCGGACCCCCATTTCCCGGGTTTATTTCACTTCCTCGAACTCAGCCTCCACCACGTCCTCTTCGGGCTTCTTGGCTTTGGGCTGCTCCTGGGCCCCGGCGGCGCCGGCGCCGGACCCCGCCCCAGCGGCCCCGGCTTGGGCGTACATGGTCTCGGCCAGCTTGTGAGAAGCCCGCATGAGTTCCTCGCTCCTGGTCTTGATGGCCTGGAGGTCGCTTCCCTCCATGGCCGTCTTCAGGCTGGCGATATGGGACTCGATGTTGGACTTGGTGGCCGCATCCACCTTGTCCCCCACTTCCTTCAGGGTCTTCTCGGTGGTGTAGATCAGGGTGTCGGCCTGATTTCTGGCCTCCGCCAGTTCCTTTTTCTTGCGGTCTTCTTCCGCGTGCAGTTCGGCTTCCTTCACCAGGTTCCTGATTTCTGCCTCGCTGAGCCCGCTGCTGGCGGTAATGCGGATGGACTGCTCCCGCCCGGTGCCCAGATCCTTGGCGCTGACGTGCACGATGCCGTTGGCGTCAATGTCGAAGGAGACCTCGATCTGGGGAATGCCCCGGGGGGCCGGCGGAATGCCGAAGAGTTCAAACTTGCCCAGAGTCTTGTTGTCCCCCGCCATCTCCCGCTCACCCTGGAGCACATGGATGGTTACCGCCGTCTGGTTGTCGCTGGCGGTGGAGAAGATCTGGCTCTTGCGGGTGGGGATGGTGGTATTGCGCTCGATGATGCGGGTGAACACCCCGCCCAGGGTTTCAATGCCCAGGGACAAGGGGGTCACATCCAACAGCAGGATGTCCTTGACCTCCCCCTTGAGCACGCCGGCCTGAATGGCCGCGCCCACGGCCACCACCTCGTCGGGGTTGACGCCCTTGTGGGGGTCTTTGCCGAAGATCTCCTTCACCTTCTCCTGAACCCGGGGCATGCGGGTCATGCCGCCCACCAGGATGACCTCGTCAATATCTCCGGCAGAGAGGTTGGCGTCCTTCAGCGCCAGGCGGCAGGGATTCTCCAGCTTGTCGATGAGGTCGGCCACCAGCGCTTCCAGCTTGGCCCGGGTCAGCTTGATGAGCAGGTGCTTGGGGCCGCTGGCGTCGGCGGTGATGAAGGGCAGGTTGACCTCGGTCTCCAGCGAAGTGGAAAGCTCCATCTTGGCCTTTTCCGCCGCTTCTTTCAGGCGCTGCAGGGCCATCTTGTCGTTTCTCAGGTCGATGCCCTGGTCTTTCTTGAACTCGTCGGCCAGGAAATCCATGATCCTCAGGTCGAAGTCCTCGCCCCCCAGGTGGGTGTCGCCGTTGGTGGACTTAACCTCAAAGACCCCCTCGCCGATCTCCAGGATGGAAATATCATACGTGCCGCCCCCCAAGTCGAAGACGGCGATGCGTTCGTCTTTCTTTTTGTCCAGGCCATAGGCCAGGGAGGCCGCGGTGGGCTCGTTGATGATGCGCAGGACATTGAGGCCGGCGATGCGGCCGGCGTCCTTGGTGGCCTGGCGCTGGGCGTCATTGAAGTAGGCAGGCACCGTGACCACCGCGTCGGTGACCTTCTCGCCCAGATATTCCTCCGCGGTCTGCTTCATTTTGGCGAGAATCATGGCGGAGATTTCGGCGGGGCTGTAAACCCGGCCCCGCAGCTCGATGTGGGCGTCGCCGTTTTCCGCCCGTACGATTTTGTAGGGTAGGATTTTCAGGTCCCGCTGGACCTCGGGATCTTCATACTTACGGCCGATGAGGCGCTTCACCGCAAAGACGGTATTCAGGGGATTGGTGATTGCCTGGCGTTTGGCGATCTGCCCCACCAGGCGTTCGCCGCTATCGGTGAAGGCCACTACAGAAGGCGTGGTGCGGCCGCCTTCGGCGTTGGGGATGACCTTGGGATCGCCCCCTTCCATGATGGCCACACACGAATTGGTGGTGCCCAAATCAATGCCGATGACTTTTGACATCAGATTATGTCCTCCTCGCAAAACTTATGCGGATATATCGATTTTGGGGGAAGCCGCCTTGTTGCTGCGGGCCACCACCACCATGGCGGGGCGCAGCAGCCGGGTATGATAGAGATATCCCCGTTGCAACTCTTTGGCCACCGTCTGGTCGGCCAAGTCCGGGGCTTCCTCTTCCATGACGGCATGGTGGAAGGCCGGGTCAAAAGGCTGCCCGACGCACTCCAGGGGATTGACCCCGAACTTCTGCAAAATCTTGAGGAACTCCTGCTGCACCATCTCCAATCCTGCCAGCAGTCCCTGGGGGGCATCGAACTGGCGGCCATTGGCCAGGGCCCGCTCCAGGTTGTCCAATACCGGCAGGAGTTCCTTAAAGACATTTTCGTTGGCGAACTGCAAGAGTTCGGCCCGTTCCCGATCAGCCCGTTTCTTGAAATTCTCCAGCTCGGCGGCGTAACGCAGCAGGCGCTCATGACACTCCTGGGCTTCCTGGGTCTTGTCCGCCAGTTGCTGTTTCAGCTCCTCGAGCTCGGTCTGGGCCGCCGTCCCCTGGGCGAGGTCGCCGGGACCCTCCTGGACCTCGGGTTTTTCTCGATTATCGGCTTCCGTCATACCGTACTAAACCTCCCAAGACAATAATCATCCCTTGTGGCTGAAGCAATGCCCATACCAGAAAAGTTGGGAAATCAGGTCTGGTGCTTGCGGAGCCAGTCAGTGACCAAGTCGGCGGTATAGCTGACCACCGGGATGATGCGGGCATAGTCCATGCGCATGGGGCCGATGACCCCCAGGCTCCCCACCGGCGCTTCATCCAGGGAGTAGGAAGACGCCACCAGGCTGAGCTGCATCTCCGGGAATTGCTCATCCAGGCTGAGGAGAATCTGAACACCCTGGGAAGCCAGGGTGCGGTCCAGCAGGGTGATAAGGTGGTGCTTCTCTTCAAAGGCCCTGAAAATGGTCCGGATTTTCGCCACATCGGCAGCGAATTCCGGGTAGTCCAGGATATGGCTGGTGCCCTCAATCACCAACTCGCCGGTTTCATCCCGGTCCAGGGCCTGACGGCTCAAACTCAACGCCTGGGCCACCATCTTGTCAAACAGGTGCTTGTCCTTCTCCATCTGGGCAAAGATGCGGCGCCGGGCCTCCCGCAGGGTCAGGTTGTGGCACATGTCGTTGAGAAAGTGGCTGAAGCGATTCAGCTGGTCCTGGGTATACGGGATGATGCTCCGGACGAAGCGGGTCTGCACCTGCTGGTCCTGGGAAACCAGCAGCACCAGGACGAAATCCCCCCCCAGGCTGACGAACTGAATATGCCTGAGGTGGATGGCCTGGGGCCGGGGGGTGAGCACCAGCGCCGGGTGGCCGGTGACCGCTGACAGGGCCCGGGACGCCTGGCGGAAGAGTTCGTGGGGTTCGGCGGCGGTGGGCTGAAAGGCCTCGTTGATCTGACGGCGGGCGCCGGCCTCCAGCTCCTCCACCGGCAGGACCTGCTCCACGTAATACCGGAAGGCCAAGGCGGTGGGGATGCGCCCGGCGGAGGTGTGCGGCTGCCTGAGATAGCCCCGGTCTTCCAGGTCCAGCATGACGCTCCGGATACTGGCCGCAGACAGGTTCAACCCGGATATTTTGGCCACAACCCGGGACCCCACCGGTTCGCCGGTGGCGATGTATTGGGCCAGCACCGTGCTAAGAACGCGGGTCTCCCGTTCTGATAAAGGTTCCGCCGGGGTGTTCATACCTGACCTGATCCGAATAATTACTTAACCTTAATAACCGCGTGGCAGGATGTCAAGGGAATTGCATCTAATTCAGGCAGTTAGCCGGGGCTGCCGCCAACTGGCACCCGGAGCCGGGGAAATCGCTGGTTTGGGGGGGTTCCGGTTCTTCCTGCCTCCTATCCCTGGCAGCGGTGACGCACGCTCTCCCCCTCCACCGTGTACACCACCTGCTCGGCGATATTGGTGGCGTGGTCCCCCACCCGCTCCAGATGCCGGGCCACGCTGATCTGGGCCTGCCCGAAGCCGATGACCTCATCCTCCACCATGGCCTCGAGGAGGTCAGTGAGAATCCGCCGGTTCAGGTCGTCCACCTCGTTGTCGGCTTTGCACACCTGCCGGGCCAAGCCGGAGTTGGCCTCCAGGTAGGCGGTGAGACTTTGGCGCAGCATGGCCAAGACCATGTCGGCCATGCGCTTCAGGTCCGGATGGAAGTCCCGGGCCCCGGGCCGGCTCAGCTCCAGGGTCTCTTCGCCGATATTCACCGCCAGGTCGCCGATGCGCTCCAATTCGGCGACGATGTGGTCCGCGGCCATGATCTGCCGGAGGTCGGCAGCCACCGGCTGGTACAGGGCGATGAGGCGGACGCACTCGCCGTCGATGGCCTCCTCCAAGTCGTTGATGGCCTTGTCCCCGACAATGACCTGCCGGGCCGCCTCCTCGTCCCGGCCGATAAAGGCCAGCACCGCCTGGTGGATGGCTTGCTCGGCCAAGTGGGCCAGCGCCAGCAGCCGCTGCTTGAGCTCGGCGATTTCCTGGCGGAACTTGTCCAGGTGGGGATGGGGCTCGGTCATGGGGCACCTCCCAATGGCAACCTGCCGGGAACATGAATGCGCCCTTTTATTGTTTCACAGGCCGGCCAGGATGCCAAGAGGTGAGTTGGGGGAGGGGCCGGGGACCAATGGGCTTCTGACCCCCGCCACCCCAATGGGAGTGGGCAGGGGCATTTGAAGGGCAGGGAGGGGGAGCTGCTCTCCCCCTTCTCCCCTCAATAATCCCCCTCAGGCTGCGTGCCGGCGCCGACGCATCAGCAGTTTCCTGAGCTCCTCCAAAAGCAGGAGGGCCAAGCCGAAGGGGATCAAGTGCAGCCAGACCCAGGCGGGGAGGGGGGCGGTGCCGAAGATAGCCTGGCCCCAGGGGTGGTACACGATGAGGGCGGCCAAGAGCAGTTCCGAGGCTATGCCCATCCAGATGAGGCGGTTGGAAAAAAAACCCAGGCGAAAGATGCTCTCACTGAAGGAGCGACAGGCAAAGACATTCGCGATCTGGGTGACAATGATGCCCGCGAGGCAGGCGGTGGTGGCCGTGAGGTACAGGGGGGCCCGGGCCGCCAGGCTCTCGCCCCACTGCCAGCCGCCGGTGTGCAGCACCATGAAGAAGCCCCACAGTCCGGCCGCCGCTTCGATGGGACCCAGAAAGAGGTAGGCCCGGGCCAGAATGGGGACGTTCAACAGGCGATCGTCCGGGGAGCGGGGCGGCCGCCGCATGACTTCGGCGGAGGCCTGCTCCCCGCCTAAGGCCAGGGCCGGGAACAGGTCGGTTCCCAGGTCTACGGCGAGGATCTGCATGATGGTGAGGGGCAGGGGAACCTTCAACAGGACATAGGTAAGATAAGGGACGATCTCGGGGACGTTGGAGGCAAAAATGTAGCTGATGAACTTGCGGATGTTATCGAACACCGCCCGGCCTTCTTCCACCGCAGCCACGATGGTGGCGAAGTTGTCGTCCAGGAGCACCATGTCCGCGGCCTCCCGGGCCACGTCCGTACCAATGACCCCCATGGCCACGCCCATGTCCGCCTGCCTCAGGGCCGGGGCGTCGTTGACCCCGTCGCCGGTGACCGCCACCCGCTCCCCCGCCTCTTTCAGCAGGGAGACGATGCGCATCTTGTGGCGGGGGGTCATGCGGGCGAAGATGACCTCTCCCTGAAGGCACTCCAGCAGTTGCGGGTCGGCCATGCCCTCCAGCTCCCGGCCCTCCACCACCCTGGGGTGGTTGTGGACCAGCCCGATCTGGCGGGCTACGGCCAAGGCGGTGCGGCCGGCGTCGCCGGTGATCATGATCACCCGGATGCCCGCTTCCTGACAGGTGCGCACCGCCGCGGGCACCTCGGGCCTGACCGGGTCGGCCAAGCCCATGAAGCCGGCAAAGGTCAGGCTGCTCTCCAGGACCTCGTCCGGGGGCAGCTCCTGGCCCGGGGCCAGGTCCAGGGGCCGGAAGGCGAAGGCCATAACCCTGAGGCCTCGGTCCATGAGGCTTTCATAAGCCTGGAGAAGGTCCCCTTTTTTGGCCTCGCCCAGGGACGTCACCTCGCCGCCCCAGAGAAGGCGGTCGCACCGAGGCAGCACCGTTTCCAGGGCACCCTTGGCCAGCACGAGGGTTTCCCCCTGCACCCGGTGCACCGTGGTCATACGTTTGCGGTCGGCGTCAAAGGGCACCTCCGCCAGGCGCTCTCCGGGAATTTCGGCTTTCAGCTCCCGCACCGCCTGGAGCAGGGCCACCTCGGTGGGGTCGCCCCGGTATTCGCCGGCGGAAAAAACCGCGTTGTTGCACAAGCCGGCGATGATCAGGAGCATCTGAGGGCCGAACTGCCGTCCCGGCCGGGCGCCCCCTGGGACCCACATTTCTTTCACCGTCATGCGGTTTTCCGTCAGGGTGCCGGTCTTGTCCGAGCAGATGACGGTGACCGATCCCAGGGTCTCCACCGAATTGAGGTTCTTGACCAGGGCTTTCTTGCGGGCCAGCCGCTGGGAGCCCATGGCCAGGGAAAGGGTGACGGTGGGAAGCAGGCCCTCCGGCACGTTGGCCACGATGATGCCCACCGCGAACAGAAAATTCTGCCAGAAGCCGCGGCCGGTGACCAAGCCCAGTCCGAAAAACACCAGACCCATTGCCACGGCGATGACCGCCACGATGCGGGTGAGTCCGACGATCTCCTGCTGTAACGGACTCAAACCGGGGTCCACTGCGCCGGTAAGGTGGGCGATCTTGCCGAACTCCGTGGCCATGCCGGTGGCCAAGGCCAGGGCCTGGCCGCTGCCGGTCGCCACCAACGTGCCGGCAAACACCAGGTTGGGGCTTTCCAGGTAGTCCCCCGGAAAAGGCTGGGCGTTGCGGGCCTGGGGCGCGGATTCCCCGGTCAGCGGGGCGTTGTTCACCATGAGACGGTTGGCGGTGAGCAGCCGGGCGTCCGCCGGGACCTTGTCGCCCTCTTCCAGGAGCATGATGTCCCCGGGGACCACCTGCGTCGCCGGAATGGTCATCAGGAGGCCGTCCCGCCGCACCTTGACGTTGAAGGGCAGCAGGGCCTTCAATGCGGCCACCGCCTTTTCGGCCCGGTATTCCTGTATGAAGGTGAAGACGGCGTTGATGACGATGACCCCCAGGATGGCCAGGCCCAAATGACCCATGCCCTCCCCGGGATGCAGATAGTCGGATATAAAACTCAAGAGCGCGGCAATCCACAGGAGCAAAGCCAGAAAGTGGGTGAACTGCGCCAGAAGCCGCCGCCACAGCGGCCGCCGCCGCGCTTTTCGGATTTCGTTGGGCCCATATTCCAGTAATCGCCGCCGGGCTTCGCCGGATGTGAGGCCGGCCTCTCGGCTGGCCAGGGCCTTCAGGGCCTCTTCCCGGGTCAGGGCGTGAATCTTCATGGCTTCTTGGGGCGCGGCAGGTGAATGATGAGGTTGCAGGGAGTCTCCCGGAGCACCTCCTCCACCGGGTTGCCGCTCAGCATGCTCTCCAAAAGCCCCCGGGCGCTGGCCCCCATGACGATGAGGTCGTGGCGGCTGAACGCGGCCTCCGCAGTGATGGCCGCAGCCGGCCGGCCTCCTCGGAAGCGCTTGAGCGCCTCCACCCGGTACCGGGACAGGTGGCGGAGAAATTCCTCCATCTTGTCCAGCACCCCGGCCTCCCGCTCACCCGCGGCCACCTGCCTTTGACCCCGGAAAAAGCCGGTGATGGACTTGGGCGCATGAAAGAGGGTGATCCGAGCGTCGCAGGCTTCGGCCAGCTTGCCCACCAAGAAGGCACGCTCCTCCACGTGGGTCATGGCCCCGCGGATGGGCACCAGGATGTTCCCCGGAAACAGCCTGCCGGGGTGCACCACCCGCACCAGGGCCACCGAGCAGGGGAGGGAAAGCATCAGCCGCCGGGCCAGGGTCTGGGCAAAATAGCGCCGCTGCAGATCCCCCCGGCGGGTGGCGGCAAAGGTCAGATCGACATGGCGCTCGCGCACCAGCGCCTGGAGATGGCGCAACGGATCCCCCGCCCGCAGCGTGGTCTCCACCTCCAGCCCCTTGGCCGAGGCTTCCAGAAACAGCCGCTCCAAGGCGGCCTCGGCCTCCCGCACCACTGTCAGGTCCAAGCCCGGAGGCGCCACAAACGCCAGGGTCAGGGAAGCATCGCAGGCCTGGGCCACGGCAAGGGCGTAGCGGGCCGCGGCCTCGGAATTGCTGTGCTCGTTAATCGCCGCCAAAATCCGCCGATACATGATGCCTCCGGGAGGCCTTGGGAGACGAGGCCAGGGACCATGAGCTCCGGCCCCTCCACCCAAGCCCTTAACGGGGATTGGGGGTGGTGTTTGAAGGGAGGGCGGGGGGCCTCCGCTCCCCCGGCTCTCCCCTCAACAATAGCTCAATACGCCACCTCCATCAGGAACAGGCCCTGGGGCGGAGCGGTGGGCCCGGTTTGTCGCCGGTCGGGCGTCGCCAACAGGGCCGTCAGGTCATGGAGAGGCCGTTTGTCCAAACCGATCTGCACCATGGTCCCCACCAGACTCCGAACCATACCTCTTAGGAAGCCGGTGGCGCTGATGGTGAAGGTGTGCCGGCCGTCGGCGTGCCGCCAGGAGGCGGCCAGGACCCGGCGGCGGGTGCTCCGCACCGAACTGCCGCTGGCCTGGAAGGCGGCGAAATCGTGTTCCCCCACCAGGACCTGGGCGGCCGCCGCCAGGGCCTCGGGGTCCAGGGGGGCGGTCAGATGCCAGGCGAACCGCCGGTGTAAGGGGGAGCGCACCGGGCGGTTCAGGAGGTGATAGGCATAGGTCTTGTGCCGGGCGGACCTCCGGGCGTGAAAGTCCAGGGGCACTTCCCGGGCGGCCAGGACGGCGATGTCGGCGGGCAGCAAGGAGTTGAGCCCGTGGAGAAAGCCTTGCAGGGGGATGGCGCTGGTGGTCAGGAAGTTGGCCACCTGGTTTACGGCGTGCACCCCAGCGTCGGTGCGCCCGGAACCGGTGAGCATCACCCGTTCCCCGGTGAGCCGGGCCAGAGCGGACTCGATGGTCTCCTGAAGGGTGGGGAGGTTTTTCTGTCGCTGCCAGCCGTGATAACCGGTGCCGTCGTATTCCAGGTCCAGGCGGATGTTGCGATGGGGGCCCATGGCGGGCACCGGAAGCTCTAAGGGGTGAGGGGGGCCTGATCCAGGCCCAGGGTTTCGGGAAAACCGGCCATGAGGTTGAAATTGCACACCGCCTGGGCCGAGGCGCCCCGGGCCAGGTTGTCAATGGCGGCCACCACGATGACCCTTCTGCCGTCCGGGTGCACTTTCAGCCCGATATCGCAATAATTGGTGCCCCGCACCTGGGAGGTGGCAGGCAGCGCGCCGGGCGGCATCAGCCGCACGAAGGGCTGGCCGGCATAAAACTCCTGATAGAGCCGGAAAAGGTCGCTTTCCGCCGCCGGGCGGCGCAAGCAGGCGTAGAGCGTGGCCAAAATCCCCCGGCTCATGGGGGTGAGGTGGGGGGTGAAGGTGAGGCGCACCGGTTCCTGGGCCAGGTAGCTGAGCTCCTGCTCCATCTCCGGAGTGTGCCGGTGCTCGAAGACCTTGTAGGCTTTGAAGCTGTCCGCCGCCTCGCAGTAGGAGGTGGCCAGGGAGGCGCCCCGGCCGGCGCCGCTGACCCCGCTTTTGCAATCGGCGATCAGGGTGGCGGGGTCCACCAGCTTGGCTTTGACCAAAGGGGCCAACCCCAAAATGACCGCCGTGGGGTAACAGCCGGGATTGCCCACCAGCCGGGCCCGGGGGATATCCTGACGGTAGAGCTCCGGGAGGCCATACACCGCCTCAGCCGTCAGCTCCGGGGCGGTATGCCGCTGGTACCAGGCCTCGTACAACGCCGGCTCCCGGAAGCGGAAGTCGGCGCTGAGATCCACCACCCGGCAGCCTGCGGCCACCAGCCGGGGGACGATTTCCATGGCGGTCTGATGAGGGACGGCGGTGAAGACGTAGCGGGCCCGGGCCGCCGCCTGGTCGGGGTCCGGGGGGGTGAAGGCCAGGTCCACGATGCGCGCCAGGGCGGGAAAGACCCGGCCCACTGCCTTGCCCTGGTATTCCCGGGAGGTGAGGGCCACCAACTCGGCGCCGGGGTGTCGGGCGAGGAGGCGCAGGAGCTCCAGGCCGGTGTAGCCCGAGGCGCCGAAGACCGCCACCGTGACTTTGCCGGGCATGGCGTCAGGATTTAGCGCTTGGAGTACTGGCAGCCGCGGCGGGCGCCCCGGCGACCGTATTTTTTCCGTTCCTTGATGCGGGCGTCCCGGGTGAGGAAGCCGGCTTTTTTCAGGATGCCCCGGTATTCGGCATTGAGTTCCTGGAGGGCCCGGCTCAAACCGTGCTTGATGGCCCCAGCCTGGCCCTCGGGGCCGCCGCCGGCGACGTTTACCAGGATATCCAGATCGGCTCCCACATTCAGGAGCCTCAGGGGCTGGCTGGCCAGGTTGCGGGTGGTCTCCATGGGAAAATATTCCTGAAAATCCCGCTGGTTAACAATGATGCGGCCAGTGCCCGGCCGCAGGTAGACCCGGGCCACTGCGGATTTCCGTTTGCCCACCGCATGCACATTAAAGGATTGGGCCATTAGTCCTCCCAGACCAGGGGCTTGGGCTGCTGGGCCTCATGGGGGTGCGCCGCCCCGGCGTAGATCTTCAGTTTTTTCAGCAGATGGCGTCCCAGACTGTTTTTCGGCAGCATGCCTCTGACGGCGTGGCGCAGAACCTCCTCCGGCTTTTTCTTGAGCAGCTGCCGGGCCGTGATGCTTTTAAGGCCGCCCATATAGCCCGTGTGCCGGTAATAGATTTTCTTGTCCAGCTTCTGACCGGTGAGCTGCACCTGGTCGGCATTCACCACCACCACGAAGTCGCCGGCGTCGGTGTGGGTCGTAAAGGTGGGCTTGTTTTTGCCCCTGAGCGCCATGGCGATGCGGGTGGCCAGCCGGCCCAGAACTTTGCCCTGGGCGTCCACCAGCAGCCATTCCCGGGGAGCTTCGCCTTTTTTGGCCATGAAACTTGTCATTATGAGCCTCGAAATCGTGATAACCGAAAAACTATATCTATTCCAACCTGATATTGTCAAGGCCCCTTACAAAATTTCCTGGGGACTGCCTCATGCTTGAGGGGCAGGCCCTGGACGCTCCCCGGGTCCCGCCTTACCTTTACAGGTCAAATGGGGTAAGAAAAGAACCATGACTATCCCGGAGAAAGCGGTTCCCTGGTTTTTGAGCGCCTGTTGGCAGGCCGTGGCCCTCGTCGGTCTGCTGGCCGCCGTGGGCCCGGCCGCCGGCGGTCCCCCGGTGCCGGCGCCCCGGCCTCAGCAGGTCGTTCACACCCAACACGCCGATTTGGTCTATGAGCATCGGGGCCAGGTGGAGGAGTTGGCCCGCCGGCTAGGAGTGGCGCCGGCCGGGCCGGGACTGCCGCCTGACGTAGGGGGGCTGGCGGCCCGGATCGACGCTTTGCTCACCGAGGTCCGCCGCGTCCTCAACCGCCAGCCGACCCGGCCGGGGAAACTGGTTATCCGGCTGTTGCCGGACGCCCGGGCGGTGGCCCACCAGCACCAGGTTCTGAAGGCAGTCCCGCCTTTGCCCGAAAGGCGCGGCCCGTTGCCTTCGTTCTATGAGCCCCAGAGCCGCACCATCTTTCTGTCGGTGGCGGACGCCCGGGTGGGCATTGTGGTGCATGAAATGACCCACCATGTGCTGTGCCAGTCTTCCGGCGCCTGGCCCAGCGAGGCCTTCCAGGAATCCCTGGCCCGCTACCTGGAGGAGCGTTTCAACACCGGGCGGTCAAGGTAAGCGGCGGCACCGGAAGAAGGCGGCAGCCACCCCGGCCTGCAACGCCGGGCCCGGCCATGGCGTTCACCAGCCGGGGCGGGCAGGCCGGGTCAGGTCTTTCTGAAAATCAGAAACCAGAGGGGTGGTCGGGACGGGCGGATTTGAACCGCCGACCTCGTGCTCCCAAGGCACGCGCGCTCACCAGGCTGCGCTACGTCCCGAAGTCTTTAGCGTGAGGCCGGGTCTGACGACCTCGGTAGCCGCGGCTACAGGGCTCCCTCCTCCTTGAGGCGGCGGATGATCTCCTTGGCCTGCTTGAGGGCGGCGGCTCGGTGGCTGAGGCGGTTTTTCACCGCCAACCCCACTTCGGCCATGGTGGCGCCCAGCTCCGGCAGCCAAAACACCGGATCATAACCAAACCCCCCCTGGCCCCGAGGCGCGGTGGCGATTATCCCAGGGCACTCGCCCGCGGCCTGGAACAGGCGACCGTCCGGCAAAGCCAGGGCGATTTCGCAGACAAAGCGGGCTTGGCGGGCCTCCGGCGGCACCTGGGCCATCTCCTCCAGGAGTTTGCGCCAATTGTCCTCATCGCCGGGCGGCGACGGCGCGGTGCGGTCGGCGGCGTAGCGGGCGGAATAGACCCCCGGGCGCCCGCCCAGGGCCGCCACCTCCAAGCCGGAGTCGTCCGCCAGGGCCGGCAGGCCGGTGAGCGCCGCCACCTGCCTGGCCTTGGCTGCGGCGTTGGCCGCAAAGGTCTCCCCCTCTTCGGGAATCTCCGGGACTTCCGGGAAGTCCGCCAGGCTCAGCAGCTGGATGTCCAAGTCGGCTAACAGGTCGGCCAGCTCCCGGACCTTGCCGGGGTTTTTGGTGGCCATCACCAGGGCAGCGGCAGCCACGGCGCCAGGGCCTCCTCCTGCTTACGGAACAGCTGGGCCAGCCCGAGGCCTGCCAGGCTCACCAGCTCCGGCAACAGCTTGGCCGGGAAAGGGCGGCCCTCTCCGGCGACATGCACCTCCACCAGGTCGCCTTGGCCGGTGCCCACCACCGTGGCGTCCAGGTCGGCCTGGGAATCTTCCTCGTAGTCCAGGTCCAAAAGCAGAGCGCCGGCCACCCGTCCCAGGCTCACCGCCGCTACCTGGCCGGTAAGGGGCAGACATTCCAGCACTTCCCGGCGCCGCAGGGGCTCCAGGGCCAGGGCCAGGGCCACGAAGGCCCCGGTGATGGCCGCCGCCCGGGTGCCGCCGTCAGCTTGCAGGACATCGCAGTCCAGGACAACGGATCGCTCCCCCAGGGCCTTGAGGTCGCACACCGCCCGGAGGGCCCGGCCGATGAGGCGCTGGATCTCCTGGGATCGCCCCCGGGCCCTGCCGGTGAGCCCTTCCCGGGTCTGGCGGGTGGCCGTGGACCGGGGCAGCATGGCATACTCGGCGGTCACCCAGCCTTCCCCGGTGAACTGTTTGAAAGGCGGTACCTGGTCCAGCACCGAAGCCGCGCACAGCACCCGAGTGCGGCCCCAGGTCACCAAGGCCGAGCCCTCGGCAAAGTCCAGATATCCCGGTTCAATGGCCAGGGCCCGCAACTCCCGGGCCTCCCGGCCGCCGCTCCGCCGCATGCCTCCTCCTATGGCCGGATACCGGGGTGCGAAGGGCTGGGGGGATCCGGCTCCCCCGAGCCTGAGCCCCTCCCCCAAATCTTAGTCCCCCTCAAGGGCCTGACGCACAGTGTCGATCACCATGTGAAAGGTTTCTGGGAAAGAGGCGGGGGAGAGGCGGCCCACTTCGATGAATTTGACCACGATTTCCTTGGCCACCTTCAGGACCTGCTCCTCCCGGGGGGTGAGGGCCTGGGCTCCCGTGTCCTTGGCCATGGCCTGGCCTCCGGAAATTTGGTATAGTGAGACTGGGGCAGGCGGGCGTTTATCCAAACATTTTGGCCCGTTGCCCGAAACGCCGCAGGCCGCTGGCCCGCCGCCGGACCGAGGACAAAAATCCCCGCCGATCGGAAGAAGGCCAATTCTTGAAACGACCGGCGGGGCGGTCAAGAAGAACCGGTTCACAGCCCTCCTTGGGCATTCATCATAAACCAAGCCGGAGAGCTTGGCAAGAACGAGCCATGGGACGCATCCAGGTCCTGGATCCCGCCACCGCCGCCCAGATCGCCGCCGGCGAGGTCATCACCCGGCCGGCCGCGGTGGTCAAGGAGCTCATCGAAAACGCCCTGGACGCCGGCGCCGCCAGTCTCACCATCCGCGTGGAGGAGGGCGGCCGGCGCCGCATCTGGGTGGCGGACGACGGCAGCGGCATGACGGCCGAGGACGCGCCGCTGAGCGTGCTGCGCCATGCCACCAGCAAAATCCGGCGGGAAGAGGACCTGCTGGGGGTGGCCACTCTGGGATTCCGCGGCGAAGCCTTGGCCAGCATGGCGGCGGTGGCCCGGCTCACCATCATCACCCGGGCGGCCGGCGAAGGCGCCGGGGTCCGGGTGGTGGCCCAGGGCGGCGACGTGGTGGAGATTGCGCCGGCGGCCTCGCCCTTCGGGACCCAGGTGGTGGTGGAGGAGCTCTTCTACAACACCCCGGCCCGGCGCAAGTTCCTCAGGGGCAAAGACGCGGAGCAGGCGGCGGTGGTGGAGGTGGTGCGCCAGTTGGCCCTGGCCTATCCGGAAGTGCACTTTGAGCTTTCCACCCCCGAGCGCACGCTTTTGAGTGCGCCGGCGGCCGCCACCCTGACGGAACGGGTGGCCGCCCTCTTCGGCCCCGAACTGGCCCGGCACCTGATGCCCTTCGAACTGGCGGCCGGGCCCCTGGGAGTTGCCGGAGTATTGTCCGAACCCGACTTTTCCGTGGCCACCAGCCGCCTGCAAACCTTTCTGGTGAACCGGCGGGTGGTGCAGGACCGGATCTTGGGGGCCGTCCTCAAAGAGGTCTATCAGGGGCGGCTCCTCAAAGGCCGGCATCCGGCGGCGGTGGTCTCCCTGCGTCTCCCGCCGGAGCTGGTGGATGTGAATGTGCATCCGGCCAAGGCCGAGGTGCGCTTCCGGGATGCCGGGCGGGTCTATGGGCTCCTGGTGACCGCCCTGCGCCAGGGGCTGGGGCCCTTGGTCGGGACGGCCCCCCACTACCAGGTGGCCTGGCATGCGGCACCGCTGCCGTTGGCCGCTGAACCCCAAACGATGGTGGGGGGTGAGCCGGGGTCGGCGCCCCGGATTCCTTTCCAGACGGCGGTGCCGTCGGGGATCCCTCCGGCCCGGTTCTCCTCCCTGGGGTGCCGCTTTCAGGATCTGGCGGTGCTGGGGCAGCTCCAGCACACCTATGTCCTGGCCCAGGGGCCGGAAGGCCTGGTGATTATCGACCAGCACGCCGCCCACGAGCGGGTGCTCTATGAACGTCTCCAGGAGAAGAGCGCTCGGCCGGTCAGGCAGCCGCTCCTTTTCCCCAAGGTGGTGGAGGTGAGCCCTTCCCAGGCGGAGTGGCTTCGGGAGAACCTGGCGGTGTTGGCGGCGGCGGGTCTGGAACTGGAGCCTTTCGGGGGGGCCGGCTTTCTGCTCACCGGGGCCCCGCCCTGCCTGGAGCACCGGGACCTGGAGGCCGTGGTCCTGGAGACCGTGGAGGCCTTGAGCCCCCTGAAAAGCGGGGCGGATCCGCAGGCGGTGCAGGAACAGGCCAGGATCATAATGGCCTGCCGGGGGGCCATCAAGGCGGGCCAGGAACTGAGTCGGGAAGAAATGGTGAACCTCCTCATGCAACTGGACGAGGCCGGGGGACCCTCCCACTGCCCCCACGGCCGCCCGCTGTGGCGTCTTCTTCCCATGGCGGAACTTCATGTGAGCTTCAGGCGGCCCAAGAAGTGAAGCCGGCCAAACCCCGGGTGGCGGTGCTGGCCGGGCCTACGGCGGTGGGCAAGACCGCGCTGGCTCTGGCGCTGGCTCCGGAGGTGGGCGCCGAGATCGTCAACGCCGACTCCCTCCAGGTCTATCGGGAGCTGGAGATCGGCACGGCCAAGCCCACGCCGGCGGAACGCGCCTTGGTTCCCCACCACCTCCTGGACCTGGTGGCGCCGGATGAGCCCTACGACGCTGCCCGCTTTCTTCAGGACGGGCGGGCGGTCCTGGCCCGGTTGGCGGCCCGGGGGGTGCCGCCCCTGGTGGTGGGCGGCACCGGCCTCTATCTCAAGGCGCTGCTTTCCGGGCTCTTTCCCGACCCGGGGAAACGTCCGGAGGTGCGTCGCCGCCTTCTGGAGGAAGCCGCCAGCCGGGGTCTGGCGGCCCTCTATGAACGGCTCACCCGGCTGGATCCGGCCACCGCCGCCCGCATCGCTCCCGGGGACACCTACCGCATCATACGGGCCCTGGAAGTGGCCGAAGGCGGCGTCCCTTTAAGCACCCTGCACGCCGGCCACCGCTTCGCCGACCGCCCGTATGACACCCTGAAGCTGGGGCTGACCCTGCCCCGGGAGGAGCTCTACGCCCGCATCCACCGGCGGGTGGAGCTGATGCTGGCCCAGGGCTGGCTGGCGGAGGTCAAAGACCTCCTGGACCGCTACCCCCAGCAACCCAAGCCCTTGAAGGCCCTGGGCTACCGGCATCTCATCATTCACCTCCGGGGTGAGTGGAGCCTGGAGGAAGCCCGGGAGCACCTGGAGCGGGACACCCGGCGCTATGCCAAGCGCCAGCTCACCTGGTTTAGGGCGGATCCGGAGATCCGCTGGTTTCACCCCGCCCAGCTGACGGAGATGCTGGCCCTGCTTCGGGAATTCTTCCGGGTCTGAGGGAGGTGCCGGTTCGGCCCCCCTCCCGGGCGGGGCCTCCCTTCAGGTTGGTTGGCGGTGGATTTTGTGATAACGTAAACAGTCACTATGCCTGACCGTCAGATCTCCGCCTCCGGCCTGACCATTCCTAATATCATCACCCTGGCGAGAATTCTGCTGACGCCGCTGTTTATCATTCTGCTTATCCAGAAACGCTATGGCCCGGCCCTGGTGTTGTTTGTGGTGGCCTGCTTCTCGGACCTGGCGGACGGCCTCATCGCCCGGCATTGGGAACAGCGCTCGCCGCTGGGGACGGTTCTCGACCCCTTGGCCGACAAGCTGTTGCTGGTGAGCAGCTTCGTCACCCTGAGCATCTACCGCCTCATTCCCTCCTGGCTCACCGTGCTGGTCATCAGCCGGGACGTCATCCTGGTGTTGGGCACCGTCATCTTGAAAATCCTGGATTACCCCCTGGTCATCCGCCCCACGCCGGTGGGCAAGACCGCGGCCGCCTGCCAGATGGCCACCGTATTCCTGGTGCTGGCTGCCTGCCAATGGTCCCTGGCGCCGTGGGTGCAGAAGGCCTGGTTTGTGCTGGTGGGCTTGCTCACCGCGGTTTCCGGCGTCCAGTATCTGGCCAACGGTCTGAAAATGGGCAACCCCTCCCGGGAGGCCGATCCGCCTGGGGGCTCCCGTGGCTGAGCTGGTGGACCTGGGGCGCTTCCGCCTGAAGCTCATGGCCGACAAGGGCTTCGGCTCCTGGCTCAGCCGTTTTCAGGAACAGTTCGGTCCGGAGACCCGGCTGGGGGACCTGAGCCCCACTACCCTGTTGTTTCTGGCCACTCCGGGGGAAGAGAGCCTGTACGTGGTCTTTGACCTGGTCATGGGCGCCATGGGTCTGGGGGGCTCGGTGCGGTTCCGGCTGGATGACCTGGAGGCCGGCACCAAACTCAACATTATGGACACGGCTTTCGCCATCATCGACCGGGTGCGCTTCGAGGTGATGCGGCGCCTTGATTGGGTGGAGGCGGTGCCGGGGGAAGACCTCCCCCTCATCAGCTTGGTGAAGGAGGCCTGGATTCAGCCGGACGTCTTTCAGCGGCACACTCCCACGCTGAGTCCCCATCATCCGGGATATCCGCGCTACGAACGGATGACCGCCCTGGACCGGCGGGTGTTTATCCGCAAGCTCATCCCTCAGGCCGTGGCTGCCTACCGCCTTACGGTGACGGGGGAGGCAACCTGAGATGGGCGGGGAACGCCCGGGCTGCGGAAGATTGCGGTGGGAAGGACCGCCAGAGTCAAACCATCAGCCCCCTGCCCTCTGACCAGCATATCTAGGAAAGCCGTTCCCCCACCCCCAGGTCCCTCTTGAAAAACCCCGGGGCAGCGCAGCCGCCCTCGCCTGCAGGAGAGAGCCGCGGCGGCTCGCCATGATTGCCGTTGCGGTCCCGTCAGGGCATCAGGGTCGCCCTAAGGCTGCAGGACCTGCCGCCGGCTTTTTCAACCCGAGGTTTTTTCCACGTGGAGGGGGCAGACCCCGGCTTCCACGATGCCCAGCTTGCGGGCGGCTCCCCAGGAGAGGTCCAGGGTGCGGCCGCAGATGAAGGGTCCCCGGTCGGTGACCGCCACTTCCACGGAGCGGCCGTTGGCGGGATTGGTGACCTTGAGGCGGGTGCCCAGGGGCAGGGAACGGTGGGCCGCGGTGTCGGCGAACATGTCGAAGGGCTGGCCGTTGGCCATCAGGCGGCCATGGTGCCGGGGGCCGTACCAGGAGGCCTTGACCAGGACGGCCCCCCCGGCAGACGATGGGGGAATCGCCTTGCCGGCCTGGGCCGGGGAGGGGGCAAGGGGGCTTTCTGGAGCGCCGGGGGCGGGGAGGGTGAGAACCTGGCCCGCCTTGAGGAGATCGGGGTCCTTGAGCCGGTTGGCCCGGGCCAGGGCCAGGGGGTCGCGGAACCCCAGCTTCTTGGCGATGCTCGTCAGGTTGTCCCCCGGCTGCACCTGGTAGGTGGCTGGGGCCGGCTTCGCAGCGCTGGATGTCGGGGAGACCGCGTCCAGAATCCGGGCGAAATTCTCGGCTGGGGTGGCAGACGCTTTAGGCCGCCAATAGGCCAGGGTCTTTTCCAGTCCGGGAATCAGGGCGATCATGGGCACCTCCTGCCCGGTTGATAGCAAGCTTCATGCCGTCTGCAAACCCGCCGGTTATCCACCGAAGGAACCGCCCGGTGGCGGCGTCCGGCCGGCGGGCAGGCAGAATTTGCCCGGCTTCGGCAGGGTTGTTCCCAAGCGGCCGGAGCAGGCGTCAGGGGAGCTGGAGGCCGGGGATGCGGTCCAGTCGGAGGAGGTGCAGGGCCGCAAAGGCGGCGGCCGCAGCCACGGCCAGGGCCAGGACCGCGGCGTCCCTCCAGGTGGGCTTCAGGGTGAGGAGGTAGGTGCGCCGGGGGCCGGCCTGGAAGCCCCGGGCCTCCAGGGCCAGGGCCACTGTCTGGCTGCGCTTCAGGGTCAGCAGGAAGATGGGCACCAGGAGGGGCAGATACCGTCGGAGCCGGGCCGCGGGACCGACGGCCGCCACCGTCAGGCCGCGCACCTCCTGGGCCTCCAGCACCCGGCGGGCGGTGGCCATGACTTCCGGGACCCAGCGCAGGGCCAAGGCGAAGGCGAAGGCGACGGGGTAGGGAACCTTGAGCTTCACCAGGCCCAGGAAGAGCTCCTCCACCGGGGTGGTGGCCAAGAGCGTCAGGCCGGCGGTGAGCATGGCGGCGAGCTTGAGAAAGGTGGCCAGGCCGAAGGCCAGGGATTCGGCGCTGATCCGCCACCACAGCACGGTGGGGCCCCGGGCCAGGACCGCCCAGATGACCACGGTGAACGCCGCCAGGGAGGCCAACAGCCAGCGGACCCGGGCCAGATGGGGCAACGCACCGGCCAAGGCGGCGTGGAGCAAAACCAGGCACCAGGCGGCGCCGGCTGCCAGGGGGCGCTCCGGCAGGAGGGCCATGACAAAGCTCAGAGCCAAGAGCGCCAGTTTGGTGCGGGGATCCAGGCGGGCCAGCGCCGGAGCGGCATTATTTTCTTGCATTGCCGGATAACTTTTCCCACAATTTCAGTCTAATCTTGAAGCGTCCGGAGCGCCCTGGAAGGGGCAACCCAGGGCGCACCCTCCCCCCTCTTCCCGGCCCGGCCCCGAAGGACCGGAGGAAAGGTGATGGCCGGGGCGCCCCGGCCATCAGGTGGGCGGAAAAACCGCGTGAAGGAATGCGTACATGGGAAAATACCTGGTTTTGGCCCTCATCTTTCTGGATGTGCTGCTGAACGTCGCCGGCCAGTTGTCCTTGAAGTTCGGCATGTCCCGGATGGGTCAGTTTTCCATAACCACGGCAGAGTTGGCCTCGGTCTTTCTGCGGGCGGCGCGTAACCCCTATGTGCTGGTGGGCTTGTTCTGCTACGGCACGGGCTTTTTGGTGTGGCTCATCGTCCTGGCCAAGGCCGAAGTGAGCTATGCCTACCCCATGATCTCCCTGGGCTATGTCCTGACGGCCATCATGGCCTGGCACCTGTTCGGCGAGAACGTTACCCTGACCCGCCTGGCCGGGATCTTCATCACCTGCCTGGGAGTCTTCATCATCGCCCGGAGCTGAGCCGGGGCGTCGGCCCCGCCCCGTGGTTTGGCCCTCGGTGGCCCTATGGGTTCACCGGTAATTCCGGCGCACCTTGTCCGCCACCTCCCGGGCCTTGGCCATGGTCTCGTCCAGGTCGAAGGCCAGCAGCCGGCGGTCCTGAACCAACACCCGGCCAGCCACCAGCACCGTCTGCACATCCGCCCCCCGTGCCGCGTAGACCACTTGAGAATACGGGTCATACAGGGGGGTGAGGTGCGGCTGGTCGAGGTCCAAGACGATGAGGTCGGCCTGAAGTCCGGCGCTCAGAGCCCCCACTTCGCGGTCCAGCCCCAGAACCCGGGCGCTTCGGTCGGTGGCCAGGGACAGGGCGGTGGCCGCCGGCAGGGCGGTGGGGTCCAGCAAGTGGACCTTTTGCAGTTTGGCGGCGGTGTCCATCTCCTGGATGAGATCCAGGTTGTTGTTGCTGGCGCAGCCATCGGTGCCCAGGCCCACGGGCACCCCCCGGGCCAGGAGGGCCGCCACCGGGGCGATGCCGCTGGCCAGCTTCATGTTGGATTCCGGGCAGTGGGCCACCCCGGCCCCGGAGGCGGCCAAAAGCTCCTGATCGGCCTCGGTGAGCACCACGCAGTGGTCGGCCAGGAGGCGCCGGTTGAGGAGTCCCAGGTTATGCAAATGGCCCACCGGGGTGAGGCCGTAGGCCGCCTGGCTGTAAGCCGCTTCCCTGGCGGTTTCGGAAAGATGGGTGACCAAGAGCGTCCCCAGGCGGGTCGCCAGATCCCCGGCCTCCACCAGCAGGTCCGGAGAGCAGGTATAAACCGCGTGGGGCATGACGGCCACCCGCACCCGGGGGTGGCCGGCGTAGGAGTGAACCAGGGCCTCGGTGAAGCGCAGGCCCTCGGCCACCGGCCCGTAGTTGGGGGAGGGGAAGTCATAGAGCACCTCGCCCACTACCGCCCGGATGCCGGTTTCCGCCGCCGCCCGGGCCACCGCATCGGCGAAGAGATACATATCGCAGAAACAGGTGGTGCCGGAGAGCAGCATCTCGGCCACCGCCAGCTTGGTGCCCCAATAGACCACTTCCCGGTCCAGGTGGCGTTCCGCCGGGAAGATGTGGCTGTTGAGCCAGTCCTCCAGAGGGAGGTCATCGGCCAGGCCCCGAAACAGGGACATGGCCGCATGGGTGTGGGCGTTGATCAGGCCGGGCAGGATGAGGCCCCGGGGGTAGGACAGCTCCCGCCGGGTGGGATAGGTGTCCCGGAGGGTGGCCGCCGGACCCACTGCGACAATGGTTTTGCCCTGGACCGCCACCGCCCCGGGGGCGAAGACCTGACGGTCCTGGCCCATGGTGAGAACCGAGGCGCCGGTGATGATGAGGTCAACCGGACCGGCTGGTGCTTCGTGCATGGCAGTTCCGTCTCTGGGTAGGTCTTTTCGGGGAAGTCGCCAGAAAGCCTGCAGATGCTTGCCCCCCCGAGCCCATCCCCCAGTCGCCCTTGCGGGGCTGTGGAAGCGAGTCCGGGAGCAGGGGCAGGGAGCGGCAATTCCCGGCCCTTTCCCCCACCAGCCGCCGCCCGCTCATTTTTTCCGGGCCGGGGCGAAAGAATTGGGCGTCTGGTTGGACGCGGGAGCCGGAGCTGGCGCCGCCGGCAGTCCCCGGGCCGCAGCCTCATAAAACCCCGGGGCCGCACCTTTGGGGACTTTCAGGCGATATGACCCCGGCGGCAGGGTGCTGCCCTTGATCCACGGGTTCAGGAGCTTGAAGGCCCGGTAATAGGTGCCGGCGGCCTCGGCCAGCCCCCTGACGGTCACGGCCTGCGACGTGCTTAGGGCAACTTCGTCGGCGGCAATGGGCGGATAGAGATCGCCGGGGGGGATTTCATAACCGTAGTACGCCGGATTTTCCAGCACCACCTTGGCGGCCAACACCCGGTAGACATAGCGCTCGGTCTCTTCCGGAAGGGCCAGCCGCCAGTAATCATGCACCCCTTGGGCCGTCAGTTCCTTCTTAACCCGCCCCTCCCCGGCGTTATAGGCAGCCAAGGCCAGGGGCCAACTGCCGAACTGCTGGTACAGGGCTTTCAAGTAATTCAGCGCCGCGTCGGTGGCAACCCCCAAGTCCAGGCGTTCGTCGATGGAGTCGTTGGCCTTGAGCTGAAAGCGCTGGGCGGTGGGCGCCATGAACTGCCAGGGACCGGCGGCGCCGGCCGGCGACCGGGCGGCGGCTCGCAGGTCGCTCTCCACCAGCGCCACATATTTCAAATCCTCCGGCAAGTGGTGGCTTCGGATTTTCTCCTGGATTTCCGGAAAATAGCGGTGGGCCCGTTTGAGCCACATGAGCGTCTGAGCCCGGCTCCACACCACGATGGTGAACTCCCGGTCCAGGCCTTCCCGGACCACCCGCTCCTCCAGGGGCACCGGCGCCCCGCACAGGGTGAGGCCGGCGGGGAGCTGATAATAGGGCAGCCTGACCTCCGGAAGCGGGGGCAGCGCCGGTGCCTGGCGCTCGGGCGGCAGATCGGCGAAGGGGCCGGCGGGCCACAGCCAGAGCACCAGCACCGCAAGGGTCAGAAAGAGCATGGGGGTTTCCTTGTGAACCGGCAAATTTCTAAGCATGTACCTTAGTAGCGGGCAGCTTGTCAATGCACCGGAGCCTTTCTGCCACGAATAAGGTTGGCCGGTCTGCCGGAAAGCCAGGCCGCGCGGCAGGGCCTGGTGGCCTCCTGTATCTGGTCCCTCCAAAGGAGGCCGCGAAGTCGGCGGGCCCCGGCTTGCATTTTTGCCGGGGCGCTTTATCATGTACACCATTTGCAGGAAAGGGGAGTGAACTCCGCAGGCGGGGTGAAAGGCCGGCTGGCGGCATACCAGTTGAGAAAGGGTTAGGCAGGCATGAACGAAGTGCGATTGGATTGCCGGGGGCTGGCTTGTCCCAACCCGGTGCTCAGAACCAAAGAATTGGTGGAACGCACGGGGGCGGCAGTGGTGGAAGTGCTGGTGGACGACCCGGCCGCCCAGGAAAACGTCAGCCGGTATCTCAGCCGGGCCGGTTTTCAGGTAGAGGTCACCCAGGAGGCGGGGGCCCTGCTGGTGCGCGGAGTTCTGGCAGACCGAGGCTCGGGACCGGCGGGAGCGGCAGAGCAGGAGCGTCGCCAGAAGATCCTGGTATTGCTGGGATGCGACCGCCTGGGCCGGGGGGATGACGAGCTGGGCGGCAGGCTCCTGGAAAATTTCCTGGGAACCCTCAAGGAGCTGGGTCCGGACCTGTGGGTCCTGGTCCTGGTGAATGCCGGGGTCAAACTGGCGGTGAGCGGCTCCCCGGTCCTTGCCCTCCTCCGGGAACTGGCTGACGGGGGGGTCATGGTGCTGGTCTGCGGCACCTGCCTCAATCACTTCGGCCTCCTGGAGGAGAAGGCCGTGGGGGAGACCACCAACATGTTGGACATCGTCTCCCACATGCACCTGGCTGACAAGGTCCTCACCTTCACCTGAAGCTGTCCCCGCGGTTGGCGCCACGGCTTGGCCTGCGCCGCGGCGGCGCCGGGCTCCTGGGCGGGGCGGTGGGGGTGCCCCGGGTGAGGCGCCTCTGCCCGGGCAGGAGGGCCGCCCTTTCCGCCGGGAAATCCGTGGTAAATTTTGGGCAACTGGGATATGCTGAATTATATTGGCTATTCCCGGTTTGAGACTTATGAACGAGGATCTGAAGCTCTATCTTCGCCTGTTGGGCTATGTCCGCGGCTATTGGTTGCGGTTTGTGCTGGCCGTGGCCGCCATGCTGGGCGTTTCCGGGTTGACGGCGCTGTTGGCCTATGTGGTCAAGCCGGTGCTGGACGAGGTGTTTTTCAACCGCAATCTCATGATGCTCTATTTCCTGCCGCCGCTGGTGGTCCTCCTCTACCTGGCCAAGGGCGCCCTGGGGTTTTTCCACGCCTACCAGATGAACTATATCGGCTATACCACCACCACCCGGCTGAGGGAGGAAGTCTTCAACCATCTGCAGCGGCAGCCTCACGCCTTTTTCGACCAGCAGTCCACCGGCGCTTTGATGAGCCGCATCAACTTTGACGTCATGCTGCTGCAGGACTCGGTGACCCGGGTGGTGACCACCTTTTTCCGGGACAGCTTTACGGTGGTGGGCCTCATCGCGGTAATCTTTTACCGGGAGTGGCGGCTGGCCCTGTTGGCCGTGGCCGTGCTGCCGGCCGCGGCCCTGATTGTCTATCACTTCAGCCGGCGGCTGCGAAAGTTGTCCACCGCTTCGCAACAGAATATGGCGCAGCTCAAAACCCTGATGCAGGAGAATTTTTCCGGCCAGCGCATCGTCAAGGCCTTCGCCCGGGAGGACTTCGAGACCGCCCGCTTCGGTCGGGTCAACCAGGAATTCCTGCGGATCCGTCTGAAACAGACGGTGCTGCGCAATCTCTCCTCCCCCATCATGGATGTCCTGGGTTCCCTGAGCATGGCGGGCATCATTTTTTACGGCGGCTACAACGTTATCCAGGGGTATTCCACGCCGGGCACCTTCTTCTCCTTTCTGGCCGGGCTGCTCCTGCTCTACCCGCCCATCAAGGGGCTGACGAGCGTCCACAACACCGTGCAGGAAGGTCTGGCTGCGGCCCAGCGGGTCTTCGGTCTCCTGGACCAGACCCCGGCCATCCAGGATCGGCCCGGCGCCCGGGTGTTGCCCCCCCTGTCCCGGGAGATCTGCTATGACCGCGTCACCTTCGCCTATGAAGCGCAACCGGTTCTGGAAGAGATCTCCTTTACCGTGCGCAAGGGGGAAATGGTGGCCCTGGTGGGTCCCAGCGGGGCCGGCAAGACCACCCTCCTCAGCCTGCTGCCCCGGTTTTATGACGTCACCTCGGGCGCTGTGCTGATTGATGGGGTGGATATCCGGGACGTCACCTTAGCATCCCTGCGAGGCCAGATCGGCGTGGTTACCCAGCAGACCTTCCTGTTCAATGAAACGGTGCGCTTCAACGTGGCGTACGGCCGTCCCGAGGCCACGGAAGGGAAAATCATTGAGGCGCTTCGGCACGCCTACGCCTGGGATTTTGTCCGGGCTCTGCCTGCGGGGTTGGATACGGTCATCGGCGAGCGGGGCGTCCGCCTGTCCGGGGGCGAGCAGCAGCGCCTGGCCATCGCCCGGGCCATCCTGAAAGACCCCCCCATCCTGATTCTGGACGAAGCCACCTCGTCTTTGGATTCGGAATCCGAGCGTCTGGTCCAGCAGGCCCTGGATCGGCTGGTGGAAGGCCGCACCACTCTGGTCATCGCCCACCGCCTGTCCACGGTGCGGGGGGCCACCCGCATTATCGTTTTAGATGGGGGCCGTAACGTGGAAAGCGGCACCCACGCCGACCTGCTGGCACGGGGCGGCCTCTACCGGCGGCTCTGCCAGATGCAGTTTGCCCAGGAGGACGCGGCGGCGCCGGCGGCGGGCTATCCCCGCCTGGCCCAGAGCTGAACGGCAGGCGACGGCTTCCTCCCCTCGGTCATGAGTCAATTCCGGTCCTTCCTCTCTCCTTCGCGACCCCAGCCGGGCACCGGCCCGGCCGCTTGGTTGGCGGCCCACTTGGGGTTGGCCCCCTCTCCGTTGCTGGGCCGCCTGGCCAGGGGTCTGGCGGTCCTATACGGGGCGGCCGCGGCGGCCCGGCGGGGCTATTACCAACGCCGCCCGGGGCGGGTGAAGCGGCTGCCGGCGCCGGTGGTGAGCGTGGGGAACCTCACCGTGGGCGGCACCGGCAAGACCCCCCTGGTGGCCCATCTGGCCCGGGAATGCCGCCGGCGGGGGCTGCAGGTGGTGATTTTGAGCCGGGGCTATGGCGGGCGGCGCGCCGGCGTCACCTGTGTGTCGGACGGGGAGCGGCTCTGTGCCCTGCCGCCGGAGGTAGGGGACGAGGCCTTGCTGTTGGCCCGGGACCTCCCCGGAGTGCCGGTGTACACCGGCAAGGACCGGTATTCCGCCGGTCTGGCCGCCTGGCGCCGGCACGGCCCCCACCTCTTTCTGCTGGACGACGGCTTCCAGCACTTCCAACTCCACCGGGATTTGGATCTGGTGCTTCTGGATGCCGAAGAACCCCTGGGCAACGGCCTGCTGCTGCCGGCGGGGCCCCTTCGGGAGGACCCCCGGGTCCTGGAGCTGGCGGACCTGCTGGTGCTCACCCGGTTCCGGCCGGAGCGGCACCAGGCGGCGTTGGCCCGGTTCACCGCTTGCTTCCCGGACAAAGACGTCCTTACCGCCACCCTGTCGCCGGTGGGACTCCGGCGGTTTCCCGGGGGCCAGGCGCTGCCGCTGGCCGGTCTTGCCGGTCAGCCCTGCCTGGCCTTCGCCGGGTTGGCGCGGCCCCAGGTGTTTCAGGAGACGCTGACCGAACTGAAAGCCTCCCTTAAGAGGTGGCGGAGTTTTCCCGACCACCATCCCTACTCCCGGGATGACCTGGCGGGCCTGGTGGCGGCGGCCGCGGCCGTGGGGGCGCAGGCCCTGATCACCACCGCCAAGGACTTCGCCCGCATGGGCGCCGCATGGGAGGAGTCCATACCGCTGTTGGTTCTGGAGGTGGCGGCCAGCCTGGAACCCTGGGAAGCCCTGGGGGCCCGGTTGGAGGACCTGCTGGCACTGCCCGGCCCCCGGGGCCGGGGCGAAAAGCCCTCCCAGACCTCCCCCCCGGTTGTGGCTGGCCCGGAGGAGCCGCAACGCGCCGCCGCGACCGGCCCGACGCGGGCCACCCCCGGGCAGGTGCCCCGGGCGGTGCAACGGGAATGGGCCGGCCTCAGGGTCGCCGGCACGATTCCGGCCGGGGCAGAGAAGGTGCGGCAGGTGCTCCTCCGGGTGCCCAACTGGCTGGGCGACGCTGTCATGGCCCTGCCGGTGCTGCCGGCCCTGAAGCGGCGCTTCCCCCAAGCGGCCATCACTGTTTGGGCCGCACCCCGGGTGGCCCCCCTCTACGCCCACCATCCCCAGGTGGCCGCCACGGTGACGCCTCCTCCCGGGTTGGTTAAGGTTCGGGAGCTGCTCAGGCTGCGGGGGCGGTTCGAGGTGGGAGTGGCCTTGCCCAATTCCTTCGAGGCCGCTCTGGGCCTCTGGCTGGCGGGCGCCGGCATCCGGGCCGGATACGCCGCCGATGCTCGGCGTCTCCTCCTCACCCGGGCCGTAGGCGGCCGGGAAGCTCTCCTAGAGGCTCACCTGGTATATTACTATCTGGGAGTGCTGCGGGCCTTTGGCGACGTCGGTCCCGAAGACGTGACCCTTCCCCGTCTCTTTCTGACCCCCGCCGAGCAGCAGGCCGCCGGCAGGATCCTGATGGCGGCCGGTCTGCCGGGGGCCGGCCCCTGGGTAGGGCTGGCCCCGGGGGCGGCCTATGGCCCGGCCAAGCGCTGGCCGGCGGCGCATTTTGCCCAGGCGGCCAGGGAGTTGGCGGGCCGCGCCGGGGTCCGGGTGGTGCTCCTGGGCGGCCCCGATGACCGGGAGGTTGCGGCTTTGGTGGCAGCGCAGGCCGGGGTGCCGGTCCTCAACCTGGCAGGCCAGACCAGTCTCCGCCAGGCTCTGGGGGTGCTCAGCCGGCTTGCGGCCCTGATCACCAACGACTCCGGGCTGATGCACGCCGCAGCGGCGCTGGCCGTGCCGGTGGTGGCCATCTTCGGCTCCACCAACCCCCAGGCCACCGGCCCTTTTACCCCCCGGAGCACCCTGCTCTACCGCGGGCCGGACTGCAGCCCCTGCCTCAAGCGCACCTGCGGTCAAGGCTATGAGTGTCTGACGGCCATTACCGTGGCAGAAGTGGTGGCGGCCACGCTCCCGTGGCTGGAAGGGCCCGTTCCCATGGCCGGGGGCACCGCTTCATGATGGGCAGGAGGCGCCGGCTGAGTCCGGCTGAACGGCGCGGGGTCGGCGGTTGCCCGGGCGGCCCCCAGGGAGGCCCCCCGGCCCGGAGAACGCAGCCGCCTGCAATCTTATGAGGGTATGGAGGAAGGCCGTGCGTCCTGATTTGGCCGAGATCGCGGTGTTCCTGGACCGGGACGGCACCATCAACGAGGAGATGGGCTACATCAACCACCTGAGCCGCTTCCTCCTGCTGCCCCGGGCCGCGGCCGGCATCCGGCGACTCAATCGGGCCGGATTCAAGGTTTTTGTGGTCACCAACCAGTCCGGCGCCGCCCGGGGCTATTTTCCGCCGGAACTGGTGGACCGGGTCCACGATAAGATGAGAGCTATGCTGGCCGCGGCAGGTGCCTGGGTGGACGGCATCTACGTCTGCCAGCACGGGCCTGACGCCGGCTGCGCCTGCCGCAAACCCAACCCCGGGCTGCTCCGGCAGGCGGCCCGGGAGCATGGGCTGGACCTGGGCCGCTCGTATCTGGTGGGTGACCGTCACGTGGATATCCGCACCGCCGCTGCCGCGGGCGCGCAGGGGATTCTGGTGCTCACCGGCTACGGTTTGGGGGAGTATGAGCTCTTTTCCGCCGCCTGGGAGCTCAAACCCCGGGCGGTGGTGGCCGACCTGGCGGCGGCGGCGGCTTGGATCCTGGAAGATTTGGGACGGGAGTGAGGCCATGAGCCCGAAGGCCGCCGGCCGTCCCCCCCGTCTTCTCCTCATCAAGCTCAGCGCTCTGGGGGATGTCATCCATGCCCTGCCCACCCTGGAGGCCCTGCGCACCGCCTTCCCCCAAGCGGGGATCACCTGGCTGGTGGAGGCCGCCTATGCCCCGCTGCTGGCCGGGCACCCGGCTCTGGACCGGGTCCTGGTTGCGCCCCGGGTGCGTCCGGGAAGGCCGGGTTGGGGCCGGGAGTTGGCGGCCGCCCTCAGGTTGGCCGGGCGCCTGCGCCGGGAGTCCTTTGACCTGGTCGTTGATCTTCAGGGTCTGCTCAAAAGCGCTTTTTGGACGGCCCTGGCCCGGAGCCCCCGGAAGGTGGGCTATGACCGCACCCGGGAGGGGAGTTGGCTGCCCCTGACCGAGCGTCTTGAGCCCTTCGACCCCGAAGCCCATGCGGTCTGGCGCTATCTCAACGTGGCCCATTACGTGGGCGCGCCAGCGGCTCCCCCGCGCTTTCGCCTTGAGCATTTGGCAGCCGACTCCGGGGGCGTTTCAGCGCCTGCAGGGGGCCAGGACCTGGTCATCCTGCACCCCGGGGCCCGCTGGGCCACCAAGCTCTGGCCTGCCGCCGCCTGGGCGGCTTTGGCCGACTGGCTGGCCGCCCAGGGTCTCACGGTGGCCTTGACCGGCAGCGGCGCCGACCGGCCCCTGGCCGCCGCCATCTTGGCCCACGTGCAAAGGCCCCTGCTTCCCCTGGTCGGGGAGACCACCCTGGGGGAACTGGCGACGCTTTTCCGGCGGGCCAGGTTGGCGGTCACCGCGGATACCGGTCCTATGCACCTGGCTGCGGCCCTGGGAACGCCGGTGGTGGCCCTGTTCGGCCCCACCGCCCCTTGGCGCACCGGCCCCTTCGGGGAGGGCCACGAAATCGTCCGGCTTAAGCTTGAGTGCAGCCCCTGTTTCAAACGTCGCTGCGATCGGCCCCGCTGCCTGCTGGACCTCGCCGTGCCGACCGTTCAGGAAGCCTGCATGAAACTCTTGAGGGGAACGGCGCATACCTGATAGGATGGTGGGTGCCGCCTCTGCCGATGCTTTCCCCGGCCAGGCGGAGTGCGGCAGGAGGTGAGGAAGGCCATGGCCATCAGCAAGGAACTCCTGGAAATCCTGGTCTGCCCCCAGTGCAAGGGGGAGTTGCGGCTCACCTCGGAGGAGGATGGCCTCATCTGCGACCAGTGCCGACTCCTTTATGAAATCCGGGATGACATCCCGGTGATGCTAATCGAAGAAGCCAAGCCGTTGAAGTAGTGGTCAGTGATCAGTTGCCAGTTGTCAGGAAAAGCACCAAGCACTGGACTGCTCCAAACTGGCCGCGACGAACTGCTCATGCCCTGGGAAGATTCTGGAGGAAGTGCGTCGGCCCCCGAGTACCTGAGACGGTGGCGGGCACGGAGGCCCGCCCTACCGGACTTTTCAGGGTTACGTGCTGATTGCCGGGCTCGCCTCAATCGGCCATCGTCCACGATCCACTTTTCACTGACTGCTGACAGCTATCCATGTTCCGGCTCTCCGTCACCGTCATTGCCTTAAACCAGGAGGCCAACATCGTTCCCTGCCTGGAGTCGGTGGCCTTTGCCGACGAAATCGTGGTGGCGGACACCGGCAGCACCGACCGCACCCTGGAGCTGGCCCGGGGTTTCACGGACCGCGTCTTCACCACCCCCTGGTTGGGATTCGGGGCCACCAAGAACTTCGCCCTGGACCAAGCCCGGGGACGGTGGGTTCTGAGCGTGGACACCGACGAGCGGGTGCCCCCGCCCCTGGCGGCGGAGATTAAGCGGGTGGCGGCCGCCGACGGACCCTTGAACGGCTACCGCATTCCCCGGAAAAATTACTTTGCCGGGCGCTGGGTGCGCTGGGGCGGCTGGTATCCGGACCTGACCCTGCGCCTCTTTCGCCGGGAGGCCGGCCGCTTTGTGGAGCGGGAGGTGCACGAGGAGGTGCAGGTCACCGGCCCGGTGGGCTGCCTCCAGACGCCCCTGGAGCACTATACCTATGACGGCGTCCGGGACTACGTGGCCCGCATGGACCGCTACGCCCGGCTGGCCGCGGCCCAGATGGCCAAAGAGGGACGCCGCCCCCGGCCCGGAGAGACGGTGTGGCGGCCCTGGGGGGCTTTCCTGAAGAGCTACGTGCTCAGGCTGGGGCTGCTGGAGGGCGGCCTGGGCTTCACCCTGGCGCGGCTGGCCGCCGTGTACACGTTTTTGAAATACGCCTATTTGCAAGAATTGCTCAAGGAGAGCGGTGAGAGAAAGGCGTGAGTTGAGGCGGCCGGAAGCCGCCCTGCAAAATCTCAGGGATGGCGGGAAGGGCCGGGGCCTCAGCCCTGGGACCATGTTCTCTGAAGAAATGAAACGGGTTATAGTTTATCAGGGCGGGCCTCAACCCCGCCCCTGCTTGAAACGCTCCCAAGCAGAAGAGGATTGGCATGGCCATTGACCCCACGGCCAGGATCGCCCCGGACGCGGTATTGGGGGCCGGGGTGGAGGTGGGCCCCGGCGTCATCATCGAGGGGCCCAGCGTCATCGGGGCCGGCACCCGCATCCTGGCCCATGCCTACATCGGCCCCTACACCACCATCGGGGCCCGCTGCCACGTCGGCTTCGGCGCGGTGGTGGGGCATGAGCCCCAGGACTACGCCTTTGGTGGCGGCGAGAGTTATACGGTCATCGGCGACGACACCATCATCCGGGAGTATGCCACCATCCACCGGGGGACCAAGCCGGGGAGCGCCACCCGGGTGGGCAACCGCTGCTTCCTCATGGCTTTGAGCCACCTGGCCCACAACGCCCACCTGGGCGACGACGTCATCGTGGTGAACGGCGCCCTGGTGGGGGGCTATGTGGAGGTGGCCGACCGGGCTTACATCTCCGGATTGTGCGTCATTCACCAGTTCTGCCGGGTGGGCACCCTGGCCCTCATGCGTGGCGGGGCCCGCACCTCCCGGGATGTGCCGCCCTACTGCATCGTGGACGGGGCTCACACCGTGAGGACTCTGAACCTGGTGGGCTTAAAGCGGGCGGGGTTCGGCGCCGCCCAGATCGGGCCGCTGCGCCAGGCCTTCCGCCTCCTCTTTCTAACCCGGGTCAACCTGAAGCGGGCCATGGCCCAAGTGGAGGCGGAGGTCCCCGCCACCCCGGAAGTGACCCACCTCCTGGATTTCATCCGTTCCTCCAAGCGGGGGGTGGCGCTCGGGCCCCGCCACCCGGGCGGGGGCGGCGATGACCTATAAGCACATCCTGGTCATCAAACTGAAGCAGCCTGGAGATGTCCTGGTAAGCACCCCGGTCATCGGCGCCCTCAAGGAGGCCTGGCCCGAGGCCCGGGTGAGTATGCTGGTGCCCCGGGGCACCGAGGACATGGTGAGCGACCACCCGGGGCTTTTTCAACTCTATGTGCTGGACCGCCGCCGGTCTTCCTGGGGGGAGCTGGGGCGCCTGCTTTGGGAGCTGCGGCGGCAGCGCTTCGACCTGGCCCTGGAGCTTTCCCGGGGCGACCGGGGGGCCATCTTCGCCTGGATCAGCGGCGCCCGGGAGCGGGTGGGGTTTGCCCGCCACCGCCAACCTTTCTGGCAGCGGCACGGCTGCTTCACCCGCATCCTGCCCGCTCCGTCGGTGAAGCTCCATATGGTGGAGCAGGACCTGGAGACCCTGCGCTTCTTGGGGGTGGAGCCGCAGAATCCCCGGTTGGCCTTTTACTGGAGCGAAACGGTGGCGAGCCGGGTGGGAGAGGTCCTGACCCGGTTGGGTCTGGCCGGGAGGGCCTACGCCGTGGTGCATCCCGGCGCGAACTGGGGTTTCAAGTGCTGGACGCCCGCGGGCTACGGCCGGGTCATGGAGGCCCTGGAGGAGTGGGGGCTCCCCGTCGTGGTCACCGGCTCCCCGGCGGCGGCGGAGCAGGAACTGCTGCGGCGGATCCTGGCGGTCTGCCGGGTGCGTCCCCACGTCCTGGTGGGGCAGTTGACCTTAAAGGAGCTGGGGGTCCTCATTGCCCAGGCCCGCCTCTTTTTCGGGGTGGACAGCGCCCCCATGCACTTGGCGGCGGCGGTGGGTACCCCGGCGGTGGCCCTCTTCGGCCCCACCGGAGATTTCAACTGGAGACCCTGGGGCGAAGGCCACCTCGTCATCAAAAAGGGGTGGGACTGTCAGCCCTGCGGCCATGCCGGTTGCGACGGCAGCAAGGTGAGCCGCTGCCTCACCGAGTTGACCCCCGAGGAAGTTCTCCAGGAGATGCGGGAGCGGTTGGAGGTCTTGAGGGGGGAGACCGGGGGCCGAAATTCCCCCGCCATCCCCCCAACCTTCTCTGCCAGCCACCGCTAGCCGATGGGCCAAGAGGACCGGAGCCGGCGGCCATGAGGTGCCTTTCCCGGAGAGGCTGATGCGCATTGCCGTGCTCAGGCAGCGGGTAAGCGGCGCCGGCGGGGCCGAGACCACGCTGGCCTACCTGGTTGGGGGTCTGGCGGCCGCCGGACATGAGGTCACGGTCCTGGGAACCG
The DNA here is from genome assembly GCA_964480485.1 of uncultured Desulfobacterales bacterium. Classification (GTDB taxonomy): domain Bacteria; phylum Desulfobacterota; class Desulfobaccia; order Desulfobaccales; family 0-14-0-80-60-11; genus JAILZL01. The sequence continues at coordinate 339,925 of CAYZOP010000002.1, read as the reverse complement.
AGGCGCCGGAGGCGGGGCGGCGGGCGCTGGGTTCCCTGGCGGCTTACCAGGCGGTGCCGGCCTGGGGCGGCAAGACCGGGCGGCTGTTGAGCTACGCCCTCAACTCCCGGCGGGCGCTTCGGGTTCTGAAGCCGGACGTGGTCTTCAGTCTGGAGCGCACCCTGTTCCAGCACGTCTATCGGGCCGGGGACGGCTGCCACCGGGAGTGGCTGGCCCGCCGGTGGCCAAGCCGGTCGCCGGCCGGCCGGCTGGGACAGGCCCTGGCTCCGTTTCACCGGGCGATGCTCTGGCTGGAAGGCCGCCTCCTGGCGGCCCCGGAGCTCAAACGGGTGATTGCCAACGCCGTCATGGTGCGAGAGGACCTGGTGCGCCATTACCGGATTCCCCGGGACAAGGTCGCCCTGGTTTACAACGGCGTGGACCGGAGGCGCTTTTTTCCCCTCCCGAAGGAGGCGCGGGAGGAGGTGCGGCGACGCCTGGGAGCGGGGCCTCGGGATTTGCTGGTGGTGTTCGTGGGCTCAGGATTCGCCCGCAAGGGACTGGCTTATCTTTTGGAGGCCTGCGCCCGTCTCAAGGAGGAGAGGGCCAGGTTGTGGGTGGTGGGCAAGGGGTCGCCCCGGCGCTACCTGGCCCGCGCCCGGCGCCTGGGCTTGAACGGCCGGGTGCGGTTCTGGGGACCGGTGGCGGAAGCCGCGGCCTTTTACCAGGCGGCCGACCTCCTGGCGCTTCCCACCCTCTATGACCCGTGCAGCAATGTAGTGCTGGAGGCCCTGGCCTGCGGCTGCCCGGTGGTCACCACGGCGGGAAACGGGGCAGCCGAGTTTGTGACGGCCGGAGAGAACGGCGCGGTGGTGGCCGACCCCCGGGATACCGCCGACTTGGCCCTGGCCTTGCAACTGATGCTCTCTCGGAGCGGGGACCCCCGGGTAGAGGCGGCCGCCTTGGCGGCGGTGGCCTCCCTTTCCTGGGCCGAGACTGCGGCCCGTACCCTGGCGGTGTTGGAAGCGGCCCGGAAGGTCTGAGGGGGAGGAGGCGTGCAAGCCCTTTATGTTGATGGCCGGGTGAGCCTGAAAGAGCTGCCGCCCCCCACCCCGGCGGCCGATGAGGTCCTCATCAGGGTGCGGCTGGCCGGGATCTGCCGCACCGACTTGGAAGTACTCCGGGGCTATCAGGATTTTGTGGGCGTGCCGGGGCATGAATTTGTGGGAGAGGCGGTGGGTCCGGCCGGGTCCCCCTGGCTGGGTCGGCGGCTGGTGGGCGAGATCAACGTGGCCTGCGGCCGGTGCCCCCGCTGCGCCGCCGGTTTGGCCCGTCATTGCCTGACCCGGCGGGTGCTGGGCCTGCGAGGCCTCAACGGCAGCTTCGCCGAATATCTGGTGCTGCCTGCGGCCAATGTCCTGGAAGTGCCGCCTCAGGTGGCGGATGAGGTGGCGGTTTTCACCGAACCCCTGGCCGCGGCGCTGGCGGCCCCCCGGGCCGTTCCCGAACCGGCCCGGCGGGCCCTGGTGGTGGGCGACGGCGTCATCGGGCTCCTGACTTCCTGGGTCCTGGCGCTGGGCGGTGCCGAGGTCCACCTGGCGGGCCATTACCGGGAACACCTTGACCTGGGAGGGCGCTACGGAGTGAGGGGTTATTTGGACACGGAATTGCCTGCAGGGGAATACGACCTGGTGGTGGAGGCCAGCGGCTCGCCGGCAGGCCTCCAGCTGGCCCTGGTCCGAGTCAGGCCCCAAGGTACGGTGGTCCTCAAGAGCACCTTTCAGGGGGAGTGGGCCATCAGTCCGACCCTCCTGGTGGTCCCCGAGGTCCGGCTGGTGGGGAGCCGATGCGGCCCTTTGGATGCGGCCCTGCGTCTGTTGGCCCACGGGGTGATCGATCCCCGGCCGCTCATTACCGGGACGATGCCTTTGAGCCAAGGACCGGCGGCCCTCAAGCGGGCCGGACAGCCCGGGGCCTTGAAGGTGTTGCTGGCTGGCCGCCGCTGACCCCGCCACAGTGGCTTTCGGAAAGGGGGCTGGGCGGGGCAGGAGGGAACGGAGCGCCCCGGGCTGCCTGGCGCCTGCCGCCGGTACCCTGGGGGCTGAGGGCCATAACCCATGCTGACCGTTCTGACCTATCAGGTGCTCCCCTGCCCGAACGTGCCCGCCGGCTTGCCCAGGCAACAGCTCCTGGTGCTCTCTCCGGTGTGGCGGGGGCCGTCTTTGACCATCAGCTATCCGGACGGCGAGGAGTACCTCCTCACCGGCCGGCACCGCACCGGCAGACCTTGCGACCTCCGGGTCTTCTGGACCCGGCACCAGTCCCGGGCGCCGGCGGTCTGCCTGGTCATCGGCGGCGCCGGTGGCCTTCGGGAGACTCGGCTGCCGGCAGGGTTGAAAAAGGGGGTGGGCAGGCCGTTTCTGTGTCTGGCGGAAACGCTTATTCCCCCTGAGGTGCTGGCGGTCATCGGGCCGCCGCCGCCACCGGAGCGGCCACTGCTTCCGGGATAAAAGGTGGGAACACCGGTCTGCCTGCCGCCCGGGGTGACTGACAACGCCTGGCGGGGGGCAGACTCACTTTAAGAGCGAGGTGATCATGAACAGACGGATGTTGGAGATGGGGATGCCGCTTTTGGTGGCTATGGTGGTGCTGTCAGTGCCCTGCCTGATGGAACCGCACGCTTACGGGGCTTCGGCCATGGGTCTCCAACAGGATTTCATCCGGGTGGTGGAACAGGTGCGGCCCTCCGTGGTGAGCCTGAAGGCCGTGAAGGTGGTGACGTATCAGATGCCCGGGCCCCCCGAGGACTTCTTCCGGGGGACCCCCTTCGAAGGCATCTTCCGGGACTACGGGCCCCAGCAGGTCAGGAAACGCCAGGTGGGGCAGGGGTCGGGCTTCATCATCGACACCCGGGGCCATATCCTCACCAATTCCCACGTGGTGGCGGGGGCCCAGCAGATTCTGGTGCGGTTTGACAACGGCAAAGAGACCACCGGCCAGGTGGTGGGCAACAATCCCCGCATGGACATCGCCCTGATCAGGACGCAGCCCCTGGGCTACCGTCCGTCGGTGCTGGGGGACTCCTCCCAAATTCGGGTGGGGCAGTGGGCCATTGCCATCGGCAGCCCCTTCGGCCTGGAACAGACCGTCACCGTGGGGGTCATCAGCGCCACCGGCCGTCGGGGGGTGGGGCAGGGCACCGCCGGCGACTTCATCCAGACGGACGCTTCCATCAACCCAGGGAACAGCGGCGGTCCGCTCCTGGACATCGACGGCCGGGTGGTGGGCATCAACTCCATGATCGTCTCCACCGGCCAGGGCATCGGCTTTGCCATCCCCATTAACCTGGCCCGGCGCATCATCCAGCCGTGGCTGAAGTGAGGCCAGGGAGGCTCAGGTGCCGCCGACCCTGACCCCCTACCCCAATTCCGTATCAAGGGGGGAGTCCGAGGGGAGGATGCAAAGGCGGGGCGCCGGCGCCGCCGGAGCCGCAGCGCCGCCGGCCCGCCCCCCCTGCCGCCTCACTTGCTCTCCAGCAGGTAAACGCCGTTCCAGTCGGGTGGGGGCGGGTACTTCTGAAAGCCCAGGCAGCGGGCCAGAAAGATCTGGGTGGGGCGGTCGCCTTTTTTCAGGGTCAAAACCTCCCGGAAGCGGGCGGCGGCCTGGGGCCAGTCCCGGGCCTGGTAGGCGGCCCGGCCCTGGGCGAAGCGGGTCAGCCAGACCGGGGGGCCAGCTTCCGGGTTACGGAAGCCCACCAATTCGTAAACGGTGACCGGCTCCCCCCGCCCCTTGACCTGCACCCGGTCCAGTTCCCGCACGAAAAATTCCTGGTTGAGCCGCCGATACGTGGCCTCGCTCAGGAGAATCTGCGTCCCGTAGACTTTGTTGACGCCCTCCAGGCGGGAGGCCAGGTTCACGGCATCTCCCAGGACGGTGTAATCGAAGCGTTCTTTGGAGCCCACGTTGCCCGCCACCACCGGCCCGGAATGAATGCCCAGCCGTGCGCCTAGCCGGGTCAGACCCCGGATGCGCCAGCCGACCTGAAGGAGGCGCATCTGCCGCTGCATTTCCAGGGCCGCCTGACATGCCAGGATGGCATGGTCCTTGAGAGGGAGCGGCGCCCCCCACAGGGCCATGATGGAATCGCCGATATATTTGTCCAGGGTGCCTTGATGCTCCTGGATGATGCGGGTCATGGGCGTAAAGTATTCATTGAGGATCCGGATGAGTTCATCCGGGGGGGTCTCCTCGGAGAGCGCGGTAAAGCCCGCCAGATCGGCGAAGAGTACGGTAACCTCCATCTCTTCGCCTCCCAGATCCAGACGCCGGGGATCGGCGCTGATGACCTCGATGACCCGGGATGAGACATAGCGGCTGAAGGCATGGCGCAGCCAACGCTTTTCCCGAACCTCCACCAGATACTGCGTCAGAACGGCGCCGCCATACACCATGGACAACCCGAGGGACAACCACACCGGCGGCATCCAGAGATTTTTCCAGGCAAAGATCCCGAAGGACCCGCCCCAGAGGGCCAGGATGGCCAGTCCCAGCACGGCCAGCCCCGGACCGGGGGCCAGACGGGACATAGCCAGGCCGAAAACCAGCAGGATGGCGAGATAAAACCCCAATCTCCACCGCCCTGACAGCTCCCGGCCATTGCTGCCCCGGACCAGGGTATGCAGGATGTTGGCCTGGACCTCCACGCCAGCCATAAGGTGGCCGGAGCTGCCGAAAAACGGGGTGTACAGGGCTTCGGGATGGGCTTGAAGCTGGCCGGAAGCCTCCAGCATGTGTCCCACCAGGACCACCCGGCCCCGCAGGCGAGCCGCCGGATAGGGGTGGTCCGGATCCAGGATCTGGTAATAGGAGACCACCTCCAGGGTCCGGGGCGGACCCAGATAATCTATCAGGTTGGCCCCGGGGACCAGGGTTTCCGGCGGTCGGCCGGAGATCTCCTGGGCCACCAGGGCTGGCAGGGTTTCCTGTCCGGCCAGGTAAGGAACAAAGCGGCGCACCACCCCGTCATCATCCGGGGTTACCATGCTCAGGCCCACCCCCTGGGCGGCCCGCCGGAAGGGCTCGATGGGCTGCACCAGGATGCGCCGGGAGAACTGCTGGTCCTCAGCCACTTCAAACGTCTGGGGCAAAAAGACATTGCCGGCCTGGCGCAGGGCCTCGGCAAACCGGCGGTCGTCTTCAGGGTCCACGCTGGGTTCGGAAAACAGTACGTTAAAGACAATCAGGCGGACCCCGGCGGCATGCAGGCGCTGGACCAACTCGGCATGTTTGCGCCGGGGCCACGGCCAGCAGAGCTTCAGCTCTTGAAAAGAAGGCTCGTCGATGGCCACGATGAGCAGATCGGCGGCCGGCAATGGCGAGGGACGGAACCGGTAGGCCCGATCCAGGGCCTGGTTCTCCAGGGTTTGGCCCAGCTTGAGGTGGCTGAGACTGCCGATCAGGGCAAAGACCACCAAGCTCAACAGGAACACCCGGCAGGTGGAGCCTTTCAGACAGTGGGCCAAGGGGAGCATGGGGCCCGCCCTCCCGCACGATGGGTTCTTGCCTTTATTATCGTGCACCGGCCCCTTGCCGCCAAGGGAATAATCCTTGCAGACCACGGCCGGCCGACATCCAACGTTAGGAATTTACATTTATTCTCGTCTTGTGGTAAGGTGGCTCCCAGAGGTTCCCACCCGTGGGCCCGAGGCCCGGCGGGCAGCATTGCTTCAGAAAGGAGGCAGCCATGAACGCCGTCCTCATCATCGCCGGAGCGCTGGCGGTGGCGGTGTTGGGGTACCGCTGGTACGCTGGTTTTATTGATCGGAAGGTCATCGAAGCCGACCCCCAGCGCATGACCCCGGCCCGGATGTACATGGACGGGGTAGACTTCATGCCCACCCCCAAAAACGTGCTGTTCGGCTACCAGTTCAAGTCCATCGCCGGCGCCGGGCCGGTGGTGGGGGCCATCATCGCCCTGCAATGGGGCTGGCTGCCCGCCCTCCTGTGGCTCTTTCTGGGCGTGCTCCTCATCGGCTGGGTGCACGACTATGTCTCCGGCATGGTCTCCCTGCGCTGCGACGGCCTTTCCCTGGGCGGCCTGAGCCATAAGCTCATCTCCCCCCGGGCCCGGCTGATTCTTTTGTCTTTCGTCTATTTCTACCTGCTGCTGTTGGCCGGGGCCTTCGGCGGGGTCATCGCCGGGGCCTTGACCAAGCTGGGCTCCGGGCCGTTGGCCATCATCATTCTGGCCCTGTCGGGCCTGCTGGCCGGCCAGATGATCTACCGCTGGCGCACCAACATCCTGCTCATGACCGTGGTCTGCGTGGGTCTGGCCCTCGTCGGGATCGAGCTGGGCAAGCGCTTTCCGGCGGAAATGCTCCTGGGCCCAGCGGTGGCTTCCAACAAGTTCACTTGGGGCCTGTTTGCGGTGGCCTTTTCCTTCATCAGCGCCGTGCTCCCCATCTGGCGCTTCGCCCTGCCCTTAAACTACGTGGCCTTCTACATCGTTATGTTCGGGCTGGTGGGAGGCATCGTGGGCATCATCGTCGGCCTGCCGCCGGTCCAGGCCCCGGCCTACACCCAGTTCACCATCGGCATCGGACCCTTATGGCCCATCCTGTTTGTCACCATCGCCTGCGGGGCCATCTCCGGCTGGCACTCCATGGTGTCCACCAGCGGCACCTGCCGCCAACTGGAGAAGGAGACCGACGCCAAGCCAGTGTTGGCCGGCTCCATGTTCACCGAGATGGTCCTGGGGGTGGTGGCCCTGATGACCGCCGCCGCGGCCATCTCCTTCACGGAATACAAGGAGCTCTTGAAGATCAGCCCCGCCGCCGTCTTCGCCACCGGGCTGGGGAACCTCCTCAACCTCATTGGCCTGCCGGTGGCCTACGGCAAGACCATGGCCACGGTCATCATCATCGTCCTGGCCATCACCGTCATGCAGCTGGTGCTGCGCTTCATGAAGATCGCCACCGTGGAACTGGTGGGGGACTACTCCCCCATCCTGCGCCATAACCTGGTGGCCACCTTCATCGCCGCGGCCCTGACTCTGCTCCTCGTCCAGACCGGCTGGTGGCAGTACCTGTGGATCCTCTTCGGCGGCGCCAACCAGTTGCTCTCCTCCCTGGCCCTGATGGTGGCCTCGGTGTGGCTCCTGTCCCAGGGGAAGCGGGCCACCTTCACCCTCATCCCCATGTGGTTTATGTTCATCACCACCATCGCCGCCCTGCTCTATACCTCGTACAACCTCTTGAGCAAGGTGCTCACCGGCCAGGTCAAGGCGGCCACCGGCCAGACCCTGATGGAGGCCACCATCGGCAATGGGCTCATGGGCCTGGTGGCCCTCTTCCTGGTCATCGCCGCCTTTGTCCTGCTGGCCGACGGCGTCAAAGCCATCAACCGCCACCGCCAGCCGGGGGTGGGCGTAGCGGCGGAGGCAAAGTGAGAGGCCATTGATTTTGGGGGAGGGCGAGGACGTGAGGTCCCTGCCCTCCCTCCACACCCCCTCCCAACCCGCAGAGGTTACGAGGAAGTCGGGGCCTCTGGCCCCGACTTCCTCGTAACGAAAGAACCATCATAAGGGGTTGGGGTGGGGGATAGGGGAGGGAAGAAGGGCTCACCGGCCCTGAGCCCTCTCCCCCAACAACACCGGAGGCCCACGTGACCGAAGAAGAGAAGAAAAGCTTTTTCCGGGCCCTCAAGCAGTTCATTTACGGCATGGCCGCCCATGACTCGGCCCGCTTCGCGCTCAAAACCCGGGCCTCCATGGAACACCTCTTCATCCTGGTGACCATGGGCGACATGCTGGGGGTGCCGCTGTTGCCGCCCTATTACTCGCTTCGCCTCCTCCCCTACGTGGTGCCCCAGATCGCCACCTGGAAGCGGCGCATGCTAAGGGAGAAGGATTTGACGGACGCGCTGGCGTGAAGAGCGGTCAGCAGGTAGCGATCAGTTGAATGCCTCGTGTTGAAAATGCAGGTGCTATTTCCCCATCGCGACTTGCCGGCTGCTCACTGCTGCCAAGGAGGTGACCCATTTCCCTCGCCGATGTTTTAAAGGCCCATCCCCACCGCCGCTATCTGATGTTCGGGGGCAAAGGGGGCCTGGGCAAAACCACCTTCTCCGCCGCCATGGGCTATTACCTGGCCCGGCAGGGCCACAAGGTCCTGGTCTTTTCCGTGGACCCCCAGGCGTCGCTCTCTGACATATTTGAGCAGGACCTCTTCGGCAAGGGGCCGGTGAAGATCATGGACAACCTCTATGCCCAGGAGATCGACGCCGACCAGCGGGTCAAGGCCTACCAGGAAGAAATCCGCCAAAAGATTCGGGATATGTATGGGATGACTGAGCTCCCCGAGGAAATCGAGTCCTACATCCAGGCGGCCGCCGCCGAGCCCGCCATGGAGGAGAGCGCCATCTTCGACGCGGTGGTGGACATCGTGGTGGCCGGCGAATACGACTACTACATCTACGACCTGGTGCCTCTGGGCCACGCTCTCTACTACCTCTCCATGGCCACGGTCTACGACGCCTGGATCGACAAGATCACGGGGCTTCGGGAGCAGATGCGGGAATACGACCAGGTGGCCGCCCACATGGGCCGGGAGGACGCCCTGGACGAGGACGCCATCCTGAAGGAGCTGCTGTTCATCAAGGACCGCATCCAGAAAAGCTCCCGCATCCTCACCGACCGGGACAAGACCGCCTTCTTCTTCGTGGTGGTGCCCGAATCCATGATCATCCAGGACACTCTGAAGGCCGCGGACCTTTTCGCCAAGTTCCGGGTGCCCATCAGCGGCTACGTGGTCAACCGGGTACTGCCTGAAGAGCTCAGGACCCAGGCCATCCCCGAGTACCTGCAACACCGCCTGGACATGCAGGCCGCCTACCTGGCCGAAATCGACCGGACCTTGGGCAACCGGGTCCTGGCCCGGGTGCCGGAACTGGAACGGGACGTCACCGGCCTGCCCATGATCGCCCGGGTGGGCGAGCTGTTATGCGGGTAGGGGATGGTCTTGGGGGGAGGGCCGGGAGAGCCTGACCCCCGCCCTTCCCCAAACCCTCTCCCCCAACCAAAAAGGAGCATTATGGCTGGGCAGATTAGCACGGGCATGAAGGATTTTCTGGGAGAGCGGTCCTCGCTGAAATTCCTTTTTTTCGGCGGCAAGGGAGGGGTGGGCAAGACCGTGATGGCCGGGGCCACGGCCCTGTGGCTGGCCCGTCAGGGGAAAAGGACGCTTTTGGCCTCCACCAACCCGGTGCACTCCCTCTCAGGCCTGTTGGGGTTGGATGTCTACGGCAGGATCACGCCCCTGCCGGGGGAGGATAAGGCCTTTGCCTACGAGATCGACACCCGGGAGACCATCGAGAAGTCCCGGCGGGAGATCAAAGAAAAAATCAATTATTTCCTAAGATTCGCCGATTTGCAGATCAAGGCCGACGACTTCGTGGAGGCGGCCACCCTCAACCCCGCCTTCGAAGAGTCCGCCATGTTTGAGAACATGCTGGACCTGATGTTCGGGGAGGAGTTCGACGCCTACGTCTTCGACACCGCGCCCACGGCCAACGCCCGACGGCTGCTGGGCATGTCCCGGGTCTATTCCCTGTGGGTGGGCAAGATGCTCAAAAGCCGGGAGGAGGCCAAAAGCCTGCGCCAGCTCTTGTCCTTTTCCCGGAAAAAGGAAGAGGCCGACCCGCTCATGGACTACCTGGTGAACCTGAGGGAGCGCATGGGCCATGCCCGGGAACTCCTGACCGACCAGGAGCTCACCGCCTTTTTCTTTGTGACCCTGCCAGAAGCCCTGCCCATTGCGGTCATCACCCGCTTCCTTAAATGGTTCCACGATTTCGGCATCCCGGTGGGCGGCGTGGTGGTGAACGGCCTTATCCCGGAGCCGGAAGGCCAAGCCCCGGGATTTATCCTCAACCGCCGGCAGATGCAGGCCGAGCATATGCAAACCATCTGGAGGCTCTTTGACGGGCAGGTGCGGGCCCTGGTGCCGCTCTTCGACCGGGAAATTCAGGGGCTGGAGGGCCTCAACCGTTTGGCGGCGCAGCTGTTTGGCTAAGGAGATGCGGGGGAGGGCCGGGGAGTAAAGCTCCCTGCCCATCCCCCACGCCCCCGCGCCTGGATCGTTGCGGGCCGGGCCAGGAGCACCAACCCTGGGTTTTCCTCCTTCAGGGACCCTCATTCCCTTTTTCCCTTGCCAGCACCACCTCCCATCCGATATTCTAAAAATTTCAAGCGCTTCATAATATCCTTCACGACCGGGCTATCCCAGCGGGAAGGTTGCAATCCTTCCTCTCCCCCTATTGTATTTTTCAAAATTTATCGGCGGGGTGGGAGGGGGATGGGGGAGGGCGGGGGAGTCGGGCTCTCCCGGTTCTCTCCCAAAGCCCTTTCCAATTAAGGAGAGGCGTGGGCGGACTGCCGGACCTCATCCAGTTCATCTTTGCGGGCCTCACCGCCGGGGCCATCTATGCGCTGGTGGCCCTGGGGTTCGGGGTGGTGCATAACACCATGGGCATCGTCAACTTCACCCAGGTGGACTTTGTGTCTCTGGGAGGCATGCTCCTGTATTCCGCTCTGTTTGCCGCCGGCCTGCCCGTGCCCCTGGCGTTGCTGGCCGCGGTGGCGGGGGTGATGGTGGCGGCTCTCTTGGTGGAGGTCCTGGGGGTTCGGCCCTCCCGCTCCGAGAGCCACCTGGTGCTCATCTTTCTCACCATTGGCCTGTCCATCATCCTTCGGGGGCTGATGAAGCTGGTCTGGGGAAAAAACCGCATGGCGGTGCCACCCCTGTCCGGAGAGGCCCCGGTGACCCTCCTGGGGGCTACCATCCTGCCCCAGGCCTTGTGGATCTTGGCGCTCACCACCTTGGGTATTCTGGGTCTGGTGCTCTTTTTCCGACGCACCAACCTGGGTCTGGCCATGCGGGCGGTGGCGGCCAACGAGACCGCCGCCGCGGTGGTGGGCTTGAGCGTCTGGCGGGTCAAGGCCGCCAGTTTCGCCCTGGCCGGGGCTCTGGGGGGGCTCGCCGGGGCCCTGGTCACCCCCATCACCACCCTGTCCTACGACGTGGGAGTCCTCCTGGGGCTCAAGGGCTTTGCCGCAGCCATCCTGGGGGGCTTCGGGTCCTTCCCCGGCGCCATTTTGGGAGGGCTGACCCTGGGACTGCTGGAAAGCCTGGCCGCGGCCTACATCAGCAGCGCCTACAAGGACGTGCTGGCGTTTGTGGTGTTGTTGGGGGTGCTGTTTATCCGGCCCAAGGGGTTGTTGGGAAGCGGCCGGTGACATCCCCCACTTGAGCCTTCAAGGGGTTCGGGCGGGGACCTGGAGCCATGACACAGCCTTCCTCTTCCCACGTTAGACAAGGTGGCATACTTCCAAGGGTTTTTAGGTTCATCGGGTATGACAGCTGAGAGCAAAGTTGATTCCTTGCAGCAACGCCTCCTCATGGGCAACGAAGCCATCGGCCGGGGACTGGTGGAGTGCGGAGTCACCCTGGCCGCCTCCTACCCTGGCACCCCGGCCTCGGAGATCCTGGCCGCCGTGGTCAGTTTTGCCCAAGAAACCGGGATCCAGGCGCACGCCGAGTGGAGCGTCAACGAGAAAGTGGCCTTTGAAACGGCGTATGCTAGCGCCCAAGCCGGGCGGCGCTCTGCCGTGGCCATGAAGCAGGTGGGTTTAAACGTGGCCGCCGACCCCTTCCTCCGGGCCGCCTATCTCGGGGTCAAGGGGGGAATGTTGGTCATCGTTGCGGACGATCCCGGCCCCCACAGTTCCCAGACCGAGCAGGACTCCCGCTTCTTTGCCATGTTCGCCAAGGTGCCGGTCCTTGACCCGGGATGCCCCCGGGAGGCTAAGGAAATGGTGCGTCGGGGTCTTACGCTTTCGGAGCACTACGAAATCCCGGTGATGCTCAGGCCTACCACCCGGGTCTGCCACGCCCGCCAGAATGTGGGGCTGGCCGCCCCCGAGGTCCTGGACCGGCCTGCCCGCTTCGTCAAAGACCCAGGCCGCTGGTGCGCCACCCCCCAGTTTGTACGGGGGCTTAACCGGCAACTCAACGAGAAGATGGACAGGCTCGCCCGGGAACCGGAATTCGCTCCGGTGCTGATACCGGGGGACGGCTCCCGGCCGGACGCCTGTATCATCGCCTCCGGCGTTGCCGCGGCCCACGCCCTTGATGTGCTGGAGGATCTGGGGTTGCTGGGGAGGCTCGACTTCTTCCAGGTAACCATGCCCTATCCCCTGCACCTGCCCTTCATCCGGCAGGTGCACCGCGCCTACTCCCAGGTCCTGGTCCTGGAAGAGACATATCCGGTCATCGAACTGCAACTGGCCGATGTCCGGGTCCGGGGCCGCCGTTCCCGGGATATCCCCGGCGAAGGCGAACTCACTCCGGAAGTCATCCGCACCGCAGTAGCCCGATTTCTGAACCTGCCGGAACTGCCGGCTCCGGCCCCGGCGGGCGGTCCCACCCGCCCCACCCTCTGCGCCGGCTGCGGCCACCGGGCAGTGTTTTACGCCATCAGGGAGACGTTTCCGGAGGGCATTTTTCCCAGCGACATCGGCTGCTACACCCTGGGGATGAACCTCAGGGCGGTGGATACCTGCCACTGCATGGGTGCCGGCATCAGCCAAGCTGCGGGCTTCTATCACGCTTACGCTGCCAACGGCGGAACATTCCCCCCCATCGTGGCCACCATCGGGGATTCCACCTTCTACCACGCCGGGCTGCCGGCCCTGATCAACGCCGTCTTTCACCGGGCCCGGTTCATCCTGGTCATCCTGGACAACCGCACCACCGCCATGACCGGCCATCAGCCCACCCCGGCCCTGGGCCGCACCGCCCAGGGGCAGCCCGCCAAGGCGGTGCCTCTCCTCGAACTGGTGCGGGCCTGCGGCGTGGAATTCTTAAGGGAACATGAGGCCTACGACATTCCCGGGTTGATGGCGCTGCTTGAGGAAGCCCACCGGTTCACCCGCAGCCCCCAAGGCGGCTTGGCCGTCATTCTCGCCCAACATCCCTGCCTCCTGGACCGGGAGGCCAGAAAGGCCCAGCCCGTCTATGAGATGACGGTTGCGGAGACCTGCATCGGCTGCCAACACTGCCTGGAGGCCTTCGAGTGCCCGGGCCTCACCTGGGACGAAGAAACCAGCCGGGCCGTCATCGACCCGGTGCGCTGCAGCGGCTGCGGCGTCTGCGCCCACGTCTGCCCGGCGGGGGCCATTGAGGCGGGGGAGAGAGCATAGTTCTTCAGGGGGGGCAGGGAACACAGCGCACTGCCCTCCCCCAACCCTCTCTCCCAACCCTGTGAGGGTTTGGGGGTGGGGGCTTGGGGGGAGGGGGTAAGGGCCGTCGGCCTTTAGCCCCCTCTCCAACACCCAGGGACAACCATGAAACAGCAGATCATTGTCAGCGGTTTGGGAGGGCAGGGTGCGGTGACGCTCACGCGCCTGCTGGGGGAGGCGGCCCTTTCCATGGGGTTCCCGGTCATTACTTCGGAGACCCACGGCATGGCCCAGCGAGGTGGTACGGTCGTCTCCATGGTCAAGGTGGGGCCGTTTCGGGGGCCGATGATCCCGGCCGGGGCAGCGGATGTGGGGTTGTTTTTGCATGCCGGCAACCTGGCAGTGCACGGCCTCTATCTGAAGGCCGGGGCGTTGGTGGTGGTTAACAGTAGGGCACCCGGCCCCTATAAAGCGGTGGACGCCCAGGGGTTGGCAGCCCGGGAGGGGCTGCCGCCGGTCTCGGCTAACCTGGTGCTCCTGGGGTTCGCTCTGGGTCTGGGCGAGCTTTTTTGCAGCCCGGAGATCACGGAGAAGGTCTTGGTCCGGCTGACCCCGCCCCGCTTCCTGGAGGAAAGCCTCACGGCCTGGCGGGCCGGGCTGGCCGCCGGGGTCGGCCTGGCGGGGAAGCCAACGGCATGAGCCAGGTTGAACGGGTCCGCTGGTTCATCCTGCGGCACCACACCGGCCTGACGGTCTGGCTGGCGGCGGGGGGGGTGGCCCTGGCCCCCGTGATCCTCACTAACCCCTACACCCTGGGAATGCTCAACCTCATAGCCCTGTACAGCATTGCGGTGCTGGGCCTCAACCTCTTCATCGGTTTTGCCGGCCAGATTTCTTTGGGGCATGCCGCCTTTTTCGGGCTGGGGGCCTACGGTTCCGCTCTCCTGAGCGTGAGCTTGGGAGTGCCGCCTTGGCCCGCCATGTTCCTTACCGCCACCGGGGTGGCGGTGGCAGCGCTCTTCATCGGAGTGCCCACGCTTCGGCTCCACGGCCACTACCTGGCCATGGCCACCCTGGGATTCAATTACATCGTGCACCTGATCCTGGTGCAGTGGGATGGGGTTACCGGCGGTCCCAGCGGCATCTCCGGCATCCCTCCCCTGTCGCTCGGGGGAGTGAGCTTTGCCGGCGAGCTGGCCTTTCATTACCTGGCGTGGGCCTTTCTTCTGGGGGCCCTCACCTTGTGTCTCAACCTGGTGCGCAGCGGTGTGGGTCGGGGGTTGGCCGCCCTGGCCCAGGACGAAGAGGCGGCCGGCACGCTGGGGGTGGACGTCAAGCGGGAAAAGATCCGTACCTTTGTGCTGTCCGCGGTCTATGCCTCGGTGGCCGGCAGTCTCTACGCCCACTACTTCGGTTACGTCAATCCTGATGCCTTCAGCATCTTCAAATCCTTGGACCTGGTGATTATGGTGGTGGTGGGGGGTATGGGCTCCATCTGGGGGACCGTGTTCGGTGTGGCCTTCGTCACCCTCCTGCCGCATTACCTGGAGTTTTTGGAGGCCTATTTCGACCTGATTCACGGCCTCATCCTGGTGCTGGTGCTGATCTTTCTGCCTCAGGGGCTGGTTACCGGACTGGTGGACCGTGTCCGGATCCAACTGGCCCGGCGCCGTCTGCGGCGGGCAGTCAAGGTGGAGGGGGTATGAGCCAGGTAGTTCCAGACCGGCCCCTGCTCCAGATTGAAGGGTTATGCAAGAATTTCGGGGGTCTGCCGGCCTTGGCCGAGGTGGATTGCACCGTCCCCCGGGGATCGGTAACGGCCCTCATCGGTCCAAACGGCGCCGGCAAGACCACCTTGATCAACTGCATCTCCGGGGTGCTCCAGCCGGATCGGGGGGCGGTGATTTTTGACGGCAAGGAGATCACCGCTTTGCCGCCCCATGAGATCGCCGCTCTGGGAATCACCCGCACCTTTCAGAACCTGCGCCTCTTTCCTCGGATGAGCGTGTTGGATAATGTGCTCACCGGCCTCACCCCGCAGGCGGGGTCCTCCCTGTGGCAGGCGCTTTTGAGGACCCCCGGCCTGCGCCACCGGGAGCGCCGCCTGAAGCTGGCCGCCCTGGAGGCCCTGGACACCTTCGGCTTGGCGGACAAGGCCGGCTGGCCCGCAGGCGTGCTCCCCTACGGCGACCGGAAGCGCCTGGAGATGGCCCGGGCCTTTGTCTCCCAGCCCGCCCTCACCCTGCTGGACGAGCCGGTGGCTGGCCTCAACTCCCGGGAGACCGCCGAAGTGGCCGCCCTCATCCGCCAGATGCGCCAACAGGGGCGCACCATGCTCCTGGTGGAACACGACATGGAGCTGGTCATGGGGGTGAGCGACCAGGTGGTGGTGCTGGACGGGGGCCGGCGCATCGCCAAAGGCACGCCCGAGGAGATCCGGGTCAACCCCTTGGTCTTGGAAGCCTATCTGGGCCGCATGAGCGTCACGGCCTGAGTCGGCGGCAGGACTGCCGCGGGCCCGCCGGGGAACAGGCAACCGTCTGCCATGGCCGGAATGCATCCCGACTCTTTGCCCCTCACCGTGCCTCTCACAGCTGAGGAGGTGGCCCGCTTTCAGGCCGAAGTCTACGCCCATTATCGGGACCACGGCCGCCGCCTCCCCTGGCGGGAGACCCGGGACCCCTATGCCATCCTGGTTTCCGAGTTCATGCTGCAGCAGACCCAGGTGGCGCGGGTTATGGGTAAGTACCCGCCGTTTCTGGCTGCTTTTCCGGATTTCGTTCACCTGGCCCAGGCACCGCTGCCTGAGGTCCTGGCCGCCTGGCAGGGATTGGGCTACAACCGCCGGGCCCTGGCCTTGAGGGAATGCGCCGCGCAGGTGCTTTCTCGGTTCGGTGGGCGTCTGCCGGATTCGCCCCGGGTCCTGGCCACCCTCCCCGGCGTCGGCCCGGCCACCGCCGGCGCGGTATGCGCCTTTGCCTTCGAAAAGCCGGTGGTCTTCATCGAAACCAACATCCGCCGGGTCTTTCTCCACCGCTTTTTTCCGGAGGCGGAGGCGGTGCCCGACCGGGAACTCCTCCCCCTGGTGGCCCTCACCCTGGACCCGACCCGGGTGCGCCACTGGTACTACGCCCTGATGGATTACGGGGTGAAGCTGGCCAAACAGGGTTCCAACCCCAACCGGCGCAGCGCCCACTATGCCCGGCAGGCGTCTTTCCGGGGTTCGGACCGGGAGCTCCGGGGGGCTATCCTCCGGGAGCTGTTGAACAGGCCCGGACTGACCCTGGCCGCCCTGGCCGCCCGGGTGGGGCGGGACGTGGCCCACACTGCCCGCCTGGCCGTCCGGTTGGCTGAGGAGGGCTTCCTCGCCTGCCAGCACGGGCGCTGGCGCATCGCCTGGGTGCGTGACCGGAAAGAAGCCACCTGAGCCCGCCGGGCAACCTGTGCATGGTTGCCGCAGGGGTGGGAAAGCCTGGACCCGGCTCGGTTTGCCCTTCCGGTGGCGGCCGGGAATGCGCTATACTGGCGGCCCAGGGGACAAAGGAATCCGACTGGGGCCTGTTGGCCCCACCTTTAAGCTCATCAGCAAGGAGGCTTCCATGGGCAAGTTTCTCTTTGTGCTGACCCGGGGGCCGGAGGACCCCACCCGGGCGGTGCGTTGCTTTCAGTTGGCCAAGATCGCCGCGGACAAAGGCCACGAGGTCACCGTGTTTTTGGTGGATGATGCGGTGTACTTTACCAACCTGTCGCTGACCGAACGGGTCAAGGCCCCCACCGGGGACGAGCTGCTGACCTACTGGAAATTTTTGGTGGACAAGGGGGCGCGGCTGCTGGTGTGCAAACCCTGCGCCGAGTCCCGGCTCATCGCCGAGGAGGACTTGCCGCCGGGGCTGGCCATCGGCACCGGGATGACCCTCATTGACTTGGCCGCCGAAGCCCAGGTGTTCTCCTTTTGAGCTTGGCGGAGGCTTCCCGGCTCAAACGGCGGGGGCCCCAAGCTCTCCTGAGGCTCCCCAGGACCCGGAGCCGAGGCAGGCGCGACTGGCGGATGGTGGCAAAGCTGGAACCGATGTCCCTGGCGCCGTCTGGTGGGAAAAAAACGGGCCGGGAAGACTCCCGGCCCGTTGCCAAAGTTTTGGACGAAGGTGTCGTTAGGAGGCTACGGGCATCGGCTCGTAATAAGCCACGCCGCCGCCCCACCAGGAAAGCTTGTAACGCTCGCCTTTAAAATCAATAAAAGGGCGTACCCAAAGGATAACGCGCTCGACCAGGCGGCCGTGATAGGGATGGGCGAACACTGCGGTGACCATCTCCTCCGTTGCCACGGTGGGATCGCCATGGGTGTCAAAACCTTGTTCCGTCAACATGCCAAAGCTCCTTACCGTATAGTCCCGAATAACTCCCCAAGCGCGCCGGGCAACCCGGACGCCGGTCCTGCAGAGGTGGGAGGAACTGCTGGGGGGACCGGGCCTGGGAGTGGCTCTCGAAATACGCAATAGTATTATAATAAAACTTTTTCTGGCGGAATCAATGGCCTGAATGAAAAATTTCCCTGAGCGTCGCCCGCCTTTGTCGGCCCGGAGCGGGGTCAGCCTTTTTCCGGGAGGTTCAGAGATCCTTTGGCCACAGCCCGGGATGCGGACCTGGCCGGCAGGCGGGACCGGCTGCCGGCCTTGCCAGACCGCCGGCTGCCGTTTATAATGCCATCACCCGTATGCCTCCGACCAACCCCGTGCCGCTGTTGAGCCTCCGGAACCTGACGGTGCACTACGGCGCCGCCCAGGCCCTGTTCGGGGTCTCTTTGGAGGTAGCCCGGGGCGAGACGGTGGCCTTGGTGGGTGCCAACGGCGCCGGCAAGACCAGCCTGCTCAAGGCCGTCATGGGGCTCATCCCCCCGTCCGGCGGGCAGATCTTCCTTGACGGCCGGGAGGTGGGCGGCGCCTCTCCCGCCGCCCTGGCGGCTGCGGGCGTGGCCCTGGTCCCAGAGGGCCGGGAGATGTTCGGCGACCTCACCGTCCGGGAGAACCTGGAGCTGGGAGCCTTGGCCCTAAAGGTGGGGAAACGGGAGCGTCAGGAGCGCCTGGCCGGCATCCTGGCCCGCTTCCCCCGGCTCAGTGAGCGCCTCCAGCAGCGCACCGCCACCCTCTCCGGCGGGGAGCAGCAGATGGTGGCCATCGGCCGGGCGCTCATGGCCAGGCCCAGGCTCTTGCTGCTGGACGAACCCAGTCTGGGGCTGGCGCCCCTGGTGGCTGACGAAATCTTTGACATCATCCACCAGCTGGGACGGGCCGGGGTTACCATCCTCCTGGTGGAGCAAAATGCCGCCCGGGCCCTCACCGCCTCCCGTTCGGCTTATCTTCTGGCCAACGGCCGCATCGTGGGCCAGGGGAGAAGCGAGGCGCTCCTGGTGGACCCGGAACTCCGCCGGGCCTTTCTGGGCGCCGCCAGCGCCGACAATCCTGCGGCCAGCCGCCTGGGGGCGGCCGGCCTCACCAATATCCGTTTAGCGAAACCGACCATGACCGCCAAGACCTTCATGCCCTCATTTACCACCGCGGCCGAGTTGCACCACCATCAACTGAACGGGCTGAAGTGGACGGTGCGCCACGCCTATGAAGGCTCCCCGTTCTACCGGGAACGGCTGGACGCCGCCGGCCTCACGCCCGGCGACATTCGCTCGCTCCATGACCTGACCCGGCTGCCGTTCACCACCGGCGAGGATCTCCGGGACCACTACCCTTTTCCTCTCCGGTCCGTGCCCTTCGAACAGATCGTCCGCATCCACGCCTCCAGCGGCACCACCGGCAAGCGCAAGATCCTGTGCTACACCCAGAAGGACGTGGATGACTGGGCCCACTTTTTCGCCCGGGCCTACGAGATGGCGGGGGTGACCCCCCTGGATCGGGTGCAGATTGCCGTGGGCTACGGCGTCTGGACCGCCGGGGCGGGTTTCCAGGCGGGCTGTGAGAAGCTGGGGGCCATGGCGCTCCCCGTGGGACCGGGTAACATTGACCTGCAATGTGAGTTTCTGGTGGACCTCCAGAGCACGGTGCTGTGCTGCACCGCCTCCATGGGCCTGCTCATGGCCGAGGAGGTGCACCGCCGGGGCCTGGCCGACAAGATCTTTCTGAAAAAGGTGATTTATGGCTCCGAGCGCTCCAGCGTCTCCATGCGCCGTAAGATGTCGGAACTTTTGGGTGGGGTGGAGCTTTTCGACATTCCCGGCATGACCGAGCTTTACGGCCCCGGGACCGGCATTGAGTGCCCCCACCACGACTGCATTCACTATTGGGCCGATTACTATCTCCTGGAGATTGTGGATCCGGAAACCCTGGACCCCCTGCCCGACGGCGAGTGGGGGGAGATGGTGGTCACCACCCTGGCGAAGGAGGCGGCCCCCCTCATCCGCTACCGCACCCGGGACATCACCCGCATCATCCCAGGGGAGTGCACCTGTGGCGCCATCCTGCCCCGACATTCCCGCCTCCGGGGCCGCACCGACGACATGTTCAAATTTCGGGGAGTGAATATTTATCCCTCCAGCATAGACCGGATCATCTCGGACGTCCCGGGGCTGGGCTCGGAGTATCAGGTCTTTCTCTCCCGGGATGATCACGGCCGGGATCATATGCTGCTCAAGGTGGAGCGGGGCGAAGGCGTGGAACCGGACCGGGCCGATGAACTGGGGCGGGAGGTCCGTTACCGCATCAAGCACAAGCTCCTGGTGACCCCCACCGTGGAAGTGACGGCCTACGGCTCGCTGCCCCGCTCGGAGCGCAAGAGCAAACGCATCTTCGACGACCGCATTACCGATTCGGTGGTCTAGCGGGTGCTCGGCGATCAAAGATACTCATCGAGGTGACGGGTCGGAACCAGGCGGGGCTTGGGGCGTGTCACCCCCGGCGGCCAGAGAAGGCTCCCTTGCCCGCTTCAGAAACGGAACTTATTCAGGAGAGCAACATGGTCTGGACCTGGAGATTCCCGCTTATCGCGGCCCTGTGGTTGATGGTGGCCGGTTGCGCCACGGTGGAAGGGGTCTATAACCCACCGCCATCCCCGGAGCCCATGGGCATCAATTTTTGGTGGGGTTCGGACCCCACCTGTTCCCCGGGTTGCCCGCCGGGAGCCACCACCGGCTGGTGACGAGTTCTTTGAGAATCTTGCAGCTTTTACCCCTTTTCAATTTGACAAGCATTCCTCGCGCTCAGTATGGTGGCTGATAGCGAGTTGCCGCAATCAATCTCTGCCGCAATGAAGGAGGTGCTTTCATGAAGTCGCGTGTCCTCGGGGTTATGCTGGCATGGTCCATCATCGCACTGCTGGTGACCGGAGCACCGGCGGCCGAACCCATCAAGATCGGCGCCTTCTTCGCCCTGTCGGGACCCATCGCCCACATCGGCACCCCCACCAAACTGGTGGCCGAAATGGCGGTGAAAAAGATCAATGCCGCAGGGGGCATCAACGGGCGTCCCATCGAACTGGTCATGGGCGACACCGAGAGCGATCCGGCCAAGGCGGCCACCATCGCCAAGAAGTTCATTCACGCCGACAAGGTGGCGGCCATCATCGGGCCCACCTCCACCGGCGAGGGCATGCAGGTGAAAAAGATTGTGGAAGAAGCCGGAGTGCCCATCTTTATGACTGTGGGCGGCGACCCGCCCATCATGAAGGAGACCGGCCCGTTCACCTATATCTTCAAGTCGCCCCAGCGCTCCTCCACCGCGGTGGCCAAGCTCTTCGCCTACCTCAAAGAGAAGAAACTCACCAAGCTGGGACTGATGTACGCCACCGACCCCTTCGGCAAGGACGGGGTGGTGTGGCTCAAGAAGCTGGCCCCGGACTACGGGCTGACCTTTGTGGCCGAGGAGTCCTTCGGCCCCAAGGACATTGACATGACCTCGCAGCTCACCAAGATCAAAAACGCCGCGCCCGACGCCATCGTGGTCTGGACCGTGGGCCCGGCCGGGCCCATCGTCGCCAAAAACAAGGCCCAGCTGGGCATCACCCTGCCGCTCTTTCAGTGCCACGGCCAGCCCGACCCCAAATACATCGAGCTGGCGGGCAAGGCCTCGGAGGGCGACCGCATGCCCGCCACCAAGCTCATGGTGGCCGACGAATTGCCGGACGCCGACCCTCAGAAAAAGGTGATCCAGGAGTTCATCAAACTCTATAAAGAGGCCGGCCTGGACAAGCAGTTCCCCATCAACACGCACTCGGGCTACGCCTGGGACGCCGTCTATATCGTCACCGACGCCCTGAAAAAGGCCGGCTCCGACCCCAAGAAACTCAGGGACGCCATCGAACAGACCAAGGGCTACGTGGGCATCTCCGGCATCTATAACCTCTCCCCTGAAGACCACAACGGCCTGGGCGTGGACTCCATGGTCATGGTCCAGGTCAAAGACGGCAAGTTCACCTTAGCGAAGTGACGAGAGAGTTTGGGGGAGGGCCAGGAACCTGAGGTCCCTGCCCTCCCCCCAGACCTCCCTCCCAACCCGCAGATGGGCTGGCAAGTGGGGCCTGCGGCCTCGACTTGTCAGCAACCCCTCCATTTCATAAGGAGTGGGGGGAGGGAGCCTGAGGGAGGGGCCAGTGGTCTGCGGCCCCTGGCCTCCTCCCTCCAGACGACTTTTGCAAGCATGCCCACCCACAAGACCATGCGGGCCATGGTACTTACCAGGATTGGTGGGCCGCTGGAGCTCCGGGAGCTGCCGGTGCCGGTGGCTGGGCCGGGCCAGGTGCTCCTGCGGGTGGCGGCCTGCGGGGTCTGCCGCACCGACCTGCACGTCTATGACGGCGAACTTCCCCATGCCAAGCTGCCGCTGATATTGGGGCACGAAATCGTAGGCCGGGTGGTAGGGGTAGGGGAAGGAGTGGCGAAGTTTGCCCTCGGGGACCGGGTGGGGGTGCCGTGGCTGGGGCAGACCTGCGGCCGCTGCCGTTATTGCCGGAGCGGCCGGGAGAACCTGTGCGACGCCCCGAACTTCACCGGCTACACCCTGGACGGGGGCTATGCCGAATACACCGTGGCCGATGCCGCCTACTGCTTTCACCTGCCTGAGGGGATAGCGGACGCTGAAGCCGCGCCCTTGCTTTGCGCTGGGCTCATCGGCTACCGTTCCTACCGGCTGGCCGGGGAGGGCCGGCGCCTGGGGATTTACGGCTTCGGGGCCGCGGCGCACCTGGCGGCCCAGGTGGCCCGGCACCAGGGGCGCGAGCTGTACGCCTTCACCTCACCGGGGGACCGGGAGGCCCAGGCCTTCGCCCTCCGCCTGGGAGCGGTATGGGCCGGAGACTCCACCGTGATGCCCCCGCACGAGCTGGATGCGGCCATCATCTTCGCGCCGGTGGGCTCCCTGGTGCCGGCGGCCCTCAGGGCCACCGCCAAAGGCGGGGTGGTGGTGTGCGGCGGGATTCACATGAGCGACATCCCCAGCTTCCCCTATGCCATCCTCTGGGGAGAGCGGGTGGTGCGATCGGTGGCCAACCTCACCCGGCAGGACGGTGAGGAATTTTTGGCCCTGGCCCAGGAGATCCCCATCCGGCCGGAAGTGGAGCTCTTTCCCCTGGAGGCGGCGGACGAGTCCCTGACCCGCCTGCGCCAGGGACGCCTCACCGGGGCGGCGGTCCTGATGATGTGACCGCCGGGGACCGGGGGGGGACGGCAAAACCCTCATCCCCCCGGGGCCGGGTGGCTGCGGGAACCCCAAAGACCGCGCCGGAGTCAGAGGCCCCCGGCCCTGCCTTCAAAAATGCCTTCTCTTTTCCAGGGCCGGCGGGCCAGGCGCAGGACCCGGCGAGCCACCTGTTCCAAGCCGGTGGCCAAGCGATTATGCCGCTGGTAGAGCAGGGAAGGCACCATCTGGTTGATGGCCACCTCCGCCATGGCATCGTAAAACAGGTGCCCCAGGATTTCGGGCTTGAGGTTGAGAAAATCCTGGCAGACTGACTGGATGATCTCCGCCGAACGCAGGTCCTGGTCGCACTTTACCATGTTGGTGACCAGAAAGAGGCGATAGGTCCTCAGGAGTTTGGCCAACCGGAAGGCCTTGGCCGGATCGCCCCCCCTGAGCTTGGTGAGCAAATCGTCCATGGAGCCAGAGTCTTCCGGTTCCAGCGGCGGTTCGGCATACAACAGCGAGAGCAGTTCCTCGTCCTTGCTGAACTCCCGGGCGATGCGGCGGTACAGGGCGCACTTGATGAAGCCATAGACGTTTTGCAGCGCAGTGGTGAGACCGGTGAACACGGCGATTTTGCCAGGGCAGTAGTTGAACAGGTCCAGGGTGTTGTACGAGGTGCCGGCCCCCAGATCGAGGAGCACGAAGTCGGCCGGCAGTTTTTCCAGCTCCCGGAGCAGCCGGACTTTCTGAAAATAGGTGGGGTTGGCGGCCCCCAGAACGTCGTCCGCACCGCAGATCAGGCCGATGCCCTCCAGCGGCGTGGTCAACACCAGGTCCTGAAGAGAGGTTACCTGGCGCAGCAAAAAGTGCTCCAGGGTTATGGCGGGATAACGCAGCCCCATCATGGTGTGCAGATTGGCGCCCCCCAAATCGCCGTCCACCAGGATGACGCGGTTTCCCAGGCGGGCCAGGGCCATGGCCAGACCCAGGGTAAAGAGGCTTTTGCCCACCCCCCCCTTGCCTCCCCCGATGCTCCACAGCTTCAGCGATGCTCCCCCCTCCATGGTTCTCCCCCCTTGACGGACTCGTCGGTTGTCCCGACCAACGCCTTAATAAACTCCCGAGCCACCACCAGCGCCCGGGAAAGCTTTTCCCTCAAAGACAGGCCGGCGAAGCTCGGGTCGGCGTCGACGTAGTTGTGGTAACAATAAAGCAGCAGGTGAATTTTCTTGGGATCGGCGGCGATTCCGGGCTCTTCCGCCAGGAGCGCCTGCACCGTCTCCCGTAAGGCGGCCACCACCGCGGGGTCAGGTTGGGGCTGGGGCAGGAGCTTCAGCCACTCTGCCCAACAGGGGATGGCGGCCTGAGTCTCGGGTCTGCCGGAAGGAGCTTGGCTTCCCTTTGAAGTCAGGATGGCCGGCTCCTGGCGCATGACCGCCAGCTGGCGCTCCAGCTCCTGGGTCTTGGCGGCCAGCCCTTGGAGGCGATCCGCCAGCTCGTCCCTGGTCTTTTCGGCTGGTTCCGGGCGGCTGCCCTTGGCAGCCCACAGGCCCGGAAATCTGTCCACCGCCTCAAAGAGCTGCCGAGCCAGGGTGGGATGGCGGGGCAGTTCGCCGTGCGGAGCATGCCAGAGGAGCCCCTTGATCAGCCGGGGATCAGTGACTCCCGCCTGGAGCGCCTCGCCCAGAATCTGCCGGAAATAGACCCCCACCGAGGGGCAGGGGGCCAAGAGCACCTTGAACAGGCGCTCCAGGTGGCCGATGGCGGCGTAAATCTCCTCCCAGGTGGGGAGGTCCGCCCCCAAGGCCGGCGGAATCAGCGCTCCCAGTCGGGCCAGGTGCGCCAGCAGCGTCTCCGGCGGCAAAGCCGGGGCCACCTCCCAGGGCGGGGTATGCCACGACCAGCTCTCCCCTTCACGGCCGGCCGGGGAGGGGGGCACCGCCACCGCCTCCCCCGGGCAGATGACAGTCCATTCCGGATCCTCCCGCTTCTCCGCCTCCAAAACGATCTCCCACCCCCGGGGGAGCATAAAAAAATGATGCTCCAGGTCCCCAGCCCAAGCCGAGCAGGTGTCCGGCCCCTCCCTCAGGGCCCGGTGCAGCGTGCTGCTGCCGGCGGTCTTGATTCTCAGGGTAAAGAGCGGGGCTTCCAGGCGGATGGCCAGTCCCAGGTGGATGTCCCGCATGGCCAAATCCATGAGCAGCCCCTTCCAGACCTCCGGCGGCTGGCTGAAGTCGATATCCAGCGGTTCATGTCGGCCGGTGTCGAACACCAGGGGCGACCATCCCAGCTTAAGGTAGCGGGCAGTGGCGTCCGCCAGGGCATCGGTAAGGTCCAGATTTTTGCGGACGCCCACGATGCGCTGCATTTCCTGCAGACCCAGGCGAACCTTGTACTGCGGGGCATCGTCCTCGGCGTGGGCTTTCATGCCGGTCTCCCGCCTGAAAGAATGGAGGTCGTGGGCACGCGGCGGTTTTTCATCCCACCATTATTCATATATTCATTTATTCATTGGATGGCCCGATTGCAATAGCTGGGTCATCCGGTGGTGGGCAGGGCCTGCTCCTTCCCGGAATCCCCGGTGAGCCGCTGATACACCTGGAGAAACTCCTCGGCCAGCTGCTGATAGTCCTGGGAGCCGCTGCATTGAGGATCAAAGTCGAAGATGGCCTTCTGTTCAATCTGTGCCTGGTTCAGCGCCTCATTTTTCATGATGATGCTGGTAAAGGTATGATTTCGGTACGGTTTGATTTCTTCCAGGATGTATTCATTGGTGACTCGGTTCCGCCGGTCGAACATGGTAAGCAGGATGCGGAACACGTCCCGCTGCAGCAGGTCCTGGGGGCTCAGATTCTTCACCAGCTCCACGGTGTAGAGCAGGTCTGCCAGCCCGTCCAAAGAATAGCGCGAGATCTGGCAGGGGATGATGATAAAGTGGCAGGCGTACAGGGCGTTAATGGTCAGGACCCCCAGAGACGGCGGGCAGTCAATGAAGATAAAATCGTAGGACAGGCATTGCAGGGCCTGATGGAGGATGGCCTCCCGGAAGACGCGGGTATAAACCTGCTCAGCCACATGGGCCAGGTGGATGCGGGCCGGGGCCAGGAAGAGCTTGGGGATATAGGTGCTCAGAATGATATCCGATGCGCATTTTTTGGGGATGCTCATGACTTCGGCCATGGATTCCACGAAGGAATCGGGATCCACGCCGATGCCGATGGTGGTGTGGCCCTGAGGGTCCAAATCCACCATGAGGGTGGCATGTCCCATATACGCCAGGGCGGCGCTCAGATTGATGGTGGTGGTGGTCTTGCCGGTGCCCCCCTTTTGGTTGATAACCGCCACGACGAAGGGGGCGCCGTGCGGGGAGGCGGCTCGCACCTGACGGTATTCCGGCAGGTCGCGGGTGCCGCGGTGCAGCCGGTCCCAGCGCTCCCACAGCTTTTCCCGCGGGGCGGCCAGCCGCGCCGGCCACGGAGCCGGAACGGGCCCGGTCAGGAGAGTGCTTGGCAGGGGGGCATCCACGGGGACTCCCGGGGCGGCCGCTAAGGGATCGGCAAAAGCCATGGCGCACTCCTTTCACCCGGCTGGGAGGGGCAATGGGAGGGGCGGCCGATCCCCCTTGGTCAGGGCAGGAAGGTTGGCTCACTCAGGTCCGGGACGGGGCCCGTCCGGGAGGTACGCGGCTCGGGGCCTGTCCCCGCCGGGTTTGCCGGCCTCCCCCGGAGTCACCGGGTAAGACGCCCCTCCCAAGGCCCAAGCGGCCTGGACCCGGTGCCCTCCCCCTTGGCACCAGCTAGATTGCCTCACTTTGATTCATGGGACAAAACTCCGCCAAAGTCAAGGAAAAAGTTGGCTTTCTCAAAACCTTACGGCTGTACCACCACCGCCCGGGTGATCATCACCGGGTTGACGGGCACGTTTTGGTGCATCCCCCGGTTCGTGGTAGGCACCGCGGCGATCTTGTCCACCACCTCCTTGCCTTTCACCACCCGCCCGAAGACGGCGTAACCAAAGCCTCGGGGGGTCGGGCCGGTGTGGTTGAGGAAGGTGTTGTCCGCCACGTTGATGAAAAACTGGGCGGTGGCGGAATGCGGGTCACCGGTGCGGGCCATGGCGACGGTGTAGGCCTCGTTTTTCAGGCCGTTGGCAGCCTCGTTGGGGATGGGCGGCCGGGTGGGCTTTTCCCGCCACTGCTCGTCAAAACCGCCCCCCTGGATCATGAACCCGGGGATCACCCGGTGGAAGATGGCGCCCTGGTAGTGGCCGTCCTTGACGTACTGGAGAAAATTGGCGGTGGTGGCCGGCGCCTTGTCCGGGTAAAGCTCCAGGGTGATGGACCCCAGGCTGGTTTCCAGGGTGACCTGCGGTGGGGCAGCCGCCTGCATCTGGGAGCCGGCGGCCAGGAGCAGGGCGGCTAGCAGGGCGCTCCCCAGGAGCCAGGCGTTACAAGAGATGGTTCTTGGCAGTCGCTGCATGGTAAGACCCTCCTTTCAGGTGCTGGGGTGCCGGGCAACCTTCGCCTCGGCCGGGGCGGTCATCGCCGGAACACACCTTCCGGGATCCCTGGTCTCCCTGCCAGGCCCTGGGAGGGGGAAACGTCCGGCTTCGGAATACCCCTCCGGCTCACCGCCAGCCTGGCGCCTTCCCTTCTTGGGGCACACCGTCCCGGTTTAGAGACCCAGAGGCGCCAGGAAGCGGGTTTCCACCTCCTGTCTGAGAACGTCCGGGGAGTCGGCCCCGACGGCCACCAGATCCCGGACGCGGGAGGCGGTTTCCCTGAGGCGCCTCAAGGCCGCCTGCCGGGCCCGGTCCAGAGGTTCCCAGTCGTCGGATTCGGTTACCCGTTCATAGGCAGGGGCCAACTCCGGCAACAAGAGCGGGTAGAGTCCGGGCTGAAAGGCGAAAAACAGGGCCAGGGACGGCAGACGGCGTCCGGCGATGAGGTAGGCCAGCCGCCCCCATTCGTTGACCTCGGCCAAGGCGTCCTTAAGGCCCCGGATCCACAACTCGATCCTGGTCTGGGGGAAAAGACTCACCAGCACGGGAAACGCCGCGGTCAAACTCCTTTCCCTGGCCTCGCCGATCTCATGGCGGATATAGGCCTCCATTTCGCCGGCCACCAGGCTCTGAAACGCCGGCCAATGGCGCTCAGGCTTTTTCAGCAGGCGGCTCAGCGTCAGGTCGAAGGCTCCCAGGGCGCGTTCCACCCGGCCATCGCCTTGCTGCGCCGGGTCGGCCAGCCGGTCCCAAAGGTAAAATTCCAGGGCCTGACGCCGGGCATAAATGCGGTTCCCTTGCCGCAGCGCCGGGGTGCCGTCCAAGTCCCGGGCCGCTTCGTTCCCCAGCAGCAGGATGGTAAGCTCGTCTTCCCGACGAGCTTCCAGGAGGTCCCCCAGAAAAAAGGTGGGCGCCAGTCCCCGGGTGAAGCCGGCGCCATAGGCCAGGCCCCGGGGGCCCAAGTCGGCGTTCAGGGCCTCCACCTGGAAGGGCTCGAAGGTGCGGCCTTCCAGGTGCAAGTTCACCGGGGCGGCGTCTTCCAGGGCGTCCCAGGCGGTTTCCACCTGGGCCACCCACGCCAGCACCGCTTCTGGTTCCGGCTCCCGCCAGGGAGGGAAGCCGTGTTCCCACTTGTAGAGCACCCTGAGCCTTAAAAGCAACCCGCAGAGCGAAAAGAACCCGGCCTGGGCGCTGCTGGCCATCCGGCAATTCTGTCGCACCTGCTGAATAAAGGCTGGGAGCATGTGGGTCTCTCCTGGTGGGGACCGCCGATGGGTCCCGTGCCGCTAAGGGTTCTGTCTCTCCTGCCACTTCTGGGCCAGTTGGGGGTCAAGATGTTTCAGGGCCTGGTATTCCCGGGCGGCGCTTTCCCGGTCTCCGGTCTCCAGGTAAAAGGCCCAGAGTCCCAAGCGGGCCTCCGGGTCCCTGGGATTGAGACGCACCGCCTTTTTAAAGGCGTCGCCGGCGGCGGCCCAGTTCTCCAGCTTGATGTAGGCCATGCCCAGGTTTTTCTGGGCTGGGGCATAATCCGGTTTGAGGGCCAGGGCCCGCTCAAAGGCC
Organism: uncultured Desulfobacterales bacterium; assembly: GCA_964480485.1. Taxonomy (GTDB): domain Bacteria; phylum Desulfobacterota; class Desulfobaccia; order Desulfobaccales; family 0-14-0-80-60-11; genus JAILZL01. The sequence goes on along the minus strand of CAYZOP010000002.1, from coordinate 311,029 downwards.
GCTTTGGCCTCGGCATGGCGTCCCAGTTTGCCCATGGCCAATCCCAGGTAATACACGGCCTCTGGGTCGTCGGGGGCGAGGGTGACCGCCTGCTTAAGGGCGTCTGCCGCAGGTTGCCACTCCTTTAGCTTGAGATAGGCCGATCCCAGGGAGACCCAGGCCCGGCTCCAGGTGGGCTTAAGCTTCACCGCCGCTTTCAGGGAGGCCACTGCCTCCCGGTAGCGCTCCAGGCCGGCCAGGGCCAGCCCCAGGCCGTGGTGCGCCGTGGCCGCGTCCGGGTCCTTGGCGAGCACCTTGCGGTAGGCTTGGCGGGCCTCCTCATAGCGCTGTTCCTTGAGGGCCGTCTCCCCCTGATTCAGCCAGATGTCCGTGAGCGCCGGCGCGTCTTTCTGGGCCAGGGCGGTTGAGCCCATGGCGGTGAGCAACAGAAAACAGGCCAGAAGTCTTAAATGCAGGAAAGCCATACGTTCGTCACCTTCAGTGGCCAAGCGGCTCAGGAGGCGCCGGTGACCGGGCCTGCCTCCCATCCTTTGGCCACGGTTCCATTATAACCCTTTCCGCAGGGCGGCGCGAGCCCGGGTGGTGGCCAGGAGGCGGATGAGCAGGTAGCCGCCGGCGAACCCCCCCACGTGAGCCCAAAAGGCCACCCCCCCTTTGACCCCAGTCCCCAGAATGGAGATGGTGCCGGAGAAAAACTGCAGAACGAACCAGAGTCCCAGGTAGATGTAGGCCGGCACCTCCACGATGACGAAAAGGAAGATGGGAACCAGGGTCAGGATCCGGGAATGGGGGAACATGGCGAAATAGGCCCCCATGATGCCGCCGATGGCGCCGCTCGCCCCGATCATCGGGATGGGGGAGAACGGTCCGGCCAGCAGCTGGGCCAGGCAGGCCACCACCCCACTTGCCAGGTAAAACACGAGGTACCGTCCGTGACCCAGGGTGTCCTCCACGTTGTCGCCGAAGATGAACAGCGTCCAGAGGTTGCCCACAAGGTGCAGCCAGCCGCCGTGCAGAAACATGGAGGAAAACACCGGCAAGAGCAAATCGGGCAGCGGGCTCTCCCCCAGTTGGGCGACAAACCGTCCCGGCACAAACCCATAAGTGAGCACCAACTCTTCCAAGGGTCCCCGCCCCAGGCTCATCTGAAACACAAACATGAGGACATTGGCGGCAATGATAAGATAGTTCACCACCGGGAGGTGGAGGGAGGGAATGCTGTCACGCAAGGGAATCAAGGCCGGGGCCGCCCCGTCATGGATTCGTGGAGTCCAGGTCCGGCAGGAGGGGTGTCCGGGGCGAATCCCCGGTTTTGTGCACGAGGCCTTTCCTCCGGCAGGATTAATGGTCAAATGATAATGTTTTTCCCAGGGAAGGGCAAGCAGCCGGTTAGAATCAGGGCGGCGCGGCCCCGGAGGGGGCCGGCGCCGGGCTGACCCAGGGTCGGTTGGTCAGCAGGTATTTGCCAGCTGTGGCCCACACCGGCAAGGCCTGCCGCCACGGCTCTGCCGGCTCGGCGCTCTCGTCCACCAGGAGATAGACCCGGTTTGATCCCCGCCAGAGTTCGGCCAGGCGCTCCGGGGTGATGAGGTAACTTTGTTCCGGCGTCACCGCCCGGGGAAACTGCGGCAGCCCCCCACGTACCACGATATGCGCCCGGCGGCCGGCATAAAAGGCCAGGGAGGCGGCATATTCCAATTCCTCCACCGTCTCCATCACCACCACATCCTCCGGCTGGAGGTGATGCCTCAGCCACTCCCCGGGCAGTCGGTCGCTCAGCCGCGGGGAGAGGACTAAGATGGCCTGATGGCTGAAGGTCAACAGGCTCAGCGCCAGGCCGAAATAACAGACCACCGCCAGCCGGGGGCAAGTTAGGCCGGCAATGCCTCCTGCCAGCCCCCAGCCGGCCAGAACCGCCAGGGCCAGGGGCACAAGGGGCGCCAGGGCTTCGCTGAGGCCCAGGAACTCCCGACGGTTGGCAGCCAGAAGGCCTTCCAGGTTGGGCAGGAACACCAGGGGCAGGGCCGCAGCCGCCGCCAGGGTGAGCAGACTCCAGGCTAAGGCCCCATCGTTTGGCGTAGTGAGGCCGCGCTCCAGCCGCCAGCCCGCCACCAACGCCAGAGGCGGCAGGGCCGGCAGGGAATAATATTCCACCCGGCTGGCGGACAGGGAAAAGAACCCCAGAACCACTGCCGGCCACACCAGGAGCACCCGGCGCCAGGGCTCCGCCGACGCCCGGGCCGCCTCCTCCCGGGCGAAGCGGGCCAGGGCTCCGGGCAGAAGCGGCGTCCAGGGCAGCAGCCACAAGGCAAACAGCAGCCAGAAGGCTCCCAGGGAAAAGGGATGGATGTCCGGTGGGTGGCGTTGTCCCAGAAACCGCCGGAGTTGCTCGTTGATCACCTGGTGGTGGAAAAACCCGGGGTGCTCCAGCTCCATCACCACCAGCCAGGGAAGCAGGATGAGGCCCAGAAGCGCCCACCCCCGAAGCGATCCCAAAAGCGCCAGACCCGCGGGACGGCGGGCGGCCAGAGTGCCCAGCCCGGCAATCGCCAGGGGAAAGACCAGGCCGATGCCGCCCTTGCTGAGAAATCCCCCGGCCAGGCAAGCGAAGAATCCCAGTTCCAGGGCCAACCCGGGGCGGGTCAGCCACTTGAGCCAGAGGCAGATGGAGGCCAGCAGCCAGCAGGTTATGAGGTGGTCGGCCAGCAGTTCCAGGTGGAAGACAAAAAACCCCAAACTGGCGGCCAGGGCACAGGCCCCCAACCAGGCCGCCCGGGGCTCCAACAGCAGGCCCCCCAACCGGTACGTGAGCCAGACTTCCCCCAGGGCCAGCCCCAGGTTCACCAGCCGGGCAGTGGTTTCCCCGGCCCCCCAGGCCCACAATGCCAGGCCTTGCAGCCAATAAAACAGAGGCGGTTTGTCCAGGTAGGGAACCCCGAAGAGGGTGGGGGTCAGCCAATCCCCGGAGCAGAGCATTTCCAGGGGGATCAGGGCATACAGGGCCTCGGCCCGCATCAGGGGGACGTCAACGAGACAGGTCCCGTAGCCGGCTGCCACCGCGACCAGCAGCAGCGCCACAGCCCCAGGAAAGGGAGGGCGGTCCGAGCCGGGAACCAAGGCCGCCTGCAGCGCCGCCGGGCGCACCGAGACTCCCGGGAACTTAGGAGAGGTTCCAGCGCAGCATGTGCCACAGGTCCTTAAGCGACATCTGCCGCACCACGCTGGGCTCAAAACCCGAGTGCATCATGCACTGGCTGCAGCGGGGATCCCGTCCGGGCCCGAAGCGCTCCCACTCGGTCTTTTCCATGAGTTCCTGGAAGGTGGGATAGTGGCCGTCCAGAATCTGATAACAGGGAGAACGCCAGCCGGAGGGATTCCGGGTGGGATTGGCCCAGGGCGTGCAGTCATAATGACGCTCCCCCCGCAGGAAACTGAGATACGGGGGGGTGCTGAAATAGCGCACCGACCGGCCATTGGCCGTGAGGCGGATAAATTTATCCCGGATCTCCTCCCGGCTCAGAAAGAGCTCCGGGGCCACCCCGGCAAAACTGAAAGCCGGCGACACCAGGATGCCGTCGATGCCGAGGTCGGTGAGCTGGTGAAAGAGCTCCTGGATTTCGCCGATATCGGTGTCCTTGTAAATGGTGGTGTTGGTGCAGACCCGGAGCCCCCGCTCCTTGGCGGCCCGGATGGCCTGCATGGCCAGGTTGTAGAGCCCCGGGCGCCCCAACAGGCGGTCGTGGGTGGGGGCCAGGCCGTCCAGATGGACGCTCAGGGTGAGGCGCTTGGAGCAGGGGAGGCGGGACAGGGATTTTTCCAGGAGAATGGCGTTGGTGCAGAGATAGATGTGCTTTTTCCGGTGCACCAGCTCCTGGAGCAGTTCAAAAACCGGAGGATAGAGCAGGGGCTCGCCGCCAGTCACTGTGACCACCGGCGTCCCGCACTCCTCCACCGCCTCCAAACACTCCTTGAGGGTCAGGGCGTTGGACAGACAGTCCCGGTATTCCTGAATGCGGCCGCAACCCTGGCAGGCCAGGTTGCATTGCAGGGTGGGTTCCAGCATGAGTACCAAAGGGAACTTTTCCTGCCCAGCCAGCCGTTTGTCCAGCAGATACCGGCCCAGATCCAGGCTGAGACTCAGGGGAAAACGCACCTGCCACCTCCCTCTTCGTAAGGCGAAACCGCTGATCTGCCCGAGGCGGGGCAGAACCGCCGCTTGCCCAGGTATTCACCTTCTTCCTATCATTGAACATTGCTTCCAGAATTGCAAGCCGCCGCGGCGACTATTTGCGAGGAGCACCAGGAGGCTGCCGGCTCCTGCGGTTTCAGGCGTAGCCCCTTTCCCGGAACCAGGCCACTGCTTCGGCCAGGGCCGCCTTGACCGGCGTCTGGGGCAGGCCCAGCTCCCGTACCGCCTTGCTGCTGTCGAAAAACATGATTTTCTTGGCCATCTGCACCGCGGCCAGGGGCATGCGGGGGGGCTTGCCGCTGATGTGGGTGGCCCAGAACTCGTTGAGGTAAGCCATGAGCAGGACCGGAGTGTAGGGGAGTCTGCACCGCGGCGCCGGCACCCCGCTGACCTCGCTCAGCAATCCGAAGATGCCTGACAGGCTGACATTTTCACAGCCCAGAATGTATCTTGCCCCCACTTTGCCTTTGGCCTCGGCCAGCAGGTGCCCCCGGGCCACGTCCCGAACGTGCACCAGGTTGAGGCCGGTTTCCAGGTAGGCGGGGCAGCGGCCTTTGAGGAAATCCACGATCATCTGGCCGGTGGGGGTGGGGCGCCAGTCCCAGGGGCCCACCGGCGCACTGGGGTGCACCAGGACCACCGGCAGGCCCTGGGCGGCGAACTCTAAAACCCGTTGTTCCGCCAGAAACTTGGAGCGCTTGTAGTGGCCCACCATCTCCGTCAGGCTGACGGGGGTATCCTCAGTGCCCGGGGTGCCGTCTCCGGGATTGCCCAAAGTCCCCACCGTGCTGGTGTAAACCACCCGGGACACCCCGGCCTCGGCCGCCGCAACCATGAGGTTCACCGTGCCGTCCACGTTCACGGCGTACATGGCTTTGGGGTCCGGCACCCAGAGGCGGTAGTCGGCGGCCACATGAAAGACCCGGACCACCCCTCGCATGGCGGCCTTCAGGGAGGCGGGGTCCCGCACGTCCCCCAGAACTTCCTCCACCTCCAGACCGGCCAAGGCCTGGTGCCCCTGCCGGCGCACCAGGACGCAGACCTCCCGGCCCGCGGCCAGGAGCTCCACCACCACCGCCCGGCCCACAAAGCCGGTCCCGCCAGTGACCAGGGTCTTCATGTGCGCGAGGTTTTCTAAAGAGGGAGGGCCGGGGGAGCCACGGCTTCCCCGCCCTCCCCTGGAGCACCCCTCCCCACTTTCCTCAATTTTGCGGGGGTGGAGGAAGGAATGCGGGAGGGGAGGGGGCCCCTTGGCCCCTGACCGGTCCCTCGCATCATCCTGATCGTTTCCTCACATACATCCCCAGGGCCATGGTGGGAAAACAGTCCCGGTAGAGGTGGTAGCGGATCATGAAGTGAGAGGGGAAGCCGGTGCCGGTGAAGTGTTCCTCCTCCCAGCGGCCCTGGGGGGTTTGGTTTTTCAGCAGCCAGGCGACGCCGGCCTTGACTTCCGGCGAGTGCACTTCGCCGGCGGCCATCAATCCCAGGAGGGCCCAGGCAGTCTGGGAGGCGCTGCTCACGCCCACGCCCATCATCTCCCGGTCCCGATAGCACTCGCAGCACTCGCCCCAGCCGCCGTCGGGGTTCTGCACGGATTTCAGCCAGGCCACCGCCCGGCGCACATAGGGGAGGGCCATGTCTTCGCCGATGGCCTCCAGGCCCACCAGCACCGACCAGGTACCATAGAGGTAGTTGACCCCCCAGCGGCCGTGCCAGCAGCCTTCGGGCTGTTGCGTGCGCCGCAAAAACGCCAGGGCCCGGACGGCCGCGGGATGGTCCGGCCCAAAGCCATAGACGCCCAGCATCTCCAGAATGCGGCCGGTGATGTCCTCGGTGGGCGGGTCCACCAGGGCCTTGAGGTCGGCGAAGGGGATGAGGTTGAGCCAGGTCTTGGTGTTGTCCTTGTCGAAGGAGGCGAAGCCGCCGTTCTTGGACTGGAGTCCCAGGCACCAGTTGATGCCCCGCGTAAGGGCCCACCGGTGGGCTTCCGGGTCCTGCAGAGTCTCCTTCAGGGCCACCAGGACCATGGAACTGTCGTCCACATCCGGGTACCAGTTGTTGACGAACTCGAAGGCCCATCCCCCGGGCTCCACCCCCGGACATTTCACCGCCCAGTCGCCGGTCTGGAAAATCTGTTTGCTGAGGAGCCAGCGGGAGGCCTTTTCCAGGGCCGGATGGTCCGGGGTGAGTCCCACGGCCGCCAGGGCCCGAACCGCCAGGGCCGTGTCCCACACCGGCGAAATGCAGGATTGCAGCCAGAGGCGGTCGCCGTCTTGCAGTTCAAAGAATTCCAGGGCCTTAAGCCCCCGGCGCATCCGCTCGTGGTCCAAGCCGTAGCCCCGGCAGTGCAGGGCCAGGAGCGAATTCACCATGGCCGGCTGAATACCCGCCCAATCGCCGCTGTCCTCCTGGTGTTCCAGGATCCATGTTTCCGCTTGCTGCAGGGCCCGCTCTCTCAGGGCATGGGCGGGCAGGCGGTAATAAAGCTTCAGGAGGCGGTCAACCACCACAAAGAAGTTTTCCAGCAGGGTGCCGCCGGGAATCCAGTGAACCCGGTGCCTGCCGAAGGGTTCCTGGGGATGGTGAAAGAGTTCCGCCACTCCTTGGGAGGGCGGGAGGCGCTTCACCGGCCGGTAGGCCATGACCACGCTCAAAGGCACCACCGTGGCCCGGGTCCAGCTGGAGAATTCATAGATGCTCACCCCGGACCACAGGGGTAACAGGATGAGCTCCACCGGCAGGAGGGGAACCCCCTCCCAGCTCACCTGGCCGAACAGGGCCAGGAAAATCCGGGTGAAGACCCGGGTCTTCAGGGCGCCGCCCCGGTCCAGGATGAATTGCCGGGCCTTTTGCAGCCGGGGGTCATGCGCCGGCAAACCGGCCAGTTTCAGGGCGAAATAAGCCTCCACGGTGGTGCTCAGCTCGCCGCCGTCGCCGTACCACAGGGACCAGGCGCCGTTGGGGAGCTGGCGGGCGAGGAGGTCCCGGGCCATGGCCGGGATCTTGGCTTCGTCCAGGCCCAGGAAGCGGTGCAGCATGAGATATTCGGCGGTGATGGTGACGTTGGACTCCAGCTCGGCCCACCAGTAACCGTCTTCGTGCTGCAGCGCGAGCAGGGCCGCCGCGGCCCGCTGGGAGGCCGCCGCCACCTGCTGGTCAAACGGCGCGCCGGACTCTGGCGTTGGCGGCTGTGGAGCCGCTGCCGGTCTCCCCCTCATGGTTGGCACACCCCGAGTACAAAGGTAAAGATTTATACTATACCGTTCTTTGTCAGGTGGGGGAAGCATTTTTCTGAGATGGCCGGTCTTTCAGAGCCGCAGGCCTTAAGATCCCCCAGGCGGCGCCCCTTTGAGGCTTCAGGAAGCGCCCTTGCTAAAATCACGGGCTGGTATTACTATAGAGTAAAATATACCGAAAGAAAGATTGAAAGCCCGCAGCGGTTGAGGCTTGCCGCCCGGCTTGGCGGCCGGGGCCGGGCCCCGCCGTTGGCCGGGCTTTTCATAGAGCGTGTGACTGTTGCCCACCGGGTTGAAGAGAGGACGGGAAGCGGGATTGAGGGGCTCCCTTCCAGGGGGGCCGGGCTCTCCCGCCACCGCCGCAGGACCTCCCGGTGGGGTGCTTAGATTACCGAGGCCACGGAAAACTGGGAAGAGAGGCGGCGTTCCATCCCTTCTCTCGCCGGCCGGGTGGGCAACAGCGTCATCTCGGGAGAACCCATGGCACCTACCAAAGAAGACGAAACCCAGGACATCCTGATTCCGCCCGCGCTGCCGTTGCTGGCCGTCCGGGATGTGGTGGTCTTCCCCAATATGGTCCTGCCCCTGTTCGTGGGGCGGGAATCCTCCGTGTCCGCCATTGAAACCGCCCTGGCCGAGGACCGGCTGCTGCTGTTGGCTACCCAACGGGACCAGAGCATCGAAAACCCCGACCCTGAGGATATCTACGAGACGGGCACCGTGAGCCTCATCCTGCGGATGCTGAAACTGCCGGACGGCCGCCTGAAAATTCTCGTCCAGGGCAAGGAGAAGGCCCGAATCGTTGAATTCCTGCAACAGCGCCCCCACTTCCGGGTGGCCCTGGAGCTGGTGGAGGAAGCCCCGCTGCGGGAGATCTCCCCGGAGGCGGAAGCCCTGATGCGCAACGCCCGGGAGATGTCCGAAAAAATCCTCACCCTCAAAGGGGTGATGTCGCCGGACCTGCTCTCCATTTTGGACTCCATTGAAGACCCGGGCCACCTGGCGGACCTGGTGGCCGCCAACCTGCGCCTGAAAATCGAGGAAGCCCAAGCCGTTTTGGAGGAGCTGGACCCCATCCGGCGCCTCATCATCGTCAACGATTTCCTGCGAAAGGAGTTGGAAGTCTCCTCCATTCAGGCCAAAATCCAGTCCCAGGCCCGGGAGGAGATGGACCGCACCCAGCGGGAGTATTTCCTCCGGGAGCAGATGCGGGCCATCAAACGGGAGCTGGGGGATGTGGACGAGGCCGGCAAGGAACTGGAGGAATACCGGGAGAAGATCGCCAAAGCCAGGATGCCCAAGTACGCCGAAGACGAGGCCTTAAAGCAGCTGTCGCGGCTGGAGCAGATGCACCCCGACGCAGCCGAGGCCTCCATGGTGCGAACCTACCTGGACTGGCTGGTGGAGCTCCCCTGGAGCAAAAATACCCGGGACAAGCTGGACCTGAAAGAGGCCAAGAGCATTCTGGACGCCGACCACTACAACCTGGAGACGGTGAAAGAGCGCATCCTGGAATACCTGAGTGTGCGCAAGCTGAACAAGAAGATGAAAGGCCCCATCCTCTGCCTGGTGGGCCCCCCCGGAGTGGGAAAGACCTCCCTAGGCCAGTCCATCGCCCGGGCCATGGGCCGCAAATTCACCCGCATCTCCCTGGGCGGCATGCGGGACGAAGCCGAAATCCGGGGCCACCGGCGCACCTATATCGGGGCGCTTCCGGGACGCATCATCCAGGGCTTGAAGACCGCCGGCTCCAACAATCCGGTCTTTATCCTGGACGAGGTGGACAAGATCGGCATGGACTTCCGGGGCGACCCGGCGGCGGCCCTGCTGGAGGTCCTGGATCCCGAGCAGAATCACTCGTTCAGTGATCACTACCTCAATTTGCCCTTTGACCTCTCCAAGGTGATGTTTATCACTACCGCCAACCTGGTGGACCCCATTCCGTCGGCCCTCAAGGACCGCATGGAGATCATCCGCCTGCCGGGTTACACCGAAGAGGAGAAGCTCAGAATCGCCCAAGGCTATCTCCTGCCGCGGCAGATCAAGGAAAACGGCCTGCGGCCGGGGGATATCCTCATCTCGGCGGAGGTGCTGAAAGAGGTCATCATCCATTACACCCAGGAGGCGGGCCTGCGGAACCTGGAGCGGGAGATCGGTTCGCTCTGCCGCAAGATCGCCCGGCGTCTGGCCGAAGGCGAGAAAGGCCCGTTCACCATTTCCCGGGCGAACCTCCACAAGTATCTGGGGCCGCCCCGGTTTCTGCCGGAAAAGGAGCTGGAAAAAGACGAGATCGGGGTGGCCACGGGACTGGCCTGGACCCAGGTGGGCGGCGAAATCCTGGCGGTGGAAGCCTCTCTTATGCGGGGGAAGGGCCAGTTGTTGCTCACCGGGCAATTGGGCGACATCATGCGGGAATCGGGCCAGGCCGCCTTGAGCTATGCCCGGGCTCGGGCCGACCGTCTGGGTTTGGAGCCCGATTTCTATGAGAAGCTGGACATCCATCTGCACGTGCCCGCAGGCGCCACCCCCAAAGACGGCCCCTCCGCCGGCATCACCATGGCCACCGCCTTGGTCTCTGCGCTCACCAAGGTGCCGGTGCGCCGGGATGTGGCCATGACCGGGGAGATCACCCTGCGGGGCAAGGTACTGCCCATCGGCGGCTTGAAGGAGAAGGCCATCGCGGCGCTCCGGGCCCGGATGAACAAAGTCCTCATTCCAGCGGCCAATAAAAAGGACCTGGCCGAGATCCCCAAGTATGTCAAGCGCCGCCTGAGATTCGTCCTGGTGACCGAAATGGACGAGGTGCTCAGGGAAGCCCTGGTGCATTCGCCCTTTCAGGAACCGGTTCGGGGCAAGGCCTCCCGCCGCCGGCTGCCGGCGGCCACGCCTTCGGCTCTGACCTGAGATATACTGATTGAGTCTGGTTTTGAGAGGAGGACGGGGGAGCGGAGGCTCCCCCCGCCGTTGCTCAAATTTCCCTCCCCGGCTCCTTTCCGGGGTTGAGGGGGCGGGTTCAGGAGCGGGGCGAGGGGCCGTGGGCCCCCGTCTCCGCTTCCGAAGCCTCACCGCAACGCTTCCGGCATTCCCAACCGCGCGGCAGACATTTGGATAGTTTGTTGCCTTACCTGCATCTCTGGCGCTGGCCCGCCTTGGCCGGGTTGCTGTGCCTCTATGTGTTTTTTTCCTTGTCGGAAACCTCCCTCTTGGCCCTGAACCCCCTGGAACGCCTCCGGCTCAAGCAAGACAGTCCCAGGCGCGGCCAGGTGGTGGAGGACCTGCTGGGCCAGTCCCAACTGCTGCTCATCACCCTGGTGGTGGGCGTGGAAATCGTAACCATTCTGGCCACCATTTTGGCCACCTCCCTGGCTTTGAGTCTGTGGGGAGCCCGGGGCAAGTGGATCGCCCTGATGGTGCTGTCCCCGGCGCTGCTGCTCCTGGGAGAAATCTTCCCCAAGTCCCTGGCACTCACCTATCCCAGCCGCCTGGCCCTTATGGTGGCGCCCTGGGTGCACCAGGTCATCCGTCTGCTGGCCCCGGTGCGGTTCATCCTCCTGCAAATCAGCCGGGGCCTCCTGGTGACCCTGGGGTTCCGGCCGGATTTGCAGGTCCCTGCCATCCAACAGGAGGACTTTGTCCACCTGGTGGAAGAAAGCCACCAAGTAGGGATGATTGCCGACATGGAGCGGGATTTCATCCAAAACCTCCTGGAGTTCGGCAACGTGCGGGTAAGCCAGATCATGGTCCCCCGCCCCGATATCTTTTGCCTGCCCATAGATCTGCCGGTGCCCCGGCTCATTGAGGCGGTGAAGCGCTCCCGGTTTTCCCGGGTGCCCATTTACCAGGACCAGCCCGGAAACGTTCTGGGCATCCTGCACGCCAAGGATCTGTTGCGCCTCTGCTCCCAGGAAACCTGCGACGCCGAGATGATCCGGGGCCTGCTGCGCCAGCCCTACTATGTGCCGGAGAGCAAAAAAGCCTTCGATCTTCTGACCGAGCTCCAGAATCGCCGCCTGCGACTGGCGCTGGTGGTGGATGAGTATGGGGTGCTGGTGGGTCTGGTTTCGGTGGAGGACCTGCTGGAGGAATTGTGCGGGGAGATTCCCCAGGAATTCGGCGTCGAGGAAAAACCCCTGGAGCTGGTGGGCCCCGGCCGCTGGCGGCTGCAAGCGTCCCTGCCGGTGGGAGATTTCAACGCGGCCCTTCAGACCGCGCTGCCGGCCCAGGAATATGACACCATCGGCGGCCTGTTGCTGGACCGCTTCGGAGAGCTGCCCCGGGAGGGCGACACCCTAAGCATCGATGATCTGATCTTCAGGGTGCTGAAGAAAAAGGGCACCCGGCTCCTGGAACTGGAAGTGTCCCGGAGGCCTGCATGATCCTGGCCTTCCTGCTCATCGTTCTGCCGCTGCTGTTCCTGGAGGGCTTTTTTGCCCTGTCCGAGATCTCCCTGGTCTCCGCCAATCCCCGGCGCCTCAGGCGCCAAGCCGAGGCAGGCCGGCGGGGGGCCCGGCTGGCCTTGGGGCTGCTGGAGCGGCCGGAGCGGCTGGTGGCCACCTGCCTGGTGGGCGCCAACCTGGCGGAAATCTCCAACACCGTCCTGGCCACCGCAGTGCTCCTGGCCTGGTGGGGGCCGGCGGGCGAATTGCTGGCGGCTCTCCTGTTGCCTCCCCTCATTCTGCTCCTGGCGGAAATCACCCCCAAATCCATTGGCCGCCAGCACCCCAACCGCCTGGCCCAGCGGGTGGCGCTGCCCTTGTGGGCGGCCTCCTGGCTACTGGCGCCCCTGACCGCGGTCTTCGCCGGCCTGAGCCGGGCGGCCCTCTGGCTCACCGGCGCTCGCCGGACCAGCCGGCTCCCCTTCATCACCCGGGAAGACCTCCACCTGGTGGTGCAGCGCAGCGGTCCGGAAGTGGACCTGGAAACCGGGGAGCGCCGCATCATCAACCGCATCCTGCGTTTCAGCCTGCGCACCGCGGGTGAAGTCATGGTGCCGCTGGTCAAGGTGGCAGCCGTACCCGACAGCCTCACCGTGGCCCAGACCCTGGATGCCTTCCGGACCACCCCCTATGCCCGGCTGCTGGTGTACCACCGGCGCATCGACAACCTCACCGGGGTGGTGCACGGCTTCGACCTGCTGGGCGAAGAACCCTCTGACCGTCCCCTTAAGCCTTTCGTCCGCCCGGTGCAGTATGTCCCGGAAATCAAGAAGATTGACCGCCTGCTGCCGGAGATGCAGCGCCAGGGCGTCCATCTGGCGGTGGTGGTGGACGAATACGGCGGGGCCGTGGGCATCGTCACCCTGGAGGATTTGCTGGAGGAGATTGTGGGGGAGATCGCCGACGAATTCGACCAGGAGGTCAGCCCCTTCATCAAACTGGGGGAGGGGCGCTACCTCCTCGACGCCAGAATGGAGATCGGCACCTTGAACGAAACCCTTAACTTGGACCTGCCCAAGGGCAGCTACGAGACCCTGGCAGGCTTTCTCATTCAGCAATTAGGCGAACTGCCCCGCACCGGTGAGAGCGTGGAATACGGCGAACTGCGCTTCATCGTGCGCCGGGCCGAAGCCCGGGCGGTACGGGAGGTGGAGCTTGTTGTCGGGACAGCCTCAGGCTGAGCGCTGGCTCTATTTCGACTGTTTCTCCGGGGTGAGCGGCGATATGACCCTGGGGGCCCTCATCGACTTAGGTTTGCCGCCGGCGGAACTCCGGCAGGTTCTAGCCAGTCTGGACCTGCCCGGTTTCGACTTGGAGGTCCGGCAGGTCACCCGCCAGCACCTGAGGGGTGTGAAGGTGGATTTCCGGGTGGCGATGCCCCAACCGGTGCGCCACTACCAAGAGATCCTCACCCTGCTCCAGCAGGCCCGGTTGCCGGACCGCACCCGGGAACTCAGCCTGGCCATGTTTCGCCTGTTGGGGGAGGCCGAGGCTCGGCGCCACGGACAGCCTTTGGAGACGGTCCATTTCCATGAGCTGGGCGCCGCGGACACCATTCTGGACGTGGTGGGGGTGGCCTTCGGGCTGGAGTTGCTGAACGTCAGTCAATGCTTCACCAGCCCGTTGCCCTGCGGTCGGGGCTTGATCGAGAGCGGCCACGGGACCCTGCCCAATCCGGCCCCCGCAACCCTGGACCTCTTGCAGGGACTCCCATTCTATGGCACCGAACTGCCCGGAGAGCTGGTAACCCCCACCGGCGCGGTGATCCTCCGGGCCCTGGACGCGGTGGGCTCTCCCTGTCCTCCTCTGAAGCTCGCTGGAGTGGGCTATGGCGCCGGTTCCCGGGATCTGCCCCACCACCCCAACCTGCTGCGCCTGATCCTGGGCGAGCCCCTGACGCCGCCGCCCGGCCACCGGGAGCAGGTCCTGGTGCTTAAGACCCACATCGACGACATGGTGCCGGAACTCTATGAACCCCTGATGGACAAGCTCTTTGAGGCCGGCGCCCTGGATGTGGCACTGACTCCCATCCAAATGAAAAAAAACCGCCCCGGCGTGGCCCTCACCGTCATCGCTCCCCCCGCCGCCCGGGAAGGTCTACTGCTGGCGCTGTTCACCCACTCCACCACCCTGGGGGTGCGCCTCCAGGAAGTGGAGCGGGTGGCGGCCGGGCGCTGGCAGGAAGAGGTCCTGACCCCGTACGGGCCCCTCACCGTCAAGGTCATGGAATACGGCGGCCTGCGCCGCCGACTGCCGGAATACGAGGATTGCCGCCGTCTGGCCGAAGCCCACGGCCTGCCGCTTTTGGAAGTGTATCGGCTGGTGGGGGGAGGGGAAGATCCGGATTGAGGGGGGTGGCCGGGGGGCACCGACCCCTGCCTTCTCCCTGGGGCTTCCTCCCCCAACCCCCTAAATAAGGGGGTCGGGAGGGGAGGTTAACCAGAGGGCGGGGATTTGCAGTCCCCCGATCCTCCCCGCGCACACCGCTACAGCAAGTCCTGGTCCATCAAATACTTCATGGCCCGTTGGGCGTAGGTGGTCATAATGCTGATCACCCAGGTGAGGTGTTCCTGGATCTGGTTCAAGGGACCTGAATCCGCCATGCCGGTCAACCCGGTCATCACCGTGCGGACCCGCACCAACTCTGGATCGTTGATCATAGCCTGACCCAGGGCCACCTCCCGCTCCAGCGCCTTGAAGTATTCCACCAGCACCCGCCGACCGCCGAACTGTTCCGCCTCCTTCAGGAGGAGGGCGGCGGTGAGCATCTGGGAGGCGATGATGAGCTCCGATTTCATCCGGTCGGCATAGTGAAACATCAGGATGGCCTCCCGGGGGGAAGCCGGCGAACTGGGATCCATAGGTCTCTCCCTGAGGGTAGATTCTTTCGCATATTATACCCGGGGGGAGGGATCCCGGTCAGGATTATTTGGGGGCAGTCGGCGGCCTCCGGTTTTCCGGGGTGTGGCCATCGTGTTGCCGGGTTGCTCAGGCTGCTTCGCCCAGCTCCTGGCCGATTTGCTCACTGGAGCAGCCGTTGACTCAGGCGGGCTGCTTTGTCCGGGGCCAGGGCGGTAAGAATGGCGCCCGCCTCTTTGCCCTTGAGCCGCCGAAGAAGCTGCACCGCAATCTCTTCTTCCATTTTTTCCAAGAGCTTCCCGGCCTTGTCCGCCGGCATGGCCTCCAGCGTGGCTGCCAGGTGACGCTGGTGCTCGCCTTTGATCCGCTTTTCCTCCTCGATGGCTTCCAGGATTTTGACCTGCAGGCTCTGCAATTCCTGGAGACGGTTTTCCACCTCCTGCTGAACCTGGCGGAGCTGTTCTTCCCGGAGGGCAACGGTGGATTCCCGAGCGGCCAGGGAGCGTCGTTCCTGGTTCAGGAGGGTGAGGAGCCGGGGAAGTGAAGCTGCCTCAGCGCTGCGGGCCTCGGCCGGGGCGGCCGCCTCACTGGGCCGGGGACCGCTCAGGGGCCAGAACTCCGGCGGCGCCAACCAGGCGGCGGTCACGGCGATTTTGATGAACAACCCGGCCACCAGCAGGGAGCCGGCGACCGTCCAGCGGGGCAGGATTTCCCAGGGGGCAGTGGTCATGGCGGTCTCCTCGGTAGTAACGTGGCGCTGCCGCCCACCTGAGAGAACCGCGGGAGCGGCAGTCTGTCCCGGTTCTGTCGGCGCCGCGCCGACTTCCCTAATCCGGACCCGGCTCAGGGAGAGCCGGATGCCGGCACAGGACCAGGTCTTCCAGGGTCCGCTCCGCATCCCGGCGGCAGTCCCGTTGGAATCGCGCCAGGGCTTTGGCCTCCAAACGCTCCAGCAGATGGCGTTCCTGATAACGGCTCACCAGGACCCTCTGCTTCCGGCCGGCTTCCGCTTCATCCTGGGCCAGGCGGTCCCGCCAGCCGTTCAGGGTGGCGTGCAGCTGCTCCACCTGCTTGAGCCTTCGCAGAAAATCGGCAGCCGGGCAGGCTTCGGGAGCAGGCCGAGTTAGCGCCTCCAGCCGGGCCCGCAGCAGGTTCTGGGCGGCGGTCAGCCCTTGCCGGCTGGTGGCCGTCCGGGCCTGGGCCTGGACCAGGTCCAGCCTGGCCGCCTCCTCCTTGAGACGGCGCACCTGCAAGAGGGTGGTTAACGGAAAACGGAAACGGCCCGGAGGGTTCATTCCGGAAAGATCTCCTGCAACCCGTCAAGGGCCTGGGCCAGGCTGGCCGGTTCATCGGTCTGCTGTTGCAAATAGCTGGTAATCGCCTCGATTTTTTCCAGGGCGAAGTCAATCTCCGGGTTGGCTCCCCGGGAATAGGCGTTGATGTTGATGAGGTCCTCGGCCTTGCGGTAGATGGCCAGGACGCGCACCAGCTTTTCCCGGAGCCGGCGGTGTTTTGGGGTCGCCACCCGGGGCATGAGGCGGCTGATGCTTGCCAGTACGTCGATGGCGGGATAATGGCCCCGCTCCGCCAGGTCCCGGGACAAGACGATGTGTCCGTCCAAGATGGCTCGGCAGGCATCCGCAATGGGCTCCAAGAGATCGTCCCCCTCAACCAGCACCGTATAGATGCCGGTAACGCTCCCCGAACCCTGGCAGGTGCCGGCGCGTTCCAGCAAGAGCGGCAGGCGGGCGAAGACCGACGGGGTGTAGCCCCGGGCGGTGGGCGGCTCCCCCACCGCCAGGCCGATTTCCCGAGCTGCCATGGCAAATCGGGTGAGGGAATCCAGCATCAGGATGACGTCAAGCCCCTGATCCCGGAAATACTCGGCAATGGCTGTGGCCAGATAGGCTCCCCGAAGGCGCACCAGGGGCGGGGTGTCGGAAGTGGCCGCCACCACCACCGAGCGGGCCAGGCCTTCCGGACCCAGGTTTTGTTCAATGAACTCCCTGACTTCCCGGCCCCGCTCCCCAATCAGGGCGATGACCTTGATGGGGGAGGCCGAGAACCGGGCCAGCATACCCATGAGAGTGCTTTTCCCCACCCCGGAGCCGGCGAAAATCCCGATGCGCTGCCCCTTGGCCACGGTGAGCAGGCCGTTGATGGCCCGGATGCCCAGGTCCAGGGGTTCGCTGATGCTGCCGCGGCACCAGGGGTTGGGAGAAGTGCCGTACAGCGGATAACATTCCCCTTTCCCCCTGATGGGACCCAGATGGTCCAGGGGGTGACCCAGGCCGTCTATGACCCGTCCCAACAGGGCAGATCCCACCCGAGCCAGAGCCTGTCGCTCCTCCAAGACCACCCGGGTCTGGGGGCGGATCCCCTGGGGGTCGCCGTAGGGCATGAGCAGGACCTGCTGCTGCCGAAAGCCCACCACTTCCGCTTGCACCGCCTTTCCCGGGGCAGAAAGCTCGAGACGGCAGATGCTTCCCACGGGGCATTCGGGGCCCCGGCTTTTCAGCACCAGGCCCACCAGTTCCTGTACCCGCCCCCCCGCCGCCAGAGGCTCCGCCTCCGCCACCCGGCGAGCCAGGGCGTGCCAGTCAAACCGCCTCACCCGTCTGCCCCTCCTGGAGAAACTCCTCCACCGCCCGGGCCACCCGCTCCCAACGGGTTTCCACGGTGCCGTCCACTTCCCCCGCAGCGCTTTCCAGGCGAAAACCGCCGGGAGTCAGGGTTCCGTCGGCCACCAATTCCAGCCCCGGCGGCCAGGTTTCCCTGGCGGAGGCCGCCACCACTTCCAGGTCCTGGGGATGGAGGTGGAGTTTCAGGCCTTCATGGCGGGTCAGGCAGTGAAACCCCTGTTCCACCAGGGAGGCAATAAAAGCGGGACTGGATTTCAGTTCCCAGCCCACCACCTTGTGGGCGATGAGCCGCACCAGCGCCACCAGATCCTCTTCCCGCTGGCGATAGATGCGCACCGACGCGGCGGCCAGCGCCTTTGCCAGCGCCGCCAAGCGCTGGGACACCTCCTCCAGGCCTTTGCGGCCCACTTCCTGGCCGTCTTGCTGGCCCTGACGGTAGCCTTTCTCATAGGCCTCCCGCTCCAGGTGCTGGCGGCGTTCCTGGGCTTCCGCCAGGATCCGCCGGGCCTGGGCCTCCAGGTCCGCTTCCAGGTCGGCCGCCTGCCGGGGCTCCTGGTCCAGGAGAGGCTGAAAGACCAGGATCTCAGGAACCGAGAGGGCCTGGTCCTCCGTAAACCCAGGGAAAGAGAATTCCTGGAGTCCCGGCGGCGGGACCCGGTAAATCTTAAATGAAGACATCTTCACTACCCTTGCCGGACAGCACCAACTGCCCTTCCGCCTCCAGGCGCTTGGCGATCTGAATGATCCGCTGCTGAGCTGCTTCCACATCCCGCAGGCGGGCCGGCCCCATGATATCCAATTCCTCCTGGAGCATTTCCCCGGCGCGACTGGACATGTTGCGGAGAAATTTGGCCTTCAGTTCATCGGAGGCTGCCTTCAGCGCCATGGCCAGGTCCTGGGTGTTGACTTCCTTGAGCAGCGCCATAATGCCCCGGTCTTCAACGCCCAACAGATCTTCAAAGGTGAAGAGATAGCGGCGGATTTCCTCCGCCAGCTCAAGGTGGTCTTCTTCTTCCAGCTTTTTGAGAATAGCGGTTTCCTGGGTGCGTTCCATCTGGTTGAGAATTTCCGCCACGGATTGGGGGCCGCCCACCAGGCGGCCGCCCACCTCCTCCACCAGCGCGATCTCTTCCCGCAGGGCGGCGTCAATCTCTTCGATGATGGCGGGGGAAACCTGGTCCAGGTGGGCGATGCGCCGCACCACCTGCATCTGGAGAGCCTCGGGGAATTGCGCCAGCACCTCCCCAGCCTGTCTCCGCTCCAGATGAGCCAGCACCAGGGCGATGGTTTGGGGGTGCTCGTTGCGCAGGAACGACGCCACGGTGCGGGCGTCCAATTTCTTGATTTTCTGAAAGAATTCCGGGCTCTGTTCCAGGTCCAGCTTGTCCAGCAGTTCCTCCTGGCGCCTGCTGTCCATGGTCCGGGAGATGGTGTTTTTGAAAAACCGGTCTCCTTTCACGACAATGGCCTCAGGACTTTCCATCATGCGGCAGAATTCCTCCAAAATCGCAGCCAGGTGCTTGGTGGGAACCACCTCGATTTTTGAAATCCGCTGACCCAAAAGCTGAATTTCCTTGTCATCCAGCCTCCTTAAAAGTTCGCCGGCGCCGTTTTCCCCCAAGGTGAGCAGGAGAAACACGGCTTTGTCCACACCAAGGAGCTTGTCCGTTTTGGCCATGATGGTTTGCCTGGTAACCGGCCCCCGGTGACCGGCGACGACCTGCCGGCTCCCGGGCCTGAGCTGTTACTTCATTTTCCCTCTTGCTGGAGCCAGAGCCGCAGCACCTCCACGGCCCGATCGGGGTAGGCGGCGATGAGCTGCGCCACTTTCTCCTGGCCTTCCACCGCATCCGGCAGGGCCGCCAGGGGTTTGGGCCCGGCCATGGCCTCGACCGGGCCGGCACTGCCGGTGAGCTCCGCCACGGCTGCAGGAGGTTCCGGAAGCGACTTGGCCTGGGGCCCCTCCAAGAGGGGCGGCCGGGCCGGCTTCCGTCGTTTCTGCAGGAACGCCATAAGTCCGAAAAGCACCAGCAGAATGAGCGCTCCCAGCTTTAATGAGGACCCCAGGCTGTCCTGCCAGCCACTGCCGGGAGCGGCGGCCACCACTCCCTCCGGCGCCTGGGCTGCCAGGGGGGCGCAGGAAATCTCCAGCTGGTCCCCCCGGTCGGGGTCAAACCCCACGGCTTTCTTGGCCAGATTGGCAAACTGCCGGAGTTCCTCCGGAGAGCGGGGGCTGAAAGCCTGGGATTTTTCCTTGTAATGTCCGTCAACCACCAAGGCCAGGGAGAGGCGCTTGATTTTCCCGGGTTGGTCCACCACCTGTCGCAGCACCCGGTTGAGTTCAAAATTGCGCACCTCGCTTTGCCGCTCCAGACCGCTGCCGGTCTGCGGCCGGGGCGCCGCCGGGGCGGTCAGCGGCGGCGGTCCCTTGCCCGGAGGCGGGGCTGTGATGCTCCCCCGGCCAAGATCGAAGCGGGCCTCGGGGTTCCCGCCGCCTTCATTGGTGCGGGTGGAGCGCTCCAGGGACTTTTGCTCGCTGCGCACCAGCTCTTTGTTGGGAGTAAAGATTTCCTCCCGCACGTCGATTTTCTGAAAGTCCAGCTCCACCGCCACCCGAATGACGGACTTTCTGGGACCCACCAGCTTGTCGAAGAGGGACTGGAGCTTGCGCTCCAGGCCTTCCTCCACCTGGCGCTGGAACCCCGTCTGCCCGCTGCTCAACCCTCCCGGCGTCAACAGGTCCTGGGGTTTGCTCAGGATGCGGCCGTCCAGGTCCACCACTGTCACCTGACTGGCATTAAGCCCCGGAACGGCGCTGGCCACCAGGTGGACGATGCCGTCAACCTGCTGAGGGCTCAAGGTGCGGCCGGGGCGGAGTCTCACTGCCACCGAGGCCGTGGCCTTCTGTTGGTCTTCCAGAAAGAGGGATTCCTTGGGGGTAACGATGTGCACCCGGGCCTCGGCGATCTCCTGGATGCCCGCCAGGGTGCGGGCCAGCTCTCCCTGGAGCGCACGCTGGTAATTGAGCCGCTGCACAAAATCGGTTACTCCCAGTTGCTGGCGGTCGAAGATTTCAAACCCGACGCCGCCGCCCTTGGGCATGCCCTCGCTGGCCAGGAAAAGTCGCAGCTCATAGACTTCGCCCCGGGGCACCAGGATGGAGGTGCCGCCGCTCTCCAAACGATACGGCACTTTCTTGTTCTTAAGCTTGGCGACAATGGCGGCGGCGTCATCCTGGGAGAGGTTGGCGAACAGCACCCCATAGTCTCCCGGTCCTCCCAGGAACAGAAGAAAGACCAGCGCCAGCAGGCCGGCACCGGCCAGCGCCCCGGCCAGCAGCCGCTGACTGGTGGGCCAGGCGGACACCCGTTGGCGCAGATCGTTCAGAAACCGGATCACCGAGTTCATGGGTCGGGCACTACGTCGGTCTTCACTGCCGGCCTAAAGCGGCATGCGGCTCAGTTCTTCATAAGCCTGGAGCATCTTGTTGCGCATCTGCACCAGGAGCTTCAGTCCCAGGGAAGCCTGCTCCAGGGCGAGCATGACCTCATGGAGGTCCTTGTCGCCGGTCAAGGATTGGCGGATGGCCAAGTCGGCCTGCTGCTGGCGACCGTTGACCTCTTCCAGCAGGCGCCGGAAGACGCCGGGCTCCGGGCTGCTGGACGGCGCCGGAGCCGTCTTGGCGAGGTTTTCGGGTCCCTGGAGCAGCATCTGGGGATCGATGATTTTCATGAGACTCCTCCCGGTATGCAGGCCAGGGGCCCGCATCACCCTGTCAGAGACGGCCGGCCGCAGCCAGCCGGACAGATTCAGCGCCCGATTTCCAAAGCTTTTTGGAGCATCCCCCGGGCGGCGCGCAGCACCGCCACATTGGCGTCGAAGGCCCTGCTGGCCAGGGCAAGACTGACCATCTCGGTCACCGGATTGACGTTGGGCCACAAGACCATACCCTGCTCGTCGGCATCCGGATGGCTGGGATCGTATTCCGGGCGCAAGCCCTCCCGGGTCTCGGCCACTTCGGCCACGGCTACGGTATCGGCCTCGGCGAGCGTGGTGGCAAAATGCTCCGCAGGCCTGGCTTCCAGCACCACGTGTTTTTTCAGATAGGGCCCCCCCTGGGGGGTGCGGGTCGTCTGCACATTGGCCAGATTTTCGGCGATGACGTTCAGCCGCTGCCGCTGGGCGCTCAGTCCGGCGGCGCTGATTTCCATGCTGCCAATCAGGGTCATCACTTGCCTCCCTCCAGGACGGTGCGCCAACCTTCCAGCTTGCGGTTGAGCAATTGCACCGCCGCCTGAAAATTAAGGTGATTGTCGCTCAGCCGGACCATCTCCTGGTCCAGGTCCACCGGCTGCCCGGTGTCCCGGGTCCATCCCGGGCCGGCGCCGGCTCTCTCTCTGAGGTGCGTCGGGTGGCTGGCGGCCAGCCGCACCGTGTCCGCGCCCTGGAGATGGGCCCGGAGCACCTCCTGAAACGGGTACTCCCTCCCGGTGAAGCCGGGCGTGTCCAGGTTGGCCAGATTGCCGGCGATGACTTCCTGGCGGCGGCTGCGCCAGGTGAGGCAATGGGCCAGCAGTTCCGTGGTGCCGTCCTGAAAAAGCTGCCAAACCATGATTCTCCTCCTCCATTCAATCTGCTGGTGGGGCGGGGGGAACCTGAATGCTAAGCCGGTGCCGGCGGTCGCTGGCAGCAGACCGCCTGCCGGGAGCTGCCTCCGGGGATGCTTCACCTTAAGCCACCTGGGAGCGGCAGGCGGTCGCGCCCAGTTGCTCCTGCCGGTATTCATGCAGCTTGTTGCGCAGGGTGCGGACGCTGATCCCCAATAATTTGGCCGCATGGGTCCGGTTCCCCGAGGTTTCGTTCAGGGCCTGAAATATCAGATTCTGCTCCATTTCCCGCAGGGTGGTGGGTTTGGCGCCTCCCGGAGGAGGCAATGAGGCGCCCTGGCCGGACAGCAGGGGCAACTCACCGAAGATGTCACGGGGGTGCACATACCTTGAGGTGGCCAGGAGCACGCCCCGGGCCACGGCGTTTTCCAACTGACGGACGTTTCCCGGCCAGGAGGCGGCTTCCAGGGCCTTGAGGGTGGCGGTGGTGAACTGCAGCCGCTCTTTCCCGAAGAGCTGGGCATAGTGGGCCAGGAAATACTCAGCCAGGAGGGGAATGTCGCCGGGCCGGGCGCTGAGCGGCGGCAGGGTGAGGGCGATGACCTGGAGGCGGTAATAGAGGTCCTCCCGGAATTCTCCCTTCTTGATGAGCTCGGCCAGATCGCGGTTGGTGGTGGCCACCACCCGGGCGTCAATGGCAATGGGCTGGCGGCCCCCCACCCGGTCAATCTCGTTTTCCTGGAGGACCCGCAGCAGTTTGGCCTGCAGATGCGGCTGCATCTCGCTGATTTCGTCTAACAGCAGGGTGCCGTGGTGCGCCAGTTCAAATTTTCCCAGTTTGCGGCTGATGGCCCCCGTGAACGCCCCTTTCTCGTGTCCGAAGAGTTCGCTTTCCAGGAGCCCCTCCGGCAACGCCGCACAATTGACGGCGATGAAGGGGCCTTGGGACCGGTCGCTTTCCTGGTGCAGGAAGCGGGCCAACACCTCCTTGCCGGTGCCGGAATCGCCCTGGATGAGCACAGTAGCCCGGGTGGGGGCCACGGCTTTGGCCAGCTGCAAAATCCTCAGCATGGCGGCGTCCTGGGTGATGAGGGTCCGGGGCTTTTGGTGCTCGGCCGCCTTGCTTGCGGCTGGCAGGAGCGTCTCCGGCAGGGGGCGGAGATAGGCGGCCAACAGCTCCGCCAGGCGGTCTGGCGGCGGCGGAAACCCCAAATAGTCCTGGGCGCCTTCCCTCATGGCGCTTACCGCCCCGGCCACCGTCGGTCGGAGAGACACCACGAACACCGGCAGGGACGGAAATTCCTGCTTGAAGTGGGCTAACCCGGGAGGGGAGGGGGGGTGCACCAGGTTTTCGGCCAAGAACAGGGCCGCGAAAGTCTGCTCCCGCAGCAGGTCCAGACCCGCCTCACCATGCGCAACCTGCATGACCTCCGCCTGGCAGGTTCTCTTCAGATCCGTTTTCACCTCCCGCCATAACGGGCTGGGGTCGATGACTAACACGGGCTTCGGGGTCATTGCGCCATCCTTCTCATCAGGGACCGGTCTCCAGGCGGAGCCGGGCCAGTTCCAGGTCCAGGAGGCGGGCTCGCCCCACTTGGTGCCACAGGGGGTCCTCCTGCTGGAGCAATAATTGAAAGGCTTGCTGCGCGGCCTGGAACTGGCCGGACTTGGCCAGACTGAGGCCCACCCGATCGTGGTAATAGCCGGGTCCGATGCCCTCCTTACTCCTTTCCAGGAATTCCTGGGAGAGCCGGGCCGCCTTGGCCGATACCTCTCCGGAGGCGCCGAGGGCCGCGAGATCGTTGAAGATATAGGCGGCCAAAGCGGGAGGCAGGGGCTGGCCGCTGAGGGCTTCCCAGAGGTGCAGACGCTGGGCGCCCGGCAGCCTAAGAGCCGGCAGGGCCGGGGTGTGGACTCCCGCTTCCGCCGGTTTGGGAGGCCCCGGCCCTGCCAGCTTCAGGGGCCACCTCCTGACCGCCTCGGCAACCTGCTGGGTCTCGTGCTGGCAGCCTCCCAGGGTGGCCAGAAATTCCGTCAACCCGTGGATCGTCCAGGCAAGTTCCAGCAATTCCACCAAGGCCCGACTCCTGAGGTATTCATCAGGGCCCGCCTTAACCTGGTGCAATAATTGGCCGGCTTCGGCGGCCAGACCCCGTTCCTTGAGGAGCCGGGCCACCAGGAGGGCGGCTTCCGGTGGCCGGCTACCGGAGGGGTGGAGTTCCCAAAGGGCCAACACCTCGTCCAGCAGAGCCGGAGGAATTGGTTTTTCCTGATCCAGCTGGCGCTCCACCGCCTGCCATCCGGCCTTCAGGGCCTCCTGAAAGACGGGGGCGTCAGGGACCGGGGCCAGCCCCAAAGCCTGTTCCAGGAAGCGGCGGTGAGCCACCGTAGGCGGCAGTTGGCCCAGATCTCTATAAAAGTCCAGGACGAGCTTTTCCTGGCGGGCGGCGGTGGCCTCCGGGCTGCCGGGAAAGAGTGATGCGGCCAGGGCGTGGGCCAATCGGGCTTTGGCCACCTGCCCGTCCGTCCGGAGCATACGGGCAAGTTTAAGAAGGGTCCGGGAGCCGTCCGGATGGCCGGGACAGAGGTTAAACTCCTGCCAGAGTTGTTCAGGTGTTTCCCGACGGCCTTCGCCTCCCTGACCCGACGGGGGCGAGGCCTGGGCCGGTGCCGACGTCAGCTTCACCGCCTCCCCGGCTGGCTGGATAGGGACAGGCTGCCACAGAGACTGGCGCCGCCGGCTGTGGCCCCAACCCTCGGCACTCCACGTCAGGGCCAGACAGGGGACCAGCACCAGAAGGGAGAATAATCGCCAGATGGTCATCGGGAGGAGGGCGGGGCCAGGCGCTGCCGGGCCAGCTCTTCCAGGAGCCGGATGATGCGCTCCTGCTGCTGAATGAGGGTCAGGTTGGTTTTCACCGCAAACTGGCCGGCCACCGCGATCTTTTGCAGCCAAACCTCCTGGCGGTCGCCATAGGCGGTGCCATCCTGGCTCAGTTTGCTCATGGCCTCGAAAAACTCCCGGGAAAGCACCACGTGGAGGTCGGGATTGGCCGCCTCCCCGGCCGCGGTCCCGGCGAATACCGGGGCGGGGCTCAGACCGAGCCACAGCAGGAGGGCCACCATCCCGCCCACCGCCTGAATTTTGCCGTATGCAAGGGACATGGTCATAGAACGCTCCTGCCCCGGGAACGGAGCAAAAGCCATACCAGCTGCGCCTGTCCCAGACTCTTTCTGTAACCACTGGTAATTATTTATATAATTTTTTTTCAGGAGGGAGGCTGGCGTCAAAAACCGGAAAGATGCGTCAAATTATTGACGATAAACCTGGCCCCGCTGGGTCCATCCCGGCTCTGCCTGGGGATTTCAGGCTCAGGTGAGGCTCTGGGAAAGGGGTGGCGGATCGGCGGCTGAGCCGATCTTCAGTTTTTTCATTTTTTCGATGAGGGTGGTTCGATTCAAATGCAGGAGCCGGGCGGCGCGACTCTTCACCCCCCGGCTTTTTTCCAGGGCCTTGAGGATCAGCCGGCGTTCGAAGTCCTGGAGGGCAGTGGTCAGCGGGATGCCCGAAGGAGGAAAATCCGCGGGGGCTTGGGGGAGGGTCAGCTGCGGAGACGGGTGAAAGCGATCCGGCAGGTCGGCGGCCGTGATCACCTCGTCTTCGCAGAGGATCACCAGGCGTTCCATAAGGTTTTCCAACTCCCGGACATTGCCCGGCCAGGGATAGGCCAGGAGCAGCTCCAGGGCCTCTGGGCTGAGGCGTCTGACCGGCTGCTTCCTTTTGCGGCTGAATTCCGTGAGGAAGTGGGCGGCCAGCAGGGGGATGTCGGAGGTGCGTTCCCGCAAGGGAGGCACCCTGAGGGGAATGACGTTGAGGCGGTAGTAGAGGTCTTCCCGAAAGCGGCCCTCCTGCACCATGGTTTCCAGGTCCCGGTTGGTGGCGGCCACCACCCGGATATCCACCCGGATGGTCTTGATCCCGCCGATGCGCTCAAAAGAGCGGTCTTGAAGAACCCTGAGGATTTTGACCTGAAGGGTGGGGCTCATGTCCGCAATTTCATCCAAAAAGATGGTGCCGCCGTTGGCCTGCTCGAAGCGGCCGACCCGGGTGCGCACCGCGTGGGTGAAGGCGCCCCGCTCATGCCCGAACAGCTCGCTTTCCAGCAATTCTTCCGGGATGGCGGCGCAGTTCACCGGGATCAGGGGGCCGCCCCGGCGGGAGCTGTTGTAGTGCAGGGCCCGGGCGATCAGCTCCTTGCCGGTGCCGGATTCGCCCAGCAACAGAACGGTGGAGTCGGTGTCGGCCACCTTGCGCACCATCTCAAAGACTCCCTGAATGGCCTCGCTGGCCCCGATGATGTTGGTGAACCCGAAGCGCTTGTAGAGCTGCTTTTTCAGCTGCTGATTTTCCAGTTGGAGGCGCCGGTGCTCCAGGGCGCGCTGCACCAGCAGCCTGAGCTCTTGGGGGTCCACCGGCTTGGCCACATAGTCATAAGCCCCCAGCCGCATGGCTGCCACCGAGTTCTTGATGGTGGCGAAGCCGGTGAGGATGATGCATTTGGTATCGGCCCGGTGGCGCCCAAGATACGAGAGGATGTCCATGCCGCTGAGACCTGGAAGGTTGAGATCGGTGAGCACCAGATCGAAGGTGGTTTCCTGGAGGCAGGCCAGCCCCGCCTCGCCGTCACCGGCGGCTTCCACCTCGTAGCCTTCCTGGAGCAGGATGTCCTTGAGACCCTCCCGCTGACCCGGGTCATCCTCGATGATCAGAATCGTGGCATGTGGCTTCATGGTCAGCAGGGTAGCCCAGTGAAGCGGAGCTGTCAATAATCTGACGCCATCTTTTCCTGGTTGCGAGGGGGGGGCAATGCGGATAACGAGGCAGGGTTTCCGGAGGGCTCCGGGTCCCTACGGCCCTTGAGAGCCCTGGGTTGACAGGCTTGTCCGTTCCCGATGGAAACGCGGCCCATCCCCGGGATACTCCTTCGAAGGCGGCGAGGTTCTCTTGCGAATTTTCTTGGCCGGGGCAGTCAGAGTTCCTTGACTTGGGAGAGAAATCCTGGTATGGTGGGGCATCCTTCAGCCGGGGGGAGTGCTTGCTGCCCACCTTCCTGTTTATCCTCGGAGCCTACACCCTCTATGCCACGCTGACCTTATGGTCCCGGCGCTTCAGTCGGCGGGGGCGGAGTTGCCGGGAGGTCCGGACCAACCGGCCGGCGATCCTGGCCGGATTGGCAGTGGTGGCCTCCCTGGCGTGGCTGTTGGTTTCCGGGGGTAGTGACACCCAGGAAAAAGACCTGAAGTTGGCCGGGATCCTCGGGGGCGGCAAGCTGGAAGCCGGCTTGCCGGTGCAGCCTGAGTACCGTCTGGAGCAAGCTCCGGGAAAGGAGATCGGTCCCGGCGGGCAGCCGGCCTTCGCGCTGTTGCATCCTGAGACCCCCGCCTCCCTGGTGCTGGCGGAAAAGACCGCCTCCAGCTTGCAGGGGCGCAAGGCCAAGGCCGCCAGCCGACCCAAGGCCGCGCCGGTGAAAAAGGCCAGGACTCCCAAGCCGCTGGCCAAGGAAAAGGGCGGGGGTAAAGAAAAGGCCGCCGCCAAGGGCCGCCCCAAGACCAAAAAGCCGACTCCGGCCGGGGCCAAGCCCGCCCAGCAGGTGCAGACTGCCTCCCGCTGAACCCGGCTCCAGCCGGCGTCAACGCACAATCATGGCCCCGTTTCTGCGTTTGCCTGGCCCGTCGTCTCCCGCGGCGTGAACCCCGAACCTTCCGCTTCCACCCAAACCATCGCCCGGGCCGCCGGCACCATGAGTGTGGCGGTGCTGGCCAGCCGCGTCCTGGGCTTGGTGCGGGAGCAGGTCTTCGCCGCCTTCTTCGGAGCCGGCCTGGCCATTGACGCCTTCGTCGTGGCCTTCCGCATCCCCAACCTGCTCAGGGACCTCTTTGCCGAGGGCGCGCTCAGCACCGCTTTTGTGACGGTGTTCTCGCAGTACGATGCCAAGCAGGGGCCGGAGCGCACCTGGCGGCTGGCCAATAATGTCATCTTCTGCCTGGCGCTGGTGGTGGGCGGCGTCACCCTGGCGGGCATCGCCTGGTCGCCGGAGCTGGCCGCCCTGATGGCCCCGGATTTCAAGCGGGTCCCGGGTAAACTTGAGCTCACCACGCTGATGACCCGCATCATGTTCCCGTTTTTGCTGCTGGTGTCCTTGGCGGCGGTGGTCATGGGGATGCTCAACGCCAAAGGCAAGTTCTTTGTCCCGGCCCTGGCCTC
The DNA here is from genome assembly GCA_964480485.1 of uncultured Desulfobacterales bacterium. Lineage (GTDB taxonomy): Bacteria > Desulfobacterota > Desulfobaccia > Desulfobaccales > 0-14-0-80-60-11 > JAILZL01. Next base: position 282,795 of record CAYZOP010000002.1, on the reverse strand, counting down.
CAGCTTTTTCAACCTGGGCTCCATTGTGGCTGGGGTGGGCCTGAGCCTGCTTGCCCCCGCCTTCGGCGTGCCGGCTATCGTGGGCATGGCCGTGGGCACCCTCATCGGCGGCTTCCTGCAACTGGTGGTGCAGCTGCCGCTTCTGGGCCGGGTGGGTTTCCGACCTGCCTGGGTCTTCGATTTACGCGACCCGGGGCTCAAGCAGATTTTCCAGCTCATGCTGCCCGCGGTGCTGGGTCTGTCCGCCGCCCAGATCAATATTTTCATCAATACCTTTTATGCCGCCAGCTGCCCTCAAGGCAGCATTTCCTGGCTCAACTACGCTTATCGCCTGGACCATCTGCCCCAGGGGCTGTTCGGCGTGGCCCTGTCGGTGGCCACCCTGCCGGTGGTGTCACGCCTGGCCGCCCAAAAGGACCTGGTGGGCCTCAAGGGCGCCTGCCACTCTTCTTTGTCTCTGGCCATGATCCTCACCATTCCTGCCGCGGTGGGTCTGGCGGTGTTGGCCGAACCCATCTGCGCCGTGATTTTCCAGCATGGCCGCTTCACCGCCTTCGACACCCGACAGACCGCGGCGGCCCTGGTGTTCTACACTTTGGGTCTTTTCGCCTTTTCGGGCGCCAAAATCCTGGTGCCGGTGTTTTACGCCCTCAACAATACCCGGATTCCGGTCATTGGCAGCTTTCTGACCGTGGGGGCCAACCTGGTCTTCATCAACCTGACCCTCACGGCCCTGGAGCACCGGGCCATCGCCCTGTCCATGTCCCTGAGCAGCAACCTGAGCTTCCTGTTTCTGGTGGCCATGCTCCACCGGCGGGTGGGAGGCTTTCCCTGGCGGCCCTTGGTGGGCACCCTGGCCAAGGTGGGGGCCGCCTCCCTGGCCATGGCGCTGGCCGCCCTGGCAGTGCACCAGGCCGCCGTCGCCCTCCTGGCACAAAGCCTCCCGGGCCAGATCCTGGCCCTGGCCGCGGCCATCGCGGTGGCGGTGGCCGTGTACGCCGGCTTCATCCTGGCCTTCCAAATTCCCGAGGCCAGAGACGCCCTCCGCCTGCTGTTCCGCCGGCGGTGACGGGGATATAATGTGAGGGGCGGGCCGGGTGGACAGAGCCCCCCGCCCTTAGGCCCCTCCTCCGAATACGCATTGCCAGGAGAGCACCCATGGAGCCGGCTGAGAAGATGGGCCCCATTTTGGAGCTGCTGGACCGGCATTATCCCAGGGCCCATTGCACCCTGGATTTTCAGACCCCCTTGCAGCTGTTGGTGGCCACGGTGCTGTCGGCTCAATGCACCGATGAGCGGGTTAACCAGGTCACCCCCGCTCTCTTCCGAAAATATCCCGATGCCCGGGCCTGTGCCCAGGCGCCCCAGGAGGAGTTGGAAGAGGCCATCCGCTCCACCGGCTTCTATCGGAACAAGGCCAAGGCCCTCCAAGCCATCTGCCGGGGGCTGGTGGAGAAGTTCGGCGGCCAGGTGCCCCCCTCCCTGGAGGAATTGGTGAAGCTCCCGGGCATCGGCCGCAAGACCGCCAACGTGGTGTTGGGAAACGCCTTCGGCATCCCCGGGATCGTGGTGGACACCCACCTGGGCCGGGTGGCCCAGCGCCTGGGGCTGACGGCCAATCAGGACCCGGTGAAGATCGAGTTTGACCTCATGGCCCTGGTGCCCCGGGAGAAATGGACCGCGTTTTCCCATCAGATGATCTGGCACGGTCGGGCCATCTGCACCGCCCGCAAACCCCGCTGCCCGACATGCCCACTTTTGCCATTTTGCGACTACGGCCAGGCAGCGGTGCAGAAAGGCGATTGACAAGGGGTGCCATTAGTGGCATAAGTCCGAAAAGGCTCGAAACGTCTGAGGTGAGGGGGGAGCATATGAGAAAAAGATGGTGCGGGGCAGTGGTGGCGGTGGTGGCGGCCTTGACCCTGGGCAGCGGTTGCGCCGCCATGGCCCTCATGGGCGTGGGCGCCGCGGCTGCCGTGGGCGCGTATAAATATGTGGAAGGCACCAGCGAACAGGACTATCCCCGGTCCATGCAGGAGACTTACAACGCCGCCCTGGCCGCCTGCCGCAAGCTTAACTTGAGGGTCACGGCCCAGCAGTACGGCGCCCTGGAGTCCAGGATCGAGGCGGTGCAGGCGCCGGACACCACCGTCAAGATCCAACTGGTGGGCAAGCCCAACAACATCACCACCCTCAAAGTGCGCTTCGGGCTCATGGGCAACGAAAACATGTCCATCAAGTTCCACCAGGAGGTCATGCGGGAACTGGGGATCCGCGGTTAGCAAAGTCCCATCCCCGACACTCTGGGGACCTGACGGCGGCCAGCCGGGGCAGGGAGCAGCAGGCTTCCGGCCTTTTCTTTGGCGTAAGGGGATGGGGGTGGGGCAGAAGGGCCAAAGGGCCGCTGTCTCCCGGCGTCTCCTGCAACTTACTCAAAACTGCCGCAGAAACCGGAGGTCGTTGTCGTAGAACAGGCGGATGTCGTCGATGCCGTATTTCAGCATGGCGAAGCGCTCCACCCCCAGCCCGAAGGCGAAGCCGGTGTATTCCTCGGGGTCGTAGCCCACGGCCTCGAAGACCGCAGGGTGCACCATGCCCGCCCCCAGGACCTCCAGCCACCCGGTGATCTTGCAGACCCGGCAGCCCTCGCCCCGGCAGATGACGCAGGCGATGTCGATCTCCGCCGAGGGCTCGGTAAAAGGAAAGTAGCTGGGCCGGAAGCGCAGGGAGACCTCGGGGCCGAAGAGCTGGTGCACGAACTCAGTGAGTATGCCCTTCAGGTCCGCGAAGGTGACGTCCCGGTCCACCAGCAGGCCCTCCACCTGGTGGAACATGGGGGAGTGGGTCATGTCCGAGTCCCGGCGGTAGACCTTGCCCGGTGCGATGATGCGCACCGGCGGGGTGCGCTGCTCCATGACCCGGATCTGCATGGGGGAGGTGTGGGTGCGCAGCAGAACTTGGTCGCTGAAGTAAAAAGTGTCCTGCATGTCCCGGGCCGGATGATCCGGAGGGATGTTTAAGGCCTCGAAGTTGTACCAGTCCAACTCCACTTCGGGTCCCTCCACCGCTTCAAACCCCAGGCGCAGGAAGATGTCGCAGATCTCCTCCATGATGCGGGTGAGGGGGTGGAGCCGGCCCAGGGGCGGGCGCCGGCCGGGGAGGGTGACGTCGATGGCCGCCACTTCCCGGTCCCGGGCTTCCCGTTTCAGGGCCTGAAGCCGGGCCACGATGGCGGCTTCCAGGGCCTCCTTGGCCTGGTTGGCCAGGCGGCCCACGTCCTTGCGGATGCCGGGGTCCAGATCCTTGACGGTTCTCAGAACCAGGGTGAGGCTTCCCTTGCGGCCCAGGTACCTGACCCGCAGGGCTTCCACGTCCTCGGGGTTGTCGGCTCTCTCGATTTCCGCAAGAGCCAATTCCTGGAGCTCTTCCACTTCCCTCAGTTTAAGAGTCATGCCTGGGCCATCTCCGCTGGCGGGCGACTGAAAGAATAAAAAGCACAGGCGGGGCGCCTGTGCCACCGGACCGGGCTCCTCAAATCGGCTTCACTTTGCCCAGGTTCCGCCAATGAAGGTAAAAGGGGTATAACAGTAAAACCCAAGCTGCCCTGCGAATTATCTGCGGGTTGGGAGGGGTGTGGGGGAGAGAGGGGACCTCAGATCTCTGGCCCTTCCCCCCAAATCCTTCCTTACCCCGCTTGGCGGGCCAGGTCGGCCACCCGGGCGAAGCTCATGGGGTCGTGAATGGCCAGGTCGGCCAGGACCTTGCGGTCCAGGGCGACGTTGGCCTTTTTCAGGCCGCCGATGAACGTGCTGTACGACATCCCCAGGGGGCGCAGGGCGGCGTTGATCCGCACGATCCAGAGGCTGCGGAACTCCCGCTTGCGCACTTTGCGGTCGCGGTAGGCGAAGGCCAGGGCCCGCTCCACGGTTTCCCGGGCGGTGCGGTAGAGGCGGCGGCGGCCGCCCACATAACCCTTGGCCAGTTTCAGGTATTTCTTGCGGCGGGCCCGGGAGGCCACGCCTTTATTGACGCGCGGCATGATGCAGCTCCTCGCTTCAGGAATACGGCAACAGACGCCGCATATTTTTCAGGTCGGCGGCGGCCACGTAATCAGGCCGGCGCATCTGGCGCTTGCGTTTCCGGGGCTTGCCGGTAAGCAGGTGGCGCTGGCCGGGCTGTTTGACCTTGAGGCGGCCGGACCCGGTGGCGCGCAGGCGCTTGGCGGCCCCGCGATGGGTTTTCAGTTTGGGCATGACTGACTCCAGTGGCGTAGTGCGGGGTGGGCCCTCCGGGGTGGTCCCCCGGCCTGGATCCTGACACTACTGGCCCTTGCCGTCCGGCAAACCCGCAAAGTTCTATATATAAACCATACATGCCACGGTCGGCAACGGTATTTTTTAAAAAGGCAACGCCTATTTGGGTGCGACGATCATAAACAGGGTGCGGCCTTCCTGCTTGGGCTCCTGCTCCACCGTGGCCACGTCGGCCAGCTCCTCGGCCATACGGCGCAAAATGGCGTAGCCCCGGTCCTGGTGGGCCATTTCCCGACCGCGAAAGATCATGGTGATCTTGGCCTTGTCGTTGTCGGCCAGGAACCGACGGATGTGCTTGAGCTTGAAGGCCATGTCGTGTTCTTCGATCTTGGGCCGGACCTTGACCTCCTTCACCTGGATGGTGGTGGCCCGGCGCCGGGCCTCCTGCTGTTTTTTGCTTTGCTGATATTTGAATTTGCCGTAGTCCATGACCCGGCAGACCGGCGGGTTGGCCATGGGGGCCACTTCCACCAGGTCCAGGTTGGCTTCGGCGGCATGGGCCAGGGCTTCCTTGATGGGGAGGATGCCCACCTGTTGCCCGTCGGCGCCGATGAGCCGCACCTCCGGCGCCCTGATCTGCTGATTGATGCGCACGCGCTGCTTCTGGATGACCGCACCTCCTCAGGAAGTAAGGGGCGGCGCCGGCGTCGGGACCCGGCTTTCTGCCACCAGGCGGGCGATGAAGTCCGCCAGGGCCAGGTCCTTGAGCTCGGTGCCGTCCCGGAGACGGGGGGAAAGCGTCCCCTGGGCCGCTTCCCGATCCCCGATCACCACCATATAAGGGATTTTCTGCAACTGCGCCTCCCGAATCTTGTAGCGCAGGGTTTCCGGCCGCAGGTCCACCTCCACCCGCAGGTCAGCGGCCCCGAGCCTCTCCGCCACCTCTTGGGTATAGCCGTGGACGCGCTCCGTGATGGGAAGCAAAATGGCCTGCACCGGTGCCAGCCACACGGGAAAAGCCCCGGCATAGTGTTCGATGAGCACCCCCAGGAAGCGTTCCAGGGACCCCAGGATGACCCGGTGCAGCATCACGGGCCGGTGTTTCTCGCCGTCGGCGGCGATATAGGTCAGGTCGAAGCGTTCCGGCAGGGTAAAGTCGCACTGGATGGTGGCGCACTGCCAACGGCGCTTCAGGGCATCCTTCAGTTTGATGTCGATCTTGGGGCCGTAAAAGGCGCCTTCCCCTTCGCAGACGGCATAAGGAAGGCCCTTGCGCCTGAGGGCGCCGGTGAGGGCTGTGGTGGCCAGCTCCCAGTCGGCGTCGCTGCCGATGGACTTCTCCGGCCGGGTGGAAAGCTCCACCTCGTAGTCGAAAGCGAAGATGGCCATGACGTCGGCCACAAAATCCAGCACTCCCAGGATTTCTCCCTCCACCTGCTCGGGGGTGCAGATGATGTGGGCGTCGTCCTGGGTGAACTGGCGCACCCGCGTCAGGCCGTGCAGCACGCCGGAGCGCTCGTGGCGCAGCACGGTGCCCAGCTCGAAGAGGCGCAAGGGCAACTCCCGGTAGCTGCGCACCCGGGATTTGTAGATGAGCATGTGGGCCACGCAGTTCATGGGCTTGATGCCGTATTGCGCCCCCTCCACCTCGGTGAAATACATGTGCTCCCGGTAGTTTTCCAGGTGTCCGGAGCGGGCCCAGAGGTCAGCCTTGAGCATCTGGGGGCCCATGACCATCTGGTAGCCCCGCTTCAGATGCTGTTGGCGCTCGAAATTCTCGATGAGGCTGCGGAGGAGCGCGCCTTTGGGGTGGTAGATGACCAAGCCAGGCCCGGCTTCGTCCTCGATGGTAAAAAGGCCCAACTCCCGCCCCAGTTTTCGGTGATCCCGGCGCTTGGCCTCCTCCAGCAACTCCAGGTGCCGCTCCAACTCTTCCCTGGTGGGGAAGGCGGTGCCGTAGATGCGCTGGAGCATGGGCCGGCGCTCGTCGCCCCGCCAGTACGCCCCGGAGATGGCGGTGAGTTTGAAGGCCTCGAGATAACCGCTGGAAGGCACATGCGGTCCCCGGCACAGGTCCACGAAATCGCCTTGCCGGTATAGGCTTACCCGTTCCTGGTCGATCTCCTGGAGGAGCTCCACCTTGTAAACCTCACCCTCGGCCTGAAAGCGCCGGATGGCCTCTTCCCGGGGAAGCTCCTCCCGAATGAAGGGCAGGTCCCGGGAAGCCAACTCCGCCATCCTGGCCTCGATGCGGGGAAGGTCCTCGGAGGAGAACGGCTGGGGCACGTCGAAATCGTAATAGAATCCCGCTTCGATGGCCGGGCCGATGGCCACCTTCACCCCGGGAAAGAGAGAGCGCACCGCCTCGGCCATGAGGTGGGAGGTGGAGTGCCGCATGATTTCCAGTCCTTCCGGACTGGTGAGCGGTACCGGTTTCAGGGTACAGTCTCGGGCAAGGGGTTGGTTCAGATCGGTAAGGGTCCCATCTACTCGCACCGCCACGATGTGGCGGTTGGCGGCCACGCCCAGTGCTGCCAGCGCCTGGGCGCAGGTGATGCCGGCTTCCACCTGGCGACTGGGACCGTTTTCCAGATTGACGGTGATCATTTTTTATCCAATAAAAAAGGCATCACGGTGATCCGCTGGAGCTCCCGGATGCCGTCCTGGTCACATTGTCAGATAATCTCGCGAGAAATTACTGCACACCTCAGCAGGGTATCCAGGGAATCGGTGTCGGCGCCCCCGGATTTGACCATCATTTTGCATAAATGCCTAAACATTGTCAAGATTATTTCCGCTCCCGATGCACCCGGCGCGGCGCCTCGGGACTTTGAGCCCCAAGCCGCGCCGGCGGCGTCCCTTGCCGGAAGAGGAGACAGTGGGAAGGGGCGTCGCCGGGGGGCGATTTCCCCTGGCCTGGGGGCGAGGCCAGGGTCCATGAGGATTGTTATGCCAGATTCGCCTGCACGTTGCCGTCCGTTTCCCCGCTGGTTGAAGGAGGGACTCCGCCGGTGGTGCACCGCCGGCCTCGGCCTGCTTCTTCTGATGCCGGCCTGCACCGCCGGTTCCGGGAGTCCGGAAGTAGACCGGGTGCTGACCGCCTCCTGGCAGAGTTATGTTCGCCGGGCCATTCTGCCCGAGGGACGGGTCGTGGTCCCCGACCGCCAGGGCGGCACCATCTCTGAGGCCCAGGCCTATGCCCTGCTCATGGCGGTGTGGGCTGGAGATGAAGCGGTCTTTGGCCGGGTGGCCCACTGGACCCGGGAGCATCTCTCCCGGCGCACAAAGGTCGGCGACCATCTGTTGGCCTGGCAATGGGGCACGCGGGAGGACGGCAGCCTCGGGGTCCTGGACTGGAACACCGCGGCGGACGCCGACCTGGACTACGCTCTGGCCCTGGTGCTGGCCCACCGGCGGGGCTGGCGGCCGGCAGCGGGGTCCGATTACCTCACCCGGGCCCGGGAGGTGGCCGCCGACATTCTGGCGTTGGAGGTGGTGCGCCTGCCCGGCGGAGGGCTGGTACTGAGCCCCGGGAACTGGCACGAGCCCTCGGCTCCGTACCTCATCAACCCGTCGTATTTCTCCCCGGCGGCCTGCCGCCTGTTGTTTGAGGTTACCGGCGACGGGCGTTGGCGGGAGCTGGCCGAGGGCGTCTATCCCCTGGCCGCCGCTCTGAGCAGCCAGTTGGGAGCGGAAAAGGGGGTGGGGCTCTTTCCCGACTGGGCCCTCCTCCACGGCGACGGCAGCCGCACCCCGGCACCCGGGCGGGACAGCCACTTCGGTTGGGAGGCGGTGCGCCTCCCCTGGCGCCTGGCCCTGGATCGCCTCTGGCACGGCCGGGAGGAGGCGGCCCACCTGCTGAATACCCGATTTTTGCCGTTCTTCCGGCAGAAGTGGCAAGGCGACGGACGCCTGGCCGCCGTCTACCGCTATGACGGCCAGCCGCTGGCGGCTTATGAAAGCCCGGTGCTCTATGCCGGGGTGTTGGCCGCGGCCCTGGCTGCGGGTGACGGGGATTTTGCCGGCCAGATGGCCCGAAAAATCCTGGCCTTTTACCGCCAGGTGGACGGGGAGGCCTATTTTGAGGCCCCGGACAATTACTACGCCAACAACTGGGCCTGGCTGGGGCTGGCGATGTATGCCCATTGGGCCAGGCGGTATTGATGGCCAGGGGGCGGGCGGCGGCGGAGGCCGGGATGGTTTCGGAACCGCCGCCTTCCGATGGTTCGCCCGGCTGGGGGGAGAACCTGAGAGTCTGCCAGCGCCCGGGCTCAGCCCTGCACCGAAGAGCGGGGGGCGGGGTTCGGCTCCGCCCCCGCTTCTCGGGGCCAGGCTACCGCAGCCGGCCCCCTTCCGGTCCGCTCCGGGAAGGGGCCGGGCGTGGGGGAGCCATTTGCTGCCGGGGGGTCTGGGGCTGCGGCCGCAGTTCCGGGGCCCGGCGCGGCTCCGCCGGAGTGGTCCGCATCCTGGGGGCCGGGGGTTCCGGGCGGGTCACCCGGGGAGTTCGGAAGATCTCCTGGCGCTTGAGTTCCTGTTCCTGCCTCTGGAACCGGCGCTGCTGCTCCGGAGGGAAAGTCCGCTCCTGGCGGCGTTCCCGGCGGAGCTGGTCCCGCATCTCCCGTTCTCCCGGCACCGCCTGAGGAGGCAGCTGCACCCCCTTGCGCTCCGGCTTCGGAGGCCTCAGCACCTCGGGCGGCTTGGGCGGCGTGGGCTCGGGCACGGCGGGTTTGGCCTTTTCCGCCGGGGCCTCCCGGGGTTTGGGCGCCGCCACCGCGGGCGGTTCCGGCACCTTGGGGGTTACCCGCGTGAGCTTGGGCATGGCGGGGATCTCCCGGGGCGGGCTCACCACGTCAGGCCGGGCCACATGCTTGACCTCCTTGACATTTTCCAGGCGACGCACCTGCCAGCGGCCTTCCCGCACCTGAACCGGAAGCGCCTCCGTCAGGTAGGGCCGGCGCTTCAGCACCACCTGGGGCGGCAGCGCATTGCGCACCTGGCGGACGTCCAACCGGCGGGTAATGGTGTGGAAGTGGCCCAGGGGAATGCGGCAGACCCGGGAGACATAGTGAAACGAGGGCCCGAAGAAGAAAAAGCCCCGGGGCGCATACGCTGGGTACCAATATTCGGTGAGGAAAAACGTTCGGGGAAAGATGACGGGGTAGGAATAAACCGGCACCAGGCAGCCGCAATTGTAATAAGAATACGAGGGGGCGTAGGGGTTCCCGAACCCCAACAGAAAGCTGGCCGCCTGGGCGAAGATCCAAAAGGGCGCGGTGATCAGGTCCAGGGCGGAAATGCCTGGATAATACCCGCCGGGCGGATAGTAGGCCGGGGGCGGGACATAATTGGGCGGCGGGATGGGGGCCCAGCCCACGTACTCGTCGCTGGTGCGCCAGGCGGCGGTGCTGGGATACCAAGTCCTCCCCGGGCACCACACCCAGCCGTATTCCGTGGTGGGCATCCAGTTGCCGTAATGGTAGGTGGCCCAGCCCCAGGGTTCGCCGGTCTCAAAGATCCACCCACCCTCGTTGGGCACCCAGCGGCCATCCAGATAGGGCCGCCAGTTTGCCGACACGTTCGAAGGATACCACACCGGGCCATAGGTGCCGTAATCCACCCAGTTGCCGTACTGCGAGAGCTCTTCATAAAAGAGCGCCGCGTCTTCATGGCCGGCCTGTGCCGCTGGGGCCAGGCCAAGGCTCAGGCCGACGGCAAGGAGGATGGTCAACCACCACGTGGGCTGCGTCCGCCATGCCATAACTGCACCTCCTGAGGCGGCCCGGGCCCCGGAGGGCCTTGTGCGGCGGGCGCCGACGGCGGCCTGGCCTGCTGGCCCGAGCCATTGCTGCTGGACGGTCATGCTGGTATGGTTCAGCCGGGCGGCGGCCTTGCGGCCCGCCGCTGAACCCTTTATTCTTTTAGATAATTTTTCACCCCAAAATATCAAGGCGTGGCCGCCAACTTGCAAAAAAAGAAAAACGGTGAGGCGGGGGGCCGGAATATGGTATAGTTTCAAGGCGGCGCCATGGCTGAGGAATTCCCCCACGTCTATACCGTTTCCAGCCTCACCCGGGCCATCCGGGACACCCTGGAGCCCCGGTTCCCCCTGGTCTGGGTGAGCGGTGAGGTTTCCAACCTCAGGCTGGCGCAATCGGGCCACTATTATTTCACCCTGAAGGACGCCGGCGCCCAGCTGCGGGCGGTGCTCTTCAAAGGGAGCCACCAGCACCTGCGCTGCAAGCCGCAGGAGGGCAAGGAGGTCCTCTGCCGGGGCCGCCTCACCGTGTACGAGCAGCGGGGCGAGTACCAGTTGGTCCTGGACTATTTGGAGCCCCTGGGGCTGGGGGCCCTGGCCCAGGCCTTCGAGGCCCTCAAGGCCAGGCTGGCGGCCGAGGGCCTCTTTGACCCGGCCCGGAAAAAGCCGCTGCCCTTTCTCCCGAGGCGCCTGGCCCTGGTCACCTCCCCTACCGGCGCGGTGGTGCGGGATTTCCTGCGCCTGGCCCGGCAGCGCTTCCCCGGCGTGGAGATTTTTATCTACCCGGTGAAGGTGCAGGGGGTGGAGGCCGCCGGGGAGATCGCCCGGGCCCTGGACGAGCTCCCGGCCTGGCCGGGAGTGGAGGTGGTCATCCTGGCCCGGGGCGGCGGCTCTCTGGAAGATTTGTGGCCCTTTAACGAAGAAATCGTGGCCCGGGCCATCGCCCGCTGTCCGCTGCCGGTGGTCTCCGCGGTGGGCCACGAAGTGGATTACACCATCAGCGATTTTGTCGCCGACGCCCGGGCCGCCACCCCCAGCCATGCGGTGGCATTGGTGCTGCCGGACCGGAAAGAATTGCAGGGGAAGATCCAGCGCCTGGCCGCCTCCCTCTACCGGAGCTGGCGCCGGCACCTGTTGGGCGAGCGCCGCCACCTGGCCCAGGTGGGCCGGAGGCTGCCGGATTTAAGCCGCCGACTCACCGAGGCGAGGCTCCGGCTGGACGAGCGGGGGGAGGCGCTCACGCGGCGCTTCCGGCGGCTCCTGGTGGCCCGCCGCCAGGGGCTCAAGCTGGCCCGCTCCCGGCTCTTTCTCTTAAGCCCGGGAAAGGATCTGGCCCCGGCCCGCCAGCGCCTGGCGGCCCTGTCCGGGGAGCTCCTCAAGGCCTGGGGCCGCAGCTTCGCCCAGCGCCGCCGCGGCCTGGAGGTCTCTTTGGAGCACCTGCAGAAGCTGGACCCCCTGGCCATTTTGGCCCGGGGCTACGCGGTGGCTACCACGATCCCTGCGGGCGCGGTGATCCGGGACCCGGCCCAGGCCCCGCCGGGCGCGGCCATCCGGGTGCGGGTGGCCAAGGGCAGGCTGGATTGCCGAGTGGAGCAGACTGGGGAAGATCAACCTGTAAGGCAGGGGAATCATGGCTGACCAAACCGAGGAAATTCTGCTTTTAACGGAAAATCAAATTCGTCCGCTGGCCAGTCGCTCTATGCAGGCTGGTTTTTTCGGGAAAACATTGGAGGATGGACTTCAATACATCCTACAGAATTTTCCCCAACTCATCCCAGGAAATCAGATAAACCCCGCTAACCCATCGAAATTTATCCTTTTGCGGCGGGAAATGCCTCTGGGGAGCTGGTCGTTAGACCATCTTTTTGTGGATGATAAAGGGATTCTCACCCTGGTGGAGACCAAATTGATGCAGAATCCCGAATCCAGGAGGGAGGTAATCGGTCAAATCATCGAATATGGTGCTTATGCCTTGGAAAGGTGGGAGATTTCGCAATTAAGACAGTACGCCTCGGAATATTGGCAAGGACAGGGTGCTGAACTCGATGCCATTCTTTTGGGAGCCTTCGGCGAAGATTTGGATTTGGAAGGATTTTGGAGTATTGTTGAGCAAAATCTGCAACAAGGCCGGTTTCGTTTAATCATCGCGACGGATGAACTCAGAGCAGAAGTGAGGAGAATGATAGAATTTCTCAACCGGGAAATGCGAAATGTTGAAGTGTTGGGACTAGAATGGAAATTTTATGGAGAAGAACAGCAAGCAATCGTTATTGTGCCTCGATTAATTGGCCAGACTCAAATCAATATAGACAAGAAAGCCATGGGATCGGGGACAAATGGAAGGGCCGTCCTTTGGAAAGTGCAAATTTTAAGGGATGCCATTCAGCAAATTCAAGACAGCCGTTTGAGGGAAAATTTCGAAAAAATTCTTGAATGGGCATACAACACTGGTTGTTTCTTGGAGTAACGGGCTATTTTTCCAACATTTGGACTCTGCGGCTCGAAAAAATTGCGGATAGCTTCTGTATTCCCTAATTATGATGCAATTTATCTTTACATGAATGACAATCAATATTCCGGGGGCAGCAATGAAAGAGATGGATTGGTCAATGAATTGAAAGATGCCGGCTTTTTGGAAAAACATTTAGACCCACAAAAGGTTGTTCAAGGTCGTAATTTAAGCCGCAAAATATCTGAATTTACTAATGAAGAAATGGATTCTTTGTTGGAGATTTTAAAGAGATATTGCCGTTCTTAAAAAGGTTCTTAGCCTAAGTGGGTTTCCCCGGAATCATGTCAGCAAAGGAAAAAAAAACGCTCACCTTCGAAGAGGCCCTCGCCCGCCTGGAAGAGGTGCTGGAGGCGTTGGAGCACGGCAACCTCAGCCTGGAGGAGGCCCTGGCCGCCTTCGAGGAAGGGGTGAACCTGGTGCGCTTCTGCCACGGCAAGCTGGACGAAGTGGAGCGCAAGGTGGAGCTCCTCCTCAAGGACGCAGGCGGCAATTTCTTCACCAAGCCCTTCCCGGAGGAGGAAGGGGAAGGCGGTTGAAAGCAGCAGCCAATAGCCGGTGGCCGGTTTTTTGCTGACTACTGACTACTGGTTACTGGTGACCGCCGCCAGGGAACTCATGTGGACCTGAAAGCCTATCTAGCCCACCGCCGGGACCTCATAAACCGCTCGCTCCTGGCCTATCTCCCCCGGGTGCGGGGGCCCGCCTTCCGGGTGGTGGAGGCCATGCACTACAGCCTCTTCGCCGGCGGCAAGCGCCTCCGGCCCATCCTCTGCCTGGCCGCCTGCGAGGCGGTGGGGGGCGACCCCGGCGAGGCCCTGCCGGTGGCCTGCGCCCTGGAGATGATCCACACCTACTCCCTCATCCACGACGATCTGCCGGCCATGGACGACGACGACCTGCGCCGGGGCAACCCCACCTGCCACAGGCAGTTCGACGAGGCCACCGCGATTTTGGCCGGGGACGGCCTCCTCACCGAGGCCTTTCGCCTCCTGGCCGAGGCCGCAACCAAATTCGAAGGCCGGGAGGCGGTCCTGCTGGAGATCATCGAGCTCCTCGGCCGGGCCGCGGGCTACCAGGGCATGGTGGGCGGCCAGATGCTGGATCTCATGGCCGAGGGCCGCCGGATCACCCTGAAGGAGCTGGAGACCATCCACCGCCTGAAGACCGGGGCGCTCCTCACCGCCTCGGTCAGGGCCGGGGCCCTGGTGGGGGGCGGCGACCGGGTGCAGGTGACCCGGCTCACCGAGTTCGGCGAAAAATTCGGCCTGGTCTTTCAGATTACCGATGATCTTCTGGACGTGGAGGGCGACGCGGCGGAGATGGGCAAGGCTCCCGGCCAGGATGAAAAGCGCCGCAAAGCCACCTATCCCGCCCTCCTGGGGCTGGCGGCCGCCCGGGAGTGGGCCAAATCCCTGATGGATCAGGCCGTCGACGGGTTGGCGGACTTCGGCCCCCGGGCCGAGCCCCTCAGGGAAATCGGCCGCTATCTCTTGGTGCGCCGCAGTTGAAGGAGGCAGATCCAGCCATGGAAGAGCGCCAGTTGCCGCCGGGTGAGAAGAAAAGGCGCCTGCTTAAGGCCATCTCCAGCCCCGCCGACCTGAAAAAGTTGCCGCCGGAGCTCCTGCCCCAGGTGGCCCAGGAGATCCGGGAGACCATCATCGCCACCGTGTCCAAGACCGGCGGCCACCTGGCCCCCAGCCTGGGGGTGGTGGAGCTCACCCTGGCCCTGCACTACGTCTTTGACACCCCCCGGGATAAGATCATCTGGGACGTGGGCCACCAGGCCTACGCCCACAAGCTTTTGACCGGCCGCCAGGAGCAGTTCGCCACGCTGAGGCAGTATGGGGGCTTGAGCGGCTTTCCCAAGCGGGCGGAAAGCGTCTATGACGCCTTCGACACCGGCCACAGCTCCACCTCCATCTCCGCCGCCTTGGGCATGGCTTCGGCCCGCTGCCTGAAGCGGGAGCGGGGCCGGGTCATCGCGGTCATCGGCGACGGGGCCCTCACCGCCGGTCTCGCCCTGGAGGGCCTGAACAACGCCGGCGACCTGCACAAGGACCTGATCGTCATCTTAAACGACAACGGCATGTCCATCGCCCCTAACGTGGGGGCCATGTCGTCCTTCCTCAGTCGCAAGCTCACCGGCCGCACCATGGTGTTCTTGAAGAAGCGGGTGGAGCAGCTCCTGGGCGCCCTCCCCGGCATCGGCGACGACCTCCTGGCCCTGGCCAAGAAGAGCGAAGACGCCATGAAGGCCTTCTTCACGCCGGGCATGCTCTTTGAGGCCCTGAAGTTCACCTATCTCGGGCCCCTGAGCGGCCACCGCCTCAACCACCTCATCGAGGCCCTGCAAAACGTCAAACACCTCCAGGGTCCGGTGCTGGTGCACGTCATCACCACCAAAGGCAAGGGCTACCTTCCGGCCGAGACCGACCCCACCGGCTTCCACGGCCTGGGCAAGTTCGACCCTGACACCGGCGTGGCCGCCAAGAGCGTGGGCGAGGTGCCCTCCTACACCGAAGTCTTCGGCGACACCCTGGTGCGCCTGGCCGAAGAGGACCGCCGCTTGGTGGCCATCACCGCGGCCATGCCCGACGGCACCGGGTTGGTGGACTTCCGGGCCAAGTTCCCGGACCGCTTCTTTGATGTGGGCATCTGCGAGCAGCACGCCGCCACCTTCGCCGCCGGCCTGGCGGTGGAGGGCCTCAGGCCCGTGGTGGCCATCTACTCCACCTTCCTGCAGCGGGCCTACGACCAAGTGCTGCACGACGTCTGCCTCCAGAACCTGCCCGTGGTCTTCGCCCTGGACCGGGGCGGCGTCGTGGGCGAGGACGGCGAAACCCACCAGGGCCTCTTCGACCTCTCCTACCTCCGTCACATCCCCAACCTGGTGCTCATGGCCCCCAAAGATGAAGACGAGCTCCGGCACATGCTCTACACCGCGGTGCACCACCAGGGTCCCATCGCCCTGCGCTACCCCCGGGGCCGGGGCGTGGGGGTGAGCTTCAGCTCCACTCTGCACCAGATCCCCCTGGGCCGGGCCGAAGTCCTTCGGCAAGGGGAGGACCTCCTCATCCTGGCGATTGGCGCCAGCGTGCATCCATCGCTTCAGGCCGCCGCGGAGCTGGAAAAACAGGGCTACCAGGCCACGGTGGTGAACGCCCGTTTCGTCAAACCCCTGGACGAGCAGCTCATCCTCACCCTGGCCGCCCGCCGGGGCCGGGTCCTCACCGTGGAGGAAAACGTGGCCCAGGGCGGCTTCGGCAGCGCCGTCCTGGAACTCCTGGCCGACCATGGCCTCCTGGTGCCGGTGAAGCGCCTGGCCGTCCCGGACCGCTTCATGGAGCACGGCGCCCCGGACCTGCTGCGGCAGAAATACGGCCTTAACGCCGCAGGCATCCTCAAAGGCGCCCTGGAGCTCCTGGAGCAACCCGCGCGGCAGCAGAAGGTGGTGTGGGGGAGCTTTAAGTGAGAGATGGTGGGGGAGGGGGCTAAGGGGGCGGGGATCCTTTCCCTTTCCTCCACCCCCCTTTCTTCATGCCGAGCCCAGGATGAAAGCCCTGGTAATATGCAGGCCTTAACTTTCCGAGGTTCAGGTCTTTCAGTAATCCTTCTTTGACCATCCGCAGGCCGAACATAGACAACCGAAAACCCGAAAAAATCCGGCTGGATACTCTGTTATTCGCCCGCGGCCTGGCCGACAGCCGCGCCAAGGCCCAGGCCCTCATCCTGGCCGGGCGGGTGCTGGTGGATGGCGTCGCCGTGACCAAGGCCGGGGCGCTGGTGCCCCTGGACGCGGCCATCACCCTGAAGGAGGCCCCGGCCTATGTCAGCCGGGGGGGCGGGAAGCTGGCCCCGGCCCTGGACCACTTCGGGGTGGACGTCAACGGCCTCGTCTGCCTGGACGCCGGCGCCTCCACCGGCGGCTTCACCGACGTGCTCCTGAGCCGGGGCGCGGCCAGGGTGTATGCGGTGGACGTGGGCTACGGCCAGCTTGACCCCAAACTCCGCCGGGACCCCCGGGTGGTGGTCCGGGAGCGCACCAATCTCCGCCTCCTCTCCAAAGAAGCCGTCCCCGAGCCCATTGATCTGGCCACCCTGGACCTCTCCTTCATTTCCCTCACTTTGGTGCTCCCCAAGGTCCTGGAATTCCTCCGGCCCGGCGGCGCCATCCTGGTCCTGGTGAAGCCTCAGTTTGAGGTGGGCAAGGGCCAGGTGGGAAAAGGCGGCGTGGTCCGGGACCCGGCCCTCCAACAGCAGGCCGTGGCCAAGGTGGCCCAGGCGGCCAGAGCCCTGGGCTGCACCGTCAGCCCTGCCTTTCCCGCCCCCCTCCCCGGCCCCAAGGGAAATCAGGAATATTTCCTGTATGTTACCGCGCCGCCCGCGGACTTTCCGCCACCGGATTTTGTTGACAATAGGAAAATATAACTTAATATTTACCCAGAAATGCCGCTCTGAAAGGAAGAGAGCGACGGCGCGGTGCAGCCGCAGTTTCGGAGGAAGGGGACAGGTGTCGCCAACTCCTGCCTCTTCCCCCCAACCCCAACTCCTTGTCGGGGGGTGGGGAGTTTGAGGAGAGGGTGGGGGATAAAGGCTCCCTCAGGCCTCCCCCCAAGCAATCGGCGCATCGGGCTTGAATTGTGTACGGACGTGGGAAGCTGACCCATAGGACGGAGTGGAAGCAATGACCAATCAAATCAAGACATTTCTGTTGTTGGCCGGGTTGACGGTGTTTTTGGTCTTCATGGGCAAGCTCATCGGCGGGCGCACCGGCATGATGATGGCCTTCGGACTGGCCCTGGCCATGAACTTTGTGAGCTACTGGTTCTCCGACAAGATCGTGCTGCGCATGTACGGGGCTCAGGAGGTGAGCGAGGCCGAGGCCCCGGAACTGCATCGCATGGTGGCCGAGCTGGCCTACGAGGCGGGCATCCCCAAGCCCAAGGTCTTCTACATCCCGGACGAGAGCCCCAACGCCTTCGCCACCGGCCGCAATCCCCAGCACGGGGTGGTGGCGGTGACCGCCGGCATCATGCGCATCCTGACGCCCACCGAGCTGAAGGGCGTGCTGGCCCATGAGATTGGGCACATCCGCAACCGGGACATCCTCATCCAGACGGTGGCCGCCACCGTGGCGGGCGCAGTGATGATCCTGGCGGACATGGCACGCTGGGGGGCGATTTTCGGCATGGGCCGGGACGACGAGGAAGGCGGCGGTTTGGGGACCCTGGGCACCCTCCTGGTGGCCATTTTCGCGCCCATTGCCGCCACCCTTATCCAGATGGCCATCTCCCGTTCCCGGGAGTACATCGCCGATGAGACCGGGGCGCAGTTGTGCCACAACCCCGACTCCCTGGCCAACGCTCTGGAAAAGCTGGCCTACGGCGTGCAGGCCGCGCCCATGAACGCCGCGCCGGCCACCGAGCCGCTGTTCATCGTCAACCCGCTCACCGGGGGCGGCGTCATGAGCCTGTTCAGCACCCATCCGCCCATTGAGGAGCGGGTGGCGCGCCTCAGGGCCATGCGGTAATTGGGGAGAGGGATGGTGGGGGCGGGGGCCAGGGGTCGCGGACCCCTTGCCATTTCCCCAAACCCCGAAGGTTGAGGGATTTACTGCGCATAAGGGCGACTTATTGTCTGATTATGTGAACTTGCCGAGAATCCGGCGGTTGGGTTGCATCTGCCTGTGGCTGGCCTTCATTGTGACTGCTCCTGCCCCCGGCCTGACCCAGGCAGACGACCTGGCCCAGGGCCTGGCGGCCCAGAAAGCCGGGCGCCATGAGGAGGCCATCCAAGCCCTGGGCCGCTACCTGGAGAAACAGCCCAGGGATGCGGCGGCGCGGCTCGCCAAGGCCAATTCTCTGGCAGCCCTGGAAAAAAGAGAGGAGGCCCTGGCGGAAGTCGGTCTTGGTCTGAAGGCCAGACCCAGGGACCAGGCACTCCTACTTGCCCAGGGCAAGATTTTGGCCGGCATGGAGCGCCGTCGGGAGGCTGTTAAAAGCTTTACTCAGGTCATCACCCTGAACCCCAGGAATGCCGAGGCTTACAAAGAGCGGGCCGAGCAGCTGACCCAGGAGGGAGACCTGCACCGCGCCCTTAGGGACCTGAAAAAGGCCGCGGCGCTGGCGCCCCGAGACCCCTGGGCCTATTTCAAGCTGGGCATGGTGAGATTTGCCCTGGGGCAAAATCGGGAAGCGGTGGCGGCTTTTACCAGGGCTATTTCCCTGAATTCGGAAGCGCCTCTGTTTTACTTTGCCCGGGGGCAGATATACCGGCATCACCTGAACGATCGGGACCAGGCGGTGGCCGACTTCCAGCAGGGCTGCCGCCTGGGGCACCCGTTATGCTGTCGCGAACTGGAAAATCTGGGGATCACGCCGAACCAACCTTAACCCCGGCCGGGCTTACCGGCCTTGACCATCGAGATCAGACCGGAGGTCGCATTATGTGGAAATTCTCCTGGCTGAAGGGAGTGCTGACACTCCTGGCCGCAGCCTTGCTCGTTACCCTGACGTTGCAGGAAGAGGCGCTGGCGCGAGCGGGGCGAAGCGGCTCCATGGGGAGTCGAGGGTCCCGGACCTATACCCCGCCCCGGACCTATACCGCGCCGGTCAAGCCCACCCAGCCCACCGGCCCTGGGGTGACCCAGGCCCCCGGCCAACCCGCCACCCCCGCACCGGGTGCCATGGCCCGGCCGACGACCCCCCCGCCCAGCAGCGGCAGCAGTTTCTGGCGGAGCTTTGGCGGCGGTCTGTTGGGCGGTCTGGCCGGCGGCCTCCTTTTCCGCAGCCTGTTCGGCGGGCCCCCGGCCCATGGCGCCATTCCCGGTGCCGGCAGCGGCTGGGGCATCGGGTTGTTGGACCTCCTGCTTCTAGGCGGTATCGCCCTAATGATTTTCTGGTACGTCAAGAGAAGGCGACAGGAGGCGGTGGCTATGGGTCCGGCCTATCAGAGCTCGGCCGTGGATTCCGCCTATCAGCCGGGGCTCCAGCAACCGCCATATTATGAGCTGCCTCGAGGTGACCAGGACTTGGAACGGGGGGTCAGTTATATCCGGCAGCTCGACCCTTCCTTCAATGAAGCGGATATCCGGGACAAGGTGATGGACACCTTTTTCCAGATCCAGGCCGCCTGGGCCAACCGGGACATGAGTCCGGTCAGGGACCGCCTTACCGACGAGATGTACCGTCTCCTGCAGGAGGACGCCGACCAGCTTAAGGCGGAAGGCCGCCTCAACCGCCTGGAGAATATTGCCGTGCGGTCCGTGGACCTCTCCGAGGCCTGGCAGGAAAATGGCCAGGATTACATCACCGTGCGCATCTACGCCAATATCCTGGACTACATGGTGGACGACAAAACCGGCGAGCTGGTGAGCGGCAGCAAGACCGAACCGGTGAAATTCGAGGAATACTGGACCTTCACCAGACCGGTGGGCCCCAACTCCTGGAAGCTCTCCGCCATCAACCAGCCGGCGTGATGCGAAAAGAAGGCGTGGGGAGGGGCCAGGGACCTTAGGTCCCGGCTCCTCCCCCCACCCGCAGAGCGGTGAAAAAATTGCGGCGGTGTCCATCGGACATGGCCGCAATCAGTAAGGGATTGGGGAGGGGTGTGGGGGAGGGGGAAAGGGGCTGCGACCCTTTGCCTCCTCCCCCACATCTTTTCATTACACCAAATCGCTGAGCCGCTGGGGGTGGGTATAGACGTTGAGGCGGTCTTCCCGGGCGAAGCCCACCAAGGTGAGGTTGAGTTCCTGGGCCAATTCCAGGGCCAGGCTGGTGGGGGCGCTCACCGCGGCCAACAGAGGGATGCCCGCCCGCACCGCTTTCAGGGCCATCTCGAAGCTGATGCGGCCCGACAGCAGGGCTACCAAGCGACTGAGGTCCAGGCGCTGCAAAAGGGCCCGGCCGATGACCTTGTCCAGGGCGTTGTGGCGGCCCACATCTTCGGCGCTGAGAAACAGACGGCCGTCAGGGCTGGCCAGAGCCACCCCGTGGGTGCCGCCGGTGGCGTGGAAGAGGGGCTGGGCCTGGGGCAGGCGGGCCAGGAGGTCCATGAGCTGGCTGACAGTGAGGCTGAGATCACTTTTTACCTTCGGCACCTTGCGGCGGATTTCGCTCACCGCCTCCTTGGCGCACAGCCCGCAGGAAGCGTAGGCAACCTCCAGGTGGCGGCGGCCTCGGCGGGCCAGAGCCGCGTCGGTGAGTTGCACGTCCACCACGTTAGGGGGCAGCACCGGGTCGGTGGCGGTGCCGCAGAAGTGCATGCTGATGACCTCCCCCAGGGACTGGACGATGCCCTCGGTGTGGAGAAAGCCCAAGGCCAGCTCCTTTTCCCAGCCCGGCAGGCGCAGAAGCACCTGGAAGGGCTCACCGGCCAGGCGGATTTGCAGAGGCTCCTCCACCACCACCACGTCGGCGGCTGGTTTCTGTTTTCCCCGGCACACCCGCCAGAGGGTGATGTCTTTGGTGGGCTCGGTCATGGTTAGGGAGAGGCCGTAACCTCAGGAGCGGGCCGGGGATTCAAGGCCCCGGCTCTCCGGCGGGCGGGCAAGGGCGGGCGCCGGCCTCCCCCCAGCCCAGTTTGGTGCGCAGAATCTCGAAATAGCTGCGCCGGGGAGATTTTACCAGCTTCAGGTGGTGGGGCGCGGCCCTGATTTCCACCCGGTCATAGGCCTGCAAGGCCTGTCCCACCTGGCCGTCCACCGTGAGATAGGTGTCCCTCACCTTGTCCCCCAGGGTGACGGCCACGGTGACGGTCTCCGGCAGGATGATGGGCCGGTTGCTCAGGGTGAAGGGGCAGATGGGCAGGAGTAAAATGTGGCGCAGGGTGGGATAGACGATGGGGCCGCCGGCGGACAGGGTATAGGCGGTGGAGCCGGTGGGGCTGGCGACGATGAGGCCGTCGGCCCGGTAGTTGGTGAGGTATTCCCCGTCGATCCAGGTGGTGAGCTCCACGATGCGGGCCAAGGCCCCCTTGTTCACCACCGCGTCGTTCACCACCACTTCTCCCCAGCAAGGCTCCCCCTGCCGGATGAGGGTGGCCTGGAGCATCAGGCGCTCCTCCACCTCGAAGTTCCCGGCCAGGACCTGCTCCATGGAGGGGTAGAGCTCGTCCAGGGAGATTTCGGTGAGGAACCCCAGGCCCCCAACGTTGACCCCCAAGATGGGGATGCCCAGATGTCCGTAATGCCGGGCCACGCTGAGGAGCGTCCCGTCCCCGCCCATGACCACCAGCAGGTCCGTGCCCGGCGGCAGGGGGGTCACCTCCGGGCCGGGCTCGTTTTCCGCCAGGGCCACATTGAGTCGCCGCGTTTCCAGCCATGCCTTCAGAGCCAAGCCCGCCTGCCAAGCCGCGGCCTTGTGCTGTTTGGTGAAAATGGCCAACTGCTGCACGCGTTGCCTCCTGCGGTTGACAATTATCATATTCTCCGGTAATTATCAAAATTTGTTGGCCGGGGCTGCGGCCCCCTCCAAAGTATTGCGAAAGATCCATTTGAGGGATGGGTCAGGGAGGCGCGAGCCCGATCTGCTCCCTCAACCTGAGTTTTCCACACCAAAGGAGCAGTGCCGTCATGGAGCTGGCAAGACGCATTCGGCAGATTCCGCCTTCGGCCACCCTGGCGCTCAACGCCAAGGCCAACCAACTGAAGGCCCAGGGCGTGGACGTGGTGAATTTCGGCGTGGGCGAGCCGGACTTTGAGACCCCAGAACACATCAAGGAGGCGGCCGTCAAGGCCATCCGGGACGGTTTCACCCGTTATACCCCGGTGGGCGGCATCCCGGAACTCAAGGAGGCGATCATTAAGCGCTTCCAGGAGGACCTGGGGCTGAGCTATCAGCCGGGGGAGATCATGGTGTCCTGCGGCGGCAAACACGCCCTGTACAATCTCTTCCAGGTGCTGTTCGACGCGGGGGACGAAGTCATTGTGCCGGCGCCCTTCTGGGTCTCCTACCCCCCCATGCTCCTGCTGGCGGAGGCCACCCCGGTTATCGTCCCCACCCGGGAGGAAAACGGCTTCCGGCTCACTGCCCAGGAGCTCAGGGCCCGCCTCACCCCCAAAACCAAGGGCCTCATTTTAAACAGCCCCTCCAATCCCACCGGTTCGGTGTATTCCAGGAAAGAACTGGAAGACCTGGCGCAGGTGGTGTTGGAGCAGCGGCTGCTGGTCATTTCTGATGACATTTATGACAAGATCCTCTTCGACGGGCAGAAATTCGCCAATATTGCCATGGTGGATCCCCGCCTCAAAGAGCTCACCTTTGTGCTGAACGGGGTCTCCAAGACCTACGCCATGACCGGCTGGCGCATCGGTTACGCCGCGGGGCCGGCGACGGCCATCGCCGCGGCCACCAACCTCCAGAGCCAGAGCACCTCCAACCCCACCTCCATCGCCCAGAAGGCGGCGGTGGCGGCCCTCACCGGGCCGCAGGAGTCGGTAACGGAGATGCTCCAGGAATTCGCCTGGCGCCGGGACGATATCTACCAGCGGGTGACGGCCATCCCGGGGGTGACCAGCACCAAGCCGGGGGGGGCGTTTTATATTTTCCCCAACGTGTCGGCCTACTTTGACCGCATCAAGGTGGCGGCCGGGCAGTCCAAATCCGGGGCGGTGGCGGAGTATCTGCTGGAAGAAGCCAAAGTGGCGGCGGTGCCGGGGGGCGAGTTCGGGGAGGACACCTGTATCCGGCTGTCCTTCGCCACCTCCCGGGAGCGCATTGCCACCGGGGTGAGCCGCATCGGCGAGGCGCTGCAAAAGCTGGGGAAGTAGGGCAGAAAGGGGTGGCCAGCGCGGCCGACCTACATCCCGGCGGCCGCGCTGCCCGTTCAACGTGAGGTTAGCGGCCGGCGGCGGCGCGCTTGGAGGCCTTCAGCGGGTTGATTTTCTGGTTGGCGGCCGCCCGTTCGGTTTTCACATGGGTGGCCAGGTTGCAATTGCCCCGGCGCCATTTGACGGCAGGGTCAGGAAAAGATTTGCAGTAGCGGGCCTCCTCGAAGGTCAGGATGCGGTCGCACCCTTCACAGTTCTCCACAACCTGGTGGCATTTGCCCCCGTTGAACGAACAGCCCTTTTTGGTCATAAAGGTGCACTCAATACCCTGTTTGACGGTTTCACAGCGCATGGCGATCAGCCCCCTCTCTTAAAGTTATCCTATAAAAAATATCTAATAGCCAAAAATTGTCAAGAGTACTCTATAAGAAAATTTCCCGGAAACCTTCGACGCCGGCGAGGTGGGGATAATTCGGCCCATCCGGGCTCCCATAGGCCTCTTCTTTTCGACCTGAGGCCAGTTAAGGCACCCTGCCGACTTGGGGAAAGCGGCCATGGCGAAGCAGGAGCAACTCACCAAGTACCGCCAGAAGCGGGATTTCAGCCGCACCGCGGAACCCCCGGGCGGGGAAGGAAAGTCCGGCGCCGCTGCGCCCCGGTTTGTGGTCCAGAAGCACGCCGCCCGCACGCTGCACTATGATTTCCGCCTGGAGGTGGACGGGGTGTTGAAAAGCTGGGCGGTGCCCAAGGGCCCCTCCCTGGACCCCAAAGAAAAGCGCCTGGCGGTGCCCACCGAGGACCACCCCCTGGAATATGCCGATTTCGAGGGCGTCATCCCCGAAGGCGAGTACGGGGCGGGAACGGTTTTGGTGTGGGATACCGGCACCTTTCGGAACATCACCGAAAAAAAGGGCACTCCCGTGCCCCTGCCCCAAGCCGTTTCCCACGGCCACCTCAAGGTCTGGCTGGAGGGAAAGAAACTCAAGGGCGGCTTCAGCCTCACCCGCTTCAAGACCGGCAAAGAGGAGGCCTGGCTCCTGGTGAAGGCGGACGACGAAGAGGCCGACCCGGGCCGGGACCTGGTGGCAACAGAGCCCCGCTCCGTCCTGAGCGGCCGCACCCTGGAAGAGGTGGCCCGGGAGGGTGGGGAAAGGGGCTAGCCGCGCCGGCTTTGCCACCTCCCCCCCTGATCAAGAGGGAACTGCAAGGGGAGGGTGAGGGAGTGGGAGAGGCACTGCTCCCCGGCGGGCCTTCTTTCCGATTGCCGTACCCAAGGCTTTAGGGAACGGGCCGCGAAAAGTCTTTCACGAGGAGCATAAACCCGCCGGCCGCGGCCATCACCGCCAGCCCCGCCATGAGAAAGCTCGCCGCCAGGCCCAGGGAGCCGGCGGTGGCTCCCATGACCGCGGCGCCCAACATCATGCCCAGGTAGAGACAGGCGTTGTAGCCGCCCATGGCCAGACCCCGACCTTCGGGGGGCACCACCTCGGCGATGAGGGCGCCGATGGAGGTGAAAGCCAGGCCCATGGCCACCCCCAGCCCCAAGGCCGCCAGAGTGCACTGGAGCATGGAGCGCGTCCAGCCGAAGACCGCCACCGCAGCCGCCACCGCCAGCAGCCCGGAGGCGGCCGGCAGCCAGCGCCGGCGCACCGCGTCGCTCAGGCGGCCGAAAGGCAGCCGGGACAGGGCGCTGGCCGCCGCCTGCACCGCAAAGATCAAGCCGATCTCCTGGAGGTTCAGGCCCTGGTCCTGGGCATGCAGGGGCGAAAACGTGACAAAGGCGCCCAACCCGAAGCAGCCCCCCAGGCTGGCCAGCCAGCAGCCCCACAACGGCCGGTTGTGGCGAACGGTTTCCCAGGCTCCCAGAGCGGCGCCCGTCCCCGGCCGGGCGGCCCTCAGGCCTTCCTTCCCGGGGAGCAGGGCCGCCGCCGGCCAGACCAGCAGCAGCGCCAGACCGGCGGAGGCCCAAAACAGGGGGCGAAAGCCCCAGCGCGCCGCCAGCCAGCCGCCGGCGGCCGGTCCCAGGCTCATGCCGGTGTAAATGGCCATGGTGTACCAGCCATAGGCCCGGCCCAGGTAGGTAACCGGCGACAGATCCGCCACGGCGCTCATGAGATTGGGGCCCACGGCCGCCAGCCCCATGCCAAAGAGCACATAGACCCCCACCACCTGGAGGATGCTGTGGCTGAGGGCCAGCAGGACCCCGGAACTCCCGGCCACCAACAACCCAATAACAATGAGGGGCTTGCGCCCCACCCGGTCCGACCACAAGCCCAAGGGTAAGGACAACAGCCCCAACATGAGCAGAAAGGCGGAATTGATGAAGCCCACGGCCCGGGGGTCGCCTCCCAGGCTGCGGGCGAACAGGGGCACCACCGGCAGGCGCATGTAGGAGACAAAATAGCTGGCAAAGGCCAGGCCGCAGCAGACCAGGAGGAGATAGGCGAAGGAGCGGGGAGACCCGGACTCCCGGGAGGTCTGGGACATGATGGTATTATAGCCGGTTTTCGGCTCCACGGGGTGGTCCCGGCTGCACCGGGACGCCCCAGGTTGGAGGCAACCCGGAGCGCTTTGGGATATAATAAATCAATTGTGAAGCATGCATCGTGAAGACCGGCAGCCGGGAGGACAGGGTCCCCCCCTTCTCAGCCACCTCCCCCCAGAAGGTGTTATGGACTTGGTGCAGGCCCTCTTGGATCCGGCGGCCTACCCGGAAGCCACGTCCCGGGTGGAACTCGTCCAGACGCACATCTCCTGGGTCTTTCTGACGGACCGCTTCGCCTACAAGATGAAAAAGCCGGTGAAGCTGGAATTTCTGGATTTCAGCACCCTGAGGAAGCGCCACTATTACCTCAAGCAGGAGCTTGTCCTGAACCGGCGCCTCTGTCCGGACATCTATGTGGCGGTTCTGCCTTTGGTGGTGGAGGGGGTCCGCATGAGGGTGGGGGGGGCCGGCCACCCGGTGGACTACCTTCTCAAGATGGTGCGCCTGCCCCAGGAGCGCATGATGGCCGAGGTGGCCGCGGCGGGCGGACTCAACCGCAAAGTCATAGATCGGTTGATCCAGGTCCTGGTGCCCTTTTACCGGCAGGCGGCCACCGGCAAAACCATCAACCGCTACGGCGAGCCGGCGGTCATCGCCTATAACCAGGAAGAGAATTTCGCCCGCATGAAAGCCGTGGTGGGAGAGTTTTTGACCCCGGGGCTGTTCCAGGAGATCCGGGATTTTGCCCGGGGGTTTTTACGGGCCCAGCGCCCGCTCTTCCGTAAGCGCCTCAAGCAGGGCTTCATCCGGGATTGCCACGGCGATCTCCACATGGGCAACATCTGCCTGGCCGACGGCATTTACATTTTCGACTGCATTGAATTTAATCCCCGATTCCGATATGGTGATGTGGCGGGAGATATCGGCTTTCTGACCATGGACCTGGATTTTCATGGATTTCAAGATTTGAGCCGGTATTTGGCGGAGGCCTTTGCCGAACGCTCAGGTGATCCCGACCTGCTCGCACTGCTGAATTTCTACCGGTGCTATCGGGCGTGCGTCCGGGGGAAGATCCAGGCGCTGGCCGCCAGGGACCCGGAGGCGCCGGCGGCGCAGCGCGCCGGTGCAGCCAGCGCCGCTCAGGCCTATTTCCTGCTGGCCGGGGCCTATGCCCGGGAGGGGGCGCCGTGGGCAGATTCCTGGTGGTGATTTTCGGCCTCATGGGCACCGGCAAGACCACCCTGGCCCGGAGGCTGGGACAGGCCCATGGCTGGCCGGTGGTGCACAGCGACGCAGTGCGCAAGGCCTTGGCGGGGCTGGCCCCCACTACGCCCATCCGGGAGGAATTCGGCCGGGGCATCTACGACGAGGTCTTCTCAGCCCGGACCTATGCCGAAATGCGGCGCCAGGCCCGTGAACACCTGGCGGCGGGAGCCGCCGGGGTTATCCTGGATGCCTCCTTTAAAAGCGCCCGGGAGCGCCAATTGGCAAGGGAGCTGGCCCGAGAGCTCGGGGTCCGGGCGGTGTTTGTTTGGTGCCGCTGCCCTTTGGCCACGGTGCGGGAGCGTCTGAGTCGGCGGGAGGCCGACGCCGCCTCCATTTCCGACGGCCGCCTGGAGATTCTGGACCGGCAGGCGGAAGATTTCGATCCCCCGACGGAGGCCGACCGCCCCCTGCTTCCTCTGGATACCAGCCGGGAAGTTTCAGAGGCTCTGGCGGAAGCGGAGGGCTTTTTGGCGGGGCTGCCCTCCTAAGCGGCGGGGCACCCGCCTCTGCCAAGGTTTGCGAGGATACAGGCATGCATGCCGGATTGTCGAGGATGGCCAAACTGGCGGGCGCCCTCGGCGTGGTGCTGGGTTGTGCCGCCTTCACCCTGTTTGCCAGACATTTTGAGGGGTATTTTCCCCTCGCGGAAAAAATCACGCTGGAGTACGAGTTAGTGCGCCAGAAGCCTGACGGCAGCATCGAAAAGGGCAGGTTGTTCGTCACCAATCTGGCGCCCATGAGACTGGCCAATAAAACCGTGGTCCCCCGACGCTATGACCTAAAAATGCAGGACGGGCTGAAGCAGAGTTATTCCATCTTTTTCCATAACGACCAGGAAGGGATCCTGTTCTTTGGGTTTCAAACGGACAAAGAAGCCCAACCCCAGGTTGCCAGCCCCCCCTATTATTACCTGAAAAATCCCCTCAAAGTGGGGGCCTCCTGGGGCGAGGGAGACAGCCCCAAAGGCAAGGTGGAAAGCCTCAGCGAGGCGGTGACCGTCCCGGCGGGCACCTTTACCAACTGTCTCAGAATAAAAATCACCTTTCCGCCGAATAAGCCCTTGGCTGAGGGCCTGTTCTGGTACGGCGAAAAGGTGGGGATTGTCAAATCCGCCTATCTTTATAGGAACGCCCTCAAGGAAGAATTTCGCCTGGTTTCCATAAAAGAATGAACAAGCAGGCACGGAATCGCAGCCGGGGGTGTGGCATGCTGCCGGCGCCCCCGAGGTGGAAAGGAGCCGACTCATGAAACCGGAAGAAATGGTCGCCCAGGTAAAGCAGCGGGCCAAAGATAACTTCAAAACCGGCATGAATTGCGCCGAATGCGTTCTGGAGGCTTTCCTGCATTTGGTTCCCACCGGGTTGCCCCCGGAGGCCATGTGCCTGATGACCGGATTCGGCGGGGGCGGCGGGCTCTTCGGCGATACCTGCGGCGCCCTGGTAGGGGCCATGGCCGCCTTGGGCGCGGTCTACGGCCGGCGGCAGGTGCCCGCCAGCTTCAAGGCTGCGGTGGACGAACTCTATGGTTCCCCTGGCCTTTACCGGATCTTCAACCGGCTGCCCAACGAATTCACCCGGCGCTTCGGCAACACCCAGTGCCGGGCCCTCACCGGCAAGTGGCAGGGGAAGGACTGGCTCTGCCGGGAGCATGCCCTTTTTTGCCGCAACCTGGTCATTGAGGCTGCCGGCTTGGCGGCGGAGATGGCCTACCCCAAAGACCTGTACCGCTGGGGTTCGGAGCCCTTCGGGGAGAACGTGGAGGGTCTGAAGTAGCATGGCCGGGGAGAAAAAGCGCATCCTGAGCGGCATGCGGCCCACCGGCCGACTGCATCTGGGCAACTACTACGGCGCTCTGTATAACTGGTTGAAACTCCAGGAGCAGTACGAGTGCTATTTTTTTGTCGCCGATTGGCACGCCCTGACCACCGAGTATGAACAGCCCGGCCCCCTGGGGGAATACATCCACGAGATGGTCATCGACTGGCTGGCGGTGGGGCTGGACCCGGAGCGCAGCACCATCTTCGTGCAGTCCGGCATCCCGGAGCATCCGGAGCTCTACCTGATCTTCGGCATGTTCACCCCGGTTCCCTGGCTGGAACGCAACCCCACCTACAAGGACCAGATTCAGGAACTGTCCCACAAGGAGCTGGCCACCTACGGCTTTTTGGGCTACCCTGTGCTCCAGGCCGCCGACATCCTGATGTACAAGGCCCATGGGGTGCCGGTGGGGGTGGACCAGGTGCCCCACGTGGAGATGACCCGGGAGATCGCCCGGCGGTTCAATCATTTCTACCGCCCCATCTTCCCGGAACCCGAAGCGCTCCTCACCGAGGTGCCCAAGCTCACCGGCACCGACGGCCGCAAGATGAGCAAGAGCTACGACAACTGCATCTACCTCAGCGACCCGCCGGAGGTCATGGCCAAAAAGGTGCGCCAGATGGTCACCGACACTCAGCGGCCCTACAAGAAGGACCCGGGCGAACCGGACCGCTGCCTGGCCTTTCCCTTTCACCGCCTCAACCTGCCGGCGGCGCGGCTGGCGGAGATCGCCTCAGCCTGCCGGAGCGCCGAGATCGGCTGCGTGGAATGCAAGCGTGAGCTGGCCGAGGCCCTGCTGGCCAACATGGCCCCCATCTATGAGCGGCGGCAGCAGTACGAGCGCCAGCCGGATCTGGTGCGGGAGATCCTCTTGGCCGGCAATGACCGGGCCCGCCAAACCGCCCGGCGCACCCTGGCGGAGGTGCGAACGGCTTTGGGCTTTAACCGGGACTACCAGTTGTGGACTTGAATTGAGGTGGGGGAGTGCCGGGAGCCTGAGGTCCCTGCCCTTACCCCCGCCGCACCCCCTCCCAACCCGCGTGGGTTCGCCGGAGGGCAGAGCCTCCGGCTTCGGCTCCCTGGCTTTTCGATGCCATACGGGATTGGGGGAGGGGGGGTGGGGGGCGGCGACCCTTGGCCCCGCCTCCGCCACACCATCTCGCCATGCCTTTAGAGCGGCTGCAGAAATTTCTCTCCCGCTGCGGGGTGTCCTCCCGGCGGGAGGCGGAGGATCTGATCCGGGAGGGTCGGGTCCGGGTGAACGGGGTGGTGGTCACCGCCCTGGGTGTGAAGCTCGACCCGGTCCGGGATCGGGTGCAGGTGGACGGCCGTCGGGTGGAGCCGGCCCCGTCGGTGACGCTCATGGTGCACAAGCCCTCCGGTTATGTCTCCACCACCCGGGATCCCCAGGGGCGCAAGGTGGTCACCGACCTGGCGCCCAAGGAGTTCGGCCGCCTCTACCCGGTGGGCCGCCTGGACTATGACGCCACCGGCCTCATGCTGCTCACCAATGACGGCGAACTGGCCCAGCGCCTCATGCACCCGCGCTACCAGGTGCCGCGCACCTACCGGGTCACGGCCCAGGGCGAGTTGGCGGACGAAGCCCTGCGCCGGCTGGCTGCCGGGGTGGAGGTGGAGGGCCGGCCGGTGTCCACCGCGGTGACCCTGGTGAAACGCGAGGCCGGACGCACCGTGCTGGAGCTCATGGTGTGGGAGGGCCGCTACCACTTGGTGAAGCGGCTGCTGGAAAACGTGGGCCATCAGGTGCTGAAGCTTAAGCGCATCGCCTTCGGGCCCTTGCGGCTGGGGCGCCTGAAGCGGGGAGCCTGCCGGCCCCTTACCAAGGCGGAGCTCATCAATCTCATGGGCACGGCCCGGGCCAAGTTTCTCAAGCCCGCCCCCCTCCCCGAACGCCGGAACGGGGAAAAGCGGGAGGCGCCGGCCGAAACCGGGCCCAAACCCCGCCGGGTCCGGATCCGGCGCCAGGAGTAGCGGCCGGCGCCCTTACTTAGGTCGTGCAAGGATAGACGGCATGTCGGATTGTTTTCCCCGATTTGAAGGCCCTCAGGAACCGCTTGGGAGCACCGGAACCTTACGTCCTCAACCGCGGCGCTACCGGCTGCACCTGCTGCTCTTTTTGGCCACCGGGGCCACCACCATCCTGGCCGGGGCCTTGCAGCAGGGGGTCAATCCCTTGACCCACCCCTGGGACCTGTATCGGGGCATCCCCTTCTCCTTTACGCTCCTGTTGATCCTCGGCTCCCACGAGTCGGCCCACTACCTGGCCTCCCGGCGCCACCAGTTGGATGTCTCGCTCCCCTACTTTTTGCCGGCGCCCCCCATCCCCTTCATCGTAGGCACTTTCGGCGCCTTTATCCGCATCCGATCGCCCCTGCGGGACAAGCGGGCCCTTCTGGACGTGGGGTGTTCCGGCCCCTTGACCGGCGTGGCGGTGGCCCTGCCGGTTCTCTATATCGGCCTGGCCCTTTCCCAGGTGCGAGTTTTTCCCGGGGGCGCGCCAGTCGGCCTGGTATTGGGTGAGCCGCTGTTTTTTAAGCTGGTCAATTGGCTGGTCTTCGGCTCCCTTAGCGAGGAGCAGGTGGTGGTGATGCATCCGGTGGCCTTCGCCGGCTGGATCGGGCTTTTGGTCACCGCCCTGAATCTTTTGCCGGTGGGACAGTTGGATGGGGGACATGTGGCCTACGCCCTGTTCCCGGCGTATCATCGCCACATCTCTCTGGCATGCCTGGGGGTTCTGGTCATCATCGGGGTGGCGGCTTGGCACGGCTGGCTCCTGTGGGCCGGCCTCCTGGCCCTCCTGGGCCTCCGGCATCCGCCCCCTGCCGACGACTGGCTGCCTCTGGACCGGCGGCGCAAGCTGTTGGGGGCCCTCACCATCGCGGTCTTTATCCTGAGCTTTAGTCCCATGCCCTTTACGCTAGAATGAGGGTCGGTAGGGGAACGGCTCGGGCAGAACACCAGCGGCAAGGAGGACAAAACCCATGGCTGGACGGAGGCGGCGCCCGGCGGCGTTGATCCTGCTCTTCCTGGCCGGCCTGACGGCTTCGGCGACTGCCGGGTTCGTAGGCGGCAGCGACCAGGAGGTCAAAGCGGCGGTGGAGCCCATTCTGGACAATCTTCTCGCCGGTTACAACGACGGCGATTATGCCAGGTATTCAAGGGACTTTGACGCCACCCTGCAAGAGGCCATCCCGGAGCGGAAATTCAGGGAAACCCGGGCTGCTCTTTTGAAAAAGCTGGGCACCTTTCAGAACCGGCAGTATTTGGGCTACCTCAACCAGAACCAGTACTCTGTGATCCTCTGGAAGGGCAGGTTTTCCGGCACTGCGGACGACGTCCTCATCCGACTGGTGGCCTCCAAACGGGGGGCCCGCGCGGTGGTCACGGGCCTCTGGTTTCAGTAACAGGTCTTTCCCATGCTCACTGAAGTGTACAGGTTCTGCCCCCAATGCGGCGGCCCGCTGGCAGAGCGGCTCCTGAAGCCCACCGAGCCCAAGCGCCTGGTGTGCACCGTGTGCGGCTTCGTCTTTTATATCGACCCCAAGCTGGCGGTCCTGGCCCTGGTCCCCTACCAGGAGGGCCTGGTCCTGGTGCGCCGCAGCATCGAGCCAGGGGCCGGACTGTGGGTGCTGCCCGGCGGTTTCGTAGATCTGGGCGAGACCGTGGAGGAAGCGGTGGTCCGGGAGGCCTTTGAGGAGGCCAGCCTCATTGTGAGGGTGGTGCGGTTGCAAAATGTCTATTCCTATCGCCACTCCCGCACCGTTTTACTGGCCTTTGAAACGGAATACGTCACCGGCGCCCTGGCCCCGGGGGATGAAGAATCAGAGGCCCGGGCCTTCGCCCCCCACCAGATCCCGTGGGGGGAGATCGCTTTTAGCTCCAGCCGGGATGCGCTGCGGGAATACCTGAAGCTGCCGCGCTGAGGTTTCGGCGGCGAGACCCAAGGCTTTCCGGCCTCCGTCCTCTGCCGTCCGGCCCGCTGGGGCCCGCTTCCTCCGGGGGGGAGTTGAGTTTGAGATCAGGAAAGAAAAACCGGGATTCCTAGGCCCTAGTTTTACGCACACCCATCGAGGGCGCCCCAGAGGAAGAGCCATGGATCAGAACAGACAGCAACTCCTTCGGTTGCTCAAAGAAAAGTCCTTCCGGTACTCGCCTGAGAAGCCCTTTAAACTGGCCTCCGGCCGGGAAAGCCCCTACTATGTGGATTGCCGTCCCGTGAGCCACAGCGCCAAGGGATTGGCCCTCATCGGCGAGATCCTCTTCCAGATGGTCCGGGACCTGAAGGTCAAGGCGGCAGGTGGGCTCACCATGGGGGCCGACCCTCTGGCCCATGCCCTGGCCCTGGTGAGCTATCAGCGGGGGGAGCCCATTGACGCCTTTTCCGTGCGCAAGTTCGCCAAGGACTACGGCGCCGGAGGACTCATCGTCGGCGCCGTCCGGCCCGGCGACCGGGTGGTGATCCTGGAGGACGTGGTCACCACCGGCGGTTCGGCCCTCAAGGCCATCGAGGCGGCCCAAGCATTCGGCCTGGAGGTGGTCCGGGTCATCATCCTGGTGGACCGGGAAGAAGGCGGCAAGGAAGCGGTGGCCCAGGCCGGCGCGCCGGTGGAGGCGGTCTTTACGCTGGCGGAGTTGAAATAGCCCCGGGGAGGGGAGGATGGAGAACCCGAAGCCGCGCATCCTGGTGTTTGCCTCCGGGACCAAAACCGGGGGAGGCTCCGGATTTGAAATCCTGGTTCGGGCTACCCGTGGCCAGCCGGTGGTCCTGGAGGCGGAGATCTGCGGGGTGGTCACCAATCACCCGGCCGGCGGGGTGTGGCAGAGATCCAAGGCCCTGGGCATACCCGCGGAATACTGGCCCGGCCCCTTTACCGCCTCAGGCTACCGGGAGCGGGTCAGGCGGTTCAGGGCCGATTATGTCATGCTTTCCGGCTGGCTGAAGCTGGTGGCCGGGCTGGATCCGGCCCGCACGGTGAACATCCACCCCGGCCCGCTCCCCCGGTTTGGGGGACCGAACTTTTACGGCCGCCGGGTTCACGAAGCGGTGCTGGCCGCCTACCGCCGGGGGGAAATTACCCACAGCGCCGTCACCATGCACTTCGTGGACGAAGTCTATGACCGCGGCCCGGTCTTTTTCGCCCGGCCGGTTCCCATCGAACCGGACGACACTCCAGAAACCCTGGCGGCCCGGGTGAACCAGGCCGAGCATGCCTGGCAGCCCCGGGTGCTGAACCTGGTGGTGCATGGCCGGGTGCGGCTGGTGGATGGCCGGGTGGTCTATGAGACGGAGGAAGTGAGACGTCTGCTGCTGCCGGAAGGGGAGCCCGGCCCAGCCGGCTGACGTCCCGGTAAGACGCCGGCGGTGGGATGGAACCCGTTCACCGGGGACGGCCACCCACCCAATCGTTAACCTCCTCCGCCTCCGGGGCCCTCAGAATGCAAAGCATGGAGCTGACCACCTCCATCACCGGGGTGATGACCGGGCCGTGGTTGAGGATGGCGTGGGTGAGGGCCTCCCGGCAGTCAGGGTAGTCCGGATTGCGGATGAGGGCCACCTTCTGGATGGGGGGCGATAACGTTGGCGAAAGGCAGGCGGCGAGGTTGACCTCGTCCTTGTGGGTGGCGGCAAAGATGATGTCGGCGTCCTTGAGGCCCGATTCCGCCAATACCCGGGGATTGGAGCCGGAGCCCTGCAACGTCTGGACGTCCAATTGGTCGCTGACCCGCCGGAGGGCCTCGGGGTCGAGGTGGATGGCCACCACCTCCCGGCGATCCTGGGCCAGCCCCTGGGCAAAGTGGTAACCCGCCTGCCCTCCGCCCACCGTGATGAATTTCCCCGCCGCGACCTCATCAGATCCGGCGCCACTGCCGGTTTCTCTTCAGGGAGTTCCAAGCAATCGCAACCCCGGCCTCGGAGCCAAACCGCTTGGGAGCCATCCGGTGGGTTTGGTGATATCGGCAGGATGTCATTTTTCCTGCAGCAGGTGATCAGAGGCATCCCTTTCCCCCACCTCAGAACCCTGCCCCAAGGGCTTACCCTAAGCTGCCCGCTTCCAGTTAACGCAGGACAGGGCGGGCGCCCAGGAAGTAGATAACCAGCCCGATTCCCAGCCACAAGCCTAAACGCCACCAGGAGCCTGCCGGCATAGAGAGCATGAGGCCGAGGCACACCAGGGCCCCGGCTGCGGCCACGACCGTTCCCGCCGGGCACCGGAAAGGGCGGGGCAGCTCCGGCCGGGTGCGGCGGAGCACCAGGACCCCCAGGCACACCAGCAGGAAGGCGAACAGGGTGCCGATATTGCACAGGTAGGCCAGCCTCTCGATGGGGGTGAGGGAGCTCACCAGCGCCACCAGCACGCCGCAAAGGAGCGTCAGGCGGTGGGGCGTGTGATAGCGGGGGTGCAGCCCCGCCAACCACCCAGGGAGCAGCCCGTCCCGGGCCATGGCGAAGAGAATCCGGGGCTGGGCCAGCAGCAGCATATAAAAGACGCTGGTGATGCCGATGAGCGCGCCCACGGCCACCACGTCCGCCGCCCAGGAGAGCCCCACTTTCCGGAAGGCGTCGGAAAAGGGGGCGTCCGGGTTGACGGCGGCATACGGCAACATGCCCACCAGTACCAAAGCCACGGCAAGATATATGAGGCTGCACAGGGCAAGGGAGCCGATGATGCCGAACGGCACGTCCCGCTCGGGGCGGCGGGCCTCCTCGGCGGTGACGCTCACCACGTCAAAGCCGAGATAGGCGAAGAACACCAGCGACGCCGCGGTGATGACGCTGCCCGGTCCATGGGGCAACAACGGCAGCCAGTTGCCGGGGCTCACCCGGGTCACGCCCAGGGTCAGGATGAAGGCGATGACCGCCAGCTTCACGGCCACGATGCCCCGGGCCACCAGGGCGTTCAGGCGGGTGCGGTAGACCAGGAGCACCGAGAAGGCCAGCACTACCAAGGCCGCCGGCAGGTTGATGACCCGGCCCGGCTGGCTGAAGGGCGGGCCGCTGGCCCAGGCCGGCAGCGCCAGCCCATAGGCCCGGAGCAATTCCTGGAGGTAGAAGGACCAGCCCGCGGCCACGGTGGCGGCGCCCATGCCGTATTCCAGGACCAGGTCCCAGCCGATGATCCAGGCGGGGAGGCGGCCGAAGATGGTGAGGGCATAGGTGTAGGCGCTACCGGCCTGGGGCATCATGGAGGCCAACTCGGCATAGCACAAGGCCGCCAAGGTGCAGGCCGCGCCCGCCACCAGGAAGGACAGGAGGATGCCGGGGCCGGCGATCTTCACCCCCACCCCGGCGATGACGAAGATCCCGGCCCCGATGATCTGGGCCACGCCGATGACCACCAGGTCCAGCCGGGTGAGGCTGCGACGCAGCGATGCCGGGCCAGGCCCTGGCGCTTTGCTGGGGGCCTGCCCCTGATCCTCCCCCCGCTCCCCCGCCATGCTTGGCCCGGTGCTTAAAAGTCCACCGATTCGGCAGTGATCTGGAGCCTGGCCGGCCCCTTGCCCACCCCGGCGGCCTGCCCCAGGATGCCGGTAACCGTCACCGGCGTCTCAATGGCCTGGGAGGTGAGCCGGTCAAGCTGCTTCTTGTCCTGAAGCTGGGAGAAGTTAATCTCCAAAAGCCCCTCGGGGGACTGGAGATAGAGGATCTTCTTGTGCATGAGTACCGGCCCGGGCTGGCCCCTGACCACCACCCGGGAGCCCAGGAAGCGGTCCTTGTCCTTGAGGATTTCTTCCACCGTCAACACCGTCCCGGGGACCCCGGCCGGCGGGGCGGGGGCCGACGGCATTCCCACCGGCGGCGCCCCCATGATCGGAGCGGGTGGCCGAACCGCCGCCAGGTCTTTGAGATCCTTCTGCAATTGTTGTTGGGCGGCTTCCACCTGAGTGAGTTTTTCCTTCAGGACCGCCACCTCGGTTTTCAGGCCCTGCACCTCTTTTTCCAGTTCCGCCACCTTGGGCTGTTCGCAGGCAGCCAGCAGGAACAGAAGGATCAGGATTAACGCCGCGTTGAACCACCGGGACATTCCCGCCATCGTCCTCACCTCGTTTCAGCCCGGCTGCGAGATCGCCGCCGCCGAGGGCGAAAAATTTCCTTCATCATCAGGAAAAGCGGGCCGTCTGTCAATCGCCAATTTACCTAAAGGAGACCTTGGGGTTACAATGGAACGGTGCGAAAAAGGGGTGGGGGGAGGGGGCAGGGGTCAACCGGCTCCCAGCCTAATCTCCCATACCCACAGGGGGGAAGTATGGCCGTTATTCTGGTCACTGGCGGGGCAGGGTTCATCGGCTCGCACCTGGTAGAATATCTTCTGGGGCAGGGCCATGAGGTCCTGAGCCTGGACAATTATTTCACCGGTTCCAAGGAGAATCTGCGACATCTGGCCGGAGAGCACCGCCTGGAGCTCATCCGCCACGACGTGGTGAACCCCATCATGTTGGAGGTGGATCAGATCTATCACCTGGCCTGCCCGGCCTCGCCGGTGCATTACCAATTCAACCCGGTGAAAACCATCAAGACCAACGTTCTGGGGACCCTGAACATGCTGGGTCTGGCCAAGCGGGTGAAGGCAAGGATTCTGTTGGCCTCCACCTCCGAGGTCTATGGGGACCCCCAGGTCCACCCCCAGCGGGAGGACTACTGGGGCAACGTCAACTGCCTGGGCCCGCGCAGTTGCTATGACGAGGGCAAACGGGTGGCGGAGACATTGATGATGGACTATCACCGGCAGAATGGGGTGGATATCCGCATCGCCCGCATCTTCAACACCTACGGCCCCCGCATGGCCATCAACGACGGCCGGGTGGTGAGCAACTTCATCGTCCAGGCCCTCACCGGCCGGGAGATTACCATCTATGGCGACGGTAGCCAGACCCGCTCCTTTTGCTACGTGTCCGACCTGGTGCGGGGGCTGGCGGCGTTAATGGACCACCAGGGGCAGCATGAACCCGTGAACCTGGGCAATCCCGAGGAATTCACCATCCTGGAGTTGGCCCACCAGGTCCTTAGGATGACGGGCAGTCCTGCCAAACTCACCTTCCAGCCCCTGCCGGCGGACGACCCGGTGAGGCGCCGGCCCGACATTACCCGGGCCAGAGAGCTCCTCCACTGGGGGCCCACCGTTCCCCTGGTCCGGGGCCTGGAGGAAACCATTCCCTATTTTGTCGGGGTCCTAAAAGCGAGGGGGTATGAAGTGGCAACCCTGGGGCAGTAGCCTGGCGCCGGCGCTGCTGGCGGGGGTTATGCTGGCGGCCTGTGCTTCCGGCCAGGCGGAAAAGGCTGCGCCCGCCAGCGGCCGGGTGGCCAAAGTGGCCGATGGCGACACCCTGACCCTGGCCGAAGGACAGAAGGTGCGCCTCCTGGGCATCGACGCGCCGGAGCTGGAAAAGGAAGGCCGGCCGGCGGATTTCCTGGCCCACAAGGCGAAAAAGGCGCTCGCCGCACTGGCCGCCGGGAAGACCGTGCGCCTGGAATACGACAAGCTGCGCTATGACCGCTACCAGCGCCTGCTGGCCTATGCCTATCTGGAGGACGGCACCTTCCTGAATAAGGAGCTGGTGCGCCAGGGACTGGCCCGGGTCTATACCCAGCCGCCCAACCTCGCCCGGCATGACGTCCTTCTGGCCGCCCAGCGGGAGGCCCTGGAGGCCCGCCGGGGCATCTGGGTGAAGGCCCTGGAGCAGGATGAGCCCTTTTACCTGGCCAACCGGAAAACCCTGCGGTTTCACCGGCCCCGCTGCCACCTGGCCAAGGAGATGGCGAAACCCAATCGGCTGAAGCTGGACTCCCTGAAGGACGCCTACCTCCAAGGCTTCAGCCCCTGCCGCACCTGCAAGCCGTGAAGGGGGCAAGCAGGAGAGGATGGAGGAGGGGGGTTAGGGGCGGTGGCCCCGTAGCCCCTCCCCCACGCCCCCTCCCCCCAGATCCCAACGGGGTGATACAAGGAATTTGTGCCCTGCCCGTCAGGACTTCTCAAACCTGGCAAGGGGGCTGGGAGGGGTGTTTGCGGGGAGGGCGGCGGAGCCGCTGCTCCCCCGGTCCTTTCCTCAACTCAGCACCCCCTCGTGGGCCAGCAGCCAGCATTTGCGGTGCAGGCCGGCGCTATAACCCCCCAGTTTGCCAGCCGCGGCGATGACGCGGTGACAGGGGACCAGCGGCGGCACGGGATTGGCGCCCACCGCCTGGCCCACGGCCCGGGCGGCCCGGGGCCGGCCCAGCCGGCGGGCCAACTCTCCATAGCTCACGGTCTGGCCCGGGGGGATTGTTCGCAACTCCTGCCAAACCTGGAGTTGAAAGGGGGTGCCGTGCAGGTCCAAAGGAACCGGGGGGAACTGATGAGCCCTTCCCGCAAAATAGTCCCGTAACGCGCCCAGCGCTTGAGTCAGCCAGGCCGGGGCGTCCGGGGGAATCCCCCGGCGAGCCTCAGGGGAGGCCTCGTCGGCAAATTCCAGGCGGCACAGGCCCTTCTCTGAAAAGGCCAGGAGCAGGGGGCCCAGGGGGGTATCAAGGACCATCTGCATTTTTGGGTCCCCACAGGGTCGGGGGGTCATTTTGCCTCCCGGTTGTAAGCCAACACCGCATACCACAGGTTCTCGTCTAACGCGTCCACCACCTCCAGGGGCGTTGGGGCCAGGGCCTCCCGGAAGGGCACCATCTGGGTGCCCAGGATGCCGGAGAAGATGTACCAGGTCTTGGTGAAAAATTCGGGCACGGCCAGCAGATCCGTGAGCACATCCAGGTGGATGTTGGCCAAGGCCACCTCGGCCGCTGGATAGGCGAAGCGGCGGGCGTCGCCCTGAATGAGCGACACCCGCTCCGCCTGGCGGTTGTGCCATAGGTTGCGCTGGGCGGTGCGCACCGCCAGTTCGTTGTATTCCACTGCCACCGCCCGCTCCGCCCCCAGAGCCAGGGACGCCAGAGTGAGGACGCCGGTGCCGGTGCCCAGGTCCAGCACCCGGGTAACGGGGCCTTCCTCAAAGATCCGGACAAGCAGCCGGAGGCACAGCCGGGTGGTGGGGTGGTAGCCGGAGCCAAAGGCCAGGCCCGGCTCCAGGCGGATAAGCAGGTCGCCGGGTCGAGGCTCCGGGTCCTCCCAGATGGGGCACAGATAGAAGCCGGCGATGCGCGTGGGCCGGAAGGCCTGGCCCGCCTCCCAGTCGGTATAGTTCAGCTCTGTGGCGGAGAGGTAGGTTCCCTGCTCCGGGTGCGCGGCCAGCCATTCCCGCACTTGGGCTTCTTTGGGTTGGGCAAAAAACAGATACGAACACTCCCCTTCCCGCCAGCAGCCCAAAAAGTCGTGCGCCGTCAGCCGGGCAGGAGGCGCCACCCGGCCCAGGACTTCATATACGTAAAGTTTCTCCGGCGGTGCCACAGACGCTCCTGGAATGATCTTCTCGAGGCTAAATTTTCTTGAAATCCTTGGGAAAAGTTTATAAGGAGGTGATGAATGCCGCTCGGCGCCAAGCGGGCAGGGAGCAGCCTCCTTTTTCCTCGAGCCCCTTTTCCCCTGCGGGCAAGCCCCGGTGGAGCGGAGCGAGGCGGCGCTGGCAATGTATGCACCTGCCCCCTGTAACTGTATCCGAAGGTGCACCATAAGACAATGCGTGAGGAGAACCATGAGGACACGGCAGCATCTTGCACCATTCCTGGCGACATCCCTGTGGTTGATCCTGGTCGCGGCCGCCGAGGCGCCGGCCACCCCCCAGGGAGGCACTGCCGGCGCACCCCCGCCTCCCCCGGTGATCACCGGGCCCACCTATCCCCCGCCCTCTGCGGTCCGCCCGCCGGCGGCCACTCCGGTTCCGCCGCCTCCCGGCTATTCCAGCAACGAATACCCTGCCCGGAGACTGGAATGCCAGAGGGTGTTCGATATCCGCATGAATTTGGTGAAGAAGCACTTCGATCCGCGGTTGGCGGAATTGGGGGCCCGCAAAACCCAGCTGGGCCGTCGCCTTGACCGCCTGCAGGACGTCCAAAACCGACGGGTCATTTCCATGCGGGAAAAGACGGAGATGAATCAGGTCATGCAAGACCTGTATTCAGTGGATGAGGCTTACGACAGCCTGCTGAGGGATAAAATCCGCCGCGAGAGTAAGATCAAGGCCGATTTCCAGGACTGCCTGAAGCGCGCCCGGGGCATTTCCGTTCCCTATCGGTGAGCCACCCCCTGAAGATCCTGCCGCCCCCCTGGCCGGAGCAGCAACGACCGGAGGCCTCGGCCGCCCACGGCGGCCTTGGGTCAATGAGCCCGGCCAGGCCACAATCTCCTTGAGCTTTTTTTCATTTTCCTGTTATAGTAAATTTTTTAAAAATTCTTGCGAAGGCGCGACCATGCAACTCACCGGCAAAGTCCACAAATTCGGCGATGACATCAACACCGACGAAATCATTCCGGCCCGTTATCTCAGCACCTCAGACCCCCTGGACCTGGCCCGGCACGTCATGGAAGACGCGGATCCGGAGTTTGTGCACAAAATGCGCCACGGTGATTTCATCGTGGCCGGTAAGAACTTCGGCTGCGGCTCCTCCCGGGAGCACGCGCCCATCGCCATCAAGGCGGCGGGGCTCTCCGGGGTCATCGCCGACTCCTTTGCCCGCATCTTTTACCGCAACGCCTTCAACATGGGGCTCCCCATCTTCGAGTCCCCGGAGGCGGCCCGCGAGCTCGCCGGCGGCGAGGAAGTCACCGTGGACCTGGACACCGGCGAGATCGCGGTGCAAGGTACCGGCAAGCGCTACAAGAGCCAACCCATTCCTCCCTTCATGCAGGAACTCCTGGCCGACGGGGGACTCATGGCCCACTTGAAGAAGAAACTGGAGGCAAGCAACCCATGACTCATCGCATTGCAGTCATTCCCGGCGATGGCACCGGCCCGGAAGTGGTGGCCGAGGGGCTCAAGGTGCTGAACGCTGTGGCCGGTCCGGCCAACCTGAAATTCGACTTCGTCCACTACGACTTGGGGGGCGACCGCTACCTCAAGACGGGGGAGACCCTGCCTGACTCGGTCCTGAGCGAACTCCGGCAGTTTGACGCCATCTACCTGGGGGCCATCGGCCACCCCGACGTAACTCCCGGCATCCTGGAAAAGAACATCCTGCTCCGGGCCCGGTTCGAACTGGACCAGTACATCAACCTGAGGCCGGTGGTGCTCTACCCCGGGGTGGATACCCCCCTCAAGGACAAAAAGCCTGAGGACATCAATTTCGTGGTGGTGCGGGAAAACACCGAGGGCCTCTACGCCGGGGCCGGCGGGGTCCTGAAATACGGCACCCCCGACGAAGTGGCGGTGCAGGAATCCATCAACACCCGCAAGGGCGTGGACCGCTGCCTGAAATACGCCTTCGAACTGGCCCGGAAACGCAACAAGAAACTCACCCTGGTGGGCAAGACCAACGTCCTCACCTACGCCTTCGGCCTCTGGTACCGGGCGTTTGAGGAAATGGCCC
Organism: uncultured Desulfobacterales bacterium; assembly: GCA_964480485.1. Lineage (GTDB taxonomy): Bacteria > Desulfobacterota > Desulfobaccia > Desulfobaccales > 0-14-0-80-60-11 > JAILZL01. Next base: position 240,474 of record CAYZOP010000002.1, on the reverse strand, counting down.
CCCAGTATCCGGACGTCACCACGGACTACGCCCACGTGGACGCCACCTGCATGTGGTTCGTGAAAAATCCCGAATGGTTCGACGTCATCGTCACCGACAACATGTTCGGGGACATCATCACCGACCTGGGGGCCATGATTCAGGGCGGCATGGGCGTGGCCGCGGGGGGCAACATCAACCCGGAGGGGGTCTCCATGTTCGAACCCATCGGCGGCTCGGCCCCCAAATACACCGGCAAGAAGGTGGTGAACCCCATTGCCGCCATCGCCGCCGCCCAGATGATGCTGGAGACCCTGGGCGAGGCCAAGGCCGCAACCGCCGTGGAAACGGGCATCAAAAAAACCGTCCTGATGATGAAATCCATGGCCGCCGGCCGGATGGGCTACACCACCGAGGAAGTGGGCGACCTGGTGGCCAAGTACGCGGCGGAGGCGTTGTAACGATACAGATGGGGGGAGGGCCAGGGAGCACACCTCCCCCCCCAACACCCCCCTCCCAACCCGCTTCTGGTTGCCGCAGGAAAGGCCTACGTCCTCACCTGCGGCAGAACCAAACTCTAGGGATTGGGGGGGGTGGGGGAAGGGCCACTGCCCCCTAGCCCCTTCCCCCACAAATTCACAGGAGCATGCTAATGAGTCGGCAATATCAGGTAGCGGTTGCCGGAGCCACCGGCGCGGTGGGCCAGCAGATGGTACAGTGTCTGGAGGAGCGGAATTTTCCAGTGGGCGAGCTGAAACCGTTGGCCTCGGAGCGGTCTTTGGGGAAGTCCGTCTCCTTCAAGGGGCGGGAAATCCCGGTGGAGGTGCTCACCCCGGACTCCTTTCAAGGCATCGACATCGCCCTGTTCTCCGCCGGCGGCAGCATCAGCAAAGAATATGCCCCTATCGCCGCCGCGGCGGGCGCAGTGGTGATAGACAACTCCAGTGCCTGGCGCATGGATCCTGAGGTTCCCCTGGTGGTGCCGGAAGTCAATCCGGAGGACATCGCTCAGTACAAAAAGCGGGGCATCATCGCCAACCCCAACTGCTCCACCATCCAGATGGTGGTGGTCTTGAAGCCCCTGCACGACGCCGCCCGCATCAAACGGGTGGTGGTCTCCACCTACCAGGCGGTGTCCGGCACCGGCCAGAAGGCGGTGGAGGAGCTGGCGGCCCAGGTCCGGGCCCTGTTCAACAATCAGGAGCTGCCCCGCAAGGTCTATCCCCACCGCATTGCTTTCAACTGCTTCCCCCACATTGACGTCTTCCTGGAGAACGGCTACACCAAGGAAGAAATGAAAATGGTGCACGAGACCAAGAAGATCATGGGGGACGACAGCATTGAAGTGACGGCCACCACGGTCCGGGTGCCGGTCTTTTACGGGCACTCCGAGGCGGTGAACCTGGAGACCGAGCGCAAGTTGACGCCGGCGGAGGCCCGGGCCATCCTGTCCCAGGCGCCGGGAGTGAAGGTGGTGGACGACCCCGCTAAAAATCAGTACCCCATGCCCTTGGACGCGGCGGGACAGGACCTCACCCTGGTGGGCCGCATCCGGGAGGATTTTTCCATCAAAAACGGCCTCAACCTCTGGGTGGTGGCGGACAACATCCGCAAGGGCGCGGCCACCAACGCCGTGCAGATTGCCGAGATCTTAATCAGGGATTATCTGCGGTAAATTTCGAATGCTGAGTTTAAGGTCTCGCGTGGAAACTGGTTCGCCTTGCCAGCCTTATTGGATACCATCTTTTAGGTAAAGAGGTTTTGTTAAGCCCTAAACTGGAAAACCCGAAACCCGGAACTCCCATGCGCATCATCGCCGGTCGGTTCAAAGGCCGCCGCCTGGCCCCGGTGAGAGGCGGCATCCGCCCCACCAGCGACAAGGTGCGGGAGGCCATCTTCAGCATCCTGGGAGAGGCGGTGGCGGGGACCCGGGTGTTGGACCTCTTTGCCGGCACCGGGGCCTTGGCCCTGGAAGCCCTCAGCCGGGGGGCCGCGTCAGCGGTGCTGGTGGAGGAGGAGCCCGCCGTCTTGGTGGTGCTGAGGCGCAACGTGGCCATCCTGGGGGTGGCCGACCGGGTGCGCATCATTCCCGCCCCGGTGCAGGCGGCTCTGAAACGGCTGAAGGCGGCAGGGGAACGGTTCGAGCTCATCTTCCTGGACCCCCCGTACGGGCGGGGACTGGCGGCTGCCACCCTGGAACTTCTGCACAACAGCGGCATCATTAATGCCTCCGCCTGGGTGGTGGCAGAGCTCTGCCGGCGGGAACCGTCGCCGCCTGTAGTCGGGTGCCTTGAGCTGGCGGACCTGCGACAGTACGGCGACACCCAGGTGGCTTTTTACCGCAGCACAGAAATCATGCCAATTTGAGGAGCACCGAAGCTCATGCCCGATCTGGCGGTGTATCCGGGGACCTTCGACCCCATCACCAACGGCCATGTGGACCTGATTCAGCGGGGTCTGAAGATCTTTGACCGCATCATCGTGGCAGTGGCCAAGAACCCCGGCAAAAGACCCCTGTTCACCCTGGAAGAGCGGGCCGAAATGCTGCGCATGGCCCTAAAGGATTTCCCGGGCGTCACCATCGACACCTTCGACGGGCTGCTCATGGATTACTGCAAGAGGATTGAGGCCCGGGTGGTGCTTCGGGGCCTCAGGGCGGTCACCGATTTCGAGTACGAATTCCAGATGGCCATGATGAACCGGCGCCTGGAACCGGAAGTCGAAACGGTCTTCCTCATGACCGGGCTCAGGTGGGTGTTCCTCAGTTCCAGCATCCTGAAGGAGGCTGCCGTGCATGGCGGCGACATCCAGGAGATGGTGCCGCCCTTTGTGTACCAAATGCTCCGGAAAAAATTCGGACTTCCCTGAAAGTGCTTCCTCATGCGCATCTGTGTCATCGACGGTCAGGGCGGCGGCATCGGGGCCGCCATCATCAAACGGCTGAAAGAGGTCTACGGCGAGAAGCATGAGGTCATCGCCCTGGGCACCAACGCCGTGGCCACCGCCCAGATGATGAAAGCCCGGGCCAACCGGGGGGCCAGCGGGGAAAACGCCATCGTCCGCACCGCGCCCACTGCGGACGTGATTGTGGGGCCGCTGTCCATTGTCCTGGCCAACGCCATGATGGGGGAACTCACCCCCCGGATGGCGGAGGCCATCGCCTCGGCCCCGGTCCCCAAACTGTTGCTCCCCCTGAGCCAGGAAAAAGTGGAAATTGTGGGCTTGTCCCCAGAACCCTTACCCCATCTGGTGGAAAAAATCGTCAGCGAACGCCTCAAGGAGTTGAGCCAAGATGTGTGAAGCCGCTGCCTATATCATCCGAAACGGTCAGGAAGAACTGCTGCTGGCCGACGTGGACGTCATCGAGCCGGAGGGCGACCACCTTCGCCTGGTGAGCATCTTCGGCGAACAGAAGGTGGTCAAGGCCGTCATCCAGAGCCTCAATCTCATCAACCACAAAGTCATTTTGGTGGAAAAAGCCTAAAAATTTCGGGCGGCTGCAAACAGCCGCCCGAGAAACCTTCGGTTTGGTGGGGGGAGGGCCAAGGGCTTCGAAGCCCCTGCCCTCCCCACCCGCGTATGCTTGCCGCAGGGGAGGCCGATGGCCTCACCTGCAGCAATGCCAAGACCTAAGGGATTGGGGGAGGGGGTGTGGGGGAGGGGGAAAGGGGCCCCCGCCCCTTTGCCCCCTCCCTCACCTCTTCTTTCCTGCCGCCCTACTGCACCTTCACGTATTTGCCATCCTTGATTTCGAAGAGGTAGACGCCACCGCCGGCCACGCCGCTGCGTACCACGTCCCGCTCCTGGTTAAAGGAGAGCTTGCCGGTGACGCCGTCGAAGTCCTTCATCTCATCCAGGAACTTCTTGACGCCCTCGCTGGTGGGGCCGTTTTTCTTCATGCCTTCCAGCACCAGGCTGGCCGCGTCGTAGGTCAGGGCGGCGAACATGATGTTCACCGGCTCCTTATTGGCTTCCGCCTGCTTGTAGTAATTCTCCCGGAATTTCTGGTTTTTGGGGGTGTTGTAGTTTTCGTCATATTCGCCGTTGATGAGGTGACCCTCGGCGGCCTTGCCGGCCAGCTTGGCGTATTCCGGGTCCATGTCGCCGTATACCCCGATGATCTTCTGGTTCAGACCCAGGCTCCGGGCCTGGGCGGCAGCGGGCGCAGTCTCCGGGGTATAGCCGGGGATGAAGATGATATCCGGGTTGGCGGCCTTGATGTTGGTGAGCTGGGCCTTGAAGTCCCGGGAGCCCCGCATGAAGGACTCGGTGGCCACCACCTTGATGCCCTTGGCCTCGAAGTCCCTGCCAAAGACCTCGGAGCAGCCCTTGCCGTAGGGCTCGTTGCTGAAGAGGATGGCCGCGGTCTTGGGCTTCAGTTTGGCGGCGATGTACTCGGTCATGACCTTGGACTGGGCGTCGATGCGGGTGCAACCCCGGTAGAGATAAGGGCTGGCGCCGCTGATCTTGGGGGAGGTGGCGGTGGGGGTGATGAAGACCACCTTGGCCTCGTCGGCGCTCTTGAACGCGGCCAGGGTCCCGCCCGAGGTCATGGGCCCCACCAGGGCCTGGACCTTGTCCACGTTCACCAGTTTCTGCACCGCGTTCACCGCGGCGGTGGGGGAGTCCTTTTCGTCCTCGAAAATGACCTCGACGTTTTGGCCCTTGAGGCCCCCGGCGGCGTTGAACTCGTCCACCGCCATCTGCACTCCCCGCTTGGCCGGAATGCCGTGCTCCGCGCCGATGGACAGGCGCAGGACCGAGCCGATCTTCACCGGGTCTGCGGCCAGGGTCAGGGAGACGGTCAAAAAGACCAGGGCCAGGGTAAGGAAAGAAGCCTTATGCCACCTGTTCATAGACTCTCCTCCTGAGATTTTAATGACGGTTCGCCGATCTCCCGCAACCGTAAGCGGGCAGTGATCCCCAAATGATCCTGCAAGTGTCTCCTCACCCTGCGGCCCAGGCCCTCCAAGGCTTTCACCTCATCAGAGAACAGGATCTCGTCCAGGGTGATCTCGATGTCCAGGACCTCCAGGCCGTCCTCCTGGGCCACCTGCCAGGAGTGGCGGGGGAGGTGCCCCCCCAGGCAGTCCCGGAGGAGCCGCCTCAGATGCTCCGGGTGCACCTTGATGCCCCCCACCGAGCAGATGGCGTCCACCCGCCCCAGGATGCCGGTGAGGCGGGGCAGGGTGCGCCCGCAGGGGCAAGGCTCCGCCACCAACGAGGTGCGGTCGCCGCTCTTGAAGCGCACCAGGGGGAAGGCCACGGTGGAGAGGGTGGTAATGACCAGCTCGCCTTCCTCGCCGGGGGGGAGGGGCCGGCCGCTGTCCGGGTCCACCACTTCAGGGTAGAAGTGGTCGGCGTTGAAGTGGAAGCCCGCCTCGGCCTCGCAGGAGAAGGCCAGCCCCGGTCCCATGACCTCGGTGATGCCGTAGGCCCGGGAGATTTTGATTCCCAGAGCCTCGGCGATCTCCCGGCGCACCGCGGCGGGCAGGGGCGCGGCCACCAGCAGGGCCCGCTTCAGGCTGAGCTCCGCCGGGCTCATCTCCATGGAGGCCATGACGGTCAAGAGATGCCGGGCCAGGGGTGGAGTGGTTACCAGCACCGAAGTCTTGTAGTCCCGCATGACCATGAGTTCCTTGGCGAAATTGAGGGTGGCCGCGGGGATCACGGAAGCTCCCAGATATTCAGCCCCGGCCTGGAGGTCGCGACGCCAGTTGGCCAGCCCCGGGGGGATGATGAGTTGCACGATGTCCTCCCGGGTCACCCCCGCAGCCCGGTAGAGGCGGGCCAGCAGCTCCAGCCAGAGGCGGACATCCGCCGCGGTGTAGCCCACCACCAGGGGCTGCTCTGTGGTGCCGGGGGAAGAGACGATGCGGACGATCTCCCGCAGGGGCACGGCGAAGAGCCCGTAGGGGTAGTTTTCCGAAAGGTCCTCCCGGGTGGTGAAGGGTAGCCGGGACAAGTCGGCCAGGCTTTTCACCTCCTCCGGCCTGACCCCTGCCGCATCGAATTGGCGGCGGTAGAACTTCACCTGGCGGTAGGCCCGGGTGAGAATGCTCTGGAGGCGCTCCAATTGCAACAGCTCCAGCTCCTGCGCGTCCATGGCCTCGGGTACCAGTTCGGGCACGGGCCTTACCTCCCTTCGGTGAATTCCTTGTAATCCCGCCCCAGGTAGGCCCGGGTCACCTGGCGGTCAGCCAGCAGGTCGGCAGCCGCCCCGCTCAGGATGATGCGGCCGGTTTCCAACACGTAAGCCCGGTCGGCGATCTTGAGCGCCGCCCGGGCATTCTGCTCCACCAAGAGCACGGTGAGGCCCTCGTCCCGGAGTCGGGCCAACGCGGCCATGATGGCTTCCACCACGATGGGCGCCAGGCCCAGGGAGGGCTCATCCAAAAGCAGGAGCCTGGGCCGGGCCATAAGGGCCCGCGCGATGGCCAGCATCTGCTGCTCGCCGCCGCTCATGGTGCCGGCTCGCTGTTCCAAGCGCTCTTTCAGGCGGGGAAACAGGCGAAATACCTGCTCCAGGCTCTGGACGATGGCGTCTTTGCTTTCCCGGCGGTGGCGGCGGTAAGCCCCCAGCGCCAGGTTGTCGGCCACACTCATGGGCGCAAAGAGCTGGCGGCCTTCGGGCACCAGAGCCACCCCCAGGGAGACCAACTCCTCCGGAGAGGCAGCCATGAGGGAGCGCCCCTGGGAGGTGATTTCGCCCTCCCGGCGCACCAGCCCGGCCACGGCGTTCAGCAGGGTGGTCTTGCCCGCGCCGTTGGCCCCGATCAAGGCCACGATCTCGCCTTCCCTAACGTGCAGGGTGACGCCGGAGAGCGCCGTGACCGGGCCGTGGTAGGCATAGAGGTTGCGGATGCGGAGCATCAGTAGTCAGTAGCCAGTAGTCAGTAGTCAGTAATCATTAAATCGTGGTCTTTCTGTTGAAGAGATAAGGCCATTTAACATGCGTCCTAATTCTGCCAAACCATTCAGTAAGCTGGATTTATCAATATCCTTAAGATACCCGAGGTTATAGGCAATAACCAATTGCGTTTCCAATTCAGCCCAAGAACCCCTGGCTTGCCCTAAGAAATGTCAAAATTCCTTTTGGGAAAGCCGACCCTGCCCTTCGGCAATATTAGAGAGAATGGAGCTTGCTACCTTCTCAACTGGCCGGTTGGGCTCAACAATTCGTATTTTAAAAATTTCTGGGTCACCCGGTAAATTTCAGTAACCATGCCTATAGCTTTTTGCCAGGTAACCAGATCACGATAAGATCGAGTCACAATGTCACCCCATAAACTGACTACTGGCTAATGACTACTGGCCACCGCTTCCCTGCCAGTCCGTCCCCAGGTAGGCGGCGATGACCTCCGGGTGCCTCTGAATGGCCCGGGGGGGGCCTTGGGCGATGAGCCTGCCGTAATTCAAGACCGCGATGTCGTCGGCCACCTCCATGGTGAGGCTCATGTCGTGCTCCACCAACAGGACGGTGATGCCCTTGTCTTTCAGAGTCAGGATCATCTCCCCCAGGCGCTCGGTCTCGGCCTGGTCCAGTCCTGAGGCCGGTTCGTCCAGGAGCAGCAGGGTGGGCTCAGCAGCCAGGGCCCGGGCAATCTCCAAGAGGCGTTTAAGGCCCAGGGGGAGGTATGCGGCAGGCAGGTTCGCCCGGCTTGCCAGGCCCACAAATTCCAGGGCCGCCAGGGCCTGCTCCCGGATGTGGGCTTCCTCCTTCCTGGTCCAGGGGAGGTGCAGGGCGCCGGCCAGGATTCCCGCCCGGGTCAAGCGGTGGCGGCCCACCATGACGTTTTCCAGCACCGTCATGTGGTCGAACAGCTGCACCAACTGGAAGGTGCGGGCGATGCCCAACGCAGCCACGGCATGGGCCAGGCGCCCCTGAATCTCCCGGCCCTGGAAAAGGATGCGGCCGGCATCAGGCGTTAGAAAGCCACTGATCAGATGAAACAGGGTGGTCTTGCCGGCGCCGTTGGGGCCGATGATCGCCGTGATGGATTCCGGCGCCACGCTGACACTGATCCCATCCAGGGCCTTGAGGCCGCCGAAAGAGATGCCCACCCCGTCCAACTCCAGCAGAACCGCCTCAGCCAGAGGACACCCCGCCTTCCCGGCGGAATCGCCGCAGCTCTCTCAGGTCCAGCAAACCCCGAAGCAGCCCCCGGGGCAGAAAGATCATCACCAGCATGAGGATGGCCCCGAAGATCACCACCTCGAAATCGTGGAACACCGTGAGGATTTCCGGCAACACGGTGAGCACCCCGGCACCCAAAAGCGACCCCCAGATGCTGGCCATGCCCCCCACCACCACCATGGTGACCAATTTGATGGAAAACATGATGTCAAAAGACGAGGGCGCGATGAAATTCAGGGTGTGGGCATAAAGGCTGCCGGCCAGAGAGGCATACAGGGCGCTCCAGACAAAGATGAGGAGTTTGGCGCGCTGGGTGTTGATCCCTATGGACTCGGCCCCGGGCTCGCTGTCGTGCAGGGCCCGCAGCGCCCGGCCGAAGCGGGAGTCCACCAGGCCGGCGCTCAACGCCAAAATGCCCGCCACTGTGGTCCAGGTGAGGTAATAAAGGCGCTGCGGGGTGTTGAACGCCAAGCCCGCAAAGGCCAAGGAGGGAATGCCCGCCAGCCCTGAAGGCCCGCCGGTCCAGCGTTGCGCCTGTACGAACACGATATAGACGATGACCCCGAACCCCAGGGTGGCCATGGCCAGATAGTAACCCCGGAGCTTCAGGGCGGGCACGCCGATGAGCACCGCCAGGAGGCCGGAGAGCGCCAGCCCCGCCGCCAAGGCCAGCCAGGGGTTGACGCCGTAGGTGGCCGTGAGAATGCCGGAAGTGTACGCTCCCAGCCCGAAGAAGGCCGCGTGGCCCAAAGAAATCTGGCCGGCGTAGCCCATGAGAAGGTTCAAACCCACCACCAGGATGGTGTGGATACCGATGAAGTTGAGCAGGGACAGGTAGTAATCGTTGCTCAAGGCCAAAGGCAGGAGGAAGAGCACCGTGGCCAACAGGACCCAAGGGAGAAAGCCCCGCCGGCTCCTCATGCCTTGCCCCCCAGGAGGCCCTGTGGCCTGAGAAACAGCACCAAAAGGAGGATGAGAAAGGCCACCGCGTCCCGGTACCCCGACGAGATGAGGCCGCTGGCCAGGGACTCGGCCACGCCCAGCACCAACCCCCCCAGCACGCCGCCCAAGCTGCTCCCCAGGCCCCCCAGGATGGCGGCAGAGAAGCCCTTAAGCCCCAACATGGTGCCCATGTCGTAGACCCCCAGCGTCAAAGGCGCAATGAGGATGCCGCCGGCCGCGCCCAAGGCGGCGGAGAGCCCGAAAGACAACTGCACCATGCGGACGGCGGGGATGCCTACAAGACGGGCGGCTACGGGGTTATAGGCGCAGGCCCGCATGGCCTTGCCCGCCAGGGTCAGGCGGAAAAAGGCCTCCAGGGCCGCGACCAACAACGCTCCCACCCCGAGGACCCAAAGATTTTGGGGCAGCACCGTGGCCGGGCCCAAATGCAGCGGGGTGGCCCCAGTGAAGGGCGGCAGGTTGTAGGCCTCCTTGCCCCAAAAGAGCATGGCCAGCCCCTTAATGAACACCGCCCCCCCCACCGTGATGATAATGAGGGGGAGCGGGGCCCGGTCTTTGACGGGCCGCAGGGTCAGGCGCTCAAAGACCAGGCCCATGAGGGTTACCCCGGCCACGCCGCCCAGAAAGGACACCGGTAGCGAAGGAAAGGCCTGGTACAGGCTGATGGCCGCCAGAGCCCCCAACATGACGAACTCGCCCTGGGCGAAGTTGATGATGTGGGTGGCGTTAAAAATGATGCCGAAACCCAGGGCGATGAGGGCGTAGATGGCCCCGTTGGTCAGGCCTGAAATGAGATATTGGAAGAGCGCCGCCAGGGTTTCCAAAATAAAGCTGCCAGTAGTCAGTGGCCAGCTGCCAGAGTTGAACTGGCCAAGACTATCCAGAGAACTAAAGCAGGTTCTTTGTCAGTCGGCCGGACGCTGAGAAGAAAAGAAATTGGCAACGCTCAGTGGTCAGTGCCGCGAGGCCATGGCCCTGGGCTACCGACCACTGATCACTGACCGCTGAAAACACGTTCACTCCACCAGCTTGAACTCGCCCTTGTCGATTTTCACCATGACGAAGGCCGCAGGGGTCAGGCCGTTGTGGTCTTCGGGGCTCATGTTGAAGACGCCGCTGACGCCCACGTAGTTCTTGGTGCCTTCCAGGGCGGCCCGGAGCTTTTCCGGGTCGGTGCCTGCCTGCTCAACGGCCTGGGCCAGCATCTTCATGGCGTCGTAGGCATAGCCGCCGAAGCTGGAGGCCGGCGAGTTGAACTTGGCCTGGTATTTTTCATCATAGGCCTTGAGCACCGCCTTCTGCGGGTCGGAATCGGGCAGATTCTTATAGACCACCAGCTTGCCCGCGGGCAGCAGAATCCCGTCCGCCGCGTCCCCGGCCAGCTCGATGAACTTCTTAGACGCGGCCCCGTGGCTCTGGATCAGGGGCAGGGTGAGGCCCAGCTGCTTCAGGTTCTTGGCCACCAGGGCCGGCGCCGGGCCGGTGCCCCAGCAGATCACCGCCTGAGCCGCAGTGCCCCGGATCTTGGTGAGCTGGGGGGTCATGTCGGTGTCTTTCTCCCCGAAAACCTCGTCGGCCACCACCTGGATGCCGAACTGCGGCGCCTGCTCGGTGAGCTGCTTCTTGCCGGAGACCCCGAAGCCGGTGGAGACCGTGAGGATGGCCACCTTGTTGAGATTTTGCTTTTTCAGGTACTGGTAGATGCGGTTCACCGCCATGGCGTCGGTCTGGGCGGTTTTAAAAACCCACTGCCGTTCCGCCGCCGGAGAGGTGATCTCGATCCCTGCCGCACAGGAGATGAGCGGCACCTTGGCTTTTTGGGTGATGGGCAGGACCGCCATGGAGGTGTGAGTCAGGCTGGGGCCGATGACCGCCATGGCCTTGTCCTTCTGGATGAGCTTTTCGGCGTGGAGCCGGGCCTTGGTAACGTCGCCCTCATCATCGTAGATGACCACCTTGAACGGCCGGCCCCTGATGCCGCCCTTGGTGTTGTACTCGTCGATGAGCATCTGCAGGGTGTTTCGTTCCGGCTCTCCCAGATAAGAGGCGGGCCCGGTGATGGAGAAGATCCCCCCCACCACGTAAGGTCCTTTAGGGTCCTGGGCCGGGCTGACGCCCGTCATGAGGACCGTGAGCAGCAGAGCCAGGATGAGCAACGCCGGTTTCCCTTTCATGGTCGCCTCCTTGAAAGCTGTCGGCCGCCGACCGTCAGCTTAGAAAATTTTATGGTCAGCCAGAATCATGGCCGCCGGGTGCCATTGCCCGCCTGACGATTCTCCGAATCTTTCCTGGAGCCGCAGGAGTCAGCCGGCGCCTTCTGCCGTTTCGTTCATGATGACAACGCCCAGGCCCTGACTCGGGGCTCGCTGTTTCTCACCGCTCGCTGCCGACCGCCTATAACTTATACACCTCTTCACCCGTGTAGATGTGGATGCCTTCTTTTTGCAAAATGCTGATGGCCTCGTCCAGATTGTCGAAGCGGAAGATGATCACCGCGTTCTTGCCGCTGTGCTGCACGAAGGCGTACATATATTCCACGTTGATGCCGGCTTGGGCCAGGATGGCCAACACTGAGGCCAGCCCGCCGGGGCGGTCCGGAACCTCGATGGCCACCACCTCGGTCTTGCCCACGGTGAAGCCCCTGGACTTGAGGACCTCCCGGGCCAGGGAGTAGTTATCCACAATGAGCCGGAGGATACCGAAATCGGTGGTATCCGCCAGGGACAGGGCCCGGATGTTGATGCCGGCTTCCCCCAGCACCCGGGTGACTTCGGCCAGGCGCCCCGCCTTGTTCTCCAGAAAGACTGAAATCTGCTCCACTTTCATGAGCCTTTATCTCCCCTGATCTGGCTGCAGAGCTTGACGCTCCGATGGCTAGATCGTTGCCTCTGAGCCGCAGATGCTCGCCGGCGCCAGGAAAATCCACCGGCGCGGCCCCAAGCCCGCCTGGGCCGGCGCGGCGCCCGGAAGGGCCGCCTTAACGATGGATTATGCCCGGCCCAAAACGGGAAACTCCCTGTGGCTTTATTGCTTGCGCTTGTCGATGACCCGCTGGGCTTTGCCTTCGCTCCTCGGGATGGAGCGGGGTTCCACCAGTTTGACCTTCACCGAAACGGTGAGGTAGTCCTTGATGCGGCTTTCGATGCGCTTGGCCAGGGACTGCATCTCCTTGACCTCATCGGAGAAGGTGGCTTCGTCCACTTCCACCGCCACCTCCAGGGTGTCCAGGGCGCCGACGCGGTCCACGATGATCTGGTAGTGGGGGGCCACCCCCGGAATCTCCATGAGCACCGACTCGATCTGAGAGGGAAAGACGTTCACCCCCCGGATGATGAGCATGTCGTCGCTGCGGCCCTTGAGGCGCTGGATGCGCCCGATGGTGCGGCCGCACTTGCAGGGCGCGTAATCCAGGGAGGTGACGTCCCGGGTGCGGTAGCGCAACAGGGGGAAGGCCTCCTTGGTGAGGGTGGTGATGACCAACTCCCCCAGATCGCCGGGCTCCAGGCGCTCCAGGGTGTTGGGGTCGATGATCTCCGGGAGGAAGTGATCTTCAAAAATATGCAGCCCGTGCTTGGCTTCGATGCACTCCACCGCCACGCCGGGGCCGATGATCTCCGAGAGGCCGTAGATGTCCAGGGCGTCCAGGTGCAGCCGGGCTTCGATTTCATTACGCATGGCCTCGCTCCAGGGTTCAGCCCCGAAAATGCCCACCCGGAGTTTGGTCTCCTTGAAGTTAACCCCCATCTCCTGGGCCACTTCCGCCAGATAGAGGGCGAAAGAGGGGGTGCAGCACAGCACCGTGGGCCCAAAATCCTGGATGAGCATGACCTGGCGACGGGTCTGGCCGCCCGAGACCGGGATGACCGCGGCCCCCAGGCGCTCCACGCCGTAGTGAAAGCCCAGCCCTCCGGTAAAGAGCCCATAGCCGTAAGCGATGTGGACGATATCCCCCCGATGGACCCCGGCCGCGGCCAGGACCCGGGCCATCAGCTCCGCCCAGATGTCCAGGTCCCGGTGGGTGTAGGCCACCGGGGTGGGTTTGCCGGTGGTGCCCGAAGAAGCGTGGATGCGCACGATCTGCTCCATGGGCACGGCAAACATCCCGAAGGGGTAGTTGTCCCGGATGTCCTGCTTGGTGGTAAAGGGAAGCAGTTGGAGGTCCGCCAGGCTCCTGATGTCCTGGGGCGTTACCTTGATGTCGTCCATCTTGCGGCGGTAAAAGGGCACCAAATGGTAGACCCGTTCCACCAGCGCTTTGAGACGGCGTAACTGCAAGGCCTCCAGCTCTTCCCGGGGTTGGGTTTCCGCAGCGATGTCGTAAATCATGGAGGAGCCTTTGTTTCTGTGGGAATCAATTCGTGAAAATTACCACAGAACGGTGCGCCTGGTCAACAGGAATATGGCCGGGGGCAGGGAGGGAAAGGGGGATAGTGGTTGGGGGGAGGCGGGGACTGAAGTCCCGACCCGCTCCCCCCCACTGGCTCAGGTGCAGGCCAAGCCAGGCTTCGGGCCTCGACCAGCCGGAACCGTGTTGACAAGCTTCAGAAACTGGGGAGGGGCAAAGGCCTGCCGCCTCTGGCCCCTTCTCCTGAAGGCGTTACTGCGCCGTGGGCAGTCCCAGGTCGGTCATGAAGGCTTCCAGGCCCACCTCGTCGATGACCCGGCCCAAGCGCTTGGGCTTGCCTTTGGCCCGGTACCAGTCCAACACCCGCTCCACCAGGGCCATGGCCTCCTGGTCATTCAGTCCCTGGGCGACAACATCCGCCAGACGCGGTTTGAGGCCGGAGACAAAGCCGCCGGCCAGCACCCGCCAGCCCTTGGCCATGCCCACCAACCCCACGTCCTTGATGGAGGACTCGGAGCAGTTGTTGGGGCAGCCGGAGACGCCGATCTTGAATTTGTAAGGCAATTCCATGCCGTGGTATTTCTCGTCCAGCTTGAGCCCTACGCCCACCGCGTCCTGCTGCCCCAAGCGGCAGAAGGTGGTGCCGGGGCAGATCTTGATGGAACGGACGCACAGGCCGATGGCCGCACCGGGCACCAACCCCAGTTCCCGCCAGACCTCGTCCAACTGGTCCACCTTCAGCCCCACCAGGGCGAAGCGCTCGGCGCTGGTGAGCTTAATGGCCTTGGCCCCGTATTTTTCGGCCACGTCGGCCATTTTTCGCAACAGGTTGAAGTCCGTGATGATGCCCCCCGGGATATGGGGGGCGATGGCATAGGTTTCTTTATCCCTTTGCAGGATAGCGCCTTTTTCCAGGATATCGTCTGGCATGATTCCTCCAAATATCAAGATAAATTCCTGGAAAATAGTAATTACTTCTATGCAGATTGCAAGACCCCCTCACTTCATTTTCCCATAACTGAGTGCCCAAGCCAGACCGGGGCGTCGCCTCCGTCCGGCCTGCAGCCCGGGGCTGGGAAAAAACGCGCCAGCGGCGGCCCCCTCCCCAGTCCCAAGCCACCAGGCCTCCCTGCTGGTCCAGATCCAGGGTGAGGGCGAAGGGAAACGCCTGTCCCGGGAAACTGAAGCGCAGGTCCACCCAGGTGGCGCTGACCCGGCCATGGTGGCGCGCCGCCGCGGCAAGGTGGGGGAAGCGGGCGAACTCCTGGAATAGTTCCAGAAAACCGGCCGCCTGGGACGATAATTCCACCCCCAGGGTGCGGTGAGGCCAGTGAACCACCACCAGTTCCCCAGGCGGCCCAAAGGCTACCTCGGGGGTGCGGGGTTCGGAGGCCGGCAGCGGGCTCACCTGGGCATGGGGCCCCAGGCCAGGTCGGTCTTTCCCAGGCAGCCAGGGGAGCTCCACAAAAGCCTCCCGCAATCCCGCCGGGGAGTCGGTCAGCAGGTGCCAGCGTCGCCAGGAAAAGGGCTGGGGCAAGGCTGCGATTTTGACCGCCTCAGGTCCCCCTATCTGTCGGGCCAGCTTTAGAGCCTCATGGTGATAAAACCCGCACACCAGCAGTAACCCAGCGGACAGCCCCAGGGAGAGGGCGGTTAACTCCCGAGGCGCCTGCCGCCGCGCGGCCGCCGCCACGCCAGGGAGGAGCATCAGGGTGAGCCAGGGGTCAATGATGAACAGCAGGTCCAGGGTGAATTTCCGGCGGCTGAGGGGACTGAGAAGCTGCGTGCCGTAGGAGGTGGCGGTGTCCAGCAGCAGGTGGCTGGCCAGCACTGCGAGTCCCAGCAGGAACATGGGCCGGAGCCACCGGCGGCCTCCCAGGCGCCAAGCCAGCAGGCCTCCCAGCAGGGCAAACCCCGGCTGGATCAGGAGGGAATGGCTGAGGCCCCGGTGATGCCGGAGATAGCTGACGTGATCGAACAGGATGAGGAAAACGTCCAGGTCAGGGAGCAGGGCGAAACCCGCCGCCGCCAAGGCCGCCCAGCGGGGGGAGGGGGCGGCCACCAAACGGGAAAGGCACACCCCGGCGGCCACGTGGGTCAGTGGGTCCATGCCGGTGGGCGGCTGCTTTGCCAGCCGAACTCCGGGAAATGCTGCATGAGGTCGGCCTTTAAAGCCAGGGCGCTGGGGTAACGCTGGGCGGGATCTTTTTTCAAGCACTTGAGGATGATGGCCTCAAGTGCCGGCGGGATCCCAGGGTTGAGCTCCCGGGGGGACACAGGTTCCTGCTCCAGGATCAGGTCGATGAGGAATTTCTCGTTTTCGCTGTAAAACGGCAACTCCCCGGTGTAAAGCAAATACATGATGACGCCGATGGCCCAGATGTCGCTTCGCCGTTCGCTCTCCCCCATGATCTGCTCCGGGGCCATAAAGGGCCGGGAGCCCACCATGGTGGCGCTGATATCCTTTTCCTTGAGGATCTTGGCAGCGCCGTAGTCCAGCAGTTTGAGTCGGCCGTCCTCACGGATGATGATGTTCCCCGGTTTGATGTCCCGATGCATGATGCGGTGCCGGTGGGCGTGGGCCACCACGTCAATGAGCTGCAAAACGATGCTCTCCACCTGGGGCTCGGGCAGCTCTTGCTGGAGCAGATCGTCCAGGGTGGGGCCGGCCACATACTCCTGGATGAGAATAACCTTGCCGTCGTCCTCCAGTACCTCCTCCAACCGGATAATGCCGGGATGGGGAGCCAATTTCCGGCAGATGGCCGCCTCCTTGCGGAACTTGGCGTTGGCCGCCTTGCTGTATGGAATCTTGGCCACCAGGCGGCGCTCCTCCCCCACCGCCTCGGTGTCGGCCACCAGCCAGACCTCGCCGAAGCTGCCCTGCCCCAATTTCTTCAGTTTTTCGTAGCGTCCCCCCAGGAGGGGGGTCATGGACAGCAGGGCCAAATAATCCTTGGCCGCGGGCAGGAAATGCTCCACCAAGCCTTTGAGGGCCCGTTTGAGGGAGGAGGGGGCCCCCACCTGCTGCACCTGAAAACTCACCCCCTGCTCCCCGGGACCAGGGAGGGAGAGCTCCTTAAGCAGCACGGTGACAGGCTCGCCGGTTTTCTTCCGCAAGGTCACCTTGACGGAGCCGGAGTTCCCCGGCCGGGCGATGAGGCGGGCAAACCGCTCCCGGTCTTTGGCGCTATCCAGGAGGTCCTGAATGGCCACGGCCTGGGCCGGCGCCTGTTCAGGGTAGCCCAACACCCGCCTCAGGGTTGGATTGAGCCGGCAGACCGTCCCCTGGCGGTCGCAAGTCAGGAGGGCCTGGGCGTGGTGTGAGAACAGGCGGTCGAATTCGGTTTTGGAACCCACCAGGAGCTCTTCATCCGCTTTGAGCTTGAGGAGCACCGCCACCCGGGCCAGGACCTCCTCCGGGCGGAAAGGCGGCACCAGGAATTCGTCGGCACCCCACCCCAGCACCTGGGCGGCGCTGACTTCGCTGAATTCCGGCAGGGCCACCACCAAGGGGAGGCGCCGGCTGGCGGGGGCGAGCTTGAGAGTGGTTACCAGACCCTGCACCGCCGGCGCGCCCACTGCCAGCACCAGGAGATCCGGGTTTAAGGTTCGGACGGTTTCCTGGATCTCGGGCAGACTGCAGGTGCTCACCCGGTAACCGCCGTGGCTCAGGATGTCTGCCAGTTCGGTAACTGCCGGGATGGCCTCGCCGCAGACCAGCAGATGCGCTTCGGATGGAGGCAGTCTCTCAATCATCGCAAGGCTTGGTCGGCGCCAAAGGCGGCAGCAGCCCAAAAGCAGGCCGCCGCTCTTCCGGCTCAACGGTTGGTTTGGCGCCCTTGCCCATGCCAGAGCAGGGTGGCGGGGCAGGGGCAGGCGGCGACCGCCACGCCCCGGTTCCTCCGCCGCCCGTCGGCCTCCCACGCAGTATTGTCCCATGCTCCCTGCGGCTTGGCAAGGAAAGAACCGGACGCTCCCCCGCCCGGGGGACGGAGCCGGGGGAGGCCCGCGGCCGAGGTTTCCGGGGCACACGAAAATTTAATGAATTTCACATGGAAAACATACAAAAATAGTATAGCATGTTTACAAAAATCCGCCGGCACGCGGAGGTGGAATGGCCAGGGAAACCATCCTCGCAGTGGAAGACGAAGAGGATATTCTGGAACTGTTGCGGTATAATCTCTCCAAGGAGGGATACAGCTTCGTGGGCATCACCTCCGGCGAGGAGGCCCTGAAAAGCGCCAGATCCAGGGTCCCCGACCTCATCCTGCTGGACCTGATGCTTCCGGGACTGGACGGTCTGGAAGTCTGCCGCCGTCTGAAGCAGGAAGCCAAGACCCGGGGGGTGCCCATCATCATGGTCACCGCCAAGGGAGAAGAACCTGATATCGTCACCGGCCTGGAGTTGGGCGCGGACGATTATATTACCAAACCTTTCAGTCCCCGGGTGCTCCTGGCCCGGGTGCGGGCGGTGCTGCGCCGGCGCCAGCGCCCCCCGGCGGACGAGAACGCGGCATTGCAGATCCACGAGCTGGTCATCCATCCCGGGCGCCATGAGGTGCTGGTTAATGGCCGACCGGTGGATCTCACCGTTTCCGAGTTCCGCCTGTTGCACCTGCTGGCCCGGCGGCCGGGCTGGGTCTTCACCCGCTCCCAGATCGTCAGCGGCGTGCATGGGGAAGACTACCCGGTCAGCGACCGCTCGGTGGACGTCCAGGTGGTGAGCCTCCGGAAAAAACTGGGTGAGGCCGGCCTCTACGTAGAAACCGTGCGTGGCGTGGGTTACCGCTTCAAAGAATAAGGCGAAGCCGCTGCCGGAAAGGCTCAAGCCGCCAACCGATGCGTCCTCCTCGTCTCGTTATCCAGCTGATGCTCTCCTACCTGGCCGTGGTGCTCCTGGCGGTGGCGGCCACCACCTGGATCTCCACCCGGGCCTGGCGTCATTTTTACCTGCGGCAAACCGTGGAGGACTTAGAGGCCCGGGCCCGCTTTCTGGAGCATCAGGCCCGGGACAGGCTGGGATCTCCCCAGGACCCCGGGCTGGACGGGCTCCTCAAGTACCTGGGCCAGGAAACCGGCACCCGCCTGACCCTGGTGCTGGCTGACGGACGGGTGGTGGGCGACTCGGAACGGGACATCTCCAGCATGGAGAACCATGGGGACCGCCGAGAGATTCGAGCGGCCCTGGACGGGGGGGTGGGGGTGCATACCCGAATCAGCCCCACCCTCAACATGCTCATGACCTATGTGGCGGTGCCGGTGAGGCAGGAGGGTCGGGTGGTGGGGGCCGCCCGGGCGGCGCTGCCGGCAACGGTCATCGACCAGCCTCTGAAGGCCGTGTATCTCCAGGTGTTCCTGGGAGGCCTGCTTATCCTGCTCATGGGGGGCGGCTTGAGCCTCTGGCTGTCCCGGCGCCTGACCCGGCCCCTGGAGGAAATCCGCCGGGGGGCCGAACGCTTCGGGCGGGGGGATTTCAGCCGGAAATTGCCCGCGCCGGGCGCGGAGGAACTGGTGAGCCTGGTCGAGACCCTGAATTATATGGCCGGCCAACTGGATGAGCGCATCAACACCATCCTGCGGCAGCGCCAGGAACAGGAGGCGATGCTGGCCAGCATGGTGGAGGGCGTTCTGGCGGTGGACAGCCGGGCCCGCCTCATCTCCCTGAACCGCGCCGCTGCCGAGCTGCTGCACCTTCCCCCCGACCTGGTGGGCCGCCGCATCACCGAGGTGGTGCGCAACCCCGACCTGCAGTGGTTCATCACCCGAGCCCTCTCGGCGAGCGAGCCGGTGGAAGGCGAGGTGGTGTTGCGGGAAGAAGACGGCGAGCGGTTCCTCCAGGCCCACGGCACGACCCTCAGAGATGCCCAACATACCGCCCTGGGCGTGCTCATCGTGGTGCATGACATCACCCGTCTCAGGCGACTGGAAAACGCCCGCCGGGACTTCGTAGCCAACGTCTCCCATGAGCTCAAAACCCCGGTCACCTCCATCAAGGGCTTCGTGGAGACCCTGCTGGAAGGCGCCTATCGCGATCTTCACCATGCGCCGGAGTTTTTGCGGATTATCGGCCGCCAGGCCGACCGGTTGCACCAGATCATCGAAGACCTCCTGAGCCTCTCCCGCATCGAACAGGAGGCAGAGCAGGGCAGGATCATGCTGAACGGCCGCCGGCTGAAGCCGGTGATGCAGGCGGCCCTGCAGGCGTGCGCCGCCCGGGCCCGGGAAAAACAGATTGGCCTGGACCTCTTCTGCCCTGAGGACCTGCGGGCCCGCATCAACGGCCCCTTGCTGGAGCAGGCCCTGGTGAACCTCATCGACAATGCCATCAAGTACAGCGGGACAGGCAGTGAGGTGCGGATGGAGGCGGGTCGGGAGGATGGCTGGGTAACGGTGCGCATCCGGGATCAGGGGGTGGGGATTCCCAAGGAGCACCTGCCCCGCCTGTTCGAGCGCTTCTACCGGGTGGACCCGGGACGGAGCCGCAAGGTGGGGGGCACCGGACTGGGACTGGCCATTGTCAAGCATATCGCCCAGGCTCATGGCGGCCGGGTGGGGGTGGAGAGCACTCCTGGCCAGGGGAGCGTCTTTACCCTGTTTCTGCTCCCTGATTGACCCATCCCGGCGGCCAGGGGCCAAAGAAAATCACCCGCCGGCCTTCCTGCCCGGTTTCCAAACCGGACAACCCGGGCCGCAACCTAACCGCTCCTGGGTTGCCTTTCGTCGCCCATCCCCCGCCGGGGGTGGCCTCACCCTTACATGATGCGGATCTTCTTGGGCTGCTCGGCCGGAGGTTCAGGGGCGGGGGCGGGTTTCGGCCGCTCCTCCGGCGGCTTGGGGACCGGAACCGGCTTTTCCGCCGGGGGCCTGGCCGGTTGCGGTTCCGCGGCCTCCGCCGGTTTGGGGGCCGGTTTCCCGGCCGGCGGTTCCGCCGGCCGCACCGGTTTGGGCTTCTCCGGGAGGGGCGGGCGTTCAGGCAGTGCCGGCCGCTCCGGTGGCGGCGGAGCCGGCTTGGCGGCTTCCGGGGTCGGCAGCGCTGGCACGGGCGGCGGCAGGGGCACCGGGGCCTTCTCCGCCGCCACCGGCACCGCGGACAGAAAGCGCGTCGCCACCCAGCCGATGGTGCCGTCCCGTTTGAGCCGCACCTGGGACCACTCCTCCGATTCTCCTACCTGTTCCACTTCCTCGTTGCGCTCCAGGGAATAAATCTTCGGACAGTCCATCCCCGGGCAGGCCCTGAGGTTCAGGCGGGAGGCATTGACATAAAAGGTGGGCCGGGCCAGCGGAGGCGGCGGGGCCACCACCGGGGGGGGCGGTGGCGGGTAGGCCTGCTCCTTGATAAACGGCTGGCAGCCCGCGGCCGCCAGGAGGGAGCACGCCGCCGCCAGCCGGATCCAACCGCCGAGCGGTGCCGGGCGTTTCACCTCAGGAAGCTCCTTCTTCCCGGCTTTCCTGGATTTTCCAGCCGTCCCCATAACGCTCCAGGGTGACGCGATAAGCCGGCCTGAGCAAGGTGTAATCATGGGTGCGTTGGTCGTACAGTTGGATGTTCCAGACGATGACGCCGGTGGCCTGGCGCTCACCCTTCCGCTCCAGATCGGAGATGCGGTAGGAGACGTCCTTAACGTCGTAGCCCTTCCACAATTCCAGGATTTGGCTCTCCAGACGCCCCAAGTCCGGGTAGGTGGGGGCGTAGCAGGTGAGCCATTTGTTGATGTCCTTGGCCAGATGGGCGGCCCGGATCTTTTCGGCCAGCCGTTCCACTTCCCGCTTGAGGTCGTCCTGCGGGGTCTGACTGACCGGCAGGCGCGGCGCCGGGGGCCCCTTGAAGAGGGCGCGGTAGCCGCCGTAGAGCAGGAGGCCTGCCACCGCCAAGGCCACCATGGTCAGGGTCAGGCCGAAACGCGGCCGCCGCGGGGCCGACCGGTTCTCCTGCCGGGGATAAAAGAGCGGCGGCCGCGCCTGGGGTTGCACGTCTTCACGGCCCGCCGGCATCAGCTTGAGTGGCAGGCCGCAGTCGGTGCAGAATTTTTGACCCGGAACCGTAGGCGTCCCGCAGCGGGCGCAAGGCGGGGTCTGGCCAGCGGGGGCCCGGCGCAGAAGCTGGCCGCACCGCTGGCAGAACCGGTGCTCCGCCCCATGGATGATCTCACACTGGCTGCAATAGTGCATCGCTTCCCCTGATTGGCCAACCCTTTCAGTTCTTTATCACATTGCCATCACGAAAAAAAGACCTTTCACGCATCGGTTGGCCGCTGCCCCTGCCTGGGCCTTCCCATTCGATTCTCCGCCAGGATCGGGCGGTTAGATTGGGGAAGCGGCGAAAGACCCGGGGAGAAGCCAACGAGGTCACGGACCCCGCCCCCCCGTCCCGTCCCCTGGAGATATTCTTGAAGCAAGCGAGGCTCCCCGGCGATTTCCCCTGGTTTCGGGGAAGGTGGAAAGAAAGCCTGCGGGGAAGGCAAGGCGCCTTAGGCCTCCCGGGCCTCCCTTCCAAAACGCTTTCGCCCCCGTCTCACCATAAGACCGGTGCGGGGGCCCGGAGGTTAAGTGCACCGGCAAACCGGCGACTGCCCCGGCGCGGCTTGGGGAACCCTGTCGGAGGTACGCCACCTGGAGACGCGTCCCAGGCCGGCCGGCAGAAGGTCAGGCCCTGGAATCGATCACGTGCAGGAGCAGGAACCGCCGGTTCAATTCGTCCTTGGCGTCGGCCACCGCCTCCGGAGACAGGTTTTTCACCCGGACATACACGTCCCGGTAGCCTTCCTGGGCGGCGGCGTAGGAGGTGAGGAGGCTGACAAAGCGGGCCCCCCGGCCGCGCAGGATGTCCACCACCTCCTTGATGAGTCCGGGCTTGTCCTCCAGACGCACGGCGAATTGAATGCCCCCCTGCTGGATGCCGGTGATGTGCATGAAGGCCCGGAAGACATCGGATTGGGTGAGGATGCCGGTGAGCTCCCCTTGGTCGTTCACGACCGGCAATCCGGAAATGGTTTGCTCCAGCATGATTTGCGCCGCATGCTCCACGGTGTCATGCTCTCCCACCGTGACCGGGTTGCGGGTCATGATATCCTTCACCTGGAGTTCCGCCAGGAGGTAGTAAAGTTCATGCACATCCAGGGTGGTGGCCTTGGAGGGGGAGGCCTCCTTCAGATCCCGATCCGTCACCACCCCCACCAGTTGCTGGTCATGGATCACCGGCAACCGCCGAAAGCGGTTCTGCTTCATGAGGTGGATGGCCTTCATCATGGAGGTGTCATCGGTGATGGTGATGGGGTTTTTCGTCATCCAGTCTTTTACCAGCATGGCCGCCTCCATCAGGTGATGAGGAAGAGAATACTTCGGCGCCGTCGGTAAGCGGCGCCGTCAGGTTAAAGGGGGGCCAGGGTTTTGGCGTCCCCCGGGCCGCCCGACTCAGATGCGGGGTTCCTCACCCTTGACCAGGCGCTCCAGGTTGTCCCGGTGCTTTACCAGGATGAGCCCGGAAAACACCCCGGCCAACAGCAGGTAGGCCTTGGATTCGGCAAAGAGACCCACGGCCAGGGGCAACAGCCAGGCCACCATGAGGGAGCCCACGGAAAAGATGCGGCTCTGGTAAACGGCCAGCAGATACACCACGACTAAATTGGCCGTGGCCCAGGGAGTCAGGAAAGCCATCACGCCGAAGGCGGTGGCCACGCCCTTGCCGCCCCGAAACCCAAGCCACAGAGGAAACATGTGGCCCAACACCGCCGCGGCCCCCAGCGCCGCCACCGCGGCCTCCTGCCAGGCTCCCAGGGACCCCAGGTAATACCATCCCAGCAATACCGGGAGGACTCCTTTGCCGGCGTCACCGGCCAGAGTCAGAAGTCCGGCCTGGGGCCCCAGGGTGCGGTAAAGGTTGGCTGCTCCCGGGTTGCCGCTCCCCACCAGGCGGGGGTCCGGGCCTCCCCAAAACCGGGCCACCATTAGGCCCGTAGGGATGGAGCCCAACAGATAAGCCAGGAAGAGGAACGCCAAAAACCTGAGCATGGCCATTTTTTCCTTAATGCTATCAAGGTCTTCGGGCTGGGCAGGTGGGGTACTGCCCTTAAGCCTGTGCGGGATTTTAAAGAAAAACGCCGGAAAAGCCGATAAAAAAGTTGCAGACGGGTCTTTTCCCCAAAAGACCCACCGCCTTCCGGCGGATTGGGAACAAAGTGCCGGTTCCCACCCGGCGATCAGCAGGACAGGGCAGGCAATGCCCGGAAACCGGGGGTGATGACGCCGCCATGAAAGTTGACTTCCCGCTAATGCTCGTCAAAGGCCAGAAGATGGCCCACCCTCAGGAGAAGAGAACGACCGGCTCCCCCTTTCGGGAGGCCGCGCCGGCGGTGGTGGTCCTGGTTTCCCAGGAAAACCGTCGGGCCGGCCAGCTGGGGCCCGCCGGCCTGGATGAAGCAAAACAATTGGTCAGGGGCCTGATCCAAACCCTCGGCGGGCAGGCGGAAGACTCCCTGGCGGAAACCCACCGCCTCCAGGGGCATTGCCTAGTGCGGTTGTTGTGAGGGCAAAGGTCAGCCCAGGCGCTCAGATAGAGCTCACCGCCGGCGGCTCATCGCAGCCCTTGGGTGCCGCCACGACGGGCACACCTCTGGAGGCTGGCTCCCCGGGACTTCGGGGCCACCATTCCCACAGGGCCATCGGATGGCTTCCCCCCGCTTGAAAAAGGTGTCGTTCTTCAGGGGCCCATTGAGGGCCCGGTAGCGGGCATCGTCCTGGAGCCTGAAGGCCGCCCGTTAGAACTCCCAAGCCAGGTCCCGGGCCCGGGCCATGGCTTGGCGCCGCTTTTCCTGTGCCACCTCCGGGCCCTGCTCCAGGGTGGGTTCGATGATGACCTGGCGCAGGTCGGTAAATCCGATAAACTGCAAAATGAGTTCCAGGTACCGGGTCTGCAGATCAAAGCCCGCAGCCGGAGTCCCGGCCGGGTAGGCCCCGCCCCGGGCACAGGCCAGGAAGATGGGCCTGCCGGTGACCAGGCCCCGGTAGCCCGTCTCCGGAGCATAGGCGAAGGTGTAAGTGGGTTGCACAATGATGTCCAGGTACTGCTTCAGCCGATAGGGGATGCTGAAGTTCCACATGGGCGTGGCCAGCACGTATTTATCCGCAGCGATGAACTGGCGAATCAGGGCTTCCACCTGGCGCCAGGCCGCAGCTTCCTCCGGTGGGTGCGGCCGGTTGTGCAGGATATTGTATTTGGCATTGACCAGCAGGCCGTCGAAGGCCGGCAGGTCGGCGGCGAACAGGTCCAGGGTTTCGATCTCGTCCTGGGGGTGCCGTTGCCGGTAAGTCTCCAGAAAGGCCTCGGCCACCGCCAGGGAGTGGGAACGGCCGGTGCGGGGAGAGGCTTTCACGTACAGGATACGGCTCATGGGGCCCTCCTTAAGCGGAGAGGCCAAAGGCCCTTCCGCCAGGTCATTGGCTTGCCTGGCCGGCGGTCAGGGGGCGGCAGGTTTGAGGTCAGGTCCGCGGGCCTAGACCCAGGGGAAACATCCGCGGCATTGCGTCTCCCGGGGGATTGCGGCAGAAGCGGGAGCGGCGGGGTACCTCCAATGAAGATTCCCATTGCCTTACCAGAACCTCAGCCATTCCGGTTTGAAAATGAGCACCACCCCGATAACCAGAAGCGCCAGCCCCCCCACGGCATGGGAGAACCGCTGATACTTCTGGGTCAGGCCCAGATGTTCCAGGGTAAGCATGGAAACCACAAAGACCACCAGGTCGTCCAGCATGAAAACCGCGATATACAGCAGCAGAAAGGCATAATACTGCCAGGCCGGAAGATTGCTGAGGGTGAGGATCTGGGTGTAGATGACCGGCAAGCCCAGGGAACAGAAAAGTTCCACCAGGTTCACCGCCACTCCTAAAAGGAAGACGCCCCCCAAGGCCAGCCAGAAGCTCTGCCGCTCCACCGCCCGCTGGATATTCTCCAGGAACGACCGCCGGCGCCCTCCCCCTGCCAGGGGGCAACTGCCGCTCCGGTCCCGGTAAAGGGCCGTGAGGTTGAGGGTGCCGGCCCCCAGGGCCACCGCGCCGATGCCCAGCCGGAGCCACCACACCAGCCCCAGAAACAGGAAGATGTTGAGCCAGGCGGCCATGAACAGGAAATAAACCACGCCGGAGCCCAGGATGAAGACGCTGCCCAGCGCCCACCGCCGGCGGCGGTCAGGCAGGCCCCACAGCAGGCTGATGAGGAACACCAGGGCCCACATGGCGCAGGGATTGAAGCCGTCCAGGGCCCCCATCAGAAGGGTGATTGTGGCCAGGGACAAGGTCCGCAGATCGATTTCGCCCAGCAGGGGCACCACCAGCCGGTGCGGGACCCTTTCAGGCCGCGCCCCCGGGGGCGGCTGGGCCAGAAGCGCCGCGACCACATCCGGACCACCCCGATTCCTGGCCTCCACCAGGGCTTGTTGAATGGCCGCCCCGGTCACCCTGTCCCCCTGCCAGCCCACAAAACTGCGGTCCCCCACCACGGTGAAAGGCACCCCTGCCAGCTCCACCCGAAAGAGCCGGGTGACTTGCAGGAGCAAATCCCGGTGGGCGGCCGAGGTGGTCACTTCAAAGTCAACGAGGTCCACAAAGGGGAGGTCCTGCTGCAACCGGGCCAGAAACTTTTTTTCTTCCAGGCAATGGATGCAGCCTTTGGCCCAGAAAAAGTAGACCCGCACCATGGGTTCCTCGCCAGCGCGAGCGGGGTTGACATTCCCCCCACCCAGGGTAGCCAGGCAGAAAAGCCAGAGGCTAAGGTGCAACACGGCCATGTCCTGTTCAAGACGCAAACGGTTAAGGTCTGGCACCGGCGGAAATCGGGACCGACACGGTTTGCTGCAATGGGAAGGCCGCCGGCGGGAAGGAGGAGGGTGACCGAGAGGCCGGTGGGCAACGGTTCCATCCGCCTTTAAGGATTATATCAGACGGACCGTGGTTACCTGAATGGCCTTTCAAAACCCGGGGCCAGCCCTCTGGGTCAGGCTGTGCGAAGGGAAGCACCCCGGGTCGGGGGTCAGCCGTGGAAGAGCTCCACGATGACCGGCTCACCCCGGCAGAGGCCTTCCACTCCCAGGGGGATGGCCACCAGGCCGTGGCTTTTCACCAAAGGGGAGAGAAGGCCGGAGGCCCCCAACACCGGGTCGGCCCAGAGTTCTCCTCCCTCCTGGCGCAGGTTGACCCGCACGAAGTCCTCCCGGCCGCTGGCCCCGGCCAGGTTCCGGGAAAGGCGGGCGGTCAGGCGGCCCCCCCAGGAGGGGGGCGGGTCCACGATGCCGCTGAGGCGGGCCAGAAGCGGGCGGCCCAGGACGTGCATCACCACCGCCGCCGACGCCGGGTGGCCGGGAAGGCCCAGGAGGGGCTTGCCCCCCACGTCCGCCAGGATGGTGGGCTTTCCGGGGCGGATGGCCACACCGTGCACCAGAACCTGAGCTCCGGGCAGGTCCTGGATGGCCGCCAGCGTCAAGTCCCGGGTGCCCACGGAAGACCCGCCGGAGATGACGATGAGGTCGGATGCGGCCAAGGCTGTGGCCAGCACCCGGCGCAGGGCCGTAAAATCGTCGGGGGCGATGCCCCACAGCGTGGGGGAGCCGCCGGCCTCCTCCACCTGGGCGGCGGTGAGATAGGCGTTGGCGTCCCGCACCTGACCGGGGCCCGGCTGTTGGGATATGGGCACGATTTCGTTGCCGCTGGAGATGACCGCCACCCGAGGCTCGCCATGGACGGGCAGCCGCTCCACCCCCAGGGCGGCCAGGAGGCCCAGGT
Source organism: uncultured Desulfobacterales bacterium (assembly GCA_964480485.1). GTDB lineage: Bacteria > Desulfobacterota > Desulfobaccia > Desulfobaccales > 0-14-0-80-60-11 > JAILZL01. The sequence goes on along the minus strand of CAYZOP010000002.1, from coordinate 213,277 downwards.
CCTGGGGGCGCAGCCGCCGGCCTGCGGAAAAGAGCTCCTCGCCTGAGCGCACATCTTCGCCGGGCTTCAGGACGTTGTCCCCCGGGGCCACGGGCCGCCGGACCTCCAGGGTGCCGTCCGGAAGTTCGTCAGCGTATTCCACCATGACCACCGCGTCGGCTCCTTCCGGCAGCATGCCGCCGGTGGCGAGGCGCACCGCCTGACCCGGCCCCACCGCCAGGGTGGGCGCCGCGCCCATGGGAACTTCGCCGGCCACCTCCAGGTATTGGGGCAGCCCCGGGGTGGCCCCGAAGGTGTCCACGGCCCGCACCGCGAAGCCGTCCATGCTGGCCCGAAAAAAGGCGGGGACATCCTCCGGCGCAGGGAGCCCCCGGGCCAGGACCCTGCCCCGGGCCCGGCCCAGGGGCACCTCCTCCACCGCCACGGGGGCAAAGCGGGGGTAGAGGGCCAGCACCTCTTCCCGGGTTTGCAGACGGAAAAACTCAAGGGCGGCCATGGACGCTCACAGAGAATGAACAAATTTTTCCATGTAAGGCTGATCAGGAGACTGCGTGACGAGAAGGGGCCGGAGTCTGGGACCCTGGCTCCTTCCCCGACCGAGTGTTTAAATCCTGGACAAGATCCGGGCATCCACCCCGAACAGGCCCTTATCATACAAAAGCAGCGGGTTGATCTCGATCTGGTCCAGCTCTGGGTGCTTCTGGGCGAAGATGCTCAAGGCCTTCATGGCCTGCTTCAGGGCTGCCAGGTCCCGTTTGGGCTGGCCCCGGAAGCCGGTGAGCAAGGGGTAGCCTTTGAGGCCGGCAATCAAACGGTCCAGTTCCTCGTCAGCGGCCGGGAGCAGGCAAAACCCCACATCCCGGTAAATTTCGGTGTAAATGCCGCCCAGACCGAACATCAGGGTGGGGCCGTACTGGGGGTCGGTGACCGCGCCCAGGATGACCTCCAGGCCGCCGGGGGGCGCCATCAGGGAAACCGTGACCCCATCCACCCGGGCCTCCCGCTCCCGCAGCCGCACCGAGGCCATGATCTCCTGGTAGGCGGTGCGCACTTCCTCAGCGTTCATGAGGTAGAGCTGCACCCCGCCCACGTCTGTTTTGTGGGGCAGGTCGGGGGAGGCCACCTTCAGGGCCACCGGATAGCCGAACTGCTCGGCCAGATTGACGGCCTCCTCCGGGCTGGCGGCCAAGGGCGCGGCGGCCACCGGGATGCCGGCCTCGGTGAGCAGTTTGGCGGCCTCGCCCGCGGGCAGGAGCCGCAATCCCGAGGTCCGGGGGAGCACGGGCTCAGGCAGCGCGGTCACCGGCGTGGGGACGAACCGGAGAAACTGGGCCAGGGCCTTGACCCCCCGCTCCGGGGTGGGAAACACGGGCACGCCAAGGTCATACAATTTCTCCCGCTCTTCCCGCTCCACCTCGGCGCCCCCCAGGAAGACCACCAGCTCTGCGGCCCCGGGAGTTACCACCCGGCTGGCTCCCGGAATGGGGTCGCCGAAGATGACCATCTGGTAGTCATACTCGCTTCTGGCCGCGTCCATCACCTTTTTATAGAGGCCGGCATCGCCGATGACGTCGCCGGTGAGGTCCACCGGGTTGCCGGCGGCGCAGTGGGCCGGGAGCATCTCCCGGAGCGCGGCTTTCAGGCTGGGGCTGGGCTCCGGGGTCGCCAGACCGTGGCGCTCGGCCTCGTCGATGGCCAAAATCGCCGCTCCCCCGGAGCTGGTGGTGACCATCAGGCTGCGGCCCCGGGGTGGGGTGAGGTAGGCCAGAGCCTTGGCGTAGTCGAAGAGGTCCTCCAGGGTGTCGGCCCGGTGAACCCGATACTTTTGAAACAAGGCGTCGTAAATGGCGTCCACCCCGGCCAGGGATTTGGTGTGGGAGCTGGCCGCCTCGCCCCCCCGTCTTGTGCGCCCGGCCTTGAGGATGACCAGAGGTTTGGCGCACTCGCCCAAGGCGTCCAGGAAATAAGAAGGCCGCTTGACCCCTTCCAGATAAAGGGCGATGACCTGGGTGTGGGGGTCCTGGTTGAAATAGCTGATGACCTCGGCTTCGTCCACGTCCGCCCGGTTGCCCAGGCTGACGAAGGCGCTCACCCCCAGTTTTTCGGCGGCCGCCAGGTCCAGAAAGGCGGCCCCCACCGTGCCGGACTGGGAGGCAAAGGCGATTTTCCCCCGGGTGGTGATGAGGGGCCAGGAGGCGCACATCCGGTGATGGGGCATGTTGACCCCCTGACAGTTGGGTCCGATGACCCTGAGGCCGGTCTTGCGGATGACCGCGGCCATCTCGTCCTGGAGGCGCTCCCCTTCAGGGCCGGCTTCGGCGAAGCCGCCGGTGATGACGATGGCGCCCTTGACGCCCCGGGCGGCGCACTGCTCCAAGGTGGCGGTGACGATTTTGGCGGGGATGACCACCACCGCCAGGTCCGGGGCTTCGGGGGTCTCGGTGATGGCCTTATAGACCTTCAACCCCAGGATTTCCTCGGCCTTGGGGTTGATGGGATAGAGGGGTCCGGCAAAGCCGCCGTTTTTCAGGTTGGCCAGGATGTCGTGACCGAGCTTCCCCGGCGCCGTGGAGGCGCCGATGACGGCCACGGAGCGGGGCCGGAAGATGGGGGTGAGGCTTTCGAGGTTTTCCATGGGATTTCCTCATCGGGGTGATGGCGCGCTGGCTGGCCTGATGATAGCACAACCAGGCCGCGGCTGAAAGGGCCAACGGGGTGAGGAAGGGGGGGTGATTTTGAGAGGCTGGCCGGAGGCTTTGACCCCTGGCCCCCTCCTTCAGCCCTTCAGAAAGCGAGGGGCCAGACGGTAGCGGGCGGCCGCGGCCCGGCCCTGGTTGTGGATGAAGAGACCAGCCTGGATGAATTTCTGGACGTACTCCCAGGCGGTCTTGCGGTCCACGGCAAAGTGCGCCTCAAAGTCCCTGAGACGGAACCAGTGGCCCCCGGTGCGCCGGATAAAGGTGGAGAGCCGCAGGCGGTCGATCTTGCGGTGCCGCCGTTTGGGAAGGCAGGACTCCACCTCCCCCAGGGAGGCTTCCAGCAGGTCCTCCTGGAAAGGCGAAGAGGCCGGCGCCGCCGCCTCCTCCTCCGATGGGGACCCCCCTGCACGTGGTCCTCCGGTGGCCACCACCGGATAAAAGCACTCAAACCAGTCGTCCAGTCGGCGGGTGAGAGACCGGAAGGCGCTCAGCGGCAGGCGGCCGGCCAGGCGGCTTGCCAGCACGGCCTTCAGGCGGTTTTTCACTTGGGAGCGGCGCGCCCTGGGGTCCGCGGGCAGCCCGAGGTCGTCCAGCATGACTTCCAGGATGAGGCCGGCCACCAGGGTGCGGTTCAGTTGGTCTTCATCCTCCTGAGGGCTCATAGTTCCTTCGGTCCCCGGACCGGAAGGCGCCGTGACCCAAACCGGGGCCTTGACCGCGGTGGGTCTCGCTGGGTCAGGCCCATTTCGGGTTGCCATGGTCTGCCGTTCCCTCGGATATCCAGGCCATTTCAGTTATTGCCTGGTATTAAAATCAGGTTATACCTGATACGTAAGCCAAGATGCCAGCATCCCCGGCGAACCTGTCACGCCTTGGGCAGGCATGGGAGCCGGAAGAGAGCTGGTCCACCAGAGGCATGCAACCTCCCGGCCAGCGGCGGGAAGTGACTAACATGCTGATTCTATTGGAATAATAAAAATGCTTGCGGAGCGCGGCCCGCGGCTGTCCCGTGACCTGTCCCGGACAGGCCCTCCCGGGCCGGATGAGAAGCGGGGGCGGGGCCGGGGGAAGGCAACGATGACCCCCCGGCCACGGTTTCAGGCCGACAGGGCGGCGATGATGGCCCGGCAGAAGGCCGGCAGGTCTTCGGGTTTGCGGGAGGTGATAAGGTTGCCGTCCACCGCCACCTCCACGTCCACGAAGGTGGCGCCGGCATGCACCAGGTCGTCCTTGATGGCGAAAAAGGCGGTGACGGTCTTACCCCGGACTATCTCGGCGGAAGCCAGCATCCAGCCGCCGTGGCAGATGGCGGCCACCACCTTGCCGGCCTGGGCCGCCTCTCGCACCAGAGCCACCATGGCTGGATAGCGCCGCATGATGTCGGGGGCATAGCCGCCCGGGATGATGACCGCGTCGATGTCGGCGGCCCGCACTTCCTCGGCCCGGCGGTCCACCTCCACCGGATAGCCCAGCTTGCTGGTGTGCACCTGGGCGCTGCCGGAGCCCACCACCATCACCTCAGCGCCCTCCTCCCGGAAGCGCAGCAGGGGATACCAGACTTCCAGCTCCTGGTAGAGATTTTCCGCCAGGATGGCGATGCGTTTGCCGGTGAGCTTCATCTGCCTGTCCTCCGTGCGAGTTGTATGCAGCTCCCTGACCCTCTCATTGTCTGGCGGGAGCGTCCCCGGCCGCCGCTCTGCCCTTGGCGGGCACGGCGGGGCACGTCGGCTTTTCCCTTGAGGGCGACCCCAGGGTTCCGGGAGCCACTGTTCCCTAAATTATTCCGCCATCATTCCGGGAACCGTTGTTTCCTCCGGCGGGCGCCGGGAGGCCGTGCCGCTGGGCCAGCGCCAGTATGGCCGCTGCCGGACGAAGGGCAAGGTGACCAGGGTGAAGAAGCGGTTGTCTGCCGGCAAGAGGTACCCCGGCACCCCGATGACCACCCGGGACTGGGGGACGTTGAGGCAAAGCGTCCGGTGGAGCGCGTCCCACCAGCGAAAGACCACGGAATAGTTGGAGTTGGTCTCGGGTCCCACCGCCGAATGATGCAGGCCGTGCATCCGGGGGGTGACGATAACCCGGTTCAGCAGGCGCTCCAGCCCCAGGGGCAGGCGCAGGTTGCTGTGGTGGAAGAGGGTGCACAGGTTGAAAGCCGCCTCATAGACCAAGTAGGTTACAGGCGTCACCCCGGCCAGACCAACCTGCACGACCCGAAACACCGTGGAATACAGCGTCTCACCGAAATGAAACCGGAAGGAGGTGGTCACGTCCATATCCGGGTCCACGTGGTGGACGTTGTGGAAGCGCCACAACAGGGGGTAGATGTGGTTGGCCCGGTGCCACCAGTAAAAGCTCAAGTCCATCCAGAGAAAGCCCCCCACGAGCTGGACCCAGAAGGGGAGGGGGGCCAGGGCCAGCAAACCCACCTGCTTGCTTTGACAGTAAGCCGCCACCCCCAGGGCCGTGGGGCGCACCAGCAGGGTGCCCGCCAGATACGACAGGCCGGTGATCCCCAGGTTGATAGCCCAGCGCCGGGCCCGGAGGCGCTTGGGTTTCCTCAGGGGCCGGAGGGACTCCAAGGCCAGCAGCAGGACGAAGGCGGCACCGACGGCCGCTGCCGCGGCCTGGGGAAGGGTGATCTGGTTCAACCTCAAGGTGATTTTCCTTGGCGGCCCCGGGTGCGGTCAAAAAATTCCCAGGATTTCAGGTTCCTGTGCAAATGATGGCGCACAAAGCCCCGGAGGAGGGCCAGGCTCTGCTCCAGCTGCCGGGGCGGAAAGAGGAGGCGCGTCAATTTCTCCGCCGGCAGCGTCTGGGCCAGGCTGAGAAGCTTCAACGTGCCGGGGTTTACCTGAACCAGCGGGCCGGCCGATCCTGCCTGGCAGCTACGGCAGAGGACCCCGCCCCGGCTCAGGCTCACCTCGATGGGCGGGGCGGGCTCCCGGCCGCATCCCAGGCAGGCTGCCAACCGCCAGCCATAGCCTCCCAGCTTCAACAGATGGGCGGCTACGGCCGCCAAAAGCGACTCTGGCGCCGCCCCCGCCGCCAAGCGGGTCAAGGCCAGCTCCAGCGCCGCGAAGATGCCGGAGGCGCCCTCCGGCGGGCTGGCCAGCTCCCCGGCCAGTTCGGCCAGCACCGCGGCCGCCGCCAGGCGGGGCAAATCCCTTCTCAACTCCGCAAAGGCGTTGACCAGCTCTCCCTTTTCCAGAAACTCCAGCTCTCCCCGGGCCCGGTTGGACAGCCAAAACTCCACCCGGTTCAGGGACTCCAGGCAGTTGGCGAAGCGGCGCCGGCTCTTCCGGGCATGCTTGGCCATTCCTGTGAGGGGCCCCCGCTCCGGCGTCAGAAAGGTCACCAGGCGGTCGGCCTCCCCCACATCCTGCACCTTCAGGACAATGGCCGGCGTCTGCCAAGAAGGCATAGATCCGGTGGCTGGGAGCGGGGGCTGAGGCCCGGAGGTCCTGGCCGCCTCCCCCAGGCTCCCACCCCCAATCCTGTCTTGGGATTTTTCATGGCAACAGGGGCAGGGTCCGGGGGCCAAGCTTCCCCGGTCCTCTCCTCGAACGATTTTCCCCCGTTACGCCAGCCCATACTTCTCCCGAAGACGCCGGGACATCTCGATGAGCCAAGCATAGGCCAGGGTGACGGTTTTGGTCTTGTCGGGGTTCACCAGGCAGCAGCGGGCCGGGCTGAGGAGGCTTTGCGCCAGGAGCTGCTCCCGGTCGATGCCCGCCTCCACCAGGATTTCCCAAACCCCTTCCAGATATTCGGTGAGCTGCTCCACGTTGGTTTCGCCGAAGGCGTCATACCAGGTGGGGATGATGCCCCAGGAGAGCACCCCGCCCCGCTCCAGAAACTTTTTCAGCGATTTCCCATAGGCCTTCAGGATTTCCCCGTTGGTGAAGGCGTCCATGGAGAGGATGTCCAGGTCCCGGTTCAGCAGGAACTCCCATTCCGGGTTGCCGCACAGGTGGATGCCCCGGGGCCGGTCGATCTGGGCGAAGAACCGGTCCAGGTCCTCTTTCCCTTGGATATCGGTATAGCCCGACACCGAACTGAAGATGAACTGCAACCCTGGCTCGTCCACGAACATGAAGGCCCGGGGGTGTTTGGCCTTGAGGCGCACCAACTGGGCCTCCACCCTTCGGGCCATGAAGTCCATCATCAGGGGCCGCACCTCGTCATTGAAGATGATGGGTCGGTCGTTTTCATCCAGGACCTTGAGACCGAAGCTGATGGGCCCTTCCATCTGACCCCGGATGGCGAGGTAGCCGCTGAGGTCCAGGTTCAGGAAGCGCTCATACACAGCGGAGTACTGGCCGGAGACGTCAAAATAGCTGAGGTCGTCCCAATTGGCCCACAGGGTGTCCAGCTCCTGGTAGAATTTGGCGGTGTCGAAGCGGAGGGAGTTTTTCTCCGGCAACAGCACGATGCCGGGAAAATGCTCCGCCGCCTGGACATACATGTCCTCGTAATAGCTGAAATGGGGGAGCTGGGGCCAAAAGGGGATGTCCAGGCTGAGAGCCAGCTTGAGGGCGGGATCCACTTGGTCGTGAGGCAGAATCCCCATGGCGGTGGTGTGCAAATTGCCGGGAATGCGCGTATCCATGCTGAGATGGGCAAACAGGCGCAGATTTCGGCCCGTCGGCTTCTGGTGGCCTCCTTGATGGGATGGGCAGTGGCGGTTACCGGTCAGGCCGGCACCCAGCGGCCTGAGGCCGCACCGTGCGCTACTGCAGGTAAGGATTATAGTACGGCATGGTGCCCCAGTGGCGCAAGGCCGGATCGCTGCCGAACCCCCAGGGGTTCTCCCATTTGGGCAGGTCCGGAACCTCCCGCGCCTCCGGGGCGGGCGGGCCCGCAGCGCAGCCCGCCAGCCAAAGCGTCAGCCCCAGGGACAGCCAGAGACGCCGGCTCATCTTCGCCTCCCGTATGCGCTAATCTCTTCCGTGTTGTTTTAAAGATAAGAAGTGCCGGGCCGCTGTCAATTTCAGATGAGCCCCCCGGCCAAACCCAGGGCCAGGAGGACCAACATGACCGTGATCAGGCGCTTAAGGTTTCGCCAGGGCACCTTGGGCAAGAGGCGGTTGCCCAGCAAGGTTCCCAGAAAGGCGGCGGCAACGGCCGTCCCCAGGATGCCGGCGTGCTCCCTAAGGTCGGTGAGGAGAAAATGGTGACAATACCCGGACAACCGGGAGAGATCAACCAGACAGGCGATGGTGACGCCGGTGCCCAGGAAGGCCTCTTTGGAGAGGCCGCATTTCAGGAGGAAGGCGCTGCGCAGCGCCCCCTGGTGTCCGGACAGGCCACCGAAAAAGCCGGACAGCAGCCCGCCCAAGGGGAGAAGCCGGGGGGTTGCGGCCAGGGGAAAGGTGATGGGTGACAATTCAACCAGAGCGAAGACGATGATCAGGACAGCGATCACCAGTTTCTGGGGGGTCACTGCCAGGGTGCGTCCCAGGAGCTGGTAGGTGAAGAGCGGCGACGCTTCCTTCAGCCGGTGAAGGACCAGGGCGCCGGCATAGGCCCCGAGGATGGCAGGGAGTCCGAAGGAGAGCACCACCCGCCGGTGGGCATGACGGCCCACCAGGAAGAGCTTGAAGAGGTTGTTGGCCAGATGCACGATGGCGGTCAGGGCCACCGCCACCTCCAGGGCGAAGAACAGGGCAAAGACCGGCAGAAACAGGGTCCCCAGCCCGAAGCCGGAGAAAAAGGTGAGTCCGGCGGTGAGCAGGGCGGCGACGGCGATGAGCAGATAGGAGAAAACCAACATGGCTAAGGATTGGGTTACCCTCCACCGCCGGTGCTCACGTGATCCCCCGCTTCACTTCCGCATGCCATTTCCATAACAGGTAGATGGCCGGATAGATGAGCAGTTCCAGCAGAAAGGAGGTGGTGACTCCGCCCACCATGGGCGCGGCGATGCGTTTGGCCACCTCAGCGCCGGTGCCGGTGGCCCACATCACCGGCAGCAGGCCGATGATGTTGGCCAGCACCGTCATGAGCTTGGGCCTGAGGCGCATAAGCGCCCCCTCCCGGACGGCCGCAGTGAGGTCCTGCCAGGTGTTCATCCGCCCCTCCTTTTTGTGCTGTTCATAGACCAGGTCCTGGTAGAGGAGCATCACCACCCCGGTCTCCGCGTCCAGACCCAGGAGCGCGATCATGCCCACCACCACCCCCAGGCTCAGGTTGTAGTCCAGGAAAAAGAGAAGCCAGATGCCCCCCACGATGGAGAAGGGCAGGGAGAGGATGATGATGGCCACCTTGGTCAGGGAGAAGGTGGCCAGGTACATGAGGATAACGATGAAGGCCAGGGTCACCGGCACGATGACGATGAGCCGGTCCCGGGCCCGCTCGATGTATTCGTACTGGCCGCTCCACAACAGGCTGTAGCCCGCCGGCAGTTTGAGCTTGTCGGCCATGGCCCGCTTGGCGTTGGCGATATAAGTGCCCAGGTCGATGTCCCGGATGTCCACGAAGAGCCAGACGGTGCGGCGGCCGCCCTCGCTTTTGATCATGTCCGGACCCTGGCGCACCTTGATATCAGCCACCTGGCCCATGGGCACCTGGGCGCCGGTGGGGGTGGGGATGAGGATGCGCTTCAGGGCCGGCAGATTCTCCCGGTAATCCTGGAAATAGCGCAGGTTCACGGGGTAGCGCTCCAGGCCCTCCACCGTCTGGGTCAGGGTCATGCCCCCCAGGGCGGTGGCGACGACGTCCTGGATATCGCCTACCAGGAGGCCGTAGCGGGCCGCCTCCTTGCGGTTGATTTCAAAATCCAGGTAATAGCCCCCCAGGGGCCGCTCCGCGAAGACGCTGGCGGTGCCCGGCAGTTCCCGGAAAACGGCCTCAGCCTCGGTGCCCAATCGGGTGAGGACCTCCAGATCCGGACCCAGGATTTTCAGCCCCACCGGGGTCTTGATGCCGGTGGAGAGCATGTCGATGCGGATCTTGATGGGATAGCCCCAGGAGTTGGCCAGCCCGGGAAACCGCACCGCCTGGTCCAGTTCCTTGATGAGGCGCTGGGTGTCATAGCCGGGACGCCACTGGTCCCGGGGCTTGAGCTTGATGGTGGTCTCGATCATACTCAAGGGCGCCGGGTCGGTGGCGGTGTCGGCCCGGCCCACCTTGCCGAAGACGTACTCCACTTCGGGGAAGGTCTTGATGATGCGGTCGGTCTGCTGCAGCACCTCCTTGGCCTTGGTGACGGACAGCCCCGGCATGGTGGTGGGCATATAGAGCAGGTCGCCTTCATCCAGGGGCGGCATGAACTCGCTGCCCAGCCGGGTGAGGGGGTAGAGGCTGACGGCCAGCACCACCAGGGCCGTGAGAATGGCGGTCTTGGGGAACCGCAGGGTGAGATCGAGAAACGGCTGGTAGAGGAACTGGGCGGCCCGGGACAGGGGGTTGCGCTCCTCTCTGGGGATGCGCCCCCGGATGAAATACACCATGAGGATGGGAATGAGGGTGATGGCCAGCACCGCAGCCCCGGACATGGCGAAGGTCTTGGTGAAGGCCAGGGGCTTGAAGAGGCGGCCGCTTTCTCCCTGGAGGGCGAAGATGGGGATGAAGGAGACGGTGAGCACCAGAAGCGAGAAGAACAGGGACGGCCCCACCTCTTTGGCGGCCTCCAGGACGATGGGGGCCCGATCCACCTCGGGGGGCAGGTCCTCCAGCTTCTTATGGGCGTTCTCCACCATGACCATGGAGGCGTCCACCATGTCGCCGATGGCGATGGCGATGCCCGCCAGGGACAGGATGTTGGCGGTGATGTTGAACTGATACTGGAGGATGAAGGAGATGAGCACCCCCAGGGGCAGGGAGATGATGGCCACAAAGGCGCTTCTCAGGTGCAGGAGGAAGAGCCCCGTAATCAGGGCCACGATGGCCACCTGCTGGAAGATGGCCTCCTTTAAGGTGTCGATGGCCCGCTCGATGAGGCCGGAGCGGTCGTAGGCCACGATGATCTCAACCCCCGGCGGCAGGCCGGGCTTGAGGTCCTCCAGCTTCTCCTTGACCTGCTGGATGACGGCCCGGGCGTTTTCGCCGTGGCGCATGACCACAATGCCGCCCACCACCTCGCCGGTGCCGTTGCCTTCGGCCAGGCCCCGCCGGAGCTCCGGCCCCAAGCGCACCGAGGCGACGTCCTTCACCCGGATGGGCGTGCCCTGTTCGGCGGACACCACGATGTTTTCCACGTCCGCCAAAGAGCGGATGTAGCCCAGGCCCCGAACCATGTATTCAATTTCGGCCATCTCCACCACCCGGCCGCCGGTGTCCTGGTTGGACATCTGGATGGCCTGCTTCACCTTGGAGATGGGGAGATTAAAGGCCGCCAGCTTGAGGGGGTCCACCACCACCTGGTACTGCTTGACGAAGCCCCCCACGGAGGCCACTTCCGCCACTCCGGGCACGGTCTGGAGCTGGTAGCGGAGGTACCAGTCCTGGATGCTCCTAAGCTGGGACAGGTCGTGTCTGCCGGTGGGGTCCACCAGGACGTACTGAAAGACCCAGCCCACGCCGGTGGCGTCCGGCCCCAACTGAGGGTTGACCCCGGCGGGAAGTTTGCCCCGGACAAAGTTCAGGTACTCCAGCACCCGGGAGCGGGCCCAGTAGATGTCGGTGCCGTCCTCGAAGATGATATAGACCAGGGAATAGCCGAAGGAGGAGTAGCCCCGCACCACCTTGGCCTGGGGCACGGCCAGCATGGCGGTGGTCAGGGGGAAGGTCACCTGGTCCTCCACCACCTGGGGGGCCTGCTCCGGCCACTCGGTGCGGATGATCACCTGGACGTCGGAGAGGTCGGGGATGGCGTCCACCGGCAGGTTATAGGTGCAGTACAGCCCCCAGGCGGTGATGGCCAGCCAGACCAGCACCACAATGGCGCGGTTTCTCACGCAGAGTTCGATGAATCGGGCAACCATGGCATCTCAAGACAATGTGGGGTGAATGTCCCCGGCAGGGGGATGCTGCGACCGGGAAACAATCCGGCAGCAACGCCGCTCAATGCTTGTGCCCCGGAGGCATGGAGGGCGGCGCCGGCGCCTGGGTGGTCCCTTCCCGCTTTTCCCCGGCCTTAAGCATCAAGGCGATGGCCTCCCGGAAGCGGGATTCGGAGTCCAGCAAAAACTGGGCCGAGGTCACCACCTCGTCGCCGGCCTTCAGACCCTCCAGCACCTGGACGGCGCCGTCATCGCCCCGCAGGCCCACCTTGACGGTGCGGGGCTCAAACTGGCCTTTCCCCAGGGAGACAAAGACGTGCTGGCGCTCGCCGGTGTCCAGCACCGCCTCCGCCGGCACCACCACCGCAGCCTCGGCGGACGGGGCCGTGAGTTCCACCTGGGCGAACATGTCGGGCTTGAGCTCCAGGCCAGGATTGGGAAAGGCCAGGCGCACCCGGGCGGTGCGGGTGGCCTCCTTCAGGAAGGGGTAAATATAGCTCACCCGGCCATGAAAGGGATGGCCGGGGAGATAGGTCAGGGTCATCTGGGCCTGCTGGCCCACCTTCACCCAGGGAAGCTCATATTCATAGACATCGGCCTCCACCCAGACGGTGGAAAGGTCGGCCACCTCCAAAAGGGGCATACCGGCCTGAACCATCTGCCCCTGGGTCACCAACCGCTTGATGACCACGCCATTGGCCGGGGAATTGAGGGTAAGCTCCCGCTTCACCTCCCCGATTCGTTGCAGTTCGGCGATCTGCGCCTCCGGAATGTCCCAGTTCTGCAGACGCAACCGCGCCGCCTCCAGCACCCGCCGGGCCCCCTCCCTGAGCTCCGGAAAATCGCTCTTTTCCAGATCCTTAAGATTCTTCCGGGCCAGGAGCAGCTCCCGCTGGGCGCTCACCAACTCCGGGCTATAAAGGCTCAGAAGCGGCTGCCCCTTGCGGATGGGGTCACCGGTGGCCTTCACATGGAGGCGCTCCACCCAGCCGGAGATCTTGGTGGTCACTTGGAAGAGCCGGCGCTCGTCATAGGTTACCCGACCCGTGGCCCGGATGGTGTGGGTCAACGGTCTCAGCTCGGCCTTGGCGGTGCGCACCCCCATGGACTGCAGAATGTTGGGGTCCACGGCGATGGTCCCTTCCCGGGCGGCCCCGGCCTCTTCTTCATAGACCGGCACCAGGTCCATGCCGCAGGGGGCCTTGCCGGGCTTGTCGCTGACATAACCCGGGTCCATGGGCGACACCCAGTACTTGATCTTGCGCTCCTTCTGGGCCACACCCGGGGTCTCGGCGGGCTTGCCCACCTCGCCGAAAAAGGGCACCAGCTCATGCCCCATGGGATCCTTGCCCGGCTTGTCGGAGACGTACTTGGGGTCCATGGGACTCATCCAGTACTGCACCGTTCTGGGAGTTTTGGGCGCGCCGGGTTTGACGGGAAAGACCGGGACCAGTTCCTGGCCGGCTTCGTCTTTGCCCGGCTGGAAGCGGATGAAGCCGGGGTTGGTGGGCGAGACGTAGCACAGGGGCCCGGCCGGTCCAGGCACCGGCGCTTCCGGCGTTGCGGCGAGGCGCATAACGTGATAGCCCCGCATATACATCACCCCCAGGGCGGCCAGGGCCAGCCCCAGGCCGAGAACCACCCCCAGGAGCAGGGTGCGGTTGGTTTTCTCCATCATCTCTGGCCTCCGGGGGGGCGGGGCAATTCCCTCCCCGCCAGGAATTCCAGCTCCGCCCAGTTTTCTTCGAACTCTTTGAGGTAGTCCTGCAGCATCAACTCAGCGCCATAGGCGGCGATTTGGTTCTGCACCAGTTGGGCAAGCCCCACGGCTCCCGTCTGGTAAGCGGGCAGGGCCGCCTGGGCGGCCTGCCGGGCCTGGGGGATGATGCCCCGCTCATAGAGGTTGATCTGCTGGGCCAGACGCCTGAGCTTGGCCACCCGGTCCCGGACGGCCGCGCCCAGGCTGTGGAGGGCCCACTGGTGGGCCTCCTGGGCCGCGGTCTTTTTGGCCTGCTCCTCCCGGATTTTGGGCTTGATCTTGTCGGCGTGCCAAATGGGCAGGTTCACCATGATCTTGGAGGAAAACATATCGGGATTGTTCATGTCGCTCAGGGGCGGGGCCAGTTTCTCCTTGAACCCGTACGCCACCCCGATGGTGAAATCCGGGTAGTATTCTTTGCGGGCCAACTCCACCGCCTTCTCCTGCTTGGCGATCTGGGCCTTGAGGCCCTGCAGTTGGGGCCGATCCAGGGCCATCTCCAGAATCTGCTCGGCGCTCAGGGAAAAGGGTCGGGGCTTTAAGGGCAGGGGCCGGGACACCGGCGTTTGGGCCGGTTTGGCCCGCAGGGCGTTCAGTTCGCTGAGCACCGACTCCTGCCGTTGTTGCCATTGAAGGAGCCTGTCCAGATAATTGCCCAATTCCACCTGAGCCTGCAAAACCTCGGCCTGGCTTCCCTGGCCCACGCCATAGCGGGTTTCGGCCACGCGCACCGCCTGTTCCCAGAGCTGCTTGTTCTTGGCGGTGAGGTCATAGGAAGCCAGGGCCCAGGAAAGCCCCCAATAAGCGATGATCATCTTGGTGCGCACTTCGTTGGCCTTGTCCTGATAGACAAAGGCTTCGGTTCTGGCCTGTTCGGCGGCCACTTCGGAACGCAGCCGGCGTTTGCCGGGAAAGGGAAACTTCTGGGAAAGCTCCACCATTTTCTGGGTCATGGGATCCTTGTTAAAGGCCCAGGAATCGGCGGGGATGTCCTTCAAGATGAAGGCGAACTCCGGGTCGTCCAAGGCGCCGGCGGGTTTGATGGCCTCCTTGGCGGCGTCCTTCAGGGCGGCCATCTGTTTCACCTCGGCGTTGGCCTTCAAGGCCTCGCCGATGAGGGCCTGCAAATCCGCAGGCAGGCCGCTTTGGGCCGTGGCCGGCCCGGAAAACAGGACCGTGGCCACAACGGCCACCGCCCCGAGCAATATCTGGTAACATCGGGACCTGGTTGGTTTCATGCCTTGTTCCCCGGCGCCTCCTGGCAGAAAAATCCGGTAAGTGCTTAAATCAAAAATATAATCATGCAGATGGGAAAAGCACCATAAGCAAAACTACCTATTTTCCCCCGGGCGTAGGGCATCAGGACAGCCGACGCCGGGAGCGGGGGACACGCGAAGGGGAGGTGGCCGCCGGCCAGCCTGGATTTCACCCCCGCCGGCGTCCCGCCTGGACCCGGGGGTGGCGCGGCCCTGCCGCTGGCGGTCGGTTACAAGGTTAAGATCAAGGGCAGGATCATGGGGCGGCGCTCCAGGGTCTTGAAGAACAGCTTGCGCAGAGCCTTGCCCGCCTGGGCCTGCACCTCCAGCCAGTCCTGGTTGGGCTCCTCCAGCCCCCGGATGACGATCTCCGCCAGGATTTTCCGGGCCTGGGAGAGCAGGAAGTCATGCTCCTCCTCCAGGGCGAAGCCCCTGGTGATGAGGTCGGGCTCGGCCACCAATTTGCGGGTCGTGGGGTCCACTGCCGCCAGGGCGATAACCACGCCGTCGCTGGCCAGATGCCGCCGGTCCCTAAGCACGATGCGGGAGACGTCCCCCACGCCCTTGCCGTCCACAAAGACCCGGCCGGTCTCCACCTGCCCGGTGAGGTGGGCGCCTTGGGCATCGAAGCGCACCTGGCGGCCGTTTTCCACTACCAGCACCCGCTCGGCGGGAAGACCCACGGCCCGGGCCAATTGGGCATGCTTCACCAGGTGCCGAAGCTCTCCGTGAATGGGGATGAAATATCGAGGCCGGGTGAGATTGAGGAGGAGCTTCAGTTCCTCCTGGGAGGCATGACCCGAGACGTGGATGGCGGCCACCCGTTCATACACCACCTGGGCCCCCAGGCGGTAGAGGTTGTTGATGACCGTGGAGATGGCCCGTTCGTTCCCAGGGATGAATTTGGAGGAGAGGATCACCAAGTCGCCCGGCTGGATGCGGATGTGCTTGTGGGCCTCCAGGGCGATGCGGGCCAGGGCGCTCAGGGGCTCCCCCTGGCTGCCGGTGGTGATGATCAGGGTCTCAGGGGGGGCCAGGCGCTCCAGGTCGCCCACGGTGATCTCCAGATCCGCCGGAATGGAGAGATACCCCAGTTCCCGGGCCAGCCGGGTGTTCACCACCATGGACTTGCCGCTGAACAGCACCTTCCGGTGGTACTTGGCGGCGATGTTCACCAGTTGCTGGAGACGGTGGATATGGGAGGCAAACACCGCCACAATGACCCGGCCCTCCGCTTCCCGGATGAGCTCCTCCAGAGTGAGGCCGATCTCCCGCTCGGACAAGGTGTAGCCGGGTCGCTCGGCGTTGGTGGAATCGGAGAGCAAAGCCAGCACCCCCTGGTCGCCGTGGGCCGCGAAGCGGTTCAGGTCCATGGTCTGTCCGGAGACCGGCGTGGCGTCGATCTTGAAGTCGCCGGAGTGGATGATGACCCCCTGGGGGGTGGTCACCGCCAAGCCCACGCCGTCCACGATGGAATGGGAGACCCCGATGAATTCAAAGCGCAGGGGCCCCAGGGTCACCTGGTCCCGGGGACGGATTTCCCGGAGGTCCGCAACCTCCAGCAACCCGTGCTCTTTGAGTTTTTCCCGCACCAGGGCCAGGGTCAGGGGGGTGCCGAAGACCGGCACCGAAAATTCCCGCAGGAAAAAGGGAACCGCGCCGATGTGGTCTTCATGACCGTGGGTGAGGACCACCCCCCGGAGTTTCTCCCGGCGCTCCGCCAGGTAGCTAAAATCAGGAATGACGATGTCGATCCCCAACATGGAGTCTTCCGGGAACATCAGGCCCAAATCCACCACCACCAAGGTGTCCGCGGTCTCCAGGGTGAGGCAGTTGAGGCCGATCTCCCCCACTCCCCCCAAAAAGGTGAGGTCAACCCAATCAGGTGCGGACGGTTCCCGGAGCATAGGGATAATCGGGTTTGAAGCGGGCGGCGATGGCTTGGCGAACGGCTTCCATCAGGTCTTCCTTGCGGCGGAAGTCCCGGGGGGACACCGGCGGGCAAAAAATCACCTGGATGGGGTTGGGCCGGATGAGGAAGCTCCCCGGGGGCTGGGCGATCATGGTGCCGTTGATGACCACCGGCACGACCGGCCGGCCGGCCCGCATGGCCATGATGAAGACCCCCTTCTTGAAGGGCAACAGCTCCCGGCTGCGGGCCCGGGTGCCCTCGGGGTAAATGAGCAGGTTGGCGCCGGCCTGCACCTTGGCCACGGCTTCGTTGAGGCTGCGGATGGCCTCCTGGCGCTTGCCCCGCTCGATGGCGACATAGCCCATACGAGCCAGGGCCTGACCGAAGAGAGGGATCTGGAAGAGGGAGCTTTTGGCGACGAAGAGAAACTGCCGGGGAATGGCTACCAGGACGGCGTAGATGTCAAAGGCGCTGCGGTGGTTGGCAGCAAAGACATAGTTTTCGCCGGGATGCAGGTGCTCCAGGCCCTCCACCGTCACGGGACAGCGGGCCAGGTGCAAAAGGATGTGGGACCAGCAGCGGGGAATCCGGTGGGCCAGGCGCCGGCTGGGGTCAAGAAAGGTCATGAAAATAGCCCCCAGGGAAAAAAAGAACCCCAAAAAAACCTGCCAGAAGTGAAACCACAGGCTCAAGGCCAGATAGAAGCTGCGGCGGTGGCGGGACATGGGTTATCATTACCTGGAAAACCCCGGTGCGTCAACCCAAATGCCGGATCGCCGGGTTACCCGGCCGCCTGTGCGCCATGGCCACCCCCAAGATCACCCAGGCAGAATTCTCCTTGAGCGTCCACCAGTGGGCGGATCTCCCCGGCGGCGGTCTGCCCGAGGCCGCCTTTCTGGGGCGCTCCAACGTGGGCAAGTCCTCTTTGATCAACAGCCTTCTGGGCCGCAAGGGGCTGGTGCGGGTGAGCCAACAGCCGGGGTGCACCCGGGCCCTCAATTACTATCTGATCAACCGGGCCTTTTATTTCGTGGACCTGCCGGGCTATGGCTACGCCCGGGTCTCCCGGGCCCAGCAGGCCGCCTGGGGCCGGCTCATTTTGGGTTACCTGGAAAAGCGGGGGACCCTCAAGGTTGTGGTCTTTCTCCAGGATCCTCGACGGCGCCCAGAAGAGGAGGAATTTCTGCTCTGGCAGCGGTTACGCCAATGGGGCCGGCTGGTAATCCCGGTGCTCACCAAGGCCGACAAGCTGAAGCAGCGGGACCGGAGCCGGACGCTCCTGGAAATCTCGGAGAGTTTGTCCCCTTTCGGGGTGGAGCCCCCAGACCTGGTATGGTTTTCGGCCCGCACCCAGGAAGGGCGGGACCGCCTGTGGGGCCGGCTGCTCGCCGGGTTCCGGTGAACCGATGGCATAAGGGGGGTTATGCAGGGCGGGCCGGGGAACTCCCGGCCTCCTCTCCCCAGGCCGTGTCAGCCGTCACCGGTGGAGCAGGGGGCGCTTCGCCTCAGGGCTGTCCCGGCGCTTGGCATCGGGGTTTGCGGGGCTCCAGCTGAAAGACGCCCTCCGGGGTGAGCACGGCCTTCAGGCCCAGGGAGTTTAAGAAGTCGGCCAAGGATCGGCCCAGGAGCAACTCCGTGGCGGCGGGGGACAGCTCCCACTCCTTGAGGAGCATCTGGCGCAGATAGTGGTCGAAATGGAGCGCCTCGAACAGCTTGTCGGCGGCGGCCTCGTTGCCCGCCAGGACGTCGTTGACGGCCTGCCGCACCACCCGGCGATCGCAGCGCTCCATGTGCGCGGCGATCAGGTCCCACACCTCGGGAAGCCGGGCGAACAAGTGCCGCCGGTTCAGAAATTCCTGGGAGGCCGGTTCCGAAAATCCTTCCCAACACTTTTGGCGCCGGCATTGTTCCGGACGGTGCTCGTAGATGCGGCAGGCCTTGGTGGCGGCGACGTAAAACCAACACTGCCGGGTGCCAGGCAACTCCCGGATCTTGAGCCGCTCTTCCTGGAGTATGGCGGGCTTGCCTTCCCGGGAGAGCACCTGGTCCCCCTCGGGAAGGGCATAAACCTCGTTCCAGGTGAGGATTTCCTGCTCGAAAAGCGGCAGATCCTCAAAAAATAGGGTGGGGCTGCTTTTTTCACAGCATTCGCCACAGCGGACGCAGGAACCTTGGCGCTCCTCCAGGGTGCGGCGCACCGCCTCCACCAAGCGGCGCCACGCCTGGCCCCGCTCCTCCGGGGACAGGTCGCCCCAAGCGCGCTGCATTTGGGCAAAGTCCCCGGCCTTTTCGATTTCCCGGCGCAACACCCGGAAGCGGGCGCTGTTCCTGGAACCCCCCAGCATTTCCTGGAGGAATTCCTCCCACAGGGAAGACATGGCCTCCGGCGGCCCATACGCCAAGGTGTCCCAGGGGTCGGTGCGGATCTTGCCGGTGAACTTGCTTTTCTTCATAAAATCCTCGTACACGCCTAATGAACGAAAGGGCCGGTGGCCCTCGGCTTCTTGCCCTTGCTGCACTTCCCCTTAATCAAAGAGGATGGCGGGGAGAATGGCACCGCAGCCGGTAAGCTCCCGGAGCCGCCCGCCAGATCTTCTTTAAGCTTACCGAAAAACCACCGGTCGCCAAACGAAAAATAACGACTCACCCTGCCTCGCTTCTCAGGAATCGGGACAGGCCCAAGGTGAGTTCCACCATGGCGTTGAGGTCCAGGGTTTCCAGGCGGTCTCGGTCGGTGTGGTAATTCGGGTTGCGCAGGAAGGCGGTGTCCGTGAGCATTACCGCCGGGTAGCCCTGGTCCCAAAAGTTGGCGTGGTCGCTCAGGCGGACTTCCGGTACCAAGTAACCCCCGAAAGGCACGGCCAGGGTCTCCACCGGCAGGCGGCCGCCGGCGGTCAGCGCCGCCTGAAGGCGCTGCATGAGGGGTTTGGAGCGGCGGTCGCTCACCAGGCCCAGGAAGTTGCCGGTGGTGGGAAAGCCCATGAACCTGAGGGGAAGGGGGATGACCTGGGTGTCCGGCTCCTGGCGGAAATAGCCCACGCTCTCCAGGCAGAGCATCCCCAAAATGCGGTGGCCGTCCCGCCGGGCCTGACGGGCATAGACGTTGGAGCCCATGTACAGCGTGTTGAAGGCGGGGGGCTCCTCGCTGGTGAAGCCGATGAAGACCCAGGGCCGGGGTAGGGCGGCCTCCCTGACGAGGCGGGCCGTCTCCAGCAGCACCGCCACCCCGCTGGCGTTGTCGTCGGCCCCCGGCGAGCCCGCCACCGTGTCGAAGTGGGCCCCCAAAATGTAATAACCGGCGGCTGCGGGTTTGCCGGCCACCACGTTGGCCACCTCCTGCTTCTGGCAGCGGAAGACCTGCCGCTTAACCGGATAGCCCAAGGCGGCAAAGCTGCGGTGGACATACTCCTCGGCGGCCTTGAGATGCTTCGGGCGGTAGAGGGAGCGTTCCCCCAGGGTGACGCTTAAAACGGTGAGATGATGGTGCAAAGCCGCCGTGAGCTGGGCCCGGTCTGGGGGGCAAGGGAGGTCAGACATGGATCGCCCTGTGGGGGACTGGTTGGGGGGCCCCATCCGGCTGGGCCCCGGGTTCAGTGGCTAAGGCCCCGGTTGTCGCTCCCGGTGGCGCCGGCCTTCGGAGCTTGTCCTCTCGGCGATCCCGGATAGGGGAGCAATTGCGGGGGGGTCCGGTCCGGGATGAGCAGCCAGCTCCGGCGGTCCCGGAAGTAGGCCAGCAGTTCCCGGTTGGCCTCAGGCTCCAGTTCCTGGGCGAAGACCACCGGGGCGCCGTCAAGGTCCGCCCGGTTGTAGTGCCAGAGAACGTCAGGCGAATGGCCCGGGGGATAGCGGACCAGCACCAGATGGCGCTCCGGGCCCCGGGACAGCGTCTTAAGGAGGCGGGCCCGGTCCTGGGCCCATTGCGGCTGGTTCAGGGCTCCCAGGCCCAGGGTGAGGAAAGCGGCCAGCAGGGCGGCGGGCAGGGCCCCCCCCACGAAGGTGGCGCCTACCGGGCGCCCCCGCCAGGAGAACCGGCGGGCCCGCCGCATGCCTTCAACCACCAGGAGAACAGCCAGGCAGGTGGCCGGCGCGGCATAATGGGGGTAGCCATACGTTTCACCCAGCAGGGCCGCCAGCAGCAACAGCCACACCGCCGCAGCGAGCCTCACCGACGGGCAGTGCCAAAGCTTTAGCCAGAAGCAGGCCACCGGCGTCAGGATGAGGCCGATGAAGAAGCCCCACAACAGGGCCAGCCGCTTCCAGGCCTGCCAGGCCCATCCCGCCAGGGAGCGGCTCCTGAGATACTCCTCCTTGGCCCAGCCGGCGTGGAACTGCCGGAGCAGCGGGTGCCGGTAGGAGGGATCGGGCTTGAGCGACTGCCAGAGGAAGACGGGGGCCACTGCGTAGGTCGCCTCGTGCACCTGATACGGCAGGGTGAACCAACTGCCCGTTACCCTGAAGTTGTAATAGCCCAGAAACAGAGCGGTACAGCATCCCACCGCCAAGACGGGGGCTGCCAGCCGCATGGCCAGCACCCGATGCGGCCCCCCGCTTCTGGCCAGCCGGAGGAGCAGGATCACGGCCGCCGGCACACTGACCACCAGGCCCTCAAAGGGCCGGCTGGTGGCCAGCAGGGCCACGCCCGCAGCCAAGGCCGCAGCCAAAGACGGCCGGGGGCTTTTCAGGAGCCGGGGGAGGGCCCCGAACACCAAAGCCCCCCCCAAGGCCGCCACCGCTCCCCCCCAATAGCTCTGGCTCCAATAGGCCACGGTGGGATTGCCGAATCCCGGCAGCCAGAACGCCGGCCCGGAAACTACCAGCCGGACGACGGTCCACAGTCCTCCCAGGAGGGCCCAGCGCAGCGGCACCCAGCCGGCCAACATCCAGGTGATGGCGGAGCAGGCCAGGGCCAGGCTGAGCCACACTCCCGCGCTGGGGTGCCCAAACAGCACCTGCCCCAGGGCCAGCACCATTCCCTGGGCCGGCGGATACTTGGAGGCATAGGTTGGTTGCTGAATGATATGGATGGCCTCGAAGTGGGGCCACATGGGGTGCGGCGGGTTGGCGAGACGACCCCGGGCAAAAGTGTCGCCCGCCAGCAGGTAGCTGAATTCGTCATGAATAAAGGGCTGAGGCACGCCGACGGCCAAAGTCACCCCGGCGCTGGCCGCCAAGGCCAAGAGCCCCACGAGGACATAGACCAGGAACGGACGGCGCCGCATTCCCTGATACCAGCGCCGCCGGCGGGGGGTGAGGCGCGGCCGCCGGTGGTTTCGCCAAGCCACGCTCAGGCAGAGCAACCCGGCCAGGAGGAGCAGTTCAATCAGGAAAAAGCCCACGGTGGCACCATCTCGGGGCCGCCTCCCGGGAGCCCCTCACCCCCGGGGGCCCTGGGGCCGGGAAAGGGTTCCCCCCTGGTTCCCGGGAACCTGGCCCTCGGGCAATTCGCGGCAGGTCCGCAGGAAGTGCAGCCGATCCCCCATGAGGTTGAGGGAGTAGTCGATGAACCGGGTGCCCAGGAGCACCGCTCCCACCGCATAGAGAAAAGACATGACGATAAACCGGGACCAATGTTCCTGGATGGCGCCGGTGGCCAGCAATTCCCGAACCCCCGGCAGCACCAGCCAGCCGCCGGCCAGAAAAAGGGCCGCCGGGTAGTACCACGCCAGGGCTCGGCGCACCAGGAGGTCTAAGCCCTGCGGGTCGACGGCGCCGTTGCCGAACAGGACCAGGTCAACGATGCGGTGGGTCACATAGCCGGCGCAAAAAAACAGACAGGCGCTGGTCCCCAAAAGATTGCTTATCACGAAGCGATATATCATCCACTCGGCCACCGTCCTGGTTTGCCAATAGTGATACAGGGGAAACAGCATCAGACAGGCGGCCCCCAAAAAGCAGACCCCGCCCATGAGGTGCAGGAGGCGAAAGGGCCGATAAAGCAGGGCCGCCTCGCCGATGACCTTGAGGAACCTGAGTCCGTCCCGCCAGACTTTCAGCTTGGAGCGGCCCTCCCGTTCATGGTAGGGCATGTCCACCACGGCCACCTTGAGCTGCTTATCCAGAGTGACCCGGGCGCTTAAGGCGGGGGTGAAGTGCATGCCGTCGGGCAACGGGATCAGCTTGGGCAGACTGGCCCGCCGGATCACCCGCATGCCGCTGGCAGTATCGGCCACCCGCTGGGCTGCGAGAACGGAGAGCAGCCAGGCAAAGAGCGTGTTTCCCACCCGCCGGATCCAGGGCATCCTGCTCTGGGGGTGCAGGCGGTTTCCCAGCGCCATGTCCGCCTGCTCCGCCACCAGCGACCGGCACAGGTCGGCGAAGAAGGCCGGATCGCAGGTGCCGTCCGCATCGAGAAAACCGAGCAGGTCGGCGTCGGCCCGCCGCCACCCCTCCTTGATGGCGGCGCCGTAGCCGCGGTTTTTTCCAAAGACGATCACCTCCACCTCGCCAGCGAACCTCTGGGCAATTTCGGCGGTTCGGTCGGTGGAGCCGTCGCTGACCACGGTGATGCTTACCTCGGTGACCGGGGACCGCTCCAGGATGTCCGCCCGGGCGGCCAGAGAGCGCCTGATGATGCCCTCAATGCTCTGCTCCTCGTTGTATGCGGGGATGACGATGTGCAACTTCATGAGCCACCCTGGGGACGACGGCTGGCTGCGGCAACCCCATCGGTTCCTGCACCATTATAGCAGAATTTCCGGCGGGATAAACCCTGAGGGGGCCATGGCGGAAGTCAAGCGGGGTGAAGAGGGCAAGGTCGCCACGCGCCGGCTGGAGCTTCTCCGGGATGCCAGACTTGCCGGCTTATGGGCGCTCTTTTCGGTCTTGGCCGGTCCCTGCGGGGTGGAGGAAACCGGCTGGGTTAGGCAGAGGGGCCGGATCGGCGTCACAGGCGGCTTCGAGCCACCCGGCCCCACTCAGCCCGGGAACAAGGAGGCCAGGCAGGCGGCCAGGTCCTCCGGGGTGCTCACCGGGGCTTGGCAGCTATAATGGTGGCAGACATAGGCCGCCGGGCCCGAGGCCACCGGGGCGTAGTCCCGGGCCGCAGGCACCAGCGCTTCCAAGGCGGCGCAATTTCCGGGATCCTTGAGGAGCAGTCGGCGACCGGGGAGAAAGCGGCGGTAAGCCTCCTGCAGCAGGGCCCGGCTGCGGGGGGAGTCCGCCTCCCCTACCACCGTAATGTCTAGGGGGGGCGCCAGGGACAGAAGCGGGGTCAACAGGAAGTGAGCAAAGCCCCAGGGGTTTTCCAGGGCGTTGCCCTGAAAGCGCCGCATCACCGCCTTAGCCCGGCTCAGAAAGCGCTCTTCGCCGGTAAACCGGTGCAGACGGTGACACACCAAGGCGGTCAGGGAATTGCCGCCGGGGACCACCTGGTCGTAGGCGCTCTTGCTCCGCACCAGGGTGGCTGGTTGATCGCCGCCCACATAGAAATAAGCGCCGTCCGCCGGATCCCCAAAGAGTTCGTGGAGTCGGTCCGCCAGGCTCATGGCCGCAGCCAGCCACTGCGTATCAAAATCGGTTTCAAACAGGTCCACCAGGGCGTTGGCCAAACCGGCGTAATCATCCAAAAAACCGGGGACGCTCACCCGGCCGTCGGCGAAAATCCGGTGGAGGCGGCCCTCCACCACCAGCTCCTCCAGGATGAAACCTGCGGCCCGGCGGGCGGCCTGAAGGTAGCCGGAATCCTTAAGAACCTGGGCCCCCAGACAGAGGGCGCTGATCATCAGGCCATTCCAGGCGGTGATGACCTTTTCGTCCCGGTGCGGTTTCACCCGGGCTTCCCTGGCCCTAAAGAGCCGCTCCCGCCCGGCGGCCAGGCGGGCGGCCACCTCGCTCTCCGGGAGCCTGAAGTGTTCAGCCAGCTGGGCGTCCGTCAAGGGCCGGGTCAGGACGTTTTTTCCCTCAAAATTGCCCGCCGGGGTGACCCCGAAGGCGGCGGCCGCCAGGGAGGCCAGTTCGTCGCCCGCCACCGCCTGAAACTCCTCCCACCCAAAGACGTAAAACCTGCCCTCCTCCCCTTCGCTGTCCGCATCCCAGGCGGCGTAGAACCCGCCCTGGGGCGCCAGGCAGTCCCGCAGCACCCAGTCGAGGGTCTCCTGAGCGATGCGCCGGGAGAAAAGGTTGCCAGTGAGCTGGTAATCGGCCAGATACAGCGGGGCCAGCAAGGCGTTGTCATAGAGCATCTTCTCAAAGTGGGGCACCACCCACTCCCGGTCCACGCAGTACCGGTGAAAGCCGCCCCCCGCCTGATCATAGAGGCCGCCCCGGGCCATCTTCTCCAGGCTCGCCGCCACCGCCTGCCGGGCCTGCCCGTCCCCGTGCAGGCGAGCAAAGGTCAAAAGGAACTGCAATTCCAGGGGACGGGGGAACTTGGGGGCGCCTCCGAAACCGCCGTGTTCGGCGTCAAATTCCTGGAGAAGCCGGGCGGCCGCCTGGATTAAGTGCGCCTGTTCCGGCTCCAGGGCTGTACCTGGCAGGGCGGCGAACGCCTGCAAGTGTTCCTCCACCTGGCCGGTAAGCTTTACGATGACGTCCGGGTTGTCCCGGTAGCTCTTGGCCAGAGCCAAGAGTAGCCGGGGAAAACCGGGCATGCCACCCCGGTCTTCGGGCGGAAAATACGTGCCCGCGTAAAAGGGCTTGAGGTCGGGGGTGAGAAAGACGCTCATGGGCCAACCCCCCCGGCCGGTGAGGATCTGCACGGCATTCATGTAGGTTTCGTCCAGATCCGGGCGCTCCTCCCGGTCCACCTTGATGTTGACGAAATGCTCGTTCATCAGTGCGGCAATCTGGGGGTCCTCGAAGCACTCGTGGGCCATGACATGGCACCAATGGCAGGTGGAGTAGCCGATGGAGAGAAAGATGGGCTTGTTCTCCTGCCGGGCCCGTTCCAGGGCCTCAGGCCCCCAGGGATACCAGTCCACGGGGTTGGTTTGATGCTGCCTGAGATATGGGCTGGTGGCTCCGGCCAGGCGGTTGGTCCGCGTCGATGCAGTCATGGCTGGGTCCTTCAGAGGGATAGGTGGTCATAAGGTAAGTGCTCCCACCGGGGATGCAAGGAAAATCAGGGCTGGGTGAAAGCCGGCATCTCACAGGGAGGTGAGGCGGCGAAAATCCTCCGTGTGCACGAGCCGGGCCAGCTTGTTAAGGAGGGCCTCAAGCTCCTCGGCATGGCGAAACCTGAGGGTGAGGTCGAAGTCCGCCCCTTCAAAAACCGAGGGCGGGGTGAGGGTGATCCGGGGGTGGCCTGCCAGGCCCAGCCGCTTCAGACCTGCCCGGAAGGTTTCCTGGGCCCGGGACCACCCCGGAAACACCAAGCGCTTGAGGCGCTGGCGCACGGCAACCGCCCGCTCCGCCGGCGAAGACCTGGGATCCGCCAAGGCGGCGGCCAATTCCGGCAGAGCCAGAATGGCTGCGGGGCTGGTCCCTTCCCGCCAGGCCAGCAATTCCACCCACTCCAGAAATTCCTCCTGCTTGCTGCGGCTGAAGGGAAGGGAGTCCAGATAAGGCCAAGCGGCTGCCTGGGATTCTGGGGGCCAGTCTGCCAGGCGGGCGGCGGCGCTCAAGGCCAGCCGACCGGCGGCCACGGGCGCCGGCCAGGGCTCGGGAAGCCGGGATGCTGCTAACAGGCGGTCCAGGAGGCGGGGGGCCGGGGCCAAACCCATGAGGGGGAGATATTCGGCCACCACGATCTTCCGGGGCAGGTAAACCACCAGTTTGCCGGCGTAGAAAGCCTGTTCCCAGGGGTTTAAGGGGCGGCAGCCGGCGTTGTCATGGAACGCCAGGAGCAGGCAGGAGCGCTCAGGCGTCTGCGGTTCCAGGAGAAACGCCGGGGTCACCTGCCACCCCAGAGATTGGGCGGCTTGGAGGCGCTTGAACCCGGCCACCACCTGATAACCGCCCGAGGCCGTGGGGCGGAGATGGGGAGGCGCCAACATCCCCACCGCCTTGAGGGACGCCGCCAGACCTGCCAGCCCCTGAGCCCCCCCGGCGGAAAAAGGGTGTTCCTCCAGGTCGATGGCCGCCAGCGGGATCTCCCGGCAGAAACGCTTGCCCGTCATGGTATGGCCTTACACCTCCCCAATTTTTCTCGCTCTCACCCTCAGCCTAAACCACAGGGACGGCCTTTGCCAAAGAAAAAACCCGGAGCCGCTGCTATAAGCGGCCCCGGGTTCTCAGAGGCGTCCGCCGATTTTGAGGCAGTGCCTTATTTCGATCCTATCGTGATCCGGCCGCCGCCCGAGGCGGGAGGCGTCAAACCGGCGGGGCGCTTGCCCACCGATGGAACCGGAGTCCCGGAGAGCCGGGGCGCCGGGGTCGGCCGCACCGCCGGCTTGGGAACGGGAGAAACCGGCTGGATGCCCATCTTGGGGGCATTGGATGGCCGGGGCGTCGGGATGGGGCGCACCGTCCCTCCCGGAACGGGGATCGTCTTCATGGGCGGTGGCGGAGTTACCGGTTGCACGCCCATGCGGACGTCGGGGGTGACGGCATTGCCCTGTGGGCTCCGGCGATAGGTAACCGTGGGCGGGGGATTGGGAGCCGGTGTCACGATCCCATACTGCGGGACCGGCACCGGAACCGGGACGGCCATGCCGCCCCCCGGGCCGCAATAAGGGGCGCCACCATATCCATAGGATCCATAAGGATTGGATTCATAACCATAGCCGCCATACGGATAGCCGCCGGGATAATAGCCGGAGGTGGGATACGCGGCGCAGCCGGAGACTGCCGCCAGGAGCGCCACCACTGCCAAACCATGCCATTTCTTCATGTCCTGCTCCTTGCTGCCGCCGGTTCCTGCCACCGGCGGCCGAAGTGGATGCTCCCACGGCCTGCTCCCCCGCTTGGTGCGTGGGTGGGAAGCCGGGCTTTGCCGGGCTCCCCAACCTGCCATCAGGTCATATCAATACGGCCCCGGATTCATCGGCGGCCGGGCGGCCCGGTAACCCCCGGGCGGGTAAGAAGGTTGCTGATAACCAGGGTAATTGCCGTACGGGGCCATTTCCTGGTCATGGCCGGGCTGGTGGTCCTGGTAATAGTTATAACCATAGCGCTGGCCGCCGGAATAGCCGCCCTGGTATTGCTGGTTTTGCTTGGCCAACTCCCCGGCCAAACCGCCCAAGACGCCGCCCATGAGGCCGCCGATGGCCGCTCCCCGCCAGCGGTTGTTGTGGTCCACCGCGGCGCCGGTGAGGGCTCCCAGTCCGCCGCCCACCGCGGCCCCGGTATAGGTGTACGGATGCTGACCGGTGCAGCCCCACAGCCAACCGGCGATGATTCCCAGGATCAATGCCTTTTTCCAGCAGACCATCGGTCCATCCCTCCCCAAGGATGCAGGTTGTTGTCCTGTGTTCGATTAGAATGGTGCCGGGAGAAGAATGTTAAAAGGAAAGTGAAGAGAGGGGCAATTTCATTGATGGGGCCGTGGGGGGCCCGAAAAATTTTCGGGGTGGCTCCAAAAAACATGGGCTATGGCCCGAACCATAGCCCATGACAGGAGTTGGCGTGGACGAGATGCGGTTTACTTGCCGATCACCAGGATGACCGCGTCCTTGGCAACGGAGGCGCCGGGCTCGAAGTTGATGGCCTTCACCGTGCCGGAGGCCGGGGCGGGCAGGCTGTTTTGCATCTTCATGGCCTCCAGCACGCACACCAAATCGCCGTTTTTCACCCGGTCGCCCACCTTCACCGAGTAGCTGATGATCATGCCGGGCATGGGAGCGCGCAAGGGCACTTCGCCTTCGGCCAGGGCTTCGGCCGCGGCTGCCGGCGGGGCGGCGGCGAGTTTGGGAGCCGGGGCGGCGGCCGGGGCGGCGGCGGGCCTGGGGGCGGCGGCGGGCATCGCCATCGGCGCCACCCCGGTGATTACCGGCGCGCCGGAGGTGCACTCCACCTCCACCTCATAGTACTGGCCATCCACGAAGACGTTGAAGGTCCTGAGCCCCGGGCCCTTTTCGGGGGCCGGCTTCTCCAGGCTGTCCAGGTATTCCTTGACCTTGGCGAAGAGGTTCTTCTTCTTGATGGCGAGGTAAACGTCGTCCTCCAGCTTGATCTGCTCCAGGCTTTTGCCCTTGACCTCCTCGGGAATGGGCTCCAGGCCATACTTCCACCTGAGAAAGCGCTTGCCGGTGGTGGGGTAGAGGGCGTAAATAAGGATGTCGCCTTCGTCCTTGGCCAGGCCCTTGGTCTCCTCCACCGCCTTGTCCCACTCGGGTTCCAGGATGTCGCCGGGCCGCTTGGTGGTGGGCTCTTCGCCCCGCTCGTAGCCCTTGAGCACGATCTTTTGTACCTCCGGGTCCACCGGGGCCGGGGTTTTGCCATAGAGGCCGAAGACCAGGCCCTTGGTTTCCGCGGTGACCTGCTTATAGCGGCCGAAGAGCACGTTCATCACCCCCTGGATGCCCACGATCTGACTGGTGGGGGTGACCAGGGGCGGGTAGCCCAGCTCCCGCCGGGTGTTGGGCAGCTCCTCCATGACCTCGTGGATGCGGTCCAGGGCGTTCAGTTCCTTGAGCTGGTTCACCAGATTGGAATACATGCCCCCGGGAATCTGGTGCAGGAGCACGCCGGTGTCAATCTGGGCCATCTTGCTGGTATCCAAAAGATCCCGGTACTTCACCGCCACCTTCTCCAGGTCGTAGCCGATTTCGATGAGCTTGGCCAGATCCATGTCGGTTTCCCGGTCGGTGCCCTCCACCGCCACCACCAGGGGCTCGATGGCCGGCTGGGAAGTGCGCAAGGCAAAGGGGCTGAGACAGGTGTCCACGATGTCCACCCCGGCCTCGATGGCCTTGAGATAGCTCATGGAGCCGGAGCCGGAGGTGTAGTGGGTGTGGAACTCCACCGGGATCTTGATGGTTTCCTTCATGCCTTTGATGATGGCATAGGCATCGTTGGGGGAGCACATGCCCGCCATGTCCTTCAGCACCACGGAGTCGGCCCCCATCTCTTCGCATTTCTTGGCGAAGTTGATGTAATACTCCAGGTTGAAGATGGGGCCCCCCATGCGCCGCTGGGTGAGGGAGAAGCACACCGCCGCCTGAAAATGCGCCATGAGGCCCTGCTTTTTGGCGTCCATCAGGGCCTTCACCGCCACTTCCCAGTTGCGCATGTCGTTCAGGGCGTCAAAGACCCGGAAGATGTCCACCCCGGCCTCGGCGGCATAGCGCACGAAGCGGTAGGTGACGTCGTCGGCGTAGTTGCGGTAGCCCACCAGGTTCTGGCCCCTCAGCAGCATCATGGTGGGGGTTTTTTTCAGGATCTTTTTGATGGTGCGGATGCGGTCCCAGGGATCGTCGCCCAGGAAGCGGTGGGTGGTGTCGAAGGTGGCGCCGCCCCAAACCTCCAGGGCGAAGTAGCCCATGTCGTCCATACGCTCCATGAAGGGGATGATGTCCTCGGAGCGCATCCGGGTGGCCAGCAGGGACTGATGCCCGTCCCGGAAGGTGGTGTCGGTAAATTTGATGGGGTTTTTTCCGGCCATGGTCTGTCAACTCCTTGTGTGGTGTTTGGGGGAGGGGGCTAAGGGCCGCAGGCCCTTACCTCCCCCAAGCCCCCTCTCCCAAACCCATAAGCGGGGTGGGATGGGGGTGCGGGGGGCGGGCAGGGAGTTCAACTCCCTGGCCCTCCCTCCGCTTCCCGCTATTTCAGGGCGCGGCGCTGGATGAACTGCCGCGTCTGCATGACCCACTGACGGCCGCTGATGCCCCAGAGGTTGGCGGGCGGGGCGGGCAGCGCCGCGGCTTGGGCCATGGCCGCCTGGGCCATCACGGCCTCTTCATCCAGCAGATAGGCCTGGACGGCAGCGCTGATGGCGGCCAGAATCTGCGGTTTGATGGGCATAGTTTCTCCTTGAGGAGCAGGTGAACGTTCAAGGTGCAAAGTTCAAAGTCGCCTCTTGAACCATACCCTCATTTTACACCGGGATGTTGCCGTGCTTCTTGGCCGGCAGGGACTCCCGCTTGGTGCTCATGACCTCCAGGGCCTCGATGAGCCGGGGCCGGGTCTCCCGGGGGACGATGACCTGGTCCACGAACCCCCGAGAAGCGGCAATGTAGGGATTGTAGAGCAGGTTTTCGTAATTTTCGATGATCTCCTGGCGCTTGGCCTCGGGATTTTCCGCGGACTGGATTTCTTTGCGGAAGATGACGTTGGCCGCGCCGGAGGCCCCCATGACCGCAATCTCGGCGGTGGGCCAGGCCAGGACCACATCCGCGCCAAGGTCCCGGGAACACATGGCGAGATACGAGCCGCCGTAGTCCTTCCGGGTGATGAGGGTGAGCTTGGGCACCGTGGCCTCGGAGTAGCACCACAGGAGTTTGGCGCCGTGGCGGATGATGCCCCGGTGCTCCTGGTCGCTCCCCGGCAGATAGCCGGGCACGTCGGCGATGGTGATGAGGGGGATGTTAAAGGCGTCGCAGAAGCGGATGAAGCGGGTGGCCTTGTCCGCCGCGTCCACGTCCAGGCAGCCGGCCAGCACCTGGGGCTGGTTGGCGATGATCCCCACCGGCCGGCCGTTCAGCCGGGCGAAGGCCACAATCATGTTCTGGGCGAAGTGCTCGTGGGGTTCGAAGAAATCGCCGTCGTCCACGATGGCCCGGATGACGTCCTTCATGTCGTAGGAGGCCCGGGGGTTGTCCGGCACGATGCTGTCCAGGGCCGGCTCCTCCCGGTTGACGGGATCGGAGCAAGGGGCAATGGGCGGGTCCTCCAGGTTGTTGCTGGGGAGGAAGGACAGCAGCCTCTTAATCTGGTTGATGCAGTCCTCGTCGGACTCGCAGGCGAACTGGGCCACGCCGCTTTTGAGGTTGTGGGCCATGGCGCCGCCCAGGTCCTCGAAGCTGATCTCCTCGCCGGTGACGCTCTTGATGACGTCCGGGCCGGTGATGAACATGTAGCTCGTCTTCTTCACCATGAAGATGAAGTCGGTCATGGCGGGGGAATAGACCGCGCCCCCGGCGGTGGGCCCCATGATGGCGGAGATCTGCGGGATGACGCCGCTGGCGATGGCGTTCCGGTAGAAGATCTGTCCGTAGGCGGACAGAGAGTCAACCCCTTCCTGAATGCGGGCCCCCCCGGAGTCGTTAAACCCCACAAAGGGGACGCCGGCCTTCAGGGCCAGGTCCATGACCTTGCAGATCTTTTTGGAGTGCATCTCCCCCAGGGAGCCGGCCCGGCTGGTGAAGTCCTGGGCGAAGGCGAAGACCGGTCGGCCGTTCACCCGGCCGAAGCCGGTGACCACGCCGTCCGCCGGAATCTCCACCTTTTCCATGCCGAAATTGACGCAGCGGTGCTTGACGAAGATGTCGGTTTCCCGAAAGGTGCCGGGGTCGAAGAAGAGATCCAGGCGCTGCCGGGCCGTGAGCTTGCCGCTCTTGTGCTGCTTGGCCACCGCCTCCGGCCCGCCCATGGCCTTGATCTGAGCCTCTTTGTCCTTCAGCTCCTGGATCCGCTCGGCCACAGTTTTCATAAGTGACTCCTTGTCCCGCCCCCAGCCGCCCCAGGCAACTCCCGGTCCGACGGGGCGAGCAGACACAAAAATTCTTTACCGCTTTAAAGGATTTGTATACGAATAGGTAAAGGTATTTTCTTTTTCACGAACTGTCAATGGGCTTTTTGTGAAGAAAATCCCTTTGAGCCGTATCTTTCGGGAAAGACCGGGAGCTGAGGAAGCGGGCTTGAGTGCGTGGGCTCCTGCCGCCTTTCCGGCAGTCCCCTTCACCACCCCGCCGGCGGGTTGGGAGGGGGGCCGGGGGGAGGGCAGCAACCTGGCCCCCCCGCCTTCCCCCAGCACCCCCCCCAGGAGGTCGCCCCATGCCGCCGTCGCCTGCCGCCTTCACGCACGAGACCCAGGTCCGGGTCCGCTTCGCTGACACCGACCCGTACGGCATCGTCTATTTCGTCACCTACTTCCGCTGGTGCCACCGGGCCATTGAGGAGTATTTGCGGGCGGTGGGCCTCAAACCCGAAGGCACCTTCCGCAACGTGGAGGAAGGCTACGGGCTCCCCGTGGTGGAGGCCTGGTGCCGCTTCCGGCGGCCGGCCCGCTACGGCGACCTGCTCACCGTCAAGACCCGCATTCAGGAAATCCGGGAGCGGGCCGTCATCTTCCGCTTCGAGTTCTTCCCGGACAAGGGGGGGGAGCTCTTGGCCGAAGGCACCGCCACCCTGGTGGCCATCAGCCGGGACTGGCGGGCCCGGGAGCTGCCGGCCCGGGTGCGGGCGGCGCTGGCCCCTCCCAAATCATGAGGGTTGAAGAGGAGTACTTGCGGGGAACCCGCCGTTCCCCAGCGGCATCTGCTTCAGGCCGGAGCATCGTCCCGCCGGACCAAGCCACCCGTTGGGGGTGGCTTGGTCTGGCGCGGGTGCACCCCAGGGAGGGGTGCGGTTCGGTTTCATCAACCGGTGCCGGTCTTTAGGGAATTCCCAGATAGTGCTTGAGGGCCGCTTCCATGGCCGCGGGGTTGGCCGGATCACTTCTGAAACACCAGGTCTCTCTCAGGACGCTGGTGCCATCCTGGCCGATGAAATAGGCGCAGGTGGGGGAGCCGTAAGTGCACCACCAAGGGTTGTCCATTTCGTCGATAATCACCGGAGTGGTGATGTTCAAATGGCGGATGCAACTTCTCGCCATCGCCACCCGCTCCTTAAGGCTCCTGGTTTGGAACAGAGGATGTTGGGCTGAGGAAAACCGCGGGTTGTCCGGTTCGGTATTGCATTTGTTGAGGATGCTGGTGGCCCAGGTGTCCCACCATTCCTGCCATCCCTCCACAGTTTTAATACCGGTTGCAGCCATTTTTCGGTTCTATTCCCCTCCTGATGATCCGATAAGCCGGTGGAGCCCCCTTCTCCGCTAACACCCCTAGCCCCGGCCTTGGCCCCTTGCGGCGTGACTTCCCATGAAATAGGGCTTGATCCAGTTTTCAGGCTAGGCTGCATAATGATCAAGACATTTCCTCATGAGCAATGGATAAACATATTCAACAGAAGCGCTCAAACTACTCAGAACCCGCACGTTGGCACCAAGTTTGGTTCTCCAATCCTTCAAAGGACCCGATGCCGCCGAGTCCATTGAACCTGTCCGGCGAACAACGATCCGGAAGGGGTTATCGATCTTCCCACCCTTAGGGCCTTGCGGAATAACCTGCCTTTATCTGGCATCAGGGAGCAAATGCTCTCCGGCCTTGGAGTGCGGCGCTGATTACCCAACGATTTATTCCTCCTGCTGCTTCACCACCAGAACGGGGCAGGGGGCGGAGCCGATGACCCGCTCGGTGACGCTGCCCATGAGGAGTCGGGTCAGGCCGGTCCGGCCGTGGCTCCCCAGGATGATGAGGTCGGCCTCCTGCTCGGTGGCCAGCCGCACGATGGCGTCGTCGGGCACCCCCACCGTCACCCGGGTCTCCAGGGGCAGGCCCGCTTGGTTGGCCTGGGCCAGCATCTCCCGGACGATGGCCTCGGCCTGGGGGAGCTCCCCCTCCTCCCGGGCGACGCTGACCCCCAGAAGCCGGCTCTCAAAGAGCCGGGCCAAGTCCAAAGCCTGGGCCAGGGCGGCCTGGCTGTAAACCGAGCCGTCGCTGGCGACGAGCAGCCGCCCCCAGGCCATGCGGCTCTGGGCCGGCACGATGAGGACGTTCACTGGGCTGTAGCCCACGGTGCGGGCGGCGACGCTCCCCAACAGCAGGCGGGCCAGACCG
The DNA here is from genome assembly GCA_964480485.1 of uncultured Desulfobacterales bacterium. Lineage (GTDB taxonomy): Bacteria > Desulfobacterota > Desulfobaccia > Desulfobaccales > 0-14-0-80-60-11 > JAILZL01. The sequence goes on along the minus strand of CAYZOP010000002.1, from coordinate 179,016 downwards.
GTTTTACCGTGGCGGCCCAAAAGGATCAGGTCCGCCTCCAGCCGCTGGGCTTCGGCCACGATGGCGGCATGTGCCGTGGGGCTCATGGCAAAAAGAGGCTCTAGGGCCACCCCTCGGGCCGCGGCCCGGGTTTTGAAGGCGTCGAGGCTTTCGCGCACCGCGTTTTCCCAGTACACCAGGGATTCCGGCGCCAGGGCCGTGAACCCCGGGTTGACCTCCATGACCTCCAGAAGAAACACCTGACAGCCGAAGGCCCCGGCCAACACGAGGCCCGCTTCGAAAGCACCCTCACTGGCCGGAGAAGCATCAGTACACACCAGCAACCGCTTGAGCCCTGCAACCATGGCGCAGCCTCCCCTTGATGAGTTTCAGGGGAGGGGCCACAGGTCGAAGACTCCTGTCCCTCCCCTCAAAAGACCTGCCAAGCTCACCCTTCACCTCACCCGCTTGACCACCAAGACGGCGCAGGGGGCGGGGGCGATGACCCGCTCGGTGACGCTCTGCCCACGAGGAGGGAGGTCAGCCCGGTCATACCCAGGGCGCCCATAACGATGACATCGGCCGTCATCTCCCGGGCCGCCTGGACAATGGCTTCGTAGGGGCGCCCTTGGCGCACCAGGGTGATGAGGGTGAGGCCTCGCAGTTTGGCCCCGGTGGCCAGTCGCTGGACGATGGCTTGGGCAGTCTCCAGCTCGCTGTCGTCCCGGGCCCCGGACAGGGCCAGCAGTTCGCTGCCCACCCGCTGGGTGAGGCACAGTCCTTCATCCCAGGCGGCGTAGCTGTGGGGGGAGCCGTCGCTGGCTACCAAAATCCGGACGAATTTCAACTCCACCCTCTTGGGGACCACCAGCATGTTCAAGCGGCTTTAGCCGATGACCCGGGCGATGACGGTGCCCATCATCAGGCGGTAGAGCCGGGAGCCCCCCGCCGGCCCATAATAATGAGTTCGGGTTTGAGCTTCTCCGCTTCCTCGATGATGCCGGCATAGGCCATCTCGGCCCGCCGGACCCTGACCTCCATAGGAATGTCGGCCTGTTGGGCTTCCCGTTTACCGGCTTCCCGGTGCTTATCCATCTGAGCTTCCCAACGGGCCACGGCCTCCGAGGCCAGGGCCTCGAACTCCGGATTGAATTCGATGACCCGGAAGATGTAGATGTTGCTGCCGCAGGAGCTGGCCGGCGGCCAGGGCCACCATCACCCCGGCGCAGCGGACGGAGTCCAGGTGGAAGAAAAAGAAGCTGGAAACCCCGGAGACAAACAGGATGCCGCCGCCCGTGCCCCCCAGCCGCGAGACGATGCCCAGAAAGAAGCTGAACAGAAAAAAATCAGGGCCCAAGCCCACCAAGGATAGGAGCCGCCTGGTGTCGGAGGCGGGGGGGTGACCGCCCCGGCGGGCCACTAGAGCCGGATAAGACCCAGACCCAGGAGCGCCCCCAGGAATACAAGGCAGGCTTCAATCCCCTGGCGGGGACGTTTCCCCATGACTGGGGCCCTCGCCCGGACGCTCGTAGTGACCGGCCAGAAAGCGCTGGGCCAAAAGGGTGATCATGCCGTCGTTGGACATGAGCATATCCATCTGTCGCACATAGGCCATGAGGCGACCCAGAAGATCCAGGCGCTCCTCCGTCTCCTTGAGGGGGCGCTTGCGGTAGCGGGCCCGGATGACGTCCAGATGCTGCTCCACCTCAAAGCCTAACGCTTCCACCACCAGGGCGATGAACTTGGCCCGGCGGATGCGCCGGAGTTCGTCGGCGGCCCCGCCTTTGAAGTTAAAATTGATGTAGTTGTCTTCGGCCTGCGGCCCACAATAGCTGTCCACACTCTGGAAGTGATAGCCCAGGCGGCAGGCATAGTTAACATAGTTGCCGGCCACGATGGCGTAGGTCTTGTCCCAGAAGTTCTCCGGGGGGCGGATGGCGGACTGCCCCAGGACGTGGAGGAAGCCGCCCACGCTTACCGGTACCGGTCCGGCCCAGGAAATGCCGGGGTGGCTGATGCCCTGCCACAGGGCCCGGAAGGGAATGGACCGAATGTCCGGGGGCGGCACCGGGTTTTCGTGGCTGGCCAGGCCGTCGCCCACGTCCACGAGATGGAGATTCAAAGGCAGTTTGGTATCCAGCTTGAGCAGGCGCAGGGCCGGCACCTGCCCCGCGGCCACCTGGTCCATGAGGCCGAACATGGCCTGCATGGCCTTCTCATGCGCAAAAAAGGCGATATCATGGTAGGTGCGGCAATGTTCCGGCCGGAACTTGGGGCTGCGAAAGTCCACCAAGGTAAGGGGCACGATGAGATCCAGGACCGCCCGCAGGCGCTCGAACACCGGAGCCTTGAGAAGATTGGGCCGGTGCCGCGCCTGAAAGTGAAGTAACTCCTGCACCCGGCCCCGGTAGATGCGGGCGTTATAGGCATCCACCGTGACTTCCTCCCCCGGAGGCAACCGACGCGTGGCCTGAAAGGTGTCCACCAAGGCGGGGACCCCGTATTCCCGGGCCACCAGGGCCATGTGGCCGGTGGCCGAACCCACATCGGCCACCAGGGCTGCCACCCGGGAAAGAACCGGCGTCAGGTGGGGAGAGGTGCGGGGAATGACCAAGACCACGCCTTCAGGCACCGCCTCCAGACTCTGTTCCGGTCCCAGGCGATAGACCGGCCCGGCAGCCACGCCCGGAGAGCCCACCAAACCAGCCTCCAGGAGCACCTCGGCCCGGCACTCCTTGCCGGCCAGGTCCAAAAACTGGCGGGCCTGGGTCCGGGAAATGCGCAACGGGCGGCATTGGACCAGAAAAAACCGCCCTTGCCAGTCCTGGACCCATTCCACGTCCTGTGGCCCGGCCAGCAGGTCCTCCAAGGCCAGGGCCACCTGGGCCATGTCACCCAGGTCCCGGGGTTCCAGGACCTGGGTTTCGGCGACCTCCGGCGGCAGCGTTTGGGCCGCCAGTCGATCCCCTTGAAGAATGAGTTGGCGCTCCTTGCGGGCCAGATGGGAGGAGAGGAGCTTGCCGGTCTCTTTTTCCACAAGATATAAATCCGGGCTACCTTCGCTCAGGAGAAGTTCCGGCCCCAGGCCCCAACCGGCGCTGAGGAGCAGGCGGTCGAACCGGAAGCTCTCCGGATCCGTGGTGAACATGACCCCCGAGGCCCGCCCGGGAATGAGACGCTGCACCAGAACGGCCATGAACGCCTGCTCCGAGGCCAGACCCAAGTCCCGAAAATAATGCAAGGCCCGCTGGGAGAAGTGGCTGGCCACCACCTGGCGCCAACGATCCGGCACCTCAGCAGGCGCCACCCCCAGGAAGCTGTCATAGACGCCGGCGAAGGTGGCGGCCAGCTCTTCCCGGGAGCCGCTGCTGCGCACCACCAGACGGCCGCCGTCCCCCGCCAGCCGGGAGGCGGTGGTCTCCAGGACCTGAGCCAGCTCCGGGGGCACCGGCTGCGCCAATATCATGGCCTGGATCTCCGCCGCAATCCGGCCGAGGCTCACCGCATCACTCAAATTCACCTGGGCCAGCCGCTGCCGGATAAGCTCCTGAAGACTGGCGGCGGCCCCCCGGGGTATCTGCTCCATGAACCGGCGATAGGCCGTGGCGGTGGCCACAAAGCCGTCGGGGACCGCCAGGTGGGCCTGCTTGAGGCGGGCCAGGTTGGCGGCTTTGCCCCCCAGGGCCGCCAGCATCTCCGGCTCGGCCTCCTCCAGGCCCACCAGGAGGGGAACCGATGGGACCGGCGGGTGTTCGGCCAAGCGCAACCCGATGGCGGCCTTGAGGAGCCGCCGCGATTTTTCCAGCTCTGGCCAGCGGTTGCCCGACATGCGGGCCAGAGCTGCCACCAGACGCTCCAGGCTCTCGTCCAGGGTGTGGATGGCGCGCTTTAAGCCTGCGAGATCAAGGCTGACCCGTCCGGAAAGTTTTTCCTCCAAGTCGCCCATCTGGGCCAGGACGTCGTTGTTGGCCGCCAGAACCTGCTGGAACCCTTCAAAAACTTCCTTCAGGCCCAGGGAGTGCGGCGGTTTGCGACGGCGACGGAAAAAATCCAGCCAAGCCATGGAGGCAATCATTCAAAATCAGATTCTGATGAAAAGAGAATATGTGCATTATTTCACGAAATTATGATAAAAACTTTAAAAAATTATACTCGAAGCCGGGGGGTGGTTACGAGCATCTTTTCTGGCGACCATATACCGTCCCGGCCCCCTTGGGAAACCTCCCCGGAAAAAATGTGTCCCAGGCCTTCAAATGGCCAAGGATTTTACAACTTGTAAAAATCTCTGACAGGCAACCCGGTAAGGGCTTGGGGCTGCCGGTTATAACCCCGTTGATTTCTTGAAGATCGCCGGATCGGCGAGGCTTTTTTCATTGGCACGTCCATTGATAGTATTGCTTTCGGTTTGGCTTGGCGATCAGGGGGAGTCATCCAGACTGCCCGACGATAACTAAATCTTCACAAAAACAATTCCCGCTGGAGGTGTATCAAATTGAAAAGATTAAGAATTCTCCTGTTAAATGGTCTGCTCCTGGCCCTGCCGGTCCTGGCCCTGGCCGCCGACCCGGGTGAGAAGGTGCCGGACATGGCCGCCCGCCAGGTCAAGGTTGAGGGCCTGGGGGCCGTCAACGCCTTTTTCGCCGGTTGGTACAACAGCAACAAGCTGGTCTTCGCCATTATCGTCACCGTGGTCATGGGCGTGGTGGGGGGGCTCATCGCGGTGATCACTGACCTGTTCCTTAAAGCTGCCGGACTGGAAGTCAGCAAGATCGAGCACCACGAATAACGGGGGAGGGAGATACCCATGCTTGATTTCTTTACGGTCTATCTGCCCATCGCCGAGAAGGACTTCAACGCGCTCATCCTCATCGCCATCGGTTTTTCCGTGGGTGTTCTGGGCGGCTTCTTCGGCGTGGGCGGCGCCTGGGTGGTGACCCCGGCCCTGAATATCTTCGGCTTTCCCATGGCCTATGCCATCGGCACCGACCTGGCCCACATCTTCGGCAAGTCCATCGTGGCCACCGCCAAGCACCGCAAAATGGGCAACGTGGACATGAAACTGGGCCTCTGGTCCATCATCGGCTCGGTCATCGGGGTGGAGGCCGGCGCCCAGACGGTCATGTGGCTCACCCGGGGGGGGCTGGCCGGTCCGGTGGTGCGCTATACCTACATGTTGATGCTCTTCGGCCTGGGCATCTACATGCTCTACGACTACGCCACCAAGGATAGGCGGGCCGCGGCCGCGGCGGCCAAGGCGGCGGCCCGGGCGGCGGGCACCGCCCCCCCCCGCAAGGCCTGGAACCTGCCGCCCATGATGCACTTCCCCACCTCGGGCATCACCATCTCCTTCTGGACGGTGATGGGGGTCTTTTTCTTCACCGGCTATCTTTCCGGCTTCCTGGGCGTGGGCGGCGGCTTCATCCGCATGCCGGCCTTGATCTACCTCATCGGCTGTCCCACGGCCATCGCGGTGGGCACCGACCTGTTCTCGGTGCTCTTTTCCGGCGCCTACGGCTGCTGGACGTACGGCGTCAAGGGTGCGGTGGACATCGTGGCCGCCATCTACATGCTGGTGGGGGCCTCGGTGGGCGCCCAGATCGGGGTCACCGCGGTGAAGTACATCCGGGGCTACGGCATCCGGCTGCTCTTTGCCATCATGATCATCCTGGCCGGCTTCTCGGTGGCCCTGAAGCAGTTTGAGTTTACTGTGGCCGCCGCCTGGGTGGTGATGTGCGCCGCCCTGGGCATGTGCGTGGTTATCATGGTGAGGCTCTGGCAAGGCTTCCAGAAGGAAAAAGCCGAAAAACTCGGGCATTGATGCCCAATGGCGGCGTGTGGCCCCACCGGGCCCGGCCGCGCCACGAACCGGCCGGGGGGCCCGACCCGGGTCCCCTGCCCACACCTCGGACCAGGTATCTGATGAATCGGGAGGGCGGCCTGAAGGCCGCCCTTTTTGCAGGCCGGAAGCCCCTTAGCGCACTGCCGCCTGGATGGCCGGGTCAGCACCAGCTCCGGTTAAAGAAGGGGGGGTGCAAGGGAAATCCTGAGCTTCACCGAAGCCCTGGGGCTATCTCCCTCAGCAGCCGCCCCGGCTGAAGAGAAAGATCGCCGCCAACAACAGAACCAACCACAGCCATTCCATCAGTATCCCTTTCCTGCATCTGTTTACCGCGTACGTCCAGCGTCTGGTTTCACAGCTCCAGGCGATAGCCGGATTCCATAAATTGCTGGAAGTAGTGCTCCACCAGAGAGTCGTCAGCCATGGTGACATCCAACTGCTTGCTGGCCATGATGAGACGGCCCAAAATCTCCAGCCTGGCCTCCAGGGTTTCCAGGTCCACGCCGTCCAGACGGGCTGAGAGGGAATCGCCTTTCACCTCCACCCGGAACTCCAGATGCTCCAGGACCTTGGCCAGGAATAGCACCCGACGGAACCGGCGGGTCAAGTCCGCGCCGCCGCCGTAAAACACCAGGGTGATGTAACTCTGGTCCGGTTCGCCGAAATAGGCATCCACGGTGGTGAAATGGTATCCCATCCGGCTGGAGAAATTCAGGTAATCCGCCGCAATCAGGGCGTAGTTGTCCTCCTGCAGGCGGTCCCTGGCCTGGGTGTCGGAGGCGGTGCCCATGACCACGCTCATGAAGCCGGCCAGGTCCATGGGTTTGGGGCCCCGCCAGCCGATGGCCGCAATCCCCCGCCAGTAGGCGAGCATGGGCCGGGACGCCAGGTCGTCGGGAGTCAGTTCGGGGGCGTTTGCGGCCTGCGGCTTCAGGCCGTCGCCCAGATCAACCAGGAAAATCTCCAGCGGCAGGCCGGTCTTCAGCCGCCGGGCATAGCTGTGGGCGGAATCCCTCCGGGAGACCTGAAAGAGTTCGGCCATGGCTTTCTCATGGGCGAACCGGGTGATGTCGTGATAGGTTCTGCAGTTGCGGGGCCGAAACCCCTCGTCCCGGGGGTCCAGGAGGTGCAGGGGGGTGATGTGCTTCATGACCCGTTCCAGGGTCTGCCAGGCGCGGCTCTGGTGCAGAATAGTGTCCACGGGCGGGGCCTTGAGGAGCTCCGCCTGGCGGCCGGCGTAAATGTTGCCGTAATAGGCGTCCACCGTTACCACCTGGCCGGGGGCAAGGCGCCGCCTGGCCTCCCTGACCCCAAACAGGGCCGGCACCCCGGCCTCCCGCAGGACGGTGGCCAGATGGCTGGTGGAGCTCCCCCCTTCCGAGACCACCGCCGCAACTTTGCCCGCCACCAGGCCGTATTCCGGCAGGGCCCGGCTGACCACCAGCACGGCGCCCTGGGGGACCTCCGCCATGGAACCGTCTTCCAGGTGGTAGACCGCCCCGGCCGCGGCGCCTCGGGAAGCGATGGTGCCCTCCTGGAGGATGAGGGGTGCTTCCTTGAGGCGGGGCGGCAGGTAAGCGCCCCGGCCCGGGCGGCTCAGGCGCAGGGGTCTGGCCTGCAACAGCCTGAACCCGCCCCCGGCCTCAAGGGCCCACTCGATGTCCTGGGGACCGCCGAAATGTTCGGCCGCCTTCTGTCCCAGGGCGGCCAGCTCCAGAATCTGGGCCGGCGTGAGACAGGCCCGGCCTCCGGCGTCCCCGGCTGCTTCCTCCACCAGCCCGCCAGCCGGATGGGGCCGGTGCACCCGGCTTTTGTCCCCAACCTGCTGGAAGACGAGGCGGCCGTCCGCCACCCGGTAGACGTCGGGCTCGGCATGGCCTCCCACCGCCACTGTCCCCAAGCCAAAGACCGCATTGATGACGGTGGCGGCCTCCCCGGTGCGCGGGTCGGCGGTGTAGAGCACCCCGGCGGCCTCTGCCGGCACCATCTCCATCACCAACACCCCCATGGCCAGGTCTTCATAAGAGAACCCCCGGGCATGGCAGTAATACAACACCCGGGGGGTGAACTGGCTGGCGAGCACTTCCTTGTAGCGCAGCTCCACCAGCTCGGCGGGCACGTTGAGCAGGCTTTCGAACTGGCCGGCAAAGCTGTGCAGGCCGTCTTCCTGAAGGGCGGAGCTGCGCACCGCCACACGATCCACCCCCAGGCGCCGGCCGTGGGAAGCCAGGGCCTGGGAGAGCACCCCGGGCAGGGGGGTGGCCAGCAGTATTTTCTGAATGGCCTCCCCGGCCTGCTGCAGGCTGGCCAGGTCCCCGACGTCGGCGTGGGCGATGCGGTCCCGGATCACCGCCTCCAGGCCTGACTGCTGGAAAAAAAGCTTCTGGGCATAAGCGCTCACCGCAAATCCCCGGGGGACCGGAAAGCCATGGCGCCGCAAGTCCCCCAGTTTTTCCGCCTTGCCGCCGAAAAATGCACCCGGCCCCACCTTATCCAGGGGCAGTACCAGGGGACCGGCCTTGATCTCCGGCGGCGCCAGTTCGGCCTCCAACAGGGCCGCCACGCGGCGCTGGGCGTCTTTGAGTCCCGGATACCGGCCGCCGGAAAGGGCGATGAGTGCCTCCACCAGGATCTCCACCTCCCGGTTCAGGCGGTGGACGGCGTGGCGCACGTAAGCCATGTCGAAAAGGTAGCCTTCGGACTGCTTGGTCTGGAGGTCGCTTAAAATGGACAGGATGGCGCTATTGGCGGCCACCAGCCGCTTATACTCCCGGTAGCGGGCCAACAGCGCGCCGGGGGGGCCAACGGGGCCGCTGGACTTGGCCTGACCTTTGCCGGTCAGCCAGGAGGTCAATCTGCGGAAGAGGGCCAAGGTTTTTTTCTGTACCCGGAGCGCGATTATAAGTGTTATTGTAAATAATATGACCGCCGGGCTCAACTGCCGATTTCCCGGCCAGAGACGACGTGTGAGGGTGGGACCCGGTCCATGACCATGATTGCCGACCTGGAAGGGTATTTCCGCAGGTTCGTCCGGCCCCGGGACCAGTTTCTGCTGCAACTGGAGGAGGAGGCCGTCTTTGAGCGCATCCCCATTGTGGGGCCGGTGGTGGCGGAGTTGCTGGCCGTCCTGGTGCTGGCCACCCAGGCCCGGATGGTGTTGGAAATGGGCACCGCCACCGGGTATTCTGCTATCTTCCTGGCCCGGGCCTGCCGACACACCGGCGGCCGGCTGCTCACTCTGGAACGGGACCCGGTGATGGCCGCCCGGGCCGAAGCCAACCTGGCCCGGGCCGGGCTCCAGGACTTGGTCGAGGTGCGCCGGGGGGAGGCCCTGGAAGTGTTGAGCACCCTCACCGGCCCCATGGATCTGATTTTTCTGGATATTGACAAGGAAGGCTATCTGCCGGCCCTGCCTCACTGCCACCGGCTGTTGCGGGTGGGGGGGCTTTTAGTGGCCGACAATGTCGGGTTTGCGGCCGCCGCGGACTTCAACCGGGAACTGTTTGCCTCACCCCTGTGGCGCTCGGTGCCGCTTTTGTGTCTGCTGCCCCAACATTCCCCGGAAAAGGATGGCCTGGCCTTGGCGGTCAAGGTGTCCGAAGGCCGGGGGTAAGGACTGGAGTTCGTGATGGTATTGTGAACTATGAAGGGAGCTGCGGGTGGCTGCCAGCAACTGCCGGCTTACGGGCCGGGGCCTGCCGGTCCCGGTCAAGAAGTCTCTGGAGATGGAGTCGTTCCAGTGATCGATCTGCATGTTCATATTCTTCCAGGATTGGACGATGGCCCCCGCAGTTGGGAGAGCGCTCTGGAAATGGCCCGCCTGGCGGTGGACGACGGCGTGACCACGGTGGTGGCCACGCCGCATCTGTTTGCCCGGCGCACCGTGGAAATGGACCGCATCAACCCTCCGGATCGCATCCTGGCGGCAGCGGCCGAACTGCAACGGCAGCTGGATGAAGCCGGGGTGGCACTCAAGGTGGCAGCCGGGTGTGAGGTCCCCCTTTGCCATGATTTGATGTCCCTCCTGGACGCAGGACAGGTGCTCACGCTAAACGGCGCGGGCCGCTACCTCTGCCTGGAGATGCCGGACACCGTCATCCCGCCCACCACGGAAGAGCTCTGCTTTCAGCTCACCTCCCGGGGGATTACCCCCATCATCACCCACCCGGAACGCAATCCCATCTTTCTGGAAACGCCGGACAAGCTGGTGAGGCTGGTGGAGTTGGGTTGTCTGGCCCAGATCACCGCCGGCAGCATCACCCGAAACTTCGGGTGGGGGGTGTCCCGCTTCGCCAAGAGACTCGTAAAGGCGGGTCTGGCCCACGTGGTGGCCAGCGACGCCCATGACCGCAGACACCGGCCGCCCATCCTGTCCGCCGCCTTGAAAAAGCTGAAACGCTGGGTGGGTGAAGCGCAGGCCTGGGAGATGGTGCAGGGCCGGCCGGAACGCATCCTGGCCGGCCAGCCGACGCTCTGAGCCTAAGATCAGGAAAGGCGGCAGCACCGCCACCCAACCCCAGGGCCCGGCAATCCCTGCACGTTCGCCCAGAAAGGGGCGGGGGGCAGCCGTGGCCGCCCCCCGGCCACCTCCCCCACCTCCCGGTCACTCCGGCCTGGGGGCCACGATCTGTTCCAGGTTGCCTTCCAGGTCGGTGATGATGAGGCGACCGGAAGGCAGCCGCCAGGCCCTGAGATTGAAGGCCTCACCCTGGGTGTGCTCCGGGGGGACCTTGACTTCCGGCAGATTGGCCTGAATGGTGAACAACTCATAGCTGCCGGTGCCCAACTCCCTGGTACTGGCGGGCTGGCCTACCTGGTGGGTCACCCCTTCGGCAAGCAAGACCTCCATCAACTCCTTCCGATCCGCATCGGTGCAGACGACGATCATGCGCGTCCCTCCTTGCTGCTGAAACCTGTCTGTATAGCGCCCGGAAAGCCTGGCCGCTATCCGGGGGACAGCCACAGGCATGCCCCTGCCTGAGTTTTCAGATAATCACCCCGGCCCGCTCTGGCAAGATGGCGGAGAGATTAAGCCCTTTGGGAGATGCCGGCCACAGGACGCTCTGGAGGCAGGGGCGCATTCCGGCTGCGCGGTGGGGCTGGTGGCCGGCGCGACCAGGCCCTGAGGGCAAGGCCGAAAGGGCGGGGGGCGCGGGTTCTCCCCACCCCCTCCAAGCGTCATTGGATGGCTTTGTATTGGGTGCGCATCTTTTCCAGGAGGAAATCGAAGGACTTGGTGCTGATGACCTGGGCGAACTGGCGCTTGTAATTTTCCAGGATGCTCACCCCGTCCACGATGACGTCGTAGAGGACGTAAGAGGAGCTCCGAGTGTGCATCAGGTAATCCACCGGGATGGTTTCATTGGTCCGGATGAGCTGGGTGTTCACCCGGGCCTTGGCCCCTTCGGTTTTTTCCTGTTGGTAGGTCACCGTTTCCCGTTTAAGAAAGTTGAGCACCAGCCGGGTGTAGGAATCCTGAAACAGGGCGGTGAACAGGCGCTCGAATTCCTGGCGCTGGCCGGGACCCAGCCTGCCGTAGGTGGCCCCCAGGGAATCTTTGGCCATCTGGGGAAAGTCGAAATTGCGCTGGATGATGCGCCGAATGGCCTCCGCCCTGGTCTTTTCCGCCGCGGGATCGTTTTGAATGCGGATAACCTCATCGAGGATGTTTTTAATGTAGTCGGTAGGCGGTCCGGCCTGGGCCGGCAGGGTCAGACCTGCCATCAAAAGTAGCGCGGTCATGATTCTGACTGTCATGTTCATACAGACTCCCGGTGGGGCATCAGTCATCGGCTCGGGCCAGGGCCCGGGGGCAGGAGCAGGCGGCGGGCTGACGGGAATGCTCCACGAGGCGGAGAAAGGCCGGGAGCACGCTCAAGGCTGCCACCAGGACGCTGAGGCTCCCCACCGTGGACAACAACCCGAGGCTGAAGGTGCCGCGGTGGCCTGAAATCATCAGGCTGCCGAAGCCGAAGGCGGTGGTAAGGGCGGCCAGGGCCACCCCCTTGGCCGTGCTGGCCGGCAAGGTGATGGCCCGGGCCGAAACCTCCATTTTCCACCGCACCAGTATGATAATACCATATTCTATGCCTTCGCCAAGGATGAGGGGCAGGAAAAGAACGTTGGCCTGATTGAAGGGGATGTTGAGCAGCCACATGAGGCACAGGGTGATGGCGGTGCCCACGATAAGCGGCAGGAGCGCCAATAGGGTAAGGCCCAGACTCCGAAGCAGGAACCACAAAAGGCAGGTGATGGCCAGCAACGCCACCCCGGCGGCCCACAGACAGGCGTTCTTAAAGGCATGGTTGAAGACGTACAGGAGAATGGGGTCCCCCACCACGTTTTCATCCACGCTTTGCAGATCACGGACAAAGCGGCCCAGGGGCTGAGGGTCCCAGATGTCGATGGCGGGGAAGATGCGGATCAGATAGTTGCCCTGAGGGCTGGCGAACCGGTCCCGGACCGCCTGGGGCAGGTCGGCGATGGTGGGGGTGGGCGCCCCGATATTGCTGACCAACAGGTCCCATTTGTCCCGGAAGTCGGCGAAGAACCGCTGCTGGAAAGCCAGCAACTGGGCTCCCGCCTGATCAGGGTCGGCGGGGTGGAGCAGCGGGATGATCTCCCCCAGGAGGCGGTTGGCTTCATCCAGTTGCTCCTGGGCGGGCTTGCCCTCGGGCTTCCAGTCGCTTTCCTTGGCCTGGCCCAGTTTGAAACGGAGGCGTCCCAGGATGTCCCGCAGCTCCTGAAGGTTCACCGGCCGGTCGCTGGCCGCCGGCGGGGCAAACTCCACGGCGGTCAACAGCGGCGCCATGCCGGCGATGAACTCCTGTTTCAACTCCGGCTGTTCCGGCAGGAACGACAGGATGGACTCTACATGGGACACCGTGGGCTTCTTCTTTAACTCCTGTACCTTGCGGGGCAGATCGTCGATGCCGGTGGCCACCATGGTGCCATAAGAGCTGGAGTAGCGGGATTCGTTGAGGAGCCGCAGCTCCCAGACCACCGATTCAATCTCCTGGTTCTGCAGGTGCAGGGGATTGAGGTCGAAGGGCACGTGCCACAGGCTGATCCCCCCCAGGATGGTGAGGATGAGGCCCAACCCCACCACCACCCCGGGCCGCCGCCAGCTGAGGGAGAGGAAGGGCTCAGGCGCCGCCGGCGGCGGTTCCTCCATTTCCCGATATGAACCGCAGCCTTCGGTAACATAAGCCAGGGCGGGCAGCAGGACGAAGGCGGCAAACAGGTAAACCGCCACCCCCAGGCTGACAATGATCCCCAACTCCGACAACCCCTGGAAGCCGGTGAAAGCCAGGGGTAAGATGGAAAGCAGGGCCGCCAGGGCGGCGTAAAAGTTCCCCGGGGTGGCCCCCAGCATGGTGCGGCGAAAGATTTCCTCGTGGCAGTGCTTCAGGCTTCCCTGTTCCTCCTCCAGACGGGAATACCAGTGGATGCCGAAGTCCACACAGATCCCCAGCATCAGGGGCGCAAACACGATGGACAAGAGGTTAAGGCGCCCCACCACCAGAGTTGTCACCCCGAGGGTCCAGGCAATGCCGATGACCAACACCAACCCCTGGACCAGCGGACGTTTGAGGCTACGGAAAAAGACCACCATAACGGCCACCTGCAGGATCAGGGAAAGCCAGGAGGCTAGATTGATATCAGCCATGGCGCTGGTCATCTCATCGTCCGACAGGGCCGCCGGTCCGGTCACCCCCACCACCAGGCCGGGGAAGTGGACCTTAACCTCCTGCACCACCTGGCGCAACAGCGCCAGATCCTCGGCCGAGGTGGAAAAGCCGTCCACCCGGGGAGTCACCAGGAAGAGCAGGTAATTCTTGTTTTCCGTGAAGAAGTAGCCCTCCTGGCTCAGATCCCCCAAATCCCCCGGCAAAAGACTCTTTAGGGGCGAACCGTAGGAGGCCTCGCCTTGCAGGACCAGAAGCAGCTGCTGCAGCGTGCCGTTCAACAGTGTCAGGTCGGGGATGGGCTCCTCCGCCTTTTCTTCCAGGAAGGCGGTGAACACCTCGCTGATCATGGCTCGGGTGATTTCCTGGTTGACTACCTGGAAGAACTGGGTCAGGGTGGGCTGGATGGCAATGGCCGCAATGATCTGGCGGTGCTCGTCCAGCTTCACCCTGAGCTGCTGGAGCTCGCCGCCGTCCAGGTACTGAAGGGCCCAGTGGCGAAAGGGTTGGGGGTCCACCCGGTAGAAAAGTTCAGGGAAACGCTGAGGATACTGCCGGAGGCGGGCCGCCAGGGCTTCGGCAAAGGCAATGGAGCGGGCCTGGTCAGTATTGGCCACCACCACCACGAACTGGTCGCGGTTGCCGAATTCCCGCTCCAGCTCGTCGCTCAGTCGGATGAGGCGCAGGTCGCTGGCCACCAGTTCCGAGCGGCTGGTGGAGAACCTCAGGTGATGGAAGGCATAATACACCGACAAACCGGCGGTGAGCAGGCTGAACAGGATAATGGGCCAGGCGAGTCGCTTGATGAGCGTCAGCCCCCAACCCTCCCGGCGCGAGGTTGCTGGCAACGTCAAAGGTCTTCCCGATAGCAACGTCTCAGGTGAGGCGGGAGCGGGGTCTCACTGTTCCCGGCAGGCGCCTGCCAGCGCCTGGGCTGCCGGACCCCGTTTCCGCTCCCCCTGCACCAGGACCGAAGTCCTGAGGACAGCCTTCCTGGCAGACAGAAGGCTCCTGGTAATGATTTCTGCAAAACCGCTTCAGGTCAAGAAAAATCCGCAGCAGCTTAAGTTCCCGGATTCCATCCCCAAGACGCGGAATAAAGAAATCCTCGGAAAAATTTTCCCCCCGGTTGATTTTCTGGTTACAGGAATTATTATTGACAAATAACAATTCAATGAGGAGTTCTTTTCTGATGACGCAGATCACCAAGATCCCCGGCGGTTACGGGGTGGACGGTCTGGAATTCCGCCGGGGCAAGTGCGGCTGCGGCGGGGGAGGCATGGACTGCTGTTTCACGTTTTCCAAGGTAAAACAGGACAAAAACACCCTGATATTTGAGGGGAAAGCCACCTGCCCTTCCTCGACGGACAATTTTGAATGGGGCTACCGGGTCCGCAAAGGCGAAGTGGCGGTGGAGGTCCACATGGTGGACACCCATGGCAACCGGGACTTTTTCGCCGGCTATGACCCACCCCCCCTGGCGGCCTTCAAGGAAAAAGGCTGGGTGGTGGAGGAGGAATACGAGCGGCCCCTGCCCCAGGACGCCGAATAACAGGAATCCTCTGCCAATCACCGGTGACTGGCGCCTTACCAAAAACCTTTTTGAAGGAGGAGTTATGAGCATGTGTTCGTGTGGATGTTCCAGCAAAACCCAAAAATCTGAAGCAGAGCAGGAGAACAAAACCTACGTCTGCATCCAGTGCAACACCTTCAAGTCCGTGCCCGCCGACGCGCCGGTGCCGGATTGTTGCAACAAAAAGATGAACGAAATGGACTAGACTCCCATCTCGGTTCAGGGGGGGGCGGCGGCTGGCACGTGGCGCCACCCTCTCTTCTCAACCCCGTTTCCCGCCCCGAAGCTTCGGGGCGTTTTTTTTCCGCCCTGAAGGAAGCCCGGAGGAGTCCGGCTCCCCCGCCCTCCTTGCAGACCCCTCTTCACGCCCATATGGCCTTGGGGAAGGAAGATGGGGGGCCGCCCGCCACAGCCCAGGACTGCCAGGGCCAGCCCGGCCGCCAGGCGGCGCCGCGCCCCGACGGCCTGTATTCGGAAATTACCATCTATATTAATTTACCACCTCAAAGTTTATCTCTTGCCTGCGACCCTCAAGGATTTTACGGTTAATCTGAAAATCCAGGCATGCTCAAGAGGATGACCAGTCCGGGACCATTGCTTGTTTACCATTTGCCGACCCACCCCTGGTCTTTGCTATAATATGGCCGAACCGGGGTGGGGCTTTCTGGTGGGCCTCCTCGCTGCCTTTTCCCGGCAAGGCACGGCGAAGCAGGGGGGGCAACGGGAGGGGCCGGGGCAGCCGGGCCACCGGACCCCCTGGTTTTTCATCACCACCCCTGACGGCAGCCCGAACCGATGGCCGATTCTCCCTCCCATTCCTTGAAGGCCAAACTGGGGATCGCAGCAGCCCTGACGGCCGGGGTCTGTCTTTTGGTCTGGGGGCTGGCCGGGCCCGGCTGGCTCGAACCCTACAGCCTCAAGACCCTGGACCAGCTCCACCGCCATCTGCCCCAGCCTGAGGGCGACCAGCCGGTGGTGCTCATCACCGTGGACCAGCCGGATGTGGATTTCTTCAAGGCCCAGGGCCTCAACTGGCCGTGGCCGCGCCAGCTTTACGCCACCCTGGTGGACTTCTGCCGTCGGGGGGGAGCCCAAGCCGTCATTTTCGACCTCCTGTTCATGGAAACCTCTTTTTATGGCCCCGAGGACGATAAGCAGTTCGCCCGCTCGTTGCAGGAGGGAGGGGCTTATCTCACCTGCTTCCTCACTCGGGATGAAAAAGAGCCCAATCCCTTGGCCCCGGAGGCGCTGCGGAAAGCGGGTTTGCACATCCCCGGGCCGCCGCCCCAGGGGGTGCCCCACTACCGGGCGGTTATCACCCCGATAGCCCCGTTGCTCACCGCCGCCCGGGGCCTGGGAAACGTGGAGTGCGGCCCCGACCCCGATGGCATCTATCGGCGGCTGCCGCTGGTGGCCCCTTTTCAAGACCGCTGGGTGCCGCTGTTGGGCTTTGCCCCCATTGCCTTGCAACATGCTCCCGACGGCTGGCGCTTTGAGCCGGGGGCGCTGGTCAATGGCAGCCTGAGGATCCCGGTGGACGCTCAGGGCCGCCTCCTCCTCAAGTTCCGGGGGCCGGCCGGCCGCCATCCGCGCTTCAGCGCCGCCAACGTGGTGAGCTCCGAGATGCGCCTGCGCCAAGGCCAAAAACCCATCTACTCACCGGCGGCGGTGGCCGGCAAATGGGTCTTCGTGGGCCTCACCGCTGCGGGCCTCCTTGACCTCAAGGCCTGCCCGGTGAGCCCCATCTACCCCGGGGTGGAGCTGCACGCCACCCTGCTGGACAACCTGTTGGCCGGCGATTTTCTGCGGCCTCTGCCGTTTTGGATGCTCTGGGCCTGGACCGGGCTCCTGGCCCTGGCCGGGGCCCTGGCGGTGCTTCTGTGCAGCCGGCTTTGGCTGACTTTGGCCGCCAGCCTGGGGTTGGCGACGGTGTTGACGGGGGTTACCGCGGCGGCTTTCCGGGCCGGTTGGTGGGCCGATCCGGTGGCGCCGGCATTGGCCCTGGGCTTTTCGTTCGCCGGCGCGGCGGCCTATAGCTACGCCACCGAGGGCCGCCAGAAACGGGCCATCCGCCGGATGTTCTCCCATTACCTCTCCGAGGCGGTGATCAGTCACCTGCTGGCCCACCCCGAGGGCCTGAAACTGGGAGGGGAACGTCGCCGGGTGACCCTGCTCTTTTCCGATCTGGCCGACTTTACCAGCCTGTCCGAAAGGCTCTCCCCGGAGGCCGTGGTGGCCTTGTTGAACGACTACCTCTCCCGCATGACCGAAATCATTCTGGCGGAGGAGGGCGTGGTGGACAAGTTCGAGGGTGACGCCATCATGGCCTTCTGGGGCGCGCCATTGGACCAGCCCGACCAGGCGGTGCGGGCCTGCCGGGCGGCGCTGCGCCAGCAGACGGCGCTTCAAGAAGTAAACGCCCGGCTGCGCGGCCAGGGTCTGCCGCCTCTGGTGATGCGGGTGGGAATCAACACCGGCGAGGCCATCGTGGGCAACCTGGGCTCTGCCCGGCGCTTCGATTATACTGCCATCGGCGATGCCGTCAACCTGGCCTCCCGGCTGGAGGGGCTGAATAAATATTACGGCACCGCCATCCTGGTGAGTGAGGAGACTGCGGCGGCGGCCCGCGGGACCCTGGAGGTGATGGAAGTGGACCAGGTGGCGGTGAAGGGCCGGGAAACCCCGGTCAGGGTCTTCCAGGTCCTGGCTTTGGCGGGGGCGCTGTCGGCTGCCGCCGCTCAGGCCCGGGAGGCCTTTGCCCGGGGTCTGGCTGCCTACCGCCAGCGATGCTTCGGGGAGGCCGCCCGGCATTTTGACGAGGCCCTGAGGAATGCCCCGGAAGGAAAACCGGCCAGCGCCCTCCTCCAACGGTGCCGGGAGTTTGTCGCCGCACCGCCGCCGCCGGACTGGGACGGGGTCTTCCGCCCGGAGGGCAAATGAGTCCAGCCTGGCTGGCGCCTTGCTTTTCCTCTGAACATATGGCAGGGTGGAGCTGATTATCATCAACGGTTTGGCGACGCCGGAGGTTTTGACCCGATGCCGGGAAGACGCCGGCCAGCCATGCCCGCAGGAGGTGACCGTGAACCTTTCCCGGAATATGAGCAACCGCCCCAAAATAGGGCTGGTCGCCCTGACCGCGTTGACTCTTCTTGGGGGGCTCCGGTGGGGGTGGACCGCCGATCTGACGGTTTCCATGCCCAACCAGCAGGTCTACTCCCAACCCAGTTTCACCAGCCCGGTCGTGGCTCCGGTTCCCCAAGGGGCCCAGGTGACGTTGGTCCGTCAGGAAGGCGATTGGTATCAGATCAACTTTCAGGGCAAGGTGGGGTGGCTGCATCGGGCGGCGGTGGCGGCCGGGGGGCCCTCGCCCGCCGCTTTGCCCGGGCTGCTAACCGCCAAGCCGGTTCAGCCGGCCCAGGCCGATGAAGTGGCCTTGGCCGGCAAGGGCTTCACGCCGGAGGTGGAAGCGGGCTTCCGCCAGAAGAACCCCGGACTGAACTATGCCCAGGTGGAGGCAGTGGAACGCCTGCAGGTGGACCCCGCCAAACTGAGCGCCTTTCTGAAGGAAGGAGGCTTGAACTGATGCGGCGTTTGACGGATTTACTGGCGCTCCTGGCCGGGCTGCCCCTGGTGATGGGCTTTACCATCCCTTCCCTGCCCATACCCACGCCGCCGGTGCCCTCCCAGGCGCAGAAGGCGGCCTCCGTGGCCACCAAAGCCGGAAGCAAGGCTATCCAGGCCTCCCGGCAGCTGAGCGATGCGGAAGAATACTATGTGGGCCGGGCGGTGGCGGCCCGGCTGTTGGCCCGTTATCCCCTGTACCAGAACCCCGAGGCCACCCTGTACGTCAACCAGGTGGGCCTGGCGGTGGCCCGGAAGTCCTCCCGGCCCAACCCCTTCCGGGGCTACCATTTCGCTATTCTGGACACTCAGGAACCCAATGCCTTCGCCTGTCCCGGGGGGATCATTCTGGTGACCCGGGGGCTGGTCAGAAAATGCGGCACTGAAGACGAACTGGCCGCGGTCCTGGCTCACGAGGTAGCCCATGTGGCCAACCGGGATGGCATCAAATCCATCAGCCAGGCCCGCTGGAGCGAGGTGCTCACCACCGCCGGCACCGAGGCGGCCCGGCAGTACGGCGGCGGGATCGCCGCCACCGTGGTCAATCTGTTCGAGGGGGCCATCGAGGACGTCTTCAAGACCCTCACGGTGAACGGCTACAGCCGGCAGGCCGAAGAGGCCGCCGACCGGGATGCCGTGTCCATGCTGACCCGCACCGGATACACTCCCGGGGCCCTGGCCGGGGTGCTGGGTAAATTGTCCGGAGGGAGCGGGGGCATCTTCAAAACCCACCCGCCCACCGGCGAGCGCCTGACCCGGGTCAGGGCGGTCACCCGGGAAACCAGACCCGACGACAAGGAGCAGGTCCGCAGCCGGCGCTTTCAGCAGGTGGCCTTTTAACCCCCCTTGCCCTCTCGGGGCCGGGGCGCCCCGGCCCCCGGGGGGCACGTTCGGTTTCACCCACCCGGGCCGCCCCGCCGACTCCCCTTGATTCAAACCTCCACGCGTCTCATCTTTAGGAAAAATACTCGGGAAAGGAGGCCGGTCATGTTGGAGACCTATGGAGGTCAGGACCTCTTCAGCCCCATCTTTTGCCATCTGGAAGCCATGGTGGCCGCGGCCCGCAATGCCTTCAACCGCCACAGTCGCCAGGATTTGGAAAACCTTAAGACCCTGACGGAAAAAGCCGGCGCCGAAATCAGCCGCGCCCACCAGGTGCTCGCCGCCTCCCCGGCCGAGAAATCCCCCGCCGACCGCAGTCAGCGGCTTCTGTGCCAGAGCATCTTGTCCCATGTGCAGCTTATCGCCGACAACCTGGCCGCCTTGGTGAGTCCTGTGCAAAGGAAGATCAGCGAAGGGATCCTGTTTTCCGACAAGGCGGTGTCCCAGACCAACCACCTCTTCGACAAACAAGCCGGGTTGGTGCGCTCCCTGCTGGACGCCCTGAAAACCGGCAACACCGTGCTGAAAACCTACGTGCTGGAGGAGGGGCAAAAACTCCTCCAGCATTGCAACGACTTCGCCACCGAGCATGAAGCCCGGCTGGTGGAAGGGCTGTGTCTGCCTCAAGCTGCTCCCCTGTTCCTGACCATTCTCGACCGGATGCGCACCGCCGCCCAGCATGCCGTGGACATTGTCAGGCTGATGCCCGGCCAAAGATGACCCCTGAATGCCTGGGCGGCGCTCCCTCCAGGCAAGGCTGGCCGACCCGCCTGGAGGGAGCCCCTCTCAGGGCCGGAAGCGCCGGATATATTCCTCCACCGCAAACTTGGCCCGCATGCCCTTCAGGCTCATATAGCGAATCTTGCCAAAGATGGGGCGCTCTTTCCAGGCCCGGTCGTGTACCCCGCCGAGGCTCCAGGCGATGCCCACATAGCCGTTGGGATCCCGTCCGTCCAATTCATAGCGGTCATTGAGATAAACGGCGGTTTCCCAGGCCGCTTCAGGGGTGGGACTCCACTCCAGGATCTTTTTGGCCCAGTACATCCGCAGGTAGCCGTGCATCTTGCCGGTTTTGACCATCTCCGTCTGGGCGGCGTTCCAGAGCGCCTCGTGAGTGCGAGCCTCCTCAAATTCCTCCCTGGCATACGCATATTCTCGAACGTCCCGGCGCCGGTCCTTTAGGGTTCGGCGGGCCCACTCCGGGAAGCCGGCAACCCCGTCATAGTGAAGGTTGTAAAAACAGTAATTGTCGGATAGTTCCCGCCGTACGATGAGCTCTTCCAGGAAGGCCTCGCGAGCCGCCGGGGGCGCGTCGGCCTGCATGACCGCCAGGGCCACCCGTTGGGCCGAGAGCTGGCCGAAGTGCAGGTACGGGGAGAGGTTGGACTGCCCGTCCTTGGTGGGATCGTTGCGGTCGTGTTCATACCGGGCCAGTTTGCGGGTGAGAAACTGCTCCAGCCTCTGATGGGCGGCAGTCTCTCCCGGCGCCAGCCAGTCCACCTCGGGGACGGTTTGGTCCACGGGCAGTCCGGCCAGAAGGTCGTCCACAGGGGGGAAGTGGCCGGACAGGGAGGACCGATGCGGGTGTTTTTTGGCCTCCGGAAAGTCCGTCAAAAACCCGGGCAAGGCCCGGCGCACCTTGGGGCGAAACGAATACGCGGCCCACTCCTGCTTGGGGGAAGCCAGCCAGCAGGGGATGATATTGTGGGCGTCCACCTCGTAGAAGGGGATGCCGATCCTGGAAGCCACCGCCACCTTCCAGGAGCGTTTGAGGCGCAAAGGGTCGAAGTCGGTGACCAGGGCGCCGGCGCCAATGGCGGCCAGAAAGCGAGGGACCTCCTCTCCCGGCTCGCCCTGGAGGAGAACCAGAGGCACCTGGCGGTCTCTTAAGTCCGCCGCAGTTTCGGCCAAACCCCGGAGCATGAAACCATACTGCCTGAGGGTGGCGCCCAGAAAGGAGGGCACCAGGCAAAAAACCGCGATGAGAGGCGTCCTGGCCGCTAGGGCCAGTTCCTGGGCGAACAGCAGGGCCCAGTTGTCCCGCATCCGCTGGTCCCGGCTCAGCCACCACACCACCGGGCCCTTGCCGGCCGCCGCCGACCTGAGCACCCGCACCCGGCGGGGATCCACGAAATCAGGCATGGCCTTCCCTGTTTTTCATCGTCCGGCGCCTTTCCCTCCTGGCGCCGTCGCTAAGCGCAGTGTCCTGCTCAATGGGGGTTCGTCGGGAGGAACGTCAATTTTTCTTGCACAAAATTATTACCAAATCAAATGCCTTGGCAAGGTTTTTGGTATAATAACAGGAAATCCTCAGGGAAACCGGGAGCACCAGCCGGACCCTCACCCAATTCCTCCGAGAAGAGAGCAAAAGAACCGATGGATTCATGGCCCACCCCATCGCTGGCCCGCAAACGCCTGGGCGTTACCGGTCTGGTCCAGGGAGTGGGCTTTCGGCCCTTCATTTATCGCCTGGCCCGGGAGCAGGAGTTGACCGGGTGGGTGCGCAACACCTCCCAAGGGGTGGAGATCGAGGTGGAAGGCCGGCCTGAAGCCGTGAGCCGCTTCATCCAGCGGCTGGCCAGCGAGGCTCCCTCCCTGGCCCGGGTGGAGGCGGTTACCGCTGCCGACGCCGAGCCTCGACAGGACTCCGGCTTCGCCATCCTGGAAAGCCGGGAGGGCCCCGACACCGAGCCCGCCATCCCTCCGGATGTGGGTCTGTGCGCTGACTGTGCCCGGGAAATCCTGGACCCGGCCGACCGGCGTTTCGGTTATCCTTTCACCAACTGCACCAATTGCGGGCCCCGTTTTACCATCATTCGCCAGGTGCCCTACGACCGGGCGCAAACCACCATGGCCGGCTTTGCCATGTGCTCCGACTGCCGTCGGGAATATGAGGACCCGGGAGACCGGCGGTTTCACGCCGAGCCCACCGCCTGTCCGGCGTGCGGGCCCCAGGCCTGGCTGGAGATGGAAGGATCCCGGGTGCCCGGCGATCCCCTGGCTGAGGCCGGTGCACTCCTTAAGGCCGGTAAGATCGTGGCCATCAAGGGTCTGGGAGGATTTCACCTGGCCTGCGACGCCCGTCATCGGGAGGCGGTGGCCGCCCTGCGGGAGCGCAAGGGCCGCCGGGACAAGCCTTTCGCAATCATGGTGCGGGATCTGGCCGAGGCCCGGCGTCTGGCCTGCCTGGACGACGCCGCCGTCGAGCTCCTCCGCTCACCGGCCAGGCCCATTGTGCTGGCGCCCCGGCGGGCGGAAGCGGACCTGGCCCCCCAGGTGGCCCCCGGCCACCGGTTGGTGGGGCTGTTGCTTCCTTATACGCCGCTGCACTTGCTGCTGTTTGCCCACGCCCCCGCCGCCCTGGTGATGACCAGCGGCAACCTGAGCGAGGAGCCCCTGGTTTTCGGCAACGAGGAGGCCAGGGCCAGGCTGGCGGCGCTGGCCGACGCCTTCCTCTTCCACGACCGGGACATTCAGGTGCCCTGCGACGACTCGGTGGTGCGGGCGCTGCCCGGCGGAGCCTTGCCCCTGCGCCGGGCCCGGGGCTACGTGCCCCAGGTGGTGCCGCTGCCGGTGGCGGCGCCGGCGGAGATTCTGGGGGTGGGGGCCGAGCAGAAAAACACCTTTTGCCTGGCCTGGGGCGACAAGGCCTTACTCAGCCAGCATATCGGCGATCTGGACACCGTGGAGACCTCCGATTATTTCAAGCTGGCCGTGGGGCATGCCATGGCCCTGAGCCGCCGGGCGCCCTCCGTGGTGGCCCACGACCTCCACCCGGGATATCTCAGCACGCGCTACGCGCTGGGCCTTGAGGGGATGCGGCCCTTGGGGGTGCAGCACCACCACGCCCATCTGGCCGCCTGCCTGGCGGAGCACGGCCACGCCGGACCCTGCCTCGGTCTGGCCCTGGACGGCACCGGCTTCGGGCCGGACGGCACCGTCTGGGGCGGTGAACTCCTCCTGGCCGACCTTTGCGGCTTCACCCGCCTGGGCCGCCTGGCGCCGGTGCGGCTGCCGGGGGGCGAGGCGGCCATCCGCCAGCCCGCCCGCATGGCTGCGGCCTATCTCTTCGCCGCCTTTGGCGATGACTACCTTAAGGTGGCCGGGCACCTGGGGCTCACCTTCACTGCCCTGGAGCGCCAGGTACTGGCGCGCCAGCTCACCCGCGGCCTGAACTCCCCCCTGACCTCCAGCGCCGGGCGCCTGGCGGATGCCCTGGCCGCTGCCGTGGGGATTTGCCGGGTGCGCACCTATGAAGGACAGCCCGCCATTGCCCTGGAAATGACGGCCGACCCTGACCAGGCCCCTGCGTATCCCTGTCCGGTTTATGGGGAAGGCGAAGGCCTTGTCATTGACGGGATAACCCTCTTTCGCCGGGCGGTGGAGGACTTCCTGGCCGGCACCCCTGCCACCCGGGTGGCCGGGCGGTTTCACGCCTCTTTCGTCGCCGGGCTTACTCAGGCCCTGGTCTTGGCCCGGGAGCGCACCGGCCTGCACCTGGCAGCCCTTTCCGGGGGCGTCATGCAAAACGCCCTGATCCTGGGCGGCCTGGAGCACAACCTGACGCGCCGGGGGTTTCAGGTTCTGACCCATCGCACCACGCCGCCCAACGACGGCTGCATCTCCCTGGGTCAGGTGGCGGTGGCCGCTGCCCGACTGGGGGCAACGGGTCGGTAGTCTTAGGATGAAAGCGCTCAAGATCCCCGACCTCTCTCTGGGGCCCACTTATAGCCTCCATGAGGGTGGGAAAGCAAACGGGTGACCCGAGGGGAAGCCTCCTGGACTGACGCGGTTCGAGTGGCACCCCCGGTGCCGCCGGGAATCTGTCAGCCCAAGGGTCACCAAAAGGATTGCGTATGTGTCTGGCCATACCCATGCAGATTATGGAAATTGACGGGCCGCTGGCGGTGGCCGAGGTGGACGGGGTCCGGCGTCAGGCGCGGCTGGACCTCCTGCCGGAGGCGCAGGTGGGCGATTACATTTTGGTGCACGCCGGTTTGGCCATCGCCACGGTGGACGCCCAGGCCGCTCAGGAAACCCTGGACCTCCTGAGGCAAATGGCCGATGCCCTACCGTGAGGCCTTTCGGGATCAGAAGTTGGTGCAGGACCTGGCCCGTCGCCTGGCGCGCCTGAATCCGGAGCCGGCGACCCTGATGGAGGTGTGCGGCACGCATACCATGTCCGTGGCCCGTTTCGGTCTCAAGGCCCTGCTGCCGGCGGGGGTGCGGCTGGTATCCGGTCCGGGCTGCCCGGTGTGCGTCACCGACCAGGCCGACATTGACGGCTTCCTGGCCCTGGGGGGCCGGAAAGACGTCATCCTGGCCACCTTCGGCGACATGGTGCGGGTTCCCGGCAGCACCACCTCCCTGGAGCGGGAACGGGCCCGGGGGACAGCGGTGCAGGTGGTGTACGCCCCCCTGGATGCGGTGGACCTGGCCCGCTCCCGGCCCCACCGGCAGGTGGTCTTTTTCGGAGTGGGTTTTGAGACCACCATGCCGGCCACGGCATTGGCCATCCGGGCGGCCGCCCAGGAGGGCCTGGAAAATTTTTCGGTGTACTGCGTCCACAAGACCATGCCGACAGCGCTTAGGGCCTTGCTGACTGCCGGCGAAGTGCGGGTCTCCGGACTGCTGCTGCCAGGGCACGTCACCGCCATCATCGGCACCGGGGCCTACGACTTTATCCCCCGGGAGTTTGCCATTCCCTGCGCGGTGACCGGCTTTGAACCCCTGGACGTCCTTTGGGGCATCGACAGTCTGCTCAGCCAGCTTCAGGCCCGCCGGCCGGAAGTGGCCAACCGCTACGGCCGGGCGGTGCGCCTCCCCGCCAATCCCCGGGCCGCGGCGCTGCTTGAGGAGGTGTTTGCACCCGCCGATGCCCTCTGGCGGGGGTTGGGGACCATTCCGGGGAGCGGCGTCCGCCTGAGCGTTGCGTACCAGCACTACGATGCCAGGGCGCGCTTTGCCGAGCTGCTGGCCGCGGTGCCGCCCCCAAACCCCACGGGTTGCCGTTGCGGCGAGGTGCTGCGGGGGGTGCTTCCCCCTGCCCATTGTCCCCTGTTCGCCCGGAGCTGCAGCCCCTCCCGCCCCGTGGGTCCCTGTATGGTTTCCGGCGAAGGGGCCTGCGCCGCAGCCTTCAAGTATGAGAGATGATTCGGTGCTGGGAGGGGGGTTCAGGGGCAGTGGTCCCTTACGCCCTTCCCCCACCTGCCAACCAAAGGATCAGTAATGGAACTGGTGTTGCTCAGTCATGGGGCGGGGGGCCGGGAGATGGGGGAGTTGATCCGCCGGGTCTTTCTGGAGGCCTATGGGCCGGCGGATTCTGCCGGCGACGACAGCGCCGCCCTCCACCTGGCCTCCTGCCGCATCGCCTTTACCACGGATGCCTTCGTGGTGGATCCCATTTTCTTCCCCGGGGGCGACATCGGCAGACTGGCGGTGGCCGGCACCGTGAATGACCTGCTCACCGCCGGGGCCAGGCCCGCGGCGGTCTCGGCCTCCTTCATCATTGAGGAGGGCTTGCCGGTGGAGGACTTGAGGCGCATAGCCGCCTCCATGGCGGCCACCTCACGGGAATGCGGGGTGGCCATCGTTACCGGCGATACCAAGGTGGTGCCCCGGGGGTCGGCGGACCGGGTCTTTATCACCACCTCCGGGGTGGGAGAGATCGTGCGGCCGGGAATCACCGGCAGCGCCATCCAACCGGGGGACGCCATCCTTCTCACCGGCACGGTGGGCGACCATGGCGCCGCGGTGATGCTGGCCCGGGAGGGTTTGCTGGAGGGCGGCAGCATTGAAAGCGATGCCGCTCCCCTGACGGACCTCGTCCTGGGGTTGCTGGAGGCGGGTTTGGAGGTGCACGCCATGCGGGACCCCACCCGGGGGGGGCTGGCCGCAGCCCTAAATGAGCTGGCCCGCCAGTCTGGGGTAGCCATGGAGATCGACGAACCCCGGGTGCCTATAACCCAGGCGGTGGGTGCGGCCTGCGAGGCCCTGGGAATTGACCCCTTTCAGGTAGCCAATGAAGGCAAAATGCTCATCTTTTTACCGGCCGTCCAGGCCGAAGAGGCCCTGGCACTGGTGCGCCGCCGCCGCTACGGCAGGCAGGCCGCCCTCATCGGCCGGGTTTCCGCCGGTCCCGCCGGGCGGGTGCTCGTGCGCACCGCCATCGGTACCGCCCGCCTGCTGGACCCTCCTTCCGGGGAATTGCTGCCCAGGATCTGCTGAATGATTCGGGGGAAGGCAGGGGAGCCACCGCTTCCCCCTCCCGACCCATTCCTCGGGAGCTGTCCCCCTATCCCCTCCCCAGAAACGCCGTGGCGGACTTTCTCACCAATCCCAGGAAATGGGGCAGCGCCTGTTGCACCGGTGGGGAGAGGTCCAGGCCGTATTCGATGGCCTGGGGTTCCACGGCCAGCACCTGAATCTTTGGCCGCTTGGCTTCCGGGAGGAAGCGCAGCGCCGCCAGCAGGCCCAGTTCGTGGAGCGAGGCATGAATCCGGTCGTCGGCCACATCGCGATCCCGGCAGGCGTACAGGGTGCCGGGGAGGCCGCCGGCTTCCATGGCGTCCAGGGCCAGCACCCGGTCGGCCCACTCAAAGAGGTGCAGCCCGGCCAGCACCGAGGTGCCCACTTCCGCCACCAGAACGCCGGGCAGAGGCGTCTTTTGCAGCTCCCGGACTGCGTGGATGCCCACGCCGTCGTCCCGGAGCAGAAAGTTGCCCAGCCCGGCGATGAGGAGGCGGGGTCGGCGTCGCCGGTTAGGGTTCGTGGTCATGGGTGTGCCCCTGGGAGGAGTGGCCGTGGGGGTGGCGATGCCCGGGCTCATGGTCATGGCGGTGAGCATGGACTTCCTCACCGCCGTGGAAGTGGGGCAGGCGGAACACCTTTTTCCCCTCCCCGGGCCGCATGACGTGCACCGCGCAAGCCAGGCAGGGGTCGAAGGAGTGGATCACCCGGAGGACCTCGATGGGCCGGTTGAGGTCCTTCACCGGGGTACCGAGGAGAGCCTGCTCGATGGGGCCCAACACCCCGTTGGCGTCTCGGGGTGAAGCGTTCCAGCAGGTAGGAGTGATGACCTGGTAACGGGAGATCTTGGCATTGGCGATCTCCAGCCAGTGCCCCAGCGCGCCCCGAGGGGCCTCGGTGAGGCCGAAGGCCCTGGCCGAGGTCGGCACCGAGGTGGAGACGGACACCGCCTGCCCCAGGCTGCTCCGGAGTTGGTTCAGCCAGCCCTGCATCGCCTCGGCCACCTCCAAAGTTTCTAAGGCCCGGGCCAGGTGCCGGTCGTTGACGGAAACCTTGCCTTTGGGATACAAGCCGCTCACCACCATGCGGGCCAAGGGGCCGGCTTCGTAGGCCACCCCCTCGTAGCGGGGGGCCTTCAGCCAGGAATAGGCCGTGGGTTTGGCGGCCGGGTCCACCGGGCTGGTGACGCCCGCTTGGGGGTTGAGCCCGCCGCTGTTGTCGGCATACCAGGAATATTTGACGTACTCGGCAATCTTGGAGACGTCCACGGCTTGTACCCTGGTGGAGCCGTTGACAATGCGGCCCCGCTTCAGGAGGAGGTTGCCGCTTCCCTGGTCGAAGCAGCCGAAAGCCAGGAGGTTGCCGTACCCGGAGCCGATGGCGTCATAGGCTGGGTAGCGGCTAGCCAGCAACTGAGCATCCGGGATGTAGTAGTTGTTGATGAACCCGATGATCTGGTTCAGGATGTTCTCAAACCGGGTGATGGCGTCGCTGGTGGGCCGGGTGGTGAAGCCTCCGGGGATGTAGGTGGGCGGGTGCGGCAGCTTGCCCCCGAAGATGGCCCCCATCTCGTGAGCCAGCCGCCGGAATTTCAGCGCCTCCAGGTAATGGCTGGCCAGGGTGTCGGCTTCCGCATCGGAAAAATTCTCATCGTGGACCCAATCCGTGTCCCAGGGCGGCAAATTCAGGGCCGGCGCGTCGATGAAATCCGGCAGCGTCAGGTGGTAGAAATGCAGGATGTGGGAGTCGATGAGGTTGGCGCCCATCACCAGGTTGCGCAGGATGCGGGCGTTGGTGGGCGCGGTGACGCCGTAGGCTGCGTCCAGGGCCATGACGGCGGCCATGCCGTGGGACACCGGACAGACGCCGCAGATCCGCTGGGTGATGTGCTGGGAGTCGGAGGGATGCCGCCCGATGAGCAGATTTTCAAAACCCCGAAACAGGGTCCCCGTGGCCCCGGCATTGGTAACCACCCCGTTTTCCACGGTCACGGCGATTTTCAAATGCCCTTCCAGCCGGGTCACCGGGTCGATGACTTTGACGGTGCCCTCCCGCACCGGAGGAGGGGGCGGTGGCGGTGGCGGATCGATGGGGGGCTTGATTTTTCTTGGCATCAGTGACTCTCCTTTGGGGAATCTGGCAGGGGATGATCAATCGTCATCGCCATGGCAACTGCCGCAGTTGAGGTTGGTGCCGCCGGTGTGGTTATATACCGCGGTGTAAAAGGAGTCGTTGCCGGGAAACGTGGGCTCCGTGCAGGCATAACAGGGAGCATTGGCGTCGATGCACCAGTTCGTCCAGTTGTTCCAGAGATTGGTGGGGCAATTGGCCTTGGTCCCCGGCCCCCGGCAACCTTTGGGGGCCAGGCAACGTTCCGGATTGTTTCTCCTGGGGCAATTACTGTGCACCGTCTGCCCGAACAGGGTGGTGGGCCGGCCATAGCTGTCCAGGGTGATGGGCTTGTTCAAGAGAATCTGAACAATGGCCCACACCAGCCAGTCAGGATGTGACGGACAGCCGGGAATGTTGATGGTGCTCTTGCCGGTGGCGTCCTTGACGCTCTTGGCCAGAGTGGGGTTGCCGCCGGAAGCCGGGATGCCGCCGAAGGCGGAACAGGTGCCGGCGCAGACGATTTTAGCGGCCTTGCCCGCGTACTTGGTAACCACCGCCTGGAAGGTTTCCTCCACGTTGCTGGCGTTGGACCAGGGCCAGCAGCAGCGGCCCCCGAACTGGGTGGCCACCGCGCCCTCCACCACCAGCACGTAGCCGCCCTGGGCATAGGCGGCTTCAGCCGCCTGAAAGGCGGGCAGGCCGGCCGCGGCCATGAGCACCGGGTGGTAGGCCAGATTGATGTGGTTCAACAGGAGGTCCCCGGCGTCGGTGGGGTCGGTGGTGGCGATGTAGTTGAGAAACGACACGGAGCAGCCGGAACAGCTGCTGCCGTGCAGCCACAAGACGGTGGGGGATGCGGGGTTGGCCAGCACCTGCTCGAGGCGCAGCAGATCGGCGCCGCCCAGTCCCAAGGCTGCTGCAGTGGCGCTGCAGTACTTCAGAAAATCCCGTCGGCTGATGGACATATACACTCCTTATCCGGTTCTGTCTCCCGCCGGAAAAAGCCGCGCCGGGAGCCAGCCCCTTCGCTGGTGGTCAGCAAAATCAAAGTGGCCAGGAGTACTCCTCCCCCAGTTCAGTAAGGCCCCGGGGGGAGCGTTACCCCCCCCCGGGGGTGGATATCCAAAATCCTAATCTGAGGGCGGGCGCGCCTTAGTGGTGGCACTGGGTGCAGGTGCTGCGGGAGCGTACCATGCTCTTAGGCGCCACCTGGTGGTAGAGGGCCAGGTAGCGCTTGGTAATGACCGGGAATTTGGACCCCAGGGTTTTGTTAAAGGTCAGCTCATATCCCTGGGAAAGGGCCAGATTGAGCGAGTTTTGGGAGCCCCACAGGGTGGTGGATTTCACCGGGATGAGCCAGTCGTTGGCGTCCACCCACATGGTGTTGGTGTGTTCTTTGAAGGGGTAATACTTCCCGGTGGTGGAACCCCCCGGTGCCGCAGAGGCGGGACCGGCTATCAAAAAGCTGCCGTCGTTCAGTTCCGGCAGGGGTTGGCCCAAGGCGGCAAAGTACGAGGTGCCGTTGTATTTCATGAGCTTGGGGATAAGGGGGGCCGTAGCCATGGTCCGCTTGGCTTCCCAACGGTCCCCATACAGGGCCAGGGTCTGGAAATCTCTGCCAGTTTCCGTGAGCACCCCCCGGCCGTACGTGGGGATATGGCAGGCAGTGCAATCGGTGCGGCTAACGTGCTCGTTCAGGTCGCCTTCCTCATGGGGCGCACTCCCGTGACAGGTGGTGCAGGTCTTCATGGCCGGGGCGCCTGCGTCCGCCACCCTCAGGTCGGCCCCCTTGCCGGCGATCTTGTGGGCGGAGACAGTGTGGCAGGAGACGCAGTTCATCCCGGCGCCTCCTACGGAGGTGGCGGCCATGTGCACGTCCACGCTGGCCGTGGGGTTGGCCATGCTCATGTTCAGGTCGCCCTGTTTGAGGCCGTCCCCGCCGCCGGCCTTGGCGTGGCAGTTGAGACAGGCCTGCTTGGAGGGGGTCCGGCGGATGCCGGCCAGGACCTGAGCCATGTTCAGGGTGGGATCGGGTTTGATCACCGGGGTGCCGTTTTCCATCACCGCCACCCGCTTATAAAGGTCGGAATGGCAGACCAGGCAGTCGATCTTGTTCAACTGGTCCGTCGAAGGCGTGGCCGGAAAGGCGGCGTTGCCATAAAACGGGGTGCCCGTCCTTTGGGGTTTGGTGTTGCCGAAGCCCACGTGACAGGTGCCGCAGCCGGCGGCCGTGCCGCTGCCCGCCGGGAATTCCGCCAGCCAGTTGATGTCCGGGAAGATGCAGAAGTCGTTGATCTTCCCCAGTTTCCCTTTCCACTGATAGTGCTCCGACTGGTACACCTCCAGGGCCTTGCCGGCATGACACTGGTTGCAGGTGGCGCTGCCGCTGTAGGTGGTGACTCCGTGGTGTCCGCCCTTGGTCTTGCGGGCGGCCACAGCCGACTCCGTCAAGTCGGGGAAGGAAAACACGAACACGAGCAGGGCGACCCCTCCCAGGGTGGCCCAGATTGGGTGAAACCAGGGGTTGCGGACGCGGGTTGTTGGCATAGGACCTCCTTTTGGTGCGGGTGGCGGCGGTTTTTTGCCGTCGGGGTCGGACCGGTTGCGGGCGACCCCGGGTTGTCATTGGGTGGCGGTTGTCTCGTGAATTAAGAAAAATTCTAATCCTATAGGAAAAATTTTGTTGTAATCATAAAAAGTATCGACAAATTATTGCTTATCATAAATAGAGTCAATGCACGTTTTGATGATTTTGCAAAAAGAAAGCCAAGGTCGGATGGATTCAGGGATTCCCGATAAGGCGGCCAAAACGGGATTTGCCGCGCTCACCGGGGAACGGGGCAAGGCGGGCTGGCAGGGAAGGGAAGGAGGGAAAAAGCGGGGAAAAATGCCGAGGTAATCCGGATGGCCAGGGGATCCGTTGTGGTTAACAAAGGTTTATCTTTTAACATTACCCTAACGACGTTCAGAACCCCCCCGAGACTCATTCCAGGTGGCGCTGGCAACGCCAGACACTGAGACCCAGGAGGAGGGCTCCCAGGATTCCCAACCCCAGAACCTGGGGCCAGAGCACCCCCAGCCCCGCCCCCTTGAGAAAGACGTCCTGGATGATGATGATAAAGTAGCTCAACGGGTTGAGATAGGTGAGATATTGCACCACCGGCGGCATGTTGGAGATGGGAAAGATGAGGCCGGAGAGCAGCAGGGCCGGGGTGAAAAAGAAGGTCCCCGCCATCATGGCCTGCTGCTGGGTGGTGGAGACCGTGGAGATGAGCAGCCCCAGCCCCACGGAATTGAACAGGAAGCACAGGGTCCCCAAAAGCAGGGTGGGGGCGCTCCCCCGAAATGGCACCTCGAACCAGAAGATTCCCACCAGGCTCACCAGGATCACATCCCCCAGGGAAATGAGCACAAAGGGAATGGTCTTCCCCAACAGAAACTCCACCGGCCGCAAGGGGGTCACCAGGATCTGCTCCATGGTGCCCAGTTCCTTTTCCCGCACCACCGCCAAGGCGGTGAGCATCAGGCTCACCAGCATGACCACCATGGCAATGACCCCGGGGACATAGGTCCAGCGGCTGGTGAGATTGTCGTTGAACCAGGCCCGGGGCTCCACCAGGACTGGTCGGCTGAGGACCGTGACCACCCCTTTTTCCCGCAACCTGGCGGCCGCCAGTTCCTCCTGGTAATCCGCCAGGATGATGGCCGCGTAGCGGGAGACCACCAAGGCGGTGTTGGAATCGGTGCCGTCGATGATGAGCTGCACCCGGGCCGGCCGTCCGGCTGCCAGTTCCCGGGCGAAATCCGGGGCCAGGCGCAGAGCCAGGGTGATCCGGCTGTGGTCCATCAGGCGCCCGATCTCCCCAGGATCCTTTAGGAAATACCCCACATCGAAATAATCCGTGGCTCGGAACCGGTTGATCAGCTCCCGGCTCTCCCGGCTCCGGTCTTCATCGTACACCGCGGTGGCGACGTTTTTGACGTCGAAGTTGATGGCGTAGCCATAGACGATGAGCTGGATGAGGGGAGGTAAAATGACGAAGAGCCTGAGCCGCGGGTCCCGCAGGGCCTGGATGAACTCCTTTCTCACCATGTGGCGGAGACGTCTCAACATGGGATGCTGTTCTTGAGGGGAGGCCTAAGGATAGCCGCGGTTTCCCGCCCACCCTTGCACCCCCCCTTCCATACTTCACTCCCAATGGCTGGAAGGGAGGGGGGAAAGGGGCCACCGCCTTCCAGCCACCTCCCCCCTACCGTATCTTTTTCACAAAGCGACGTTGGGCGGCCGCCAGAAAGAAGCCGGCAAAGCAAAGGAGCACCACCACTTCCCACCAGAGCACCGCCAGGCCGGTACCCTTGAGGTAGATGCCTTTGGAGATGGTGACGAAGTAGCGGGAGGGCACCAGGTAGCTCACCACCCTGAGGGGCAGGGGCATCTGCTTGATGGCAAAGACGAAGCCGGAAAGCAGAAATGCGGGGAGAAAGGTAAACAGGGTGGCCATCTGGTAGGCCTGGAGTTGGTTGCTGGACGTAACCGAAATGAGCAGCCCCTGCCCCAGCATGACCACCAGAAAAAGGGCCGAGAGCAAGATGAGCAACGGGATGCTCCCCCGCAGCGGCACCTCGAACAGCACGTGCCCCATCCCCAAGGCGATGAACATGTCCACCATGCCGATGAGAAAGTAAGGGCCCAGTTTCCCCAGGATGAGCTCCCCTTTCTGCAAAGGCGTGGCCAAAAGACCCTCCATGCTGCCCCGCTCCACCTCCCGGACAATGGTCAGGGCGGTGAGCAGCGATCCCACCATGGTCATGATCACCACGATGAGTCCGGGCACGATATAATTCTTGCTCTCCAGTTCCTCGTTGAACCAAACCCGGGTCTCGGTTTTCAGCGTGACCGGCAGCCGGGGCCAACCCTCCCGGGCGAGCCTGGCCGCCGCCACCTCCTGGCTGTAGGCGGTCACCACATTCTGGACATAGCCCAGGATGAGGTTGGCGGTGTTGGCGTCGGTGCCGTCCAGGATGGCTTGTATCTTGGCCGGTTCACCTTCCTTAAGGCGGCGGGAGAAATCATGGGGGAGGACCAGGGCCAGCCAGATTCGCCGCCGCTCCATGAGCCGGCTGATCTCCTCCTGGCTCGCGACGCTTTGGGTCACGGCGAAGTAGCGGGAGGCGGCAAAACGCCTGAGGAAGTCCCGGCTGGCTTGGCTCTGTTCCCGGTCCCATACTGCGGTGGGCACCTGGGTGATGTCGAAGGTCAGGGCGTAGCCGTAGAGGAGCAGCAGCACCACCGGCAGGAGAATGGCCTGCACCAGGCTGGAAGGATCCCGCTTGATGTGGAGGAGTTCTTTGCGAAAAACCGCCAGGGCGCGTCCGAGGTTCATGATCAGGCGCCGGGGGATCTTTGGGTCAGGGCGATGAAGGCGTCTTCCAGGGTGGGCGGCACCGGTTTAAGGTGCCGGATGGTTATCCCCCGGGCTTCCAGAGCCTGGCGCAAAAGCATCTCGGACTGGGCCTGGCGGGGCAAGGTGACATGCAGGCCGGCCCCGAACACCGCCACCTCCAGGGCCTCCGGCAGGTGCCGGGCGGCCTCTAAGGCCTCGCTGAGACGGTCGGGATACACTGCCCAGATGTTGCCAGTCACCACCTCCTTCAATTCCCGGGGCGTCCCCTGGGCGATGAGCCGGCCCTGGGAAATGAGCACCAGCCGGTCGCAGAATTCAGCTTCGTCCAGATGATGGGTGGTGACCAGCACCGTAACGCCCTGGGCGGCCATGGCATAGATCAAATCCCAGAAGGTGCGCCGGGAGATGGGATCTACGCCGCTGGTGGGCTCATCCAAGAAAAGCAGGGAGGGTTCATGGAGCAGGGCCGAGGCCAGGGCCAGGCGTTGCCTCAGCCCCAGGGCCAGCACCCGGGTCAGGTCCCGGCGGCGGTCCGACAGGCCCACCAGTTCCAAGACCTCGGCGAGGCGCGGCCGCAGACGCTCCGGCGGAACCCCGTACACCCCGCCGAAAAACTCCAGATTTTCCTCCGCCGTCAAGTCCTCGTACAGGGAGAAGCGCTGGGACATGTACCCCACCTGTTCCTTGATGCGCGCCTGCTCCCGGATGATGTCAAAGCCCGCCACCCGGCCGGAGCCGGCACTGGGGCGCAGCAGCCCCAGCAGCATGCGGATGGTGGTGGACTTGCCCGCGCCGTTGGGCCCCAGGAAGCCGAAGATCTCCCCCTGGGCCACCGCAAAACTCACTCGGTCCACCGCCCGGAACGTTCCGAAATCCTTGGTTAAATCATGCACCGCAATGGCATGTGGCATATCGGCCTCGGGGAAGGTGGTGGGGAGAGGAGCTTGCGGGAAGGACGCTAGAGCCACTGCTTTCCCCCCACCCGCCAATCTCTCACTCCAGCACAATCACCGCCTGGGCGGGCATGCCGGGCTTGAGCTCGTACCGGGGGTTGTCCACCCGGATTTTGGTGCGATAGACCAGGGTGACCCGCTCCTTGTAGGTTTCCACCATCTTGGGGGTGAATTCGGCTTTGCTGGCGAGGTAGGAGACCCAGCCGGGGTAGGCCCTCCCGGGGTAGGAGTCGGTGGTGACGCGGGCTTTTTGTCCGTAGCGCACCTTGGCCAGATCGGTTTCCGGGATCCAGCCCTCGAACCAGATATTGTCCAGGTCTCCCAGGGTCAGAACCGGGGTGCCCACCGCGGCCACTTGGCCGGGTTCGGCGGGCCTGACCAGCACCACCCCGTCCACCGGCGAGGTGATGACCGCATAGCCCAGGCGGGTTTTGGCCAGTTCCAGGTGGGCCCGGGCCAGCTCCATCTCGGCCCGGCCCTGCTCGATGTCTTCGGCCCGGAAGCCGGAACGCAAAAGGTCATAGCGTTCCCGGGCCCGGGCCAGGGCTTCCTTGGCCACCAGGTAAGCGGCTTCGGCCCGGTCCCGGGTTTGGGCCGCCACCACCTTGCGGCCGAACAGGTTCTGGTAGCGGGCAAAGTCCCGGGCCTTGTCGTCATACTCGGCCCGGGCCTGGGCCAGGGCGGCCTGGGCTTCCTTGATTTCCTGGGGCCGGTAGCCGGCCCGGAGCCGCTCCAGGTTGGCCTGGGCGGCCTCCAGGCGGGCGGCGGCGGCGGCCACCTCCTGGCGCAGGTCCTGGGCTTCCAGTTCCGCCACGATCATCCCGGCCTTGACCTGCTCCCCCTCCTGGAAATGAATGGCCTTGATGATCCCCGGAACTTTGAAGCCCAAGTTGGTTTCCGTGGCTTCCAGGTGGCCACTGAGGCGAAGACCCGCAGGCGGGGAAGCCCCCTGGCGTTGCCAGAAAAGTGTCCCCAATCCTCCCAGGAGTCCCGCCAGCACTATCATCAGCGCTATTCTGGCGCGGTTTGGCACCGTTGCCTCCACCCT
Source organism: uncultured Desulfobacterales bacterium (assembly GCA_964480485.1). Lineage (GTDB taxonomy): Bacteria > Desulfobacterota > Desulfobaccia > Desulfobaccales > 0-14-0-80-60-11 > JAILZL01. The sequence continues at coordinate 142,668 of CAYZOP010000002.1, read as the reverse complement.
GACTGTGGCCCACCGGTCGCTCTGTTGCCAATGCGCCTATTGTTCCCCGAACGTTTCCGGGAGTCAACCGCAAGGGGCCTGGAAGGCGGGAACCGGCCGGTAGTTAACGGGTGGCTTTTTTCACCGTCAGGGTGGCCTTGAGCCCGTCTTTTAAAAGCAGGTCCGGATTGGCCAGGTGAAATTCCGCTTCGAAATAAGAAGGCTGCTCCAGGGCAGGGACCTGGGAGGCCCAGGGCAGCCGGGCCAGGCGGGCGGCGAAGATGCGGCCGGGCAGGGATTCCACCACCACCCGGGCTTCGGTGTCGGGGGCCAGGTGCATGGCCTCCCGTTCATGGACCCGGGCGCTCAAAATCATGGGGTCCATCACCCCCACCTGGATGACCGGCTCCCCGGCCTTGAGTTCGGCTCCCACTTTGAGATCCGGGTGGGTCCAGATGACGTGCCCGGTGATGGGGGCGAGGAGCAGGGCCTCCTCCGGCAGGCGGCTGGCCGGCAAGGAGATCCCCAATTGCCGGGCCAGGACCTGCCGGTCATCCTGGACCAGGCGGCGTTCCTGCGCCAGGCTGCGGGCCACCGCCTCCCGGGAACGGCTGAGCGCCTGCAATTCCCCCTCCACCTGGGTCAGGCTCTGCCGGGAGGCCAGGTTTTCCTGGGCCAGGGCCTGAGTGCTGCGGTGCTGGGCCCGCAGGGCGGCCAGATCCTTATCCAACTGGGCCAGCTTCGCCTCCAGCTCGCCGATCTGCGGAGGGGCCAGCCGCCGGCTGAGACCATGCCGCGCCTCGGGGGTCAGGCGGTAGCGCCCCAGCACCGCCCCGGCGGCCACCGCCTGTCCGGGCGCGGCGGACAAGGCGGTGAGCTCTCCGGGATAGGGCAGGACCACCGACCGCTTCAGGGAGCAGAAGAGTTTGCCGGTGAACTGGAATTCGACGCCGGGGCCCGCCGCGGCCGGTTCCTGGTCCCGGCACCAGCCGGGGACGGTGAGAGCCGGGGAGGCCAGCAGCAGCAGGAGCAGGAACCGGCAGAGCCCCAGGCGCTTCCAGGTTTGCGCCAGGGAAGCCGTGACCGGGGATATGGAGCCAGCCATCTTGGTCATAAGCGGCAGTACGGAGGAAGGGTTTGAGATCATGGCAGCCAGGAGCTCTCGGAGACATAGCCGTTAATCAGGTCCCCGGCCAAGTGTCGCACTTCCAGCACGGCCTGGTCGTGTTCCAGGTCTTTGAGGATTCCTTGGCCTTCGGCTTCCAGCCGGCGGCGCTGGGCGGTCAGGGTCTGGCTCAGGGGGTCGCCGCCTTGATACTTGAGCTCCGCCTGGCGCTCCTGGAGTCGGGCCAGTTCCAGTCGGGATCGGGCCAGTTGCCGGGCCGCGGCCGCCGCCTTGACGTGGTCCAGGGCTTCCCGCCACTGCTGGCGCACATCCCGGGTCTTCACCTCATCCTGGGCCTCCGCCTGGGCCAAGATGGTTTTTTGCCGGGAGATATCCCGGAAGCGCCGGAGGCCGTCGAACACCGGCCAGGTAAGCCCCACGGAGAAAAAATACCCCCTGACCCCGGTGAGGGTGATAGGGTCGGGGGTCTGAACCGCGGCAGTCAGGCCCGGCAACAGTCGGAACTTGGACAGGGTGAGGTTCCAAGACTGGAGTTCCTTTTTCAAAGCTTCAATGCGCCCGTCGAAAAAGCGGGGCTGGACGTTTTCCCAGTCAACCCCATCCTTTCCCCCCAGGACCTGGCGGCGGCTTTCCCGGGTCTCGAACTGCAACCCGTGATGGGGTTCCAGGCCGAGGAAGGAGCGGAGCCGCTCCTGGAGGCGCCGGTGGGCCGCAAGCAGCCGCGCTCTTTCCACTTCGGCCACCTCCGCCTCCTGGGCGGCAATCTTGACCTCCAGGGAGGTGGCTTCCCCCAGGTCCAGGCGCCGTCGGGCATAGGTTGCTTGTTGTTCGGCCAGAGCCAGCATCTGGTCCTGCAGGGCAGCCAGCCGGGACAGGGCCTCCAGTTCTAAAAATCCGTGGCCCAATTGCTTCAGACCTTCGGAAATTACCTTGAGATGGGTGAGCACCGCCACCTGTTTCAGGACTTGCCGGATCTTCACGCCGTAATGGGCCACGACGGGGTTGAAGGATTCAATGGCGAAGTCCAGGGTGTAGTCTGTAGGGTTGGCCAGGTTGGCCCGGCTGGGCTGGCTGAAATAGTATTTGGCCCGCAGGTTGACGGTGGGCAGGTATTCTGATTTGCTGTCTAGTTCATCCAGGCGGCGCACCTCGATCTCCAGGGCGCTCTTGGTGAAGTAGGGCGATTGCTTGAGGGCGAGCCTGGCGCAGGTGTCAAAATCGGCGGGGTCGGCCACCGGCGCCCGGGGCCTGGCAGCCGAACCGGCCTCGGGCACGGCGGCACTTCCGGCCGGAGGGCAAAGCGCCGCGGCGAGGATCAGCCACACCGCCGGGAGCAGGAGGCCCCTGCCGGAAAGGGGGGCTTGGTTCGGTTTCGGGCGCCAGGCGGCCATGTACGGTTCAGTCCTTGGCCGGTAAGCCCAACCGCTGCGGTGCCAGGCGGCCGTCCCGCAGCGGTAGGACCCGGGAGCAGCGGGCGGCGATTTCCGGGTCATGGGTGACGATGATGACCGCGGTGTCGCCGTCGGCGGCAATCTCTTCAAAATGATCCATCACCAGATGTCCCTGGCGGTGATCCAACTGGCCGGTGGGTTCGTCAGCCAGGATGACCCGGGGGCGGTTCACCAAAGCCCGGGCCACCGCCACCCGCTGGCGCTCCCCGCCGGAGAGCTGGTTGGCTGGGTGATGGAGCCGGTGTCCCAGGTTCACCTGCTCCAGGGCGCGCTCAATGAGGCTCCGACGCTGCTGCCGGGCCACCCCAGCGTAGATGAGCGGAAACTCCAGGTTCTCATACACCGTGGAATTTTCCAGCAAATCACAGGTTTGAAAGACAAAGCCCAACCGCTCCCGCCGGCATGCCGCCAAGGCCCGCCGGTCCAGCCCAAAGACATCATCGCCCGCCAGCCAGTAGGAACCGCCGCTGGGTTGCAGCAGGAGCCCCAGGATAAAGAGCAGGGTGGACTTGCCGGAACCCGACGGTCCCATGATGGCCAGCAGCTCTCCAGGAATCAGGGAGAGGCTGACCCCCTTGAGCACCTCGATGGCGCCGGCCCCGTTGCGGTAGGTCTTGGTCAGGTGCCGGGCCTGGATGAGGGAGCCGTCGGGATTGAGCCGGCCGCGCCGATCATTCATAGCGAGTCGCCGCCACCACTTCCATGCGGCTGGCCTTGAGAGAAGGATAGAGGCCGGCGCCCAGCCCCATGGCAAAGGCCACCGCCAGGCTGAGGCCCAGGCAGCCGATGAACAGCTCCTCCTGGGGCCGGTTGCCCAGCCAGTAACTGGCCAGGGCCACCAGCAGCCGGCCGGCGGCCAGGCCGATCAGGGCCGCCCCGACGCTCAGGCACCAGGCTTCCGTCAGAAACTGGGCCAGAATATCCCGATCCTCGGCGCCCATGGCTTTTTTCAGGCCGATCTCCCGGGTGCGGGATTGGACCGCGGCGCTCATGACATTCCAGATGCCCACCCCTCCCAGCAGCAGGGTCACGCCGCTGGCCAGGTAAAAGAAGAATTCGATCCACCAGGCTACCCGCTGCACCCGCCGCAGGGCGTCCCAGACCACCCAGACCTGGAGGCCCGTCGTCGGCTGATGGGAGGCCACCACTCCGGCGATGGCGGCGGCCACCTCTTCCACGTCATCCCAGGTGGCGCAGCGCACTATGAGGTGGTCGGGGCGGGTCTCCGCCCGCAGCCGGTCCTGGGCGGTGGTGAGGGGCATGAACAAGGATTGGGAGGTGCTGTAGGCATCCAGACGGATGACCCCCACCACCCGGTAGAGATCCGCATCGATTTCCACGGCCTGGCCCACCGGATCCCGGGCGCCGAAAAGCCTCTGAGCCAGGCTGGCGCCCAAGACGCAGACCTGCTGGCGGCCGGTGACGGCTGCCGCATCGAACAGGACTCCTTGGTCCGCCTGGAAGTTCCTGAGCCTCCAATAGCTCTGGTCCACCGCCCAGACGTTCGCCCGGAGCGCTTGCTCGCTGACGGCCACCTGCGCCGGACGCACCACGTATTCGCTCACCTCCGTGACGTGGGGCAGGGTGCGCAGAGCGGCCACCGTGGCGGGCCAAAACCAGGGGACGGGCTGGCCGGGGGTGGGCTCCAGATAACAGCGGATGAGGGTGGCGCTGCCGATGAGCTCCAGGTCTTCGTTAAAATTTCGTTTGACGTCCCGGCCGATGGTGATGATGGTGGTGAACCCGGCCACCCCCAGGGCGATGGCCAGGATTACCCCCCAATAGCGGCGGCGGTGGCGGAAGACCTGACGGACGCTGACCCGCAGGAGATCATCGAGGCGCATCGGCTCCTCTCCGTGCCTCCTTCAGCCCACCAGGGGCCGGCCTATTGCCCCAGCCCCGGCGCCGCCCTGCGAGTGACCGGCGGCAGGCCCTCCTGCTCCGCCAGGTCGTGGGCTCGGATACGATGTTTGTCCGCCAGGCGGGCCAGGACCTCCAGGATGAAATCCACGTGCCGCTCCTCGTGGGTGCTCATGAAAGCTGTGCGGATGACCGCCCGGCCTCGGGGAACCGCCGGAAATACCGCCGGCAGAGCGAAAATGCCCTCCTTAAAGAGGTCGGCGGCCACCATGGCGGCTTTCTCCTCCTTGCCGATGATCAGGGGGATGACCGGCGTCTGGCAGTCTCCGACCATGAGGCCGATTTCCCGATAGCCGCTGTGGGCCCGGTGGGTGAGGGTCCACAGCCGGTCGAGGCGCTCCGGCTCCCGGCGGATGATGTCCAGGCAGGTGAGCACCGCTGCAGCGCACGAAGCCGGCAGGCCGGCGGAAAAAATCAGGGTCTTGGAGTGATGCTGCAAATAGTCCAGAACCTCGTCCTCATCCCCGGCGATGAAGCCGCCCACCGAGGCCAGAGCCTTGCTGAAGGTGCCCATGATGAAGTCCACCCGGGCGGTGACTCCGAAGTGCGCCGCAGTGCCGCAGCCGCCGGGGCCCATGACTCCCAAGCCGTGAGCGTCGTCCAGATAGACCAGGAGGTCCGGGTGATCTTCTTTGAGCCGCAGGAGTTCCGGCAGGGGCGCCAAGTCGCCGGACATGCTGAACACCCCCTCGGTGAGGAGCATCATCAGGTTGTCCGGGGACCTCCTGCCCCTGGCCTGGGCCATCTTGCGGGAAGCGTCGGCCACGTCGTTGTGCGCAAAGGGGATGAGGCGGGCCCGGGAGGCCTGGCAACCCTCGAAAATGCTGGCGTGGTTTTCCCGGTCGCAAAAAATCAGGTCCTGGGGGGAAAGGAGGCAGGAAATGGCCCCCAAGTTGGTGCTGAAGCCGGTGGCATGGACCAGGGCCCGCTTCTTTCCCACCAGTTCGGCCAGCCGCGCTTCCAGTTCCTCGTGCAAGGTGAGATTGCCGCACAAAAAGCGGGAGCCTCCCGGGCCGGTGCCCCAGCGGTGTAAGGCGTTAGCCGCAGCCTCCTGCACCCGGGGGTCGTGGCTCAGCCCCAAATAATCGTTGGAGCCGATCATGATCAGCCGGCGTCCGTTCACCTCGACTTCCGGACCCCATGACCGGGAGATGGGGCGGAAATATGGGTAAATGCCAAAGGCCTTCACCCCCTTGAGGTAGCGGGCGAACGCCTGACAACGGGCTGTCAATGGGTGGTCGGTCATAGCCTGATGTTTTGGAAGCAATCCCAATCAGTTGCGAGTGTGTATAGTAACAGAAATTTCCACCCTGAGCAAGATAATCGTTGCCGTGGCTACCTGCGGGCCCTTAGGTCCAGGGCCACCTTGACGCTCAGGTGGCGCCTCTTGTCCATGGCGGCACTGAAGGCCTGGACATACTCCCGGAGAGGGAACAGGTGGGTCAAGAGTCCCTTCCGGGGATAGCCGGGGCGGCTTAACAGGTCAATCGCCAGCTCGTAGGTGACCACCCGGCGTCCCTGCCAATGGCCGTGGGCATACATGGCCGACCCGGTGAGCCTGAGCTCTCGGAACCAGAGGCTGGACAGATCCAGACCGCTTACCCGCCCGGCGGTGCCCACCAGCACGTAGGTGCCCCGGGCCCGCAGGGCCAGCAGGCCTTCCTGCACGGAGCGGCGGCTGCCCACGCAGTCAAAAAAGCGGTGGGCGCCCCCTTCCAGGTTGCCCCCGCCCAGGGTGGTGGGGAGAAACCGGGCCCCCAGCTCCTGCCCCAGAAGGCGGCGGGAGGGGGACTGCAAGACCGTGTCGGCGCCGCCCGCCCGGGCCAGCTCCGCCTGAAAGGGGTGGCGGGCCACCACCACCAGGCGGGCTTGGGAGCCCAGCGCCCGCAGGGCTCGCAGAAGCTGCTGGCCGATGATGCCGGCCCCATAGACCACCACGGTTTCGTGATGGGAGGGGAAGTGGGTGAGCGCAGGCTGCAGGGCGCTGGCCAGGGAATCCACCAACACCGCGTCTTCATCGGGCAGCTCCTCGGGCAGGGGGAGGAGGTTGGCCGGCGGGGCTGCCAGAAACTCCGCCATGCCGCCCCCGGCGTCCCGGTTGAAGCCCAGCAAAGGGCCGGGGGCCAGCCGCCCCTGGGTGAAGCGTTCGCAGACCTGGTAATCCCCCCGGGCGCAGGCCGCACACGGCGCCAGGCCCCGGGCGCGGCAAGGCAGCAGCGGGTTCACCGCCACCCGCTGGCCGGGAGCAAAACCTGAAGCCGCCGGGGCCTCCACCACCTGGGCCACCACCTCGTGTCCCAGGATACAGGGAAAGGAGGCGTAGGGCTCCAAAAGATAGGATTCTGCCCCCTTCAGCAGATTGAGGTCTGAGCCGCAGATGCCGCACAGCCGGCTTTTGAGGACCACCCAGCCCGCCGGCGGCGCAAAAGGCACCTCCCTCAGCCGCACCGGGGCCAGGCGGGCGAAGAACCGTCGGGGCAGGAACCGCCCGGCCAGCCGGCTCAAGAGGTAGCGGGGGATGGAATACCGGTATTGCAGGGCCAACAAGGGCGTACTCCGGGGGTCCCGGGGCAAAATGTTTTTTGGGGAACCCTGCCTGTGAGTATAATAGATAAAAACCGGATAGAACAAAACCAAACTTCATGCCCGCCCGCAGCCATGTCTCCTTAAGCGCCATTCTCAAGCACCTGGGTCGAGTGGCCCGGCACCCCTGGATCGCCCGCCGGCTCATCGCCCTGGAGGCGGAGAAGTGGCTTTTCAATCTTGTCCATCCCCGGGCCCGGGAGGGTTGGGGGCGGGGCCTGCGCCAGGTGAGCATCCGGATAACCGATCTGTGCAATCTGCGCTGCCATACCTGCGGGCAGTGGGGTGACCAGGGTTTTTTGCGGGGCGCCGATCTGGCGGCCCTCAAGGCTCGGGAGGTCAGCCCGGACCGGTACCGCCATCTGTTCCAGGACCTGGTGCGGCATGGCCACCGGCCGCTGGTGTACCTCTGGGGCGGGGAACCCATGCTCTATGACGGCGTGTTGGAGGTCATCGAGGCGGCCTCCGCCCTCAAGCTGCCGGTGTCCATCGCCACCAACGGCACCCGGGTGGCGGCTCAGGCCGCCCGGCTGGCCGCGGCGCCGCTCTTTCTCCTGCAGGTGTCCATTGACGGACCCACCGCCGCGGTGCACAACCGTCTGCGCCCCGGCGTGGGGGGAGGCGACAATTTCCAGGCAATCCTGCACTCCCTGGAGGCGGTGCGGCAGGCCCGGGAGGAGTCCGGCTCCGGCCTGCCGCTCATCGCCTCGCTCACCGTCATTTCCCAGGAAAATGTCGGCTTGCTGGTGGAGTTGTATGAAAATTTCACTGGCCTGGTGGATCTCTTCGTCTTTTATCTCTCCTGGTGGATCGACGAACCCGCCGCCCAGGCCCATGACCGGGATTTTGCCGCCCGCTTCGGGTTTGCTCCCCGGCTCCACCGGGGGTGGCTGGGGGACTGGCGCCCCCGGGATTACGAGGTCTTGTCCCGGGAACTGCGGACCCTCCTGGTGCGGTCCCGGGTGCCGCACCGCCCGCCGGTGATTCTCATCCCCCAGCTCACCGCCACCGAGGACCTGCGGCGTTACTATACGGAACATGGGTGCCGGTTCGGGTTCGAGCAGTGCGTGTCCATCTTCCAGGTGACGGAGGTGGACAGCAACGGCAATGTCTCCCCCTGCCGAGATTACCACGACTACGTGGTGGGAAACGTCAAGGAGGCCACCTTGACCGAGTTGTGGAATGCCCCGGCCTACCGGCGATTCCGCCGCAGCCTGGCCACCCGGGGCCTTATGCCGGTGTGTTCCCGGTGCTGCGGCCTCATGGGCTATTGATGCTGACCGCGGGCCGCCTCTCTAGGGAGCTTTGCCCTTCTGGGGTCAAAAAGGCTTTTCCCTGATCCCCCATGACCGGACGGGTCGCCTACATCCTGCTCTGGTTTCCGGAGCGCACCCAAACCTTCATCCTGGATGAAGTCAATACCCTGACGGCGCTGGGTCTGGAGGTGCGGGTCTTCACCCTCTACGGCGCCCAACGGCCGGCGCGTCTTGTCGGCTTGGGGCCGGTGCGGGCTCCGGTGGTGCGCCTGGGGCTGGGCTCCCTGCCCCGGGTCCTCCAGGAGGCGTTGGGGGCCAGGACCTCTTTCGGCCCCGACGCCTGGCCTTTGCTCCGTCAGGTCCTTTGCCGCCGCTGGCGGAGTTGGGAGACCGCCGGGGAGGCCCTGTGGGCCGCACTGGCGGGGGTGCATCTGGCCCGGCGGTTGGTTGAAGCGGGCATCAGTCAGATTCACGCTCCCTGGGCCAACGGCCCGGCCACCGCCGCCTGGGTGGCCTCCCGCCTCAGCGGCCTGCCCTTTTCCTTTACCGCCCGGGCCCATGATATCCACCCCCCGGACGGGGCTTTGCGGGAAAAGCTGGCGGCCGCCGGTTTTGTCCGGGTCAATACTGCGGCCAACCTGGCCTATCTCGCCTCCTTGGCCCCGGCTGCGGCGTCCCGGCTGGTGCTCCTGCGCAACGGCGTTCCCTTGAGAGGCGGCTTAAAATCCCTGCGTCGCCCGCCGGAGTCCCCGCCCCGGCTCCTCTCCCTGGGCCGGTTGGTGGAGAAAAAAGGCTTTCCGGTGCTCCTTCAGGCCGTGCAGCTGCTCCGGCGCCAGGGCTTGACGGTGCATCTAACGCTGGCCGGTGATGGCCCCCAGGGGCCGCGGCTTAAGCGGCTGTCCCGGAGTCTGGGGCTGGACGGGCAGGTGAGCTTTCCCGGCTTTGTGCCTCATGACCGGGTGCCCCGCCTGCTGGCCGGCGCCGACCTGTTCGTGCTCCCCTGCCGCATCGCCGCCTCCGGGGACCGGGACGGCATCCCCAATGCCATCCTGGAAGCCCTGGCCCACGGAGTGCCGGTGGTGAGCACCGCGGTTGCCGGCATTCCCGAGGTGATCCGGCCGGGGGAAACCGGCTGGCTGGCGCCCCCCGGGGACCCCCTGGCCCTGGCCGCCTGTCTGCGGGAAGCCCTGGCCGACCCGGCGGAGGCCGCCAGCAGGGGCCAGGCCGGCAGAGAATTGGTCCGGCGGGAGTTCGACTCCCGGAAAAATTACGCCCGCCTGGCTGAACTCTTTCAAGCCCTGGAGCGGGGTGAGGCTCCCGGAGGGCCGCCATGTTCTGGCTGATTGCCGCGGCCATGCTCGGCACCCTGGCCGCGGTGGCGTGGCTCAGCCGGGGGGCTCCGCTAGAGGGGGCAAGCCGTCCCTCGGCCAGAGCAGAAGAGGCGGAGGCAGCGTCTTTCCCCCCTGTCAGCCTCATCGTGCCGGTGGCCGGGGCCGCCCCGGGTCTGGCCGCCAATCTGGCTTCCCTGCTCTCCCAGGATTACCCGGCCCTTGAGATCATCCTGGTCACCGCCAGCCCGGACGAGCCGGCGGTGCCGGTCATCAGGGACTGTCTGCCTCAGGCCCGCCGGGCCCGCCACGTGGTGGCCGGCCCCGCCCGGGGCTGCGGCCAAAAAAACCACAACCTGCTGGCCGGCTTGAAGGCCATCGCACCCACCGCCCAGATACTGGCGTTTTGCGACTGCGGCCATGAGGCCCCGGCTCAGTTCCTGAAACATCTGGTGGCCCCCCTGACCCGCGGCTGGCAGGTGGCCAGCGGCTACCATGCGGTGCTGCCCCGGGACGGCCGCCTCGCCGCCTGGGGCCGGGCGGCTGCGGTCCTGGTTCTGCGGCTGACCAAGGCCTCGCCCCGCCTCAACCAGCCCTGGGGCGGGGCCACGGCCATCCGGCGGGAGACCTTCCGCCGCCTGGGGGTGGCGCAGCTGTGGGGGCAGACCGTGGTGGACGACGTCTCCCTGGCGGCCCGCCTGCGCCGGGAGGGCATCCCGGTGGCCTGGGCCCCCCGGGCGTTGCTGGCGACGCCCCTGGCCGGCGAGACCTTAAGAGGCTTTGAGGCCTGGCTGAGGCGCCAGTGGCTCTACTTGAAGTTTCACTTTCCCGGCACTTGGCTGGCCGCCGGCCTAGTGGTCTGGCTGACGGCCGCCCTGGCCCTCGCCAGCCTCGCCCTGCTGGCGGCGGCCCCGTGGCAGAAGGCGGCATCGGCCGGCGCCGGTCTGGCCCTGGGGTATCTGGCGGGGCTGGCCGTCGTGGGCCTGAAGCTGCGCAGCCGGCAACCGGCCGAGGCGCCCGCCGGCCGCTGGCTGGCGGGCTGCGTCGCCGCTCTGGGGCTGGCGGCCTGGGTCCACGCCCGCACCTGGTTCGCCCGGACCCTGACCTGGCAGGGATTGGGCTATCGGGTCGGCTGGGGCGGGCGGGTGATCAAAGGTCCGGAGGCCAAACGCCTGTCTGTGCCGGAAGCCCGCGCCGGCGGCCGCTTCTGACCCTGCCGCCGGGCGTCTTAAGGCCCTTCCCGCCGCCAGCGCCAGAGGGTGGCGGCCAGCGGCCCCAGGGCCAACAGCTCCGCCGGCTCCCGGAGCATGAAGGGACTGGCGCCCAGATAGAGGGTCAGGCCCGCGGCCGTTGCCAGCGCCAGCTGGCCCAAGGCCCGTCGAGGCAGCAGCGGGACGCGACGGTGGGCTGCCGCCAGGGACAGGGTGGCCACCGCCCCCCGGACGAGGAGCATGGCCAGCGCCGCCGCCAACAGCGGCCAGGCCGGGACGGCCAGCAGGCACCACAGGAGGCACAGACCCAGGCCCAAAAGGTGGAACCACAACAGCGCCCGCTCCAGGTGCAGGGTCATGAGCACGATGCCGGCCAGATTCTGCAGGAAGCCGAAAGGGATGGTGAGGACCAGGAGCTTCTGCAGCCAGACGGCGTCAGGGTAGCGGGGCCCGAAGATCAGCGGGATGAGGCGGTCGCTTTCCACGGCCAGCCCGAACATCAGGGCCAGGGCCGCGGCCAGCAGCCAGCGGGCGGCGTTTTGGGCCAGCCGGGAGAGCTCCTGCTGATCGCGGCTGGCCAGCTGCACAAACAGGGGGTAGAGAACGGCCTGGAGGAGGAGGCTGGCCACCATGCCCGAGAGGCCGTCCACCACCGGCCAGGTGGCCGCGTACTGGGCCACCTGCTCGCTGCCGCCGTAGCGCTGCAGAAAAAACAGATTGATTTTGCGGGAGAAGGCGGCGACCAACCCCAGCAGCCCGAAAATCAGGCTCTGCCTGAAGGTGTGGTTGAGCCCCGCCGCCCGCGGCCAGCCCCAGCGCCACCCCCGGCGGTCCGGAAAGGTGAGGAGCGCTCCCGCCAGGTTCACCAGGTTCTCCAGGAGCTTGAACAGCGCCATGACCACCGGCGGGGCGCCCAAGGCCAGGGCAAGAAAGGCGTAGCCCAGGCCGACGCCGGCGGCTGCCGCCTTGATCTTGCCCTCCAAGGTCTGCCGGCCCTGGACCTCCAATACCACAAAAAAGGTGCTGGCCAGGGCCTCCAGCCCCACGCCAGCGCTCACCAGGAGCATCACCTGCTTCAAGGGTGCGGGGTATTGCTGCCACACCACCAGGCCCAGGGTCCCCAACCAGGCCAGGCTGAGCAGACCCGTTTTGAGCACGGAGACCTGGAGCAGGGCCTCCGGGACATGGTGCTCGGCATTGCTCAGGCGCTTGACCAGGGCCAGGTTGAAGCCGAATTCCCCCACCAGGAGCAGGAGCACGCCGGTTTCCAGGGCCAGGACGAATTCCCCGAAGGTGGCGGTGCTCTGGCGCGCCAGGACAATGAGAAAGAGCGCCTGCAGGGCCTCCCTGAGCCAGCGGGCGGTCAAGAGCGCGGCGAACTTTTCCAGGACCCGGTAGGATGCGGGGGGATCGGCCAAGGAAGCGGTGCCTCGTCTGACAGAGTTGACGGCCGGAGCCAGGGGCCGGAAACCGGCAAGGCCGGTCCCTTTCCCCTTATATCAAAAAACGCGGGCGGGGGTGGGAAGAATCAGCCGGAAGCCGGCATCCCTGGACCGGCATGCCCTTGCCCGGCTTGCCGTCTTCCCTTCCTATTCCATTGACAGACCTCTTTGGCGGCAGTACCCTTGTGCAGGACCTCTCAGCACCGGAGGCCGGACCCTGGGCGGCGCCCGCCGTCTCCCCTGGCGGGGCCGCCGGAAACGATGGCTTTATGGTTTTCCTGCGGATACTTTTCCAGGCAGTTTTGCTCGTGGTGGCGATTTGGGGGCCGGCTTTCGCCCAGGACGGCGACCTCCGCCTGCTGCACGTCAATGACTTTCACGGCTTTGCAGAGCCCCATCGTCCCCTGGGCAGCCTGGAGCTCAAGGGCGGCGCCGCCTACCTGGCCTTCCAGGTGAAGCGGCTGCGGGCGGCCCGGCCCAGTCTGCTGGTAGCCGCCGGCGACATGATTCAGGGCGACAACTGGGCCAACCTGTTCGAAGGCGCCTCGGTGGTGGAACTGATGAACGCCATGGAGTTCGATGCCATGGTGGTGGGCAACCACGAGTTCGACTTCGGTCAGGCGGTGCTTCAGAAACGGCTCTCCGAGTTCAGGTTCCCCGTTTTGGGGGCCAATGTCCGGGGACTGCCGGGCCTCAAGCCCTATGTCATCAGAGAGGTGGGAGGCCTCAAGGTGGGCATAATGGGGGTGGTCACGCCGGACACCGGGGTCACCACCCACCCCAAGAACGTCGTGGGCCTCAGCTTTTCCACTCCGGAAGCGGTGGTGCGGGATTATCTCCCCCAACTGCGGCGGGAGGCTGACTTGGTGGTGGTCCTGTCGCACCTGGGCTATGGCGAAGACCGGAAACTGGCCCAACAGGTGCCGGGCATTGACGTCATCGTAGGCGGCCACTCCCATACCCGCCTGGACAAGCCGGAGAAGGTGAATGGCACCTATATCGTCCAGGCCTATGAACACGGCAAAGTCCTGGGCGTCCTGGACCTCACCGTCCGGGGGGGCAAAGTGGTGCGGGCCGCCGGACGCCTGGTGGAAATCAGGCCCGAGGTGGGCCGGGCCGACCCGGAGGCCCTGAAAATCGTCAAGAAATACCAGCAGCAGGTTGATAATCTCCTCGATGTGGTGGTGGGGGAAACGGCCACTGACCTGGATGCCGGGCAGGCCCGGGTGCAGGAGACTGCTATGGGAAATCTGGTGGCCGACCTGCTGCGGGAGAGAGCCCAAGCCGACGTAGCCCTGATCAATGGCGGGTCGTTAAGGGCCAGCATTCCCAAAGGCCCCATCACCCGGAAGCAACTCTACGCGGCGCTGCCCTTCAACAACTACCTGGTGGCCTTCCGCCTGCGCGGCGCTCAACTGCAACAGATGCTGGAGCACGGCGTGGCCGCGGTGGCAGAGCGGGAGGGCCGGTTCCCCCAGGTGTCCGGCCTGAGCTTCGCCTACCGGCCGGGGGCCACCCCAGGCAGCCGGATCACCGCGGTGACGGTGGGCGGGCAGCCCCTGGACCCTGACCGGGTCTATGTCGTGGCCACCAACGATTTTTTGGCCGCCGGGGGAGACGGTTACACGGCCTTCGGGGAGGCCCTCAAATCCGGGGGGCTGACCTCCACCGGGGGCATGCTGAAAAGCGATGCCTTGGTCTATAACGACCCGGGCACTTGGGTTCGGGAACTACTCGTCGATTTTCTCAAAACCCGCAGCCCGGTGGCGCCCCGCGTGGAGGGGCGCATCCAGGCGCTGCCGTAACGGCAGACAAGAACAGGGGATTTTTTACCCGCCGCCGGTTAACTCGGTTAGAGCATGCGTGTCTATGTCAATGACCATCCCGTGGACCTGGCGCCCGGCATGAAGGTGCGGCACGCCCTGACGGCTGCGGGTTTCGCTGTGAGGAAATGGCCTCACCTTACGGTTCGGGACGAATGGGGCCATGCGGTGGGTCTGGATGGGGCGCTGGCAGAAGGTGTCCGCATTTTTGTAAATCAGAACGGGGAGGATGGCAGCACCCATGGCTGAGATCGAATTGCCGGAAGTGGAGGATCTGGAGGAAGCCCGTTCCAAGGCATTCACCAGGCGGGTGGCCCTGACCACCGCCATTTTTGCGGTGATTTTGGCCATTACCTCTTTGGGGGGCAGCAACGCCATGAAAGAGATGCTCCTGGCCCAGCAGCAGGCCTCCAACATGTGGGCCTACTATCAGGCCAAGGTGATTCGGGAAAACATCTACCGCAGCCAGGCCTTCCTTTTGGAGGCCATGAGCGCCGAGCCTGCTGGCCGAAATCCGGCGGGCCGGCAGAAAACCGAAGCCGCCTTGAACAAGCTTAACGACGAAGCCAAGCGCTATAATAACGAAAAAAAAGATATCGAAAAAGCAGCCAAGGAACTGGAAGCCGAACGGGACCTCAATCAGCGGAAAGACCCTTATTTTGACTATGCTGAGGTCATGTTGCAGATCGCCATCGTGCTGGCCAGCATCGCCATCATTTCCGCCTCACCCGGCATGTATTATTTTTCCATCGCCACGGCCGCTCTGGGCGCGGTGCTCTCGTTCAACGGCTTCTTTCTCTGGTTCAAACTGCCGTTTTTTCCCTAAGCTGTGCATGGGTGGCCCGGCGATGAGTTCGGGTCAGGGAACATCGCCAGGCTCGTGCGCCCGGGCCCCGGGGGGGCTCACAAACGGAAACGCCTACCCTCCGTCGTGCCGCTGGCCCGCTAATAGCCCAGCTTTTTCATCTGGCCGGGGGGCATCCCCTTGTTCTTGCCCTTGCCTTTTCCCGGAGGGCCGGACGGTTCTATCACCGGGACCGCTGCCGGGGGCGCCGTCCTCTCCACCACTATGGGCGGCCCCGCCTTTTTGGCCTGACCGGGAGGCATGGAGCCGCCGCGCCAACCGGTCTTTTTGCCACGGGACCATCCGGGGGGCACCTGTTTGAAATAGGTGGCCTCGATATGGTAAAAGGGCGGCGGCGGCTCCGGAATCACCGTCCAGGGCCCGCCCCAAGCCGGGCCTCGATGCCAGCGGCCGTCATAACGATAATATCCCCCCTGGTAGCGGAAAATATCGGTTTGGAGATTGGGTGCATACTCCACCCCCGGCACCGTGGTTATCTTGGTCCATTGGGGTGCGATCGTAACCTCCCCTGGTGCCGCGGCCTCCCCGGGGAGGGCCGTCCCGGGAGAAAAGGTCGCGGCAAGGGCTAGCGCTGCCGCCAGCAAAACCGCTCTGTGCATCTGGGGCTCTCCTTTTAGGAGACCGGCCTGCGGGGCCCGGGCCCGGGGCGCCGTTCTCTGAGTCGGTTGGGGTGAGGCAACGGAGTCCGGGGCGTCCAGGGACAGCGCCGGAGAAATTCCCCGCCGGGTCTGGGGCGCTTCCTTGCATTCCCCCTTTTTGGTCTTATGTTAAAGGGCACGAGCTTGTCGGCTGGTGAAGCCGGCCGCCTGGGCCCTAAAGTTCTCCACATCCTAAAGGAGGTGCCAGTCATGTCAACCAAAAACGTGGCCAGGGTTACCCATATCATCTCCGAGTCGCCGGAGAGTTTCGATGATGCCATTCAGGTGGGTTTTTCCCGGGCCAGCAAGACGCTCAGGGGCATCACCGGCCTGCGAATCGTGGAGCAGCGCATTTCCGTGAAAGACAACAAGATCAATACCTACCGGGTGAAAATGGAAGTTATTTTCATTTTAGAAGATTAATCGGAAGCCGGTTTTGTTAACCGGGAAACGCCTAAAGTCCCCGTCTGATTGTTTGACCAACCATCCCGGAGCGCCGTGTCCGAAAACCTGGACCCCGAGCCGGGGACGGCGCGCTCTGACCTCTTTCGGGACGTGGATGGACCCGCAGGCGGCGGCGGGTTCCGGGCAGGCCTCCTGGCCGGAGGGGATGGCGGCGCCTGAGTGATGGTGCACCTGGATGGGTCTTACGGGGAGGGAGGCGGACAGATCGTCCGGACCTCCCTTTCCCTGGCGGCGCTGCTGCAGGTGCCGGTCAGCATCGAAAACATCCGGGCCGGCCGACCCAAGCCCGGCTTGCGGGCCCAGCATCTCACCGCGGTCAGAGCCCTGGCGGCGGTCACCCGGGCGGAAATGGCGGGCGCCGAGCTTAACAGTGGGAGCCTCGTCTTCAAACCCGGCAGACCGCGTCCGGGCCATTATCTGTTTGACGTGGCCGAAACCACCAGCAGCGCCGGCGCCGTCGCCTTGGTGGCCCAGGCGGTGCTGCCGGCGCTCCTTTTCGCCCCCGGCGGGAGCACGGTCATCATCAGAGGCGGCACCCATGTTCCCTGGAGCCCCCCGGCCCACTATCTCAGCCAGGTCTTTCTGCCGCTCCTTCGCCGTTTGGGCGCGGCGGTGACCCTGACCCTGGAGCAGTGGGGCTTCTATCCCCGGGGCGGCGGTCAGGTGCGCCTGGAAATCTCCCCGGCCCGGACCTTGGCGCCTCTGGCCCCAGCGAACCCACCCCCCCGGAAGGCCTTCCGGGGGCTTTCCGCCGCGGGCCGCCTCCCCGAGCACGTCATCCGGCGGCAGGCCGCCCGCTTGAAAGAGCGTCTGGGGCAGGACCTGCCGGTGGAGGAGGTGGCGGTGGACAGCCGGGACCCGGGGAGCTTCGTCTTCCTGTGGGCGCCGGGAGCGGGCTTCAGCGCCCTGGGGGCCCGGGGTAAACCGGCGGAGCGGGTGGCCGACGAAGTGGCCGACGCCTATCTGAACTACGAGGCCCGGGGGGCCGCGCTGGACCGCCACCTGGCCGACCAGATTCTCCTCTATCTGGCCTTGGCGCGGGGCGCTTCCCGCTTCACCACCGAGGCGGTCACCCGCCATCTCTTCACGAATATCTGGGTCATCGAGCAGTTTTACGGGCCGCTATTTCAGGTGGCAGGGGCCTTGGGCGAGCCGGGGAAGGTGGCCTGCCAGGGGAAAGGCTGAGGCCTACCCGCAACTGAACTGATTTTACGCTCCCAGAAGAGTCATGTTCGTCAAAGACCTTTGGCCGGAAGTGGAGCAGGCAGCGGAGGCCTCGCAAGAAGAGCTGGTCCGGCTCCGGCGGGACTTTCACCGGTATCCGGAGCTCTCTCATGAAGAGCAGCGCACCGCGGCGGTGGTGGCGGAGTATCTTAAGGAGCTGGGACTGACCGTGAGGACCGGGATTGCCGGCCACGGGGTGCTGGGGGTCCTGCAAGGAGCCCGGCCGGGGCGGGCGGTGGCGTGGCGGGCGGATATGGACGCCCTGCCCCTGGCCGAGCGGGTGGAAGTGCCCTGGCGTTCCAGGGTGGCCGGGGTGATGCACGCCTGCGGGCACGATTTCCACTTGGCCATCGCCCTGGGGGCCGCCCGCATCCTCAGCCGGTTTTGCGACCGCCTCTGCGGGGAGTACCGCTTTCTCTTTCAGCCTGCCGAGGAAGGCCCGCCCCGGGGGGAGGTCAGCGGCGCCCAAGGCATGGTGGGGGCCGGGGTCCTGGACGAGCCGGCGGTGGCGGCGATCTTCGGGCTGCACGTGGCTCCCACCCTGGACGTGGGCCACCTGCGCTACTGCCCCGAGGTGGTCATGGCCGGCTCCGACCACCTCACCCTGACGGTGACCGGCAAAGCCGCCCACGGCGCCACTCCGCATCGGGGTATCGATCCCATCCTGGCCGCGGCCCAGGCCGTGGTGCTGCTGAAAAGCGCCCTCACCCAGGAAATCGACTCCCGACAGCCCTTCGTCCTCACCTTCGGCCAGATCCAGGGGGGCAACCGCTTCAACATCCTGGCCGACCGGGTGGTGCTGGAGGGGAGCCTCCGCTATCTCTCCGAGGGGGTGCGGGACCGGGTGCTCCAGGCCGCCCGCCGCCATCTGGCCGGGGTGGCCCGGGCCACCGGCGCCAAGCTGGAGCTGGCCTCCCGGGGCATTTATCCCATCCTCAAAAACCACTCCCAGCTGGCGGAGCGGGCCGTGCGGCTCCTGAAGGAAATTCTGGGCGCCCGCCGGGTGAGCCAGCATCAGCCGGCCATGGGCAGCGAGGATTTTGCCTACTTCGCGGCCCAGGCGCCCGCCTTTTACTTTTTCCTGGGAGTGCGAACTCCGGGCACCCGGGGCCAGGCCCTCCACTCCCCGGAATTCAACCCTGACGAGGGCGCCCTCACCGTCGGGGTGAAGGCCGCCGCCGGCCTCCTGCTGGAAAGCGCCGCCGGGGTCTGAGCCTCACTTTTCCCGGTCTTGCAGGATGCGCCTGACCCACTCCGGCACCCGGGCCTCCGGCACCGCGTCAATGCCGGGAATGTACGGCTTGAGATCGAGGATGGGGGAGTCCTCCCAGGCGTCCAAACCCTCAACCTCCAGAGTGGTGCCCCGGATGCTGAGGAGGCGGCAGGCGGCCAGGCCAATGAGGTTGGGCCGGGCCGGGGAGCGGTTGGCGAATACGCCGGTGAGGGGGTAGGCGGGGTTGCCCCGGGGGTGCACCTTAAGCGTGGCCCGGGTCTCCGGCCGGTCGTTCTGGTGGAACCAGTAAAACACCCAGACGTGGGAAAAGGCCTCCAGGCCTTCCAGGGCCGGGGCCAACTCCGGACGGAGTTCCAGCCGCGCCGGTTTGCCGGCGCGCGCCACCCGGCCGATGGGTTTCAGATCCAGGGGAGGGGAGGGGGGCATGGCATAAAATCCTCGACTCTCGGGCTGCGCCTGCCTGACTGGCGGAGATTGGGCCTCTTCAGCCAGGAGCAGGGCCGGCGCCAGACCCAGGACGGCCAGTCCCAGGCCGGCCAGCCGCGCTCGGAACCCCCCCGCCGGCTCTTGCGGCGCCCTTCCTTCTGACCGCCGGCTCACTCCATCTGCTCCAGCACTTCGGCCACCAGGGACAGGGGTACTCCCGTTTGGATCACACTTTCCCCCAGTTCCCTGAGGAGCACCAGGACCAGACCCGCGCCCTCCCGCTTCTTGTCCAGAGGCAGGGCCGCGAGCACGGCTTGGCGGGGGAGGTCCAGGGGCCTGGTTGCCAGGCCGAACTCCCGGATGAGCCTTTGGCCAAAGGCGCAGGCATCGGCTGCCAGGCCGGCGAACCGCCGGGAGATCTCCAGGGCGGCCAGCATGCCGTAAGCCACCGCCTGGCCGTGAGGCAGGCGGAAGCGGCTGGCCGCCTCCAGGGCGTGGCCTAACGTGTGGCCGAAGTTGAGGATGCGCCGGAGGTCCGCCTCCCGCTCGTCCGCGGCCACCACCGCCGCCTTGATGGCTACAGCCCGGAAAATGGTGTCGGCCAGGACTTCCGGCTCCCGGAAGATCCGGGGCCGCACGGTCTGAAGGTGCGCAAGCAGGTCGGCGTCCCGGATGAAACCGGCCTTGAGCACCTCGGCCAGCCCGTTTTTGCGCTCTTTGCCTGCCAGGGTTTGGAGAAATTCCGGGTCGATGGCCACCAGCCGGGGCTGGTGGAAGGTCCCCAAGAGATTCTTACCCTGGGGCAGGTTGATGGCGGTCTTGCCGCCGAGGGCCGCATCCACCATGGCCAACAAGGTGGTGGGCACCTGGACCAAGGGCACCCCCCGCATATACAGGGAGGCCAAAAAGCCGGTGAGGTCGCCCACCACCCCGCCCCCCAAAGCCACCAGAGGGGTGCGCCGGTGGGCGCCTCGAGCCAGGAGTTCCCGGGTTAAGGCCTGCACCGTGGCCCAGTTTTTGCTGCGCTCTCCGGGGGCGACCGTGAGCAGCTCGGGCTTAAAGCCGCCAACCTCCAGGCCGGTGAGGACCTGGTCTCCGTGCAGGCGGGACACCCGGCGGTCGCTGATCACCACGAGGCGGCGGGGCAGGTCCAGAGCCTTGAAGTGTTGGGCCAGGGAGGCCCTGAGGCCCGGGGCCACCAGCACCCGGTAGCTCAGGTCCCGCCCCGGCAGGTGAACCGTGAGCTCCCTCAAGACCAGCCTCCGGGACGCAGGGCCTGGAGGTCACGGATCAAGGCGGAGAACTGCTCGGGATAAAGGGATTGGGCGCCATCAGAAAGGGCCTTTTCCGGCTCGTGGTGCACCTCCACTATGAGGCCGTCGGCCCCGGCGGCCACCGCGGCCCGGGCCAGGGGCGCCACCAGATCCCGCCGGCCGGCGGCGTGGCTGGGGTCCACCATGATGGGCAGGTGGGACTCCCGGCGCACCGCGGGGATGGTGGCCAGGTCCAGGAGGTTTCGGGCGTGCTCACCGATGCCCCGAATACCTCGCTCGCAAAGGATGACCTGGGCGTTGCCCTCGGCCATGAGGTACTCCGCCGCCATGAGCCATTCTTCCAGGGTGGCGTAAAGCCCGCGTTTCAGAAGCACGGGTCTGGCCACCGCCCCGGCCTTCCTGAGCAGGGTGAAGTTTTGCATGTTCCGGGCGCCGATCTGGACGATGTCGGCATACTGGGCCACCAGCTTCAGGGACTCATAGTCCACCGCTTCGGTGACGATGAGCAGGCCGGTTTCCTCCCGCACCTTGGCCAGGATCTTGAGGCCGGCCTTGCCCATGCCCTGGTAGCTGTAAGGCGAAGTGCGGGGTTTGTAGGCGCCTCCCCGGAAAAACTGGGCCCCGGCGTCCTTCACCAGCCGGGCGATGGTCAGGGCCTGGGACTCGCTCTCGATGGCGCACGGGCCGGCCATGAGCACGAAGCGTCCCCGCCCGATTGCCACCCCGTTGGGGAAGGTGATGACGGTATCCTGGCGTTTCATCTCCCGGCTCACCAGCTTGTAAGGCTTGGAAACCGGGATGGCCTGGCTGACGCCGGGCATGTCCAGAAACAGGGACGGGTCCACCGGGCCAGGGTTGCGCAGGATGCCGATGGCCACCCGCTCGCCCCCGGGAATGGGCTGGGCCACGAAACCCAGGGCTTCGATCTTGGCCACCACCGCCTCAATCTGACCGGGGGTCGCGTCTTTGTCCATAACGATGAGCATAGGACTATCCTTTCGAGCCCCCATTGGGGGGCAGGCGGGAAAAAACGGCGTGAATTTGAGCTATTGTAACTTGCTTTTCCCCGGGCAGGCAAGGCTTGCAAGTAAGGTGCTCTGGGGGAGGGGTTTGACAGAAAAAAGAACCGAGGCTAGGCGAACACCTTTTCCCAGCAGACGGCGGCCATCCCCAAAGCCAGGGCCACCCCATAGGGCACTCCCTCCAGCTTCTCCTGGTCGGGGGCGGCGTCCGGGGGCGGGCTGCTGTTTGCCGCGCCGGCATGGGGCCGCAGGAGAATCCAGCTCAGGAGCAGGCTCCCCAGGCGTTTGAGCCGGGCGGTGAGGATGCCCCTCAGCCAGAGATAAAAGAGGGCCAGCAGCCCGCCGGCCAGGCCCATGTAAATGAACAGGACAAAGGTTTGCTTCAGGCCCATCCAGGCCCCTAAGGCGGCCAGGGCCTTGACGTCGCCGGCGCCCATGCCCCCCATGAGATAGAGCCCGAAGAGTAGGAAAAAGCCCAGGAGCAAACCCAAAAGACCATCGCTCAGCCCGGACCAGCCGGCGGTGAGCCCCTGGACTGCCAGACCGGCCAGGGCCGTGCCCAGGGTGAGGTAGTTGGGGATGCGCCGGGTGCGGAGGTCCCCCACCGCCATCCACAGAGCCAGGAGGGTGGGGATGATGAACCGGCCGGGATGCATGAGCCAGGCAAGGACGGGACCAACGAGATGTTCCATGCGGTGAGCCTTGTCGTATCGTGAGGGGTTTATCCTTACTTAATGGTAATCGGTTGGGCCGGAAATTATCTAAAAGCGCGGGGCAGTCTCTTGCCCTTTTCACCATCCCCCGAGGCCCCGAGAGATGAGCGGCCCGTCCAGCATGCTCCCATGCTTTATGAAGTGGGGGCAACCTTCGGGGGCGGGCGGGGGCACTCCCGGTTGAGCCCTGTATCCCGCTTAAGCTTCGGATTCCATTGTACGCCATGCCTCCCCGGGAAAAAATGAAAAAGTGTAGCCTGGGCTACAGCGGTTCTCTGGCCGGAGTGCGATACTGCCTGACAAACGAGCCGGTCGTCGGGAGAACGCCCTGCACTGAATGCCCCGGAAAAAGGTTATTGACCGTTTCAAGGAGGAGCGCGCCATGATTTTGGCAGTCAACGGCAGTCCCAAGCCCAACGGCAACCTGCACCGCCTTGTGGAAAAAATTGCCCGGGACACGGGCCAGCCCTACGAGCTGGTGCACCTGTCCCGCCTGCACATCCGGCCTTGCCTGGGGTGCGTCAAGTGCGCCGACGATTTCCGCTGCGTGCAAAAAGACGACATGGTCCCGCTGTATGACAAGATCGAGGCGGCGGACGCCCTCATCGTGGGAGGCGTGGTCTACTTCGGCAAAGCCAACGGCTTCACCCACACCTTCCTGGAGCGCTTCTTCCCGCTGCGCCACCAGGAGCCCCGCACCCTGGGCAAGCTGGCCGCAGTGGTGGTCGTGGGCGGCGACGAGGCCGAGCCGGTGGCCCGCCAGATGAGCTACCACCTGGAAAGCTACTTCAACTACCGTTTGGTGGGCTCGGTCTTTTTCAACAGCGCCACGCCGCCCTGCTTCATCTGCGGCTACGGCACCACCTGCAACTACGGCGGCCCTGCCCGCTGGATGACTCCTGAGGAATTCGAAAATTTCAATGAGATTACCCCGGAGATGTTCCAGCATTTCGAGAACCATCCGGAAGTGGTCCAGGCCGCTGAGCTTTTGTCCCGGGAATTGCAGGAGGCCATGGCCGGCCTGGCCGGCTCCAAAGCCTTCCGGGGATAGCCGGGGAGACGATTTTTTGCGATACTGAACTACCCGTCGCCTGGAAGCCCGTGCAGGAAGCGGCGGGGGTGGGCGGCCTGCCCGCCGCCCCGGCGCCGAAATCCTCGTATAGGCGGTAAGGTCATGGGATGTGAGTGCGATGCGCAGCTGGCAGGACACACCGGGGCCAGCCTCACCTGTCTGGGCCACCTGTGGCTCTTTGAGCATCTTCAGCCGGGGGAGTTGCAAGCCCTGCTGGCGGCCGCCGAACGCCTGCAGCTCCGCAAGGGGCAGGAAGTCTTCTCCCAGGGTCAGTCGGCGAGGCGCATGTACCTCATCAAGGTGGGGCGGGTGAAGCTCACCAAGCTCACCGAGGGCGGGGACGAACTCACCCTGGATTTGCGCAAGGCCGGGGATTTTTTGGGCGAGACCATGTTCCTGGAAGATGCGGCCTATCCACTCACCGCCGCCTGCCTGGAGGACAGCCTGACCTGCGGCTTTACCCGGGAGGGCTTCGAAGCCCTGGTGCGCAGGCAACCCAATATCGGGCTCCAGGTGATCAAAAACTTGAGCCGGCGCATCGACTGGCTCACCAGCCGGGTGGGGAGCCTGGCTCTCAATACCCTGGAAGAGCGCCTCTACCAGGTGCTAGCCCAAGTGGCTCGGGAGCACGGCGTCCCCCGGAGTCGGGGGACGGTGATTCAGTTTCCCTTGACTCACGAGGAGCTGGGTTTCCTGGTGGGCGCCCACCGGGTGAGCATCACCCGGGCCTTGAAGGCCCTGAAGGCCGCGGGCAAGGTGTTTCAGGAGGGGAAGGCCCTGGTGGTGGCCTGAACCCTCAGGCTCGTTCCGGCCGCCGGTCCCGACCCTGGACGTCGCAGACCATCACCACCAGATCGCCCCGTTTGCCGGTGAAGTCTTTCACCAGGTCCTCAAAGACCGCCTTGGCGGAGAAGCCCGCTTTTTTGAACATAGCCAGGGCGTTGTGGGCCTGGAGGTGAATCTCCGCCACCAGCTTCTCCAGGCCGAATTCGCCGGCCAGTTCCACCAATTCGTTCACCAGGAGGGTCCCCAGGCCTCTGCCTTGCCAATCCCGGGCCACCACCACCCGGATGTTGCCCAGGTGCCGCTTCCACCCCCGGGTGCGCATGTGCAGGGTGGCGTCGCCCACGATGATCCCGTCGGCCTCCGCCAGCAGCGGAAAGACCTTCCGGTAATCGATGTTGTTGACCCAGTCGTCGATGATGCGGGGATCGCGCACATCGGACCTGAGAAACATGAGGTCCTGCTCATCCACCCGGCGGAAGAAGTCCAGGAGCTTGTCCCGGTCTTCTTTCACCATGGGCCGCAGCATCACCCGGCGGCCATCCTTCAGGACTCCCTCTTTTTTAAAAGGCACCATCTTTCCCCCCTGGCTCAGATCCCCTGGCTGAGGCGCTCGGCCAGAAATTCCGGCAGGCCGGCGGCCAGGATGCGGCGTTGCGCCGCAGCGACGTCGTAGGGCACGGACTTGAAGTCGATGGAGAATTCCTGGTCGTCGAAGATGGCATATGCCGCCTCGGGATTGCCGTCCCGGGGCTGGCCCACGCTTCCTGGATTAATGAGGTAGAGGCACTCCCGGTCCAGGTAGATTTTTCCGGGAGAAACGGGCAGCGCGGCCACTTTGCCCCGGATGTCCAGATACCACAGGGCCCGGCGATGGGTGTGGCCGAAAAAACAGACCCGCAGGTTCTTCCGATCCCGGATGAAGTTAAGCAGGCGTTTGCCCTGGAAGTGATAGACCACGTAGGCTTCAGTGCTGGTGGGGGTCCCGTGGCAGGCCAGGAAGCCCTGGCCCTCCCGCACCAGAGGCAGGGTCTTGAAAAATTCCCAAAACTCCTGCCGCACCGCTTGCCGATTCCACTGCAGGGCCTCGTAGGCAATGAGGTTAAAGTGTTGGGCCCGTTCCTCTTCCAGCAGCGCCAAGTCGTGGTTGCCGGCCAGGCTCAGTACCGGCCGGCCTTGGAGCAGCTCCAGGCATTCGTTGGGGCCGGCGTTGTACCCGACGATATCCCCCAGATTGAGGACCCCGTCCACCCTCTCGGCGTCGATGGGCGGCAGCACCGCCTCCAGCGCCTCAATATTGCTGTGGATGTCGGAGATGATGGCCAGGCGCATGAATTCGTGCCAGGGTATCTGGTTCCCCAGGTCACCTGCCGCTCCCGGGGAACAGTCAGCCCCTTCCTTGACATTTTCCGGAATTCTGTTACCACTCCATTCTACCATGGAACCTGGTTGGTTGGTCGAATTCTTTGAAGAGAAACGCATCCTCGTCGCCTGCGTCCTGGAGCTCAAGGGAGAGCGGGTGCACGTTCTCACCCAGCATAGCCGGGAACTGACTCTGGCGCGCAAACGCCTGCTGCACGCCTGCCCGGGAAAACTGCCCCCGCAGGTTGCCCGCCAACAGATTTTGGACGTGCTCCAGGAAACCGCCCGGGTTCGGGAAGACCTGAAATCCTCCGTCAACCTCCCGGAGATCTGGGAGCTGTTGGCCGAAGCCAATCAGCCTCAGAGCGTGGAGGAGTTGGCCCGCCTGTGGTTCAACGGCACCTCCTGCAACCAGGTGGCCGCCATGGGGCGCGCCCTGTTTGAAGACCGCTTCCATTTCAAGTTCAAGGACGGTCTCTGGTCGCCCAATCCTCCTGAGGTCCTGGCGGTCCTGGTGGAGCGGGCCCGCCGGGAGGAGGAGGAGCGCCGGGAGCTGGCTGCGGCCGCCGGTTGGCTGCGGAGCGCCTGGGACCAGGGGGAGATCAGCGACCCGGACTGGCGGGAGCGCCTGGTGACCCTGTTGCGGCAGGTGGCGGTGTTCGGCCAGGAAGCGCCGGAGTATCCCAGGGTCAAGACCTATCTGGACAAGGCCGGGCTGACCGGCGAGGACGCGGCCTTCCGCCTGCTGGTGCGCTTGGGGGTCTTTGGCGAGGATGAAAATCTGGACCTGTACCGGTTGGAGGTGCCCACCGAGTTTCCCCCGGTTACCCGGGAGCTGGCCCAGCGCCTCAGCCGGCAGCCGCCCGTTGACCCTCACGCCGCCTTGCGCCTGGACCTAACGGGGCTGGACTGCTTCACCATCGACGGCGAGCGCACCCGGGACTTCGACGATGCCTTGAGTCTGGAGGAAACGGCCGACGGCTTCCGCCTGGGGATTCACATCGCCGACGTTTCGGCCCTCATTCCCCGGGAGTCCCCTCTGGATCAGGAAGCCCGGGAGCGGGGCACCTCCGTCTATCTGCCGGAGATGCGCCTCCCCATGTTCCCCGAGGAGATTTCGGAGAACACCCTGTCTTTGCTGGCGGGGGAAGACCGGCTGGCCTTAAGCTTCCTGGTTGACCTGAATCCCCGGGGGGAGGTGCGGGACTACCGCATCCGTCCCAGCCGCATCCGGGTGAAACGCCGTCTCACCTACGTCGAGGTGGACGCCCTGCTGAAGCGCGATGCCACCCTGAGCCGCCTGGCATCCCTGGCCCAGTTCCTGAAAGAGCGGCGCCTGGCGGCCGGCGGCTATGAGCTGAGGCTTCCCGAGGTCTGGGTCACCTTGAACCACCAGGGAGTGGTGCAGGTGACGGTGGAGGACCAGGAGACCCTGAGTCATCTGATGGTGAGCGAGGCCATGGTGCTGGCCAACTGGCTGGCGGCCCGCTTCCTGGCGGAGCGGGGGGTCCCGGCCATCTTCCGGACCCAGCCCGAGCCCCGGGAGGCCATCGACCGGCGGCCCGGCAAGGACCTGTTGGCCCTCTGGCAGGACCGGCGCAGGCTCTCCCGGGTGGTCATGGACTTGAGCCCCCAACCCCACTGGGGACTGGGGCTGGCCCTCTATACCTTCGCCACCTCTCCCATCCGCCGCTTCCTGGACCTGGTGATCCATCGCCAGCTCCTGTCTGCGCTTGCCGGCCAGCCTCCTGCCTACGACCGAGCCGCCCTGGAACAGGTCCTGCTGAGCATCGAGCCGGCCATGCGCCGGGCGGGACTCCTGAAGGCCCGGCGGCTGCGCTACTGGCTCCTCAGGTACCTGGCCGGCCAGGTGGGCGCCAGGAAGGAAGCCCTGGTGGTGGACCAGGTGCAAAACCGCCACCGCCTCCTCTTCCCCGACCTCCTCCTGGAGGTGAGTCTCACCGCGCCCGCCTCCCTCAAGCTCAAACCCGGGGACACCGTGGCCGTGCGCCTGGACAAGGTAAGCCCCCGGGACGACTTGGTGAAGCTCTCCCTGGCGTAAAGCCTTGTTTGGGAACCCGGCCAAGGGTACCATCTCCCCGCCTGCCCGAAAGCCCCTCCCAACTCCCCAAAACGTTTCAACAATCGAGGCACAACGCCTGGATAACCTGGATACCTATTACTGGTTGGGGGAGGGGAGGTAACGGAGGAGCTGGAACCGCCGGCATCTGGTCCCCTCTTGCAAAGACTGCGGGTTGCGGTCTCAAGCTACGTCCCGGCCTAGCCAAACACCCGCTGAAACAGCGCCTCCACATGCCGCAAGTGGTGGTTAAGGTCGAAGAGTTCCTCCAGCTCTGCGTGGCTGAGGTGCTTGCGAATGTCCGGATCGCTGAGCACCCGTTCCTGGAAGGTGCCGCCTTCCTCCCACACCTGCATGGCCGGGCGCTGCACCAGGCGGTAGGCCGCGTCCCGGGTGAGGCCCTTTTGCACCAGGGCCAGGAGCACCGTCTGGGAGAAGACCAGCCCCCGGCTGGCCTCCAGGTTGGCCCGCATCCTTTGGGGATAGACCAGCAGATTTTTGAGCAGACCCAGCAGGCGGTGCAGCATGAAGTCCGCCAGGATGTTGCTGTCCGGGAAGATGATGCGCTCGGCGGAGGAGTGGCTGATGTCCCGCTCGTGCCACAGGGCCACATTCTCCAGGGCCGCCAGCGCATTGCCCCGGAGCACCCGGGCCAGGCCGCAGAGGTTCTCGCTGAGTACCGGGTTGCGCTTGTGGGGCATGGCGCTGGAGCCCTTCTGTCCGGGAGAGAAGTACTCCTCCGCCTCCCGCACCTCGGTGCGCTGCAGATGCCGGATCTCCAGGGCGATGCGCTCCATGCCCGCTCCCAGCAGCGCCAGGGTGGTAAGGTACTCGGCGTGGCGGTCCCGCTGAATGATCTGGGTGGCGATGGAGGCGGGCTCGAGTCCCAGGCGGCGCATGGCGCTTGCCTCCACTGCCGGGGGCAGGTGGGCAAAGGTCCCCACCGCGCCGGAGAGCTTGCCCACCGCCACCGTCTCCCGGGCCCGGTGCAAGCGCTCCCGGTGCCGCTGAAATTCCGCATACCACAGGGCGAACTTCAGCCCCAGGGTTACGGGTTCGGCGTGCACCCCGTGGGTGCGCCCCACCATCACCGTGTCTTTATAAAGAAGAGCCTTTTCCCTGAGGACCCCCAGGAAGTCGCCCAGACCGGCCAGCAGCAGGTCGGCGGACTCCACCAGTCTCAGGGCCAGGGCGGTGTCCAGGACGTCGGAGGAGGTGAGCCCGAAGTGAAAGTAGCGCCCCCACTCCCCCAAGCCGGAGGATACCTGGTCCACAAAGGCGGCCACGTCGTGATGGGTGGTCTTTTCGATCTGAAGAATGCGCTCCACGTCGATCCTGGCCAAAGGCTCGATGTGGGCCGGTGCCTCCGGCGGGATGAAGCCGTGCTCCGCCAGGGCCTGAAGGGCCGCCAGCTCCACCCTGAGCCAGGAGGCGAATTTGTTTTCCTCGCTCCAGATGCGGGCCATGGGCTCGCGGGAATACCGGGAAATCATGGGCTACCTCTGTGCCTGGTTTGGGGGGCCACGGGGTGGGGGCCCTGATTCTTCCCCCAAGCTCCGTCCCCCTCCCGGAGGGACGAGGGCGGGCCCACCGGGGGGCATCTTCCAGCACCGCCTGATT
The DNA here is from genome assembly GCA_964480485.1 of uncultured Desulfobacterales bacterium. Lineage (GTDB taxonomy): Bacteria > Desulfobacterota > Desulfobaccia > Desulfobaccales > 0-14-0-80-60-11 > JAILZL01. The sequence goes on along the minus strand of CAYZOP010000002.1, from coordinate 113,771 downwards.
ATATCCGGATTGCCGCAAAAGGGGAGGGGATTTCCAGCGAGGGCCTGAGAAATCGGAGGAAGGCTGCACCGGGAGGGGGGCCGGAGGGCCTCCCACCCCCCGGCCCGGTCTGCCCGGTCCGATTACCGTTTCAGCGCCAGGACCTCTTCCAGCAGGTTGTCGGTGGTGGTGATGATGCGGGAGTTGGCTTGAAAGGCTCGCTGGTAGAGAATCATGTGCACGAATTCGTTGCTCAAATCCACGTTGGACTGCTCCAGGGCATTGGCGTTGACGGTTCCCAGGCCGTTGTTGCCGGGGGAGCCGGTGAGGGGCACCCCGGAATCCTGGGTTTCGGTGTAGAGGTTGCTCCCTTCCCGGTGCAGTTTGCCGGGAGCGTTGAAGCGGGCCAGGGTGAGCTGGTAGTGGGGAATGATCTGGCCGTTGGAGTAATGGCCGGTGATGACGCCGTTGTTGTCGATGGAGATGCGCTGGAGAAACCCGGGGCCGTAGCCGTCCTGGGAGGAAAAGTTGGTGACCGAGCTGGCGGCGTACTGGGTGGTGCTGCCGCCGCTGGTGTCCCGCAGATTGAAGGCGACCTCTCCGACGTTATAGGCGCTCAGGTCAATGTCATAGAGGCCGCCGGCGGTCATGGAGCCATTGTCGTCGAACAGCAGGTTGGAAGGGCCGCCCCCCCCCTGATCGGTGATCTGGGCGGTGATGTCCTGGTCGTCCAGCTTGCCGCTCACTGACCACTCATTGTCGGCCTCCTTGGTGAAAGTGAAGGTGAGGGTGTGGACATTTCCCAGGTTGTCATAGACGCTCATGGAAGTGGAATAGGTGTCGTCCACCTCAGCGTTGGCGTCCAGGTTGAGCACCATCTCCATGACCGAGGTGGCCTTGGGCGCAGCATAGTTCTGGGTGATGGTGATGTCGGTGTCCACGCCCATGGGCGTGCCGGTGACGGGGTCGATGGTCTTGCCCTGCACCCGATAGCCGTGGGCGTTGATAAGGTAGCCGTCCTTGTTGAGCGCGAAGTTGCCGTCCCGCGTATAGTAGAGGCCGTTGGACAATGGATCCTTGACAATGAGAAAGCCGGCACCAGTGATGGCCACGTCCACATCGTCGGCACTGGTCTCCAGCGAGCCCTGGGACCAGACGGTGGAGATGTCGGAGATGCGGGACCCCCGGCCCACCTGGCCGGGACCGGATCCGGTGGAAACCAGCTGGGACATCAGGTCCTCGAAGTGCACAGCGCTGTACTTGAACCCGATGGTGTTGAGATTGGCGATGTTGTCGCCCACCACACTCATGGCCTCGCCGAAGCTGCTCAAACCGCTGAGCCCGCTGTACATGGCGGTGGATAGTGACATGGACCCCTCCTTGCTGCGTGAATTCAGGCCGGCCTGCGGCTTTTGCGGCAGCCGGCTGGGGGAAGGGGGAGCCGCCCGCCTTCCCCGGTTCTGACCCCGGCGCTTCAGCTCTGCACCACCGAGACGATGTTGTCCACCAGGACGGGGCGGCCGTCCACCTTCACCCACACCCCCTCCTCATCCCAATAGACCTCGGTGACCTTGCCGGTAATGTAGGTGGACGCCTCCATGGTTTGGCCCTGGCTGTCCAGGGCGGTGACCTTGAAGGTGTAGGTGCCGTCCGCCACCGGCTTGCCGTCCGCGTCCTTACCGTCCCAGGTGAACTGCCGCATCCCGGCGGCCTGGCCGCCCAGCTCCAGCGTCCGCACCAGTTGGCCGCTGGCGTTGTAGATGTTGACGGTCACCTGCTTGGCGTCCCGGGGGAGCTCATAGGAAGCGCCCACCTGGTTCCCCCCGGAGACCGTCAGGGAATTCCCCATGGCCTTGACGGTCTTGCCCAGCAGGCCCACGCCCCGGGACATGAGCAGGGAATAGGAGAGATGGTTCACCAGCCGGCCCAGGGCCAAGAGGTTGGTGTTGGAGTTGATCTGCTGCTCCAGGGAGCTGAACTGGGCCAGCTGGGTGACGAAATCCTTGGGGTCCTGGGGCGCCATGGGATCCTGGAACCGGAGCTGGGTGACCAGCAGCTTCAGGAAATCATCCTTGCCCAGGTTGTTGGGCGTGCCGAACAGGCTCGATGCGGGGGCCGTTGTGGACCCGGCGGCATTGACGGTGGTCATGGGCGTGTTTCCTCCCTCGAAGAGATGCCGGGTTCGCCGGACTCAGGCAAAAAAGTCCACCCCCGCGGCGACCCCGGGCCGGGCGGTTACCCCCGCCGCAAGGCTTGGGGCTTTGCGCCCGCCGGCCCGGCTGGTGGGGAGGGTGAGGCTGGGCGGCAGCCCCGGAGCACCTTCCTCCACCTGCACCTGAAAGTGGCTGAGCAGGAGGCCCTGCTGGGAAAGGGCCTGCACCAGCTGGTTCACCTGGGCCCGGGCCAGATGCGCCACCTCCGGCCGGGCTGCCACGGCGGTTACCAGGAGGTGGTGCCCCTCCAGGTTCAGGGTCAGGGAAACCCGCCCCAGCTCCGGGGGGTTGAGGTTCAGGCTCAACCGGGAATGGCCGGGTTTGAGGTTGGTGATGATGGCCTGCTGCACCTGGTCCCAGACCGCCTGACGCCAGCCTGGCGGCAGGGCGGCCAGGGACTCCCCCGGGGCTCCCGGGTGGCCCGGGGCCTCGGGGGCCGCGGGCGGGAGCCAGGAGTTCATGGAACCTTCCGGAGCGCCGGGGGGCGGTGCCGGTGCTGCCCCGGGCTGGGGCCGGAACGCCGCCTGCTCCCCGGCGGCGTCGGGCTCCTGCCGGGTGGGCCAGTCCCAGCCGCTGAGGCGCAGGCGGGACGGGAGATAGACAGGCTTGGGAGTCTCCTGAACCGCCGGGGGCTCCTGAGGGGGCGCCAGGCTCAGGAGCTTGGCCCGCAGTTCCCCGGGGCTGGCAGGGTCGGCGCCCCCCCAGAGGGCGTCCACGATTTCCGGCGGCAGGCCGGCTTTTGCCAGCAGCTGCCGCCAGATCTCGGCCTCCTGGGGCCCTCCCCCGGCCAGTTCGTCGGCCAACGCCGAAGCCGTCGCCTGGGGGGTGTCGGCGGAGAGCCGCGACGCTTGGGCTTCCCTGAGAAGCTCCCAGACCTGCTTCAGGGGAACGCCGGCGGCCGCGGCCTCGTCCTCCCAGGCGGCCAGGGCCTCGGGCGGCACCCCCAACTTGTGCAGAGCCAGCTTCACCTCCGGCAGGGCCTCGGAGGGCAGGCGGAGTCTGTCCCACCCCCTGCCGCCGGCATCCGGGAGTTCCCGGGCCGGGACCGGAGGGCTGAGGCGTTGGCCGACGACCGGCCCGGGCCGGAGAGCGGCCAGCAGCTCCCGGGGCGTCAGGCCGGACTCCGAAAGGCCGGGGTGGGTGAGGAGACGCTCCAGGCGCGGGGCCGGCAATCCGGCGTCCAGCAGCAGGGAAGCCACTTCCGGCAGGCGCTCCCGGGGAAGTTTGAGCCCGCCGTCGGGATGGCGGGCCATGATGGCCAAGAGCTCTTGGAGCGGCGCCGGCACCGCCGCCTCCGGCCCGGTAGCCGCCGGAACCTGGGCTCCGGCTGTAACCAGGCCTGGCCGCCCGTGCGGCCCCACGAGGCGGCCGGCCCCTGGCCGGGACCCCGACAGAGAGGCGGGCCACCCCCGGGACGGCGAAGCCGCCGGGAGGTTTGCGGCCGTTTGGGTTGCCGGCCGGAGAGGCAGCGGCATAAGGACCCACGCCCCGGCCCCGCCGGACTCCTCGAAACCTCCCCGCCTCCGGAAGCGGGGGGCTCCCCCGGGGAGAAAACCCAGCCTGGATCCGGCAGCCGGGGGGATTCCCGCCTCCGGAGCCGCTTCAGCCTTCAGATGCCCCACCAGGCGCCCCTGGAGACAGGCCTGAAAGAGATCCGGGGCAGCCGCCGGCTGGGCCCGCTTCTCCCTCAGGGGCGGTTTGATCAGGGGGGCGACGGTGGCGCTGCCAGGGGGCATCGGGTCCAGCTCCTTAATTGAGGTGCCGTTGGCGGCTCCGAAAAGCAAAGCCCGTGCCAGCCTTCCGGCCCGCCAGAATTCACCGTCTGCTAAAAAACCTTCCACACCCGGGGTAAAAAGCTGCCATGCCTCAGACTCGGGGGCCCGGCAAAAAATTCCCCGTCGCCCTGGCTTGCGCCCCCGGCCGGCCAAGGGATAGAATGAACTGGTGGCGGGCGGGGCCAGAGGCTTAAAGCCACCAGGCCCCCCCCCGATAGTTGAGGCGAGGGGAGCTGGGCATGATCAGACGTCGAAAGAGCCGGGCCATAACGGTGGGTTCCGTGCAGGTGGGGGGCGGCGCGCCGGTTTCGGTGCAGTCCATGACCAACACCGACCCCCAGGATGCGGCCGCCACTTTGGCCCAGGTTCAGCGTCTGGCCGCAGCCGGCTGCGAGATCGTGCGCCTGGCCGTCCCCGACCGGGAGTCGGTGGCGGCCTTCGCCGCGGTGAGGCGGTCCAGTCCGGTGCCTCTCATCGCCGACATCCACTTTAATTACAAGCTGGCCCTGGCGGCCCTGGAAGCTGGCGCCGACGGGGTGCGCATCAACCCCGGCAATCTGGGGGGAGCGGCCAAGACACGGCTGGTGGTGGAAGCCTGCCAAACCCACGGCGTGTCTCTGCGCCTGGGGGTGAACGCCGGCTCCCTGGAAGCGGACATTCTGGCCAAACACGGCGCACCCACCGCCCCCGCCCTGGTGGAGAGCGCCCTCAGGTGGGTTCGGACCTTCGAGGACTGGGGCTTTTTCAACTTCAAAATCTCCCTCAAATCCTCCGACGTGTTGGTGACGGTGGACGCCTACCGGGAGCTCTCCCGGCAGGTGGACTACCCCCTGCACCTGGGGGTCACCGAGGCCGGGGGCCTAATCGCCGGCACGGTGAAGTCGGCTTTGGGGATTGGGCTCTTGCTGGCCGAGGGCATCGGCGACACCCTCAGGGTCTCCCTCACCCGGGACCCGGTGGAGGAGGTGCGGGTGGGCTATGAGATTTTGCGGGCCCTGCACCTCCGGGAGCGGGGGGTGGAGTTGATTTCCTGCCCCACCTGCGGCCGCTGCCAAATCGATCTCTTCGGCCTGGCCGAGGAGGCGGAGCGCCGCCTCCTCCCCGTGACCACGCCGCTTCGGGTGGCCATCATGGGCTGCGTGGTCAACGGCCCCGGCGAGGCCCGGGAGGCGGACGTGGGCATCGCTGGCGGCAAGGGCGTGGGGGCTCTGTTCAAGAAAGGCGAGCTGGTGCGCCAGGTGCCGGAGGGGGAGCTGCTGGCGGCTTTGCTGGCTGAGGTGGCGGCCTTGACGGGGGAGGCGGTGGAGTAAGGATCCCGGGCAGCCTTGTGGGCCGGAGCGCTTCGTCCTCATTACCAAAATCCCTGAGACCATGAAATTTAGGGATCGATGTCCCACTCCTTCCGGGGCCTAACGCCAAATGCAAAAAGGTGTGCTGAATATTTTAGTTACCTATGAAGGGTTTTCCTTAACAGGACTGGGGGGCCGCTGCATATGTGGCATCTGAAGTGCCGTTAAATGAGGGGACTACTTATTTTTTCCTTGACTTCTCCGACCTACTGGCTTTAATGGACTTCTAGGCTTATAAAAGGGGGAGCGGAACCATGAAAAAGAGCGGCCTTTTGGGATTTTTGCTGGCGAGCCTCATGCTGGGGCTCTGCCTGAGCGCCTGGGCCACCGACGGCAGTTCGGTGCCACCTGAAAATCCTTATGTAGGGGTTATCAGGAACTACACCAAGACTGACGTCGAAGTGCCCTCGCTGAACAGCATGGGAACCATCACCGTACCCGCCAAAGGCTGGGTGGAATATAGAGTCTGGACCGAGCAGTTCGACCTCATCGGCTACGTCAACGGGAAGCCTTTCTACTGCCAGAAGGTCAAGGTTGACCCGGACAAATATCAGCTCTTCTGCAAAACCTATGATTTTGTGGCAGAAATCAAGAAAGATGAGGCCGCGCCGGCAAAGAAGGTCAGGAAAAAGCGCATTAAACGGAAAAAGCCCACAGGCCAGCCCGTAGAGGGATTGGGGTAATCGCCTAAGCGGGCAATAATCCCCTTATTTTCCGCATGAAAAAAAGCGGGGCGGCTGTTCTGCCGGCCCCGCTTTTTTTAGCAAGATCCCCGGGTACTATTAAAACACCTTTTTGGTGTCCAGCAAGAGGGTCACTGGACCGTCGTTCACCAGGCCCACCTCCATCATCACCCGGAACCGGCCGGTGGACACCTGGATGCCAAAACCCCGGAGAGCCGCTACCAGGTCCTCATAAAGCTTCTCGGCCAGCTCCGGGGGAGCGGCCTGGTCGAAGGAGGGTCGCCGCCCTTTGCGGCAATCCCCCAGGATGGTGAACTGGCTCACCACCAGGGCTTCGTAGCCCAGATCCAGCAGGGAGAGGTGCATAAGCCGCTCACCCTCCGCAAAGATGCGGAGATGGGCCAGCTTGTGGGCCAGGGCGGTCACGTCCGCCTCGGTGTCGTCCGCCGCCACCCCGGCCAACACCAGCACCCCCGGGCCGATGCGCCCCACCTCCTCCCCGTCCACCCGCACCCAGGCCTCCGTCACCCGCTGCACCACGGCGCGCATAGCGTTCCTCCTGAGGGTGAGGTATAATGCGAGGGAAGGACGAGGGAGCCTGGTTCCCCGGCCCTCCCTCAACCGCCCTGCCACAACCCCGACAGGGATGGATGAAGGGGGGGGCGGGGAAGAAGGTCAGGGGATGCGGCCCTGAGCCCCCGCCCCACGAACTCACCCCGAGAGCTTAAATGAAGTTCGCCAGTTGTGTCAAGACGGCCCTCTTTTCCCTCAAGGTGCACAAGCTGCGTAGTTTTCTCACGGCGCTGGGCATTATCATCGGGGTGGGGGCGGTGGTGGTGGTGGTGGCGCTGGGGACCGGGGCCCGCCTCCAGGTGGCCCGGGAGATCGCCAGCGTGGGGGCCAACCTGCTCATGGTGCTCCCCGGGGCCACCACCGCCGGAGGCCTGCGCATGGGGCTGGGCACTGCGCCCACCCTCACCGTGGGGGACGCCCAAGCCATTGCCAAGGAGATTCCCCAGGTCAAGGCGGTGGCGCCGGTGTGGGGGGAGGTGGCCCAGGTGGTGGCCGGCTCCCGCAATTGGTCCACCATTGTCAACGGCACCACCCCGGAGTATGTGGAGGTGCGCCAGGTGGACCAGAGCCTGGGACGCTTCTTCACCGCCGCCGAAGGGGCCCGGGCCGCCAAGGTGGCGGTCCTGGGGGAGACGGTGCGCTACCAGCTGTTCGGGGCCCAGGACCCCGTCAACCAGACCATCCGCATCCGCAACCAGCCCTTCATGGTCATCGGAGTCATGGCTCCCAAGGGCCGCAGCGCCGGTGGCCGGGACCAGGACGACGTCATCCTGGTGCCCCTGGAAACGGCCCAGCGGCGGCTCTTCGGCACCGCCCTCCCCGGCGTGGTGAAGTTCATTTTAGTCTCCGCCACCGGTGCGGACACCTTGAAGACCGCGGAGGAGGAGGTGGACCGCCTCCTGGCCCAACGCCACCGGACCCGGCGGTTCATGGACAAGGATTACTCAGTGGCCAACTTTGCGGAACTGATGAGCGCCCGGGAGGCCACGGTGCGCACCGTCAGCCTCCTGCTTTGGGCCATCGCCTCCGTCTCCCTGGTGGTGGGCGGCATCGGCATCATGAACATCATGCTCGTGTCGGTAAAGGAGCGCACCCGGGAAATCGGCCTCAGAATGGCGGTGGGGGCCCGCAGTCGGGACATCCTCCTGCAATTCCTCACCGAGGCCGTGGTTTTGAGCCTCACCGGGGGCCTGCTGGGCATCCTCCTGGGAATCTTGGTGGCCCACGTGGTGGGCAGGCTGATGGAGTGGCCCATTGCCACCTCCTACCTGGTGGCCCTCCTGGCCCTGGGTATTTCCGGCGCGGTGGGGGTCTTTTTCGGTTATGTGCCGGCGCATCAGGCGGCCAGACTCAATCCCATCGACACCTTGAGGTACGAGTAAGCCGGAGCCGGCGGCCGAGCCGGCGAACCTGGTTGTTATGTGGCCCTACCTCGCCAAACGCCTGGCCCTCATGCTTCCCATGCTCCTGGGCATCACCCTGGTGTCCTTCGCGGTCATCCAGTTGGCGCCGGGCACCCCCACGGAGATCCAGACCACCCTCAACCCCAAGGCCAGCCTGGAGGCTCAAAAGCGCCTGCGGGAACTCTACGGCCTGGACCAGCCCCTCATGGTGCAGTACTGGCATTGGCTCAAGCGCCTGGCGGTGCTGGACTTCGGCCTCTCTTTTTCCCCGGACCGTCGGCCGGTGTGGGACAAGATCCGGGAGCGCCTGGGCATCACCGTCTCCATCAACCTCCTGGCCCTGGCGCTGATTCTGGCGGTGGCCATCCCCATCGGGGTGTTTTCCGCTATCCGGCCCCATTCCTGGTTTGATCGGGGCACGACGCTCTTCGTCTTTTTCGGCTTCGCCATGCCGGGCTTCTGGCTGGCCCTGCTCCTCATCATGCTTTTCGGCGTGCACCTGGATTGGCTGCCCATCTCCGGCTTAACTTCCCTGCACTTCCGCCAGTTCACCTGGTGGCAGCAAGTCCGGGACCTGGCGGCCCATCTGGTCTTGCCGGTGACCGTCTCCGCCTTCGGGGGCCTGGCAGGCATGTCCCGCTACATGCGGGGCAACATGCTGGAGGTAATACGTCAGGATTACATCACCGCCGCCCGGGCCAAGGGGCTGCCGGAGCGCACGGTGATCTTCAAACACGCCTTGAGAAACGCCCTGCTGCCGGTGATCACCATCCTGGGCCTGTCGGTGCCCGGCCTCATCGGCGGCAGCGTCATCGCCGAAAGCATTTTCGCCATCCCCGGCATGGGACAACTCTTTTACGGCGCGGTCATGGCCCGGGACTACCCCTTGGTCATGGGCGAACTGGTCATCGGCGCCGTCCTGACCTTGCTGGGCAACCTCCTGGCCGACTTGGGCTACGCCCTGGTGGACCCGAGGATTCGGACGGGATAAGAGCCGGGGAGAGGGTCAGGAATCGGGGACCCCTGCCCTCCCCGCGCCCCGAGGAAACCTTGCGCAGACGTGAATTTTGGGAGCGGTTGCGGCGGAATCGCCTGGCCATGGCGGGTTTGGCCCTGGTGTTGGGGATGTTCGCGGTGTCGCTCTTTGCCCCCTGGCTGGCGCCCTATGACCCGGGGGCCATCGATCTCAATGCCGTCCTGGAGCCCCCCAGCCGGGCCCACTGGTTGGGGACCGACCCCCTGGGGCGGGACGTGCTCTCCCGCATCATTTACGGCTCCCGGGTGTCTCTGAAGGTGGGTTTTGTTTCGGTGGGGCTGGCCACCCTCATCGGGCTGTTGGTGGGGTCGCTGGCCGGCTTTTATGGCGGCTGGGTGGATTTCTGGATGATGCGGTTTGTGGACCTCATGCTCTGCTTCCCCAGTTTTTTTCTCATCCTGGCGGTGATTGCCGTGCTGGAGCCCAGCATCTGGAACATCATGGTGGTCATCGGGCTCACCAGTTGGATGGGGGTGGCGCGGCTGGTGCGGGCGGAGTTCTTGTCGCTTCGGGAGCGGGAGTTCGTGCTGGCCGCCCGGGCCCTGGGGGCTTCGGATTTTCGCCTCATCTGGAGGCATATGCTCCCCAACGCCCTCGCGCCGGTGATGGTTTCCGCCACCCTGGGGGTGGCCGGGGCCATCCTGACGGAGAGCGCCCTGAGCTTTCTGGGGTTGGGGGCCCAGCCGCCCACGCCCAGTTGGGGTAATATGCTCACCGCCGGCAGGGACTCCATTGAGATTGCCTGGTGGCTGTCGGTCTTCCCCGGGCTGGCTATCTTGTTCACGGTGATGAGTTACAACCTCCTGGGGGAAGGGATCCGGGAGGCTATTGATCCACGCCTCAAGGAATAAAGGAGCCCTCAGGGGAAACGGGGTCGAAAGGAGAGGGTGCTCATTGACACACGGGGGAAAATGCCTATGGTACGATCATGGGGCGGCAATACCAATTATAGCGGCAGAACTGAAGCGAGGGAAAGAGCATGAAACAGACTGCGGTGAAAGTCATCTGTCTGGTCTTGGCGTTAATGCTGGGTGGGGTGGGTGCGGGCTTTGCCGCCCAAGCCAAGAAAGCTAATGACACGGGGGCAATGGACGTCAACAAGGCCCTCATAACCAGCTTCGAACTCATGGAAAAGGGCAAGTACGTCGAGGCTCAGAAGATTTTGGAGAAGATCCTGCAAAAGGATCCCGGCAATCCCCTGGCCCTCAACAACCTGGCGGCCATCATGGTAAAGGCCAAGAAGTTTGACAAGGCGGACACCTACCTCAACCAGGCGCTGCCCCGGGCCAAGGGCTACATGGTGCAGGTGAACCGGGTGTGCCTGGTAGGCGGCATCTGCGTGGCCTTCAAGCCGGTCACCGCCGGCACCGGCAATCAGGAACTGGCGCCTCTGGTCATGCTGAACATGGAGATGGTGAAGCAGTACATGTCGGCGGAGCCTCTGGCCGGCAGGGGACCGAGACAGTAAGTCTTTCAGGCGCCGCCCCTGTTTGGCGCTTTGGGCCCCATCCGGGGCCTTTTTCGTGTTTGGTCCTGGTTGGTTGACACCGGCGCCGAGGGGCACTACCCTTAAGACAGCCTGAGAGGGGATGGACAAAACCATGGCAAAGACGGCACTACTGGCGAGCCTGACCCTGGCGTTGCTGGCTCCGTTCATAATGCCGGGTCCGACGGCCCTGGCCCAGGAGGACCTACTGGAGGAGCTGGCCCGCAGTTACGACCTGTTGGAGGCGGGAAAGCTGAAAGAAGCCAAGGAGCTCTATGGGAAGATTCTTACAAGGCGACCGGGTAATCCTTTGGCTCTGAACAACTTGGCCTATATCCAGATCAAGGAGGGGGACCTCACCGGGGCCCTGGATTCTCTGGAGCAAGCCCTGGTTCAGGCCAGGGGCTACCGCATCAAGGTGAACAAAGTTTGCGCGGTGGATGGCATCTGCCTGGCCTTCCGGCCCGGCGGCCCCGCCTATGGCGATCAGGACCTGGAGCCTCTGGTGCGGCTGAACCTGATGTTGCTGCAGCACCGCTTGGCGCCGAGGCAAAGCGGCAGCTAGGCGGCTGCCCTGGCCCGGAGGTGAGCCGGTAAAGAGGCGAAGCCCCGGTCCCCTGCTCCAACATCCTGCCCGCCTAACTGGTTCTTGAACAAATGCTGGCGGGGTAGAGGGGCAGGGAGCACAGCCTCCTGCCCCCCCGACCCCTCTCTCCCTGCCCCGGAATGGGTTTGGCTCCGCCAACAGCACTGGCTTGCCTGCCAAAGAGTTTTTCAGCAGACTGCTACGGGAGAGGGCTCGCCGTTTCCGGGCCGGTGCCGGTTACGGTTTGGGAGCAGGCGTGGAGGCCGGCTTTGACTCGGTGCCGCCCAGTTTCTCTTTGAGGTACGGCACCAGGGCCGGCACCGGCGGGCGCTGCAGCAGCTTCTCCCAGGCTTGGCGGGCCTCGGCGGCTTGGCCGGCCTGTTCACTCAGCATGGCATAGCGCCTCAGCACCTCCCCCTGGTAGGCGCCGCCGGCCTGCTCCAGCAGCGGCTTCAACGTACTGGCCGCCTCCGCCCATTTCCCCAAGGCCTCCTGGCAGTAGCTGAGGCTCTCCATCACCAGGGCCCGAAGGCCGGCCTCCCGCTGGACCTTGGGATTGGCCGCCAGCCCCTGATAGGCCTTCAGGGCCTCCTCGAATTTTCCTGTCTGGTAGAGGAGATGGGCTTGAAAGAGCTCCGCCTCCAGGGCGGCCTCGGTGCCGGCGTGGGCCTTAAGAAACTGCTCCAGCCCTTTGAGGGCCTCGGCGGCAGCTTGGGGGTTGGAGAGCTGCGGCCGCAGTTGGGCCAAAGCGGCGGCGGCGGCCTCGGCCCGGCGCTCATGCAGATATGAGTTCAGGCCGACGCCCGCCGCGGCCAGGAGCCCCGCCGCACCTCCGAGGATTACCCAGGTTCGGTATTTCTCCCAAAAATCCAGGACCCGCTGGAACAGGGTGCGGACTTCGACTTCGTCCAGGGGGAGACCCCGGCGGCGGGAAAGGGGCTTGGGCATGGAAACCTCCTTGACAGCCTTGCGGTAATCAGGTGCAGGAAAGGCCGGGCGTCCCGGACCGGTGCGCTTCTCTTCGAGATCCGGCCCGGGGGCTCACGTTTCCGCGGCCAGGGCGTCCACCAGTTCCTCCCCCCGGGGGCCGTGGCCGCTGAAGATGAGGTCCCGGGTGGTTTCACCCGTCACCTCCAGGCGCACCTCCAGGTAGCTGGCGGGCAGCAGGCCTTCCAGGCGCTCGGCCCATTCCACCGCGGCCACCTGCGGGCCGAAGAGATAGTCCTCCAGGTCGGGGAGGAGTTCCGGGGGCAGACGCTCCAGACGATAGAGGTCCAGATGGACCAGGAGGAGACGCCCGGGATATTCGAAGGCCAGGACAAAGCTGGGGGAGGAGACCGGAATTTCGGGGGGCACGCCCAGACCCAGGGCCAAGCCCCGGACAAATTCGGTTTTGCCGCTTCCCAGTTCGCCCACCAGGGCCAGCACGTCTCCGGGGCGGAGCCGTTCCCCCAAGCGGGAGGCCAGCTCCCGGGTTTCGGCGGGGGTGGCGCTGGACACTTTCAGCCGCTTCACGCCTGCGGCCGGGCCACCACCCGGATGAGATCCAGCTTCCCCACGATGCCCACCAGCTTGTTCCCCTCCACCACGGGCAGGGTGTGGATCTTCCGGGCTTCCATGACCCTGGCGGCCTCGGCCACCGGGGTATCCGGGGTGATGGTGATGGCCGGGCTGGACATGACCTGACGCACCGTGTCCCCCAAAAGCTTTTCCAGCCGTTGCCGGAAGCGCCCGGGGGTCTCCAGGAACAGGTGCAGATCCAGGATGTTCAGGGCCACAGGAAGTTCCGGCTCCCGGGTGCGTTTGAGGAGGTCCGACTGGGTGACCACCCCCAGCACCCGGCCCTGGTCATCCACCACCGGCACGCCGCTGATGCGCCGCTTTGCGAAGAGGCGGGCCAGTTCCTCCACCGAGGCTTCCGGCGCCACGGTAATCACTTCCCGGGTCATAATGTCACGAGCTGTATGCATGGGTCTCCTTGGGCCTGGGAATACGCCCCTGCGGCAAAGTCCGCCAGGACCTGGGGGAGCGCCTTGAGGAGATCTCCGGCCACAAAGCCCCGGGGACCCAGGTCCCGGGCCAGGGCATCGGCGATCAGGCCGTGGAGGAACACCCCCAGGCGGGCGGCGTCCCAGGGAGCGAGCCGCTGGGCCAGAAAGCCGCCGATGAGGCCGGTGAGCACATCTCCGGTGCCGCCGCTGGCCAGCCCGGGGTTGCCGGTGGGGTTGAGGCTCAGCCGCCCGTCCGGGGCCGCCACCACGGTTTGGGCCCCCTTGAGGACCACCACGGCGCGGCAGGCGGCCGCCACCTCCCGGGCCGTTTCCAGGCGCCGGGCCTGAATGTCTTTGGGGCTGACCCCCAGGAAGCGGGCCAGCTCCCCCGGGTGCGGCGTGATAATCCGGGGGCCGGCGGCGTTTTTCAGGCAATCCGGAGCGTCCTTAAGGCAGTTGACCCCGTCGGCGTCAATAACCGCGGGTAGGGGCGAAGTGCGCACCAGCTCCCGCACCACCTCCCGGGTCTCCGGATGGGTGCCAAGCCCCGGGCCCAGCGCCAGAGCCGTTTTGTCGGCGAGAAAGGCCTGCAAGGGTTCCAGGGCCCGCCGTCCCACGGCCCTCACCCCTGCCGCCTCCGGCAGAGGAAAGGACATGGCCTCGGTGAGCTTCACTTCCAGGATATCGTTCAGGCTTTCGGCCACGGCGGCAGTCACCAGCCCGGCGCCGGCCTTCAGTCCCGCCTCGCAGGCCAGGACTGCGGCTCCGGTCTTGCCGACGCTGCCGGCCAACACCACCAGGTGACCGAAAGTGCCCTTGTGGCTGGCAAAGGGTCTGGAGGGCAGCAGGCCGGCCAGTTCGGCGGCTTGGGCCAGTTCCCTCGGCAGAGCCTGGGCAAGCCCGGGGGGAATGCTGATGTCCACCCGCCACAGCCTGCCCACCAGGTTGCGGCCGGGAGGCAGAATCTGCCCCAGTTTGGGGAAGCCGTAGGTGACGGTGACCTGGGCCTTAACCGCCACCCCCAAAACCTGGCCGGTGTCGGCGCACAGCCCCGAAGGGATGTCCACCGCCAGGACCGGGCCCGGCAGCCGGTTGAGGTGGCCGATCATCTCGGCCAGATGGCCCCGAACCGGAGCGTTCAGGCCGGTCCCCAACAGGGCGTCCACAATGACCCCGGCCTGATTGAGGCGCTGCACCGCTAAAGCCAGAGCGGAGTCGTCCAGCACTTCCTCCACCGGCACGCCCATGCGGCTGAGGATGTCCAGGTTGACCCGGGCGTCCCCCGCCACCTGCTGGCGCTCAGCCAGTAAAAAAACCAGCACCGGCAGGCCGGCGTTAGCGGCGTAGCGGGCCACCACGAAGCCGTCCCCGCCGTTGTTACCCCGGCCGGCCACCACGGCCACCGGCCCGGAGAGGTCCGGGAATTCCTGCCGCAGCACCACGTAGGTGCTCCGCCCGGCGTTTTCCATGAGCACCAGGGAGGGGACGCCGATTTCTTCAATGGTGCGGCGGTCCAGCTCCCGCATCTCGGCGGCGGTGACCAGGTTCAGCATGACTGGTGGCTAATCCGTGGATTTCGGCGGCAGGACGGGGCCTCAGAACCCCGGCGCCGCCCCCCGAAGGTGCCCGGGAGGCAGGTTTAGAATACCACAGGTTCCCGGCCGCCGCCAAGCCAAACGCCGTTTTCCCGTCCGGTCTGGCTAAGGAGGGCATGAAAAAGGCGGCCCGCGGCCGCCTGATGCCCGGCGCCCTCCCGCAGGCCTTACAGGAAATGAAAGGCGAGGCCCACCGCGAAGCGGTGCACCGTAAAATCAAAGGTACCTTTGCCCCGCAGCTCGTTTCCCACCACCAGCGTGGCGGGATCCAGCTCCACGTCCCATTGCTGGCTGAACTTGTATTCCAGGAACACCGACAGGTTTTTCCGGAGCAGGTAGCGCACCCCTGCCAGGGCTTCCAGGGAGAAGTTCTTGGCTGAGTCGTTGGTGGCCCACAGGATGACGAAGCCGGGGCCGATGCCCACATAGGGCTGGAGGCGGCCGAAGGGCACCTCCTTGTCCTTCAGAAAGCCGTAGCGCCCCAAAAAGTGAAACGCCAGGGTAGTGCAGTGGATGTGATACTTGGGGAACGAGCCCACCGTGGCCCCATTGACCGCCGGGCTCAGATTGACCTGTTTCGTCTCGGTGTCGTGGCGGTCGTACATGAATTCGATTTCGCCCCCGAAATAGGGGAGACTGTGCAGAAAATAGCCGCCTTTGAGCCCGCCGATGAGGCTGGGGGCGTAGCGCACCCGGGACGTGTCGGTGAAGGGGAAACTCCAGGTGGAGGGCTGGACGAAGCCGGCGCCGGTGAAGCCGCCGATGAAGAAGCCCCCGGGGCCCTTGACGCTCCAGTCCACGGTACTCTGGGCCGCTGGCCGGTTGAGCCAGGCGAAGTAGGCGAACGTGGCGGCGATGGCGGTGAAGCCCACAGCTTGCGCCGCGGTGGCCCCCACCGCGGGCGCACCGGCCAAGGCCGGGGTGGGGGCCGGGACCGCCACGGCCAGGATGAGCAGGATTACGGCTGCTTTGCCCCATCGGTTCAAACGCATGGTCGCACACCTCCGGTATCGGCAAGGGACGCAGGCCCCCCGGGGAAACGTGCCCCATTATAGGAACGGGGGTCGAGGGATGTCAAGGAAAAAGCAATGGGCTAACTCTTTGAAAAGAATAGGTATCTGATATGGATGCCCGAAACTCCCCAGACGGCCGGGGGGACGCTGCCGGGAAAGAACCTGAACCTGCGGTCCGCCCGGCTGGCCGCCTCGAACTTGGCGGGGGACGGGACAATCTCATTGACGGGTCGCATCCCCATTTGATAAAGTTTATTTATTTGTTCTGAGCCAAAGATTACGTTGTTACCATGGTGGCAGTCATTGATTATCAGGCCGGGAACCTGACCAGCGTGGTCAGGGCCTTGGCCGCCCTGGGGGTGAGCGGCCGGGTGACCGAGGACCCGGCGGTGGTCCAACGGGCGGATCGGGTCATCTTCCCCGGGGTGGGCGCGGCGGGCAAGGCCATGGCGGTGCTCCGGGAGCGAGGCCTGGACGAGGCCTTGCGGCAGGCCCAGTCCCGGGGCGTCCCCATCCTGGGCATCTGTCTGGGAGCCCAGATCATTTTGGACTTCAGCGAGGAAAACGACACCCCCTGCCTGGGACTGCTGCCGGGCCGGACCAGGTCCCTGCCCCGCCAGCCCGGCCTGAAAATCCCGCACATGGGCTGGAACCGGGTGGAGTTTGTCCGGCCCCATCCGGTGTTTGCCGGACTGCCGGCCACCGCGGAGTACTATTTCGTGCACAGTTACTATCCCCAGCCGGCCCGGGAAGAACTGGTGGTGGGGGTTACCGGGCACGGCATCGCCTTTGTCAGCGCCCTGGGCTGGGAAAACCTGGTGGCCACCCAGTTTCATCCGGAAAAGAGCGGACGGTTCGGACTCCAGATTCTGGCGAATTTTTTGGCGTGGGACGGCAGTCTTGCTGAGTAAACGCATCATCCCCTGCCTGGATGTCCGGGACGGCCGGACCACCAAGGGCATCAAATTCAAGAACAACGTGGACATCGGCGACCCGGTGGAGATGGCCAGGTTCTACTACGAAGCCGGCGCCGACGAGCTGGTGTTTTACGATATCACCGCTTCCAGCGACCGGCGCAACATCATGATCGAAGTGGTCCGCCGGGTGGCCGCCGAAATCTTCATCCCCTTTTCCGTGGGCGGTGGCATCCGGACCCTGGAGGACATGCGGGACGTGCTTCTGGCCGGGGCCGAAAAGGTGAGCGTCAACACCGCCGCAATGCAGCACCCGGCAATCATCACCCAGGGAGCCAAGGCCTTCGGCAGCCAGTGCATCGTTTTAGGGATGGATGTCAAGCGGATACCCAAGACCCCCCAAATTCCCAGCGGCTACGAGATGGTCATCCATGGCGGGCGCACTGCCATGGGGATCGACGCCCTCTGGTGGGCCAAGGAGGCGGAGAACCTGGGGGCCGGGGAGATCTGCCTCAATTCCATCGACGCCGACGGCACCCAGGACGGCTACGAGCTCACCCTTACCCGGATGATCTCCGAGGCCGTTTCCATCCCGGTCATTGCCTCCGGCGGAGCCGGCAAACCCGAGCACCTTCAGGAGGTTCTCACCACGGGCAAGGCCGACGCCGCGCTGATCGCTTCCATGATCCATTACGGCACCTACACCATCCAGGAAATCAAAACCTTCCTGGACCAGCACGGCATCCCGGTGCGCCTCACGTGGTGAGGCCGCCCGGATCCCTCTCAGGTGCATCATGAGCCACCGACGCGATACGGAACTCGAGTTCATCGAGTTTCCGGAGGAGCCGGAGATTCTTGAGCCGGAGGTGGAGGAACCCCTGGAAGAGGAGGCCACCCTTCCGGTTCCCTCTGAGCTCGATCCCTTACAGCGCTATATTCGGGAGGCCAACCGTTATAGACTCCTGACCCCGGAAGAGGAAAAGGAGCTCACCGTCCGTTACAAGGAGACTGGCGACCAGGAGGTGGGATACCGGCTGATCACCAGCAACCTCAGGCTGGTCATCAAAATCGCCCTGGAATTCCAAAAGTACTGGATGCGCAATCTGCTGGACCTCATCCAGGAGGGCAATATCGGCCTCATGCAGGCCATCAAGAAGTTCGACCCCTACCGGGGCATCAAGCTCTCCTACTACGCCTCCTTCTGGATCAAGGCCTACATCCTCAAATTCATCATGGACAACTGGAAGCTGGTGAAGATCGGCACCACCCAGTCCCAACGCAAGTTGTTTTACAACTTGAAGCGGGAAAAGGAGAAACTGCGGGCCCTGGGTTTTGAGCCCGGTCCCAAGCTTTTGTCCGATGTGCTCCAGGTGAAGGAAGAGGAGGTCATCGAAATGGAGCAGCGCCTGGGAGGCTGGGAGCTTTCCCTGGATGCCCCCCTCAAGGAAGGCTCCGAAGAATATCATAAAAATTTCCTGACCTCCGGCGAACCTCCGGTGGAGGAAGTGCTGGCGGAAAGCGAAATGAAGGATCTGTTTCGCAAAAAACTCCAGGAGTTCCGCCAGGAATTGAATGACAAAGAACTGGACATCCTGGATCTGCGCCTGCTGGCGGAAAACCCCCTGACCCTCCAGGAAATCGGGGCGCGCCATGGCATCTCCCGGGAGCGGGTGCGGCAGATCGAGGATCGGTTGATCAAGAAGCTCAGGTATTACGTCAAAAGCGAGATTCCTGATTGGGAAGAATTTCAGACCACCACGATGGATTAGCCCGGCGCGGGCAAACGACCGGCGCCGGCGTTTCCGGATACCCGGCCCCATGAACCAAACCTCCCTGAGGGTGCGTGCCCTCATGCTCACCGGCCTGCTCTGGTGGCTGGTGGTGTCCCTGGCCGGCTGCCAGTCACTGGCCAGCCTGCTCAAGGGTAAGCCCGGGGACGCCCCCCCTCCCGCTGCCGATCGCAGCCAGTCCTATTTTCACTACCTCAAGGCCCAGCGCTTCCTCCTGGACGACAATTTGCCCGCGGCCATTCGAGAGTACGAGGAGGCCCTTCGCTTCGATCCTGCCGCCGTGCCGCTGCACATGGAGGTGGCCACCCTCTACCAGCGCCAGGGAGACGTTAAGGACGCCCTCACCCATGTGGAGAAGGCCTTGCGCCTGGATCCCAGGAGTCAGGAAGCCCACTTTCTCCTGGCCGGGCTCCACGTCAGCCTCAACCAGCTTCAGGAGGCCGTCAGCGAGTACGAGCGCATCCTGGTTCTGGACCAGGAGAACCAGGAGGCCCGCCTCTTCCTGGCCGCCCTCTATGCCCAACAGCGTCGGTTCCCCAAGGCCATTCGCATGGTCAAGGAGATTTTGAAGCGGCAGCCCGAGCTGGTGGCGGCCTACTATTACCTGGGGCGCTTCTACCTGGAACTGGACCAACTGGCGGAGGCCAAACAGGAACTCCAGCGGGTGCTGGACATGGACCCGGAGTTCGTCCCCGCCCTCTTTGATCTGGGGCAGGTGGCGGAGCGGGAACGGCAGTATGCCCGGGCCTTGGGTTATTATCGCCGGGTTTTGAAGCTCCAACCCCAGAACTCCCGGGTCTGGGCCAGTATTGGGCGGCTGCACCTGCTGGCGCGTCACTATCCGGAGGCGGTGCGAGCCCTGGGCAAATTTCGCTCCCTGGAGAAGCACGATCCGGCAGCCATCTTGCAAATCGGGCTCATCTTCCTGGAGCAGAAATATTACGACGACGCGATTCGGGAGTTCCGCCAGCTCCTGGGAAAACCCCGCCATGAGGAGCGGGTGCGCTACCTCATCGGCCTGGGCCTGGAGGAAAAAGGCGACCTGGACGGGGCTGCCCGGGAATACGAAGCGGTGAGCCCCAAGGCCGAGCACTACCCCCAGGCCCGCTTGCGCCTGGCCTATATCAGTTACCAAAAACAGGACAAGGCCAAAACCCGTCAGATTCTCGAGGAAGTCAAGTCTCTTAGCCCCGATCGGGAAGAGGTTCACCTGGCCCTGGCCTTTTTCCACGAAGAAGAGGGGATGTGGCATCGGGCCCAGGCAGCTTTGGAGGAGGGGCTGAAGCGGTTGCCCCGGTCCATCGAAATGCACCTGCGCCTGGCCATGGTTTTGGAAAAGCAGAAACGGCGTGAGGATAGCATCCAACAAGTCAAAAAAGTGCTGGAACTTGACCCCGACAACCCCGACGCCCTGAATTTCCTGGGATATACTTACGCCGAGGAGGGGGTCCGGCTGGATGAAGCCGAGCGCCTTGTCAAAGCCGCGCTGCGCTTCAAGCCCGAAAGCGGCCACATCATCGACAGCCTGGGGTGGGTGTATTACAAGAAGGGGCTTTACGACAAGGCGGTATTCGAGCTGAAAAGGGCCTTCGACAAGCTGCCCTCGGACGCCACGGTGGCTGAGCACCTGGGGGACGCGTATGTGAAACAGCAGCGTTATCACGAGGCCCTGAAAATTTATCGCCGGGCCCTGCAACTGGAAAATCCTGACCTTCCTCGCTTACGGAAGAAAATCCAGGAGCTGGAACTGAAGCTCCAACCACGACCATTATGAGACATTTCCCGTTGCTGGCGCTGGTGGCGGTGGTGGGGTTGGCGGCCTGCCGCACCTTACCGCCGCCCCCGCCGCCCCGGGCCGCCGGCCCTGCCGAGGTTCTGGCCGCCCTGAGGGCCCGGCAGGAGGGCATCAAAGGTTTCCAGGCCAAAGGACGCCTGACTCTCATAGCTCCCGGCCGCAACTATTCGGGGAGCGGTCGCCTGAAGGCCGGTTTCCCCACTTTGCTGCGGGTGGACCTGGTGGACCTTTTTGGACGCTCCCTCATGAGTTTCAGCAGCGACGGGGCCAGGGTGGAGATGCTCTTTCCCCGGGATGGGAAACTGCTGACCGGCCCGGCTACCCCCGGCAGCCTGGCGGGGCTTATCCCTCCCGGCCTGACGCTCCCTCAATGCCTCAGGCTCCTGGCCGGTGCGGTGCCTTTCAGTCAGGAGGAGCCCACTTCCTGGCAGGAATCGGGCGAAAACCGGGGCCTGGTGATGACCTGGCTGAATTCGGAGGGAAGCCTCCGGGAAAAGCTCTGGACGGAGGCCGGGGGGCATCCCGTCAGACAGGAGTGGGGCGGGCCGGACGGCAGATCCCGCATCCAGGCGGAGTTCGCCGATTTCTCCGGACCTGGGGGCTGGCCTAAACAGGTGAAGGTGAAAACCGCCGAGCCCCAGACCGAGCTCAGGGTGGCCTTCGGTGACCTCACCATCAACCCGCCTCTGACTCCGGCCGATTTCGCCATCTCCCGGCCCCCGGGTGTCATCGAGATGCCCTTGAAGCCCTGAAGAGACCGCAGCGCGGGTGAAGGGGGGAAGGGCCATGGCCTCCCCTGGGACCTGCCCGTTCGGAAGGCCGCGACCGGTTGCCGGCGGTCAGGATTTCTGCACGATGCTGAACGCTGGCCAGGACCCACGGGCTGGGCGGAGTACCGGGGGGCCGGGAACCCGTATCGTCGGCCCTGCCTCCGCTAACCGACAGACCTATGAAATTCCTGGTGGATGCGCCGTTGGGTGGGTTGGCCAAGTGGTTGCGCTTCCTGGGTTTTGACGCCGACGGTGCGGTCTTCAAACCCGGCGCGCTGCCCCCCCCGCTTCAGGGCACGGTGCTGTTGACGGTCAATCGCCGCCTGGCCAACCTGGACCGGCCGGATGTGCTCGTTCTGACAGGCAGGGAGAAGGAGGCGCAGCTCCAGGAAGTCTGCCGCCGCCTGGGGCTTTCCTGGCGGGGGCTGAAGCCCTTGAGCCGCTGTGTGCGCTGCAATCGGCCCTTGGCCGATCTTCCCCGGGAGGAAGCCCGCAGCCGGGTGCCGGAGCATATTTACCTCACCCAGAAGGCGTTTTTCGTCTGTCCAGCCTGCAACCGGGTGTATTGGCCGGGCAGCCACCTGGCCGGCATCACCCGCACCCTGGACGAGGTTATGGGCTGCACGCCCCCCGGCGGAGGCCCCTCGTCAACAAGGAGTTCCTCATGAGTGCCGGATTCTTGGCGACAGTGACGCACCTTGCCGGGGCCGCCGGACGCCTGCTGAAGCGCGGCGCGGCCAACACCTGGCGCCGTCTGCTGATCCTTGGACGGCTGCTGGCAGGATTTTGGCAGCAGCGCCGCCTCAACCGGGCTTGGCGTCGGTTGGGCCGGGAAGTCCATCTGGCTTTGGAGGCCGGGGAACTAAACCCCATGCTCACCGAACCGGTGCGGGACGCCGTGCTGAAAGCCCGGGACCTCAAGGCCGCCAAGGACCGGCAGACCCAGGCCGTGGCCTTGCTGAGGGAGAAGATCCGGGAATCCTATGGACCCGGGGCACCGCCGCCGGGCCCGGAAGAACCGCCGGAGCGTGACACCGCTGCCCGGGGGGAGTGAGAGGTGAAGCGTTCGGTCAGGGGCGGGGAACGGGGCCGGCAGGACCCTGCTCCCACGCCCGAACCATCCCTCCCAATTTCAGGATAGGGGGGTGTTGAAAGGGAGGGCGGGGGAGGGGCCATCCTCCTGCTCTTGCCGCGATGGACTCCAGCCTCAAGCGCCGCACTCCGCCGGACTGCCCTTGAGCTTCTCCAGGGCGTGAGGCAGAGCCGGCAGGATGGCCTCCAGGCTTTCGGCGGCGCCTTTGGGGCTTCCAGGGAGATTAACGATGAGCGTGGCGCCCCGGATCACCGCTACTCCCCGGGAAAGCATGGCGTGGGGGGTCTTGGTCAGACCGGAGGCCCGCATGGCCTCGGGAATGCCCGGCACCAGGCGGTGGGCCACCGAGAGGGTCACCTCCGGGGTGAGATCCCGGGGGAAAAGGCCGGTGCCGCCGCAGGTGAGGATGAGATCCAGACCTTCCTGGTCGCTCCAGGCTACCAACGCCTGAGCGATGGCCTCCCACTCGTCGGGCACGATCTGGTAGTGAGATACCTGAAAACAGGCCGGGTTGAGCAGGCGGGCCAACTCCGGCCCGGCGGTGTCAAGGCGCTCGCCCGCGTGGCCCTTGTCGCTGACGGTCAGAATCCCCACCCGGAACATGGCGTTTCCTTCATGGCAAGAGAAGCGGGGCCCCTAGGGGAGCTTTTCCGAAAAGAGGGTGGCGGGCACTCCTGGAAACCGGGTTTGGAGCTGCTGGAAATATCCGGGTTGCCAGAGGGGACTTTCCTCCTCAGTGCTGGGCAACTCCGCCACCTGCCAGCGGCCACCCTGTTTGCGCAACAGGGCATATGCGGCTTCATACCGCTGGCGGCCGTCGGGGGAACGCGGCGAGACCGCCACCCAGGCCCAGTCACCCTGGACCTTCAGATGGCGCACCTCAAAGACCATTTCCAGGCCATGCAGGCGGTGGAGTTCTTGACGCAAGGCATCCAGAATCAATCGGCGCCCCGGGCTCCCTGGGGGCGGGGTGAAGGCCCGCTCACCCGCTTCCGCCGCCCAACCCGGAGTCGCCAGAACCGTTGGCAGGAGCCAGGCTTCCCCGGGGGAGAGAACCAAGCCCAGGCCGAAACCGATGAACGCCCCTGCCAAGACTGGCAACCCCGGCTTTTTACCCGATGGCGCCGCACCCCTCCCAGGCTCGCAAGATTGTCGGGCCCTAAACATCTTCCGTGACCTCCACCACCTCCACCGCATCTCCAGGCCGCACCACGCCGCCCTTGACCACCCGGGCGAAGACGCCTTCCCGGGGCATGATGCAGTCCCCCACCAACTGCCGGATGGCGCAGCCGTGGTGACAGGCCTTGCCGATCTGGGTGATGACCAGTTCGGCGGCTTCCCCCACCTTGAGATGCGCACCCACGGGCAGGGCCTCCACGGCAATATGCTCCGTGGTGATGTTCTCGGCGAAGTCCCCGGGCTTGACGTCCGCGCCCTGGGCCCGCATTTTCTCGATACTTTCCAGGGCCAGCAGGCTGACCTGGCGTTTGCCGCCCTCGGCGTGGGCGTCGCCGGCCACCCCATGCTCCACCACCAGGGTGATTTCCGGGACGTTTTCCTTCACCACCCCTTTCCATTGGCTGAGGGAGACGGCCACCACCCGGGCCGGTCTGTCAGTTCCTGCGTGCTTGGCGGTCATAAGAAAAAAATAGCACAGGCGGGTCGCCTGTGCCAAGAAGATATCCGGGCATTGGTGAGCGGGGGAGGGCAGGGGGGTGGAAGGCCCTTACTCCCCGCGCCATCATCCTTACCCCTCACTCCTTCTCCCTGGCCGCCTTGGCCTCGTTGATGATTTTTTCCGCCAGGTGAGGGGGCACTTCCTCGTAATGGGAAAACTCCATGTCGAAGACCCCCCGGCCGCCGGTCTTGGAGATGAGGTCGGGCGCATACATCAACACTTCGTTCATGGGCACCTGCGCGGTGATAACCTGGTTCTTCCCCTGGGCCTCCACCCCCAGCACCCGGCCCCGGCGGCCGTTGAGGTCGCCGATGATGTCCCCCATGTTGTCTTCCGGCACGGTGACGGTGATTTTCATGATGGGCTCCAGGAGCGTCGGATTGGCCTGCTGGACGCCTTTCTTGAAGCCCATGGAACCGGCGATTTTGAAGGCCATGTCCGAGGAATCCACCTCGTGGAAGGAGCCGTCGTAGAGCTTCACTTTGATGTCCACCACCGGAAACCCGGCCAGCACCCCTTCGCTCATGGCCTCCACGATGCCCTTCTCCACCGAAGGGATGTATTGCTTGGGAATGACACCCCCCA
Source organism: uncultured Desulfobacterales bacterium (assembly GCA_964480485.1). Classification (GTDB taxonomy): domain Bacteria; phylum Desulfobacterota; class Desulfobaccia; order Desulfobaccales; family 0-14-0-80-60-11; genus JAILZL01. Next base: position 89,464 of record CAYZOP010000002.1, on the reverse strand, counting down.
CGATGGCGTCCACAAACTCAAAGCCGCCCCCCCGAGGGAGGGGCTCGATTTCCAGCCAGGTATCCCCATACTGGCCCCGGCCGCCGGACTGCCGCTTGTATTTGCCCTGAACCTTGGTGCTTCCCTTGATGGTTTCCTTATACGGCACCTTGGGCAGGGTCAGGTTGACCTCCACTCCGAACTTGCGCTTCATCTTTTCGGCGGTGGCCTCAATGTGCACCGCCCCCATGCCGGAAAGCAGGATTTCCTTGGTTTCGGTGTTGCGGCTGAGGCGCAGGGACGGATCTTCTTCGGTGAGCTTCTGGATGGCGGAAAAGGCTTTGTCTTCCTCCCCTTTGACTTTGGGCTCCACGGCAAACGTGATCATGGTCTTGGGCGTGCCCAAAGGCGGCAGGATAATGGGGTTGGCCTCGCCCGCCAGGGTGTCGCCGGTAACCGTCTCCTTGAGCTTGGCCACCGCGCCGAAGGCGCCGGGACCCAGCTCGGCCACCGGCTTCTGACCTTTGCCCTCCAAGAGAAAGAGCTGGCCGTAACGCTCCGACGCCCCCTTGTTGACGTTGAACACGGTGGAGTCGGAGACCACCCTGCCGGAGTAGACCCGGAAAATGGAGAGGCGGCCGGCGTAAGGATCGGCCACGGTCTTGAAGACCTGGGCGGCCAAGGGCCCGTCCGGGTCGGAAGTGAGCCTCACCTCGTCACCGGCCGGGGTTTTTCCCTTGATCTCGCCCCGGTCTTCCGGGCAGGGCAGCAAATGATTGACGGCGTCCAGCAGGAGGGACGGCCCGATGTTGGCCACCGAGGCGCCGAAGAGCACAGGCACGATCTTGCCCATGAGGGTGCCCAGCCTGAGGCCCCGCAACATCTCCTCCGGGGTGAGCTCCCCTACCTCCAGGAATTTCTCGATGAGTTCGTCGTCGCTTTCGGCGGCGAAGTTCATCAGGTCGCCCCTGAGACTTTCCGCCTCATCCTTGAGGTCGTCGGGGATGGGGCCGGCTTCCATCTTGCCGCTGCCGATAAAGGCCTTCATCTGAATGAGATCCACCACCCCCTTGAAGCCGGCCTCCCGGCCGATGGGGAGTTGGACCGGCACCGGGGTGGCCTCCAGGACCTCTTTCACGGCTTGCAGGACCGGCGCATAGTCGGCCCGCTCCCGGTCCAGCTTGTTGATGAAAATGAGGCGGGGCAGGGCATACTGGTTGGCTGCTCCCCAGACCTTTTCCGTGCCCACCTTGACGCCATCCACCGCGTCGATGACCACCACACAGGCGTCAGCCACATGGAGGACGGCCCGGGTGTCCGCCAGGAAGTTGTCGTCGCCGGGGGTGTCGGCTAGGTAGGCCGCATGTTTCTTCCAGGTGTAGTGGTGGAAGGCTGAGGAAATGGTAATTTTGCGCTTGATCTCCTCGGGCTCGAAATCCAGAACCGAGCTGCCGTCGTCCACCTTGCCCAGCCGGTTGGTGGCCCCGGCGCCGAAAAGCAGCGCTTCGGCCAGAGAGGTTTTGCCGCAACCGCTGTGCCCCACCAGGGCGAAATTGCGGATGGTTGCTGTTTTCCCGGACATGTACGTCTCCTTCCCGTGGCTAGCCTTGCCCGCCCCGGAGATCAACCCGGGAGCGAAACTTTCTTTCAATATCAGATTTGCCAGGATTTCTCAATAAGGATTTCTTAAAGAGGCGGGGTCGCAAAGCTTTTGGGGGAAACCGGGGAAATGCGGGATTCCCGCCGTACCAGGCCTTTCCTTACCACCCGATACGGGCCTTGGGAAGAAGACGAGTAAGAACCGGCCGCCAGGATTCCCCTCGGCCGTCCTGAAAGAATCCCGTGAAAGCCATTGACACTGCCCAGGGTGCCTGTTACAGTATGCAATCGTCGGGACGTGGCGCAGACTGGTAGCGCACCTGAATGGGGTTCAGGGGGTCGGAGGTTCAAATCCTCTCGTCCCGACCAGATTTAATAAATAATTAAGGCAGGTTGCCGATATCTCATCGGACCTGCCTTTAATAATTTATGGGCAACGTGCATATAACGTGCATGTTTTCCAGATCATTCAGGCAGGGCGCACCATGGAGGGCAAATTAGCGGAAAATGGGCAAGGGGCGGGCCATCATTGACCACACGCTGTGGATAGCCCTTCGATCATCCGCGTCTTTAGCAGAATCTATAAATTTAAGTGTTGCTCCACAAAAATCTGAGTTTTTCTCGTATCTGTTCAACTAAGGGGGAATCAGTCTTAATTACAATTACTTGATAGCCACGATCTCTCAGCTTATCCCTTACCACTTGGTCACGTTCCGCCTGATGCGGCTGGATGTGGGCTGGGCCGTCTACGAATATGCAGACACCGGGAATCTTATCTCGCTTGTAATAAAAATCGGTCTGAACAGGGAGATCAGTCTCAGGACAATACTGGGCATAATCAGGTAATCGCAGCTTGTTTTGATAAAGGTAATCAAGGAATTGCCGTTCCAGGGGAGAGGCTGGGTCGATGCGTTGACCAAGCCAAAGATACTGGGCTTCAAAGTCGCGCCCTTCAGTACTTGAAGTAATTTCAGCCTGGGTCAATAGCAGGAAATAGTCTCGAACTTTCCAACGATCAAGGTATCGGTGATCCATTTGGTTGGCATAACTGAGTAAACAATCATAGCAGGCGGGGCCGCACCGACCGACCCAATCTTTTTCTTCTTCACCGGTTAAAGGATTAAAATGGCAAATTATTAAGGCCTCGCGCGCAATCTCTGCGAATGCTTTTCTATCTTGAAGTAAGCGCTCCCAAACTCCCGTCCCCCCTTCAGCAGCCTCCCAGAGCAGAAGGCGTTGGTGGTCACCCTGGCCGATGAGTTCTACTGCCACCTCTTGTTCCTCGACCTGATAAATTACCTGGATTCCTTTCTGCAAAGCATAAGCCAATGTCTTGAGGAGGGAGAGATCGCTCGCTTTTTCAGTTAAAGGACGAAGAAGTAAGATATTTCGGTTATCTGTGACATAGGGTTTCACTCCTGAGATTACTGTACCACTTTCGCGCCTTGGTTGATTCCCATTATTGGTGTCATCCTCTTCATGTCGACGCCAGATGCCAGTGTTCTGTTCCAGGGCAAAACCTTGACGTTCGTCGGCGCGCCGCCACCCATGGTTGATGCGCCAAAGTTCGGCTTGCGGGATAAAATTCACCTCCATCAGAGGCGAAGCATCTGTTTTTGATAAAACTGAGACAATCTGGGACGTCGAGCCAGGAGCAACCCAGAAATGAGTGGTAAGATGATATCCTTCCCTAACCCGTTCCTCTTCTTCGGAAGAAATACGGGCCCACCTGGAACCTCTAACGGTGGGCTGCTCAAAAAGCGCCTGGGGAAACTCAGAAGTATCAGCGTCCAATCTGGTGCCGCAATAGTGGCACAGATCCACCATGGCCTCATCACGAGGATGAATATAACCACAGGTCAGGCAAATTTTGGCTCGACAGAGACGGGGAGTGATCCCCCCGGTGGGCACCAGACAGGCAGAGATTCGGTGTTTTCGGCCTTCATGATAGATGACGTTTTGTGGTCCAAACTCGGCCAATCCCAAGAAACGTGGCCGGTCGATAGCTTGGGCCGCCTCTCCTGACCACACCAGAGCTCGGAGAGGTAGCCTGGGGAAGTTGTAACCTGGCAGGAACCCTTCCGTCGCCAGATATCGATAGGGATAAAAATCGGACTCGGTTGCTCGTTCGCCGCGATTTAACAGCAGGTCTATCTCCCTTTTAGCCTCGCGTTCCCGCTGTTCAGCTTCTTCCCGGTCCCGGCGACTAATTCTCGGGGTGTCAATCTGGCGACGGGCTGCATCCCGCTGTTCCACCGCGGCTCTATAGAGCTCCCGCCAGCGGTCAAAGGCCCGATCGAAAACAGAGGGAGCTGAACGGGCGGTTTCCACCAGCCATTCCTGACTGAACCAAGGGGCTTCAGTGATGGCAGGGCCAACCAGGCTGATGATTTCCTGGAAGGCTTTCACAGCTTCAAGCTGGCGGTCTTCAGACATCTTTAATGCCGCAGCCTTTTCAGATAGGAAGGGATAACCTGCGGCTTCCAAGTCCAGGAGGTCGGCCATGGAATTGCCCAGACCCAAACCCAAAATTGCAAGCCAGACCGAATGAAGATGAGCCTCCACTAGTTCCTGGTTTGCAAGATCGGTGCGGGGTGGAGCCACGGCACCGGTGATCATCCGTTCTTTCCTGCGGAAAAAGTATTGATCATGCGCGTTGCCGAAACTTGTGAAACTCAGAACCAAAGCTGGCTTGCCGCCGCGACCGGCGCGTCCGCTGCGCTGGGCATAATTGGCCGGTGTCGGCGGCATATTTCTCAGGTGAACCACCCCTAAGTCCGCAATATCAACCCCCAACTCCATGGTGGGGGAACAAAAAAGGGCCGGGAGAATCCCTTCCCTGAATCTTCCCTCCCGCTCCATTCGATCAGCCACCGAGACCTGCCCGGTATGTTCCTTTCCTATAATTCCTACCAGACAGTGCGCCTGCTCTTCATAGAGGTCCTTAAAATAGCGGTTCGGTTCCTTGGTGATCATTTCATGGCGGCGCAAATACAGGGATTTGGCCCGCACCGGGTCAGGACCGGGAGATTTCCCGTCCCCCTCATCCCATTTCAATGCTCCAGCGCGAATCTGAACTCCGTAATCTTCACCATTCCGCTTGACCATCGTGAGGATATGTCCTCTCAATACCCCGATTATCCCGAGAATCAAACTTTCAGTTTCCTGGGCGCTCAGATCTTCGTCAAGACCCCAGGTATGCCGGGAACGAACATATCTCCCAATGGCTGACCGGAAACCCAGTCTAACAAATCCTCTGGCAGCTCGATTCTCAGGTGTAACTCCAGGAAGAATAGCAAGGGAACTACGACGCAGACGTTCCTGTTCGTCAAAACTCCAGGGCTCCCGTAGCCAATCGTTCACTCGCCTGACCAGAGCGCGTGCCTGATCCTCCTCCAGAATCTTAGCGTCAATGGCCAAGTTGCTCCGCAAATGGTCTAATATGGCCTTGAGCACGGCAAACCGCATCTCAGGCGCAACCTCTCTTATAACGGGGAGCCCCTGCCATAAGGAGAGATCATTGGCCAACTCTTCCAGGCCCTGGTAATTCACTTTCAGCAACCCGCAGTGTTCCAGGTTGGGTTGGGTCACCCGCCAGGCCCGGGCCAGATCTTCCAGCACCCGATATTCCATGAGGTCCATCATGGCGTGTCGGGCGTTTTCATATCCTGGACCTGACTCTCTGGGTTCCCGCATGTATTCCTGGGCTGACATATTAAGAGCTGTGAAGATGGCCGCGCCAAGCCGGTCCAGGGTCAGGCTGCCTTCCTGCTTCAAGGCCCGGGCCAAGGCCCCGCGCAGCAACACCACCTGCACGAAGTCATTGAGATGGCCGGCCTGTAGCGAGGCATCCTGGCGATTGTCGGTGAAGCTCAGCACCTTGCGGGCGGCTGGCTCGATCTCGTTGTCATGGCGCATGGCCACGATCGCCCCGCCAGTAATAATGGTGGTGGCAGTGGAGCGTCCCACCTGGCTCAAGGTGGCCAGTTTGCGGAAGTCGCTCCTTTCCCGGAGGTCGTAGGCCGCCCGGCAACGGAGGCAGAGCATTAAAGGCTGGGGCTGAAACCAGCCGGGGATCGCGTTGTCAGCCTTTGCCAAAATGAGCCGGCCATCTGATTTTGCCCAATATTGCCGGGGCATGTGACGGGCATAAGTCTTTTTAACTTGCTGGCCGTTGCGGCGGGTCTCGAACCAGCTTTCCGGCAAATCCTCCTGGTTTCCCTCCCAGAGCTCATTGGCTTCTATGGCGAAAAAACCGGGAGTGCCCGGGGTTTCATCATCCAGCCGGGTAAGGAGGGGTGCGCGTGGGATCAGCCTCAAGTTAGCCCCTTCCTCCAACATTGAGACCAGGTAGTATTCCTGGCCGCACTCCCGGCAAAAAGCCAAGGGGAATAATACCCGCCCCTCTGACTCCCTCCCCTCCGCCTCCGGCACCAGGTAATGGCCCTCAGTCGTCAGGAATCTGCTGTCCGGGGGCTCCAGAGTGGTGAATACGCTGCTCCCCGATGACAGAAACTGGTGCAATCGGAAGGCGAAAAGCGGCTCCCCAGAGGGCAGGCGGGCGGCATTCCCGGCCTCCAGCACCCTCTTCAGCCGTTCTTCGCACAGGTTTTCTTCCAGACCTGTTTCCTTCACCAGCTTTTGGAGGCCTTCCCGGAAGGATATGGGAGAGCGGCGCACCAGTCGTCCATCTTCCACCTCCAGGCCAAAGGTTTCCTCCACCCAGGACGCCAGAGGATGCGCGGTCACCGCGGCCAAGGTCGGCTCCGGAGGGGGGCTCAGCACCGCCGCCCGCAGCCCCTCCTGGGTCTGGGGGGCAGGTATGGCGGTCACCCTTTTCAGGGTTTCGTCAATTACATTGCCGGGGGGGATAGCAGCCCCGCATAACCTGGTTCCCACTTCGGCGATTTTGGCCCGCCGGGTTTCCCGGTCTCCTTCCGTGACCAAAGTAGCCGAGGTGCCGATAAACTGGAGGTCGGGGCGGGCGGCCCGCTGCCGTACCCGCCTGAGGAGCATGGCCACGTCCGCCCCCTGGCGCCCCCGGTAGAAGTGTAATTCATCCATCACCAAAAACTTGAGCTCCCGGGTGGCCAACTGCACCAAGGGCCGCTCATAAGGCCGGATCAGCAGATATTCCAGCATTACATAATTGGTCAGCAAAATATGGGGCGGGTCATTGATAATGGCATTGCGGGCTTCGGTTTTTTCCTGGCCGGTATAGCGGGCAAAGCGCACCGGGCAGTCGGGCCAGTTTTCCCGGCGGAAGCGCTCCAGGGCGGCGAGCTGGCTGTTAGTCAAAGCGTTCATGGGATAGACGATGATGGCCCTGACCGAGTGGCGGGAAGGCTCGTCTCTCAGAATCTGATCAAAGATAGGGACCAGATATGTCAGGCTCTTGCCGGAGCCGGTGCCGGTGCTGACGATGTAGGACTCGCCCCGCCGGGCGATGGTGAGGGCCTCCTCCTGGTGGCGGTGGAGACGGAGATCGGCCCCGAAGAATCTGGAGGTTTCCGGGGTGATGACCCCCTGGGCGGCCAGCTCCGCCAGGGTGTGGCCGGGTTCATAGGCCGGGTTGAGCTGTAAAACTGCGTCCGGCCACATCAAGCCTTCGGCCAGGCGTTCATGGACAAAAGCCCTCAGGCGGTCGTCCAGGATATTGATGAAGCTCTCGAAATAGTTCCGATATTCCCCTACTACCCGATCCCGCAAGGCAAAGATATCCATCTCGTCACTTATCCCCGGCATGGTCTGGGGTGCTTATGGGTGCCGATGTCTCCCCTTTATCTCCTTGAGCAATTCCTCGGGCGACGCCTCCCGGCACTCCCCGGCCTCAAATTCCTTCCTGGCCGCGGCAATTTCCTGGGCCAGCTCATCCCGGCGCTCAGCAATGAGGCGGCGCTGCAAGACCTCGATCAGGGCTTCCTTTTCTTCCAAACTAAGACCCTCGGCGGCTTCCGGGACGTCGCCGGAAACTCCCCGCTCCATGGTTATCCCTTATAGCGTTTTCGGTTTTCAGTTACTGTTCACTTTCTTTTTAAAAATTCTTCCACGGTCATGCCCAGGTCTCTGGCAATCAGGCGTAAGAGCACCGGGGAAATGTCCCGGCCGCGATGAAAGGGAACTGTGGTGGTTCGGCCGTCGGGATGGCGGTATTGTTTGTGCGACCCCCGCTGGCGGACTTCCTTAAGGCCCCATGATTCCAGCAAGGCTGAAACTTCGTGGGGTTTGAGAACGGGTATTGTTCCCATCAGTGCGCCAGGGCGATATTGTGCGTGCCGATAAATTCCGCTTCCAACCGCGGTTCCCCGTCTTCCAGCAGCATTTCGATGACTTCCCGCAGGTTGGCGTTCAGTTCGTCCAGGTTGGCGGCCTGGGTGTGCGCTCCCGGAAACCCCGGCACATAGCCGATATACCAACCGGTTTCGGGACATCTTTCAATAATGGCGGTATAGGTTTTCATGGCTTGCCCCTCGTAATCATTATATATGCTTAACAAATTGTCTCGTCAATGTTCCCGTGGGTCAGGAACCAGGGACCGCCCGGGGATCGCCGGGGGGCGGGTCCACCCGGCTGCGATAGGGTGCGCCGGTGGACATGGCCTGTTGCAGGTCGTCGTAGATTTCCAGGATGACCCGCTGGGTGCGGAACTCCCCATAAGCCTCCTCGTCGTGGCGCCGGACGATGGGGAAGGTGGTGAGGACATGAGACGCCTCCTCCCGGCTTAGGCCATAGAGGTGACAGAAGGCCGCGTCCAGCTCGCACCGGAGAATAAAGCGCCGGGTCTCGTCCCAGGGAAAGGGGGGGCCGTGATACCCCAGCTCCCGGGCGAAGGGGGCGAGGTCCCGGGCGGTGTAGGTGAGCTCCAGGACTTTGGCACCCAGCCAGTCCGCCAGGCTCTCCCCCGGGGACCAGGGGCAGGGGCGGGTGTAGGCGGAGGGGGGAAGGACGGGAAGTTGTTTATATGTGAAAAATTTTAAATGCGTCCCTCCAATTTTTTGTCTGGCAGCATAGTCGTATGAAAAAGAAGATAAGTTCCCTATTAGGCAGGCGAGTTTTGAACCGTAATATTTTTCAAACATCATTAAAAGAAATGTATCACCAACCCCGAAGATAGGCAGCACCCCGGCGATGACGGTGCGCTCGTCGGTGCTGCGGGCGATATCCCGCCAGCCCAGGAGAAAAGGCGGGGTGCGTTCCCGAAGCACCTGGCCGGCCAGGGTCAAAAGGCCGGATTCGTCCGCGGCGGCCAGGGCTGCGCTTCTCTCCGGCAGGGCAGCCAGCTCCGCCGGGCTCAAGGGAAAAGCCTCGCCCCATGTCCTCGCCTTAATGATATTGAGACCCAGACGGGCCTGAAGCTGCAGCAGCGGCCGGGGCGGCTCCACCCCGGTCCGCACCCCGGCCCCCAGCCACCAGGATGCCAGGATCTCCTGCACCTCTTTTGCCTTCCCGGCCAGCCAGGCCCGCCCCAGCTCCCGGGGGGCCCGGGCGCTCCGGGCCGTGACCTCCGGCTCCGGCACCCAGTAGCGGGGCAGGACCACAAAGTCCGGGTTCTCCTTCTCCCGGCGGCGCACCTCCCGGGTTTTGGTCCCCTCATAGGTGGCCCAGCGGTGATCGAAGTGATGCATCATCTTGGCTTCATACAAGGGGAGATACCGCTCTTCCCCCCGGTGAAAGACATTGCCCTTAAGCTCCCAGCCCTCCTGCTGCAACTGCTTCCGGGTCCGGAAGAGGTGGGAGTCGCTGGTCATATTAAATAGCCCCTGGCGAAATTCTACCCCCCAGGGGTTCACCTCCGGGGGGCCGTCCTGGATGAGCACCGGCGCCCGCCGGTAGATGGCCTTGGTAAGCTCGGCGTCCCTTTGGTTTCTGAAGATGGGACAGGTGCGGGTATTGGGGTTGAGGAGGGCCAGGTCCTCCCGGGTGAGGGTAAAGCGCCGGGCCGGGTCTTTCAGGTCCGGCACCCCTTGCAGGAAAAAGGCGAACTCCGCCCCGCGGGCAGCATCCCCCGGCCCCGCCAGGGTCAGGAGGCAGAACTTGATGCGGCTGTCAATGCCGGGGAAAATTTTCTCCCGATTTTCAAAATCATACAGGCTCACCAGGCTGCCCCGGTCCATGAGGTCCTGGAAGAAGAACTTGGTGGTGTCGTCGGTGGCAATGCCGGTGGGCACGATGATCCCGGCCCGGCCGGAGGGGTTGAGCAGCTGCCGCATCAGCTCGGCAAATAAAGCATAAGTATTAAGTTTACCTATAGCAGTTAACTGAAACCTGCCGCCCCCTCTAATAAAATTATTATTTTTTTCGATGGTTTTTTTGTAACCTTCCCATTGAGCAGCCAATTCAGGGTTTGTATTAAAAAGATTATCAATAGCTTGTTTTCTTTGTGACCCTGGCAACGACCAAATTTCCCTAACCTGCTGCGCCTTAAAGAATTTAATTTCCTCGGGCTGTAATTGTTCCCAGGGGGGATTCCCCAAAACCACGTCAAAGCCCCCGGCGGCGAAGACCTCCGGGAACTCCAGGGGCCAATGGAAGAAGCGGTGTTCCTCTGAGAGGGCCAGGGCCCGGCCCTCCACCCGGGGGTCCGCCTGGCCCTGGCTGAGATAACGCCACAGCAGGCCGCTGGTGGGGGGCGGGGGCGGCTCCTGGGTCAGGGGCCAGAAGAAGGCCCCGGTCCACAGGTCGCAGGCCACCTTGAGGCGCCACCAGGCGGGGCCGTGGCGCAGGGCGTGATAGAGCTCCTCCTTGGCCTGGACATCCCCGGGGGTGCGCTCCGCCAGGCCGGCCAGGGCGGCGAAGTCCGGGGCCAAAGCCCGGGGGCCGTCGGCGGCCTGGTCCCGCTGCTCCCGAAAGAGGGAAGCCTGGCCTTGCCGTTCCTCCTGGTTCTGCCGCTTATAAAAAGAGGCCAGGCGGCGGTCATCGCCGCTCACCGGGGTGAAGGCCGCGTCCGGGAGGCCCTCCTTAAGCACCGCGGGGTCAAACACCCCCACCAGGCTGTCGCCGCACTTGATATGGTGGTCCAGGAAGCTCAAGGGGAGGCCGGGAAAGTGCCCCTCCAGCCACAGGGCCACCTTGCAGAGGTCCACGGCCAGAGGGTTTTTGTCCACCGCGTAGAGGCACTCCCGGATGATGTCCCGCACCGCCTCCCGGTAAGCTTCGGGGGCAGGTTCCTCTTCACCGGTCCGGATCCGGGCCAGCTCCCGGCCGAGTCGCCGGGCCGCGGCCAGCAGAAAATGGCCGGACCCGGAGGCCGGGTCGCAGACCTTAAGACTGAGCAGGGCCCTTTCTTTGTCCTCCCGGCTTTCGGCCGCAGTCAGCCTCGCCTGCATGACCGGCACCAAGGCGCTGTCGATCAATTCCCGCACCAGCTCCGGGGGGGTGTAATAGGAGCCGGTCTGCTTCCGTTCGCTCCCCCAGACCAGGTCAAAGGCGGGGGGCTGAAGGGAGACCACGGGGTGGTATTCCAGGAGGCTTTCGTAAATGGAGCCCAGCTCCTCCACATCCAGGGCGGCGTAGTTCACCCGGCGGCGCACCCGGCCGTCGCTGAAGGTGGAAAGGTGATACATGGCCATAAGCAGGTGGGTATTCCGGCAGCCGGCCTCCTCCAGGTCCGGACAGGCACCGAAGCTGAAAAGCTCGCCGTCCAGGGGCGAAAAACCTAACTTCAGAGCCGTGTGCTCATCCCGGCACACCTGAAAGGTTTTCAAGAGCCCCGGCCACAGATCGCTGTGGTGATCCTCCCGCCGGTGGCCCTCGCAACGCTCCCGGAGGCGGCTGAGGCTGTAATACCGGGTGTACACGGCAACTCCCGCCGGGTCAGCACCTGAGGGGAACAACAGCCGGCGCTCTTCCGCCACCATCAGAAAGAGCAGTCGATAGACCAGGCGGAGAAGCTGGCGGTAATAGTCAACCGCGCTGAGTCTGCCACTCGTTATGGCCTGGCGCAGGGCCTCACTGTCAGGGTGAGCCAAAAACGCCGTACCCAGGTGCTGCAGGGCTGCTTCCACGCCCTCCCGAAGGTGCTCCCGCACCCGCCCCCCCTCCTCGATCCCCTGCTGATAATATTTTTCCAGCCGGCACGCCGGGGCGTCGGCGGCCCCTTGAGGCAAGCGGGAGCGGTGCAGTAGACGGTAAAGCAGGACAAACTCGCTGTAGAGATTACCCTGCACCAGGGTCTGAAGATCGAACTCCACAAAGGTGGGCCGGGCCAGGCGGGCGGTATTGCGGAGCAGCCGGAGTTTTTCGCCGTTGGTCACCAGACCCCAGAGGGCGTCAGTCCGGTTCAGATATTCCTGCACCAGGGCGTGGGGGCTGCGGCGGCCGTCGCCCCGCTGTCCCAAGGGCTGATCAATGGCCACCAGGTGAACCGGCGGAGCCTCCGGATCCTCCCCAGCCCGGTGGGAGAAGGCGAAGGCGTCGCCCCCCACCATCGCGGCCCGGCGTTGGAAGACCAAGTCATAGCCGAGGCGCTCCAGCACAGGAATGACCCAGGCTTCCCGGGTTAAGGTGGTGCTGCTTTCTTTGGAAAAGGACAGGCGGCGCTGGAAGGCGTCCCAGAAGGAGCGCATATCGGAGAAGACGGCCTGCATTTCATCGCTCAGGCGGTGGCCGCTTTTGAAGCCGAAGTCCTCCGGGCGCTGGCCGGTTAAATCACCAGAAGCAACACGATCCAATAGGTCGGCAGGAAACAGCCCTCCTTCAATAGTGACCGCCACATATGCCATCAGGGCTTCCCTCCAGCCGGCACCAAGACATAGCAGCCGAGAATGTCCGGTGGCGTGTGCGGCTGAATGGTGAGTTTCGGAGCCTTGACCAGCTTCCGCACGCGCTGATGGGACTCGTGGAGGTTGGTGGTGCGCCACTCGATCACAGGCTGATACCACCGGTCCTGTGATGCCAAAAAGTCCAAGGCCCAGCGCACCTGGGCGGCCCGTTCCGCCGCGGGCATATTGGCCACCGGCCGGGCGGTTTCCAGAAGCCGACGCGCTGCGGTAGCCAAAGGCTCAAGCCACCTGAGCGCGCCCTCCTGGCGCTGAAAGGCGGCCACCACCACCTCTTCGGCAAATTCTTCCACCTGCTCCTTCAAGAGATAGCGGCAGCGCAGCACCAGGATGACGGTGCGCAGTGACACCGCCTCGGTGAACATGGCCCCGGCCCGGGCGAAGAGCTCATCCGGCTCCGGGGCAAAGGCCCGGCTGATGACTTCCTGACAAAAGGTCTCAATGATGGGATGAGTGCGGCCCAGATACACCGCTTTCTCATCTTTCAGCCGGTCAAAGGTCACCCGTAGCGGGAACTCGTAATTTGCTACATTCTGTAAGCTTCTGGTCAGATCGCCTGGGGAAAGCAGAAAAACGCCGGGTTTGTCGGCGGGGAGGAGCCGGCCGCCGAAGCGCTGGGCGACATTGGCCAAAAAGCGCGCCACCGCCTCCGGTTCTCCCAAAACTGGGTCAGTGGCCTCCAATTCCCGGGCTACTTCCTCCGGCTGGATGCCATGCTGAGAGAAGTAGGCCCGCTGCTTACCTTCCCGATCAGCGGCGGCCTCCCATTCAGCATGGAGACGGCTCACCTCCGGGTCGGTAAACTCCAATTGGAGCTGCGCTCCCCGGCTAGGGCGGCGCAGGAGCACGCTATCCACCACCGCCTGGATCACCTGCTCCGCCTGGGCCGGCACCGGGACCGTGATGCCTAAACGATCGCGGATAGTCTTGGCCTTGCGGATTAAGACATCCAGCACCACCAGGTCCACCTGGTTATCCGCCCCGTACAAGAGAACTGTCTTGATGGTTCGGCGACGCTGGCCGAAGCGGTCCACCCGGCCTTCCCGCTGTTCCAGACGGTTAGGATTCCAGGGGAGATCATAATGCACCACGGCATCAAAATGATCCTGGAGGTTGATCCCCTCGCTCAGGCAATCGGTGGCTACAAGCACTCTGGTGGGATTTTTGACCAGTTCCTCAACCCGGGCCCGCCGCTCTTCGTCACCGATCTCGCCGGTTACCGCAATTACCCGCAAAACCGGAAACTCAGCGCCTAAAATTTGCACCAACCAGGTTTCCAAGTACTTGGCAGTAGGGATAAAACGACAGAAGACAATGGGGCGAAAGCCCTCCCGCAACAGCTCCCGCACAATTTGTGAGACGGCGGCCAGCTTGTGATCCGTATCCGGACCTTTTAACCGGTGGGCTGCCTTGAGGAACTGGGAAAGACGCCTTCTCTCCGCGTCACTCAAATGAGCCTCGGATTCTTCCACCGGAGCGCTGGGCGCATAGTCACCGGCATCTTCCTCACCAAAAGGGTCAAGAACTTGAGGCCGATAAACCTGATCCACCTCCTCCTGGGTCTCGTAGAGGATTTCCTCTCCAAAGCCCTTGCGCCGGGCATGTTCACTAAGGACGGCAACCGCCGCCTCGGGACTGGAAAGGACACATCGGAGCAAGGCAATGGCGGCCCAGTGGCGGACGCGCTGCTGCTGCACCCTGAGTCCTTGCCCCGCCTCCACGGTCTCCCGGCAGTAGGCCAAAACCTCATTGAACAAACTGCGGTACGGATCAGATAAAGTATACCTGACCTCACGGGAGTCTCTTTCCGGAAAGGGAGTTTCTGCCCCCAGCCAACGTTCCAGGTCCCGGCGGCGGCGCTGCACCACATGGGGTAGAAGTACTTTGCGTTCCAGTTCCCGCGATGGGCCGGATTCGTCAAGGTCGAAATCAGGGTTTATTAGACCCAGCAGAGAGCGGAAACTCTCTTCGATGCCACTGTGAGGGGTGGCGGTGACCAGGAGCAGGTGGCGGCTTGGGTCGGATGCCAGGTCTCTCAGAAAAGCGTAACGCTGGTGCTGCAACCGCTGCTCCCCCCGGGGGCGGGCTGCCATGTGGGCTTCGTCCACAATGACCAGGTCAGGCGCATTTTGGAGGAAATGGCCACGGTGTCTGTCCGACTTGATGAAATCGATGCTGACCACCAGGTGGGTATAATATTGGAAGATGCTCAAATCCTGCCGAGGCAAGTCTCGCTCCAGACGGCCAATTCTGGAGGGCTGGATCACTGCCGTCTCAAGTCCGAATTTTTCCCGGAGCTCCGTCTCCCACTGATCGCAGAGGTGGGCCGGGCAGATGACCGCCAGTCTCTTAGCCAGGCCGCGGTCCAGGAGCTCCCTGGCGATCATGGCCGCTTCAATGGTCTTTCCCACCCCCACGTCATCTGCAATCAGGAGGCGCACCGGATCAAGGCGTAAAGCCATGATGAGGGGAACGAATTGATAGGGGCGCGGAACTACCGATAAGCGGCCCAAGGAACGAAAAGGAGTGGCGCTGGACCTGAGACTGAGGCGGGTGGCGTCAAAAAGCAACAAACTGCCGGTGGTATCGCCTGTAATTCTGGAATCTGGTGGCGAAAAGGAGGTGGAGGAGACAGAATCTGATTCAATGGGAAGGAAAAGGCCGATTTCAGCAGTATCACCACCAGTAAGTGGCCGCAGCCTGAGGACATCCGCTTCCTGGGTTGGCAAAACCACCCAATCTCGCCCCCTGACATGGACGAGGGTCCCTGGGACGTACTCCAAATTCCTCAAAATTTGCCCCTAAAAAGAAAACCTTATTATTCATAGAGGACTATCAATTCGATATTAGGCCAATACCTTTTAGAAATCAATCCCATCGGGACCTTCAGGGAAGGCGGCGAGTACGAAATTGAGAAATTCTTGCAAGGTTGTTTTTTGTGACAACCAAACCAACCACCCAGGAAGCGGAAAAGAACGGTTAGGAAGACTTGGAAGGAAATTCAGGAAATTCTAATCAGAACTGAAGTGAAAGTATACTGCTCCCCTTGAGGCTGAGACATAAAGTTAAGCGAGTATAATGTCTCAGGGGGTGGCTAGGAGACGCCGTAAGATCGATCCCGAGACCAAGACGGCGGCAGTCTTGGAGGGGCTCAGAGGCGAGAGTTCCATTGCCGAGATCTGCCGGAAATACCAGATCAGCGAAGGCCTGTACTATCGCTGGCGGGACAAGTTCTTGGAAGCCGGGAGTCGGGCTTTGGCCTCCCGGAATGGCTCTAGCCCAGAAGCTGCTGGGAGGGCTAAGATTGCCGAACTGGAACGAATCATTGGCAAGCAGGCGGTGAAGATCGAGATTTTAAAAAAAATTTCCGAGTAGGTCTGGAGCGATATGTTGTAGCCTTTGAGTTGCTCGAGGCTGGTTACCAGATCCAGGCTATCTGCGAGATGGTGGGCGTGAGTCGCGCCAGTTTCTACCGGTGGCGTCGGCGGCAGGCGGGGGCCGGCTTCCCAGACCTCAAATATCTGGGAAGCCGAGACCCCGCCGGTGATGTCCAGATTTTGGCCCGCATCCAGGAGATCAAACCGCGCCATCCGTTTTGGGGCTATCGTCGGGTGCGAGCCTGGTTGAAATGCCGGCAAGCCCTGCCGGTGGGCTGCAAGCGAGTTTATCGCCTGAGGAAGGCAAATGAAATCCTGGTGCCACCGAAAAGGAATCGGGTCAAACGCCAACCGGCAGGCCGCAAACCCCGAGCCTGCCGGCCCGGTCAGTTCTGGGGTATCGACATGACCACGTTCATTATCCCGGACTGCGGTTGGGCCTAGCTGGTGATTGTCCTGGATTGGTTCAGCCGCAAGGTCGTCGGCTGGCATTTATCCTGGCGCTGCCGCACCCAAGAGTGGCGTGAGGCCCTGGAAGAAGCGGTGTTACCGGAGTTTCCCCATGGGGTGCGGGGCCAGGGGCTGAAACTGGTGTCCGACAACGGCTGTCAGCCCAGCTCCGGGTCCTTCCTGAGGATGACCGCCACCCTGGACCTTGAGCAGATCTTTGCCAGCTTTCATAATCCCAAGGGCAACGCCGAAACCCAGCGGTTTATCCGGACTTTAACAGAAGAACTCCTCTGGCTGGAGGAGTTTGCCGGCCTGGAGGAGGTCCGGGAAACACGCTCGGCCTGGTTTGCCTATTATAACCACCGGCACCTGCCCTCTGCCCTGGGCTAAATGAGCCCCCAGGAGTAGGAGCGCCGTTACCAGCAAGCGAATCTGGAAAAAGCGGCTTGATACTACACAAAAATGGCCTAAAAAATGTCTCGACTTTAGGGGTGCATTACAAAAGCAAATTAATCTATTCGTAATTTCGGGGGGATGATCGTCCCATCTTCATGGTGGGGCGGAATGATGAAAAATGGGCCTCAGATTTTGGAGCCAAACGGCAGTTCGGGATTGGAGAAGAATACAATACCCGTAATAAAGGGCTCTCACCCCACCTTGAAAGCCCGATCTGCGTAAATCTTCTCTGATCTGGAGGGTGTCGCCGACATAGCGGGCACCCAAACCGATAGACAGGGACGTTTTTCATTCACGCCTATAGATGCATCATGCCCCTGCACACCGGGCAGGTGGTGGTCTCGCCCAGCCACTTTCCGGGGAAGTAGATATGAAAATTCTCGCACCGGTACATGACGGTGCAAACTATCAGTTTATCGCAAGCCTTGGCGATGACGTCCGGGTTTTCCTTGGCAAACCTTTCGATGAGCTGCATATCATGAGGGTACAAGGTCAATCTCTCCCTCTAGAGGTTTTGGTATGGGCCACTCTGGGGGTCCGGCCCCAGGTGGCCAGGGCCGGTTCAGGCCGCCGCCAGGGCGCCCAGCCAGTCATTGCCGGCGTTGTGCCGCCAGGTGTCCTCATAGCCGGGGGCTTCGCCGCTAATATTGGAAACGGTGGAACCCCGCAGGCTGCGCTGGCTCTTGATATAAGTGGCCATGAAACCGTAGGCTTTGAAGAACATGAACTTGCGCTCCTGGTACTTGGGATGCCCGGAAAGCTCCAGCAGCCGCAGAACGCCTTCTTGGATCAAGTCTTGGGCTTCGATATACCAGGGAAGCCGGTCTTCGAATTTGCGCCGGTAGATGAAGCGCACCATCCGGTAGGCCGCCTCGGCATCGAACTCGCTCAATGAGGGACAGACGGTCCGTTTGTTGTAGTCGACGATGAAATAGCCCCTTGCCAGGCTTGCTTTGGCCACTTTCTGTTTGCAGTTAAAGTGGACCATCACGCCTTCGATGGTGTTGATGTCCTCGGGAATGGGGATGGTCTCCCGCTCCCGGCCCAGGTCCGCCGGGCCGTCAACAAATCCCCGCTTCGGAGGGATGCCCTTTTTCAGGTAATCAATAATGTAGTAGCCGCGCTTTTCGGCGGTAACGGCGGTCATGTAAGGGCAATTGGTGAGTCGCATAATGTCCTTGCGAGTCATCCCGGCCACCGGAATCACTTCACACTCACGCTTTGGCCATCCAACCATCCTGATTTCTGTTTTCATTGTGTGCCCTCCATATAAAAAAATGAATTTAACTATGGAAGATGCACTTAATATGCCTAACTAATTGATATTACAAACAATTAATTATAACTAAAACATTGTACGGTTAATTAGTTGCATACGTTTCTTTGTATTTATACTGACCATACACAAATCAACATGGTGAAGATACAATATTTTATACTTACCATATCGTTATTATGATAAAAAACTTATTTGTAATATGTAGTTTAAGTTATCAAGTATAATTATCTTGACCCGCTGCAAGGTAAAGTACAAGTATTTGCACGGGATTACAGTCGCACAAACCAGTAACATCGACTTGTGTCTAAGCAACGTCCCCGAGACAGTCAAACTCCTCGTAGATCAGCGCCTGTTGCGTGGGAATTTTACAGAGCCTGTCTCCCTCCCAGGTTGCCAGGGAGATTCTGTGCTTGGTGCAAGCTTTTTAAGGGGGTATCAGGAGGAAATTTTTGGCTGAAGTTAGTGGGGAGTGATCGGAAATTAAACGGCGGCGAGAAGGCGAAGATATCCAAAAAATATCAGAATTTTTTCAGAAAAATCGATAGGCTTTGCTAATAGCAGGTAATTTTGCTCGGGAGGTCCTTAAAAAACACCTCGAATTCTTGGGTTTGGAATATGTTTGCTCCTCTAAAGTCATAGGCCTGGTTTTTCCCTCTCCCATTTATCGCTTGTATTATTTCCGAAATTTCATCTATAATTTTTTAGGTAAGGAGGTGCAATCCTTTTCTTGGCTCCCCTGGAAGGTCTTCCCGCTTGTGTCCGTCTTCCAGCGGCCACAGTCTTAAAAAGGGGTAAGCCGTGGAAACGCCGGCCCAAAGCTTAGAATCAGAGCTGCACGCCGCCCTTAAGGAAGCGGAGCGGCGGGAGGCGGAATTGGCCGCGCTTTTCCAGGCCTCCCGGGCTATTCTGGAATATCCCGGATTTTCCCGGGCCGCCCAGGCCATCTTCGACGCCGCCAAAGGGGTGATCGGCGCCTCCGGCGGCTATGTAGCTCTCCTGAGCGATGACGGCACCGAGAACAAAGTCCTTTTTCTGGATGCCGGAGGAGCCCCCTGCCGGGTCGACCGATCCCTTCCCATGCCCATCCGGGGCCTGCGCGCCGCAGCCTATCAAAGCGGCAAAACTGTCTTCCAGAACGACTTTCAGAACACCGAACACGTCTCGTTGTTACCCGCCGGACATGTGCCACTCTCCAATGTTTTATTCAGCCCCCTGATGATTGCAGGCAAGGCCGTGGGACTTTTGGGCCTGGCCAACAAGGAAGGCGGATTCACGGACAACGACGCCCGCCTGGCCACTGCGTTCGCGGAATTTGCCGCCATTGCCTTGGTGAAGAAACGGACCGAAGAAGAAAAGGAGCGTTTGGTTGAGAGATTGCAGGAACAGGCAAGAGCAATGGGTGAGGCCAATAAAGAATTAAAGGCCAAGGCTCAGGAACTGGCCGAACAGAATAAGACGTTGAATGCCCTGGCCGTGAAGCTGGAGGGGGAGCGCCAACGCTGGCAAGGATTTGTTCAGGCTTCCCCCTTGCCCATCATCTCTATCGATTGCGAGGCCAAGGTTGCCAGCTGGAATCCCGCCGCGGAAGCCATGTTCGGCTGGCGCGCCGAGGAGGTACTGGGCCGGGAGCTCCCCATCATCCCCCCCGGTGAGAAGGACCGCTTTAAGAAATCGCTTAAGCGAGAATTTCAGGGCAAGGTCTGGGTCGGACAGGAGGTTTGCCGCCAGCGGCGGGATGGCACTTTAATCGACGTCTCGCTCTCCACCGCCTTTATGCACGATGCTGCAGGCAAGGTCACCAGCGTTATCGGTATATTTGAGGATATCACAACGCGCAAGCAGCACCAGGAAGACCTGCGCCGGGAGCGGGACAGGCTGCTTTCCCTGCTGGACGCCATGGAAGACGGCGTTTACATCGTCAGCCGGGACTATGACATCGAATATGTTAATCCTGCCCTGGAAAAGGTCTTCGGGCAGGTGGCGGGGCGGAAGTGCTACGAGTATTTCCATGACCGGCAGGAGGCCTGCCCCTGGTGTAAAAACCCGGAAGTGTTCGCTGGTCAAACGGTGCGCTGGGAATGGTATTCCCCCAAAAATCAGCGGACCTACGACCTTCTGGATACGCCTCTTAGAAACTCCGACGGCACAGTATCCAAGCTGGAGATTTTTCGGGACGTCACTGAGCGCAAGGCCATGGAAGAGGCGCTCAAAGAAGCCCGGGCCCGCACCGCCGCCATTTTGGACAGCATCAGCGACTGTTTCTTCGCTTTGGACCAGGACATGGTGGTCACTTATTACAACCGGGCTGCGGAAACAGTTCTGGGCCGGAAAGCTGAGGAGGTGCTGGGGGAAAGACTGTTTGACGCCTTCCCCGAGGCCCGGGGGTCGATTTTCGAGGAAAAGTACGCCGAAGCCCTGCGCACCGGTCAGGGCACGGCCTTCGAGGCCTTTTTCGACGTGCCGCCTTTCGTGAACTGGTACGAGGTGAGAGTTTATCCCTTCGGCGAGGGTATCTCCGTCTTTTTCCAGGCAACCACCGAGCGCAAGCAGGCCGAGGAGGCATTGCGCCGAGCCCACGACGAGCTGGAACTGCGGGTAGAGGAACGCACCGCGGCCCTCAGGCAGAGTGAAGCCCTGCTGAGCAAGGTCCTGCAAACCCTGCCCGTGGGCGTCTGGGTGGCGGACCAGGAGGGCCGGATTATCATGGGCAATGCCGCCGGCCACGAGATCTGGGGCGGGGCCCGTTACATGGGAGATAAGCATTACGGCGAATACCAGGGCTGGTGGGCCGACACCGGCAAAAAAATCGCCAGCGAGGAATGGGCCTTGGCCCGAGCCCTGCAAAAAGGGGAAACCTCTTTGTGCGAAGTGGTGGAAATTCAGGCCTTCGACGGCCGGCGCAAAACCATTCTTAATTCCGCCGTCCCTATCTATAAAGACAATCACGAAATCATCGGCGCCATCGTGGTGAACCAGGATATCACCGCCCAACGGCAGGCGGAGAAAGATATCCAGGAAAAAACCCGCTTGGGCCAGATCCTGCTGGACAATATGCCGTCCGTTGCCTTGCTGGTCCGGCCCCACACCCGGGAGGTCGTGGCCTGCAACCGGGCCGCCCGGGAAATCGGCATCGCCCCGGGAACCCGGTGTTTCGCCTCCTGGAGCAAACTGACGAGCCCCTGCCCCTGGTGCCGGGCGGTGAAACTCTGGGAGACCGGTGAGCCCCAGATGGCGGAGGTGGAATTTGGCGGGCGATTTTATGAAGCCCACTGGGTCCGCGTAGAGCCTGACCTTTATATGCATTTTGCCGTTGATATCACCGAACACAAACAGAGCGAGGAGGCCCTGCGGGAATCAGAACGCCAGCTCAAGGGCCTGGCGGCCAAATTGATAACCGCCCAGGAAGAGGAGCGCAGCTGGATTTCCAGGGAACTGCACGACGACCTGGGCCAGGCCCTCATTATCCTGAAGTATCAGCTCAGCGCCCTGGCGGAAAACATCCAGGCTGACAAGCCTGCGAGGGAGCCTGATTTCCGGCAGTTGCTCAATTCCCTGGATGGTATCATCAGCAGGGTCCGGACGGTCTCCCGGGATCTGAGCCCCTCGGCCGTCAAGGAGCTGGGCCTGAGCGGGGCCCTCAAGTTTCTCCTGGAGCAGTTCGGCAAGCATACCAACATTCAATTTTTTCCCATTGAGGTGCAAAAGATTGACCACCTTTTCTCCCCCACCACCCAGATCAATATCTACCGCATATTCCAGGAGTCCCTGACGAATATCGGCAAACACGCCCAGGCCACCAAGGTTTCGGTAAGCGTAAAAAAGCAGCGGGGCCGGGCTACCTTTATGATCCGGGATAATGGCAAGGGTTTCCAGGTGGACAAGGTCTTTGGCCGCGGCGCCGAGGTTAAGGGGGTGGGGTTGGCGGCCATGCAGGAGCGGGTCGGCCTGGCAGGTGGAACCCTCGAGATTAAAAGCCAAAAGGGAAAAGGAACCAGGGTCAGCTTTACCATTCCCGCAGACCGAGAAGGAGGCGAGGGTGGCGGCGTCCTATAAGATTTTCCTGGCCGATGATCACGGCATAGTCCGGGAGGCGGTTAAGGCAAGCCTGGAGAAGCTTCCCGACGTACAGGTCATCGGGGAAGCCAGGGACGGACAGGAGCTGTTGACCCTGCTTAAGGAAATGAGCCCCGATCTCATCATCCTGGACATTTCCATGCCCCAGCTCTCTGGCCTGGAAGCCGTGCAGCAGATCCAGAAGGTCCGGCCCCAGGCCAGGATCTTAATACTCACCATGCATAAATCGGGGGAATATTTGCGCCAGGCATTGGAGGCCGGCGTGCAGGGCTACCTCCTCAAGGAGAATGTTTTTGCCGACCTTTTGAGCGCCATCCAGACTGTGCGGAGCGGCGGGACCTATATTTCCCCCTTGATCGCCGGGGAACTCAGGCATGTGCTGACAGGTAAAAAGGCCCTTGGAGCGTCCCCCATTCCCAGCTTGAATCCCCGGGAGGTGGAAGTCCTGAGACTTTTGGGCCAGGGCAAGTCCAGCAAAGAGATCGGGGATTTGCTGTTCATCTCCGTGCCTACGGTGAACACCCACCGCCACAATCTCAAAAAGAAACTGAATTGCAGAACCATTGCGGAACTGGTCAAATACGCCATTAAATGCGGACTGGTGGACCAGAGCTTGTAATCCCCGGCAAGCCTGTCTTTTTTGAATGGGAAATTCTGGCCTTGTCTTCCCGCTCTCCATCTTTTTTCCATTGCTCCCATTCGCCCTTCCTGAAACCGGACCCGGTGACCTTCTTCAGCCGCTGATATTTCTGCACGACAAGTCCATATCTCTCTAGCTCCCTTAACAGTTTCGTTTAGGAAAAACCATCAGTTCTGACAATTGCTTTAATTCCCGGCGGCATTGTAGTTTTATTATCCAGGACAGGCAGGCTTGCCGGCCTCGAAATGGGGCGCCGGGCTGCGGGGGAGCTCGGCGGGTAAACGCAGCATCCTTTCGAGTCTCATTCCCCAGGAAGGGGACCGCATGAATTATCCAGAAACTCTATTGGTCTGTGACGGTTCGCCGCACATGCTGGCCGTGGCCTTTATCCTCCAGTCCGGCGGCTGCCCCCTTATTATGGCCCCCGACGTGAGAACAGCCCTGGAAGAGCTGAATAATTACCAGTTTGAACTGGTGATCCTGAGGTGCCCACGGGGGGAACCCGCACCACTCAAGTTGCTTAAGGAACTTAAAAGGAAGGGCTCCGCCACCAAGATTCTGGTGGTGGGGGAACATCAGGGACGCCCCTTGGCCCCTGAAGCCCTGGAGATGGAAGTGGCCGATTATCTCCTGCTTCCCTGCCGCCCCCAACTCCTTTGCCGGCGGGTGGCGGCCTGCCTGAGCAGTAGGCAGGGCCGCGCTGCGGAGCCGGAGCCAGGCCAGGTCTCCTCCCCTACCATACCGGGGTCCGGGCCGCTCACCAGCTCCGGGGGGTCCCTCTGGTCTCTGGCCGGGGAATTGATGCTTTTGGGCACCGGGGCCTTTGGAAAAGTGGCGCCTGGAGCCGCCCAGAGAGCCCGCCTGCTGGCCGTCCGGGCCGCCATGCTGATGCAGCGGCCGCCGTGCCGGCAGGTGAGGAGGAAGCCGGTCCGCCCGCCCAAGAGGCCGGCCATTTTAGACCTGCTCATGGCCGGGGCGCCGGCGGCCCCGCCCACTGGGGAGCACCCGGCGGCGCCGGCCGGATGAGAAGGGGGGGTTGCGGGAGGGGCTGAAGGGTGACTGCACCTTACCAAATCATTCTGGCCGATGACCACCATTTCTTCCGGGAAGTGCTCAAGCATAAATTGGAAGGCCAGCCGGGTCTCAAGGTGGTGGGGGAGGCCGGGGACGGCCTGGAGCTGTTGAAACTCCTGCAGTCCATTCAGGCGGACCTCATCATTCTCGACCTGTCCATGCCCCGGCTCCCGGGTCTGGAAGCCGCCCAGGAAGTGAAAAAGCTTTATCCCCGCGTCAAGATCCTGGTCCTCACCATGCACAAATCCGGGGAATACCTGCGCCAGTCCCTGGCCATCGGCGTGCAGGGCTACCTCCTCAAGGAATACGCCTTCGACGATCTGTTGACGGCCATCGAGGCCATCCGCGGGGGCGGAACTTACCATTCGCCGCGCATGGCCGCAGAATTCTCGCATTTTATACCGTTTTCTTAACGGACCAGCCTCCCATCATTTTCATGACCCCTCAATACTTCTGTTGAGGCAAAAATGCACCTTTCTTTAGCGGGCAAAGATAAGAATATCAAATAAAAATCAGCACCTCTGTCAATTGCGCTCCTTCCTAACAATATTAAAATGTGGAGCAACATACGGCGAGCCTTTGTTTGTCTCCCCATTCTGAAAGTTAAGTTCCCCGGTCTGGGTGTCGGCGTCCCCGGCTCCCACGGCCCAAAATCAGCCGCTCTGCCAACGAGGTCCCTCATGGAATCCGCAACCAACGTTGTCTTTTATGGCGGTTTGGCCACCGGGACGCGGCTTTCCCTGGCTTTCTCAATGGTGTGTTCGTTTCGCCGCCAGAAGGCCGCGTCCCCGGAAACGGCCCCTGGCAGGAACTGTCAGTCATCCCAATAGCTAAACGGCGCCGAGCCCAGGGAAAGCCGCGCGCCGGTGCAGCCCAGGATGCCGAGGCGGCACTCGCTGCAAATGCGCTCCAGGAAGTTCCCCATGCCAACCGGCGCCATTGAGGTTAATTCACACGGGATCATGGTCTCCTGCTGGCGGTGCGGTTTCCTGGAGATCCTCCCGGCCGGGAGCCGCTATTGCCTGGAGGTCATGCAGATCAAGCGCCATCTCTGCCTCAACTGCGACACCTTTCAGTCAATGGAAGTGAAGGGAACGCCAACCTTCAACCCCGGGGCCGAAAGACTCCGGAACTCATCCGGATGGAGCACCATCAGCACCCCGGGGTTGGGCTGAGCCCCGGGTGTTTGGAAGAAGGAGGGCAGCAGATGAGATGGACAGAAAAGATGCCACGTCTTTTGGGACGGCTCCTGGCCATTTCCCTGGCGCTGGCCCTGGCGACCGCGGTTGATGCCAAGCCGTTGCGCCAGAAAGTCCCGCCGCCGGGAGAAACCTTCGGCTGGGAGCTGGCCGGGGCCACGGTGGTAAGCCCGGGAAAAACCTTTAAAACCAAGCAGGGGGTCCTGATTACCGGCTGCGTCATCGAGGCAGCGGCCGCCGGAACGGGGCGGGCGCCCCTGGAGGCCGGGGTCTTCCGTCTGAAGTTCACGGCGTTCTCGCCTTACCAGGACATGCCCCGGCAAAAGGCGGGGCGCTGGTATGTTCAGGGGGACTGGACCATCACCGACGAGGCGGCGGACCCCAAGCTGGTGAAGGTGCGCCACAACCCCTCGGTGGTCAAGGGCTCGCTCAAGGCCTGCCTGTCCTTCAACCCCCTGGCCCAAAGCGGTCCCGTCACCGCCTCGGTGAGGGTGCCCCGGATGGCCGAGGGCGCCGGCCGCGGCCAGGGTTCCTTCCAGGGCAACGAGCTCTTTGAAGGCACCCTGCAAATGGCCCTCAGGCGCTAGACCGGCCTGAAAATGGGGATCAAGGTTATGATTACCAGAAAATTATGCGGTTGCTTGGTAATGACCCTGGCCCTGGCTCTGGCCGTCGCCGGCCTGGCCTACGGCGCCGGGGAGAATTGCGCGGGCTGTCACGATGACAAGATAGCCGCGGTCAACGCTTCCCAGCATGTGGGTGATGATTTCGAGCCCGCGGGCAATGCCGCCTCCTGCCTGACCTGTCACGAGGGGGCGGATGTTCATAGGGTTGACTCAGGGGATCCAGCCAGCTATCCCAACATCCACTGGACCATGGAGAAGTGCGGCTCCTGTCACCTGTACCAGTACGCCTCCTTCCTGAAGGACATCCCGGGGCGCACCAAGTATGGCGGCAGCCAGCCTCTCAGGGATAATAACGATCCGTTTTCCGCCCGCGTGGAAGACTGGTCCAAGACCCTGGACCTGCCTTACTGGAACGTGCTCATCGACGGGCACCCGTTCATCATCGAGACCTTCGAAGAACGGACCATGCGCTACAACATCAGCGACGCGGTGGAGACCCGGCGGCCCATGGGCGAGTCCTGCATCACCTGCCACGGCTCCAAGATGGCCTATTACATGGAGCTGCCCACCGGCCCCGGCCACGTGCCCAAGGCCCGGACGGTGAACACCACCCAGTTCATCCATTCCGGCAACTTCGACCACTGGTTGGACGCTACCCCTAACCTTGTCCCCAGCTTCGACGTCGTGGGCGGCATAAGCGGCATCTGGATACCGGCCGGCACCACGGTGTCCACCTATGTGGACCCCTATGATGCCACCTATCCTCATCAGGTTAAGTCGGAGGTCAATATCCCGGCCTTTGACGGGAAACCGCTCCGCCGCTACACCAGCCACTTTGACGCCACGGCCACGGCCAGCGGTTCGGACCCCTTGGATGGGGCGAAGAGGCTGGAGGCCCGCACCCACATCTGGGCGGCCCTCACCGCGTTCAACCGGGATGGGTTAATGGAAGGCGACCGGAAAACCTATCAGCAGGTTTTAGCCACGGGAGATGTGCCCGCGGACAACCAGCACTCCCTGGACGGCGTGCTCTGCAACCAGTGCCACGACCCCCACTCCGGCAAGCTGCGCATCATCCAGAAGGGCCTGATCCAGGCGGTCAAGACCCGGGGCGTCAATCCCACCGACCCCGCCAAGGCCCAGATCAAGGACTTTAACCTGGCCTCCCGGCAGGACCAGATCATCATGGTCTGCGGCCAGTGCCACTCCGAGTACGTCGGCGGCTACAGCGGCATCGACAACATCGACCGGCACTACTTTCCCTGGGCCAAGCCCCGGGAAGCGGAGCAGTTGTACATCGATGTGGCCGATTACAAACAGGACACCATCCACGGCAAAGAGTTGGGTGATGAGGCCTTCATCATTAATGATGACTACCATATCAATGGCAATGTCGTCACCCTCCCCACTTACCGTAAGACCCGGCCCTGGCAGAGTGTGGAACCCAACGCCCGGGGCTACTTCCCGGAAGACGGTCTCTTCGGGGACTACAATCTCCCCGCCCACACCTACGACCCGGCGGTGGATATGAGCATCAACAAGACCCAGCACCCTGAGGCCGAGACCTTCTGGGGGAGCAAGATGTACAACGCCGGTGCCACCTGCATCGACTGCCACACGGCCCGGGCCACCCGGCCGGACGGCACCCGGTACACCAGCCACTGGTTCGCCTCGCCCATCAAGTACATCCGGGACAACATCGACCCGCCGATCAACCCTTGCGCCAAGTGCCACCAGATGACCGGGACTCAGGCCGAGGCCCAGATCTACAACCTACAAGACCAATACTTCGCCCTCCAGGAGCGGGCCCAGGTGGCTCTGGTCAACTCCCTGAAGTACATCCAGGGCTTAACCAACGGCTCGCCGGAATGGAACGCCGCGGTGGCCAACCACAAGTTGGGCCACTTCCTCTGGGAGTACTACGCCCAGGGCGAGAACTCCATGAGCTTCCACAACCGGGCGGAAGCCGTCCGGGAAACCGCGGCGGCCCGCACCCTGGCGGCGCAGCACGTGCCCTGGCCCCTGCCGCCCACCCAGTTGAAGGTGGCCAGCGCCGCGGCCAACTCGCTGACCATCTCCTTCTTCGACCAGGCCACCAATGAGACCCATTACGTCATCCAGCGGAAGCCGGCCGGAGTGACCTGGGCTTCAGTGGGAGCGGCAGCCACCATTGCCACCATCCCGGGCAGCTCCCCGGCCTCCAGCAACAAGACCCTGACCTATCAAGACAACGGCCTGACTGCGAACACCGACTATGTGTATCGCATCGCCGGCCTGAACGGCAGCGGCCAATCCAGTTGGAGTATCGAGCTGGCCGCCAAGACGGCCGCTTCGAACCCTCCGGCCGTGCCCACGGCTCCCAGCAACCTCACTGTGACCGGGGTCACTGCGGTGTCCATTTTCCTCCAGTGGACGGACAACTCCGACAACGAACAGGGCTTCACGGTGGAGCGGGCCCTCAACAACACCTTTACGTCCGGGTTGGCCACGTTCAACACCGGCCCCAACGCCACCACCTTTGCGGACAGCGGCCTGGCCAAGTTAACCACCTACTATTACCGGGTGCGGGCCTTCAATCTTGCGGGCCCCTCGGGCTGGTCCAACGTGGTGAGCGCCAAGACCAAGAAGAAATAAGGGGGACAACCTGATGAAAAGATTACGCACTACCCGTTCTCCGGTCCCCGGCCTTGGCTGGCTGCTGGCGGTCCTCTGCTTGGCGATCCTGGCCGGGGTGGCGGTGGCCGATGTCCCCGGAGACTGGACCAAGAATCCGGACGGCACCTGGACCCTGATTGCCCCCCGGCAAGACCCGGCGGGCTCGGCGGTGCCCAACCCGGGGACCCAGCAGCAGGAGTTGGCCAATATCACCGCAGACATGGGACCCGTTTTTTACAACGTCTTCGAGTTCCCGGTGACCTGCTCCGAGTGCCACAGCGGCGTCATTGACCAACAGGTGGGGCACCTCACCAACTGGGGCGGCTCCTCCATGGCCAGCGCCACCCGGGACCCGGTCTTCCGGGCCAACCAGATCATCGTGGAAAAGACCGTTGAGGGTCTGGCGGGCCCCGGATCAGGCAACATGTGCTTCCGCTGCCACAGCCCCAACGGCTGGTACTCCGGGCGCTTTGATCCCGCCTTCGGCGGCGCCCCGGACGGCCACACCATCATCCACAGCATCCTGCCCTCCACCGACGACGAGGGCATCATGTGCGAAACCTGCCACCGCACCATCGGAAACGTTACCACCAAGCGCCCGGACCTGGATCCCAATGACCCGGTCTGGAACATGCTGGCGGGCATTTCGGACTGGACGCATTCCGGCAGCGCCTATCCCGCCGGCCCCCTAACTGGCGACCCCTATGGCGACGCCACGTTGCAGTTATCGGACGGCATGACCTACGGGGCCACCTGGTTGGGGAACGTCACCCCCTTCTGGAGCGACGTGCCGCCCACAGAGCTGGCGGGGACCCCCTACACCGGACAGACCTACGGCATCTATCCCCCGGGGTATACGGACCCGTTCACCGGGCTTCCCCTGGGCGGCCAGCCGGCGGTCACCCCCGAGGGAACCTCCCTGATCACCTATGAACAGATGACTACGCCGCCGCTGGACCTCTATGACCAGGCCATCTCGCCGGAGCACTCCACCTTCAGAAACGAGTTCATCCGCAAGCCCGAGTTCTGCGGCTCCTGCCACGACCTGACCATCCCCTTCGATGTGGCCGGCTTCCCCATCGGCATGCCCGAGCAGCGCACCTACACCGAGTGGCGCTACAGCAACTTCGGCTATGACGCCGCGGGTCAGCCGGCGGCTGACCACAAGCGCTGCCAGGACTGCCACATGCCCCGGCTGATGCACGAGTACACGGACGCCACCCCGGTGTCCCTGAACTGCGACCCCTCCATCGCCGGCTGGTTCCCCTACGCCAAGGAGCGCTTCGGCGGCACCACCATCCACAAGTTCGGAGGGGGCAACTTCGGGCTGGGCAACCTGATGAAGCTCCTCTACCCGGAGGTGGACCTGGAAGTCATCGGCGAGCCCACCAACAACGACCCCATGCTCTTCCCGGGCATGCAGTCGGACCGCAGCAGCATGTGGAACCGCTTCACCCAAAACTCCCTGGTTCAGCTCAAGGACGCGGTGACGGTGGAAATCGTCCCGGGGAGCCTCATGAATGTTGGGACCAATATCTGGCAGGTCAAGGTCAAGGTGACCAACAACACCGGCCACAAGATCCCCTCGGGCTACCCCGACGGCCGGCGGTTCTGGATCAGCCTGGACGTGCGGTCCGCCAACAACACCCTGCTTTACCAGTCCGGCTACTATGAGCCGGCCCAGACCTACTCCAGCAAGGGCTACGACTTCGCCCGGGTTTACAGCGCCCGGCTGTGGAACGACGTGAACACCCGAAACGCCAATGCCACCAACAAGAACGGCGTGCTCAACCGGGCCCTGGAAAACCAGATCGGCACCGTCAGCGCCCCGGTTCAACTGGGCAACGCCAACAACCAGGTGATGATCTACGAGAAGCGCACCGGTACCCTGAGCGGCGGCAACTACATCATGTCTCCCAGCCTGCTCAACCCCCAGGTGGTCTTCGACAACCGCATCCCGCCCCTGGGCTGGCAGCCTGCCGCCTATAGCGCGGGCGGCGCCAAGTTCTGGAACTACACCCGGGTTTCGACGGGCCTGGATGACACAGGCAGCGCCACGGCCACGGCCCCGGTAGAGGATCCTGACCGTTACCCCGCGGGCGCCAACTACGACATCGTCACCTACACCTTCCGGGTGCCGGCGGGGACTACGCCCACCAAGGCCAGGGCCGAAGCCCATTGGCAGGTCCACCCCCGGGCCTTCATGGAGCACCTGAAGGACAGCGACCTCTCCACCCTCCGGCCCGAAGGTCCACCCATTCTTTACTCGGTGAACTACCCTCTGGACCGCAACTACCTGAGCGTGGACTACACCTTCACCGTGGCCGGCCAGACCGTGGCCATGCGGAAAAATCCGCTGAATTTCGCCAAGATCGCGGCTGACCCCTTCGCGGCGCCGCCGTCGGGCAACCGCCGGCCGCCGCAGCTTCGGGACAACTGGGGCGGGGTGGCCTTTGCCGCCTGGTTCCGCACCGGGCTGGGTGCGCCCTTCCGGGTGGCCGCGGCTGACACCGCAGCGCCCACGCTGCTTTCGGCCCCCACCCTGAATACGCCCACTCAGCCCAACGGCTACACCGTGAACCTCTCCTGGACTCAGGTGGCCAATGCTGACGGCTACGTGGTCTGGACCCGCTACGGCGCCAACGACGCCACCGCGGCCTGGGACCGCATCGCGGTGCTGAACGGCGCGGCCAACACCAGCCACACGGTGGACACCGTTAACGTGGGCAAGACCTATGGCTACAAGGTGCAGGCCTTTAACGGCGCTGGGATGGGACCCGAATCCACCCCGGTGAGCTTCACCACCGGCGCGGCGGATTGTCCCCTGAACGATATCCAGGTGGAAGCCCTTACCGTGACGGGCACTGGGAACAACTGGGTGCGTCTGGAGTGGACCAGCCTCTCCCAATGCGCCGACGGCTTTATCATCCAGAGGCAGGACGTGGACGCCGGCGGCCCGGCGGGCCCCTTCGCGGAAGTGGGCCGAGTGGCCAATGCCGGGCTGGACATGCCCGTCAGCTTCACTGACACCGGTCTGAAAAACAAAACCACTTATAACTACCGAGTGGCGGCCTACAAAGGCGTCACCGTGTCGCCCTTCACCTTCCCGGTGACCGCCACCACCGGCAAATAAACCCTTGATCCTCGCTTTAACCCCCCGTCGGCGCGCCGGCGCCGCCGGGGGACTTCTTTGTCGGCAATGGGACATGGCAACTAGGCGCAGGCGAAGCCCGCGGCTCATTTCGTATCTTAGGAGTAATTTGATGAAATTGTGGAACCTGAAAACTCTCCTCTTGATGACTTTGGCGCTGGCTCTCTTCGCCTGCAGCACAGCCCAGGAAGATGCCCGCCTCAAGCTGGCGCAGATGAACCTGAAATACAACGAAGACACCTTCGTGGAGCGGGCCAAGGACGGCGACACCCTGGCGGTCAAGCTCTTTCTGACCGCGGGCATGAACCCCGAGGTCACGGACAAAGAGGGCAAAACCGCCCTCCTCGCCGCCACCCAAAGCGGCCGGCTGGAAGTCGTCCAGGTCCTTCTGGATAAAGGGGCCGACGTCAACGCCCGGGACAAGCGCTTCCAGGCCACCCCCCTCATCTGGGCTTCCCTGGCAGGGTATAACGATATCGTCAAACTGCTGCTGGCCAAAGGGGCCGACCCTAATGTCAAGGAACAAAAAAACGGCATGACCGCCGTGCTGGCCGCAGCCACGCGCGGCAACCCCGAAACCATGAAGCTGCTGCTGGACAAAGGAGGAAACCTGAATATCCAGGATAATGACGGTCGCACTTCTCTGATGTGGGCCGCCCACGGAGGCCACCTGGAAGCCGCCCGGCTGCTGCTGGACAAAGGTGCGGAGATCAAGGCCAAGGAAGAAAAACTGGGCCTGGACGCGCTCCTCACCGCCGCGTCCCGGGGCAGGCCGGACTTGGTCAAGCTCCTGGTGGAAAAAGGGGCCGACCCCAAGGTCAAGGATAAGGAAGGCAGGACTGCTTTGATGTTAGCGGCCAGAAGCGGGAACGCAGAGCAGGTCAGGTTCGCTTTGGAAAAAGGAGTCGAGATAAACGCGACCGACCAAAAGGGAAATACGGCCCTGGATTTCGCCAGGCATGCCAAAAAATCGAATATCGAGGAGATGCTGGTAAAAGTGGGCGCTATTCCGGGAAAAGGAGATTTCCCCAAGGAAAAAGCCAAGGCAAGCAAAGCCCCTCATCCGCCAATGCCGCGGCCGGTAGGCAATCGTTCAAGCATGCACCACTAGCCAGTCCGAAAGTAGGCAGGCAGGCCTTCGGGCCTGCCTTTTTCCTGGGGACCAGGTTCCTTGTTTCGCCATGCAACCTTTGGATTCAATCTCTTCACCGAATCTCTCTTTCTTCCTTCGCAACAAGTTATCAGTGCGGTATCCCCATACACAGACCGGCCAGGGCTCGCTCCTGGTCTTGCTGACATATATCTTGCCGTTGATAGTGCTTCTGGATAATCAGGGACGAGCAACCTCTGCATTCGACAAAGTGAGAAATATTGCTGAATTAGATATTACGTATACCTGCCCTTTATGCGCACTCTTGAAATATCCAAAGGAACTTCGATATCTTACCGATATGAGTTCTTTGGTGGCCGCCCCGCCGCTTTGCCTGTCGTTTTTCATTCTCATCTTTTAGCCGTCTCATAATTCTGAAAAACGATCTGAGGGCCAGGAATGACTCCGTGCTCAGGCGGTCACCATCCATTGCCGCTTTCATGGCCGCGGGGTTCTTCCCATAGAAGTTGATCCGCTTGTCCGATTCCTGGCAACTCTTGTAGGTCAAGTTGTAGCAATGTCGGAAACCGAAATATTTCCCACCCGGGGGCAGGTAGAGCTTCCCCACCCGTCGGCGACAGGGCCAGCCGTTCACCGTCAAGGGGCAGGTGAACCAATACCGTCGTCCGCCGTAATGGGGCCGGTTGGTCTGAAGCACAATGGAATATGTAAGATTATCCTTTTCGCCGTTCCTTCCTGTCCTGGTATAGTGCAAGCGCATGGTCAGGCCGTCCTCTCCCAAAGGTTCAAGGATGAAGCCTATGGAAGCCGTTTCCTCACCAGTATAGGTATTTTGCCACCTCAAGGAGCCTGCGGCATAATCCTGTACAATCAGCCCATCCCTGCCCAACTGGTTAATGTCGAGGGAAAGGCCGTCGTTTACCGTGCCCCTTTTATTCCATCTGTACCATGAGCCGCTCCCCGGCCCTCCCATACCCCTCCCCCCTTTTTTCCTAAATCATTAAGGAATTTTTTCACCCCACTTTTCATTGCGTCAACCGCAGGGTGCCATCCTCCACCATGGCCTCGAAGTGGGGACACGCCGTCTTTCCGGGGTATGCTCCTGGCCTTTTGCTCAAGTGGGCCAGAGCGCATTGTCCGAAGCCCTGGGTCGGGTTCAGCCGGGAGGTTTTGAAGTGGGCGCAGCCGCCACAGGTTTTCCCGCCCTCTGGGGTGGGAACCTGGACATGGGCGTCCTTAGGTTGCCATTCGCAGATGAAGCATTCATCCCCCACAAAAACTATCCCACCGCCTTTGAGGCAGTAGCAACGCAGAAACTCCCGCACCTCGTCTTTGTGGGTCTTTACCTCTTCAAGCAAGGCCCGCACCTGCACCGAGTCAGTAATCTGGCCCCCCTCAAAGCGCACCTTAATTTCTTCCCCGTCAAGGCGGAAGCGGAACCCCAGCTTGGCCAGCTTCATCACGACATGACCAGTGCTCACAGGGAAACTTCCTCTCCAGAAAAGATGGCGGAAATATCGTCCATATCGTCCAGGCCCGCAGCTGGTGCAGCTTTCCCATGGACGGTATTCCAGACGGCATCGTCCAGACTGTCGCCAATATCGTCCAACTCCGAGTCTTCCGGACCTTCATGGACGGTATTTCTTGTTTCATGGACGGTGGCGTTGGAAATATCGTCCGCTCGAGACCCGCCTGAATCCTGGGTTTGGACGGCATGGATGCTGTGGACGGTATTTCCCGGGCATTTTCGGTCTACACGGATGGTTCGTTCGCCACTATGCGCCTCGGTTATCCTGATGCCGAACTGCTTCAGGAACATTTGGGCCTTGCAGAGGCGCCGGGTTAGGATATTGGGGGCCTGGGGCCAGGCATAGGATCTGCCCACCTTCAGTTTGCGTTTCTCCTCCGGCACCAAAGTGGTCAGGGTCTCATGGAGTTCTGTGGGGGTGCCTTCCCAAAATTCCCGCTCTTTCATGAAATCCACCAAAGTGGACGCTACCAGGTCCGCTTCCACCGACGCCGCCGTTTGTCCCGTACGGTTCTCAGCATAAGCCTCCAAAAAAGCCCCATCGGTCCACCCCCAGGCGGCTTCCGCGGCCGTGGCCCACTTGGCGAAGTCGGCCATCCGGGGGAGCTGAGATATTTTCAGGGTCTCTAGGCGGCGCAGGGCCATGCTCACCCCATTTAGCAGCGCCCCCAGAAGGCGGGGGCGAGCTTTCTCAAATTGCTGCCAGATAACGGCCTCCTCTTGGCGCTCGTCATCGGTGTCGAAATCTTTCAGCGCCACCGCCGCCTCCCGTTCGGCGGTGCCAGTGGCCTGGGTGAGGCGGGGCGAGACCACCAGGCCGTGGCGGTTCTCCATCAACACAGGTCCCATGAAACAGAGCTTGGCCTCTTTGCCTTTGCCCTTGCGGAAAAGCCGGGCCTCGGGGCCGGTGGTGGAGGCGTGCGTCTGGTTCAGGCGCTTCTCCCCATGAAAGTCCACTTCCGGGTGGGGACCGCCGCCCTCGGGAGGCGGGGCGTCCTGAGGGGGAATCTCCTCAGGGAGGCCCAGGCCTCAATGAGAGTGCCGTCCACGGTGAACTGCTCGTCCGACAACAATCCGGCTTGGGCAGCGTGCTCTTTGAGGCGTCCGAAAAAGGTTGCGGCCAGGTCCGAAGCGAGAAAGCGCTCCCGATTCTTGGAAAAGACGGAATGGTCCCAGACCTGGTCGTCCATGGACAGGCCCACAAACCAGCGGGACAGGAGGTGGTAATCCAGTGGTTCCATCAACAACCGCTCGCTGCGGATGGTGTACAATACCCGGAGGAGTAGGGTCCTAAGCAGCTTCTCAGGGGCAATAGCGGGGCGTCCCTCTCTTAAGTACATGGCCTGAAAGTCCTGGGAGAGCTCCCGCAAGGCCTGGTTCACCAGCTGCCGCAGCGGTCTCAAGGGATGGTCATTGGGCACCCGGGCTTCCGGGGACAGATAACTGTAAATGGCGTCCTGATGGCTGTCGTCGCCCCGCATAATCGCTGTCTTTAGATAACATATTGTTATCATTGACTAGAACACTTGTTAAGGCAGTTATGCCCTGCGATTTTCTAGGGTCATGCATAAAAGAGTTTTTCAACAGCCTGTTAGAGGCCAACTGAACCGAAAGCGATGAGACCGGTTTTTGGGTTCCCGGCTCCGTTGGAATCTGTGGCTTGACTTGTTTCCCACTCTGACTTAAAACTTGGCGCAAATACCGGGGGCGGGTTGAACGGCGCCGGGAGGGAGCTGCAGACGGACCTCGCCGCCATCCGGCGCCGCCAGGATGCAACGCCATCCCGAACCTTTAAACCAACCAAAGGTGATCCCGATGCCCAGTACCGTATATTTCATGGATTTGCGCGCCTCCCTCAAGGAAACCAACTTCCAGAAATTTGGCAAGCTCCTGAAAGCCTTGGAAGTGAAGCGCATCATCCAGCGCAAAAAGAAGCGGCCGCTCGTCGCGGTGAAACTCCATTTCGGGGAGAAAGGGAACACCAGTTACATCCGCCCCAACTTTGTGCGCCTGGTGGTGGACGAGTTGTGGGCCGGGGGCGCCAACCCCTTCCTCACCGACTCCAACACCCTCTACCTGGGTACCCGCCTGGAGGCCGTGAGCCACCTCACCACCGCCATCGAAAACGGCTTTGCCTACGCGGTCACCCGGGCGCCCATCATCATTGCCGACGGGCTTACCGGCAAGGCCGAAGTGGAGGTGGAAATCAACCAGGAGCAGTTTCAGACGGTCTTTGTGGCCCAGGCGGTACATGAGGCCGAGGGCCTGGTGGTCATGAGCCACTTCAAGCTGCACGAAATGGCGGGCTTCGGCGGGGCGCTCAAAAATCTGGCCATGGGGGGCGCCTCCCGGAAGGGCAAGCTGGCCCAACACAGCAACATCGCGCCGGTGATCAGCGAGAAAAAGTGCACCGGTTGCGGCGACTGTGTGGCCCACTGCGCCTCTGAGGCCATCCTCCTCAACCCGGAGACCGGGAAGGCGGTTATCGACCCCGCCAAGTGCGTGGGCTGCGCCGAATGCATCGCGGTGTGCCCCTACGGCAACATCCAGATCCAGTGGAATGAGGCCATCCCGATTTTTCTCAAAAAGATGGTGGAATACGCTTACGGGGTGCTCCTGAATAAAAAGGACCGGGTCCTGTTCATCAGCTTTGTGACCCAGGTGTCGCCCGCTTGCGACTGCTATGGGTTCAACGACTTCCCGGTGGTGAGCGACCTCGGCGTCCTGGCCTCTTGCGATCCGGTGGCCATCGACCAGGCCGCAGCCGACTTGGTGATCCAAGCCCCGGGCCTACCCGGCGGACAACTGAAGGACCTGGCGCCGGGCAGCGACAAGTTCAGGGACATCTACCCCCAAATCGACTGGGCCCTGCAACTGGAATATGCCCAGCAGCTGGGCATGGGCATCCGGGAATACGAGTTGGTGAAGATATGAGTCTAGGGGGGAGGGCGGGGAGGACTGCGTTCCCCCAGTCCTTCCCCAACCATCCTCAAGGAGGCGCCTATGTTGCCCATCGGGCCTTTGATGGCGGAGCACCGGTTGATCGAACGCATGATTCACCTCATCAGCCAGGAGTTGGAGCGCATTCGAAGCAATGTGGCGGTGGACCCGGAATTTGCCTTTGTGGACCCGGTCTTCATCGACACCGCGGTGGACTTCCTCCGCACCTATGCCGACCGCTGTCACCACGGCAAGGAAGAGGAAATCCTCTTCGCCGAACTGGCGAAAAAAGACCTGAAGCCCGAGGACCGACGGGTCAGAGAGGAACTGACCGCCGAGCACGGGCGGGCCCGGGAGCTGACCGCCAGTCTGGTGCGGGCCAAGGAGGATTACCTGCGGCAGGACCCGGAGGCCGTCAACCGCATCCTGGCTCACCTTGAGGGCATCGTTACCCTTTACCCCAGGCACATCGAAAAGGAAGACAAACTGTTTTTCCCCCCGGTCATGGATTACTTCAGCCAGGCGGAAAAAGACGCCATGCTGGCGGCAATGTACGAGTTCGACCGGAGGATGATCCATGAGAAATACCGGGTCATCGTGGAGCGCATCGAAAACCGCCGGGCCTGCCATATCTGACAAAAGTGCCATAGGTTTTGGGGGGAGCGCGGAGGAGCCGGGCTCCCCAGCCCTTGCTTCGATCTCCCTCCCAACCCCCGATAAGGGTTGGGGGATAGGGGGGGGCAGGATTCTCAAGACCCCCGGCCCCTTTTCCCCAACCAAGATTTCGCCACGCGTTAGCGGGAATTGAGGAGGTTGACGTAGATGCCGGCGGTGTAGTGGTCTTCGGGCAGCCTCTCTTTGACCCAGGCCACCAGCCGGGCCAGGGTTTCGGCCCAGTGGGGGGTGTGGTCCTGGCCGGTCATCAGGTGGGCCAATTCGTGGCAGAGAGTGAGCAGCCGCAACCCCGGGGGGTAAAAGGTGATGAGCCCGCGGCCGTGGTGGGCCTCGGCCATCAGGATTTTGGCCGTCACCGGCAAAAGGGGCGGGTCGGCCGTGGGGGGCTCCAACAGGCGCAAAGCGGGCGGCTCCCAACCAAAGGCCTGGCAAAGGCGCTGATTCCAGGTTTCGAGTTCCTCCAGGGTCCGGGGGGTGAGCAGCAGGCGGGGATAGCGGTGGCAGAGGTCGCACCAGATGCGGCCGTCGCAGATCAAATCAGCATGGCCCCGGGGGTCCAGCTTTTTGCCGCACCCCGGGCAGGTGAAGGATGGTTCCATACTCCCTGAAACCCCGTACGAATGGCAAGGTGGAGCAGCCGGGGAACCCCCGGAGGCCTGTCGGCAACCGCGCGAAAAGGTCTCTGTCTGAGCCTATGATACTGGTATAATCAGGAATATGAAAGGAAAAGTCTATCTGGTGGGAGCGGGGCCCGGCGATCCGGGGCTCATCACCCTTAAGGGCCTGGAAGTGTTGCGCCGGGCCGAGGTGGTGGTCTATGACCAGTTGGCCAGCCCGGAGCTGCTGAAAGAGGCGCCGGCCGGCGCCGAGCTGATCTACGTCGGCAAGAAAGCCGGGGCCCATGCCCTGCCGCAGGAGGACATCAACCGGTTGCTGGTGGCCAAGGCCGCCGCTGCGTCGGTGGTGGTGCGCCTCAAGGGCGGCGACCCCTTTGTGTTCGGCCGGGGCGGCGAGGAGGCCGAGGCCCTGGCCGCCGCCGGGGTGCCCTTCGAGGTGGTGCCGGGGGTGAGCGCCGCCGTGGCGGTGCCGGCCTATGCCGGCATCCCGGTAACCCATCGGGGTCTGGCGGCCCTGGTGACCTTCATCACCGGCCATGAAGACCCCACCAAGGGGAAAAGCGACATTCCCTGGGACAACTTGGCCCAAAACCAGGGAACCCTGGTCTTTCTCATGGGGGTGAAGAACCTGGCGGACAATTGCAGCAGGCTGCTGGCCGGGGGGCGCGCCCCGCAAACCCCGGCGGCGGTGATCCAGTCCGGCACCCTCCTGACCCAGCGCACCGTCGTCGGCACCCTGGCAGACATCGCGCCGCGCGCCCGGGAGGCGGGCATCACCCCGCCCGCCATCCTGGTGGTGGGTGAGGTGGCGGCCCTCCGGGAGCGTCTGGCGTGGTGGGAGCGACGCCCCTTATGGGGGAAAATCGCGGTGGTGACCCGCACCCGGGAACAGGCCAGCGCCCTGTCCCGCCTCCTCACCCAGGCCGGAGCCCAGGTCCTGGAAATCCCCACGCTGGAGATCAGACCTCCCCAGGATTGGGGCCCTCTGGATCGGGCCCTGCGGGAGCTGGCCGGCTACCGATGGGTGATATTCACCAGCGCCAACGGGGTGGAAGCCTTCATGAGCCGACTGTTTGACCAAGGGCTGGACGTGCGGGCCCTGGGGGGCAGGAAACTGGCGGCCATCGGTCCGGCCACCGCCACCGCCCTTAGGGGGCATGGGCTGGTGCCGGAGGTGGTGCCGGAGCGCTTTGTGGCCGAAGACCTGGCCGAGGCCCTGCTCTCCCACCTGGAGCCGGGGGCGCGGATCCTCCTCCCGCGGGCGGAGGAGGCCCGGATGGCCCTCCCCCGCCTGCTGGTCCAGGCCGGGGCGGAGGTGGACGTAGTGCCTGTCTACCGGATGGGTCGGCCTCGGGAGATTCCTGCCGAAGCCCGGGCGGTCATCGAACAGGGTGGGGTGGACCTCTTGACCTTCGCCAGTTCGGCCACGGTACACAACTTTGCGGCCTTGGTGGGAGAGAGGAAGTTCCGGGAGTTGGCCGGCAGGGCGGTAGTGGCCGCCATCGGCCCCATCACCGCGGCCACCCTGGAGGAATACGGCATCACCCCGCAGGTGCAGCCCGCGTCCTATACCATTCCGGCCTTGGCCCAGGCGGCCATTGAATATTTCGCCGTCCTCCAGGCCAAAAAATAACGCCGGAGACCCTCGGCAACGGGGCCGGGGCTCGGCGCCCGGGGGCTCCCCGGACTGCTAAAAATCCTCTTTCATCTCTGCCAGCGACAGCATCAAGAGGATCACGTCATAGGTATTCCCCTGAAGATCCACGAAGTAATCCTCCAGGATGACTTTGGTCTTAAACCCCCGTGATTCAAAGGCCCTGACCACGGCCTTCAAATCGGTGACCACCTCGGCCTTCAGCCAGTTGAGCCTAGCCTTCAGGGCCAGATAGATCAGGGAATCCAACAAGAGCGACCCCAACCCCAGCCCCTGGAAAACCTTATCCACCACAATCTGCTGGATATCGCCCACCTTGAGATCGGCATACTGGCCACACCTGAGATTGATGCTGCCCACCGGGCGGGACTCCTCCAGGTCGATGGCCACCAGCGGGATGGTCCGCCGGGAATCCTGGGTTCCCAGCCAGTCGTCCAACACCATGGGGCTCTTGATGTCTTCCTTGCAGAATTGCACCTCCCCATGGGACGTGCGCTGCAAAAAACTGACGAGGCCGCTGCGATCCTCCTCCCTGGGAGGTCGGATTTCCACCTTCCGGCCATTTCGCAGGGTGGCGAATTTGCTGTATTGCAGGTGCGACACCATGATGGCGCTCCTCAAAGCTTCCGGTTGTTGCCGGTACGACAACAGGAGGTGCGGCATTTGCGCACGCGGCAGGCGGCATCCCCCAGGGTCAACCCCGGGGAGCGCTTGCAGGCATGGACCAAAAAGGTATCCACGATCTTTGCCTTGATAAAGTGCATCGCCTCCTCTGTATCCCCATCGAGGTAAATGGCCAGCGCCCGTTGGAACTCCTGGACGCTCAGGTGGAGGAAGAATTCCTTGGTTTCAGGCATGGCAGATCCCCTTGCGTAAGAAAGGTGGGGCTGGTTGGCTCATTCCTGGGTGATCGTTGGCCCGAGGCGCCGGTGGGGAACTGGAGTCGGCGAAAGCTACTGGGGGCGGGGGACGGAACGGGCTGGTTAAGGTCTCCGAAAATCGCTCTCCTGGCTGTGTCAGCCATTTACGGGATCAGCTTCGGCGAGCCAGGGAGTCCGCCATGACTGAGGCCCGATGGCCGGAACCGGGTATGCGTGCTTGCCGTACATAACGTGCAAGGTTGATACCAGAGCACAACATAATGTAATTATTATATAAAATACTGCTCTCGGCCTCAGCTTGACTTTAATGTATGACTTTCTGAACAGAAATAAAATGCATGTTCTATTCTATGAACATAAAAATTCCCCCCAGCTCCGGGGCCGCGCCGCCAGGATTCCCCAACCGGCGCCAGGCTCTGTTTTGCCCTGGTTTAACTGCCTTATTTCCTTGAACATTCTTGCCAGCCCCAGGGAGAAACGAGGCCTGCTGGCCGCCAGCCCCCCGCATTCCAGAACCTGCCGCCTGGGGCCCCTTCAGCCGGAGCCGCCGACAGACCGGGGCGAAAGTGGCGGGGCGATTGCGGCTCCAGGTCATAATTGATAATGATAATTATCAGTTATCCTTAATCCCGGGTTCACCGCCTACCCCCCGGCCCCGCCAAGATTTTGAACTTCCCCCGGTTTCCCGGCTCCCGGGATTTTCTCTTAGGGGGAGCCAGCCGGTCATGCTATGATGGCCATGCGGCTGAAAGAGACCCGGGGATGGAGCGCGGCCTTAATCGGTGGATGTCCCTGGAGGCCGGGAGGAAGGAGGGGTCCCCCCTCCTCCCGGAGGGGTCTCGGGAGAGGGCCGGCCATCGAAGGGTGGGTGGAGGTTGCGGGTGGCGGCGATGCTGTGGGGGAGTTGGATTTTGGCGGTCCTGGTGGCCATGGCCTGGCCGTCGGGCGGGCTGGCCACGGAGTCGGGCATGTTGGAGTTGACGGAGCGAGACTGCGGACAGACCCGGAGTCTTTCCCTGGGAGGCCTGTGCCGGCTTACCCTGGAGGAGCAGGGCGGCACCGGCTTTGTCTGGGAGCCGGTGGCGCTGGACCGAAAACGGCTGGAAGTTTTGGAAGTGACCACGGTGGGCCTCGGGGAAAAGCCGCAAGTGGGCGGGCCGGTGGCCAAAACCTGGCTTTTCAGGACGGTGGGGCGCGGAAAAACCAGGCTCGCCCTGGCCTACCGCCGCCCATGGGAACAGCAGGTGCCGCCGGCCAGGCGCTGTGAGATTCTGTTGGAGGTCAGGTAGGCGGTTCAGGGGGTTTACTTTTCAGGTGATAGCCCCTATGATGGGCCCTTAACGATCCTGAAGGATGACACCGGTGGGCACGAAGCTTCTCAGGATGGGCCTGGTCCTGGCAGTACTGGCCGCCAGCCTCAGAGCGGGTTCCGTTGAGGCAGCGGAGTTCGACTTTGCCAAATTCCACCATGAGTTGGGTTTGCGGCTGGTATCCGGCCGGGCCATTTGGGATGGCAATGTCCGCCTCCACGGCATCATGCCGCGCTTCGGTTGGGTGCTGGTGGGGCCCGGCAATCCCCGCTGGGCGGGGGTGGGGGTGACGGTGGCGCTGGAGGGCATCTTCGCAGTGGCCGAAGCCTCCCATACCGGCTGTGAACTGGGCCTCACCCCGCTGCTGAAACTGAGCTACCCGGTGGCCAGGCGGGCCCTGTTGTTTGTGGAAGGCGGCGCCGGCATTATCGGAGAATTCATCGACACCCCCGACGTCTCCCACCACTTCAATTTCACCCCGCAGGCAGGCGCCGGGGTGGAGATCGCCCTTGCTCCCCAATGGTCACTCACAGTGGCCTACCGTTATCGCCACTCCTCCAACGCCGGACTTTATACCGAGAACCCTGCTTTCGACGTTCACCTGGTCCAAGCCGGCCTGACCTATTATTTCTAAAGGGAGATTTTTGGCGACGGACAGGAGCCTGGAGCGGGAGCCGCCGAGGCGGTCCAGGGACCCGTCGGCCACGCTTGGTGCTCGCTTCCCGGCAGGAAGTGCGGCTGATTAAAAAAGGGAATTTTTATCTCCTCTTGACAAGGCAGGAACAGTTATTATTTAATAAAAATAATGAAACATCTCATCCAGAAATTGCGGCAGCACAAGATCTCCGTCACGCCCCAGAGGTTGGCGGTTTTAGCCACCCTGACGACGCGGCGCGATCACCCCACGGCGGAACAGATCTATCAGGAGGTTCGCCGGCAGCACCCGGCCATTTCCTTCAACACGGTGTACAAGACCCTGGAGGTCTTGCACGAGAAGGGCCTGATCATCAAGGTCAATCCCCTCCACGAGGCGGCCCGCTATGATGGGCAGCCCCATCATCACGTCCACCTCATTTGCCGCCGTTGTCATCACATTTACGATCTGGAGGGTGATTTTCCCCTGATCAGGATCGCCCCGGAGCAACTCCCGGAGGGATTCCGGGTGGAAAGCCAGTCACTGGCCGTCTGGGGAGTCTGCCGCACCTGCCAGGAAAATACTGTCAATGCATAAGGAGGAGTGCGGATGCCGACCCAAGTAGGACAAACCTATGTGTGCAAGATCTGCGGGAACAAGGTCAAGGTTATTGAGGCTGGCGGCGGCCAGTTGGTCTGTTGCGGCGTGCCCATGAAACTGGAAAGTGAGTCTTAGGAGAACAGACATGAGCAAGACCACGGAGCACCTCAAAGAGGCATTTGCCGGTGAGTCCCAAGCCAACCGGAAATACCTGGCATTTGCCGCCAAAGCCGAACAGGAAGGCTACCCCCAGATAGCCCGGCTGTTTCGCGCTGCGGCGGAGGCCGAAACCATCCACGCCCACAACCACCTGCGGGCTCTGAAAGGCATCGGCACTACCAAGGCCAACCTGGAAGAGGCCATCCATGGGGAAACCCACGAATTCAAGCACATGTATCCCCAGATGATCGCCGACGCCCAAGCCGAAGGAGAAAAAGAGGCGTTACGCTCTTTTCAGTTTGCCAACGAAGTGGAGAAAGTCCACGCCCAGTTGTATGAAAAAGCCCTCCGGACCATGGAAGAGAAAAAGCTGGTGGATATTTACGTCTGTCCCGTCTGCGGCTACACCGTGGAGGAAACGGTGCCCGACAACTGCCCGGTCTGCAACGCCAAGGGCAAGACCTTCAAGAAAATCGATTGAGCTCGGGGCTGGGGTCGCCGGCCCCGGTAGTCCCTTCCACACCCGCACCGGGGCAGGAGTGGACGGTGGTCTGCACCTGCTCCGGGAACC
Organism: uncultured Desulfobacterales bacterium; assembly: GCA_964480485.1. GTDB lineage: Bacteria > Desulfobacterota > Desulfobaccia > Desulfobaccales > 0-14-0-80-60-11 > JAILZL01. The sequence continues at coordinate 45,447 of CAYZOP010000002.1, read as the reverse complement.
TTTCCCCCCACGGTCCGGCATCCCCTGCCGCCGGCCTTAGGGAGGCGCCGCCTCCTGTCGCAGGAGGGCCAGGGCCTGGCGGGCCGCCGCCTGGGCCGCCTGTTTTTTGCTGGGTCCGGTGCCCACTCCCAGGCTGCGGCCTCCCAGCCGCACCTCCATCCGGAAAAACCGCCGGTGGCCGGGGCCGCTTTCCTCCAGGAGCTGGTAGGCGGGGGGCGGTTCGCCCCGGGCCTGGGCCAGTTCCTGCAAAGCGGTCTTGGCGTCCTCAAAGAGCGGTTCCCCCTGGGCGGCCACCAACGGCATGAACCAGGTGCGAATGAGCGGGGTCACCGCAGTCAGGCCGCCGTCCAGGAAGACCGCGGCCAACACCGCTTCCAGGGCGTCGGCCAGCAGGGAGGGTTTTTTCCGGCCTCCCTGATGCTCCTCCCCCTTGCCCAACATCAGATAATCCCCGAGCTTCAGCTCCCGGGCCAGGGCCGCCAGCTGCCGGGCGTTCACCAGGGCTGCCCGCCGCCGGGACAGCTCGCCTTCCGGGCTGTCCGGGAAGGTTTCCAGCAACAGATGGCTCACGGTGAGCGACAACACGGCATCCCCCAAAAACTCCAACTGCTCGTTGCTGGGGCCGCTTTGGGGGTTTTCATGGGCATAGGAGCTGTGGCGCAGCGCCTGGTCCAGCAGGCCGGGGTTGGCGAAGACCAGTCCCAGGGACCGCTCCAGATCATGGAGGGCGGTCAGCCGTTCCAGCCGAGGTGCTTCCGGGGGGTGGTTCACAGGCTTCAGGGCCTCTCGCGGCTGCCGGTGGTCTTGACAGCTTCAGGGTTTGGGGTTATTGTAGCAATTAATACTCAATAAAGATTATACGCGGGCGGGCGGCTTATGAAGTCCGAAAAGGACATCTTTTTAGAATATATCCGATCCCGGGGTTTGAGGCGAACCCCGGAGCGGGAGCAGATTCTGGCCGAGATCTTCGCCACCCATGAGCATTTTGACGTGGACAGTCTCTACCTCAGCCTCAAGCAGAAAGGCTCCAAGGTGTCCAAGGCCTCCATCTACCGAACCTTGCCGCTGTTCATTGACTGCGGCCTCATCCGGGAAGTGGACTTCACCGACGGGCACTGGCATTATGAACACATTTACGGCCACGACCATCACCACCACCTCCGCTGCCTGGCCTGCGGGGAGGTGCGGGAGTTCGAGGAACCGGGTCTGGCTTGCCTGGGCATCAGACTCTGGCAGGAGTACGGCTACACGGTGGTCAGCCACAACCTGGAGGTGAAAGGCTATTGCCGGGCCTGCCTCAAGGAACCCGGCGCCTCGCCCGAGGCCGCTTTCCGGGAGAAGGAGCCATGGTAACGCATCCCAAAGAGGTCAGCCAGCTTCTGGCGGCCGTCACCCCCGGCCAGCGGGTGTGCATCATCGGCTACCAGGGGGGACGGATGCTGCGGGCCCGCCTCATGGCCCTGGGACTGAATTTGGGCCAGGAAGTGGAGGTTATTCAAAACAACCGCGGCCTGGTCATCGTGGGCGTCAATGGCGGTCGGGTGGCGTTGGGCCGAGGCGTCAGCCAGAAAATCATAACCGAACCGGCGGGAGAGGGGCGATAGGCCAGCCGACTCGCCCTCGCCTTCCATGACAGGGGTACCGCGTTGGGCACCCCTGTCTTTTTTCGAAGGCAGGGGAAAATCCCCAACGGGGTCGCCCCCAGCCTTCTAAGGAGTAATGTCAGGAACCCCTTGAGGAGGAAGGATCCCTCTGGTTTCCTCCTCCCTTGATGGGGCAGGGAGAAGGTGGGAGTGATGAACGCTCTGATAAATTCCACGCCTCCATGCTCCCTTCCCCTATCCCGTCCCCTGAGGGGAGGGGGGATTTCGGGCCCACACCTGTGAAGATATTTTTAAAACGCGCTGCCAGTCTTTATCATGGCCATGGCCAAGATCCGTTCGTGAGGCTCTCCGGGTGACCATACCGAACCTGCCCCCTTCTTCAGATACCCCTGCTGACCCCCTGGTGGCCCTGGAAGGGGTGGTGGACCGGGTGATCTTCGCCGCGCCGGAGGATCACTATGCGGTGCTGCGCTTCAAGATCAAGGGCCGCCGGCAGCCGGTCATCCTGGTGGGGGCGCTGGCCGGCGTCAAGGAAGGAGAGGAACTCCAGGTCAAGGGCCGCTATGCGAGGCACCCCCGCTTCGGGGAGCAATTTCAGGTGGTATGGTGGTATGCCGTCCTGCCCGCCACGGTGGCCGGCATCCAGAAATACCTGGCCAGCGGCCTCATCAAGGGGGTGGGCCCGGAGACCGCCAGGCGCCTGGTGGAGCACTTCGGTTCCGAAACCTTGGAGGTTATCGACCAGACCCCGGAGCGCCTGGCTGAGGTGAAGGGGCTGGGCCGCCGGCGCATTGAGCAGATCACCCGGAATTGGCAGGGCCAACAGGCGGCCCGCAGGGTCCTGGTGGGCCTCCAGGGCCTGGGTCTGGGCTTGGGCTTTGCCACCCGGATTTATAAACACTACGGCGACCGGGCCCTGGAAGTGGCCACCACCGACCCCTACCAGTTGGCCCTGGAGGTGGACGGCATCGGCTTCGCCACTGCCGACCGTTTGGCCGGCCGCCTCAACCTGGACCCCCTGGCTCCGGCCCGCCTGGCCGCCGGCCTGCTCCACGTGCTGGACGAAGGTGCGGGGGACGGCCACGTCTATCTGCCGCGGGAACGACTGCTGAACCAGACCCGGGAACTCCTCCAGGTGCCCCATGAGTCGTTGTGTCGGGCCCTTGAGAGCATGGTGCGGGCGGGCCGGGTGGTGGTTGAGGAGCTGGCCGAAGGGGAGGGAGTCTATAAAAAGCCGGCTTTTGTGGCCGAAACGGGGGTGGCCCGCAGGCTGGCCAATCTCAAAGCCACCCCCGGGGAGTCGGCGCCCCTGCACCTGGGGGAACTCCTGGACCGGGTCCAGCAGGAGCGGAAGCTCACCCTCTCCGAGGAGCAGACCCGGGCGGTGCTGGCCGCCTGCCGGGAAAAGGTGCTGGTCATCACTGGCGGCCCCGGCACCGGCAAGACCACCATCGTGAGCTGTATTCTGGACTTGGGCCGGCGGCTGGGGGCCAGGGTGCTCCTGATGGCGCCCACCGGCCGGGCCGCCAAGCGTCTGGCCGAGACCACCGGGGCCGAGGCTCTGACCATTCACCGGGCCCTGGAATTTTCGCCCCAGACCGGCGGCTTCCGGCGCAATCCCGCCGAACCGTTGCGGGCGGACGTCATTATCGTGGACGAGATGTCCATGGTGGATATCTTTCTCATGTACCACCTGCTGCAGGCGGTGCCCCCCGACGCCCGCCTGCTGCTGGTGGGGGACGTCCACCAGCTGCCCTCGGTGGGCCCCGGCAATGTCCTGAAGGATGTCATTGATGCCGGGGCGGTGCCGGTGGTGCGGCTGACCCGCATCTACCGCCAGGCCCGGGAAAGCCTCATCGTGGTGAACGCCCACCGGGTGAATCAGGGGGAATTTCCTGTCCTGGTCAGGGAATTCGGGGCGGGGGATTTCGTCTTTCAGGAACTGGCGGACCCCGAGGAGACCCACCGGGAGCTGGTGCGGTTGGTCTGCGAGTTCCTCCCCGAGGAATATGGCTTCCATCCCCTGCGGGACATCCAGGTCATCACCCCCATGCACCGCGGTCCCTTGGGGGTGGGGGCCCTGAACCACGACCTCCAGCGCCGCCTCAATCCCGACGGCCGGGTCTTCCCCTTCGGCGACCGCCACCTGCGACGCGGCGACAAGGTGATGCAGCTCAGGAACAACTACTTCAAAGAAGTGTTCAACGGCGACTTGGGCCTGGTATGGGATTATGACCCGGAAACCCAGCGCCTCACCGTGAATTTCGAGGGCCGCCTGGTGCCTTATGAGACCGCCGAGCGGGAGGAGCTCACCCTGGCCTACGCCATGACGGTGCACAAGGCCCAGGGAAGTGAGTTTCCCGCGGTGGTATTGGTGCTCACCACCCAGCATTACCTGCTGCTGCAGCGCAACCTGCTCTACACCGCCCTCACCCGGGGGCGCCGGATGCTGGTGCTGCTGGGAAGCAAAAGAGCCGTGGGCATGGCCATCGCCAATGACCGGCCGGTGCGGCGCTTCACCGATCTGGCGGCCAAGCTGCGGCGGGCGGTGCTGCCGGCTCCCGGAAGCGGCTGATGGGTTCGGCTGACAGGATTTGGGGGAAGGGACTGCTCCGGCTTCGGACTCCAAGCGCCCGGAGGCCGGGAAAAATGCTTGACTTTTGCACTTTGCAAGCGCACAATCATTGAAGTATGCCAGGGGGGAAGGCGTGGTAACCGAGCTGTTTGCCGAGCTGGAACAGAAACTGGACGCCATCTTGGGGCAGGTGGAGGGCCTGAAGCGGGCCAACGTCGAACTGAAAGCGGCCTTGGCCGCCAGAGAGCAGGCCCTGAAGGAAGCCCAAACCTCCCTGGACCGACTCACCCGGGAACGGGACCTGGTTCGGGAACGGGTGGATAGGATTCTCAATCGGCTGAAGATCATGGATCTCGGTGAATCGGCCTAAGGTTTGGACGGTGGCGGAACAGGTCATGGTGGAAATCCTGGGCAGGCACTTGGCACTCCAGAGCAGTATGCCGCCGGAGGCCCTACAGGCAGTGGCCCGTATGGTTGACCAGCAGTTGCGAGAACTGCAGAAGGTGTTTCCCGCCAGCCCCTTGGCCGATCTGGCCATCCTGGCAGCCTTGAATCTGGCCTGCGAAACTATGGAAATCAGGGAGGAACATCGGCAGTTCAAGGCCGAGATTGACGAGCGCTCTCGGCGTTTGCTCAAGAGGCTGGAAGTCCACGCCTCGGCAGCACCCCCGGGCCCTTGAAGACAGAGGCCATCGGGGAGGGAAGGCGCGCCACCGGCGGCCCACACCCGTGGCGGAACCGGGAATGGAAAGGACAAGGTCAAGGGAGACGGAAATTACCCCGGAGCGGAAAGAGCGCCGCTGCGGTTCATTATAAAGGCATCAGGCTCCTGACGCCATGGCTCCCGACCCTGGGGCAGGGAATGGCGTCGAGAAAATTCGCCGATAAGGAGTGACGACCTGCAGTTTGCCACGGCACCTTCCGGACTTTCGCCCGGTTGCGGTTATCCAGCGCGGCCGGCGGCCGGTTCCCGGTGTTTCTCATCCCCTTGCTTCCTTGACCGCCCTTCCGGAGCCTAAGGTTTCCCTCCTTTATGTGAACCACGACGTGGGTCTTGAGCATTTTTGAGGCCACAAGACCACTGGAGCGGCCGGACGACCCGCTCGGGTGCATCATATCTTTCCGCAAAAGGGTCAATCCCTATGTATATAGTCGTTTATCTGCTCATCGCCGCGCTCCTGGGGGGACTGGGATTTGTGGCGGGCTTTTTCTATCGCAAGTATCTCATCGATTCCCATGTCGCCTCGCTGGAAGCGCTGGGAAAGAAGATTCTCGATGATGCCCGCAAAGAGGCGGAGAACATCAAGAAAGAGGCCCGGGTCCAGTCCAAGGAGCAACTGTTTCTCCTGCGGCAGGAATTCGACCAGGAGACCCAGGAACGCCGACAGGAATTCAACCAAATCGAACGCCGGCTCCTTCATAAAGAAGAAAATCTGGAGAAAAAAGCCGCGGCCCTGGAAGAACGGGAAGCGGAACTCAACCGCAAGCAGAAGCTCACCGCCAATCTGGAAAAAGACCTGGCGGAACAACAGGAGCACTACCAGAAACTCCTGGCCGAACAGAACGCCCGCCTGGAACAGTTGGCCGGCATGACCGCGGCCGAGGCCAAGGATCTGCTCCTGAAGACCATGGAGCGGGAGGTGCGCATCGAAGCCGCCCGGATGGTGAAGCGCATCGACACTGAGGCCCGGGAAATGGCGGACCGCAAGGCCAAGGAGGTCATCGCCCTGGCCATCAAACGCTATGCCAGCGATTACGTGACCGAGCAGACGGTGAGCGTGGTGGCCCTGCCCAACGAAGAGATGAAGGGTCGCATCATCGGCCGGGAAGGCCGGAACATCCGGGCGTTGGAGGCGGCCACCGGCGTGGACATCATCATCGACGACACCCCCGAAGCCGTCATCCTTTCCGCCTTCAACCCCATCCGCCGGGAAGTGGCCCGCCGCAGCCTGGAGCGGCTCATCGCCGACGGTCGCATTCACCCGGGCCGCATTGAAGAGATCGTGGAGAAGGTGACCGCCGAAATGGACACGAGCATCCGGGAGGCCGGCGAGGAAGCCGCCTTCGACACCGGGGTGCACGGGCTGCACCCTGACCTCATCAAACTGCTGGGCAAGCTCAAATACCGCACCAGTTATGCCCAGAATGTTCTGCAGCACTCCATTGAGGTCAGTTATCTCTGCGGCATCATGGCGGCGGAGTTGGGCCTCAATGAAAAGCAGGCCAAACGGGCGGGGTTGCTCCACGACATCGGCAAGGCCGTGGACCACGAGGCCGAGGGGGTGCATGCCCTCATCGGCGCCGACCTGGCCAAGCGCTACGGCGAATCCACCAAGGTGGTGCATGCCATCGCCGCACACCACGAGGACGTACCTACCGAGAGCGTCATGGCGGTGCTGGTGCAGGCGGCCGACACGCTGTCCGGGGCCCGGCCCGGGGCCCGCCGGGAGATGCTGGAAACGTACATCAAGCGCCTGGAAGCCCTGGAAAAGATCGCCCGCTCTTTCAACGGCATCAGTAAAAGCTACGCCATCCAGGCCGGTCGGGAGATTCGCCTCATCGTGGAAAGCGACAAGGTGAACGACGAAGAGGCGGCGCTCCTCAGCCGGGATGTGGCCAAGAAGATCGAGCGGGAGCTCACTTACCCCGGCCAGATCAAAGTTACCGTTATCCGGGAGACCCGGGCGGTGGATTACGCCCGGTAGGTCCGGCATGCGGATTTTGTTCATCGGCGACATCGTGGGTTCTCCCGGGCGGCGGGCGGTGGAGGAGTTGGTCCCCCGGCTGGTGGACCGCTGGCTCATTGATTTGGTGGTGGCCAACGGCGAAAACGCCGCCGGCGGCATCGGCATCACCCCCCAGGTGGCTGAAGAACTGCTGAACCAGGGGATTGACCTCCTCACCAGCGGCAACCACATCTGGAAGCATAAGGAGATCGTTCCGTACCTCCAGGAGACCGACCGCCTGCTCAGGCCCGCCAACTACCCTCCGGGCACCCCCGGGGTGGGCCACGCCATCGTGGAGACCGCCGCGGGTCTGCCGGCCGCCATCATCAACCTGGAGGGCCGGGTCTTCATGAACCCCCTGGAGTGCCCCTTCCGGACCGTGGACCGGGTGTTGTCGGAACTGCCGGCCCACCTCAAGACCATCGTGGTGGATGTGCACGCCGAGGCCACCAGCGAAAAGCTGGCCCTGGGGTGGTATCTGGACGGCCGGGTGAGCGCCGTCATCGGCACTCACACCCACGTGCAGACGGCGGACGAGCGCCTCCTGCCCGGGGGCACCGGCTATATCACCGACGCGGGCATGACCGGGCCGGTAAACTCGGTCATCGGCATGAAAAAAGAGATCATCCTGGAACGCTTCCTCACCCAGCGGCCCCAGCCCTTCAAGGTGGCTGCCGCCAATGTGCAATTACACGGCGTTCTTCTGGATATCCAGGGCGACGGCCGCTGCCGGGCCATCACCCGGGTGCAGGAGGCGGTGAAGGGATAGTTGAAGGACAGGCTCAGGGCGGCAGGGTTTTTTCGGGCCGCCCGCAAACCTCCCTCCCAACCATGGCAAGAGGCGGGAGGTCGTCGGAACGGGCAGGGGGTTGGCAGCGCCCGGCTCCCTCCCTGGCACGTCAGGTCAGAAAGGAACCCGCATGAAGATTCATGAGTATCAGGGCAAGGAGTTGCTGGCGAAGTTCAATGTGCCGGTGCCGGCGGGGGGGGTGGCGGAAACCCCGGAGGAGGCCCGGGGGGTGGCCGAGGGACTGGAGTCCGGCCCTTTTGTGGTGAAGGCCCAGATCCATGCCGGCGGCCGGGGCAAGGGCGGCGGCATCAAACCTGCGGCCACCCCCGATGAGGTGGAGCAGGTGGCCGGCCAGATCCTGGGCATGACCCTGGTGACCCCCCAGACCGGACCGGAAGGCCGCCTGGTGCAGAAGGTCCTGGTAGAACAGGCCCAGGATATTGCCCGCGAACTGTATCTGGGCATCGTGGTGGACCGCAGCCTCATGCAGCCGGTGATCATGATGAGCGCCGCGGGGGGCATGGAGATCGAAGAGGTGGCGGCCAAGGACCCGGGTGCCATCATCAAGGAGGCGGTGGACCCGGCGGTGGGTTTGATGCCCTACCAGGTGCGCAACCTGGCCTTCGGGGTGGGGCTGGCGCCGGAGGCCATGAAGGCGGCAGCCGGTTTCATCAGCAACCTCTACCGGATGTTCGTCGCCCTGGACTGCTCGCTGGCCGAAATCAACCCCTTGGTGATCACCAAGAACGGGTCCATGCTGGCCCTGGACGCCAAGATCAATCTGGACGACAACGCCCTGTTCCGGCACCACGACCTGGCCGCCCTGGACGACCCCGAGGAAATGGACCCCCTGGAGCACGAGGCCAAGAAGCACCACCTGAATTACATCCGCCTCTCCGGCAACGTGGGCGCCATGGTGAACGGCGCCGGCCTGGCCATGGCCACCATGGACCTCATCAAGGCGGCGGGGGCCGAGCCCGCCAACTTCCTGGACGTGGGCGGCGGCGCCTCGGCGGAGATGGTGGCCAACGGCTTCCGCATCATCCTCTCCGACCCCCGGGTCAAGGGCGTGCTCATCAACATCTTCGGGGGCATCCTGCGCTGCGACCGCCTGGCCGAGGGTGTCATCCAGGCGGTGCGTGAGGTGCAGGTGAAAGTGCCCATCATCATCCGGCTGGAGGGCACCAATGTGGAGGAGGGCCGCAGACTCCTGAACGACAGCGGCCTCACCTTCACCGTGGCCGCGGACATGCAGGACGCGGCCCGGAAAGTGGCCGCCTTGGTCTAGCAGAGCCCGGGGAGCCCGGGACCACCGGCCGGCTCCCGGGCTTTGGGGACCTAGCTCGAGCCTTGGCTGAAATTCAGACAACTTCACCGCCTGGCTTTACTGCCGGGAGAATGGCCATGAAAAGCCTACGGAGCCCTATCACCGGGTGGAGACGAGGAGGGATGATGAGGCAGGGGGCGCCCTCCCGGCGTGCCGCCCTGGCGGCGGTCTTCTTGCTGTTTCTGGCGGCGGCGATGGCCGCGGCCCAGGAAGGGGTGAAATCGCCCTTCGATTACAACCCGCAAACCGTGGAGACCCTGAAAGGATTGGTGGTGTCCGTGTCTCCCGGAGTTCACGACCCCACCCCCCAACTGGTAATCATTCAGGTGTCCACCGCCGGGGAAACCCTGCCTGTGTGGTTGGGGCCCAACTGGTTCGTGGAGTCCCGGGGCCTGAAAATCTCCGCCCTGGACCGGGTGGAGGTGACCGGCTCCCGTCTGCGGCTGGACGGACGGCCCGTTATCCTGGCGGCCCAGGTGAAAAAAGGCGACAAGATCCTTAAGCTCCGCAATGACCAGGGCCAGCCGCTATGGGGCCCGCAGCCGCCGGCGAAGGCGAACCAGCCCTAGCCGCCGTCCACCCAAAAACGAACCTCAAGGAGACCGTGATGAAACGATGGGGCATCGTTACCATGATCGCCGTCCTGCTGCTTGCCGCCGCCACCCTGGCCCTGGCCCAGGGACAGGGCGGCCAGGGCGCCGGAATGGCCCGGATGTTCGACCCCAAGACCGTGGAGACTCTCACCGGCGAGATCGCCGCGGTGCACACCGCCGCCTCGGGCATGCCCGGGGTGGCCAGCCGCATCACCCTGGACCTCAAGACCGCCAAGGAGACCGTGGCGGTTTACCTGGGGCCCGAGGACTACTACCAGAAGCAGAGCCTGAAGCTGGCCCAGGGCGACAAGGTGGAGGTCAAGGGATCCCGGGTGATTATGGGCGGCAACCCCGTCATCATCCCCAACTACGTGAAGAAGGGCGACCAGACCCTGAACCTCTGGGACGATCAGGGCGTGCCCCCCTGGGCCCGGAGCAAGCAGTAAGGGGTTGAGGGGAGGGAGTTTGAGGGAGGGGGCAGGGGTCTGTGACCCCTGGCCCCCTCCCTCAAAGCACTCACTCATGAAATCCAAGCGCCAAAGCACCAAGACCAGCGCCTTCGGCAGCCCGGGCCGGGTGAGCCACGATGCCCGCGCCTTTTACGGCAGCCGCCTGTTCGCCGGCATAGAGGAAGGCGGCCCGGTGGACTATGGGGAGAACCCGGTGCCGCCGGAAGTCTTAAATAAAATTCTCCTGAAATCCTCCGAAGACATGGGCGAGCTGCCGGAGGGCTCGGTGCACCTCATGGTGACTTCCCCGCCGTACAACGTGGGGAAGGAATATGACGAGGATTTGACCCTGGAGGAGTACCTGGCCTTCCTCAAGCGGGTCTGGGCCGAGGTGCACCGGGTGCTGGTGCCCGGCGGCCGGGCCTGCATCAACGTGGCCAATTTGGGGCGGAAACCTTACCTCCCCCTGCACGCCTTCATCATCCGGGACATGCTGGACCTGGGGTTTCTCATGCGGGGGGAGGTCATCTGGGACAAGGGCGCCTCCGCCGCGGCCTCCACCGCCTGGGGAAGCTGGAAGTCTCCGGCCAACCCTACGCTCCGGGACGTGCACGAATATATCCTCATCTTCTCCAAGGGGGCCTTTGCCCGGCCCAAGCCTAGGGACCGGGAGAGCACCATCACCCGGGAGGAGTTTCTGGAGTTCACCCGGAGCGTTTGGAGCTTTCCGGCGGAGTCCGCCCGGAAGGTTGGCCACCCGGCCCCCTTTCCGGTGGAGCTTCCCTACCGTTGCCTAAAGCTTTACACCTACGGGGGGGAGGTGGTGCTGGACCCCTTCATGGGGAGCGGCAGCACGGCCCTCGCCGCTCTGAAGGCCGGGCGGCGCTATGTGGGCTATGAGCTAGACCCGGAATACGTGAAACTGACCGAGAAACGGCTGCAGGATTTTGTGGGCCGCGAGCTGGCGCCCACGCTTTTTGACGGGCAAAATCTGGTTGCGGAAGGAAACCCATGAGCGTACTGGTTAACAACGACACCCGCGTGGTGGTGCAGGGCATCACCGGCAAGGAAGGCTCGTTCCACGCCCGGGCCTGTGCGGCCTACGGCACCAAGGTGGTGGCCGGCGTCACCCCCGGCAAGGGCGGCCAGAAGCTGGACGACATCCCGGTGTTCAACACCGTAGCCCAAGCCGTGAGCGGCACCGGCGCCAACACCAGCCTCATCTTCGTGCCCCCGGCCTTTGCCGCGGACGCCATCCTCGAGGCCGCCGCCGCGGGCATCAAGGTCATCGTCTGCATCACCGAGGGCATCCCCACCCTGGATATGGTGAAGGTGATGGACGTGCTCAAAGACACGGACATCCGCCTCATCGGCCCCAACTGCCCGGGCATCATCTCGCCGGGGCAGGCCAAGGTGGGCATCATGCCGGGCCACATCCACCAGCCCGGCCCCATGGGCCTGGTCTCCCGGAGCGGCACCCTGACCTACGAGGCGGTGCACCAGATGACCCTCCTGGGCATCGGGCAGAGCACCTGCGTGGGCATCGGCGGCGATCCCATCATCGGCACCGACTTCATCGATATGCTGAGGCTCTTCGAGAAAGACCCGGCCACCGAAGGGGTGGTTCTCATCGGCGAAATCGGCGGCACCGCCGAAGAAGAGGCCGCGGCCTTTATCCAGGCCCAGGTCAGCAAGCCGGTGGTGGCCTTCATCGCCGGCCAGACCGCGCCCCCCGGCAAACGCATGGGCCACGCCGGCGCCATCATCTCCGGCGGCTCCGGCAAGGCCGCAGATAAAATCGCCGCCCTGGAGAAAGCCGGCGTGGCAGTGTGCGCCACCATCGCCGAATTGGGCGAAGTGGTGAAGCGGGTAATGAAGTATTGAGAGATCCGGGGGGAGGGCCAGGGACCTGAGATCCCTGCCCTCCCACCAATGCAATGCCAGCCATGAAGCTCCTTCTCCATCTCTGCTGCGGGCCGTGTGGGGTGTATCCGGTGCGGGTGCTCCGGGAGGCGGGGCATGAGGTGCGGGGCTGCTTTTTCAATCCCAACATTCATCCCTATCAGGAATTCGCCCGGCGGGTGCAGGCGGTGGAGGAGTTCGCCGGTCAGGCGGGTATGCCGGTGATCTGGGACCGGAGCTATGACCTGGAGGACTGGCTCAGGTTGGTGGCCTTCCGGGAGGCGGAGCGCTGCCGGTTGTGTTATTACCTGCGCCTGAGCCGGGCCGCCCGGATTGCCCGGAGCGGCAATCTTGAAGGATTCAGCACCACCCTCCTGTACAGCAAGTTTCAGAAGCACGACCTGATCCGGGAGGTGGGGGAGCAGGTGGCCCGGGAGGTGGGCATCCCCTTTTATTATGAAGACTTTCGGGTGGGCTGGGCCGAGGGCGTGGCCGACAGCAAGGCCATGGGGCTGTATCGGCAGCAATATTGCGGTTGCATTTACAGCGAGCGGGACCGCTTTCAGCCCCCGGCGAAGGGGAAGCGCTCCGGGTCGGCACAAGGGGCGGATGGGTGAAGCCCCGTTAAAGTTATGGGCCTCAGCAGCCGAGGTGAAAAGCAACATTCGGCAATCTTTGAGGGATCACCAGCCATGCCCGCCGGCAACGCCTCTGCACGCCTGGTATTGCGCAGCCGTCCGGAAAGCCTCCCGGTACTGCGGGAATTCATCCGGCGGTGGGGCACCGACCGCGGCCTTTCCCTGGGACGCCAGGAACGTCTGGAGCAGGCGGCGGCCGGCGTCTTTCAACACCTGGTGGGAGAAGGTTACGGTGCAGAGCGTCACGGCGCCATCGCAGTCTGTCTCGAGGACCGGCATCCCCAGCTCAGGCTGGTGTTCGAGGACGATGCGCCTCCCTTCAACCCTGCCGGCTTCCGAGGGCTCTCCCTGGTCACCGTTCCGGGCGGGGGGACACCCGGCGATGGTGCTGCCTCCCCTCTGGCCGACAGCCTCATCTACTACCGCACCGAGGACCACAAAAACCGGGTGGTTCTGGTGGTGAGCCGCTAACTTGCGCCTCAGCGTTTCCCCTGCCGGGATTTGGCGAAAGCTGCCTCGGCCTCCTGCTTCTTGCCCTGCTCCTCCAGGAAAATGCCCAGGTAATACCACCCTTCCCGATAGTCGGGTTTCAGGGCCACAGCTTTGCGAAGGGCCGCCTCGGCTTCGGTCAACTTGCCCGCCTTGGCCAGGGCGCTGCCATATAAGCTGTAGGCTTCGGCGTTCTGGGGGTCCTGTTCGATGGCCTGCCGGAAGGACTTCAAGGCCGCTTCGGTTCTCCCTTCAGTGATCTGCATGAGGCCGTGCTGAATATAATTCTTGGCGGCCCGCTCTTTGGCGGCTTTGACCTTATCGGCGGTGGAGGTGGGCGCCTGGGCCCACGCCAAGCCCACAAGCAATGTCAGGCACCACAGCGCACAGACTAAGCGTTTCATCTTCGGCTCCTTCTCCGGAATCAAAGGGGTTGAGGCAGTGGCGGGTCTTAGAGCGGGCCCACCGCCGCCAGGTACAGGGCCACCTCTTCGTGCCCGTCCACGCCGAGGAGGCGTTCCACCTCGTCGTCGAAGAAGGCCCCCACCGGGCAGCAGCCCAGTCCCAGGGCGGTGGCGGCCAGCATCAGGTTCTGGCAGATGTGGCCGGCATCCAGAAAGAGGTAGCGAATGGCGCGTTCCCGGTATTTCCACCGGGCCCGGTCCAGGATGGCCGTCCAGAGGAAAGCCACCGCCGCGGTGCCCATGAAGCCCTGGGAGAGACTGGCCGCAGTAAGCTCGCAGCGAAAATCGCCGCTGGCCAGGAGTTCCAGGGTGAATTCCGGGACGTTCAGGTGCCAGATGCCGGGCTCCACTCCCTCCACCCGGTGGACGGCCAGGTAGGTCTCCACGGGGTATAAGCCCCCGGCGGAGGGGGCAGTGCGATACAGAAAAGTGCGGCTGGCCCGGGAGATCCCCTGGGTGGCCCAGACGAGGGCCGAGAGCTCCGCCTGGGTGAGGGGGCGCTCCAGGTAGCGCCGGTGGGAGCGGCGCAGCCTTAGGGCCTCCCACAGGTCCAGAGGCCGCTGGCCGGCCCGGGGGTCAAGCCGGAGGCGCGCCGTCGCCGCCGGGTATTCCTTAACGGGCTCGGCCCGGGGGTAGGCGCGCTGGGGCCGCCCCAGGCTGGCCCGAGTGTAGCGAGTCTCCTCCAGGTAGCGCCGGCCGATGCCAGCCTCAGCCTCGCTCATGGCCCCCCCGGTCCCGCTCCTCTCGCCGCGGGCGGTTGCGCTCAAAAATGATCTTCAGCCCCTTCAGAGTGAGGAAATCATCCACCCAGTCGATGCTTTTCGTCTCGCTGGCGATGAGACAGGCCAAGCCGCCGGTGGCGATGACCTTGGGCTGGTCGCCAAGGGCCTGCTTTATGCGGCTGACAATGCCGTCCACCAGGCCCACGTAGCCGTAAATAATGCCGGCATTCATGGAGCTGATGGTGTCTTTGGCGATGATGCTTTTGGGCTTGGCGAAGATCTCCACCCGGGGGAGCTTGCTGGCCTTCATGAACAACGCTTCACAGGAGATCATCACCCCCGGAGCTATGCAGCCTCCCAGGTACTCCCCCTGCCGGGAGATGATGTCGAAGGTGGTGGCGGTGCCGAAATCCACCACGATGGCGGGCCCGCGCACCTGCTCAAAAGCCGCCACCGCGTTGACGATGCGATCGGCCCCTACCTCCCGGGGGTTGTCGTAGTGGATGGGCATGCCCGTCTTGATGCCGGGCCCCACCCACAGCGGTCTGACCTTGAGGTAGCGCTGGGCGAACCCTTCCAGGGCGTTCATCATGGGCGGCACCACGCAGGAAATGATGAGATCGGTGCCCGGCGCCATGGTCATCCCCTGGGCTTGGAAGAGGTTGCGCATGAGGATGCCCAACTCGTCCACCGTGGCTTCTTTTTCTGTGCGGATGCGCCAATGGCTCAGGAGCTGGTCCTGCTTATAAACCCCGATGACCGTGTTGGTGTTGCCCACATCCATGACCACCAGCATGCTGCACCCCTTGCTGAGATTGCTGGAAAAAGTCTTGCAAAGAGGGAGCAGGGGACTCGTCCCCTGGCCCCCTCTCCCAAGCCCTCTCCCCCAATCCCAACGAGGGAGAGGGGGGAGTTTGAGGGGAGGCCGGAAAAGCCACCGCTCCCCCGGCCCTCGCCTCACAAGACGTTCACAGGCACGCTCCCAAGGCCTCGGCCAGCTCGTGGACCAGGCGCTCGATTTCGCTCTGGTCTTCGCCTTCGGCCATGATGCGCAGCAGCGGCTCGGTGCCGGAGTAGCGCACCAGGAGCCGGCCCTTGCCGTCCAATGCGGCCTCCGCCGCCTGCAGGGCCTGGCGGGCCGCCGGCACAGTTTTCAGGTCTTTTTTCTCACGCACCCGAAGGTTAACCAGAACCTGGGGATAGGTGTGGATGACCCCGGCCAGGTCGGCCAGGGGCTGGTTTTCCCGGAGCATCACCGCCAGGGTGCGCAGGGCGGTCATGATGCCGTCGCCGGTGGTGCTGTGGTTTAAAAAGACCACATGCCCCGACTGCTCGCCGCCCAAGTTAAAACCGCCCTTGAGCATGGCCTCCAGGACGTAGCGGTCTCCTACCTGGGTGCGCACCAGCCTGAGGCCTTGCTTTTTTAGGGCCACCTCCAGACCCAGATTGCTCATGACGGTGGCCACCACGGTGCGGCGTTTGAGGGTTTTCCGCCGGTGCATGTCCAGGGCGCAGATGCCCAGGATATGGTCGCCGTCCACTACCTTCCCCTGATGGTCCACCATGATGCAGCGGTCGCCGTCGCCGTCGAAGGCGATGCCCAAATCGGCCCGGTAGCGAGTCACCAGCCGGGCCATGGTTTCGGGGTGGGTGGCGCCGCAGAGGCGGTTGATGTTTTTGCCGTTGGGGCGCACCCCAATGGGGATGACCTCGGCTCCCAATTCGGAGAAGACTTCGGGGGCTATCCGGTAGGTGGCGCCATGGGCGCAATCCACGACGATTTTCAGGCCGTCCAGTTCCAGGTCTTTGGGGAAGGCGCTCTTGAGGTAGGAAATATAGCGCCCCCGGGCGTCGTCGATGCGGAAGGCCTGGCCGATCTCGGAGGCGGTGGGCCGGGTCTCCTCCACCTCCGGGTTGTCCAGAAGCGTTTCGATATGGGCCTCGATCTCATCGGGAAGCTTGAAGCCGTCGCCCTTGAAAAACTTGATGCCGTTGTCCTGATAAGGATTATGGGAGGCGGAGATCACCACCCCGGCGTCGGCCCGCATGGAATGGGTGATGTAGGCGATGCCGGGCGTGGGCATGGGGCCCAACAGGAGGACGTCCACGCCCATGGAACAGATGCCGGCGGTGATGGCGTATTCCAAAAGGTAGCCGGACAGGCGGGTGTCTTTGCCCACCACGATGCGGGGCCGGCCCGGGCCGTATTTCACCACGTAGGCCAAAGCCCGGCCCAGTTGCAGGGCCACCTCCGCGGTCATGGGGTGAACATTGGCCACCCCCCGCACGCCATCGGTGCCGAAAAGTTTTCGGGTCTGAGTCATAGGTGTTCGCTGCCCCTTTGCCCACCGTGCTGTCGTCCCATAAGCGTCATGGGCGGCGGCATGCGTTACCTTATCATAATCGGCGGGAAAAATTAAGCGCAACTCCTCGGAACCTCCAGCCTTTTACCCGGCTACTCGTCCGACCAGTGGATGCAATGCACCGGGCAGGCGTCGATGGCCTCCTGGATCTTGTCTGCCTCACCGCCGCCGGGATTGACCACCTGGGCAAAACCCAGGGACTCGTTCAGCAGGAAGACCTCGGGGCAGATTTCCACGCAGGCCCCGCAGGCGATGCACTCTTCCTCCACGATCACCGGGAACCGTTCGTCCTCCATGGCAGCCTCCTTGACAGCCGGGAATGGGATTGCGCACGCACCCCTGCCGGCCTGGTCGGTATCGGGTAAACCCTGCCAAAAGATAGTCACCTGGTGGCGGGCTTGTCCAGCGCGGCCCCGGCAAAAGCGGCTCAGGAAGGCGGACTTCCGGTGCGGCAGAAGGGTCCAGTCCTCCCTATTACCGGTGAGTCCTCCCCCGGCCACGCCGGCCACCATGACCCAGCGCACCTGGGGGGCTTCAAACAGGGGGAGGAGAGACTGCCCCGGCGGCGGCCAGGCATAGAACACAGCCTGCGGGGCAAACCGTTTGACAACCTGGAAGGCATCGCCCGGCTGGACCAGGGGGGAGCCGGGCAGCTCTCCCACGAACTCCCCGTCGCCCCGGTCCACCGCCAGGTATTTCACTCCGGCGTCCCGGGCCAAGGGAGCCAGGGCCTGACTCAGGTAACCCCGGCCAGCCCCCGCCTCCAAAAGCCGTCTGACCTTCAGTCGGCGAAGGAAGCGCAGCAAGCGGCCCGGCCACTCCCGGGAAGGGAAGAAGTAGAGGCCGGTGGCCTGGGACAGGGCGGCGAGCGCCGCCTCCGGATCCGGGGTAGCGGCCAGCAGGGCCCGCCACCAGGCCTCGGGGCGCAAGGCCTCCGGTCCTTCCCGCCCGGATTCCGAAAGGCGCAGGCATTCCCTGGCCCAGAGCCTGAACCGGCGCCCGGTCCGAAACCCGGCGGGGTCGGCCAGGTAGGCCGTAAGTTCCGGGAAATTCCCCTGAGCACTCATGTGAGGTAAATTATACCATGTCCTGCGGTTTTCTTATTGACAAACGGGGGGCCAGGGGGTAAACAAATCCGGTGTGGCGGGGTAGCTCAGTCGGTAGAGCAGGGGACTGAAAATCCCCGTGTCGGCGGTTCGATTCCGTCCCCCGCCACCATCATCTGCAGTCATCGGGCCTCCTGCGGGAGGCTTTTTCTTTGGGGGGTCCAGGGGGCGCCACGTTGGTCAACAAGGCGGGGGAGCGGGAGAGGCTGGCGGCATGACCCAGATCCTGGCGTGAGCCCCGTTTCTACACGCGGACAAGGAAGCTGTCCCGCCGGTGAAAGTCGGGTTCCCGGCCCGGGTGGGCCAAAGCCCAGTAGGTGAGGGTGCCGTTTGGCAGTTTGATGACGGCGGCAAGACCAACCTCCAGGGCCTGATCCGCCGGGACGATGTTCCCCAAATCCAGCTCAACGTCCAGAGTTAGCTCCCGGGGCCGCCTTCGGACGTCCAGGGCAAGCCCGGTGAACGCCGGCTCCTCCGCTATACCGCGGCGGTAGCCGGTGAGGCGGAAGGCGTTCCAGTCCCCGGCAGGGGACAGGTTGAACTCCCAATACCCCGCAGTGCCCGGGACCGCCAGGAAGAACTCAAAGCAGGTGGCCTCCCACAGCAACCAGCGGCGGGCGGGCGCAACGGCGGGCGGCGGCAGGAGCACGGCCGTCAGCGGGCCCGCCAGCGCGTAGCCCAGGTGCAGCCGTCCTCCCTGTCGAACAATGGTGCCCCTGAGGGTCAGTCCCTCCGGTATGGGGTTGCCAGGGAAGGGCCGCAGCCGGAAAGGCCCGCCGCTCACGCCAACTCCCTGAGCAGGCGGCGCATGACCCCCTCCTGCGTCTCCAGGCTCTCGGTGAGCCGGAACTGCACCAGGGCTCGGGCCAGGTTGTGCTCCGGGTGGCTGACCTTGAAATAGACATTGCCCGCCAGATGGTCGGTGAAAAACCTGAGGCCCAACTCGAAGGCGATGAGCCGCGCCGCCGGAAACAGGTAGGGGTAATCGGAGGGGCTGAGGAACCCCCGGGCCTCAGACAGATAGCCCCTGAGCATGGCTGCCGCCAGCTCCGGCTCAAAGCGCACCGCCTGCCAATGGGGGGGGTCCTCCCCCAAGGGGTTGCAGCCGGAGCGCAGGCAATCCCCCAGGTCATAGTGGACCAGCCCCGGCTTGACGGTGTCCAGATCCACCAGCCCCACGGCGGCCCCGGTCACCTCGTCCAGGAGCACATTGTCCACTTTGGGATCGCCGTGAATGACCCGGTCCCGAAGTTCCCCCCGGGCCCTGGCCTCTTCCAGGACGGGGGCCAGCCCCCGCCGGCGGCTGATGAACTGCAGGGCCCACCCGACCTCCGGCCCGGCCGGCACCCGGGTCCGGGCCAAAACGGCGTCATACTGGCGCAGATAGCCCGGGGTGACATGAAACCCCGGCAGCGGGTCGGCCAAACGCTTAGGGGAGAGGTCGCTCACCAGGCGGTGAAACCGGCCCAGGGCCCACCCCACTTCCAGGGCATGCGCCGGGCTTTCCACCACCACCGGGGCCCGGGTCCGGTCAATGAAGCTCAGGGCCCGCCAGCAACAGCCAAAGGCATCCACCACATACTCGGCTCCGTCGGCCGCGGGCACGATGCGGGGCAGTTCAAAGCGCCGGTCCAGGCTGGGGAGGGAGGCCAGCCGGGCCGCCACATGCCGGGTTACCGTCCCCAGGTTCGCCATCAGCAGTTCCGGCCGGGGAAAGACCCGGTGGTTCAGGCGCTGAAGGATGAGGTGTCGCGGGGACACGCCTTCCAGGCTCACCAGGTAAGTGTCATTCACATTGCCCTGGCCATAGGGGCGGATAGACGCCGGGCAGCCACCCTGACTGAAAAGCCGGGCAACCTGGGCCGGTACGTCCTGGCGGTGGAAAGGAGGGGCGCTCTCCATGGGATGCCCACAGCTTATCGGCTGGCGGCCGAAAAAGAAAGAGGGAGGTTCCGATGTCTCAGACCACGGCAGCCCTGATGCCTCCCGGTATGCCGGGGGACCCCAAAGGATCAGGCCCTCCCCACCGCGCCCGGTTCAAAGGCCGGAAGCCGGGAGCAGGCAGGATCTCCTTCACCGCTCCCAGCCTGCGCCTGTCCCCTTCCTCAACCCCCCCCACATTCCGGTTGCGCTGCCGCGGGAACTTGATAGACTGGACGCATGGCCAGCGCCCAAAGCCTCGCCGCCGACGCCTTTTTTCTCCTGCAGCTCTGCCTGGCGGGCGTTTCGGGGGGCAGCCAGTTCACCCGCCTGCTCACCACTTCCCAGGGGGTGAACGTCACCTGGCTGGCCAGCTGGCTGGCCTACCTCCTCATCAACCTGGCCCTCACCCTCCGGGCTCACCTGAACCAGCCCAGCCGGGTCACCTTGCAGACCGTCCTGACCTATGTCGCCTGGAGCCTGGCCATCACCGCCTGCCTCCTCCTGCTCCTCTGGCGGGGGCCGGAGAAGTGGGCCGGCGTGGATACCGCCAACACCGTCCTGGTGGGGAGCGGGGTGCTGGCCACGCTGACCGGGGCCAGGCTCCGGGGGGTGAAGCTCACCGACCCGCTGGTCCGCGGCTGGCTCGGGGTCTGTTTCATCGGTCTGCCCCAGGTGCTGTTGGCCTACAACATTTTCAGGGTGGGCGGGGCCGGCCTGGCCGGCGGCATGCTCCTGGCGGGTCATGTGGGCATCACCACCCGTTTGGGGCAACTGTGGTTCGCCATCCGGGAAGCAGGCTGGGACCGCCACCGTCTGGGGGCAGCGATCAGCGAAATCGCCAATGAAGTCACCTGGCTCCTGGTGACCGTCGCCTGGCTGTGGCCTCGCTGACGGGGGGTGCCGGCGCTCCGGAGGCCCACAGGCGGTGGCGAAGAGGCCGACGGGTGCCCGGAAAGGCTTGCCCGGTCAGGCTCACCGCCACTTTGGGGTTCCCCACAGCACCAGGTCATCTCCCACCCGGTGGTAGGTTACCCCGGTCAACCTGGGAAACTGCCTGAGGGGGACCGGCAGAAAGGGATCCAGCACCCGCACGCCGCCCACCAGGATGGGGGCCACCGTCACCACCATCTGGTCCACCAGCCGGGCGCTCAGGAAACTGGTGATCACCTGGGCGCCGCCTTCCACCATCAGGCTTTCCACCCCCAGGTCCGCCAGTTTGGCCAGCAGCGGCTCCAGGAGGATGCCCCCCCGGGGGCTCTCGGGGAAGCGGAAGATGCGGGCCCCCAGCCTTTCCAGGTCATGTTGGCGCTCCACTGCCGCCCCCTCGCTGGTGGCCACCCAGGGGCGGTTGCCGTCCCTGAGCAGTTTGGCGTAGGAAGGGAGTCTAAGGCGGGTGTCCATGACCACGGGCTGGGGATTGGGCCCCGGCACCAGCCGGACGGTCAGGGCCGGGTTGTCCGCCAGCACCGTGCCGATGCCCACCAGGATGGCATGGTGCGCGGCCCTGAGGGCATGGGTGAAGGCCTGGGACTGGGGGCCGCTGATGGCCAGGGGATGGCCGGCCCGGGCGGCGATGGAGCCGTCCAGGCTCTGGGCGTAGGTCAGGGTGACCAGGGGCCGGCCCTGGTTTTGCCGGCAGCGCCGGGCCTGAGCCGGGATGGCCTGGACCAGGCGCTGGAGCGCGGGCCCTTCGGGAAGATGCGCCGCTGGAGCCGGCTCGGGCGGGATCAGGCCGCTCACCGCCAGCCCGTGGCGGGCCAGGATGGCGCCGGCCTGGGGATGGTGGCTGAGCAACCGGACGGAACTGACTCCCAGGTCGCGCAGGATGTCCGCCGCCAGGCGGAACTGTTCTTCATCGTCTGCCAACGAGGGGGACGGGGAAGCGGAGCAGGAGCCTGGCCCTGCTTCTCCGGAGGCGCACCAGGAATCAGGGTCCAGGCCGGCGGCGTCCAGATAAACGATCACTCCCCGCCCCGCCCGGCCCATGGCCTGGCCAAGCGCTTTGAGTCGGGCCCCGCCTCCTGAGGCTTCGCCGCCCAGCACTTCTTCGCCCAGGCAGCGGCGGTGGACTGCCGCCAAGACGTCGGTCTGGCCGGCGATGTCCCCCCACACCAGGGCCAGGTGTTCCCGGCCGGCCCCGGAGGCGGCATAACGGATCACCCGGACGTCTCCCTCCGCCGCTGGCAGGCGGAACTCCTGGCGTCGCTGAACGCCTTCCGTTGGCTGGCTCATAACCACCTCTGCAACAGGAATCGCCGGGGATACGGGCCCGGCTGCTCCCCGGACCAGGTTCGTCAGCCTCCGGGAAAGCCCCGGGGCCCGGACTGGGAAAGCCCTGGAGAGCCTGATCGCCTCACCGCCGCCCGCCAGGGTAAACAGGCAGGCGTGGGTCGGTTCCCCGGCCCGTCCGAAGGCGGACAATCTACACCCGGTGGTTGACTTTTGCGCCGGGCCGGCCATTATATGGAGAGGCTTCCTCCCGGGTCCTCCCGGAGCCGACCGGGTGGCCTGGAAAGCCCCTGCGCAGGGCGACTTCGGCGGATGGGCGCATGGCCATGGAACCGTTAAACCCTCCTTCCAGCTTACCCCATCGGTGGCCTGTGGCCACCGACAAACGCTGCTCCCTGGACCGTTGGCTTAAAATCGCGGTTCCCCTCCTGTGGCTTGGCATGATGGCCGCCGGCCTGAAGTGGGGTTCCCTGGACGGCTATCTCCACCTACTCAAGGCCCGAAGTTACACGGCGTTCCTGCCGGCCCTGGGAGCCGGCTACGCTTTGCTCATACTCCTTTTGCAGGCTTTCCGCACCGTCCTCTGGGCCTGCTACCGGCCCCACCCGCCGGCAGCCGGGCCGCTGCCCCGCCTCACCGTGGTGGTGCCGGTGTACAACGAAGGGGCGATGGTGGGCCGCTGCCTGGAGGCGGTGGCCCAAGCCGATTACCCCCGGGACCGCCTGGAGATCATCGCCGTGGACGACGGCTCCACCGATGACACCTGGAGATTCCTGGAGCAGGCCGCCGGTCGCCACCCGGATCTGGTGAAAACCCTCCGCTTCTCCCGCAACCGGGGCAAAAAACCGGCGCTCTACGCCGGGTTCCGGGCGGCCCGGGGGGAGGTCCTGGTCACCGTGGACTCCGACAGCCTCATCGACCGGGAAGCCCTGCGCCACCTGGTGGCGCCCCTGATGAGCGAGCCCCAGGTGGGCGCGGTGGCCGGATTCGTGCGGGTCTTGAACCGCCACCAGAGCCTCATGGGCAAGATGCAGGGAGTGCGCTTTATCAACCTGGATTTCCTGCGGGCCTCCCAATCCTGGTATGGAACCGTCATCTGCACCCCGGGGTCGCTGTCCGCCTACCGGCGGGAGGCCCTCATGCCGGTGTTGGACGCCTGGCTGCACCAAACCTTCCTGGGCGCCCCCTGCCACCACAGCGAGGACCGGGCCCTCACCAATTTCATCCTGCGCCAGGGCTGGCATACCTGTTACCAGCGCACTGCGGTGGTCCACACCCTGGTGCCGGAGACCTATGCCGGCGTGTGCCGTATGTACCTGCGCTGGGAACGGGGCAACGTCCGGGAGTCCGCGGTGATGGCCACCTACCTCTTCACCCGCTTCCGGAACGGCGGCCGGGCCCTGGCCAGGGCGGAGTTCGTCCTCACCCAGTTGGAGGCCCCCCTGTCCGCAATATTTTTCGGCGTCTTTCTGGTGTCGGTGCTCCTCTATCCGGCCATGCTCTTCAAGGTCCTGCTGGCCATCGGCATCATGTCCGGGCTCCACCTGGTCTATTATCTCCGGCTGGAGCGCGATCTGGAAGTGGTGTACGGCCTCCTTTACAGCTACTATGCCTTTTTTCTCCTCCAGTGGATTTACCCCTACGCCGTGCTCACCGTGCGGGACCGCCGCTGGCTGACCCGCTGAGGGGCTGCAGGCCGCCGGCGCCGGTGATCCAGGTCCCGGTCTGTCACCAGGAGACTCCCAGAAGGTTTAGCAGGTCCCGGTGGTCGTCCAGATAAAAGTCCGCCGCCAACTCCCGGTGGCGATAGGCCCCGAAGGGAACGCCGGCGGAGGCCGCACTCCGGCGGTCGAGGTCGCTGTCCCCGATGTAGCAGGCCTCCCGGGGTTCCACCTGAAAGTGCGCCAAAATCAGTTCCAGGCCCTGGGGGTCAGGTTTGGGCCGGCTCACCTCCAGACTGGAGACGACTTTGTCGAACAGCGGGTCCAGCTCCAGGGCGGCCAGCACCAGGGGCAGGCTTTTCCCCCGGTTGGTGACGATGGCGGTGCGATAGCGCCGCCGCAGGGCCTCCAGCGTCTCCCGCACCCGGGGCTCGAGGGTCAGCAGGGCCAGGAAGGGGCGGTTGTCCACAGTGTGTTGGTACGCCTGGGCCGGCTCCCGGCGGGGGTCTCCCTGGAAGAGCAGGTCGATGGCGTCCGGGGCGGTCAGGGGCCGGACCGCCTGCCATTGCCCATAGGTGAGCGGCGGCCGGCCGAAGTGGGCCAGAATGTGGTTGTAAAAGGCCTGGTTGGCCAGGGATGAGTCAACCACGACCCCGTCCAGGTCGTAGACCACGACCTTCAGCGCCTTCAGATCAGCCATATTCCCCGTAAGCTCCGCTGCCCGCCTTGAGGCCGCAGAAGTCCAGGTGATGGGCCAGGAACACCAGGTCCCCCGCCGCCAGCTGCCTCCGCCGGGCGGCCACCCACCGGGTCAGCTCCCGGCGGTCCAGCCGGCCGGCAAGGGCCTCTTCCACCATGGAGAGGATGGCCTCAAGGAAAAATTCTTCATCGTGCGGGTAGCCGCCCGGCCCGGCGAAGACCACCCAGTCCGAGGCGCCTGCGGCCAGCAGCCGCCCGCCGCACCGGGGCAGGAGGCTAAAGAGCCGCCGGCCGGTATGGCTGCCGCCGGTGGCTGCCCCGGCCACCCGCCGGTCATCCATGCTCTGATGGTAATGTGCCTCGATCCCGGCGTCCAGGGTTGGGTCCAGGGGCGGCCAAAACGTGGTGGCCCCGTCAAAGTTGAGGGTGAAATAAAAGGCGCCGCCGGTCGCCAGGCAGGCAAGCAGGCGGGGCACCACGGCCTCCAGGTTCACCAGGTCCAGGAAGGCGTGGGCGACGACCAGGTCATAATGTTCCCGGCTCTCACCCCGGGTGAGGAAATCCAGTACGTCGGCTGCCAGAAAGGCCGCCTCCAGGCGTTGCCCCGGCCCCTCCAGAACCAGGTTCCCAGAGCTTGTCTCCCCGGAGGTCAGGCCGAGCTCGCTGGCCCAAGCCGGCAGCAGCTCCCGGGCGGCGGCCAGGTGGGCCGCCGAGAGGTCCACCCCCAGGTAGCGGGCGCGCCGCAGCAGGCCCCAGGCCAGCAGCCGGGCCGCCATGGCGCCGGTGCCGCAGCCCACCTCCAGGACCCGGAGGGCCCGGGCCGCTTGCCAAGGGGCGGTGAGGCCCGTGAGGCGCTCATACACCTGCCGGTTCAAAGCCCGGTCGTCCACCGTGCGTTTGGCCGTAAGATACCGGATGTAGCGGTCGGAGCCGGGTAGCCTCATGGTGGCGCCGTCAGGTTCAGGAGAAAGCGGTGCACCGCTGTCAGGCTTGCTTCCCAGGGGGGGTGCGCCAAAAACCGGGCGCGGGCGGCCAGGCTCATGTTAAGCAGGAGGTCCCGGTCCGCCAGGAGCCGCTCCAGATGGCCGGTGAGGGCGGCTACATCCCCCGGGGCCACCAGAAAGCCGTCCCGCCCGTGGGTAATGATCTCCCCGGCGCCGCCGGCGGCGCTGCCGATGGCCGGCAGCCCGAAGGCCATGCCCTCCAGGTAACAGATGCCGAAACCTTCATACCAGGAGGGCACCGCCAGCAGATGGCTGCGGGCCAGGCGAGCGGCCAGGGCTGCATTGCCAAGCGTCCCGGTGAACTCCACCCGGGAGAGCATCCCGGTGACGGCCGCCTGTTCCCGGACCTTACGGACGTAAGCCGGAGCCACCTCGAGGCTGCCTACCACCGTGAGCCGCCAGTCCCGGCGGGTTAGTCCGGCCAGGGCCCTGACTAGCAGGTGCAGTCCCTTGCGGGGAATAACATTTCCCAAAAAAATCAGCTCACACGGGCCGGGCCCCCTGGCCCGGGCGGCGATCTCTTCGGGCGAAGGGAGGCCTTGAAACCGGTTGGCGCCCGGTGGGGCCACCACTGCGGGTTTCAAGCCGCCGGCCAGCGCCGCCACCGTGTCCAGGGTGGCACGGCTGTTGACGATGTAGGCATCCACCGAAGCCAGATAGCGGCGTTCCACCGCGGCAAACAGGCGGTGGCGCCAAGAACCAGGGGGTTCCTCCCGGCAGCGCAGATGGTGGATGATGGCCACCAGAGGGCGCCGGGACCGGAGGCGCCGGTTCAGCCAAAAGAGGGAGGGGTGGGCCAGTTCGTCCTGGAGCAGGACATCGGCATCCAGCGCCGCCAGTCGGCGGCGGAGGGCCGGGGAGAGGTTGTCCAAAAGCCCCAGGGGGTAACTCCGCCAAGGCAGAGAGAGGACGGTCACCGATTCCCCTCGGGAGCGCAAATGCCCCACCAGGCGACGGTCATAGAGGAAACCGCCGCTGACCATCTCCAGGTGGCCGTACAGGGCCAGGGCCAGACGCACTAAAGCTCTTCCTGGTAGGCGGCCCAGGCAATGCCTGTCTCCCAGATCTTCACCCGGAGGGCCGTTACCGTGGGGGCCTGGAGGCGGGATTTCAAAGCCCGGCAGAAGATTCTGGCAAAATGCTCGATGCTGGGGTTCAGGCCGGCGAACTCCGGCAGCTCGTTCAGGGTGCGGTCCCGGAACTTTGCCATCAGGGCCTCCAGATGGGTCTCCAGGTCCATGATGTCCACCAGGTAGCCATGCTCGTCCAACTTCTTGCCGGACAGCTCCACCTCCACCTGGTAATGGTGGGAGTGACGCAGATTTTCCGCCCCCCAGTCGCCCCCTTCCAGGTAGTGTTGGGCCACGAAATCCCGCCTGACGGCCACTGTATACATTTCTGCCCTCCCCTGGCCGGGCGCTCCGGGGTGCGGGGGCGGCACGCCCGCGGCCCCGGTTCCCGCCGCACGCTGTCAGTAGGTCAACACCACCTGAATGGCCTCCTGGGGGTGCTGGTCCAGAAGGCGGTAGGCTTCCGGTGCCTGGGCGAAAGGCACCCGGTGCGTGATGAGGCGGGCCGGGCGGAGGTCCCGGAGCAGCCGCCAGGCTTGCGCCAACACCCGACTCTTCCGCCAGCGCCCGCTGAGTTCCGGGGAGATGGTGCTCACCTGGCTGCTGAACAGGTGCTGGCGGCGCCGGTGAAAGTCACCCCCCAGATGGAGGTGGGCCGGATTCTTTCCATACCAGGAGCCGATGACCAGGCGGCCGTGGAACCCGAGGACCCCCAAGGCGAGGTTGAGGGCGGCGGGCTGGCCGGAAACCTCGTAGGCCAAATCAGCCCCGCAATAAGGGCGCCCCCCCTGGAGCAGATCCGCCAGGCGCTGGGCCACCCCCGGTTGGTCGGGGTCCAGGCTGGTGTGGGCCCCCAGGGTCTCCGAGGCCAGGCGGCGGTTGGGAAAACGGTCCAGCGTCACCAGGGCCGCCAGCGGGAAGCGGGCCAGGATGGCGGTGAGCAACAGCCCCACGACGCCCTGCCCGAACACCACTACCTGTTCTCCCAGAAGCGGCCGGCCATCCAACCCCAGGGTTACCGCGGTCTCCATATTGGCCAGAAAGACCGCTTCCTCCGGGGTCAGGTCCGGCGGCACGGGGTGCAGCTCGTCTGGAGAGGCCGCGAACCGGTCGGCATGGGGGTGGAAAGCGAAGACCAAGGTTCCCGGCCAGCCGGGAGCCACCGCCGGCCCGGCCTCCACCACCCGGCCCACCGCCGCGTAGCCGTAGGTCAGGGGAAAGGCCAGGGAGCCCGAAAGCGCCGGCAGGGAGAGGTCCGCGGCCAGATGTTGGGGGGCCTGGCCCCGGTAGATGAGGAGTTCGGTCCCCGGGCTGATGGCGGAAACCAGGGTCTGCACCAGGAGCTGGCCCGGTCCGGGTGAGGCCGCCTCCTCTTCCCGGAGGGCGACCTGGTAAGGTCCTAAAAAATAGAGGGACCGTCTTTTCATCAACCGCCTCCCGGGAGCGGATGCAGGGATGCGAGGGCACCTTCTCAGGGGCCCCGACTGCGGTTCTATTGTAAACCATAGCGCTCTTTTGCAGAAGAGGCCAAAGTCCACCGATTTCACCGGCCCGAAAGGATTTCTTTCCCATTTCAGGCAAAAGCGGCGGCCGGATGATGCCGGGATCTGCAAGGAGGTGTGGTCACCCCTGGACGGTGCGGGAGAAGGAGGGCTCAAACCCTGAAGTTCAGAACATTGGTAAACAACTAAGGAGAAATTGCTGGCAACCGCCCGGGAAAAGGTATATGAAATTATGATTGTGCATGATTTCCCAAAAGCCAAGCCGGCGGTTCAGTCATCAAGGAACCCTGAGATGTGCGGATGTCAGCCAAGGAAGGGCAGGGGAGGGGGCTTTTGGCTTTTGGCCCTCCTGTTGATTTTGGGAGCGGCCCAGGCAGGATATGCGGCCGGGCCGGAGATCGTCCTGGGGGAAATCGACCCCCTCACCGGGTCCCTGGCCAAACATGGACTGGAGATCCACCAGGGAATTCTCCTGGCGGTGGCTGAAGTCAACGACCAGGGGGGGCTTGGGGGCCGGCCGGTGAAGCTCCTCTCCCGGGACGACCAGAGCCGGCCGGAGATTGCGGTGAATCAGGCCCAGGACCTCATCAACCGGGAAAAGGTGGTGGGCTTGGTGGGCGGCTATGTGGACACCCTGGTGGGTCCGGTGAGCGAGGTGGCGGCCAAATACCGGGTCCCCTTTGTCGCCTCTGCCAGTCTGCAGCAAGCCCTCACCAAGAAGCGGCACAACCCCTATTTCTTCCGGGTGTCCAACCTGGAGGGCATTCTGACCCCCTTGTGTAGTTTCCTGGCAGATGAGCTGAAGCCCACCCGGGCCGCCATCATCTACATGGCCACCCCGGGGTCCCTGGAGTTCGCCGAAGGGCTGAAGGCGTGCCTGGCCCCGCGGGGCATCCAGGTGCCGGTGATGGAAAAGTTTCGGCCCGGGGCCCCTGATTTCTCCATGGCCCTGGTCAAGGTCAGGATGACCGGAGCCGATGTCCTGCTCTCGGGGGGCTTTTATCCCGACAACCTGATCCTGGCCCGGCAGGTCAAAGAAAAGCGTCTCAGCCTGAAGGGCCTGGTAGCCCCCTGGGGCGTGGCCTATCCCAGCTTTATCGCTGAGTTGGGGGAGCTGAGTGAAGGGCTGTTGGGAACCTGCGTTTGGAGTCCGGGGGTGACCCATCCCGGCACCGAACAGGCATCAACGCGGTTCGTCCAAGCCTTTGAAAAGCGGTTCGGCCAGTTGCCCTCCACCACCACCATGCACGGCTACGCCTCGGCCAAAGTCCTGCTGACCGCCTTGGCCCGGGTGCTGGAAAAGCACCCCCAGCCCACTGGGGAGCTTGTCGTCCAGGAACTCAAATCCCTGGACCTTGTCCTGCCTCTGGGGCGGGTGCGCTTTGACGCTCACGGCGACCCCCTGGAGTACCGCCACGTGGTGGTGCAGATTCAAGAGGGACGGCTGGTGCCGGTCTATCCGCCGGACCGGGCTACGGGATCCCTGCGCCTGCCCCCGGGGCAGTGAGGCGGCAGGGGGAGCCGGGGGGAAGCGGGAGGCAAACCAGCTGAAAACAGCGGCGGTCCGTTCAGCCGCGCTCCTCTCTTTCGTACCTTGCGGCCAACTCCTGGCCTTGAATACTCATGGGTTGGCGGGTGAGTCAAAGGGGAGGGGGAAGCCCTGGCTTTCCGGCCCGTTCCTCCAGAGCCTGGCAACGCCCATGTGGACTTGGATGCACTTACTGGTGAGCGGCTTTTCCCTGGGCTCCTTTTATGCCCTGGTGGCCCTGGGGTTTGCCTTGGTTTTCGGGGTAACCCACGCCTTCAATCTGGCCCACGGCGAACTGATCATCGTCAGCGGCTACCTCGCCTATTTCGCCTGGCGGTGGTGGGGCCTCCCGCCCCTGGCCACTCTGCCGCTGGGCCTGATCCTTATGCCCCTGGCGGCCTTGGGGTTGGAGCGGCTGCTGCGCCGGGTGCAGGAACCCTTCGCCATGAACACCCTGGTGGTCACCTTCGGGGTGGCCCTGCTCCTGGAACAGCTCCTGCTGTTCTGTTGTTCCGCCGACTACCGTCTCATCCAGCCGGATAAGCCGCAATGGTTGGAAGTGCCGGCCTTGCACCTGACCATCACCGACGCCCAGGTGGCCCTCCTGGTGCTGTCGCTTCTGGCCACGCTTTTGGTGCACCTCCTGTTGCGCCACACCTTTGTGGGCAAGGCCCTGAGAGCCACCATCCAGAACCGGGAGGCGGCCCGGCTGGCGGGCATCCACGTGGGACGCATGCAGGCGCTGGCCTTTGCCCTGGGTGGCCTGCTCATCGGGCTGGCCGGTCCGCTCTATGGCCAAACCCTCTATCTCTACCCCGCCGGCGGTTTCGAGGCCACGCTCATTGCCATCACCCTCACCATCTTTGCCGGGGTGGGCCATATCCGGACGTTGCTGGTGGGAGGGTGGCTGCTGGGCCTGGCCGAATCCGGGGCGGCCCTGATGCTGGGAGCCAGTTGGCGGGAGCTGGTGAGCGCCGGCCTGTTGCTCCTCCTCCTGGTAATCAAACCCCAAGGACTGCAAAACCGGACCGAGGGGTAAGCGCCATGATCCTGCGTCTGAACACCGGTTGGGCGGCGGCCCTGTTGTTTGTGGGACTGGCTGCCTGGCCCCTGGCGATGACCTCGGCGGTGTTGGAAACGGTGCTGGGTCTGGCCTGTCTCTATGGGGCCCTGGCCCTGGCCTGGAATCTCTATGCCCTCACCGGGGCCATCTCCCTGGGCCACAGCGCCTTCTTCGGCCTGGGGGCCTACGGCTCGGCGCTCTGCAGCCACCACTGGGGGTGGTCCCCCGCCTTAACGGTGCCGGCAGGCGCCTTGGTGGCCGGGGCCTATGCCGTCTTGTGGTGTGTGGGCTTTGCCCGGTTGCGGGGGGTCTACCTGGGTCTGGCCACCCTGGCGGCGGTGGAGATTCCCCGGGTGGTGGCGGACAACTGGAACAGCCTGACCATGGGCTCCCAGGGACTGGTGGGGCTGGCGCCCCTTCCGTCTCTGACGGTGGGCTCCATCACCCTGGCCTTCGGGACTGACACCCGGGCGCAGTATCTCCTGCTCCTAGGTCTGATGGGGCTGGTGCTCCTGGTCCACCGCCTTGCCCTCCGCTCCCGGTGGGGGTGGGCCTGGCGGGCCATCCGGGAAAATGAAATTGCGGCCGGTATGGTGGGGGTGCCGGTGTGGCGGCACCGCTCCGCGGCGCTTTTGGCCAGCGCCTTCTTAACCGGTCTGCTGGGGGCCCTCTATGCCCATATGCTGGGCCTCATCGAGCCAGCCCTGGTGTTTAACCTGCACCTCTCGGCCATGCCCCTGGTCTTCAGCATCTTCGGAGGGCGTTTCCACCTCCTGGGCCCGGCCTTGGGGGCGCTTCTGCTCTACCCGCTGGACCAGTTGGTGCTCCGATCCTGGCTGCCCACCGGCCACGGAGCCGTATACGGCCTGATGGTCATTCTCGCCATTCTCTACTTTCCCCGGGGGATTACCGCATGGCAGCGCCGACAGCCGCCGTCTGTTTAGAGGTCTCCCGCCTGAGCAAGCGGTTCGGCGACCGCCTGGCGCTCCGGGAGGTCTCCTTGAGCGTCACCGCCGGCGAGGTGCTGGCGGTTATCGGACCCAACGGTTCGGGGAAAACCACCCTGTTCAACCTCATCAGCGGGGTGCTGCGGCCCAGCGGCGGACGGGTATGCCTCTTCGGCCGGGACGTCACCGGTTGGCCGATGCACCGCATCCTGGGGGCCGGACTGGCCCGCACCTTCCAGATCCCCCAGCCTTTTCCGGAGATGACCGTCCTGGAAAACGTCGCCCTGGGTCTGATGTTCGGACCGCCCCGCTTTACCAGCCTGGCCGCCGCCGCCGGCCGGGCCCGGGAGGTGCTGGCGGTGGTGGGGCTCTCGGGTAAGGAGCAACACCCCGCGGGAGAACTCCCTTTCGCCGAGCAGCAGCGCCTGGAAGTGGCCCGGGCCCTGGCCACCGACCCCAAGGTGCTCCTGCTGGACGAAATGGCCGCCGGCCTGGGGCCCCGGGAGGTCAGGGAGGCGGTTCAGCTCATCCGCAGTCTCAAAGACCGGGGCCTGACCCTGCTGATCAACGACCACCTGCTGACGTTGACCGCCCGGGTTTCGGACCGCTTGGCGGCCCTGGACCAGGGCGAGCTCCTGGCCGTAGGCCGGCCCGAGGAGGTGCTGCACCACCCGGCGGTGCGCGCCGCCTATCTGGGCGCGCGTCCGGAGGAGGAGGCCTGCCATGGCCCTGCCGGCCTCTGACGGCCCGGTCCTGGAAGTCCAGGACCTGGAGGTGGCCTACCGGGGGACCCCGGTGGTACGGCGCCTCACCTTGCAGGTGCCCGGCAACTGCCTGACGGCCCTGGTGGGGCCCAACGGCGCCGGCAAGACCACGCTGCTGCGGACGGCCGCCGGCCTGGTCCAGCCCTCCCACGGCCGCATCCTCCTCCGGGGCGAACCCGTCACCGGGCTGCCGGTCTGGGAGATGGTCGCCCGGGGCCTGGTGTACGTGCCCGAGGGCATGGAAGTCTTTCCGGACATGAGCGTGGCCGAGAATCTGGAAGTGGGGGCCTATGTGGCCCGAAAGGGGCTGGCCGCCCGGCTGGAGGAGATCTTCCGCCTCTTCCCCGAGTTGGCGGGTCGCCGGCGCCAGCCGGCCGGCGTCTTGAGCGGCGGCCAGCAGCGCATGGTCACCCTGGCCCGGGGCCTGATGAGCGGAGCGCGGATTCTGCTCTTTGACGAGCCGTTTTTGGGACTGAGTCCCAGGTTCGTGAAGTTGTTCCTGGAGATCTTTCTCAACCTCCGGTCCCAGGGCCTCACCCTGGTGGTGGCCAGCCAACTGGAAACGCCGCTGCTCCTGCCGGAAGCGGAGACGGCCTATTTCCTGGAAAACGGCCGAGTCCTCCGGGCCGGTCCCGGCTCCAGGCTCCTGAACGACCCGGAGCTGCGCGACTTTTTTCTCAGCGCCCCGGCCTGATTGCTCCGCCGGGCCGGGCCAAACGTGGCGCGCCTTGCAGCCGAGCCGCCCTGTGTGGTATGGATAAGCCAAGGTCTGGGGCCGCCGATGCCGCCTTCAGGTTGGCCAGGCTTACCAGCGGGGACCCCATTCCCCGACCCCCCTGAACTGCTTCGGCGACCCCCGGGATGGATCTCAGGTCTGAGGTGGCGGGTTCCTTGTTGGCCGAAATAGGCGATAAGACCCGGTGGTTGACCCTCACCGACCAGGCGGTGGTGAGTATCGCCTCCTTTGCCGCCAGCGTCATCATCGGCCGCCTCTGCGGCGCCGAGCAGCTCGGCCTCTACGTCCTCTCCCAGACCCTCATTGGGCTGGTGGCGGAGTTCCAGGAGGTCCTCGTCTGGTCGCCGTACACCTTTTTCAGCTCCCGCCTGGTCGGTCGGGACCTTCAGCTTTACACCGGCGGCGTCCTGCTGCACCAACTGGCTCTTTCCCTGCTGGCTTTGCCGCCGCTTCTGGTCCTGGCGGCAGGAGGGCCCTGGACCCGGGGCCTGGCGGCTCTCAAACCCGTGGTCTGGACCCTCCTGGGGGTGGGGACGTTTATCTGTTTCCAGGAGTTCACCCGCCGGGTCTGCTTTGCCGGATTGCAGACGGGCGCGGCCCTGGGATTCGACTCTTTGGCCTCGGTGCTCAGAATCGGCGGGTTGGTGCTCCTGGCCTGGCTGGGGAGGCTGTCCGCCGCCACCGCCGTGTTGGTCTTGGGCGCAGCCGGCGGCCTGGCCGGGTTGCTGTGGCTCTTCTGGGCCAGAAAGCGCCTGGCGTTTTCCTGGCTGGCAACGGTGGGCGCCTGGCGGCAGAACGTCTCCTTCGGCAAGTGGATGTTGGGAAGCAACCTGGCCCTCCTGGTAAGCCAGCACGCCCTTCCCTGGTTTTTGGCCGCCTGCCACGACCTCCATCAGTTGGGCCTCCTGGCCGCCTGCCAAGGCGTGCTGGCCTTGACCAATCCGCTGTTCGCCGCCAGCCGCAATTATCTGGCCCCCCAGGCCGCCAGGGTCTTTGTCGGCGGCCATCCAGCCCGGAGGCGCCGCTTTGTCCGCCTCAATACCCTGATCATCAGCGCCGCGGTGGGCGGCCTCTGCCTGTTCCTCATGGGGTTCGGCAACCACCTGCTGCACCTCTTCTATGGCCCCCAGTACGGGGACCAGCGTCTGGTCATCGCCCTGTTGGCGGTGCAGGTCATGCTCACCGCCCTGCCGTTGGTGCTGGATTATGGCATCTGGGCCATGGGTCGGCCGGATGTCAATTGGCGCATCAATCTCTTCCGGCTGGCCGTTGCCTTGACCGCAGGCCTGGCCCTGGTGAGCCGCTTGGGGCTTTTGGGCGCCGTCCTGGGATACCTTCTCACCAGCGCCGTGGTCCTGGCCCTGCAAACCCTGAGTTATATCAAACTGGCAAGGGCGCAAAGCACATGACCTCTCGCACCGTGCCACCTGCCGGCCCGGAAGGGGCCCGGCGGGAATTTGCCATTACCGTGGTGGTGCCCACCTGCAACCGGGCGGCCATGCTGGAGCGCACCCTGGCCAGCCTGCTCCGGCAGGCTGCCGGCGGGGGCACCACCTTCGAGGTTTTGGTGATTGACGACGGCTCTTCGGATCACACGGCCCAGGTGGTGGCAGCAGTCCGGGAGGCCGCGGGCGTGCCCCTCCGGTATGTTCGCCAGGAAAACCGGGGGGGCAGCGCCGCCCGCAACCAGGGCATCCATTTGGCCCGGGGGGAGTGGCTGGCTTTCCTGGACGACGACGAAGAGGCCGACCCCCGGTGGCTGGCGGAACTCTGGCAAACGGCCCAGGACTCAGGGGCCTTGTGCGTGGCCGGGAGAGTGGCTTTGCGCCTGCCGCCGGCGACGCTGGCCCGGTTGGGTCCCCGGGCCCGCCGACTCCTGGGCGAGACCCCCATGGGTCTTGCCAGTCCGCCCTCGCGGGATTTCATGACCAGCGGCAATATCCTGCTGCATCGCACGGTTTTTGAAAACCTGGGGGGCTTCGATGAACGCCTTCGCCGCGACCATGACACCGA
This sequence comes from uncultured Desulfobacterales bacterium, assembly GCA_964480485.1. GTDB lineage: Bacteria > Desulfobacterota > Desulfobaccia > Desulfobaccales > 0-14-0-80-60-11 > JAILZL01. The sequence goes on along the minus strand of CAYZOP010000002.1, from coordinate 10,560 downwards.
TCTCTTCTGGCGGCTGGAGCTGGCGGGGGTCCCCCAAGCCTCGGCCGCCGGTGCCCTGGTGTACCATGTCCTGCCGCCGGCCCGGTTGGAGCCGGGGCACCTGCGGAAGCTCAGCCGCCTGCAAGGGATGGCCGACGCCGGCATGCTGCTGAAATACGCCGGTTGGCCGGGGCTGGCTTGGGCCGTAGGCAGGCGGCTGGCCGTGGTGCTGCTCCGGGATGGGCTGGGGGGTATCATGGCGGCGGTGGGCCGGGACCGCCGGCTTCTCCTGGAGAGCCGCCTGGGTCTGTGGTATGCTCAGGGACTGGTCCGGGGCCTCCTGTTTTGGACTATGCCCCGGCTTTTTCCCCAGAGCCGGTTTCTTAAAGAAGTAAAGATGTTTTCCCCCCAGCCGGGGTTGGGGCATCTTGAACTGCGGCAACAATATCTCACCACCACGCCCCATGTCTGAACCCTGCTTCGTGGTGGTCACCGCGGCCAGGGATGAGGCGGACCATATCGGTTACACCCTGGCCTCGGTGGCCGGTCAGACCCTGGCGCCGGCCCAGTGGGTCATCGTGGACGACGGCTCCACCGACGACACCGCCGCCCTGGCCCTGGCCGCGGCCCGGTCCAGACCCTGGATCACGGTGGTGCGCCGGCAGCCCGGCGGCGGGCGGGACACGGGGGCCGGCGTGGTGGCGGCCATCACCCAGGGCCTGGCCCAGGTGAAGGTTCCGGATTACGCCTATCTGTTCAACCTGGATGCCGATATCCTCCTGGGCCCCCGCTATTTTGCCGGCATTCTGGAAAAATTCGCCCAAAACCCCCGGCTGGGGGCGGCAGCCGGGGAGCTTTATGACCTGGAGGACGGCCGCCCGCGCCGGACCCGCAGCCAGCGGTTTGCCATGGTGGGGGCCTTGAAAGGCTGGCGGCGGGAATGTTTTGAGGAGGTGGGCGGCCTGGCTCCGGGGGAGGGCTGGGAGGCTATCGATTCGCTGCGGGCCATGATGCGGGGCTGGCAGGCCGCCACCTTTGCGGAGCCTCACCTTTGGGCCCTGCACCTGAAGCCCCGACACCGGGGCTGGCTACGGCACGGCCGGGCCCTCTATTTCGCCGGAGCCCACCCCTGGTGGGTGCTGGCCAGCGCCTGCTATCACCTGAAAAGCCGGCCTCGGCTGCGGGCCGCTGGGGAGATCCTCACCGGCTACCTGGCAGCCCGGCTGTCCGGGGCCCCCCGCTACCAGGACCCGGAGTTTGCGGCCTTTCAACGCCGCTTCCACCTGCAGCGTCTGACCGGCTTTTGGCGGGGCGGGTCATGAAGCCCCATCACACCGCGCGGCTGCGCCGGCTCCTGGGCCGGATAACCTGGCGGGCCTGGTATCAACGCCACCCCGGCGCCGGCAGGGTGCCGGTGCTCTGTTACCATCGGATCTTGCCCGAGCTGGTGGACGACCCCCGCCGCCCCCTGTACAGCCTGACTCCCGAGCAGTTCGCCGTCCACCTGGCCTACTTGGCGCGGGAGGGCTACACCGCCCTGACCCTGGAAGAGTTTGCCCGGGCGGCCTTAAGGGGTGCCCCCCTGCCGCCTCGGCCAGTTATGCTCACCTTCGACGACGGTTATGCCGACAGTTACCATTTGGCCTGGCCCCTGGCCCGGCGGTATAACGTAACCCTCAACCTGTTTCTCTGCACCGGCCTCATGGGCCGGGACGGCCCCATGCTGGTGGATTGCCAGGGCTTCCGGCCGCTCTCCTCCGGCCTCGGGCCAGCACCCCTGCCCGCCGCCTGGCAGGCGCATGCCCGCGCCCATCCCCATCTGTGGCGGCCGCTTACCTGGGAGGAGGCAAGGGAAATGCAGGCCGCCGGCGTCGGCCTCGGCTTCCACGGCCACAGCCACCGGGACTTGGGGATGCTGGCTCCCGGCGAGGTGCGGGCGGAGCTGGCCAAAGGACTGGGGCTCATGGAGACCCGCCTGGGCCGGCGTCCCGAGGCTTTCGCCCCGCCTTACGGCGGCTACGCCTCCCTGCCCTGGGGATGCCTGGAGGAAGTGCGGCAGCTGGGACTGTGCCTACTCTTTACCACGGTGTTCGGGCGTCCCCGCCTGCCTTTGAGGGGCATGCTAATACCCCGGCTGACCATCCTGCCCACTGACGACCTGGCCGCGTTCCGGCGCAAGCTGGCCGGGGCCGAGGACTTTTGGGGCGGGGTGCAGTGGCTGGCCTGGCGGGGCCGCGCCGTCTGGGCCAGAGGCACCGGCTTGCTCCGCCGCTCCGGTCTCAAGGGATAATCCATGGCGTTGGCGTTTTCCGCTCTCTCGCTGGCCGTATTGTTCCTCTCGCTTTTGGGCCTGCTCCTCTGCTTTTGCCGGCGGGGTTATCCGGCAGCCGATGCCTTGGTCTTCGCCATCGTGGTGCTGTTCGGCACATACTCGGCCATCTTTCAGACGCTCTTCCTCACCGGGTGGTTCCGCTATTCCCTCCTGGTGGATGTGGTCCTCGCCGCTTTTTCTCTCTCCTATGTCATCCGGCATAGGCTGACGCTTCTTGAAGCGGTTGGCCGGGCCGGCGGGTCTTGCCGCCGGTTTGCCAACATCCTGTGCCCTTTTGGTCTCATATTTCTCTATCTGTTCTTTCAGGCCGTCCTGCTGCCGCCGGCGGAATACGACGCCATGACCCACAACCTGGCGCGCGTCCTCCTGATGATGCAGGAGGGGAGCCTGTTTTTGGAACACTACACCACCTTCAACCAGGCGGGCTTTTTCGTCGGGGCCGATATCCTCCACTTCCTCTTTCTGCGCTGGCCCAGCGACTGGGGTCTGGGGATCTTCAGCTTCCTGAGTTACACCGCCATCCTCCTGGCCACCTTTGGCCTGGTGCGCCTGCACCTGGCCGACGACAAACTGGCCGTGGTGACCGCCTTGGTCATCGGCTCCCTGGTGGAACTGGTCCTCCAGGCCACCGGCACCAAGAACGATATCCCGTTGACCGCCATGGCCGCGGCGACGTTTTTGGCCGCCTCCCACCTGCTCAACCGCCGGGACCCCCTCAGTCTGGCCCTGCTGGCCACGACCCTGGTACTGGGGAGCAACATGAAGGTCTATTTCCTGGGGTTCAGCCTGCCCTTTGCCGTTTTCTTCCTGCTGGCCTACGGTGGCCGCTGGCGGTCCCTGGAGTGGGCCTCGCTGAAATGGACCTGGCCGGTGTTTCTCCTGCCCGGCCTGTTGGTGTTTCATCTGGGCTTGTTCATGACAGTGAACCACCTGACCTACGGCACCGTGTTCGGCACCCCCCAGTGCCTCAGATGGCACCGGAATCCGGACGGCTGGGCGGGAGGGCTCATCAACGCCTCTCGTTATCTTGTGCAGACGCTGGGTCTTCCCCGGCAACTGGGGGGAGAGGTTTTGGAGGGGTGGCATTCGGCCTGGCTGGGGTCCGCCAGGGAGGCGGGCAAGGCTCCCCAGACCTTGCAGATCGCTAAGGACTGGCCCCTGACCCTGTCGCTCTTCAAGCCGCCCCTCGAGACGTGGAGCTGGTACGGGCCCCTGGGATTTTTCCTCTGCCTGCCGGCGGTGGGCTATGGCTTGCTCAGGGGCTCCACCTTCATCCGGGTGACCGCCGCCTCCCTCCTTTGCTTTGCCGCGGCGGTGTGCTGGCAAATCGGCTGGATGCCGTGGAACAACCGCTTTTTTTCCCTGTTTTTCGGCGGCAGCGGCTTGTGCGTCGGGTTTCTTCTGAAGGAGGGGTTCAAAAGAAGAGGGGAGGGCCTGGTACTGGCGGCGGCCTGGCTCTGTCTAGCCTATGCCGCCTTGGGAAATTACTACCGGCCTTTCCTCAATCTCCGGCAGGCCGGGCTGTGGCTGCACCGGCATGTCATGCCGTTGGCGGAAATGACCGGCAAAGGCGACGGCGATCCCCGGTTTTATCGCTATCCGGTGTTTTCCTGGGTGGATTTTGTTACGAACCGGGACAGGTACGCCCTGCGGTATTACCGAGACGAGCGCCTGGAGGTCTACACCCGCCGCCTCCGGCCGGGGGCCCGAGTGCTCCTGGTGGCCGATGAATTCGCCTGGATCTTTCCCTATCTGTTCACACGTCCTGACGTCAGGATGACCCTCACCACCCCGGAGCGCCTCCCCCAATTGGGGTTGGGCGCGTCCGCCGATCCCGGGGGCGCCGCCAACCTGCGGGAGCGGTTCGACTATGTGCTGGTGGCCAATATCCCGCCGCCGGCTTTTTTGGACCCCAACCGCCTGATCTACCGGCGGGAAAGCAAATGGCGGGATGAACGCGGCGAGCTCGGCGGGGAGCCCTGCTTCCTGTACGACTACACTTCCTCCGGCCCGTGACCGGCAAGGCGGGCAGCCGCGGCGGCGGGCGGGGTCCCGCCCTCGCCCCCTTCGAGGCCGCCGGCCGTTCCGGAAGATGCCCCCAGCACTTCGGCGTAGACCTCCGCCATCCGTTCCCCTTGCCGCCGCCACAGGTAGGCCGCCGCCCGTTCCCGGGCCCCCCGGGAAAGCGCCGCCAGCCGCTGAGGGTCGTGCGCCAGGGTGAGGAGGGCCTGCCGCAGGCCGGCGACGACTCGGGCCGGCGTGGTTACCGGGATTTTCAGGCCGCAGGCCGGGGTGACGATGTCGCCCGCCCCCTGGTGGTCCAGGCAGACGACCGGCAGGCCGTGGCTTAAGGCCTCCAGCACGACGTTGCCGGAGGTGTCCCGCAGACTGGTGAAAACCAGCAGGTGGGCCCAGGCGTAATGCTCCCTGGTTTCCGGCAGCGGCCGCCATCCCAGCCAGCGGCAGTGTGGCGCCACCCCCAGGCGCGCGGCCAGCTTCCGCCAGCGCCGTTCCTGGGGCCCGCCTCCCAGGAGGCGCAATTGGCAGGGAAGATGTTCGGGCATCCCGGCCAGGGCTTCAAGGAGGAGGGGGAGGCCCTTGTGAGCCTGGAACTTGCCGCTCCAGAGGAGCCGAAGGGGCGTCAGGGGCTTGGGCAGGGGTGCCCGGGAGCAGACCTCCTCCAAGCCGGTATCGCAGATGATCCGGGACGACTTCCCATGGACGCGGGCAAAATCCTGTTGGACTTGGGAATTGGCGGCCACCAGGCGGACGGCCCGGGCGGCGGCCTGGCGCACCCGGGGGCTGAAGCGCACCTGACAGCCATTGATCAGCGAACGCAGGCCCTCCTTCAGGGCGCCCGCCACCCCAGCGTGCCGCAGAAATCGCCAGGGATAGTTCTGGGTGCCGCCCACCGGCCCCCAGAGGAAGGGAGCGTCGAGGCGCCAGAGAAACCCGGGCTCCCGGAAGCCGTTGCGGGTGAGCTGGTGCACCAGGTGAAAGCGGTGCCGGGCAAGGAGACGGGCCGCCAGCCGAAAGGCCCGGCGGTGCCAAAGGTAATGGGCCAGGTAGTGGATTTCATACAGAGGTCGCCGCCGCTGCAGCAGGGCTTCCCAGGGGGAGGGGGGCACGAAGACGAACCGCAGTCCGGGGATCTCGCCGTGGAGCCTCAGGTAGCGTTCAATGTCCGCCCGGTCCCAGGCGCCGCAGATGACCCAGGCATCGCCGAATCTGGCGATCTGCCGCACCCAGCCCCAACCGGCGGCATAATCCGAGGGCTGGTACGGATTGCAGGCCGCCGCCAAGAGGAGCACCCGGGGACGACGACCGGACCCCGGTCCCCTGCTCAGTCCCTGGCAGGCAGTGGCAACACTGGCGGCACCCATGGCTGCGGGAGGCTCACCGGCGCTCAGGGGGAGGCCAACCCGGCGGCAGGCGACCCCTCAGGTCTCCTGGCCCCCGGGTTGGCGCCAGAAATCATCAGCCAAGCGTACAATGTCATCTTCCCCCAGGTAAGAGCCGGTCTGCACCTCGATGAGTTTCAGCGGTTCCGGCCCTGGGTTTTCCAGGCGGTGGGGGGTCTCCAACGGGACATAGACGCTCTGGTTGGCCACCACCTCTTTAGTTTCCGACCCGATGGTGACCAGGGCGGTGCCCTGCACCACCACCCAATGCTCCGCCCGATGCCGGTGGAGCTGGAGGCTAAGGCGCTTTCCCGGGGCCACTACCAGTTGTTTGACCTGGTAATCGGGACCCACGTCCAGAATGGTATAGCGGCCCCAGGGGCGCTCCACCGTGGGGTGCTGCAGGGACTCCGCCAGGTGCTGGCGGGCCACCTCCGCCGCCAGGTCCTTCACCTCCTGGACCCGGTCCCGATGGCAGACGAGCAGCGCATCGGCGGTCTCCGCCACGATGACGTCCTTGAGTCCCAGGGTGGCCACCAAGCGGTCCTGGGCATATACCAGCGTGCCCTGGCTGTCCCGGTCCAGGGTGCGACCCAGGAGCACATTGCCCCGCTCGTTGGGGGTGAAGAGGTCATAGAGGGCGCCCCAGGTGCCCACGTCGCTCCAGCCCATATCCACCGGCACCACCGCCACGTTTTCGGCCTTTTCCATGACGCCGTGGTCCAGGGAGATGCTGGGGAGGTCCTGGTAGATCTCCTGCAAAGTTCGGGAGGGCGGGTCCTCCCCCAACGCCGCCAGTCCGGCGAAGGTCTCGGGCAGAAGCCGGGCCATGGCGTCCAGGAAAACCTGGCGGCGGAAGACAAAAATACCGCTGTTCCAGAAATAGCCCCCGGCGGCCAGAAATTCCCCGGCCTGCGGCGCGGGGGGTTTCTCGATGAAGCGCTCCGCCCGAAATCCCAAGCCGTCGCCCAGCGGCTGGCCGGCCTTGATATAGCCGTAGCCGGTTTCGGCCCGGGTAGGGTTGATGCCGAAGGTCACCAGGTAGCCCTCCTGGGCCAGAGCGGCCCCCCGGTCCAGGGCGGCATGGAGTTGGGGCTGATCCCGGATAAAATGGTCCGCCGGGAAGACTGCCAGGGTGTCGGCGCCCGGTTCCCCGGCCAGCAGCACAGCGGCCAGGCCCACCGCGGCGGCGGTATTTTTCCCCTGGGGCTCCAGCCAGACTTTGATGCCAGCCCAATCGTGGCGGTAGAGCTCCAGGCGGATGATGTCAGCCTGGGAGATGCTGGTCACCACCCCCAACCGCTCCAACGGGATCCGGGGCAGGAGGCGGCGGATGGTGGCCTCCAGCATGGACTGGGAGCCCAGCAGGCGCAGCACCTGCTTGGGGTGGAGGGAACGACTCAACGGCCAGAAGCGGGTGCCGGAGCCGCCCGCCAGAATCACACCGAACAGCGGAATGCCGGAGCCTGGTAGGGAGGGCATGATGCTCTTATCTTAGCCCGGTCGCGGCATTTTGTCCAATGATGATCCGGGGTAATCTGGTAGAGTACGGAAAGCTTTTCCGAGGAGCACAGATGGAAACGGGAGCGCCGGTCATCGATATCGAAACCCAGGGGCTGACCAAGCGCTTCGGCCCGCGGTTGGCCGTGGCGGACCTGTCCCTCTCGGTCCGGCGGGGCGAAACCTTCGCCCTGGTGGGTCCGGATGGGGCGGGCAAGACCACGGTCATGCGCCTGCTGGTGGGCATCATGGACCCGGACGGCGGCTGGGCCAAAGTCCTGGGTTTCGACACGGTGGCGGAGGCCGAGCTGCTCAAAGAGCGCATCGGCTACATGCCCCAGCGGTTCGGCCTTTATGACGACCTGACAGTGGCCGAAAATATCGCTTTTTATGCCGACCTCTATGGCGTCTCCCGGACGGAGCGGCAGCGGCGACTCCCGGGGTTGTTGGAATTCGCCGGCCTGGCCCCTTTCCAACAGCGCCTGGCCGCCCAGCTCTCCGGCGGCATGCGCCAGAAGCTGGGACTGGTCTGCGCCCTGAGCCATCACCCCCAGGTGCTCTTCCTGGACGAACCCACCTTCGGGGTTGATCCCGTCTCCCGCCGGGAGTTCTGGGAGATTCTCCAGACGCTTCTTCAGGAAGGCCTCACCATCTTCTTGACCACGGCCTATCTCGATGAAGCGGAGCGGGCCCACCGGGTGGGGCTGCTTCATGCCGGTCGGCTCCTGGCGGCCGACACGCCGGAACGGATTAAATTGGCCTTTGCGGGGGAATTGCTGGAAGTGAGGGCGGCAGACCTGAGGGCGGCCCGTCGGGCTTTGTCGGAAGAACCCCAGGTGCAACAGATCCTGGCCATGGGCGACCGCCTCATGGTAACCGTCCAGGATGCCATCCGGGCCCTGCCGGCTCTGGCTCTGGCCCTCAAACGGGCCGGCGTGGCGGAGGTGCAATTGAGCCAGGCCGAGCCCGGCTTGGAGGACTATTTCGTGCAGGTGGTGAACCGCCGGACAGAGTGAGCGGGCCGATAAATGAAAGGCCTAGCCCTTGACCTTCAGGAAGACAGGGCGGCCAGTTCCTCCTCCAGGAGACCCTCCAGGAAGCCCTGCAACTCCTTGAGCTTGGCCTCGCTCACCGCTTCAAAGCGCAGCACCAGCACCGGCTGGGTGTTGGAGGCCCGTACCAATCCCCAGCCTTCGGGCGTCTTAAGGCGCACTCCGTCCAAGTCGATGAAATCCATCCGCCCGCGCAGCCGGGCCTTCAGGCGTTCCACCACCTGGAATTTCGCCTCCTCCGGGCATTCCCGGCGGATCTCCGGGGTGGCCACCAAATCGGGCAAGCCTTCCAGCAACTGGGGGAGGGGCCGGCCTGCAGCCGCCAGGATTTCCAGCAGGCGGCCGGTGGCGTAGATGGCGTCGTCGAAGCCGAAATAGCGGTCGGCAAAAAAGAGATGGCCGCTCATCTCCCCGGCCAGCAAGGCGCCTTCCTCCACCATTTTCTGTTTGATGAGGGAATGCCCGGTCTTCCACATGAGGGCTCGGCCGCCGTGGCGGGCAACGTCGTCAAACAGGCGCTGGGAGCATTTCACCTCCCCAATGATGGTGGCCCCGGGATGGCGCCGCAGAATATCCCGGGCAAAGAGCACCAGGAGTTGGTCTCCCCAGATGATCTGCCCATCGGGACCCACCACGCCCAGGCGGTCGCCGTCGCCATCGTAGGCCACCCCGAGATCCAGGCCCTCTTTCAGCACCAGGGACTGCAGGTGGGCCAGGTTGGCCGCCACCACCGGATCGGGTTCGTGCACCGGGAAGCGGCCGTCCATCTCGCAATACAGCGGAAAAACTTCACAGCCCAGGCGGGTGAGCAGTTCCAGGGCCACCGGGCCGGCGGTGCCGTGCCCCCCGTCCACTCCAACCCGCAGCGGCCGGCGGAGCTTTATATTCTGGCTCACATAGTCCACGTAGGCTGTCATGACGTCCCGGGAGACCACCGAGCCCTGACCGCTGCTGAACTCGCCCTCCTGGCACAGACGCTTGAGCTCCTGGAGATCCTCTCCGAAGATGGTGTGGGGGCCGCAGCAGATCTTGAAGCCGTTGTATTCCGGCGGATTGTGGCTGGCGGTAACGATGACCCCGCCATCCGCTTTGAGGTGACGCACCGCGAAGTAGAGCACCGGCGTAGGCACGATGCCCACCTCCACCAGGTCCAAACCGCTGTCCCCAAGGGCCCGGACCAAAGCGTTTTGCCAGGCCGGCGAGGACTCCCGGCAGTCCCGCCCCACGGCAATCAGGCGTTTCTGATGCTTCCGGTAGTAAGTCCCCAGGGCCCGGCCCACCCGGTAAACCCCCTCTTCGTCCAGATCACGGCCTACCCTGGCTCGAATATCATACTCACGGAAGATGTGGGTGTTCATAAGCTACCATCGCTGGGAAGCCGTCTTTGGGATCCCCCGGATCCCGCCGCCTGACGGTGGCGGATGTGCTCGGGGCCGCAGGATACTTGGCAGTTCTCCGAGCTAAAAAGAGCGCCAGTACCGTCGGACCTTATGCCGGGGCAGCCTAAGACCGCACAAGTCCCTCCCCCCCTTTAAAGATAGCCGTAGCCGCGGCGAAAGGGAATACCTGTTTCGGTTATTTGGGGAGGAAGCATGGAGGAACTGCGGCGGCAGCCGGGGCCGCTGCCACGGTCCGGGAAACCCTGAAGCCAGGCTGCCCACCGCCCAAAAAAACAGGGTCAGCCCGGCGGGCTGACCCCGTGGGAGATTCGCTGGCGGGGACGACGAGACTTGAACTCGCGACCTCCGGCGTGACAGGCCGGCGTTCTAACCAAGCTGAACTACGCCCCCGGGTTCTGGACGCGTCTGGTAGGCGGAACAGGATTCGAACCTGTGACCCCCGGCTTGTAAGGCCGATGCTCTCCCGGCTGAGCTACCCGCCCTACGCGCCCTCAAAATGTCGCAAATCCCGCCCTCCCTGTCAAGGGAAAAGCGTGGCCGGCAGGGCGCCCCCCGCCCGGAGAAAGTGGTCCCGGGTTGCCGGGCGCGGCTTGATCACCATCGTCCCCGCGAATCCCTTGTCGGGTAGCAGACGGGCAAGGGCGAGGGTACCTGCTGAACCCCGGCAGGGGCACCCCCAGGCTTCGACTGAGATTCCCGGCGCCACCCCATAGCATCTCTTCCTGGGCGGGACCCGAAGTGCCGGGGTGCCGGCAAACCCGGCAGCCCAGGAAAGTAATCGAACGGAAGGTTCCTTAAGGATGAGCCTGGAGCCGGCACGGGGATTCGAACCCCGGGCCTGCTGATTACGAATCAGCTGCTCTACCACTGAGCTATGCCGGCTGGACTGCGTAGAT
>CAYZOP010000001.1:27794-639134 GCA_964480485.1 uncultured Desulfobacterales bacterium | reverse complement strand
GCGATTCGGCCATTTTCCAGTACGTCAACGGCAAACTCGTCATCCACCATGGCAAGCAATACCAGGTAATGACCAATTCCCCGACGTTTGATCAGCAGCTCGCCCTGAATGAATACTGGCTGAGCATCGGCGGCTTGACCTTTCTGCCGGGGACGAACCGGTCCGCGGACCGCTTTGCCCGAGCTTACTTCCTGATCAATGCCATCCCGAAAACCGCCGACCCCAACTACATCAAGGCGGTGCCGCAAGGAACCTTCACCAATCAAGCCGCACTCAGCGTTCTCAGCGTGGTCCGCAGCGTCAGCATACCTTTGGGCATCACCACTCCCGGCGAGCCGAACATCGCCTCCACTGTCTGGCGTACGGTCGCAGACCACACGAACCTGCTCTTTTTCTTCGATTCCGCCACCAGCCCCAACGTCTTCTGGGTTCCCGTGAAAAATCTTGATCTGAAGGAAGGCGCCCCGGTGAAGAAGCTCACCTTAACCGGCGGCAAGGTCTATGCCGGCAACGCGGCAGACAAATTCGAGCCGGCCACGCCGTTTGCGTTTCTGCCTGCTCCCGCCGAATGACCGAAGCTGGTGGTCAAGTTCGGTTAATATTACTGTGGCCCTCAATAGTTTTCGGGGAGCAGACCAGATGACCCTGAGTGTCAGAAGCTGCAGCTTGGTCTCGGTTAATGGCGATCTCTACCACAACCTAATGTGAACGGAGGAGTAGCGTTATGAATGTCGAAGTCAAATCTCGTTATGTGCTGCTGGCGGGCTTCAGTTCAAGCGATTTCCAAAAAAACCGCGGGTGGTTTCTGGCCTTGGGAATTCTTCTCATCATTGCGGGCACCCTAGCCATTATCTATGATGTGGCCGCCACTCTCCTCTCGGTGCTCTTCTTCGGTTGGCTCCTCATTATCATGGGGGTCGTCGAAGCAGTGCAGTCTTTCTGGCAGCCGAAATGGGGTGGGGTTTTCCTGCACCTGATGGTGGGCACCCTGGCGGCCGTGGTGGGCTTTCATCTCGTGTCTTCCCCGATGGAAGGCGCCCTCGTCTTAAGCCTGGTGATGGCCATATACTTTATGCTGGCTGGCATTTTCAGGGCGGTGACGGCCATCGCCATGCGATTCCCCAATTGGGGCTGGGTGCTCCTGAGCGGTGGGATCACCTTCATCCTGGGTGTCTTGATCAAGAGTCAATGGCCTGCATCAGGGCTCAGGATAATCGGCCTCTTCATCGGCATTGATATGATTTTCAGCGGCTGGTCTTATGTGATGCTGGCCCTGGCGGCCAAAAAAGAGCCGGTTCCGGCTTGACCGTTACGATAGCCTCTCACATCATTTTTGCCGTGGAAGACGACCCTGCCGTGCGACGGGCCCGTAAACGCTTGCTGGCCATGGCCAGGTTCGGGGTGGAAGCCGGCGCCTCCGCCTCCCACGGGCACATTGGGGGCCATTCTCGGCGGCGCCGTCGGCCAGCCGCGTACTGCGGCCGGCGACGTGTCCCTCAAGCCCTCCAAGGAGCTTCTTCAGGAAAGGACCTTGGCGGTTCGCCCCCAGGCAACCGTGAGACGCCGTTTGGGGGACAGGGGTTTGAAACCGTCCAGGTCCCGGGGCCAGTCTCTCCGGCTCACCGGCAAACCTGAGACGGGTGCAGAGGGTGGAGGGGGAAGGGGTCCGGGGATTTTAGAATCGTCCCCACCTCACCGTTTCTTGATCTGGAGGCTGCCGATTCCCAGGCTGGCGGACAGGCCACGCTGGGTGGCGGTGAGATCGATGACCACACCTTTGGCGTTGCGCAGCGCCATGCCCTGGATGCCGCCTACGATGGCCAGTCCGGCTTCCACCTTATTATAGGCGCCGTAAATGTCTTCCACCGACTTGAGATTGTACACCCGACCCACGGCCTCCAGTTCGGCCACGCCCACCTTGGCCAGTTCGATGCCTTCCACCAGGATGGGATAGGTTTTACCCCGGAAGGAGAGGGTGCCGTGTCCCCAGGTGGCGCCCACCCCTATTCCAACGGAGGTTATTTTGAATTGCAGCTGCCCTACCTGAGCCATGGGTTTTTCCCGGGACGGGGCGGCTGTCGCCCCGAGGTGGACCGCCAGGGCCAGGAACAGTATCAGAGCCGATTTCTTATACATGTGGAGAACCTCCAGATGAGGGGCGACAGGTCCCCGGCAAGCGCTTGCCGGGGCTGGCGCCGGTTAGGGCCGGGATTCGTCAGGCGCCGCCAGAAGGAGCCCTCGACTCCCGGCGCCGATTGACCAGACGGGACCCAGGAAATTTCCGGATGGCAGGGGGGCGCCACCTTCTCCTGCCTTCCGGGGCCTAACCTGGGTTCGATGCGGCCCGGAGAAGTTCCTGCACCACCAGGTTTAAGAGGCCCCAGACCGCATCCAAGTGCCAGAAGCGATCCAGGTGGGCGGGCACGGTGAACGACACCTGGGGCGGAAATTCCTCGTCTCCCAACCAGAGGATGACCTCCACCCATACACCCGGAAAGACCTGGAACGCCAAGGCGCCGTTCCCAGCGGGCCGGACCGCTCCTCCCAGACGTTGCCCGGCTTCTAGAAAACCTTTAAGGTCCTGCCCAAAGCGGTTCTCCACCGGAGCGTGGGGCAAGCCGTGCTGCCCCCGGAAGAAGGTGGCGCCGCCGGCCAACTCCAGAGGGCTGGTGGGGGGTCCCAAGGAGGCCGGGTCCAGTTTTACCAGGTAAAGCAACGTGGTGAGGCAGAGCCGGAACCCCGGGTCGTCACCGGGTCGGGCCGGGTCCACCAGGCGTCGGCTTCCCGGGAAGACCGTCAGTTCCCGGTTGAGGAACGGCAGCACATAGCCATCCGACTGGCAGCGGGCGCCGGTGCGTTGGCACACCGTTTCGGGGTCGGCCTGGGCCAGCTCCTCCCAAAAGGCCTGGTTCACTTCCTGGCAGAGTTCATACGGCATCGCCGGCGTCCTTCCAAACGAGGGATGCTTGCTGATATGGTTGAACCCCCTCGCCCAATCCTCAGGGACATCCTAACCGTTTTGCCGGCCAGAGGCAAGACTCCTGACCTCCGGGAGGACCTGGGAGGCAAATCAGGAAAATCTCTGGCCCCCTGAAGCCTTTTCTGGGTTAAGATATAGCCTCAGCCTGTACGCAAGGATATCAGCCCCATGGAAAAATTTTTCTATCCCAGGAGCGTGGCGGTGGTGGGGGTGTCGGAAAACCCCGCCAACCTGGCAAAAGGCATTGTGGCAAATATGTTGGCCGCCGGCTATCGGGGGAAGATTTATCCGGTGGGGCCCCGGGGCGGAGCCATCCACGGCATTCCCATCTTCCAGCACCTGCACCAACTGCCCGAGCCCGTGGACCTGGCCGCCATCCTCACCCCCGCCCGCTTTGTGCCCCAGGTGGTGGCGGATTGCGGTGAACTTGGCATTGCCCGGGTGGTGGTGGAGTCCGGCGGCTTCTCCGAACTGGGCGAGCAGGGTCGGGCGCTGGAGACCGAAATCTCCGGGCTCATCGCCCAATACGGCATCCGCCTCGTGGGCCCCAACGGCATCGGCACCCTGAACATGGAGGTGGGACTATCCCTGCCCTTTTCCCAATTGACGCCGCCGCGGTTAGGGCGAATCTCGGTGATCTCCCAAAGCGGGGGCGTGGGTCTGCACCTCATTGCCTGGCTGGACAAGGAAGGGTTGGGGGTCAACAAGTTTCTCAGCCTGGGAAACAAGCTGGACGTCTCGGAAAACGAGGTGTTGTCGTACTTCCTGGAAGACCCCGGCACCGACGGCGTCTATCTCTACCTGGAAGGGTTGACGGACGGCCGCGGCCTGCTGGACATCGCCCGCCGGGCCACCAAACCCATTTTCCTGCAGCTGGCCAACGTGGGCGAGGAGACCCAGGCCATTGCCCTGTCTCATACCGCATCGCTGGCCTCCGACGAACGGGTGGTGGAGGCCGCCTGCCGCCAGGCGGGCATCCTGCGCCTGAAGAGCCAGGCCGAATTCCTGGTGGCTTCCAAGATGCTGTCGCAACCGCCGGTCAAGGGCAAGCGGGTGGTGGTCCTGTCCAGAAGCGGCGGGGAGGCGGTGATTGCCGCCTTTGCCTGCCGTCAGTGGGGATTCCAGTTGCCCCCGCTGAAACCCCACCTGGCCGAGTTTATTCATGAGCGCTCCCGCTCCAAGATCATCAAGCCCACCAACCCTGTGGATCTGGGAGACATTTTCGATTTTTCCGTTTATTCCCGGGTGATGCAGGAACTCTGCCGGGACCCGGAGGTGGACGCGGTATTGCTGAATTACGGGCCGGTATACGAGCCGGAGCGGGAGGACGCCCGGCGCATGGCCCGGACCATGATCGAGGCGGCCGGGGCGGCGGCCAAGCCGTTGGCCATTACGGTGTGCGCCACCCTGGAGGAAGAAGACTACCTCCGGGAAGAGCTGCGCTTCCCGGTGTTTCACTTTCCGGGGGAGGCTATTCGCGGCCTGGCCTACAGCCATTATTTCACCCAGCGGCCCACCGCAACGGTGCAGGGATACAGTCCCCGCTGCAATCGGGAGCGGGTGGCGGCCCTGCTGGCCCAACCGGGTCCCGAAGGATTCCTGGACCTGCCCGCCGCCCTGGAGGTAATCAGCAACCTGGGCATCCCGGTGGTAGGGTGGCAGGTGGCGAACACCGGCTACGAGGCCCTCATCGCCGCCGGCGACCTGGGATATCCCGCTTGTATGAAGCTGGCCGCTCCGTCCTTGGTGCACAAAACCGAGGCGGGGGGGGTGCTCCTGGACCTCAATACGCAGGAAGACGTTTCCATGGCCTTTGTGCGCCTGGCGGAAATTGCCGGCCGCCGGGTGCCTTCGGGCGAGTCTTGGCAGGTGCTGGTGATGCCCCAGGTCTCAGGGGGTGAGGAGGTCATCCTGGGCACCCGCCGGGATCCCAATTTCGGGCCCGTGGTGGCCTTCGGGGCCGGGGGAATCTTGACGGAGGTCCTGGAGGACGTCGCCCTGCGGGTGGCGCCCCTCACCGTAGAGGAAGCCCGGAGCCTGATCCTGGAGACCCGCATGGGGCGGATCCTGGCGGGGGTGCGAGGCCAGGCTCCCGCGGATCTGGACTTTTTGAGCCGGGTGGTGGCCACCCTGGGGTATCTGATGGAAACCTTTCCTCAGGTTCAGGAGGTGGACCTCAATCCGGTGCGGGTCTTCCCCGGGGCCAAAGGCATCCTGACCCTGGACGCCCGGGTCAGGGTAGGGTAGGAGCCAGGAAAGGTGTGGGGCGAGGAGGCAGCGGCCTCTTGGCCATCTTCCTCCCCCTGAATGGAAATTTGCCAACAGAAGGGAACGCTTCCTTGGGCAAGGGAAAGAGCCTGCTCATCGGCTTGGTGTCCGGCGCCTTCGGGGGCCTGGTGGGCCTGGGGGGCGGCGTCATCATGATCCCGCTCATGACCAGGTTTTACGGCCTCAACCAACACCTGGCCCACGGCACCAGCCTGGCAGCCCTGGTTTTCACCGGCCTCTCCGGGGCAGGCACGTATTACCTGAACGGCACTGTGGATATTGGGGCCGCGGTCCTGCTGGCCGCTACCGCCATGTTCACCGCCTCCCTGGGAGCGCTGTTCGCCCACGCCCTGCCCGAGTGGAAGCTCAAGGCCGCCTTCGGCGTCTTTCTCATCCTGGTATCCGGGATGCTGCTGTTGAAGCCCTACTACGCCCAATATTCCAGCACCGCCACCGGTTGGGCTAAGGTGGCCATCCTCCTGGCCAGCGGGGTGGTCTCCGGGTTCTTCGCCGGCCTCATGGGCGTGGGGGGCGGTTCCATCATGGTGCCGGCCATGGTGCTCCTGGTGGGGTTCAGCCAGCATCTGGCCCAGGGGACCTCGCTGTTGGCCATGGTGCCGGCCGGGGCCTCGGGGGCTTATACCCACTGGCGCCTGGGAAACGTTGCCACCGCCATTGTTCCTGGGCTTATCCTGGGAATCATCGTGGGCACCTACGTCGGCGCCACCCTGGCCCACTGGCTGTCGGAGGCCGCCCTCCGGGTAATCTTCGCGGCCATGCTCACCTGGCTGGGGATCAGGGACATCCGGAAAAGCCGCAGCATGCGCCAGGCCCGATCAGACAGGCCGGCCAACCCCAGTTGCGCACCGGGAACTGCCTGCGAGGTGCAAAAGGAGCCAAAGTAACCCGGGGATAGTGGAGGAAAGCCCCGGCCTGTGCTTTTCCCCCTCCATTGCCTTCCATCCCCCGGAGGCAGTGGCAAGGGAGGTGAGGGAGCCCGGTTCTCCCGCCCTCCCGCCAAAGGGTCAGCCGCCATGCAGGAAATCCATCCCCAGGAACTGGCTCGCCTCATCGACACCAGTCGGCGGGCCGTGGCCTTGACCGGCGCCGGCATTTCGGTGGAATCCGGCATCCCGGACTTCCGCAGCAAAGGGGGCCTGTGGGAGCGCTTCGATCCCATGGAATTCGCCACCATCCAGGCCTTCCGCCGGGACCCCGCCAAGGTCTGGACGATGCTCCAGGAGATGGAGGGCCTCATTCTGGCGGCCCGGCCCAACCCGGCCCACTTGGCCCTGGCGGCGCTGGAGGCCAGGGGCAAGCTCCTGGGGATCATCACCCAGAACGTGGACAACCTGCATCAGGCTGCGGGCAGCAAAACCGTGGTGGAATACCACGGGAACGCCCTGCGCTTCGTCTGTCTCCAATGCCGGGGGCACTGGGAACGGGAGGCCCTGGATTTCCGCCGCCTCCCCCTGTATTGCTACTGCGGCGGCCTCATCAAGCCCGACGTGGTGTTTTTCGGCGAAGCCATCCCGCCTGCGGCCCAGGAAGCCGCCCAGCGGTTGGCGGCCGCGAGCGATCTCTTCCTCGTCATCGGCACCTCCGGCGAAGTGGCCCCCGCCAGTTTCCTGCCGGCCGCCGCCAAAACGGCCGGGGCCGTCATCGTGGAAAACAACCTGGAATACACCGGCCTCACCCATACGGTTACCGATTTCTTCCTGGCCGGCCCCGCCGGGGTCAGGTGGCCGCAGGTTCTGGCTGCCCTGTGACGGCCGCTTCCATGCCGGGGAGCGCCAGGCGACCTGACGGGGAGAGGCCTGGAACCCAGCTGCCTTCAAACGGGGGGGCGGCCGGATCCCCAGGCCGGAGAGCGGCTGTCAGAAAGGGGAAGGGGGAATCGAGGAAAAAAAAGAATGATATTAATAGAGTAACCTGAGACAAGAAAAAATCTCAAAAACAGAGAAAATTCTTACGACCTGAGAGAAAAGAATAACATATTAATATCATTACATCTTCCCAGAGGCGCGGGGATTGCCGCGCGCGGCCCGCGCTCCCCCCTTCATCCCTGACAAGCCCTTGACCAGATTGTCCCGAAAACGGCGCCTGAACCACCATTTTCCCCAACCTGCCGAAGCTGGAGGGCGGGGGTGAGCCCTGCCCCCCGCCCGGAGGCCGCAGTCATTCCCTGGATTCCTGGCGGGTGAAGGTGAGGCCGCCGGGGCCGGCGTCCACCAGGATGACGTCGCCCTCCCGGAACTGGCCGGCCAGCAGCAGGGGCGCCAGCTTGTCCTGGACGTGCTTCTGGATGGCCCTTCTCAGGGGCCGGGCGCCGTACACCGGGTCATAGCCCGCCTCGGCCAGGAAATCCTTGGCCTTGTCGGTGAGTTGAAGGCCCAGGTGGTGCTCGGCCAAGAGTTTTCTCAGCCTTGCCATCTGGAGGTCCACGATCTGGTGGAGCTGCTCCAGGGTGAGGCGGTGGAAAATGAGGATGTCGTCCACCCGGTTGAGGAATTCGGGCCGAAAGTGATGCCGCAGGGCCTCCATGACCCGCTCCCGCATCTGGACTTCGCTGATGGCCTCGGCGATGTATTGGCTGCCCAGGTTGCTGGTCATGATGACGATGGTGTTGCGAAAGTCCACGGTGCGGCCGTGGCCGTCGGTGAGACGGCCGTCGTCCAGGATCTGGAGCAGGGCGTTGAAGACCTCGGGGTGGGCCTTCTCGATTTCGTCGAAGAGCACCACGGAGTAGGGCCGGCGGCGAATGGCTTCGGTGAGCTGGCCGCCCTCCTCATAGCCCACGTAGCCCGGGGGCGCGCCGATGAGCCGGGAGACCGTGTGCTTTTCCATGTACTCGCTCATGTCCAGGCGCACCATGGCCTGCTCGCTGTCGAAGAGGAACTCGGCCAGAGCCTTGGCCAGCTCGGTCTTGCCCACGCCGGTGGGGCCCAGGAAGATGAAGGAGCCCAGGGGCCGGTTGGGGTCCTGGAGGCCGCTTCGGGCCCGGCGCACCGCGTTGGCCACCGCCTGGATGGCCTCTTCCTGGCCGACGACCCGGAGGCTCAGGCGCTCCTCCATATGCAGGAGTTTCTGCTTTTCGCCTTCCAGGAGGCGGGACACCGGAATGCCGGTCCATTTGGCTACCACCTCGGCCACGTCCTCGGCATCCACCTCCTCCTGGAGCATGGCCCCTTCCTGCTTCTGGAGGTCAGCGAGCTTGGCGTTTTCCGCCTCCAGCTCTTTTTGCAGGTTCAGGAGTCTGCCGTATTTGAGCTCCGCCGCCTTGGCCAGATCGCCCTGGCGCTCGGCCTGGGCCTCCTCAATCTTGGCCTTCTCGATGTTTTCCTTGACGGCCCGGATGCGGCTGATGATCTCTTTCTCCTGGCTCCAGCGGGCCTTGAGGGTGGCGCTTTTTTCCTTAAGGTCGGCCAGGGTCTTTTCAATCTTGGCCAGACGTTCCCGGGAATCCGGGTCCTCCTCCCGTTTCAGGGCCTCCCGCTCGATCTCTTCCTGGGTGATCTTGCGCTCCACCTCGTCGATCTCCGCCGGGCGGCTGTCGATCTCCATCCTCAGCTTGCTGGCGGCCTCGTCGATCAAATCCACCGCCTTGTCAGGGAGGTGGCGGTCGGTGATGTAGCGATGGCTTAAGGTCGCCGCGGCCACGATGGCCGAGTCCTTGATGCGCACCCCGTGGTGCACCTCGTAGCGCTCTTTGAGGCCCCTGAGGATGGCGATGGTGTCCTCCACCGAGGGCTCGGCCACGAAAATGGGCTGGAAGCGCCGTTCCAGGGCGGCGTCCTTCTCGATGTACTTGCGGTATTCGTTTAGGGTGGTGGCGCCCACGCAGCGCAGCTCCCCCCGGGCCAGGGCGGGTTTCAGCATGTTGCTGGCGTCCACCGCACCTTCGGCGGCGCCGGCCCCCACCAGGGTGTGGAGCTCGTCAATGAACATGACGATCTGGCCATCGGATTCGGTGACCTCTTTGAGCACGGCCTTCAGCCGGTCCTCGAACTCCCCCCGGTATTTGGTGCCGGCGATGAGGGCGCCCAGGTCCAGGGCCACCAGGCGCTTGTCTTTGAGGGACTCGGGCACGTCGCCGTTGACGATGCGCTGGGCCAGGCCCTCTACGATGGCGGTTTTCCCTACCCCGGCCTCGCCGATGAGCACCGGATTGTTCTTGGTGCGCCGGCTGAGCACCTGGACGATGCGCCGGATTTCGCTGTCCCGACCAATGACCGGGTCCAGCTTCCCGGCCCGGGCCATGGCCGTGAGGTCCCGGCCGTATTTCTCCAGCGGCTGGAACTTCTCTTCCGGGGCTTGGTCGGTGATGCGGGTGCTGCCCCTGAGCTCCGCCAGCACCCGGAGGATGGCCTCGGGGGTGAGGCCCAGGCCCGCCAGCAGGCGGCCGGTATCGGTGTCTTTGTCCGCAGCCAGGCCGTAGAACAGGTGTTCGGTGGAAACGAATTCGTCCCGCATGACCCCGGCCTGCTTGAAGGCCCCATCCAGCACTTTATTTAAACCCGGGGACAGGTAGACCTGGGCGTCGCCGCTCACCTTGGGCAGCCGGGTGAGGATGTCTTCCGTCCCCTGGATGACTTTTCCGGGATCCACCTCCAGCTTTTTCAGCAGGGGCCGGATCAGCCCCTCTTCCTGGGCCAGGAGGGTCCGCAACAGATGGGCCGGCTCGATCTGCGGGTGGTTCAGGGTGCGGGCCAGCTCCTGGGCCCCCTGCAGCGCCTCCTGGGCTTTGTAGGTTAACTTGTCCAATCGCATTGAGCGTGAGCCTCCGTCAGCTTGCTGATTCTCCTCAAAGATGAACTCGAACTGACCTGCCCGGGGGCCGGTCCTCGGGCCAAAAGAAGAACAGCCCAAAGGCTGCTCCAGGAAAGATCAGCTTAAGTTGTCGTGAACAATATAAGTTTGGAATCGGCGCTGTCAAGGCGGGGTAGGACAGGCCCCCAAAAAGCGCCGCCGCCTGCCTCCCGGGGACAGGCGGCGACGCGGCGGAAATGTCAACCGTTGGGGCTATGGGGTCTGGGGATTGAGACCCAGGAACCTGGGAAGGGCCACCCCCCCGGCGGCTCCGGTGGGCTTGATCTCGATCATCTTATCCAGTTCCGGAGTGTTGCCGGTAGCTCCCTCAGGGATAAAGAGCTGGGGATGGTCAAAGGGCGCCTGCTGGTTGGCCACCCGGGGGTCGGTGAGGCCCCGGCTCAGGAAGGCCACCAGCGCCTGGAGGTTCTGGTCCCCCGCATCCCCGGGCACCAGGGTGTCCAACCCGGGAATGGGGGCGATATCGGCGTCCAGATTGGCGATGTTGGTGGCCGGGAAGTTGCCGCCCCGGGTGTAAAACTCCACCACATGGCGCAAGGTGGCGTCGCCGCCGTTGTGGAAATAGGGCCCCATGAATTCTTGGTTGCGCAGGTTGGGCACCTTAAAAGAGCCCCGGGTGACGAACCGGTTGTTCGCCTGGGCAAAAAGTTGGGCCAGCGTAAAAACATTGCCCGCTTCATCCTGCCCCTGGTCCGGGACAAACTGGGCCACGTCCGGGGGAAGCTGGCCGTTGAGCTTCATGAGGGCCAGTTCCACGTAGGACAGGGGCAAGCCCGCGGCAAAGCCGGTGGTGGGCGGCGCGGTGCCGAAGCGGCCATGGTCTTCCTCGGTGGGCCGCACCGAGATGTTGTAGAACCCGGTGTCATACACGCCCAGGGTGTTGTCGCCCAGGAGCATCAACTCCAGGAGGGCCTGGGGAACCAGGACGTTGACCGGATCCAGGGGATTGTTGTTCACCCCCGCCGGCGGTTGCACCCCCAGGAGGCGCACCACATGGTTGGTGGTCTCCGGGAGAATGTGGCAGTTGATGCAGCCGCCGTTGATCAGGCCGGGGTTTTGGCCGGAGAGGTTGGTGCCCTGAAAGATATCCAGACCCAGCTGCTCCTGGGCCGTCAGAGCGTTCGGGTTGGGAGGAATGGGCGTGCCGCCCCCCCGCACGTTGGCGTTGGCTCCCATGAACCGATCGAAGGGGGTGTCGTCGGAGATGAGCGTCGCCTGGTAGAGCTGCACCGCCAGCCCGAAGAAGAGGGAGAAGTTGTCCGCCATCTGGGTGGGGCTGCCGTTCCACCACTCGGGCTTGAAGGCCGCCTTAATCATGTCCGCATAGTCCAGCTTGCCGTTGCCGTTGGTATCGCTGAAAGGCGCGGCGATCTTTGACATTCCCGTGACGCCGTTCAGCTTGTTGGTGGGCCTGCCCTGCTTGTTGAGGACAAAGCCGGCGTTGGCATAGGGGCCCAGTACGCTGTCCCGGGGATGGACCACCTGGCGGGCCAGCGGCACCAGAGCAGGGTCGAGGAGTTTTGCCCCCAGATCCGGGAAGGACCGGGTGATGCCCGTCATTTCAAAGGGGCTCAAGGGCGGCCCCACGGCCTGGGAGGCGTGGGCGCCGAAAGGGATGCGGACAAAAACCTCCTGGACATCGGGAGCACCTTCTGTTCCCAGATTGCGCTTCACCTTGCTGTCCCGGTCCCGGAAGCCGAAGGGGTTGACCCCGTTAAAGACAAAGCTGGCCCGGCCGTCCCAAAACATGTCCAGGTTGAAAACGGCATTGAGCATGGTGGGGGCGTTGCGGGGCTCCACCCGGCGCTGGTCAAAGTTCTTCCAGCCAAAAATCGGGTCGGTGGGCGCGGCATCGTCATTCTGTTTGACCCCCTGGGAGGACATGACGTCGTTGGTGTCCCGCACCAGGGTGAGAAATTCACTGGCCGGCTGAAACCGGTCCACCGGCGCGGTGGCGGGAAAGCGCTCATGGAAGGGGAAGTCGGTTGCGGCCACCGTGATATTGGGTCCGAAGTTGGGATGTCCGGGGGTCCCGGGGGGCACAAAGGCGGAAGGGTTGCCGAAAACGGTATCCGGGGGATTGCCGGAGAGCCCCGGGGAGAGCTGGTTCTTGGCGCGGAAATCCGCCCCGGCGTTGAAGTGGCAGGAGGCGCAGGCCTGGACGTTGTCGCTGCCCACCTGCATGTCCCAAAAGAGCGCCTTGCCCAGGGCAATGGCCGCCCGCTTGGCCAGGGCCGCCTGGTTCTGCTGGGCTGTGGTTCCCTGGGGGTTTCCTTTCAAGAAGGCGTAGAGGTTGGTGGGTTCCGGAGCCGGCACGTCTTTCAGGGAAAGCGGGGGGGCGCCTGAGCCAGGGCGGAGGTGGGAACGGCGCCGGCGCCCAGCAGTCCGGCGATGACCGGCGCCAGCAGCCAGGCTGAGCCTCGCAAACCTGATAATGTTCTTAATACCATGGGGTTCTCCTTTTCTGTAGGTTGAGTTAGCGTTGGTGGTCTCATGCAATGGGGCCGCCGCGCTCGACAGAGCCGGGGATGACTCTTCGGGTCATCATCACCCAAATTCATGATCCTCTGCTGATGGCCGAATCTGGAAGGGCCTCCTCCTCCTGGAAAAATTTGCATTGAATGTAACTTTACTTATTTAATATACAATAGGTGAAACTACTCATTTTGAGTACGATTCCCGGCGATTTTTTGAGTTCCTGGTCCAGGCGTCCCCAACCCCGGCGTTTTCAGGGCGGAGGGTCTTTGCTGACCAGCCGCCCGGATTCCCGGCGGGGAAAGATGTCGGTGGGGCGGCAGCCGGGCGGGCGCCAGGAATCTCTGGAATATTTTGGGAAAAGGGATAAAATCATGAGGCATTGAACCGGTCTCCGGTTGTCTTTTCACTCGGCCTGTCCCCAACCGAAGAGGTCGTGCATGCGCCAGGTGGCCCTCATTCCCGCCCGTTATGCCTCCACCCGACTGCCGGGGAAGCCCCTGGCTGTGATCCTGGGGAAGCCCCTGATCCAGTGGGTCTACGAGCAGGCCGGCCGGGTGCCCGGCCTGGACGGCCTCTGGGTGGCCACCGACGACGATCGCATCCGGGACTGCGTGGCGGGCTTCGGCGGCCGGGTGGTCATGACCGGGGCCGGCCATTCCTCGGGAACGGATCGTCTGGCTGAGGCCGCCCACCTCCTGGACCTCTCCCCCTTTGACCTGGTGGTGAACATCCAGGGGGACCAGCCCCTCTTTCCGCCGGAACTGGCGGCCCAACTGGCCCAAGTGCTGAAACGGGACTGCTCCGCCGTGATGGCCACCCCGGTCAGGCGCCTCACCGACCCGGCCGTGGCCGCCGACCCCAACGTGGTCAAGGCGGTGGTGGACCACCGGGGCCGGGCCCTCTATTTTTCCCGCAGCCCCATCCCCTACTGGCGGGACGGGGAGCGGCCCCACTTCTTCAGGCATATCGGCCTCTATGCCTATCGGGTCAGCTTTCTCAGGGAGTTTGTCACCCTGCCGCCGGGCCGCCTGGAGCAGGCGGAAAAGCTGGAGCAACTGAGGGCCCTGGAGTACGGCTTCCCCATCCACGTGGTGGAGACCACCGGCGACACCCTGGAGGTGGACACCCCGGCGGACCTGGCCCGGGCCGCGGCCATCCTGGCTCAGGGGCAGCTTCGCTGACTTGGCGCTCATCTCAGGCTCATCCCAAAAAAACTGGCGTGGCCGGTGGGAAAGGGGCTATAGTACAGAGGCATGGAGCCCAAAGACCGCCTCATCGTCGCCCTGGACGCCGCGGACAGCGCCCACGCGGTAGCCTCGGCCAGGGTTCTCGAGCCGGAGGTGGGGCTGTTCAAGGTGGGGCTGGAGCTCTATCTCGCCTCGGGGACGGCCATCCTGAAGGAACTGTGCGAGCAGGTTCCCCTCCCCCCCAGCCGCCTCTTCCTGGATCTGAAATTGTATGACATTCCCGCCACGGTTTTGGGAGCCCTGAGAACCATCACCGTGGCCCCGGCCTTTTTGACCGTCCCTTGTGACGTCGGTCTCTCCGGCCTCCAGGCCATCGTGCGCCCCCAGGGCCATGGCGCCGCCGTCCTGGGGGTGACGGTCCTCACCAGCTTCACCCCCGACGACCTCCTCCGGCTGGGCTTTGAGCCCGGCTTGGCCGCCGAGCCGAGCCGGCTGGTGGTGAGGAAGGCCGTCCTGGCCAGGGAAGCCGGCTGCCGGGGGGTGGTCTGCTCCGGTCGGGACGTCCGGGCGGTGAAGGAGGCCTGCGGCTCTGAGTTCCTGGCGGTCTGCCCGGGAATTCGCCCCGCCTGGAGCCAGGTGGCGGGGGACGACCAACAGCGCATCGTCACGCCCCTGGAGGCCATCCGGGACGGGGCGGATTACATCGTGGTGGGCCGGCCCATCCGCCGGTCGCCGGATCCGGTGGCTGCCGCCCGGCGGGTGGTGGAGGAGATTGCCCAGGGCCTGGCGGCCCGGAGCGGGTAGGGGAGGAAAACCCCCATGCAAGCTTCCCCTGGATCCCTCCTGAACCGCATCTGCCTGTCCACTGCCCTGGGGCCATACGGCGCCGGCATGTTCCCGTATACGCTGTGGCCAGCCTACCGCCGGCTGCTGGCGGCGGTCAGGGACACCAAGGCCACCGTCTTCACCAAGTCCGCCACCCGCCACCCCCGGGTGGGCAACCTCGTCTTGGCCAACCCCCTGACCTGGCGCTATATCCGGCGCCTCCCCCAGCTGGGCATGCTCAACGCCTACGGCCTCACCAACGACGGGGCGGCCAAGGTGGCCCCGGGCATCCGGCGGGCCTGCGACGCGGGTTGGCGCGTCATCCCCAACTTCTACCCGGAGTTCGCCAAAGGCACCGAAACGGCCTTGAGAGAGACCCTGGAAGCCGTGGCCTTGTACAGCCGTGCCCTGGGAACCCATTTTCAGGCCCTGGAGCTCAATTTTTCCTGCCCCAACGCGGCGGAGGCCATCCGGGAAAACGTCGGCCAGGCCCTGCACTGCGTCCGGGGGGTGCGCCGGGCTGCGCCGGGGCTGGCATTGGTTGCCAAGGTGAGCCTCTGCCACCCGTATGATTTCTCTCAGGAACTGGAGCGCCTGGGGGTCTTTGCCATCCACGCGGTGAACACCATCCCCTATGAGCTGGTCTTTCCCCTGGGGCCGCCCTCGCCCCTGGCTGACGCGGGCGGCGGCGGGGTCTCCGGCGGTCCGGCCTTTGAGCTGGCCTACGCCTACAACCGGGAGCTGCGGAAAAAAGTGAACTGCTTCCTCATTATGGGCTGCGGGGTGACCAGCCGGGAGGACGTGCAGCGCTACTTCGACCTCGGCGCCGACGCGGTGAGCTTCTGCACCCTGGCCCTGCGCCGGCCCGGGGAGGCGGAACGGGTCGTCAGGCAGTTCGCCGGCGGGGTTGCCTGTAACCCGGAGTGCGGGGGAATCTGAGGCCGTCCTGGTGACACTCAAGGCTTACGCCAGAACTCTTTGTCGGGGGGGCCAGCAGACCCTGGTCATCGGCGACGAGGACCTGAAATCGGTAGCCCGCCATCATGGGCTCGCCCCCGCCCAGGCGGTGGCCGCGGCGCTGCGAGCCGGCATCTTCCCGGAGTGTTATGAGCGCAACTTCCCGGCCCTGAGCGCGGCCCAGCAGCTTAGGCTGTTTGAGGCCCGGGTGCTCATCATGGGGTTGGGAGGTCTGGGCGGTTATCTGGCCACGCTACTGGCCAGGAGCGGGGTGGGGAAATTCCGGCTGGCCGACGGCGACGTTTTCTCCCCCAGCAACCTCAACCGCCAGCTGCTGGCCACCGCTGAAACCCTGGGACATGCCAAAGCCGAGGCCACCGCCCGGCATCTGGCCGCCCTCACCCCGGCCCTGGAAATCGAAGCCATCCCCGATGTTCTGGACGCCCGCAGCCTTCCCGCCCTCCTTACCGGCGTCCGGGCGGTCCTGGACGGCCTGGACCGCATCCGGACCCGCCGGGAGCTTTTCCCTGTTATCCAGCAAGCCGGGGTGCCCCTGATCCACGGCGCGGTGCACGGGCGCCACGGCCAGGTGGCCACCATTTTGCCGGGGGACGGTGAGGTTTGGGGGAAAGTTTTCCCCGGAGGGAGCAGCCTGCCGGAGGAGCCCCCGGAAGTGCTGGCCCCCACGGTGAGCCTCATCGCCAGCCTCCAGACCCAGGAGGCCCTGCGCCTGCTCCTGGGGCAGCCCCCGGCCTACCACGGCCGCCTGGCCCACTTCGACGGCGACACCGGACGGCTGGAAATCGTAAAGTTGGGCAGGGGAGGGGGCTAGGGGCAGGTGCTTGGAAGCCCCTGGCCCTCCACCCCAAACCTGTTCAGCCGCCACCCACCTGGGGAAACATCCCCAGGCGTTCGCCGCCTCGCAAGGCGTAGTCCGCGCCTTGCTGCACGCCGTCCACCAGGATGATGGTCACTTCCTCCCGGGGCAGGCCCAAACGTTCCAGCACCTGGCCTGCGGTGGTCCCGGGTGACACTTCCAGGGCGAGACCCTGATACGGGTCATACCCCGGGAGGTGCCGGCGCAGGGTGGCGTACACGAAGACATGCAGATTCATGAGAGGTGAACTGTTTTTCAACCGAGGCGACCGGCCTCGAATTCCTTAAAGCATAAGGGGGGGAGAGGAGCTTCAGGGGAGGGTAGGGGAGCCTTGGCTCCCCCGGCCCTCCTTTCAGCTGGTCTTTACAGGCCCGCCAGCACCTGGTCCAGTTCGGCGTCGCTGAAATCCCAGGTGACGTTGTGGGGCTTGAGGTTCTCCTTGAAAAAGCCCGGCAGGCGGTCCTGGGCCGGGGTGAAGCCCGCGGCCCGGTTGAAGGCCAGCTCGTCCTGCAGCACCCGGCGGCCCAGGGCCAGGAAGTCCTCAGCGCTGAGCGCGGTGCCGTGCCGGGCGTTGATCATCTCCAGCATGCAGGGCAGGGCCTCGGGATTGTCCAGCACGGCGAAGGCCACAAACAGGCAGAGGCCGGTGGAGTCGATGGCCGCGGTGGCGATCTGGAGGGTGCGGGAGCGCTCGATATTGCCCTCCTTTTTCAGGGGGTCGCCGCCGCCGCCGCACTTGGCGATGTTGATGGCCACGGTGTAGCCGGCGGTGTGGTCGCCGCCCATGGGGCTGGTGGCGTAGGTCAGGCCCATGCCTTTCTCGGCCCGGGGATCGTAGGCCGGCAGGCCCTGGCCTTTCACTGCGGGCACCCGGTCCACTCCCAGGGCCCGGCCGGTGAAGACGGAGCCGTTGCCGAGGATGAGGCCCCAGGGGTCGCCGCTCGCCACCTTCTCCACCATGCGGATGGCCGCGGGGCCGTCGCCCCAGGGGATGACGCCGCCTTCCATCAGCACCCCCAGGGTGCAGCCCATCTCGATGGTGTCCAGCCCGAAGTCGTCGCACCGGCGGTCAATGTGGGCAATCTCGTCCAGGTTGCGGATCAGGGTGTTGGCCCCCAGGGCCCAGATGGTCTCGTATTCAAAGCCGCTGGTGAGGTAGTTCCCCTGGGCGTCATGGTAGGTCTGGGAACATTGGATGACGCAGCCCGGATGGCAGCCCTCCTTGGTTTTGCCGCCCCGGGCCTTGATGAGCTCCGCCATGCGCTCGCCGGAGATGTCCTCGGCGAACTGGAAGCGGCCGCCCCGGAAATTCTGGGTGGGAAGCGCCCCGGCCTCGTTGACGATGTTGATGAGCACCGCGGTGCCGTAGGCCGGCAGGGCTTGGCCGCAAATGGGGTGCTCCAGGAGGTACTTGGCCCAGCGCCGGGAGGCCTCCTTGAATCTTTCCCCCTCGGCCAGGGGCACCGGCCCCGCCCCCTTGTCGTCCACCACCAAGGCCTTGAGCTTTTTGGAGCCCATGAGCGCGCCCAGGCCGCCCCGGCCCGCGGCCCGGCCCGGTCGCCCGTTGGGGTCGGCGAACTGAATGGAGGCCCCGGTGAGCCGCCGCTCCCCGGCTTGGCCGAGGCTGGCCACGGCCACGCCCTGGCCGAAACGCGCCCACAACCGGGCCATGGTGTCGTAGTTGCCCAGGCCGGCCAAGTCGTCCGCCGGGAAAAACTCCGCGCCGTCTCTGGTAATCCTGACCCCCCAGAAGCCTTCGGCCTCGGGCCGGCCCTCCGCCACCACCGCCTGGATCCCTAAGCGGGCCAGCTTGATGGCCATGAGCCCCCCGGAGTTGGACTCCTTAATGCCCCCGGTGAGGGGGGACTTGCCGCCCACCGAAATACGCCCGGCGTTGGCCGCCGGGGCGCCGGACAAGAGGCCCGGGGCGAAGACCAGCTTGTTGTCCACCGAAAGCGGGTGGCAGGTGGGAGGCACTTCCCTGAAGATTATCCGGGAAGTCAAAGCCCGGCCGCCCAAGCCGGAGTATTCGCCCGGTTCCTCGAAGCGAAAACTCCGGTCAGCCATATTGAGCCGCAGAATTCTGGCCATCGTTCCCTCCGGTTTCGGCGTGGCTGCCAAGGGTGCCCCTTGCCTCTCTGTTCAAGAGGTGCCACAAGTCTTGGCAGAAGTCAATGGCAATGAGGGTCAACGGAAATTCAGTTTCCGGAAGTCCCCCGCTCAATGGCCTCAGCAGTGATGCGGCAGAGTTCCTCCAGTTCTTCGCTGGTGATGCTGAGCGGCGGCATGAGGACGATTACGTCGCCCAAGGGCCGCAGAATCGCCCCCAGCGTACGGGCCGCCAGGATCACCCGGTGGCCGGTGCGCCGCTCCACCGGGAAGGGCTCTTTGGTCTTTTTGTCCCGCACCAGCTCGAGGCCCACCATGAAGCCCCGCTGACGGATATCGCCGATGTGGGGATGGGCCATCATCTGACAGAGGCGCATCCCCAGATCGGAAATTTTGATCTGCAGGCCCACCAGGGTTTTGTCCCGGCTGAACAGGTCCAGGCTGGCCAGGGCACAGGCCGCGGCCAGAGGGTTGCCGGTGTAGGTGTGGCCGTGGAAAAAGGTTTTGAATTCGTCAAACTCCCCCAAAAAGGCGTCGTAGATTTCATCCGTAGCCAGGGTGGCGGCCAGGGGGAGATAGCCCCCGGTGATCCCCTTGGACAGGCACAGGAGGTCGGGGCTGACGTTTTCGTGCTCGCAGGCGAACATCCGGCCGGTGCGGCCGAAGCCGGTGGCCACTTCGTCGCAGATCAGGAGCACGTTATGAGCCCGGGTCACTTCCCTGACCCGGGCCAGATACCCCGGAGGTTGAGCGATCATGCCCGCGGCCCCCTGCATCACCGGCTCCAGGATGACCGCGGCCATCTCCCGGTGGTGGGCGGCCACCATCTCCTCCAGGCGGGCAAGGCACTGACGCTCGCACGTGTCCAGGTCCGGGCAGCGGTAGCAGTAGGTGGTGGGGGCCTCCAGGGTCTCAAAGAGGAGGGGCCGGTAGAGCTCGTGAAACAGGGGGATGCCGCCCACGGACACCGCCCCCAGGGTGTCGCCGTGGTAGCCCTGGGCCAACTTCAGGAAGCGCCGCTTCTCCGGGCGGCCCCGCTGCCGCCAGTACTGGAAGGCGATCTTCAGGGCCGCCTCCACTGCGGTGGAGCCGTTGTCAGAGAAAAAGACCTTGGTCAGTCCCGGGGGGGCGATGGCGGCCAGCCGCCGGGCCAGGGCGATGGCTGCCGGATGCGCCAGCCCCAGCAAGGTGCTGTGGGCCACCCGGTCCAGCTGCTCCCGGATGGCCTGGTCCAACTCAGCCCGGCGGTGGCCGTGGACATTGCACCACAGCGACGAAACCCCGTCCAGGTAGCGGCGGCCTTCCAGGTCATAGAGCCAGGACCCTTGGCCCCGATCAATGATGAGCAGGTCCTCCCGCCGAAAGCCCTGCATCTGGGTAAAGGGATGCCACAGATGTTCCCGGTCCCACTGCACCAGAGTGTCGGGGTCGCACGTCATAATGGCCTCTCTTCTTGGGTTGCGGTTCAGGGCCCCTTGCCGGCAGATGAGTTCCCGGGAGTCTGAGGCCGCTGCCCCGGGTTTCTTTATATCACAGGGAACTGCCGGGATGACCAGAAGGGCGGTGGCGTCAATAAAAAAACCCGGGTCCGGCCCGGGTTTGTTATGACGCTCACCTACGAAGGCTCAATGGAGCGTATGGGATTGCCCTTCATCGGCGGCCGGGGGCCGGCCGCGCCCGCGGCGCTGGTCCACGAGGTGGAAACGGCGCATCTTGTTGAACAGCGTGGTGCGGCTGATGCCCAGGGATTTGGCGGACAGCTGGCGGTTCCACTTGAAGCGCTCCAGGGTTTCTTGGAGGATTTGGCGCTCCGCCTGGGCCAGAGCTTCTTCCAAAGTGAGGTCTTGGGATGGCGGCGACACCGTCGGGGTCTGGGCGCTCTCTTTGAGATAGCCGGGCAGCGAGGCAGGGACGATATAATCTCCCGGGCTCAGAATCACCGCCTGCTCCATGACATTTTCCAGTTCCCTCACGTTCCCCGGCCAGCGGTGGCGCAGCAGCACCTGCAAGGAGCTCCTGGCCAGTCCCTTGATTTTTTTCCGGTGAATGGAGTTGAACTGCTTGATGAAGTGTTCGGCCAAGGGGGCGATATCACTGAGTCGTTCCCGCAAGGGCGGGATGGCCAACCCCACCACATTCACCCGATAATAGAGGTCCTCCCGGAAGTTCTCCCTGGCCACCTCGTCCTGCAGGGAGGTGTTGGTGGCGCAGATAATGCGCACGTCCACGTTGATGGTGGTGTTGCCGCCCACCCGCTCGATGACCCTTTCCTGGAGAACCCTGAGCAGCTTGATCTGCAAATTGTGGGAGGCGGAGTTGATGTCGTCCAGAAAGATGGTACCGCCGTGGGCTTCCTCGAATTTCCCTTTTTTATCCCGGATGGCCCCGGTGAAGGCTCCTTTGACGTGGCCGAACAGTTCGCTCTCCAGCAGGGTCTCAGACAGGGAGCCGCAACTGATCTTGACGAAGGGCTTGTTTTTCCGGGATGATTGCTCGTGGATATAACGGGCCAGCATGGACTTGCCGGTGCCCGACTCTCCGGTGATGAGCACGGTGGCCTGGGTATCGGCGATGGTATGCACCAGTTCCAGCAACTGGCCCATCTTCTGGTCCCGGAAGGTGATGATGTCCTGCAGCTCCCAAGGCCTGAGCCGCTGCTTCAGGTTCTGATAGGAGAGCAGGAGCCGCTGCTGCTCCAGGGCCCGCTGGATGGTGAGCTTCAGGCGCAGATCGTCGATGGGCTTGGTGACATAGTCATAAGCACCCAGCTTTATGGCCTCGATGGCGCCGTCGATGTGGCCGTGGCCGGTAATGAAAATGACCGGCGCCTCGGGCTCCAGCCCCTTCAGTTCCTTCAGCAGTTCCAGACCGTTGATGCCCGGCATGTGAATGTCAGAAAGAATGAGGTTAAAATGATCGCCCTTGACCTTGGCCAAGGCCGTAAGGCCATCCTCCGCGGTGTCCACCGCGTAGCCCTCCAAGGAGAGCAGCTCTTTCAGAGACTCGCACACCAGATTGTCATCGTCGACGATAAGGATTTTACTCTTTGCCACCGGACACCCCCAACCCCTGCCGCGGGAGGATGATGCGCACACAAGTCCCCGCCCCGGGTTCGCTTTCCACCAGCAGTTTGCCGGTATACCGTTCCAGAATTTTTCGACAGATGGGCAATCCCAGTCCTAAGCCTTGGGTTCCCTCCTTGGTGGAATAGAAAGGTTGGAAAATCATCTCCAACTCTTGGGCTGACAAGCCTGGGCCATTATCTGTAAACGTGATCTCCACCTGCTCGGAGCTGAGGCCGCCGTTGATCTTGAGGGTTCCGCCCTGAGGCATGGCCTGGAGGGCGTTTTTGATGAGATTGATGAAAACGTGGTAGAGATCGCCTTCCACCGGCACCTGCCTAAGCTCCGGCGAGGGGTGGAAGTCAACCTGAACCCGCTGGTCGCTGGCCTGGAACATCATGATCTTCACGGCATCCTGGAGCAGGTTGAACAAGTTGTCCACGCTCCGGGGAGCCTTCAGGGGATTGGCAGAGGACAAAAGCGACCGAATGGTCAGGGACATTTTTTGGATGCCTTTGAGGGCTTCGCCCAGATACCGGTCCACTTCCGCCGGGTCGTCCTTTTTGCGTTGGGCCAGGGAGAGATAACGCCGGATGCCGTCCAAGGGATTGTTCAACTCGTGGGCCACGCAGAGACTGAGTTTCCCCATGATGGCCAGATGCTCGTACAGATGGAGGCGCTGGCGCAGATGTTCCATCTCACTCACGTCCTCCACCAAGACCAGGATCTGATTGCTGGCCTGGGGGGTGAGCGAAGGGATGAGCTTGATCCCCAAAAACCGCGATTCCCGGCCCTCGATGTTACTCTTGAGAATGGGAAACTCCCGGACTTCGGCATCCCGGCAGAGATCCCGGCAGGCCTTCTCCAGCATCTCCTGATCGCCAGGCGCCAATCCCAGGGTGGCCATGAGGTTGTTCCCCACCAAGGGCTTGGCCTTGGGATGGGTCAGACGCTCCATAGCCTGGTTGGCCAATACCACCTTCAGGTCCTGATCCACCACTGCCAGACCCAGGGGGAGATGCTCCTGGACCAGGGAGCGCAACATCGGCCCCGGTTCCGGGAGGCCGGTTTCTGCCTGGCGGCTTTCCAGGAAATCCACCAGCAGGCGGGCCAGCAGCCACCCCAAAAAGAGTTCCCGGGGACGGAAGGGGCTGCCGTCCTGGCGATCGGCAAAATTAAGGACCCCCCAGAACCTGGAGCCCATCACCGGGACGATGAGAAAGCTGGGGGTT
The DNA here is from genome assembly GCA_964480485.1 of uncultured Desulfobacterales bacterium. Lineage (GTDB taxonomy): Bacteria > Desulfobacterota > Desulfobaccia > Desulfobaccales > 0-14-0-80-60-11 > JAILZL01. The sequence continues at coordinate 616,329 of CAYZOP010000001.1, read as the reverse complement.
TGGTAGCCGTCATGGCGGCGGGAGAGAGCAAGGCTACGGTCCAAGGCGATGTCGCTAACCAACAGGGGTTGTCGGGACTTGGCCACGTGGCCCATGATGCCCTCGGCCAGAGGAACCGTGGCTTGGACCCGGGCCGCAGCCTCGGGACCCCGGGCCGCCACCCCCACAAACTGCTCCCGGTCCGCCTGGTAGAGAAAGAGGGAACTGCGGGTGGCGCCCAAGAGCCGCTCGCCGGCTTCCAGCACCAGCTCCGCCAGCCGGGGCAACTCCAGGGAGGCGCGGCCCGCCTCACGCAGCGATGACAACAGCGCCGCCTCCGGCGTCCCGGTGAGGAGTTCCAGGGTCTGCCAGCCCAGGGTCTCGGCGCCCTCCAGGATCATCTCCATTTCCCGCTGCATCAGGGTGAGGCGCCGGAATTCCAAGGCCCGGGCGATGGCGTGGCGCAAAAAGTCGGTTTGAATGGGTTTGGTCAGGTAGTCGAAGGCCCCCAGCTTCACCGCCGTGACCGCGTCCTGAAAATTGGCAAAGCCCGTGAAGACAATGACCGGGGTGTCAGGATGGTGCATCTTGACGAACTTCACCATTTCCATGCCCCCCACCTCGGGCATCACCATATCGGTGATCACCACATCATAGGGGCGGGACTTCAGCCGGGCTTGGGCGTCCCGGGGGTTGTCCACCGGGTCCACCAGGTAGTCGGGCTTCAGCAGATCCTGGACCAACTCCAGGATCGCCGGTTCGTCATCCACCACCAAAATCCAAGGCGTTTCCTTCATCAATCTCCTCGCTGCTCCTCCAGAGGCTTGGAGGGGTGAGGTCTTCCCGACCGTAGATCATGCGGACCAGGGTAGTCACAGGCCGCTGTCTGGCCGTACTGCCGCTTCAGATATTGGCGGTATTCGCCGGTACGCACCCGGGCCAGCCAGTCCGGATGGTTCAGATACCAGTCCACCGTGCGCCTGAGCCCTTCCTCCAAGGTGACTGTGGGTCGCCAGCCCAGGGTGCGCCGGCTTTTGGCGAGGTCCAGGGCATAGCGCCAATCATGCCCCGGACGGTCGGGCACCAAGGTGATGAGGCGTTCCAGAGACCCCAGACCGGGGCGCTGGACTTTGAGTTCCGCCAATAGGAGGCGCACCAACTCCAGATTGGAAATCTCCTGTTGACCCCCGAGGTTATAACTTTCGCCGGGTTCCCCGCGCTCCAGGACGGCCAACAACCCGCGACAGTGATCCTCCACGTAAATCCAGTCCCGGATGTTGCCGCCGGTCCCGTAAATCGGCACCGGCTTGCCTTCCAACGCCTGGCACAGGGCAAAGGGGATGAGCTTTTCCGGGAACTGATACGGGCCGTAATTATTGGAGCAATGGGTAATGAGAACCGGCAGGCCGTAAGTGCGGAAATAGGAGCGCACCAGCCAGTCGGCCCCGGCCTTGGAGGCGGAGTAGGGACTGGAAGGCGCGTAGGGCGAGTTCTCCCGGGAGGGAGGATCCTCAGTTTTGAGGGAGCCGAAGACCTCGTCGGTACTAATGTGCAAAAACCGGCACTGACGAAAATCGGGTCCCCAGAACGTGCGCGCCGCCTCCAGGAGGTTGCCGGTGCCCAGAACGTTGGTGCGGATGAAAACCGCAGGCTCCAGAATAGACCGGTCCACATGGGTTTCCGCGGCAAAGTGCACCACCGTCTGGATGGCGAAGCGGGAAAAGACCTCTGCCACGGTGTTCCAGTCGGCCACGTCGCCTTGAATAAAGGTATAGCGAGGATCGCCAGCCAACTCGGCCAGGTTTTCGGGGTTGCCGGCATAGGTCAGGAGGTCGAGGTTCACCACCTGCCAGTGAACCCGTTCACGTCGCAGCCAGCGGATGAAATTGGAGCCGATGAAACCGGCCCCACCGGTCACCAACACCGTGTTCACGTGCATCCCCTCTGTGGTAATCACCAGGTGAGGGCCCAGCGATTAAGGTTTGGTTATGAAGGTTGCACAAACTGTACCTTTTTACCTAATGTTCTCGTGCTCAATCCAATATTTTTGACAAAGAGCGCGCGATTTTGTTTCAATTATTATACGTCAAAAATCCGGGATAACTTTACGATTTTCTGCAAAACTGAACTAACCTGCACTAATAATTGCTATTTCCTTCTTGGAAACTTTTGGCTGACCTCGGCGCTGTCGCGAGGTGCTGCCATCCCTGAGCTCGCGATCCCTCCGCTGCCAAGACTTGCTAATAAATTTATCTAGACAAAAATAAGTAAGGGAAATGAGAAAAAACGGGGAGATCCCGGGCTCAATGGCCCAGAATATACCGGCATCCGGCCTTGACCACCGGATTGAGGTAGGGACTGATGAACCCGGGGGGATTGAGGCGGTCCAGGAGGGCCAATCCCAAAAGGGCGAAGGGGCCAGCCCGCTCCAGGAGCCAGCCCAGCTGCCGGGGGAGGGCCTGGGCCAGCACCGCCCCCGCCGCCAGGGGCGGGAGGGGCAGGACGTTATAGACCGCCATGGTGACATTCACCCCCAGGATCATTTCAAAGACCCGGGCGGGCGCTCCCAGCGATTGCATAATGGCGATGATGCTGGCCGCGATGTTGGCCAGGAGAATATTGGCGAAGGGCCCCGCCAGCCGGGCGGCCAGCGTGTAAAGCTGAGGGCGAACGAACTTGGAGGAATCGATGTCCAGGGGTTTGGCCCAGCCGAAGCCGCCCACCAGGAAGCACAGCGTGCCCAGCACGTCCAGGTGCAGGAAGGCAATGAAATGCAGGCGGTCTTTGGCCCCGGGACGGCGGTCTCCCAGCAGGGTTGCGGCGAAGGCCTGGCCTTCCCGGTTCACCAGCACGGCAAAGAGGACGGCCACGCAAAAGGCGACGAAAGCGTCCACCGCCAGGTTCTGGGGATCGGGGATGTACGGGATGGGCCAGGATTCCGGAGACCTCATGGAAACGCTCGCCTTCTTCAAGACAACAGAAGGCAGGGCGTGCACCCTGCCTCCCGGGTTTTCAGGTCCGAGCCGTGGGTTGACTGCCGGGGGTTCGGACCCTGGTCGGTTACAGTTATTCCTTGGCGTGCATGGGCCGCTTGGTGACCCAGGCTATGACCGTGCCGATGACCAGCACAATGCCGGAGAGGTAAAAGGCCATGTCATAGGAGCCGGTTATGTCCTTGATGGTGCCGGCGACCCGGGCCATGAAGAAGCCCAGACCCCAGCCGATGAACACCAGGCCGTAGTTCATCCCCAGGTTCTTGGGTCCGAAGAAGTCCGCCGTGAACGAGGGCATCAGGGCCAGACCGCCGCCGTACTGCCAGTAGGCGATGCCCACGGCCAAAAAGAGCAGGAAGACGCTGCCGGACTTGACGATGGCCGGCATCAAGAACAGGCACAGGGCCGAAACGATGCAGTTTAGGGCGTAGGCGTTGGTCCGGCCGATCTTGTCGGAGTAAAGACCGGTGCCCACCCGGCCCAGGGCGTTCACCGCGCCGCCGAAAGAGGCCAGGATCCAGGCGTTAGCCACCAGGAAGGGCACGGCCTTAGCTGCCGCCGCCAGCACCGGGGCGGCAATGGAGATGACCATCAAGCCCGACTGGGTGGTGGCGATGAACATGAGCACCAAGGCGTAGAACTGCCAGACGCCGAAGATTTCGGAGGGCGCCCAGTCGATGGCGGTGCCCACCGCGGCTGCCGGGGCGGCGCCCGCCTTGACCGGCGGGGCCGGGGGCACATAGCCGGGTTCCGGCCAGGCCAGCTGTGAACCGGCGATGATGACGACCAAGGCAAAGAAGATGCCCAGGAATACAAAACTGTAGGTCAGCCCGCCACTAGCCAGCAGGTACGCAGCCAGCGGAGAAATGTAGAGGGCCGCCCCGCCGTAGCCGCCCACCACCAGGCCGGCGATGAGGCCCCGCTTGTGCGGGCCGAACCACTTCAAAGCCGCCGGAGTGGGCGCGGCGTAACCGATGCCCATGCCGATGCCGCCCAGAATACCGAAGCCGAAGATCAGGCTGCCGTAGCTTTTTCCCAAGCCGGCGATGAGGCATCCTGCCGCCAGGAACAGGCCGCCGGTGATGGCGCCCACCTTGGGGCCGAACTTATCCTGGATGCGGCCGCCGGGAATCATGAATAAGGCAAAGATGAGAACGCACAGAGAAAAAGGATCGGCCGCCTGGGCGTTGGTGAGGTAGGTCCAGCCTTCGTTCATGCCGGTCATGGGCTGGCCGGCCTTCTCCACGTTGATCAGGGCCTTGGCCCAAACGCTCCAGGCGTAGAGAATACCCAGGCAAAGGTTAACCGCGGTTCCGGAAAACGTAACCACCCATGCTTTTGCAGGGACTTTGTCCGCCATAAAACCCTCCTCGCTGTATAAGGACTAGGTGCCAAAAAGCCCAACCATAAAACCGCCTTGCAATCCTGATCTCATCCCCCCGGCCTCAAGGCCCGGGTTCACCTCCTTTCTGGGGGGCGGGCTTTCCCACGGAAGGGTGTTGCAGGGAACATACTGGTTGCATAATAGCTGAGGTCAATTTTTTCTGGCAAGGAAAAATACCGTCTCGCCGGTGGATTTTTCTGTTCTGTTTCCGACCCTAACTGTCTATGATCGGACCACTTTAAAGGTACCGCAAAGAGCCCGGAAAGCCGCCACGGTGGCTTCCAGATCCGCCTGGCTGTGGGCGGTGGAGACAAACCAGGCTTCGAACTGGGAGGGCGGCAGATAGACCCCGGCGGCCAGCATGCCTTGGAAAAACCGTTGAAAATCGCTCAAATTTGAGGTCTTGGCCTCTTCCAGGTGGCGCACCGGGCCTCGGGTGAAGAACACGGTGAGCATGGAGCCCACCCGGTTTACCGTCAGGGGCAAACCCGTTGCCCGGGCCGCCTGATCCAGGGCCTCGGCCAGCCACCCGGCTTTTTCCTCCAATGCGGCATAGACCCCCTCGGCCTTCAGGACCTGCAGGGTGGCGATACCGGCGGCCACCGCCACCGGGTTGCCGGAGAGGGTCCCGGCCTGATACACCGGCCCCATCGGCGCCAGCTGCTCCATGAACTCCCGGCGGCCGCCGTAGGCCCCCACCGGCAGGCCGCCGCCGATGATCTTGCCCAGGCAGGTGAGGTCGGGGGTCACCCCGTAGAGCGCCTGCGCCCCGCCCCAGGCCACCCTGAAGCCGGTGATCACTTCGTCGAAGATGAGCAGCGCCCCCTCCTGTTGGGTGAGTTCCCGGAGGCCTCCCAGAAAGCCCGGCTCCGGGGGCACTACCCCCATATTGCCCGCTACCGGTTCCACCATGACTGCGGCGACCTCCCCGGGGTAGCGGTTCAAGGCCTGGCGCACCGCCTCCAGGTCGTTGTAAGGCAGGGAAAGGGTGAGACCGGCGATTTCCGGAGGCACCCCGGGGCTGCCGGGGATTCCCTGGGTGAGGACGCCGCTCCCTGCGGCCACGAGGAAAGAATCGGCATGTCCGTGGTAACAGCCGTCGAATTTGATGACCCGGGACCGGCCGGTCACCCCCCGGGCGAGCCGGAGGGCGCTCATGCAGGCCTCGGTGCCGGAGTTCACCAGACGCACCATCTCCAGGCTGGGGATGGCCTCGCATAGCAGGGCGGCCAGTTCCAGCTCGCCGGGGGTGGAGGCGCCGAAGCTGGTGCCCCGGGCGGCGGCCTCCTTTATGGCGGCCACCACCTGGGGGTGAGCGTGCCCCAGGATGAGGGGGCCCCAGGAGCCCACGTAGTCCAGGTAGCTGTTGCCGTCCACGTCGAAAACCCGGGGGCCTTCGCCCCGGGCAATTACCCGGGGGCTCAGCCCCACCGAGCCCCAGGCCCGCACCGGGCTGTTCACCCCGCCGGGCATCAATTTCTGAGCCGCCTGAAACAAGCGGGCCGACGTATCAACTGACGCCATGGGAAACTCCTTAAGGTGTCGGGTTGGCGGGGGTGGGGAGGGGCTTCCAAGCCCCTAGCCCTTCTCCCCCCCTCCAGGCCTTTACTCCGGGTTGTCTTCCCGGAAGTAGCGCATGGTGGTCTTTTTCAGTTCCTGGTCGCTGAAGAGCACTTCATAGGATGACACCCCCACGTCTGCCGCCATGGTGGCCACCAAGCCGGCGATCTCCTCGGGGTTGCGGCCGTGGACCATGCTGTAGAGGTTGAAGGGCCAGCCGGGGGCGGGACGGCGGGCGTAGCAATGGGTCACTTCCCGGTAACCGGCCAACCGGCGCCCCACCCGGGAGAGGTCGGCGTCGGGCACGGCCCAGACCACCAGGGCATTGGCGCCAAACCCCGAGAGCTGATGGCGCAGAGTGGCCCCGAACCGCCGAATGATGCCCTGTTTTTTCAGGTGGCGGATGGCCTCCAGCACTTCGGCCACCGTGGCTCCCGCCCGCCCGGCCACTTCCCCAAAGGGTTCGGGAACGATGGCCAGATCCCGTTGCAGGGCCAGAACCACCCGCTGTTCCAGGTCAGTGAGTTTCATGCAGATCTCCCTGTTCATGAGGGACTATAAATGATGCCCTGCGGCTTGGCAACTCGGGGAAGCCGGAAAGGCAGGGGAGAGGTCACCACCGAAAGGTCACCGGGTCACGGACGCGGATGCCATGCCGGTCGATAAAGCCGGCCGGCACTTCCAGGACATGGTTCACCGGCACCGGGGAGCTGACACTCCCTTGAAAGTCGGCGGCCACCTGCTTCGCCAGGCCTGCCACCCGGCCGTCGGCAATCCACAGGAAATCGAGGGGAAATTGCATGCCCCGCATGCAGAAGTGCTGCACTTCCATTTGGGGCAGCACAAAGAGCATGCCGTGTCCCTGGGCCAGCCCGGGCCGATAGCTGAGCCCCAGATAAACCTTTTGGGGGGAGGACACCACCTCCGCCCTGACCGGGACGTCCCGGATGAGCACGGTGATCACCGGGTTGCCGTAGGGCGACAGCTCCTGGGCGGCGGCGGGGGCGGAGGCCAGCCAGACGACCACGGACAACCAGAAAAGGCCGGGGGCGATCATCGGGCAACCATGGTTCAGGGTGTGCAGCCGGGGACCCTCACTCCGGCAAATGCTCCCGCCGCAGGAGGTCCAGGGCCGTCTTTACCGGATTGAAGGTGATGAGCGGGACCTCCACGAACACGGTGAGCCAGCGGGCCATGGCGCCATTCCACAGCCCGGGAAGCTCCAACGCCTTGAGTTCCCTCCCGTTTCTGGATTTCCGACTGATGAACACCGCCTCCGGGTTGGCGAAGCGCGACAGGTCAAAGGGGCGGCCCCGGAAATCCCGCAGCGCCACCACCAAATCCACCGGGTTGAAATGGGTGGCGGCCTCCCAAACGGCCCGCTGGGTCGGCGAGTTCCCATTGACCTGCGCGCCCTCGACGATCTGAAGGCTTAAGCTGCCGTCCGGCTCCCGCACCCAGAACGGCGCCCCCCCCGGCTCCCCCTGGTTTTTCACGACGCCGCACACTCTTAAGGGGCGGTTGAAGAGATCCCACAGGTAATCCCGTGTGCGGTTGGCCGGCCACCGGGCGAGATCCTCGGGGAGCGCCAGAGAGAGTGCGCGGCGGGCGAAGTCCCCCGCCTCCTTCAGCAGGGCCTTCGGGGGCAGGGCGGACTCCAGGCGGCGCAGGAAGTCGTGCAGCCGCCGCTCAAGCTCCACCAGTAAGCCGCCCATGATTTTTTTCCAGCGGATAGTGGAGCCTTTCAGGCGGTCGGGCACCACGTTGTCGATATTTTTGATATACACCAGATCAGCCGCCAGGCTTTGGAGGTTTTCCAACAGCGCCCCATGGCCGCCGGGGCGGAAGTGGAGGCGGCCGTCCTCCTCCCGAAAGGGGCGGTTTTCCAGATCCACGGCCAGCGTGTCCGTCGCGTGGCTCTGGGTGGAGAACTCCACCAGGAAGCGGCATCCCAGCCGGCTTTCCCACCGGGGAGCCGCCTCGCGCACCAGCGCGGCAAAGAGTTCCTGGTGCTCCGGCAGAACGGTGAAATGCAGCCGGCACCGGCCCTTGCCATCCAACACGTAATGGGCCGCCTCCACCAGGTGTTCCTCCAGAGCGGTGCGACATTCGCCTGCATAGCGGTGAAACTTCAGGACCCCTTTGGGGAGGCAGGCATAGTTGAGGCCGGCTTCCGTGAGGAGATACGTCAGAACCGGATGATAGTGCCCCTTGGCCATTAAGTCATGGAAATCCAGACCATCTCTGGCCAATGCTTCGGCCAGGTCCTGGAAAAAGGCGAATTCCGCCAGGCAACGGCAAAAGGTGGCCGCTTCACCCTCCGGCGGAGGGTCGGGGAGCTCTGCGCCCCGGGCCGCGGACCTCCCCGGTGCCCCAGCTTCAGTGAGATAGCTGAGGGGCGCCTGGAACATGCGGCTGGCCGCGCCGGAGGCGGGGACCAGCTTTAAAAACCGCCCGGCTTGGCATGCCGCCTCCTGCCTATCCAGGTAACCGGCATGGCTTTCCGGAGGGAGGCGGTGAATACCATCCCCCGGCGTACAGGGACGAGCCAACTCCAGGAACAAGGGGGGCTGCTGAAAGAAGCGCAACTGCTCCAACACCCGGGCTTCGGACAGCCCCAGGGCGGCCATCTGCCAGCGGTCCGCGTCAGTGAAGTGCCAGGTTTCCATGGTGCTTCGGCCAGCGGGATGGAAGTCGGGATGTGCGAGGCTTCCCGGTTCGGAGGAAAACCCCTGCCTTGCCTTTATTATAGCCTAACGCTGCCTGAAGGGTTTTGGGGGGAACATAACAAAATGGAGGACATTTGTGAACCCGCAGGCCGGGACCGGAAGACGTTTCAGGGTCTGGGTCCGGCGGCCCCCGTGGGCCAGGGGGATGGGGTGGGGCGGGCCTGCCTCGATAACCCGGCCAGGCCCGCCCGGGTGCTTTACACCTTGGTGACGTTATGGGCTTGCAGGCCCTTGGCACCTTGGACGATCTCGAACTCCACGGCCTGGTTTTCCTGCAGGGAGCGGAATCCATCCATCTGGATGGCGCTGTGATGGACAAAAACGTCCGGGCCATCCTCCCGGGAAATGAAACCGAACCCCTTGGCGTCATTGAACCACTTGACCGTACCTCTAACTCTCATGCAACGAACCTCCGAATTGTAAATCGCCTGCAAGAAAACGCAGACCCGCCGATGGCAAGCAATAAAAAAAATCGAAACGGCAAAGCAACCGTCTCGATTCACCCTTCAGGACCGATGCATCCTGATGTTCACCTGCACTGCCATCTGAGCTCATCATTACCCATCACCCCGCAGTTTGTCAAGGGTAAATTCCCTTAAAGCCCCCTGCGCCGGAAATTTTCGATTTTCTGCCGGCAGGCGGCAAAATGGGCTATAATAATCCTGTGAGCACGGTGCCTTTCCCATCATTCAAGCTCTCATAGGAAATACGTTGCGCAAGCGTTCCTGTCCAGGTTTCTCCCGGCTCTTTTCCCTGCTTACCATTCCCGGTCTCTTTTCCCTGCTGGTCCTGGCCTGCCTGAGCGGGGCGCCGGCCTGTTCCGGCGGCAAATCCGAAGGCCCGCCCCAGCCGCCGCCGGTGCCGGTGGCCGCCGCCCAGGTGGCCCAGAAAACGCTGCCCTTAATGTTGCACACCATCGGCAACGTGGAAGCCTACGCCACGGTGTCGGTCAAAGCCCTGGTGGGCGGCGAGCTGCTGAAGGTCCATTTCCGGGAAGGTCAGGAGGTGACCGAGGGCGACCTGCTGTTCACCATCGACCCCCGGCCCCACGCCGCGGCCCTCCGGGAGGCCCAAGCCAAGCTGGCCCGGGATCAGGCCCTGATGAAAAAGGCCCAGGATGACGCCCGGCGCTACGCCCGGTTGATCCAGGACGACCTCATCAGCCGGGAGCAGTTCGATCAGGTGACGGCCACCGCCCAGGCCCTGGAAGCCACGGTGCGCGCTGATGAAGCCGCGGTGGAAAACGCCCGCCTGAAACTCGGCTACTGCACCATCCGCGCCCCCCTCGCCGGCCGCACCGGCAGTCTGCTGGTGCACCAGGGCAACATCGTCAAGGCTGAGGACGAGAAAAAGGCCCTGGTGGTGATTCACCAGATCCAGCCCATCTATGTGAGCTTCACGCTGCCGGAGCAGCATTTCGGGGCCATCCAGACGGCCATGGCCAAAGGCGCTCTGCCGGTGACTGCGGTGATTTCCGGGGAGGACGCCCAGCCCGTGACCGGCAGTCTCACCTTTCTGGACAACGCCGTGGACCCCACCACCGGCACCATCCGCCTCAAGGGCACCTTTGCCAACGAGGCCCGGCGGCTGTGGCCCGGCCAGTTCGTGGAGGTGCGCCTTAAGGTGGCCGATGAGCCCGGCGCCCTGGTGGTGCCGGCCCGGGCGGTGCAGACCGGCCAAGGCGAACAGTTCGTCTTCATCGTCAAGCCGGACCAGACGGTGGAATACCGACCGGTGACCGTCAAGCGCCAACTGGAAGGCGAGGTGGTCATCGAAAAGGGCCTGACCCCAGGCGAGGCTGTGGTTACTGACGGCCACCTGCGCCTGGTGCCCGGCGCCCGGGTGGAGGTGAAAGAGCAGGTTGGGGGAGGGGGGTAAGAGCCGGAGGGCCCCCACCCCCAATCCCGCTTGACGGGTGACAGCACCGGTATCCGGTGCGTGCTGCCGTGACGTATGAGGGGCCCCAGAGGGTGGGGAGCCCGGCTCCCCGGTGGTCCCGTCAGTTCCCAGCCAAAACGTATGAATATCGCCGCGCCCTTCATCCGTCGGCCGGTTATGACCACCCTGGTCATGGCGGGCATGGTGCTCTTTGGGCTCATTGCCTACCGGTTTTTGCCGGTGAGCCAGCTTCCCAACGTGGACTTCCCCACCATCCTGGTGAACGCCGCCCTTCCCGGGGCCAACCCCGAGACCATGGCTTCCTCGGTGGCCACCCCTTTGGAGCGGGAGTTCTCCACCATTGCCGGACTGGACTCCCTGAACTCGGTGAACGCCCACGGCTTCACCCAGATCACCCTGACGTTTTCGCTGGACAAGGATATCGACGCCGCTGCCCAGGACGTCCAGGCTGCCATTGCCAAGGCCGGGCGGCAGTTGCCGCCGGATATGCCCACGCCCCCCACCTTCGCCAAAGTGAACCCGGCGGACATGCCGGTGCTCTATATTGCCCTGACCTCAGCCACCCTGCCGCTCTCCAAAGTGCACGAGTACGCCGACACCCTCATGGCCCAGCGCATCTCCATGGTGAGCGGGGTGGCCCAGGTTCAGGTCTATGGCGCCCAAAAGTATGCGGTGCGGGTTCAGCTGGACCCCAAGGCCCTGGCCGCCCGGGGCCTGGGGTTGGACGAGGTGGCCGCGGCCATTCAGAAAAGCAATGTCAACCTGCCCACCGGCGTTCTCTCGGGACCGCACCAGGCCTTCTCGCTGCAGGCAACCGGCCAGCTCACCAGCGCCGCGGCCTACCGGCCCCTCATCGTGGCCTATAGGGAGGGCTACCCGGTGCGCCTGGAGGACCTGGGCCAGGTCCTGGACAGCGTTGAAGAAGACAAGATCGCCAGTTATTACAAGGAAACCCGGGCGGTGGTCTTGGCCATTCAGCGCCAACCGGGCACCAACACCATTGAGGTGGTGGACGCGGTGCGCCAGCTCCTCCCCACCTTCCGCCACCAGATCCCCGGCTCCGTGAACCTGGTGGTGCTCTATGACCGCTCCGAGTCCATCCGGGAGTCCATCAGGGACGTGAAATTCACCCTGCTGCTGGCGGTCTGTCTGGTGATCCTGGTCATTTTCCTTTTCCTCCGCAACCTCTCGGCCACCCTCATTCCCTCCCTGGCGCTGCCCCTGTCCATCATCGGCACCTTTTCGGTGATGTATCTCCTGGGATACAGCATCGACAACCTGTCCCTCATGGCCCTGACCCTGGCGGTGGGCTTTGTAGTGGACGACGCCATCGTCGTCCTGGAAAACATCGTGCGCCATATGGAGATGGGCAAGGGGCGCCTCCAGGCCGCCTTGGAGGGATCCCAAGAGGTCGGCTTCACCATCGTCTCCATGACCCTGTCCCTGGCCGCGGCCTTCATCCCCATCCTTTTCATGGGAGGCATTCTGGGGAGGCTCTTGCACGAGTTCGCGGTGACCATCACCGCGGCCATCCTGGTGTCGGGCTTCGTGTCGCTGACGCTGACCCCCATGCTTTGCAGCCGCTCCCTGAAGCCCCCCCGGGATGAGGCCCATGGCCGCTTTTACGCCCTCATGGAGCGCCTCTTCGACCGCCTGCTGAGGGGCTATGACCTTACCCTTAGGAAGGTCTTGGCCAGGCCGTTGACCACCCTCCTCACCTCCCTGGCCATCCTGGCGGTCACCATCTATCTGTTCGGGGCCATTCCCAAGGGCTTCCTCCCCAGCGAGGATCAGGGCACCATCTTCTGTTTCACCGAAGCCGCCCAGGGGATCTCCTTCGACGCCATGATGCGCAGCCAGCAGGCGGTGGGCAAGGTGGTGCTGGAGCACCCGGCGGTCAGGTCCTACTTTTCCGCCATCGGCGCCAGCCAACACAGCCCCGCGGCCAATACCGGCCGTCTGTTCATTCAATTAAAGCCCCGGGACCAGCGGCCCCATGTGGAGGAAATTATCAAGGAGCTCAGACCGCGGCTGGCCACCATCCCCGGCATGTCGGTCTATCCCCAGAACCTGCCCCCTATCCGCATCGGCGGCACCCTCACCAAGAGCCTCTACCAGTTCACCATCCAGGGCCCGGACATCGCCGAACTCTATCACCACGCCACCCTGATGGAAGAAAAGATGCGGGCCTTGCCCGGCCTCCAGGACGTTACCAGCGACCTGTTGATCAAGAACCCCCAAGTGGACATCGTCATCGACCGGGACAAGGCCGCCGCCCTGGGCCTGTCGGCGCACCAGATCGAGGACGCCCTCTACAGCGCCTACAGCTCCCGGCAGATTTCCACCATCTTCGCCCCCAACAATCAATACAAGGTGATTCTGGAACTTTTGCCCCGCTACCAGACCGACCCGGCGGTACTGCCGCTGCTTTATGTGCGCAATGCCGCCGGACAGCTGGTGCCTTTGAGCGCCGCGGCCCAATTGAAGCGCAGTTACGGGCCTCTGACGGTGAACCACGCCGGGCAGTTGCCCTCGGTGACCCTGAGCTTCAACCTCAAACCCGGGGTGGCCCTGAGTGAGGCCGTAAACGCCGTAAATCAACTGGCCCGGGAGACCCTGCCGGCCACCCTGACCACCAGTTTTCAAGGCACCGCCCAAGCCTTCCAGAGCTCGCTGCGCGGCCTGTGGCTGCTCCTCGTTATGTCCATTCTGGTGATTTACCTCATCCTGGGCATCCTCTACGAGAGCTTCATCCACCCGGTGACCATCCTTTCGGGGCTCCCTTCCGCCGGCCTGGGGGCCCTGGTGACCCTCATGTTCTTCGGGAAGGATTTGAACATCTACGCCTTTGTGGGAATCATCATGCTGGTGGGCATCGTCAAAAAGAACGCCATCATGATGATCGACTTCGCCCTGGAGGCCCAGCGCACCCAGGGCAAACCCCCGGCCGAGGCCATCTACCAGGGGGCGCTCATCCGCTTCCGGCCCATCATGATGACCACCCTGGCGGCCCTCATGGGCGCGCTGCCCATCGCTTTGGGCTTCGGGGCCGGCGGCGAGGCCCGCCAGCCCCTGGGGTTGGCGGTGGTGGGCGGACTCCTCTTCTCCCAGGTCATCACCCTGTATTTGACGCCGATATTTTATCTCTACATGGAGCGCCTGCAGGCCAAGGTGCGCAGGCCGTTCAGGGGGCGGCAAGAGCGGGCGGCGGAGCTCGAACCGGGGGACCTCAGCCCCTGACGTTCTGCCCCGGTCTTCAGAAAACTTCGAGGGGGTCAGGGGTGGGGTTCGGGGAGGGGGTACGGGCCGGTGGCCCTGAACCTCCTTTCCAAGCCTCATTCCCCGATGATTTTCACCAGCACCCGTTTCTTGCGGCCGCCATCGAATTCCCCGTAAAAAATCTGCTCCCAGGGGCCGAAGTCCAGCCTCCCCCCGGTCACCGCCACCACCACCTCCCGGCCCATGACCTGCCGCTTCAGGTGGGCGTCGGCGTTGTCCTCGCCGGTGTCGTTGTGGCGGTAGTGGGAGATGGGAGCGTGGGGCGCCAGTTTTTCCAGCCAGACCTCGTAATCGTGGTGCAGACCCCGCTCGTCGTCGTTGATGAAGACGCTGGCGGTGATGTGCATGGCGTTCACCAGGCACAGACCCTCGGTGATGCCGCTTTCCCGCAGGCACTGGGCCACCTGCGGGGTGATGTTGAGGAAGGCCCGGCGTCCGGGGACGTGGAACCACAATTCCTTGCGATACGATTTCATCGCCACCTCATGAGTGTGGAGTTTCTTGGGGGGAGGGCTAAGAAAGCCCGGCTCCCCCAGCCTCCCCTCCACCTCCCCTCGTACCCCCGACAGGGGAGGGGGCGCGGAGGTTTGGGGAGGGAAGGGCCTGCGGCCCTGAGCCCCCTCCCCCCACCTAACCGCCGGCTTCCTGGAGGAGGCTGGCTCTGAAGGTCTCTACAAACTCCGCCAAATCCTGCTGCCAGGGCCGCATCACGTTCAGCCCCGCCTCCTTGAGCCGCCGGTTTTCCAGAATGGAGTTTTTCGGCCGCACCGCCGGGGTGGGATATTCTGCGGTGGTGATGGGCTGAAGGTTCACCTTCAGGTCCATCAGCTGGAAAAAGGCCGCCGCCAGCTCGTACCAGGTGCAATGGCCCTCGGCGGTGGCGTGGTACAGCCCCCGGGCCTCGGCCTCGAGGAGCACCTTGATCTGCCGGGCCAGCCGGAAAGACCAGGTGGGGGAGCCGTGCTGATCATGCACCACCCGCAGGGTCCGGGAGGGGTCGGCCAGGACCAGGCGCAGGATGGTCTTGAGGAAATTGGGGCCGCCCGCCCCATAGAGCCAGGCGGTGCGCACGATGACGGCCTCCTCCCCCAACACCTGCCCCACGGCCTGCTCGCCGGCCAGCTTGCTGTGCCCGTACACGGACAGGGGGCCGGGGGCGTCGTCTTCGCAGTAGGGGAGGGGAATCGGGCGGTCGCCGGGGAAGACGTAATCCGTGGAGACGTGCAGCAGGCGTCCCCCCTGCTTTTGCAAAGCCAGGGCCAGGTTCCGGGGGCCCTGGGCGTTCACCCGGAAGGCAAGATCCTGCTGGGACTCGCAGGCGTCCACTTTGGCGAAGGCCGCGGCGTTCACCACCCAGTGGGGGGCCAGGCGGCGGATGACGGCCTCCACCTGCCCGGCGTCGCCGATATCCAGCTCGGCGTGGCCGAACGTATGAACCTCATGGGCCTCGCCCAGGACGCGGGCCAGCTCCGACCCCAGCAGGCCGTGGGCCCCAGTGAGGAGGAGACGCAGACGTCGGGTGGCGGCAAGCCTGGCCATGACCGGGCGCGACCGTCAATAAACGGGCAGATGCGCCGGGGGCAGATCCCGGAGCCGGGGGAGGTTCAGGTCCTTTTCCGAGAGCACCGGCCGGGCCACCGGCCAGGGGATGCCCAAGTCCGGATCGTCGAAGCGCACGCCGTATTCGTCCCCCGGGGCCCAGTAGTCGGTGCATTTATAGAGGAAGGTGGCCGCCTCGCCCAGCACCTGGAAGCCGTGGGCGAATCCCGGCGGGATGTAGAGCTGGCGGCCGCTTTCGGCCTCCAGGGTCAGCGACAGCCAGCGGCCGAAGGTGGGGGAACCCCGGCGCACATCCAGGACCACGTCGAAGACCCTGCCGGCCGCCACCATGACCAGCTTGCCCTGGGGATGCCGCAGTTGGTAGTGGAGCCCGCGCACCACGCCGTGGCGCGAAAAGGAGAGGTTGTCCTGGACGAAGCCTTCCGGGACGCCGTGCGCCGGGTAGCGCCGCGCCTCAAAAATCTCCAGAAAGTGGCCCCGGCGGTCGGCAAAGACCCGGGGTTCGATGAGCAGCACCTCCGGCAGTTCCAAGGGCGTGACTTTCATACCATAGGGCTCCGGGACTTCGGGAGACGGGCGGACGCCACCGGGAGCAACCGGCCCCCGCCTTCTTGTTCTGCAAGATTTTTTCTCTTATAGCAAAACCGCCGGAGGCTGGCAACGGCTGGAGGGAGTGGGGAAGGCGATGCTGAAACGCCCCAGAGGGCAGGACGCAGGAGGATAAGCCCGCCGCCAAGGGCAAGGGCGGTCTGCGGTTTCAGGGGGCGCGCCTCAATGGCGCAGACTCAGGACCCACCAGCAGAGGAACAGGCCGGCCCCCACCAACAGGACAAAAAACGGGGTGCCGAAGTGGTAGTAGGCCATGCCATATCCCTGGCGGAGCAGTTGCGCCCAGTATTCCAGGGACCAGAACTCCATGGCGCCTCCTTGGGCGGTGAAAGCCTCGACGTCTGAGCATTTGGGGAAATATAGTGCAATATTGATGCCAGGCAAAACACCCGTGCCTGCGGGAACACAGCGGAGCCCCCGGACCCCATGGCCCGGGGGCTCCCTTGCCACATCCATGCCGGCGCCGGTGGCCGCAGCCCGGGTGCGGCCGCGGCCTTCGTTACGGTATGGGAACCAGGCCCGCCCCGTTCCCGGGACGGCGCCCGCCGCCCTTAGTTGGGGGCGTGGGTGTCGAACCACACCAGCTTGGGCCGGGTGGCATAGACGGTGGGTTCGGTTCCGCCGCCCTCCCCCTGGATCACCACGTCACAGGGGAAGGCGGCGATTTCCATGCATTCCGCCTGGGATTTGGCGCATTGTTCCCGGATTTTCGGGTCTATCGGAGTATTGGGGTTGTTGACCTCGTTGGGGGTATACACCGCCCTGACCACGACGGGCTTCCAAACCACGCCGGTGACCGCTTTGTCGCAATCACAATCCCCGGACGCCGGGTTTACGGGCAGGACCGGAACGGTTATCAGCCAGCCCTCATGGCAGGTGCCGGTCTTGGAACAGAGGTGCTTCCAGGTATCGGTTTCCGAACAGGTGCCTGAGGAATTACTTTGCATTTCTGCCAGTTTCGGCTTCAGCGATCCCCGCACCACCGAGCTTTTCTCCCCGGTATTGCAATAGACACAATCATATTCATAGCATGGGGGCTCGATTTTACCGTCGATCCAATCCCTTAACCATTTGGCTGGAGGGTTTCCCAGATCACAGGGATTGTCCCAATAGGCTTCGTCCAGCATATCCGGTTTATTGGTCCCGCTTCGGAAGGTGGCGGCAAAATACTCGCCTGAATTGTTGGTCAGCATATCGTAATAGTTGGCGCACAAAGCGATGGGGGCCACGGTGCAATTTTTAATCATATATCCCACGGCAGCCACTGAAGTCGCGCCCACTGCGGCGGTGTCCCAGCCGAAGACGACGGCCAGGGTCATGGCCACCGGGCCCACCCCGCCCCCGTCAGTCCGCTTGGCTTGGACCCGCACAGCATTCACCTCGTCCAGTTTACAGGTGGTCATGGGGGTGAAGGGGCCGTTGTTGGCCCAGTCCCACCACCCCAGCGTTACCTCCATGTTGCTCAGGGTGAGGTTGGCCATGTCGGAGACATTGGCCTGCAGGGCTTCCTGGGCTTTCGTAATCCCCACCGAGCACAGCGGCGGGTCCGGAGCCACCACCACCGGATAGTTCTCCATCTGGAAGAGGGCCCGGGCGCCTGCCAGGGCGCTGGCGTCCGCAGCGTTTTGCAGTTCGTTCCGGACGCCGTGCAGATGCCCCAAGTCGATGACTATGGCCAGGATGGCCACAAAGACGATGATCAACAGCGCCGTCATGATGCCGGCGGCACCCTGGCGTTCCTCCAGAAAACGGGCCAGCCGATGGGTTTTCATGACCTTTTCCTCCCTCCAGCGAGGCGGGCGAGGGAAATCTGCTTCCTGCGTCTTACCTCGGTTTGCCGATCATGGGCAGGCGCTCCATGACGTGAATGATGGTGGGTCCCAGCAGTACCAAAAACATCACCGGCAGAATGCAAAAGACCAGGGGGAAGAGAATCTTCACCGGCAGCTTGGCGGCTTTCTCCTCCACCCGGAGCAGCCGTTGTGTCCGGGTAAATTCTCCGTGGTGCCGCAGGGCCTGGCCGATGCTCACCCCCAGTTTTTCCGTCTGGATCAACATCCCTACCAGGGATTTAACGCTTTGCACCCCAGTGCGTTTCCCCAGGTGGTCGAAGGATTCATCCCAAGGGATGCCCCCCCGGATTTCGGCGCAGACGATCTGTAGTTCGTCGTAAAAGTCCCGGTAGGTGTAGCGGACTTCCTCCGCCACCTTGTTCAGGGCCGCTTGCAAGGCCAGGCCGGACTCGATGCAGATGACCAGCAGGTCCAGGATGTCGGGCAGGGCCTTGTCAATCCGGTTTTGGCGGGCCTTGACCCGGAAGTTCAGCCAGATGCTGGGCAGGAAAAAGCCCACCCCCGCCAGGATGAAGGCCAGCAGCAGGGCCGTGGGGTTGACCTGGCCGCGTACGATGGCGGACAAGAGAGAAGGGATGGGCAGCAGCAAAGCGGCCAGCACCCGGCACCCGAAAAACATCGTGGGCGCCTGGGGGTGTCGGATGCCGGCCTGCAGGAGGGACTCCTGCACCCGGTTCAGCCGGTCCAGGTCGCCGGTGGCCCACCCGCCGGAAAAGCTCAGAAGGTCCACCGCCCAGTTTTTCAGGGCGCTTTCCCGGCCCGCAGGTCTCAGGAGCGGAGTGGACTTGTGGGCCGCCGGCTGCCCCACCATCTCCTTCACCCGCTGGCGCTTGCCCAGAAACACGCTGACGCCGTAAGTCAGGAGAAAAATGGAGGCAAACAGGGTAAGCCAGGTCAGCCAGGTCATAACAGGGTCCCCGCCTTTCAAACCTCGACGTTGTTGATGAGCTTTTTCATGGACACCGCGCCGATAATGAGCAGCACAATGGCCGCAAAGAGAATCTTTTGCCCCAACGGATGCGTCAACAGCACGTGCTGATATTTATAGCGGAAGATGATGAGCAGAAAGAAGGCGATGATGGGCAGCAGGGTCAGCCCCAGGGCCGACAACCGGCCCTCGGCGGTGAGGGCCCGGATCTTGGCCTTCATGTTCAGCCGCCCCCGGATCACCTGGCTGATATTTTCCAGCACCTCCGCCAGGTTGCCGCCGGACTCCTGCTGGATGAGCACCGCGGTCACGAAGTAGCGCAGGTCCTGGCTGTCCACCCGGTCAATGAGGTTCATCAGGGCATCCTGCATGGGCAGGCCGAACCGCTGCTCTTCATAGGCGATCTTCATCTCGGTGCCCAGGGGATGCTCCAGTTCGTCCCCCAGCAGCTCCACGGCGGACGGCAGGGTGTGGCCGGCCCGCAGCGACCGAGCCAAAAGCTCCATGGCGTCGGGCATCTGCCGCTCCACCGCCAGAGTCTTTTGCCGTTTGCGCTGCCATAGATAGAGCATGGGAAGCAAGCCCAGAGGAAAGGCGAACACGATCCCCATAAGGGGGCTCCTGAGCAGCATCCAGCCGAAAAGAAACCCGCCCAGCATCAAGAGCGCGATCATCTGCAGGACAGTGGCCGGGGGCCTGTAAATGTCCGCCTGCATGAGCAGCCGCTCGAAGGCATCAATGCGCCGTTTCCCCAAGAGGAACCGGGCCAGAACCATAATCCAGGAGGCCTGCTCATCGTAGCGGGCCTTGAGGATCTGAACCCGGCGCAGGTAGTCGGCGTGACTGTCACTCAGTCGCTGGGCCACTTTGCGCCGGCGCCGCCACGGATCGACAAAGAAGGTGAAGCAGCCCCACAGGAACACGAGGACGCCCACAAATACCGTGGAGAGCGTCAGGGCGTACCATAAATCCCGAATCGTAAATTCACCCATTTACCCCTGCCTCGCTTCCATGGCCGCCCCTTGAGGTCGCCGCTGACGGACCTCCTTGGTGGGCAGGAAATAATCGTCCGGGATCGGCGCCCCGAAGATCTGGCACCGCTCACTGAAGCGGGGCCGCACCCCGGTGGCGATGTAGCCGCCCAGGATGGAGCCGTCTTCGGCCATGCCCCGGCGGTCGAACAGAAAGATGTCCTGGAGACTGATGACATCGCTTTCCATGCCAGTGATTTCGGAAAAGGACACCACCCGCCGCACCCCGTCGGTGTGCCGGGCCAAGTGGATAATGATGTCCAGCGACGAACTGATCAGGTGCCGCAAGGCCTTCTGAGGGATCTGGTAGCCTGCCAGATTGACCATGGTTTCCAACCTAAGCAAGGCATCCCGGGGACTGTTCGCGTGAATGGTGGTCATGGACCCCTCGTGGCCGGTATTCATAGCCTGAAACATGTCCATAACTTCCGGCCCCCGCACCTCACCCACGATAATCCGGTCGGGTCGCATGCGCAGAGAGTTGCGCACCAGGTCGCGCTGGGTGATCTCTCCTTTCCCCTCGATGTTGGGCGGGCGGGTTTCCAGCCGGCAGACATTGCGCTTCTGCAATTGTAATTCGGCTGCGTCCTCCACGGTGACGATACGTTCCTCTTCCGGAATGAAGGCGGACAGGATGTTGAGCAGGGTGGTCTTGCCGGTGCCGGTGCCCCCGGAGATCAGGATATTGAGCTTGGCCTTGACGATGGCCTTCATCACTTCGGCCATCTGGAGATTGAGACTCCCCCGGGTCAGCAGCTCGTCGATAGTGGGCCGCATCACCATGAACCGCCGGATGGAGAGCAGCGGGCCATCCAGGGCCAAGGGCGGGATGACCGCGTTCACCCGGGAACCGTCCGGCAGCCGGGCGTCCACCATGGGAGAGGACTCGTCGATGCGCCGGCCGATATTGCTGACGATCTTGGTGATGATCCTCATCAGGTGGGCATTGTCCCGAAACTTGATATCCGTCAGTTCCAGCTTGCCGAAGCGCTCGATGAAGACCTCGTCGTGGCGGTTCACCATGATGTCGGAAATGGTCCGGTCCCGCATCAGAGGTTCCAGGGGACCCAACCCCAGGATCTCGAATTCCAGCTCCTGGGTGAGACGCAGCCGTTCTTCGGCGGTCAGCGGAAACGGATCGTCCGCCAGCAGTTGGCCGATGGCCCGCCGGATCTCCACCGCCACCTGGGCATCGTCCATGGCTTCCAGCGTGGGCAGGTCCAGGCGTTCCACCAGGGTGCGGTGCAAGCGCCGCTTGATCTCGTTCAGGTGCTTTTCCCGGCTGCCGTTGGCGCGGGGGGGAGCGTAATCGATGGGGCCCACCGTATCTTCCACCCCGAGATGACCACTTTTGCTGCGTTTATCTGATGGGAGCCAAGCCATAGCGATTCTGCCTTATGTGAAAAGCTTTTTGAGAAAACCCGGTTTGCCCGCGTCTTCCGGCTTCGGTTCCGTCAAAGCCACAAGCTCGAGGGCCATGGATTTGATTTTCCGCCAGAGCTTTGACCGGGGGGCCCCCTCCGACAGGGTGACTCCCTGGTTGATGGCGTCGATCAGGTTGAGGAAATCACTGGGAAGCGTATAAAACGCCGGCTGCAGAAAGAGATTTTCCACATCCTTCAGTCCCAGGGTGTAATCCTTCTCATAACGGTTCACCACCAGCTTGACGCGTTGTTCGTCCAGTTCCCAGGCGTGCAGCAGGCTCCTGATCTTTCTGAGGTTCTGCAAATCCGGTACCGTCAGTTCGGTGAGGAGCAAGACGCAGTCCGCCTCCACCATGCACTGGTAAGTAAACTGATCGAACCAGGACCCCAGGTCCACCACCGTCCAGGCGTAGAACTCCCGGAGGGCGGCGAAGATCTTTTCCAGGTTCTCATAACTGACGGGGGGGGCCTCCAGATCGTAATTGGGATTGCCCAACAGCACATCCAGGTGCGTGGGATGTTTTTGGACGGTCTTATTCAAAAAGACCGGGTCCAGGCTGTCGGCGCTGTGCGTCAGGTCGGCGATGCTGTGGACGCTCCTCAGGTCCAGGAACTGGCCGATCTGGGGAAAGGGCCGGGCCAAGTCCACCAGCAACACCCGGGAGGAGGTCTGCTGGACCAGAGCCACTGCCAGGTTGGTGGCGATGGAGGTCACCCCCACCCCGCCCTTGGTGCCCACGCAGGCGACGACATGCCCGCGTTTGGCGGCCAGCCGGGCTTTTTCCCGCTCCGCCCGCACCCTGGCCACCAGGTCTTCCAGCTCCCGGACATTGAGCGGCAGGGGCAGGAAGGCGCCCACCTTCAGTTTCATGATGCGGATGAGGAAATCCGGGTCCCGGCTCTCGGAGCAGATGGCAATCTGGGCTTGGGGCAGTCCGTTAATCAGACCGCCCAGCCAGTCGGGGATGGTGCTCATGCCGTCCAGATCCACCAGCACCAGATCCGGTGACCGTTCCTGGTGCTGGGCCAAGAAGGCGGCGGGGTCCAGGACCTGCCTGAGAATCTTTACCCGGGGAATCTCCCGCAGGACTTCGGGAATCGCCGGGTCCTCGGTCCCTGTCCCATACAGCACCGATATTTTGAGTTCCTCGGGAATCATGGATGCCGTGTACCTGTCCTAGTTGGCCGGCAGGAAACCCGCCCGCGGCGAGCTTCCCGCCGTTGGGATTATAATTCCGCCTTGCCCCGCTGCATTCCTTTGATCACCTCGACGCTGTATTCAGCATGCGGCCGGCTGCCTTCCGCCGGCACGGTGGCGGCGGGCTTGGGGGGCTTGCTCACCAACTGCGAGGTGACCACGCCCCGGGTCATGAACTGCGCCTGGTTCAGCTTGTTGCGCAGGGCCAGCCGGATCTTCCCCTGGAAGCTGGCCAGGTTGAGGGCCTCGGCTTCCTCGGGGGTGACCTCCAGGGTCACCACGTTCACCACCTGGGGCTTCTTCTCCGCGGTCTCTTCCCAGATCTGGCCTTTGCTCAAAACCTTGAGGTTTTGCAGGATGATGCGGGAAAAATGCTCCCCCTGGGCCCCGGGTTCCGCCATTTCCACCATCACGTCCACCCGGTCGCCGGGGTTGATGAACCCGGCCACGCCGGAAACGTCGTCCACCCGCACGGCCACCGCCAACTTGTTGGGCTCCAAAAGCCCCCCGAGACCGGCCGCGGTGCCTTCCGGCGCCAGTTTGGTGTGCAGCAGCACCTCACCCCGGGCGACGGGCACCTGCACCACCCGCCCCTCCACCTCGCCGGGGGTGCGCACCGCCTTGGGCGGGATGATGTCCCGGGGCCATTTGCTCACTTTCAGCATCCGGCCGCTCACCGCCGTGCCCGGGCTGATGTCCACTTCGGCCACCACCACCTGATCCTCCACCTTGGGGAGCGGCACCGCGGTCTTCATGGTGATGTAACGATGAATGAGGAAGGTGGCAGCCAGGCCCACCAACCCTGCCAGGACAAAATATTTGACGCCCGGAGGCAACTTCATAGGATGCACCTCACTCCAATTTCATGGTGGTGGCTGCGGTCAGCGGGACGTCGGGCATGCCGATGAGCGGCCCCAGGACCAGCCACGACTTGGGAATGACCACGGTGACCGTCAGGGGTTCGTTGCTCTCGTCCCCCGGAGGATCCCCCGGATTGGCGCCCGAGAGACTGACGGTCACTTTGGTGTCCACAAACTCGGCCCCGAAGAATTGCTTCAGATAATCCTTCACCCGGGTCTCGATGCTGGGAAGGGCGCCGCCCCATTGGGCCGGCGGCCAGCGCTCCGCCGGGGTCACCCCCACCTTGTTCCGATAGACGATGCCGTAGCGGGCGCCCTCACGGCTGGCATTCACTGCCGTGTGATAGAGATACCAGGTGTGGCCAAATTCCACGATGCCGAACACCAGCAGGATGAACATGGGGAGGATCAGGGCGAACTCGAAGATGGTGGCGCCCCGCTCCCGGGAGTGCTCCCCTTTCAGTGACCGCCGTCGTGGTTCCAACCTCGCCATAATGCTTCCCGATATCCCTGAGGGTGACGGGGGGGAAGGCTCCCCCCCCGGGTTATTCCAGTTTCATGGTGGTGATGGCCCCCACCTTGAAGGGACTCATGCCGGTGAGCGGCCCCAGGATGAACCACTCCTTCTGGGCGACGATGCCCACCCCAATGTTCTCCCCGGCCCTGCAGACGGGGGGCGGATCAACTTTGATCTGCACCTTGCCGGGGTCATCCACATAGTCAGCCGGGAAAAATTTTTTCAGGTAATCTTTCACTACTTGCTGGACGTCCGATACGGTGGGGCAGGTGCGCACCTCTCCTGAGGACTGGTAGCGGATACCGGCCCGGGCCCCTTCCCGGGTGGCGTTGGTGATGGTGTGGTGGATGTACCAGGCGTCACCGAAGTCCATGACGCCGGCCACGATGAGCACGAAGATGGGAATGAGCAGGGCCAGTTCCATGGCCGCCGCCCCCTTCTCCCTGGGGCGGCGCTCCTTGCTGCGGTGTTTTCCGGCATTCCCGGCGGCCATGGTGTCTCCCCCACGTGAGAATGATTGCCCGTCGCCCGGCCTCAGACTGCCGGGCCAGGTTCAGCGGGCCGCGGCCCGGGTTGAGGCGTCGGCGTTAGTTCACCATACCGGCTCTGCCGCCGAACCAGCTTCCCCAGGCTCCGAACAGGTTATCCAGTCCCTGATAAAAAATGGTGATGCCGATAAATACGATGGCGGCCAGCAGACCCAGGATGAGGCCGTATTCCATGGCTGTGGCGGCTGCGTCCTCCTTACCGAATTCACGGATGGTTTTCATGCAGCTTCCCCCTAAAAAGGCTGTGGCGTGGGATGGCCAACGGCATCGGCCATCCCACGGTTCCGGCATTTTGAAGAATCTTAGTCCTGGACTTGTGCGGCTCTATTGCTGAAAAACTGGCCCCATTCAGCAAAGAGCTCGTTCAAACCTTGGTAGAAAAGCGTGATCCCCAAGAAAATCACCGCAGCCGCCAGGCCCAGGATGAGGCCGTATTCCATGGCCGTGGCACCTTCTTCCCCTTTGAAAAACCGAACGATTGCCTGCATGACCTTCCCTCCTTTGTGGTGTCGGCCCAATGGGCCCTGGGTTTCCAGTTGTTTGGATGAACAAATTGATTGCCCAAGATGTTGGTCGGTTGCGTGAACCTTTTGCCGTGTGTCTCCTTACTCACTTTTTTTCCGGGCTTCGGTTTTGGAACCTCAGCGCCTTTTCAGTTGCCAGGAGAATATGCACCACGCGTGCCAAGCAAGCTATCTTGTTGATAATTCAGATAGTTCACGTTCACCGGATGGTTATCCGGCTGGCCCCGGCGGGGTTTCTTGTTCAGCATCTTGAACAAAAACCCTGGGTTTGTCAAGCTTTATGATAAGTGGCAGGGAGGGCTGAAAAAAGACGCGTAATTTTTCCTTATTATAATCACCCGCCCCCTAAAGTCAAGCAGCGCCGCCCTTCTGTAACAATTTGATATGATTTGTTATTTATGTACCCGTTGCGAGCCTTGCGATGGTCGCCAAAAATGGCCGCCAG
Source organism: uncultured Desulfobacterales bacterium (assembly GCA_964480485.1). Taxonomy (GTDB): domain Bacteria; phylum Desulfobacterota; class Desulfobaccia; order Desulfobaccales; family 0-14-0-80-60-11; genus JAILZL01. The sequence continues at coordinate 591,009 of CAYZOP010000001.1, read as the reverse complement.
GGGTATCGGGGTCAGTCCATTATGCCAATGAAAGGGGGTCCGCAATGCGGTGACGATCTCGGCAAGCCATAGGGAAAGACCGTGATGTCCCCCCACCGTTATCCTCCTTACAGGTTGGCTTTGATGGTAATCCCATACATGATCCTGCATGATTCCTGAATTCGGAGAGTATGCTTCTTAAGGGGCCACCCGGAGACGGCTCCTCCTTTCTGAAATCAGCGGATGTTCGGCAACGGGTGGGCCCCGGCCTGGGATGCCGAGATGAGCCGGAGAGCCGAGAACGGGACTGCATGCCGGTCAGTGGGGTCCGGCACGGAATTTACCCGGAACCGCATCAGAGCCAGGCTGCCGAGGCGGGGTTTCGGCGCGGCGCCGCTGCGCTGTTCCCGGGACACGAAAGGAGAGGCTGTCCTGCTCCCTCCCCCTGGATGGGAAAGGGGGTGGCGATTTTAAGCACCGGGAATGAGGAAACCTCTTTACTTCCTCCCCTTCCCACCGGGGGGAGGGAACGTAACAACCAGGCTTCGGCACGATCCCTGCCGGACCCCACTGCATGGTGGTGAGCTCAGCTTCAAGGGAAGTCGTGATGTTTTTGGGAATCTTTCGCGGGGACCTGAAAAGGCTTGGCGCCATCCGAAGCGGGGGTGCAGCCGGCAGCCTCGCCGAGAAGCTGCCGCCGGGAGCGGCGGTTGTTTCCGGATTGCTTCAAGGGGGAGGAGGACCGGCGGGGGGGAGATCGGCAACTTTCTCAGCGGCCCCGAACAGGATACAGCCCGCATCGGCATAGAGCACCCGCCAGCCGGGATGGCGGCGCAGCAGGTCCGGGAGCTTTCCCCGGTTCTTGATGAGAATCAGGTCAGGCCGGTAGGTTTCCAGGAATACCTGCCACGTAGGGGAGGCGTAGTAAAAATGCAGGTAGTGTTCAAAGACGGCGTCAGGATAGACCGTCTCAAAGCGGCCGTCCAGGGCCACCTTCAGATGGGGGTAAAAGAGCCACATCAGGTATTCACCCCAGCCGAATTCCACCAGGAGTCTGCCGCTGAGTCTTTGTTGGGTGAGATAAGTAACGGCGCCCGAGGGGTAGTACATCTGCGTCAGTCCGCTTGGCTGCACCGTCGGCGGGGTGGTGAGGCTGAACGGCTTTTTTAGAGAAACGTCAACCAAAAGGCCCAGGGTGAGAACCAGCCCTCCCAAGGCGAGCCCGGCCCGGACGCGGGGTTTGGCCAGCCAGGCCTGGAGGCCCGCCCGTCTGGCCAGGTCCTGGCGGTAATGATCCAGGGTCGTCGGCAGATAGCCCCCCACGGCCAGGAAAAAGAAGGTGAGGTGCCGGATATGTTTCAATCCCAGGACCAGGGTGACCCCCAGGATCAAAACTGGCGTCAGCTCCCACCAGCGGCTTCGCCACCAGAACAGCCCGCATAGCAGCAAAACCCCGGCGGTGAAGGGTGCGCTGCCCACGGCCCCGGAGCTGAAGTCCTGGAAGATGGAGATCCATTCCATGACCATGGGCCGGGGCATGGTGACGGCTCGGAATAGAAAGGACCAATAAGACAGCCCGTAGGGATTGAGGAGGGTGGCCAATCCGGCGGCCAGGAGGATGCCGGCATACGGCCGCCAGGGACGGCGGCTGAGGCCCTCGCCCAGGGCATAGAGCAGGATGAGGCCCAGGCCTGCCAGAAAGCCGCCGTGGAGGTTGGCCCACAAGAGCTGAAGCACCGGGAGCACCAAGAGGCGTCCAAAGCGGCCGTCCCGCCGGGCGCCTTCCAGCAGATACAGGGACCAGGCAAAGAACAGGTAGGTGAAGATCTGGGCCCGCACCGGGGAATAGGAAAACTTGATGCCCGGGATCAACACCGCCAGCAGGAAGAGGATGGCCAGGGGATGGGCGCCCCGCTCCTTCGCCGTGGCATAAATGAGAGACAAGGTGGCCAGCGCCGCGGCGAATTTGAGCAGTTGCAGGCCGGCGGCGCCGGCGGTCTGGTAGAGGGGGTAAAACAGCACGCCGGTGAGCCATTCGTGATAGACCCAAACGGTGAGGGTGGGCACAAAGGAAAAAACGTCCTGGTAAGGGAAGGCGGCGCTGCTCCAGAAGAGGCGTCCGAAGGCCAGATAGCCCCAGAGATCCGGATCGGCCACGTTGCCGGCCAGGCACCTGAGGGTGAATGCCAAAAAGACCGCCACCATGGCGGCCTTGACCCCGGTTTGGAGAGAACGGCTGTCAAGGGGGTGGTTCATGCTCAGGCCGATCTCCCACTGCTTCCCGATCGCTCCCAAAGGTTCTCATAACCGGCGGTTCCCGCACGCTTTTGGAGGATGGGGAGGGGGGTGCTCCCCGCCTTCCCCAAGACCTGGGCCAACCTGCGGTTAATGAGTGGGAATTTCCTCCAGGGAGGCGATGCGCCAGGCACCGCCCTGCCGTTGCAAGTTCACCCAAAACGTTTGGGTGGCGCTTACCGTCTCCTGGCTGCGGCGCTCCTGCGCCTGAAGTTCCCAAGTCACCCGCACCCGGGCCTGATCGGAATCCCGGCCCGTAACTTCGTCTAAAAAATAAAACATGTTGGTAAAGGTGTAATCCTCCCAAGCCTGCTGGGTCTTCTGGCGCTTGTCCGCCAGCCCCGGGAAGGAGGGCGAGTAGCAGCTCATAAGCAGGTTGAGATCCTTTTTGAGCTGGGCCTCCCGGAGGGTATTGAACAGGGCCTGGACCTGCTCCGTGAGGCTGGCCCCCGGCGGCGGCAGGGAAGGCGCGGCCGTTTGGCCGCCACCCGGGGCCGGGGCCTGGGCCGCAGGCTTGCCGGCGGGCGGGGCCTCCGGAGCGGGGCTGCACCGGAACAGGGCCAGGGCCAGGAAACCAAGCAGACACCCGGACAGCAGAACGCTCCGGTCCGGGAGCCATCCGGAAGAGGCCGAGGCGGCGGCCCCTTTTTCTGAAAAAACCCGGCGGCCAGGGGAAAAGACAGCCATGGGGTTCCCTCCTGATGAGGCAAGGCTAAGAATATGGCAGGCGGCAATGCCGGAACCCGGGGCCTAGTCTTTGGCGGCAGGAAAGGCCTGGGTTCGGGCGCGTTCTCCCCCTTGGGGGCCGAGCCCGCCGCCCTGACGCCATGAAACGGCATCAGCGGCCAAATGTCAAGCTAGGCGATGATCGGGGCGCCTTGCCCTGCCGGAACCGAATGTGATACAAACCACCGGGGGAAGGGGGTGGCGGACCCGAAACATCCCCGCCCGATAGGCTGCCATGCAAGATTTCCGTCGGTTTCTGGTGGGCCTGGACGGCTCGGAGGCCAGCCGGCAGGCGCTGCGCGAAGTGCTGAAGCTGCCGGAGGCGGTGATCACCGCGGTGGCGGTGGCGCCCTGCTGGCCCGGCGAGGCGGCGGCCGGGAGGGGCGAAGCGCCCCGGTATTGCTGGCAGGAACCGGCCGCCGCCGTCCTGGAAGAAGCCAGGGAATGGGGCGGAAGAATCGGAGTGCCCATTGACACCCGGCTCACCGAGGGGGAGCCCTATGAACGTCTGGTGGCGTTGGCCCGGGAAGAGGGGGCGGATGCCATCGTGGTGGGCCTTAAGGGCCAAAACCTGCCGGCCTCCTCCCTCATGGGCAGCACCACGGCCCGGGTCATCGGCTTAAGTCCCGTGGACGTTCTGGTAGTCCCCGAGGGGGCCCGCCTGGAATTTGCCACCGTGCTCCTGCCCACTGACGGCTCCCGCTTCAGCCGGCAAGCCGCCTCCCGGGCCCTGAGTCTCTGCCAGGCCGCACCAGCCACCCTCGCCGTGGTGATGGCCCTGGACCTGCCGCCGGCGCTGCACGAGGTGGCCCCGGGAGTGGCCCGACGCCTGTGCCGGGAGGCGGAGGTGGAAACCGCAGGGATCTGCCGCCAAGCCGACGCCCTTCAGGTTGCCTGTGAGCGCTTCATCAGACCGGGGTCCGCCCACCGGGTGGTTCTGGAGGTGGCCCGGGAAGTTCGGGCCTCGCTCATCGTTTTGGGCTCCCACGGCCGCACCGGGCTTAAAAGACTGCTCATGGGCAGTGTTGCCGAACGGGTGCTGGGCTCGTCCCCCTGTCCGGTGCTGGTGGTGAAAAAGCGGCCATGACCCGGGCAATCCCCGGGTGAGGGAATTTGCCCGCAGAGGCCGCCTTCCGGGTTGACCCCGAGGCGGTCCTTTGATTATATTGTAAAAAAACGGCTGCGCGCCCATAGCTCAGCTGGACAGAGCAACGGACTACGAATCCGTGTGTCGGGAGTTCGAATCTCTCTGGGCGCGCCAAGAATATCAAGGGGTTAGGCTTATAAGCGTAACCCCTCTTTTTTTCGGTGCGGTCCTTGGATGCACAATCTTATTCTGGTGTCTCCTGCCAGAGGCCCCCAGGCGAGCCCCGGATGGAGCTTCCCTGGTTGCTTTGGGGTTCCTTGAGGTTATCTGTGCCCTTCGGGGGCTTTCCCAGTGGGCGAGGATCCGCTTGCCCCGCCCTGGCTTCCCGGGTGGCGGCGCTCTCCATCCTGCGGGGAGCAGCCCCCCAGCAGTCAGCCTGGCAGGCTCCCCGGCGGCGTTTCAAGCCCTGTCCCCCGAGGGCCGGAACGCTGCGCTCCATTCCAAGGGCTGGTCAACGGGCTCAACGGGGGCTCCCGGGAAAGAAGGGGGCTCCTCCACAAATACCCATTCGCTTTCCGGGACAAACTTCCCCGCTTGGCGACCGCGACTTTGCCTCATCTTCGCCAGCAAAGGGCCGTTGTCGCCGTTTGATGGGCCTCAGTGGTTGAAATAACCGAGGTCGGATTATTCAGAAGGCCAAATGGCAATGCCTAAAAAACGCTTGTCAAGCCCAAAAGAGCATTGACAAGTGTCCTTAACACAGTAGTTATCTCATGTTCGTGCGGAGCAAACGGAGTGTCCATAAAGGCGCTGCCTACAACTATGGTTCATCCGACTAAAGCCTACCTGGTCTCGCGAAGGGCCAGGATTTTGAGTTTGAAGCATTCCAGGTCCCGGAAGCCGTAGGCCTGGCGTTTCATGGTTTAGATCTTGTTGTTGGTCCCCTCCAAAGGCCCGGTGGAGATGGGGTAGTCATACCAAGCCAAGATGCCGGGGCGATAGAAGGCCAAAGTCTTGGCGAATTTTTTTGAGCATGCGGATACCGGAGGCCAGGGCCCGATCCACCCAATCCTGGAGGATGGCGGCGGCGTTGGTTTTGTCGGGTTGCTGCCAGATCTGGCGCAGGTCTTCCTTCATATAGTAGGCCAGGGCTAGGGGTTGGTTAAGTTCCAGGCCGGCGGCCAGGGGTTGGTGTTCCCTGCGGCCGCTGGTCAAACGAGTGTTGCAAGCACCTGACCTTCCCCATCAATCCACCTTGACTGCAACGCCGATAAGCCCTGGATCATCGCCGCACCCGGAGCCCGAGGGGGTGACAGTTCCGACGCGCCCCTCCGGATCAGTGGGTGGGGGGGCCGGGTAGCCCTTGAGAACGGCTGGTTCCTGCGGAAAACCCAAATGAGCGGCTCCCGCCTCTTCCCGTTGGCGGCCTTGCGCCGAACCCCCGGGGTTAGCGGAATTTTTAGGGGATCATGCCCTCCGGTCGAGCCCTTAAGGGCTGCGGGGCGTGGTCGGCGGTGACCTTTCCCGGGGGAAAGTCGCTCTTGTTCGGAGCCGCGGCCCCTGCCAAGGAACGATTCCCTCGATGGCGGGCCTGTGGCCTCGCCTGGCCACATCCCGGGAGGCCTTCCCCTTCCGGTCAGCGGCATTTGGGTCAGCCGGGCTGGCCAGCAAAGCCGCACCCACCTCCGGATGTTTGCGGCGGACGGCCTGCATCAGGATGGAGGTGGTGGTCAGGAGGGCATGCCGGCAGCAACCACCTGGCCTGTTCGATGGTGAGAATGCCTTAGGAAGATCTGGCTTTTCCGGTCTCATACGCCACGGCCCGCAAGCCCCACAGGGGTCTGGGGCGAGACCGGACGACCCGGCAGGAGACGCCTCCGGTACCAGAAAAACGGCTGCATCCCCTGGACCAGCCTCACTCAGGAGAGCCACCCGGCCGGCGGAGGGCCGATGACCCTCCCGGCCGCCTGAAAAAAGGCCCAGCCGCGTGAACACCAGGAACCTGGGAGAAACCGGCGGCACCACCTCCGGTTGCAGTCCTCTCCGGCAGACTTGATCCCCACGCCCGGCCCGGAAAGGGGCCGAAAATTGGCTTCTGGGGAAAATGCGCCGATTTAGCGCTTATAAGCCTTTCAGGGGTTAACGTTCTGCGTTTTTTCCGCCTCAGTACAATTCGGGAACCCCCTGGGGACCTTCCTCTCTTGATGTTCCCATGAAACGTTATATGAGGAACCCTGGAACAAATATACTGCACGATTCTTGCAATAAATAAAATGGGCACCATAGCCGCTCAGGGGGAAGACCGGACCCGGCATCCCGGCCTGCTCTGGCCTGGAGGGGGTCCTCACCGGGCCGGGGAACCTGCGTTGCACCTTCCCGGCTTCCCTCAAAGGGAAAAATCTCTTCATGGCTCAGGCGAAGGCTGAAAAAAAGGGCCGGAAGGACGCTTTTTCATTGACTTGCTCACCTTTCTTGCGTATCCTCTTACTATGAAAATATGCGATTTTTCAAGAAAAAAGATGAACTGATGTTTGGTATCTCTTGGTTATCAGGTATGTGATGCACACCGTTAGCGCAGACCAACGTTTTTTTCCCCAGACCCGCCACCCGGATTTATATTTTTTTACTGTCATTTTGTCGTTAAGATCATATTTTGTTTCACAAGTTAAACATGCAGTGGTTGGAATTTTGAACGGTATTGGCTAATTGCCGCAAATTCTTTCATATGCTGCTTCAGATAGGCGTTGCCGCGTCGCACGAGGCAACGGTATCGTTTAACTCCCCAAACTGAAACGGGGTGATGGCGGGAGGGTGAGATGAACCAGGAAAGGTATAGCTGGAGGGCCGGGTTGCTGGTCGGCCTGGCGCTGGTCCTGGGGTTGGCGGTATCGGCCCCGGCCACGATGATCACCGTCAACGGCAAGCAGCATGACATTGCCGAGCCGGGGGAGTTTCTTCCCGGCCAAGTCGTGGTCTGCCTCAAGGGGGAGATTTCGGCCCAGGCCATGGAGACTCTGGCGGCCGCCGTGGGCGGCAAAGTCAAGAGACAGCTCAAGGAGTATAACCTGTATCTCCTGATCCTGCCGCCGGTGGCGGGGGAGAAGGCCCAGCGGGCCCAGGTTTGGGAGGCGGTGGCCGCCTTGCAGCGATTCCCCCAGGTGGAGGGGGTCTTCCCCAACTACAAGGTGAGCATCCCCAAGCCGGTGGAGCAGGCTCCTGGCAAGGCCCCGGCCGAGGTCCTGGAGGATCCGGACGCTGCCGCTGGGCAGGCGGCTGCCCTGGCCGGCGTCCTGGAGGACCGGCAGTGGCATCTCAACAAGGTGCGCTATTTTCAGGCCGGCTCCCCCCCGGCCAGCGCCCCCACCATCGCCATCATTGACAGCGGGGTGGACTATCTCCACCCGGACCTGGCGGGCAAGGTGCTCCTGGGGAAAGACTACGTGGAAGACGACATGGATCCCATGGACGAGCACGGCCATGGCACCCATGCCGCCGGGATTGCCGCCGCCAGCGGCACGTACATGGTCAGGGGCATCTCTCCTACCAGCCCCATCCTGGCGGTGCGGGTGTTGAATGAATTCGGCAGCGGTTCCCTGCTGGATGCCATGGACGCCGTCGTTTATGCCCGCAACTACACCGGCGTCAAGATCATCAATCTGAGCCTGGGGAGTTACCTCAAGGAAGGCAGCACCGAATTCAACACCTTCAAGAAGGTGGTGGATGACACCGTAGCTATGGGGAAGCTGGTCTGCGCCGCGGCGGGCAATGAAGGCAACAAGACCCTGTTCAAGGAGCAATATTACGGCAACAACAACCGGCCAGTGCCCGCCTGGTATCCCAACTCCTTTACGGTGGGGGCCGCCAACGAAGTGGACTGCCGGGCTTATTTCAGCAACTACGACGTGGGGAGCGCCGGCGGCATCTCCTGGAACTTCAACTTCGTGGATATCGTGGCCCCGGGCTGGAAGATCCTCTCCACCCATCTGGACGGCCTGAACCAGTACCTGTCGGGCACCTCCATGGCCGCCCCCATGGTGGCCGGGGCCGCCGCCCGGGTCTGGGCCAAATATCCCGCCTATACCCGGACACAGGTGCAGTCCCGCTTGGTCAACACCGGCGCAGCGGTGGTGGCTCACCAGGGGTTTCCGGTCACCGAAAAGCGGCTGGACCTGATGAAGGCCTTGGGCGAGACGGAAACCGGGTTTGTGGGCATCGTCTATAACGGCTTCTCGGGTAAACCACTCTATAATGCCACGGTCAAGGTCTCTGCCGGGCCTTTGCTGACTAAAACCGTGTACACCGATCACGCCGGGATGTTCGTGGTCACCGGCCTCACCGGCGGCACCGCCTACAAGCTGAATATTTCCATGTCCGGGTTTGCCGCCATCAACTATTCCGCCACCGCGGTGGGCGACAAGCTCACCGACCTCTACTACCCCATCGTGCTTCCGCAGATCAGGCCCGCAGGCCAATGGGGCATCACCATCAAATGGCACAGCTGGCATCCCGGGTATGACTATGAACCCGGCAAGCCCGCCTGGTATCCCTACCACTGGTATGAGGCCCCGGGCACCTATTTCGCCTCGCGACTGACCGTGCCCGGATATTACACTCCCATCAGCCCCTCATCCTCGGCCCGGGGCAGCCTCACCCAGGAGCCTTACGCCGCCTTGACCACGGATGCCTGGGATTTCACCAATCCGGTCACCAACTTTGTCATTAAGAAAGTAAAAAGCGGGGTTTACAAGATCTGGACCCGGCTGTATTTCTCCGACTCGCCCTTCCGGGAATGGGGCAATTATAAGAGCGTCAGCGGCCTGAACAGCGCCAACCCCACGGCCTACATCTACTACGGCTCCACCCTGAAGAGCACGGTGACCGCCAATACCGCCACGGGCACCGGGGATTACTGGTATGTGGGGGATATCAGCGGCAACACCTTTACCAAGAAGAATGTGTTGCAAAGTGTTCAGCCGTAAATCAGGCTGGGGCGCCTGAACAAAGAGTGTCAGGGCAGGAAGGCGCGAAGGACATGCAAAAACCATTTGACCCGGCGACCCCGGTAAGGTTTCCGGGCGGGCGGCGAATCCGGCCCAGCCGCGACGGCCCGGCGCAGTTTCGGCAGACAACCGGACAACTCCCAAGGTCTGGGGGATAACCCTTTTCCCCGGGACGGGGACCCTCCATCGAAAACGCTGGCACTGAACCCACAGGTTACGGAGGAGTCATGAGGCGCCATTACTGGAACGTCGTGGTCATGGTGACACTGGCGGTGATCCTGGGCGTCGGAACTACGGCCCAGGCCAAAATGATCACCATCAACGGCAAGAAATATGACATCGCCGAGCCCGGGGAGTTCAAAGCCGGCGAAGTCATCATCCGCCTCCAGAGCGGCCTGAAGGCGACGGCCGCCAGCGAAGTGGCGGCGGCGGTAAAGGCCAAGGTGAAAAAGTCCTTGCTGGAATACGACCTGCACCTGCTGGCCCTCCCGCCGGTGACCGGGGAGAAGGAACAGAAGGCTCAGGTGGAGGCGGCCGTTGCCGCCCTGGAGCGGCTCCCCCAAGTGGCGGCCGCCTATCCCAACTTCAAGTTCAGCATCCCCAAGCCGCCGGACCAAGCCCTGCCTCAAGTGAAGGGCCAGCAGGCCGCCGCCCCGGGCACCGGGGAGGCGGACGCTGACGCGGAGCAGGTGGCCATCCTGGCCGGCGCGGCGGAAGACTATCAGTGGCACCTGGACAAGGTGCGGTATTACCAGTCCGGCACCCCCCCCACCAGCGCTCCCACCATCGCCATTCTGGACACCGGGGTGGACTACCTCCATCCGGAACTGTCCGGCAAGGTGTTGTTGGGCAAAGACTTCGTGGACAATGACCTGGACCCCTTGGATGAGAACGGCCACGGCACCCACTGTGCCGGCATTGCGGCCGCCAAGGGTACTTACATGGTCCGGGGCATCTCCTCCGGCAGCAAGATCCTGGCGGTCAGGGTGCTGAACGAGTTCGGCAGCGGCTGGCTCTTCGACATCATGCAGGGGTTTGTCTATGCCCGGAATTACAGCGGCGTGAAGATCCTGAGCTGCAGCTTCGGCGGCTACCTGCAAGAGGGCACCAGCGAATATAACGATTACAAGAAGGTGGTGGACGACACGGTGAACGGCGGCAAGATCGTCTGCGCCGCCGCCGGCAACGAGGGCAATACCTACCTCTACTATTACCTGGCCAGCAAGTATCGGGTGGTGCCGGCCTGGTTCCCCAACACCTTCACGGTGGGGGCCACCAACGAGGTGGACAGCCGAGCCTACTTCAGCAACTATGATGTGGGCACCGCCGGGGGCATCACCTTCAACTTCAGCTTCGTGGATCTCGTGGCCCCGGGCTGGAATATCCTCTCCACCTACCTGGACGGCCAGGTGGCCCGCCTGAGCGGCACCTCCATGGCCTGCCCCCTGGTGGCCGGGGCGGCCGCCCGGGTCTGGGCCAAATACCCAACAGATACCCGGGCCTCAGTGCAAAACCGCCTGGTCTCCACGGGGACCTTGCTGGGGGCGGTGAACGGCTTCCCGTCCGCCGAGCGCCGGGTGAACCTGATGAAGGCCCTGGGCCTCTCTGCCACCGGGTTTGTGGGCATCGTCTACAACGGCAAAACCGGCCGACCCCTCTACGGGGCCACTGTCAAGGCGTATGCCGGCAACACCCTGGTGACTACCGTGACCACCGACCGCTCCGGGATGTTCGTGGCCACCGGTCTCACCGGGGGGACCACCTACCGGCTGAACTTCACCAAGAGCGGGTTCGGGGGCATCGACTATACCATCGTCGCCACCTCGGGGAATATCGTGGACCTCTCTCAGCCGGTGGTGCTGACCCCACTGCCGCCTGCCGGCCAGTGGAGCGTCACCATCAAGTACCGGTCCTGGCATCCCGGCTATTGGGATGCCTACTACAGCCGTGGTACCAAAAAAGACTGGTATCCGTACTACTGGTACGACAGCCCGGGCACCTATTTCGGCGCCCGGCTCTATGTCCCCGGCAGCGGGCTTGTTTATGGGGATAACCGCGGCAGCCTCACCCAGGAGCCCTTCGCCGCTATGACCTCGGACGCCTGGGACTTCACCATCCCGGTGACCAGCTTTGTCATCAGCAAGGTGAAAACCGGGGTTTACAAGGTCTGGACCCGGCTGGACAACAACAGCGACGTCTATTATGAGTGGGGCAAGTACAAGCTCGTGTCCGGGAAAAACGATCCCAAACTCACGGCCTATGTGTACTACGGCTCCACTCTGAAAAGCACGGTGACCGCCGATACCGCCACGGGCAGCGGGGCCTATTGGTACGTGGGCGATATCAATGGCAGCACCTTCACCAAGAAAAACGTGCTGCAAAGTGTTCAGCCGTAAATCAGGCTGGGGCGCCTGAACAAAGAGTGTCAGGGCAGGAAGGCGCGAAGGACATGCAAAAACCATTTGACCCGGCGACCCCGGTAAGGTTTCCGGGCGGGCGGCGAATCCGGCCCAGCCGCGACGGCCCGGCGCAGTTTCGGCAGACAACCGGACAACTCCCAAGGTCTGGGGGATAACCCTTTTCCCCGGGACGGGGACCCTCCATCGAAAACGCTGGCACTGAACCCACAGGTTACGGAGGAGTCATGAGGCGCCATTACTGGAACGTCGTGGTCATGGTGACACTGGCGGTGATCCTGGGCGTCGGAACTACGGCCCAGGCCAAAATGATCACCATCAACGGCAAGAAATATGACATCGCCGAGCCCGGGGAGTTCAAAGCCGGCGAAGTCATCATCCGCCTCCAGAGCGGCCTGAAGGCGACGGCCGCCAGCGAAGTGGCGGCGGCGGTAAAGGCCAAGGTGAAAAAGTCCTTGCTGGAATACGACCTGCACCTGCTGGCCCTCCCGCCGGTGACCGGGGAGAAGGAACAGAAGGCTCAGGTGGAGGCGGCCGTTGCCGCCCTGGAGCGGCTCCCCCAAGTGGCGGCCGCCTATCCCAACTTCAAGTTCAGCATCCCCAAGCCGCCGGACCAAGCCCTGCCTCAAGTGAAGGGCCAGCAGGCCGCCGCCCCGGGCACCGGGGAGGCGGACGCTGACGCGGAGCAGGTGGCCATCCTGGCCGGCGCGGCGGAAGACTATCAGTGGCACCTGGACAAGGTGCGGTATTACCAGTCCGGCACCCCCCCCACCAACGGACCCACCATCGCCATTCTGGACACCGGGGTGGACTACCTCCATCCCGACCTGTCCGGCCAGGTGTTGTTGGGCAAAGACTTCGTGGACAATGACCTGGACCCCATGGATGAGCACGGCCACGGCACCCACTGTGCCGGCGTTGCGGCCGCCAAGGGTACTTACATGGTCCGGGGCATCTCCTCCGGCAGCATGATCCTGGCGGTCAGGGTGCTGGACGAGCTCGGCAGCGGCTGGCTCTTCGACATCATGCAGGGGTTTGTCTATGCCCGGAATTACAGCGGCGTGAAGATCCTGAGCTGCAGCTTCGGCGGCTACCTGCAAGAGGGCACCAGCGAATATAACGATTACAAGAAGGTGGTGGACGACACGGTGAACGGCGGCAAGATCGTCTGCGCCGCCGCCGGCAACGAGGGCAATACCTACCTCTACTATTACCTGGCCAGCAAGTATCGGGTGGTGCCGGCCTGGTTCCCCAACACCTTCACGGTGGGGGCCACCAACGAGGTGGACAGCCGAGCCTACTTCAGCAACTATGATGTGGGCACCGCCGGGGGCATCACCTTCAACTTCAGCTTCGTGGATCTCGTGGCCCCGGGCTGGAATATCCTCTCCACCTACCTGGACGGCCAGGTGGCCCGCCTGAGCGGCACCTCCATGGCCTGCCCCCTGGTGGCCGGGGCGGCCGCCCGGGTCTGGGCCAAATACCCAACAGATACCCGGGCCTCAGTGCAAAACCGCCTGGTCTCCACGGGGACCTTGCTGGGGGCGGTGAACGGCTTCCCGTCCGCCGAGCGCCGGGTGAACCTGATGAAGGCCCTGGGCCTCTCTGCCACCGGGTTTGTGGGCATCGTCTACAACGGCAAAACCGGCCGACCCCTCTACGGGGCCACTGTCAAGGCGTATGCCGGCAACACCCTGGTGACTACCGTGACCACCGACCGCTCCGGGATGTTCGTGGCCACCGGTCTCACCGGGGGGACCACCTACCGGCTGAACTTCACCAAGAGCGGGTTCGGGGGCATCGACTATACCATCGTCGCCACCTCGGGGAATATCGTGGACCTCTCTCAGCCGGTGGTGCTGACCCCACTGCCGCCTGCCGGCCAGTGGAGCGTCACCATCAAGTACCGGTCCTGGCATCCCGGCTATTGGGATGCCTACTACAGCCGTGGTACCAAAAAAGACTGGTATCCGTACTACTGGTACGACAGCCCGGGCACCTATTTCGGCGCCCGGCTCTATGTCCCCGGATTCGGGTTTGTCTATGGGAATTTCCGCGGGAGTCTCACCCAGGAGCCCTTCGCCGCTATGACCTCGGAGCCCTTCGCCTCTATGACTATGACCTCGGACGCCCCGAACTTCACCATCCCGGTGATCAGCTTTGTCATCAGCAAGGTGAAAACCGGGGTTTACAAGGTCTGGACCCGGCTGGACAACAACAGCGACGTCTATTATGAGTGGGGCAAGTACAAGCTCGTGTCCGGGAAAAACGATCCCAAACTCACGGCCTATGTGTACTACGGCTCCACTCTGAAAAGCACGGTGACCGCCGATACCGCCACGGGCAGCGGGGCCTATTGGTACGTGGGCGATATCAATGGCAGCACCTTCACCAAGAAAAACGTGCTGCAAACCACCCAACCCTAAGGAGTAGCCGATCACCCCGGGCGGCGGTGCAGCGGCCGCCGCCCGGCGGCCCTCCGGGCCCTGCTGCGGTCCGGGAGGACTGTTCGGCCCAGAGGCTTCCCATGGGAACAGATGGTCTGGGACGGTTGAGTATCTGGCTGATGGTGGCCTGGGGTCTGGTGGGCGGCCTGGCTCTGGGGGCACAGGGCGGCAAGGGGCCTCCCGGAGCGTTGGGAGGCGGGCTGGCGGAGCAATACCAGCCCGGTGAGGTGATCCTCAAGCTCAAACCCGGCGCCCCCGAGGAAGTGGCCCGGACCCTGGCGGCCCAGATGCAAGGCGAGGTGGCGAAGCAGGTGCCGGAATACCGCCTCTACCTCCTTATTTTTCCGGCCGCCCCCGACCCGGCGGCCCAAAAAGCGCAACTGGACGAAATTATTAAGCGGCTAAAGGCCCATCCGCAGGTGGAGGCGGCCTACCCCAATTATCGCGTCAGCATCCCGCCCCAACCCGTCATCCCTTCCCCCCGCAAGCCTGGTTTTTAAAAGCCATTTCAGCGCCCGGGCTTTGCCTCCCGGGTCATGGGGGGCGTTGCCAGAACGCCGGTGAATTTCTGGCTTAGCCCTTGTGCCCGGATTCAGGTTGCCAGGCAAACAGATTCTTAAGGGTGCTCGCAGCCGTGGCCCGGGCAGGGCGGCATTTCCCAGGTGATTTGGGTGGAAACCGGCCGGGTGGATTGGTCAATGGGAAATATGCTATAGTTAACCACGTGATTTGATGCAGAGCTCCCTCAACTGAACGGCGGTGTTCCGGGGAGTCTGGGGGTGGAGCCAGACAACCCTTCAGGCTTGGGGGTGCAACGTGCAACCGGAAGTGAGGGCCCGCCACTTGAAACGCTGGAGCTTGTCCCCGCGGTTCGGAGGAGTTATGAAGCGTCCTTTCTGGAACATGGTGGTGCTGGTGGCGCTGGCGGTGGTCCTGGGCGCCGGGACGCCGGTGCAGGCCAAGATGATCACTGTCAACGGCAACCCATGTGACATCGCCGAACCCGGGGAGTTTACAACCGGCGAGGTCATCGTGCGGCTTACGGGGGGCCTGAAGGCGGAGGCCGCCAAAGAGGTGGCGGCGGCGGTAAAGGGCAAGATCAGGAAGTCCCTCCCGGAATATGACCTGCACCTGCTGGCGCTTCCGGCCGTGGCCGGGGAGATGGCCCAGAAGTCCCAGGTGGAGGAGGCCGTCGCCGCCCTGGAGCGGCTCCCCCAGGTGGCGGCCGCCTATCCCAATTACAAGTTCAGCATCCCCCAGCCGCCGGATCAGGCCCTGCCCCAGCTGAAGGGCCAGCAGGCCGCCGCCCTTGATGCCGAAGAGCCGGACGTTGACGCGCACCAGGTGGCCATCCTGGCCGGATCGTTGGAAAGTTCCCAGTGGCACCTGAAAAAGGTGGGTTATTACCAGTCCGGCACCGCTCCCACCAGCGCTCCCACCATCGCCATCCTGGACACCGGGGTGGATTATCTCCATCCCGACCTGTCCGGCAAGGTGCTGTTGGGCAAAGATTACGTGGACAATGATTCGGACCCCATGGATGAGCACGGCCACGGCACCCATGTCGCCGGCATCGCGGCCGCCAAAGGGATTTCCATGGTCCGGGGCATCTCTCCCGGCAGCAAAATCCTGGCGGTTAGGGTCCTGGACGAGTTTGGCAACGGCTCGCTCTTTAACGTGATGCAGGGGTTTGTCTATGCCCGGAATTACTCCGGGGTGAAGATCTTGAACCTGAGTCTTGGAAGCTATCTGTATGAGGGGACCTCCGCCTATAATGATTTTAAGAAGGTGGTGGACGACACGGTGAACGGCGGCAAGATCGTCTGCGCCGCGGCCGGCAACAACTCCAATGTGTACCTCTACTACTATCTGGCCAGCAAGTATCGGCCGGTGCCGGCTTGGTTCCCCAATACCTTTACGGTGGGGGCCACCAACGAGGTGGACAGCCGGGTCTATTTGAGCAATTATGATGTAGGCACCGCCGGGGGCATCACCTTCAACTTCAGCTTCGTGGATCTCGTGGCCCCGGGCTGGAATATCCTCTCCTCCTATCTGAGCGGCCAGGTGGCCCGGTTGAGCGGCACCTCCGTGGCTTCCCCCCTGGTGGCCGGGGCGGCGGCCCGGGTCTGGGCCAAATACCCCGCTTACACCCGGGCCAACGTGCAAAGCCGCCTGGTTGACACGGGGACCCCGCTGGCGGCGGTGAACGGCTTCCCGGCCGCCGAGCGCCGGGTGAACCTGATGAAGGCCCTGGGTTTCTCCTCCACCGGGTTTGTGGGGGTTGTGTTCGACGGCAGGACCGGGAAACCTCTCTTCGACGCCACCGTCAAGGTGTATGCCGGCAGCACCCTGGTGAGCACGGTGACCACCGATACCTCCGGGATGTTCGTGGCCACCGGCCTCACCGGGGGGACCAGCTATCGACTTAATTTCACCAAGAGCGGATTCGGGGGCATCAACTACTCCATCACCGCCACCGGCGGCAATATCGTGGACCTCTCCCAGCCCGTGGTGTTGACCCCACTGCCGCCTGCCGGCCAATGGGCCATCACCATCAAACACCGGTCCTGGCATCCGGGCTATTATGATGCGTTTTACAGCCGTGACGACTGGTACCCCTACCGCTTTTATGACAGCCCGGGCACCTATTTTGGCGCCCGTCTCTCTGTCCCGGGCAGTGGAAAAATCTGGGAGGAAAAACGCGGCAGCCTCACCCAGGAGCCCTTTGCCGCCATGACTTCGGACGCCGGGGACTTTTTCAACCCGGTGACCAGTTTTGCCATCAGCAAGGTGAAAAGCGGGGTCTACAAAGTCTGGACCCGGCTGAGCAACGTCGACCATTATGAATGGGGCAAATACAAGGCGGTGGCCGGGAAAAGCAATCCCCAACTCATGGCCTATCTGTATTACGGCTCTACCCTGAAGGCCACGGTGACTGCCGACACCGCCACGGGAAAAGGAGCCTTCTGGTACGTCGGTGATATCAGCGGCAGCACCTTCACCAAGAAAAACGTGCTGCAAACTACCCCGCCCTAAAGAGCAGTCGGTCGCTGAGGGCGGGGAAGCGGCCGCCGCCCGCCGCCTTCCCGGCCCCGGAGCGGGCCGGGAGGCGGCCTATCCGCTTTATTGCTTCCGCCTTCCGCCCCAACCCGTTATCCCCTCTTCCTGCAGGCCGGATCCCTGATTAAAACCCCGCTCGGGGCGGTTCTGTGCCGGAGATGGGGAAGGCCGCGGCAAGGGAAGGTTTTTCTCAAAATTAAAATATGTTATCATTTTGGGAATGACAGACAGATGACCGCGTGGTATGTCCTTAATCGGGAGATATCTTCCCTGAGGAAAATCCAGGTGCCTCTTAAGCCCCTGAAATTCCAGCCTCTCTACTTCGGCGACCGGCTGCTGATCGTCAACCCGTATGGGTTCATCGGGGTGGTAACCCTGTGGTCCAAGCCGGAATATGTCCATAGGCGTTTTGGGGAGGCGGGGGTGGACCTGGACCCGGACACCAGCCCCATCGCGGCCTTCGGAACCCTATACGGGAACGGTCTCCGGGAGTTGCTCCGGAATCTGCTCTTTAATCCTCAGATTCAGGCATTGTGGATCTGTGGCCGGGATAGCTCCGGGTCGAGAGAAGAGTTGGAACATTTCTTCCGGTATGGCCTGGAGCCGGTACCCGAAGCCGCCATCAGCTTTTATACCGATAACGGGGAGCCCCAGCGACCCTGGCGCATCCGGAACACCCACCGGCTCATTGACGGCCTGGTCACTCTGGAGTCATTTATCCAGAAGCCCCGCCTCCATTACCTCGGTCGTCCGGAGGAGGAGGCCACGCTGGCCGAAATCAGGCAGGCAGTTGAAACCTTGCGGCCCGCCGCCCGCCCGGGGGTCAGCCGACCCGTTGCGGTGCCGCCCCTGTTGCGGGTAAAGACCGACTATTTTCCCAGCAACCCGCGGGGCCACCAGGTGGTGCAGGAGTCGCCCCTGGAGGCCTGGCTGGACTTGCTCTATCTCCTCAGTCGCTTCGGCCGCCGGGTGACGCTCAAGAAGGGCGAGCGCCTGGAGCTGCAAAACGTCCGGGTGGTGGTGGAAACCCCCCGCAGAGAAGAACCGGAGAAATTGCAGGCCCTGAATCTGGACCCGGACAAGGTGGACCGATATTTCCGGGGATTTCTGAACGGTGGCCTTAGGCCCGACGAATCCTACACCTACGGCCACCGGTTGCGCACCTATTTCGGCCTGGACGCGGTGGAGATATTGGCGGCACGTCTCAAGGAGGACCCGGAGGACCGCAAGGCGTACTTCACCCTCTGGGACAATGCCCGGGACCTCACTGCCGAAGAGAGCCGGCCCTGCTTGGTTTCGGCCTTTTTCCGGAAATTCGGGGACCGGCTCACGCTCACCGCCACGTTCCGCACCCACAACGCCCTGGATGCCTGGCTGCTGAATTTCTCCGGCCTCATGCGGTTGCAGGAAGAGGTGGCCAACCGGGCGGAGATGGCTCCCGGCGCGATCACGGTGTTCAGCCAGTCCATCAGCCTGGACCCCCGGGAGCTGGACCGGGCGCTCATGCTGGCGGGGAAGCGCCGTTGGCGGATGCGCCTGGACCCCATGGGCTATTTCCGGGTGACTCTGGACGGGCATGATATCCTGGTGGAACACCGCTTCGAGGATGTGACCCTGAAAGAATACCGCGGACGCACCGCCGTCAGCCTGCAGCACCAGCTCGCCCGGGACCTGGCCGTCTCGGATATCAACCACGCCATGTATCTGGGCCGCCAGTTGGAGCGGGCCGAGATCTGCCTGAGAGAAGGCCGGGAGTTTGTGCAGGATTGAAACCTCAGCGAAAAAGACCGCCCCATCCGGCGCCAGCGCCTGTTGGAAATCACTCTGAACCGCAAGAGGCACACCCATGACCCCACGCTTCATCTTCATCGACTGGGACGGGCCCTATACATTCGAAGAGTTGGACGAGCTGGACGACAAAAGCTCAGACTACGGCATCTTCCAGGTCTATGGCTCTCACCCCCTGTACGGCGAAGAGGTCCTGCTCTACCTGGGCACCACCGATGAGGGCACCTTTGCCCAGAAACTGCGGGGGGAGCGGGACTATTGGGAGGCGGAGCATGATTTTCACCCCCTAAGCATCTACGTGGGCCGGCTGGCGGGCCTGGCCACCCCCGCCGGCGAGGTTTGGGCCCAGGAGATCGACCTGGCGGCCCGGTTGCTGATCTACGCCCACGCCCCGGCTTTGAACGGTCGGGAGGTGGGCGTCAACCCGGATGCTGACCTGGCCGACCTGCACGTCATCAACTGGGGCAACTACCTGGACTTGGCCCCCGAGGTCTCCGGGGCGCGGTGGCTTTATAAATTCGAAGATATGCCCGGCTACAACGTCTATGGCCAGCACGGCGAAGCCCATTGAGAAAAGAGGTGTGGGAGGGAGGGCATGGGGCCAGTGGACCCCTGACCCCTCCCCCACGCCTCCTCCGCCCACTCTTCAATGGCTGAGGTTTGGAGGGGAGGAGGCCAACGATCCCCTGCTCTCCGGAACCCGTAAGGAGGGGTGGGAGGGGGTGTGGGGGAGGGCGGGAGATTTGCACTCCCCCGGTTCCCCCTCAGACAGCTCTCTCCTCCTCGTGGGCACGGTGCATGGCGATCCGGAGGGGTATGCCCGGGCCTGGCGGCTCCTTACGCATTTCCGGCCCCAGGCGGTGGGGGTGGAGATCAGCCCCTTCTCGGTGCGCTACCGGGAGCACCACGGGCCCCGCTGGCAGAGGCTCCTGGAAGAAGTCCTGGCGGCTTTGCCGCCGGAGGCCGCGAATCACCTGGCCGTCCGGCGCCTTATGGCTCAGGCAGCCATGCCCTTCGAGTGGCAGGTGGCAGCCGATTATGGCCGCACCTTTGGCGTGCAGGTCCAGGCCGTGGACTGGGGCGCCCCGGCCCGCTGCCATCTGCCGGCCTATGCCCGGGAAGTTTTGGTGCCGGAGAATGTGCGGGCCCTGCTGACCACCCCGGACGGGTCCCTCCGGGAGTTTGTCACCCAAGCATTCAGGCGGGCCCGGTTTGCCGCCATCCGTCCCCTAAGTCTGCCAGCCGGGGGCTCTTCCCAAGAAAGCGCCCGCCGGGAAGGGCACATGGCCCGGCGACTCCGGCAGTGGGTTGCGGCCGGCTGCCGGGTTGTGCACCTGGGCGGCTGGGAGCACTTGGCCCCCCGCCTGACCGGGGGAAGTCTCTTTGACCGGCTGGCTGACCTTCAGCCGGTGAGGATGCTGCTGGACGAAGCGGATTATCTGCCGGGAAGGTCCGGCGCCTGAGTTCCCGGCAGACCCTCGCCAGGAAAGAAGCCATGGAAAAGCGTCCGTTGACTCTGCCCGTCGGCCCGGATCGCCGTATCAGCCTGGAGCTGGCCGTGCCCCGCACCGCCTCTATGGAGGCCATTCTGATCCTTGGGCATGGCGCCAACAACACCATGGACCACCCGGTCATTGCCGGTTTGGCCCATCGCCTGGGCCGGGAGGGGGTGGTCACCGTTCGGTTCAACTTTCCTTACAGCGAAGCCGGGCGCCAGCACCCCGACCCGGATCCGGTGCTGGAGGGGGTCTTCAGGCTGGTGGCGGAGTATGTGAGCGAATCGGAGGAATTCAAGGGTCTGGGGCTGTTTCTGGGGGGGAAATCCATGGGGGGCCGCATCGCCGCCCAACTGGTGGCCCAGGGACTGGGAGCCAACGGGGTGGTGTTCTTGGGCTATCCCCTGCACCCTCCGGGAAGACCTGAGCAGCTTCGGGACCGGCCCCTTTACCAACTTCCTTGCCCGGCACTGTTCGTGGAGGGCGGCAGCGACCCCTTCTGTCATTTCGATCGCCTGGGACCGGTACTAGCCAGGATGCCGGTGCGCACCGACCTGCACGTCCTGCCCGGCTTGGGCCATTCCTTCGAGTCCGGCAAAACCATCGCCGCCGAAACTCTGGACGAAGTGGCTCGGGTCATCGTGGGCTGGCTGGACAGTTTGTAGCTGTCAGCAGTCAGCCATCAGCCGCGGGAAAGGGCTCGCCGAAAAAATTTGGGGAAAACGGAAAACGCGAAACTCGAAGCTGACTGCTGACAGCGCACTGCTAAACTCATGAGCGTCATTCTCGTCGTGGACGACGATGCCCCCACCCGGGAAGCCATCGAGTCCGGTTTGAAAAAGTTGGGGCACCAGATCATCCTGGCCGGCAAGGGCAGCGAGGCCCTGGAGGAGGTGCGCCGCCATCCGGTGGACCTGGCCATCATTGACCTGAAGCTGCCGGACATGGAGGGGACCGAACTCTTTGCCATCCTGCGTCTGCTCCGGCCCCAGGCCATGGCGGTGATGATCTCCGGCCACGCCACGGTGGAAGAGGCGGTCTCCGCCCTCAAACGGGGCATCTATGACTTCATCACCAAGGACTTCCGCATGCACGAGCTGCGGAAGGTGGTGACCAAGGCCCTGGAGACCCAGCAGATTCTGGCGGAGAATGTCAAGCTGCGCCTGGAGCTCCAGGAGCGGGGCCCCACCGGCCGGCTCATCGGCAAAAGCCCGGCCCTGGCCAAGGTCATCCAGATGGTGAACCAGATTGCCCCTCTGAAGAGCACCGTTCTCCTTTCCGGAGAGAGCGGCGTGGGCAAAGAGCTGGTAACCGAGGCCATTCATCTTTTGAGCCCCCGCAAGGACAAGCCCCTGGTGAAGCTCAACTGCGGAGCGCTTCCCGAGGGGCTCATCGAATCGGAGCTCTTCGGGCACGAGAAGGGGGCCTTCACCGGCGCCATCCAGCAGCGCAAGGGGCGCTTCGAGCTGGCCGACGGCGGCACCATCTTCCTGGATGAAATCAGCGAGATGCCGGTGGCCACCCAGGTGAAGCTGCTGCGTGTTCTCCAGGAGGGGGAATTCGAGCGGGTGGGCGGCACCCAGACCATCAAGGCGGACGTCAGGGTGATTGCCGCCAGCAACGTGGACCTGGAAGCCGCGGTGGCCCAAGGCCGCTTTCGCAAGGACCTCTACTACCGTCTCAACGTCATCCACCTGCACATCCCGGCCCTGAGGGAGCGAGGGGAGGACATCCCCATGCTGGCCCTGCACTTCCTGGACAAGTTCTGCCGGGAGAACAACCGGCCGCTGAACGGGTTTTCGCCGGCAGCCATGGCGGCGCTCAAACGCTACTCCTGGCCGGGCAACATCCGGGAGCTGCAAAACGTGGTGGAGCGGGCCGTGGCGTTGTGCCAGGGCAACATGGTGGAGCTCACCGACCTGCCCGACGAAATCCGGCAGCACTCCCCCGCCGACGACGTCATCACCGTCCCGGTGGGGGCCTCCATGGAGGAGATCGAGCGCCTGGCCATTGTCCAAACCCTGAAAAAGACCGGGGGCGACAAGGAGCTCACCGCCCGCCTGTTGGGCATCGGCTTGGCCACCCTATACCGCCGCCTGAAAGAGATGGAAGCCAAAGAACCGGAGACGGAGGAGAGCTGATGGCGTTTCTTACCTTTCTGGACCTGCGCCATCTCCCGGTGAAAGAGGCCGAGGCCATAATCCTGCCCATCCCCTACGAAGCCACCACCACCTACGGCGCCGGCACTCGGGAGGGTCCGGAGGCTATTCTGGCGGCCTCCCGGCAGGTGGAGCTGTGGGACGAGGAGGGCGACTGGGAGCCCGCCGGCAAAATCGCCCTGGCCACCGCGCCGCCTCTGACGCCGGAAGCCGCCGGCCCCCAGGCCATGCTGGATAAAATCCGGAAAACCGCACAACCCTGGTTTTCCCAGGGAAAAGTCGTCCTCTCCCTGGGTGGCGAACACACCATCACCCCGGCCCTGGTACAGGCGGCGCAGACCAAGTATCCGGACCTGAGCGTGGTGGCCCTGGACGCCCATGCCGACCTCAGGGACACCTACGACGGCAGCAAGCTCTCCCACGCCTGCGCCTTAAGGCGGGTGTATGAGCTGGGGCGGCCCCTCACCATCCTGGGGGTGCGGGCCTATTCCCGGGAGGAGCACCAGCTCATGTGGGTGGCCCCCCGCCTCAAGGTGTTCAAGGCGGCAACCCTGGCCACCTCTGAAGGCTGGCAGGCGGCCCTGGACCACCTTCAGGGCATCAGCGGACCGGTGTATCTGAGCATCGACGCCGACGCCCTGGACCCCGGCGTCCTGCCGGGGGTGGGCACGCCCGAACCCGGGGGCTTGAGCTACCGTCAGGTGGTGGAGATCATTGAGACGGTGGGCCGCCGCGGCGCCATCGTCGGTGCCGACCTGGTGGAGCTGGCCCCCATTCCCGGCCACCGGGTGAGCGAGTTCACCGCCGCCCGGCTGGTCTATAAAACCCTGGCCGCCATGTACCACGAGCGGCGGCGGTGATTGCTGGGGGAAGGTCCGGGAAACCGAGTTCCCTGCCCTCCCTCCCCTTAGCCCCCTCCCCCAACTTCCCCTGAGGATACGCCCATGCGCAGGAACATTGAAGAGTTTCACGACGGAGCGAAAGACGGACTGGAGCCCCTGGAGGCCTTGGACTTAGGTCAGGTCCAGGATTTTGACGAGCTGGTGGCGGCCATGGGCAAAACGGCCTTTGGCGCCCGCACTCTGGGGGAGGCGGGGGAAGTGTTGGCCGCCATGGTGTCCGACCCGGACTGTCTGGTGGTGGGCACCTTTTCCGGGGCCATGAGCGTCGCCAAAATGGGCCTCTTGCTCTGCGACATGCTGGACCGGGGCTGGCTGAACGTGGTCATCACCACCGGCGCCCTGGTGGCCCACGGCTTCATCGAAAACCTGGGGCGGGTACATTACAAGTGTCCCAGCGATCGCCCTGACCGCACCCTGTATCTCCAGGGGTACAACCGGGTGTATGACACCCTGGAGATGGAGGCCAACCTGGACTATGCCGAGGAGATTTTCCGGGAGGTGGTGGCGGGGCTGGACCCGCAGCTGACCTGGAGTTCCGAAAGCATCTGTCGTGAGCTGGGCCGCCATCTGGCCCAGACCACCGACCAGCCGGGGTTGCTCAGGAACGCCTACCTCAAGGGGGTGCCAGTCTTTATCCCGGCCTTCACCGACTCGGAGCTGGGCCTGGATTTGGCGGGCTACAACGTGCGCCAGGCCCTGGCTCGGGGTGAATCCCTTCCGGGGGCCCTGTCCCGGGTGGCGCTGCCTTTCAACCCCTTCCTGGACCTGGGGAGCTATGCTCAAAAAGTATTGTCCGCCAAGCGGCTGGGGATTTTCACCGTGGGAGGCGGGGTCCCCCGGAACTGGGCTCAGCAGGTGGCCCCCTTCTTGGAACTCCTGCACGGCCGCTTGGGGCTGGAACTGCCGGAGGTGCGCTTTCAATACGGGGTGCGCCTCTGCCCGGAGCCGGCCCACTGGGGGGGCCTGAGCGGCTCCACCTACCGGGAGGGGGTGAGTTGGGGGAAATTCATGCCACCGGAGGAAGGGGGGCGCTTCGCCGAGGTGCTGTGCGACGCCACCATCTCCTGGCCCCTGCTCCTGAAGGCGGTGCAGCAGAGGGTGGAGAAGAGATAAGAGATTCCGGGGCCATACAGGGAATTGCGCCAATGGCGGCCGAACGGCCGCGCCCATTCAACCTCTGGCATGGTCCGCCAGCCCGGGCCTCTGGGCCCGCGTTTTCCCTTGGCCTGCGCTATTTCCCGCAGGCAACGCCCCCGCAGGCGCACAGCTTCCCCTGCTGCAGGGCCTTCCAGCCTTCCTTGCCCAGCACCCCGGCGATGAGCAGGCCGATGATGGGGTCCGCCTGCCAGAAGCCCATGAGGTAGTTGGCTCCCAATCCCACCAATAAGGCGGCGGAGAGCAGGGCGCAGGCCAGGGTCTGCCGGGAGTCGGCCATGAGGCTCGCGCTCCCCAGGGACTTGCCGGTTTGATACTTCAGGTAATACAACAGCGGCATGGCCAACAGGGACACCAGGGCGATGGCGATGCCCAGCAGGGTAGGGGCCGGAGGCTCCCGGAGCCAGAGCTTTTCCACCGATTCGTAGAGCACGTAGGCGGCCAGAATGAAGAAGGTGGCGCCCACCAGCTTGACGGCCCGCTGTTCCCGGCGTTCCACCTCTGCGGGGCTCAGGGTGGCATGGGGCCGGAAGCGCCAGATCATGACGGCACCGGAGAGGGATTCCACGAAGCTGTCCAGGCCGAAGCCGATGAGGGCAACGCTGCCGGCCAGGGCCCCGACGATGACCGAGACCAGGCCTTCCACGACGTTATAGCCCACGGTGAGGTACGAAAGGGCCAGGGCCCGGCGGTTGAGGTGGGAGGTCATGGCAATAGTATAACCCGCAGGGCCTGGGGGTGGGGAGGGGGGATCTCCGAGAGACGGGGCGGATGAATCACTCTGCCCCGGCCGGCCCCTGATGAATGAACCGTTGCAGACGGGCGAAATACTCCCGCCCCCCCACCAGATAGGTATCATTGTGGTGCGCGGCGGGAATGAGGTAGAGCTCCTTGGGTTCCGGGGCCGCTGCAAACACCCGCCGGCCCATGGCCACTGGGATGATCTCGTCATCGGTGCCGTGAACCACCAGCACGGGAACTCGGACAGCGCCGATTTTTCCCAGGTTGTCATACGGCGTCTTGGGCCGCCAATCAAAGAGAAACGGGGCGTACAGCCGGGCCATTTCCTGGGAGTTCGTGAAGGCCGACTCCAGGATGAGGCGGCGGCAGGGGACCCGCACGGCCAGGTCCGTGGCCAGGGCGGTGCCCAGGGAACGGCCGAAGAGCACCACCTCGGTGCCGGGGAAGCCCAAAGTCTCCGTAACGGTGCGGTAGGCTGCGGCCGCGTCCTTGAAGGTCCCCTCCCGGCTGATGCGGCCCTGGGAGCGACCGTATTCCCGGTAATCGAAGATAAACACCTGGACGTTGGCCAGGTCATGCAGCAGCTTGATGTTCTCCAGGCGGTGGCTGATGTTGCCGGCGTTGCCGTGGAACCACAGGAAAGCCGGACAACCCGCCCGGGGCACAAACCAGCCATGCAGCTTCACCCCGTCCTCGGCGGTGAACCAGACCTCCTCATAGGCCAACCCCCAGTCTGCCGGCGTGCCCACCAGGTGCGGGTCCGGGAAAAAGACGATGCCCTTTTCCGAATATTTAAGACTCATAGAGATCCTTGGAAGTGGAGAAGGATTCTTCAGGGAAGGGCCGGGAGCCCGGCCCTCTCCCTCAAAGCTTCAGCCATCCGGCCCCCGGCGAGGCCGCGCCGGGCCGGGGCCGCGATGACCATGCCCAGGCTCATCCGGGGGGGGGGGAGGTGGAGATTGCCAGGACCGCCAAGGCGGGTGGCAAGGGATGAACCTCCCCACCGGAGACTGAAACGCGCCCGGGTCATTTCTGTGGGAAGATTGTCCCGATGATAGGAAAAAAAAGGCGATGATGCAAACAACGAGGAGGAAAAGCCCATGAACCCTGAGGGGGCTTACGCCTGGCTGACAGAGCATTTTCGGGAAACCGCCTACCTGAGGTCGGCGCAAAAGTTGCTGGCCTGGGATCAGCGCACCATGATCCCGCCCCGGGGCCACGCCCACCGGGCCGGACAGATAGCGGCCTTGGCCAAACTCCTGCACGCCCGGGACACCGACCCCAGGGTGGGGGAGCACCTGGCCGCGGTGGAGGGCAGCGCCCTGGTGCAGGACCCGGGGGCGACGCCGGCGGTGAACGTCCGGGAATGGCGCCGCCGCTATGACCAGGCCACCCGCATCCCCCCGGAGCTGGCCGTGGCCCTGGCCAAGGCCGCGGCCGAAGGCCAGACCGCCTGGGAGCAGGCCAGGCCCAAAAACGACTGGCCCGCCTTCCAGCCCTTTCTGGAGCGCCTCGTCGTCCTGAAGCGGGAGCAGGCCCAGGCCCTGGGGTATGCTGGGGAGCCTTACGATGCCCTCCTGGACCTTTATGAACCAGGGGAGACGGCGGCGGGCATCGAGTCGCTCTTTTCCGACCTGAGAGATGCCCTGGTGGCCCTGCTTCCCCGGGTGGCGGCGCCCTTCCGGCGGGAGGACGCCATTCTCAGCCGCCCCTTTCCCAGGGAACGGCAGGAGGCCCTGGTGCGGGAGGCCGCGGCGGCCATCGGCTACGACTTCAGCGCCGGCCGCCTGGACCCCACCGCCCATCCCTTCAGCATCAGCATCGGGCTGGGGGACGCCCGGATCACCACCCGCTACGACGAGCATTTTCTAGGCACGGCCCTTTTCGGCACCTTGCACGAAGCCGGCCATGCCCTCTACAACCTGGGGCTCCCCGAAGAGCACTGGGGCACCCCCCGGGGGGAGGCCATCTCCCTGGGCATCCATGAGTCCCAGTCCCGCCTCTGGGAAAACCTGGTGGGCCGGTCCCTCAGTTTCTGGCGGTTCTTCTTTCCCCGGGTGCAGGCCGCTTTCCCGGCGCTGGCGGAGGTAAAGCTCCAGGACTTTTACGCCGCGGTGAACCAGGTGCGGTCAAGCCTCATCCGGGTGGAGGCCGACGAGGTGACCTACAACCTGCACATCATCTTCCGCTTTCACCTGGAGCGGGCCCTGTTGCGGGGGGACCTGACCCCGGCCGATCTGCCCGGGGCCTGGGATGAGCAGGTTAAGACCGTGCTGGGCCTAACGGTGCCGGACGCAGCCCGGGGCGTCATGCAGGATGTGCACTGGTCCGGGGGGCATATCGGCTACTTCCCCACCTATACCCTGGGAAACCTCTATGCCGCCCAGTTCTTCGCCCAGGCCCGGGCCGACCTGGGAGACGTGGAGGCTACCTTCGCCCGGGGCGAGTTCGCCCCGCTGCTTAACTGGCTCCGGGAAAAAATCCACGCCCAGGGGAGCACCTGCTGGCCCCGGGACCTGGTGCGCCGGGTCACCGGGGAGGGGTTGACCGCCGGCCACCTGCTGACGTACTTGGAAAAAAAGTTCACCACCGCGCCGTAAGGACATTTTGGGGTTCGCCCTGCCGCGCCCGCAGCCTGCGCCTCACAACCCTGCGGCGCTTTGCCTAAACACCGGCGCGGCCCAGGGCGACTCCGGGAAGTCCCGGAGCCAGTCCAGTTTGCCGAAGCGGCCCAGGCACCAATAGCAAAAGAAGCGGTTAAGGCCGGTCTGGTCTTCCAGGCGCTCAAGCCGTGCTTCCATCAGCCGGGCCAGTTGGTGAAACTGCCGGATGACCCCCTCCTTCAGGGACAGGTCCCTCAGATCCGCCACAAGCTCGGGGCCTGGGGAGGGCGGTAAGGCCCCGCCGGTTTCCAGATGGGAGAGCTGGCAGCAGAGGATCTGGTGGCCGTCGCTGTTCACCGCCAGATTGCTGAAGGCCGAGCAGCAGGCGGGCGACAGGTGGGGGTCGGCGTAGCCCTGCACCCGGATGTCGCCTTTGACGGTTAAAGCCAGGCTGCTCCGGACCCAGGCGGCCAGGCGCACCATCTCCTCCGGGTCCGGCAGAGCCCTTTCCTGGAGGAGGCGGGGAGTGGGATGGGTGGTGATGAAATGGTGGTCCCGGGGGCCCAGCAGCGCGCCCAGCAGGGCAATTTGGGTGAGCTCCTCCTGATTGAAGCGGGTGAGCACGGTTTTCAGGGCCCGGGGCAGGTCCTTGAGCTTGCATAATGCCAGAGCCTCCATCACCTCGGCAAAGGAGCCGGCCCCCCGCAGGGCGTCGTGGGTCTCCGCCCGGGCGCCGTCCAGGCTGAAGCACACCCCCAAAAGCTGGGCGCGGACCTCCGGCTTGGACAGCAGCGGCAGCAGCCGTTCCTTGAAGCGGAAGCCGTTGGTCACCAGGGAGAAGGAGAGTCCCAGGCCGGCGATGAGCTCCAGCAAGGCCTCCAGATGGGGGTAGGTGGCCACCTCCCCGCCGGTGAGATAGACCTCCTTCACCCCCAAAGCCCGCGCCTGCTCCAGGATGGAGCCGGCTAAATCCAACGGCAATACCGTGGGGGGATCGCCCTTGCTGACGGAGCAATGGAGGCAGCGGCGGTTGCAGCCGTTGGTGGGTTCCAGGGTCAGGGTGAGCATGCGCTTGGCGCCCGGGCCGGGGGGAGGCGGCGGTAACCATCGGCCACCTCCGCCCCGGCGGCTTTAAAACAGGGCAATCTTGGGCGGTTTGGGCCAAACCAGGTAAATGCCCTGGGTGGTAATGGGAGCGCTGGCATCATCATAACGGATGCCGGAATATGTGAGATTCCCCTGGAAATGGCGCATATTGACAAAAGGGGGAATGGCCTCCGTGCTGGCCGCCGGTTCAATGATGTCGCGGTTCTTGAGATACGTAATAAAACTGGAAAATTCAGAATTGATCAGCATGATGGTGCCGGGATTGCCATGGCCGAAGGCGTCCAGCAGATATTGCAGCAGATCGGCGTCATAGAGACCGTTGCCATTGTTTTTGGCAGCTCCGAAGAGACCCATGAGGTGAGCCGCCACTTCGTTTTTAATGTGGTAGAAGGTGTTGTTGGTGGTGTCCACAATGAGGCCGCCGGAGGCCACCGTGGCGATGATGACGCCGTCCCGCAGTTGATAGGCAACGGGTTCAGGCATAACGCTTTCCTCCTTTCCGTGGGATGATGGCAGCTTTTTCGTCCTCGGTGACACCAGACCCGGGAAAGCTATCCCTCAAGACCCCGGGATGTCGGCTCCTGCTCAGAACACGGCAATCTTGGGCAAAACTTTCACCCAGCCCATGATGGTGAAGCTCTCTTTACCGGCGGCGTCCCGCTGGGTGAGTTTTTTGGCTTCACCCTTGGCCCCCGCCTGAATCTCCGGCTTGTGGTATTGGGCCTTTACGGCGGCGCCCCAGGAGAGTTCAGGGAAGCCATATTCGGGGAAGGGGCCTTCCCGGACCAGCCCCTGGTCTTTCAGGTAGGAAAGTATCCCCTGCTTGCCTTCCAGATCATCGCTCGCCCGAGCCGGGTGGGCGTCGAAGAAGGTGGTGAAATAGGCAATCAGGGTCTGCACCGCCACCCCGCAGTGCTTTTCTTTGGCCAGACCCAGCAGGGCCATGAGCTGGCATCCCGTGTCGTTGCGGAGCGTGTAGAACGTGTTGTTGGTAGGGTTGATGAGACAGCCCTCGTGTTCCAGGGCCACCACCTGGACCCCGTCGGCCAGCTGATAACTCATGGTGTTTTCCCTTCCCTGACTGGCGTATGCCCCCGGCTCCGGGGCGCAGATTGTTGATTAATAATAGAGAGCCAGCTTGAACAGAACCTGCCGAGCCGGGAACAGGTCCTGGTTGAAATAGGTGGGCTCCAGGGCATAGTAGAAGTGCCGGTTGAAGAGGTTGGTGACCTCCAGGCTCACTTGGCCCCGCTTGTTGGCCAGCTCTTTTCCCACCCTGAGATCCACCAGACAGAAGAGGTTGTCAGCGCGATTTTTCAGCCATTGCTGCAACAGGGTGGCCCGCACCCCGGCCTGCCAGCCTTTAGGGTGGAGGTAAGAGAGTTGCAGGAAGCTCTTCAATTCGGAGAAGTCCTGAAAGGCTTCCCCGAAGCTCAGGTCGGGAACCACCCGCTGGCCCACCACCCCGGCGGCCAACCCCAGGGAGGGCAGGAGAATCCGGTTCAGGGTGAAGGAGCCCCGATAGGTCTCCCAGGTCTGCCAGATGGGCTGGTTGAGGTCATCGAAGGTGGGGCTGGAGAAGCGGTTGGCCTCCAGGCGGAGCAGGGAGAAGGTCCGGGGACCCCACTCCGCCTCCCAGGAAAGGCCGACGTTGCGCATGTCCGTGCCGGTGCTGACAAACACCGGCCAGGGCAGGCCGGCGGTTTCCGTGGGGACGAGGGTGAGCGCCAACCACGAGGCAAAGGTCATCATGTGCCGCTGATACCCCAACCGCAGCGTGTGCTTGGGGTTGATGTACCAGTTCACCCCCAGGATGGGATTCCACTGGGAATTGCTGCGGGTATCCGGCAGACCGGCCTCGGAGCTCTTGGCGGAGTCGTAGATCACCCCCGCCTCCAGGAGCAGCTGGGGATGGGGCCGCCAGTAGTCGAAGAGGTAGAGGCTGTAGGCGCGGTTGGGATGGCTCTGGTTCTGGCTGAAGTCCGGAATCGGGGTGCCTTCGAAGGCAAGGGACTGGTTGAAGTATTCCCGCCCCGTTAACCAGTAGCCGCCGCCGATGAAGTTGTGCCGGCCCCACACCAGGTTCTGCTGGAGTTGCAGGTTATGGAATTCCCGATTGGTGTTCTGCTTGAACAACAGCGAGGGGAGGAGGGGCCAGGTGATGTGAAAGTGATCCCAATTCTGATAGGTGTAATAAGCCAGGAAGGTGGCCTGGGGGTTGAAGCGGTGCACGACGCTCACGTCGTAATACCGCAGCCGCTGGGTGAAGTTTAGGGTGGGGTCTGGCCTGAGGCGGTAATCGTTGGTGCCGAAAATATCGCCGCCCTTGGTATCCAGGTATTGCACCTGGCCTTGGAAACTGGTCTTGACGCTGGGGTCCCATTTCACAAAGGACCAGGTGTTAAACGATTTGAGGTGGTCGTTGCCATCCTTAAAGCCATGATCCTGGGTATAGCCCACCCGGGCAAATCCCCCCAGCCCGGGTCGGCCGGCATAGGCCTCCAGGGTATAGTCCTGCACCAGATCGCTTTCCCGCCAGCCGCCGATGGTTCCCAGGGCCAGGACCCGGGCGTAGGGCATTTCGAACATGGGGGTGTAGTTGTCGTTTCTCTGGCTCTCAAAGGTGTTTTCGTTGGAAGGGGAGAGAATCCGGAACTTGGTCTCTTCAGTGATCTGGGGCACGGTGGTGGCGTAGGGTCCCTGGGCGGTGTTGGCGTAGCTCTTGGAGAGGAAAAGGTGGGCCGCGGCGTTGTAGGGATCGCGCTTCACCGCGGTGATGGCTTTGCTGTAAGCCCAGTCCCTAAGGCCAAGCTGGTCGTAGGAGCGGGCCAGGTTGTAGTTGCGCACCGCCAGGTCCCGGTCCAGCCCCTGGCGGTTGCGGAACAGGGCCACGTTGTCGTTCAGTTCGATGGACTTGTTGATCTCCTGGATGGCCTCGCCGGGACGGTTCAGGTCGGAGAGGGCGATGCCTTTATAGAGATAGGGCGTGGGGTCCCTGGGGTCCAGGGTCTTGGCGTAGTCATAGGTCTCCAGGGCCTTGTCGAAGGCACGCACCTGGTAGAGGGCCTTACCCAGCTGGCTCTGGTAGCGGGAGATGCGGGGGTCCAGAAGCGTGGCCTGGAGCATCTCGTTGAGCCCTTCGTTCAGGCGCCGGTGGCGAAACTCCCAGATGGCCAACCCCATATGAGGTTCGCCAAAATTCGGCTCCCGCCTGATGGCCTCCTGAAAATACCGGCGGGCGCCGTCGAAGTCCCGGAACGCCAGGCGCACGAAGCCCGCCAGACTGAGGACCTCGCCGTCTTCGGGAGCCAGGCGCATCGCCTGCCGGATGGCATTCTGGGCCCGGTCCAGGAAATCCGAACCCAGCCAGAGACGGGCCAGCAGGATGTAAGCGTCCACGAACCGGGGATCCAGGTCCCGGGCCTTTTCCAGATTGACCCGGGCCTGCTCCGGCTTGAAGGCGGCCAACTGCACCAGCCCCATGGTGACTTGGGCCAGGGGGGAGGAGGGAGCCAGGCGCAGGGCCTGAGCGGCGGCTGCCTGGGCCTCACTTTGGCGCCCCTGCACCAAGGCCATCTGGGCCAGGAAGGCAGAGGGCAGGGGCGTGGGGGGCGCCTGCCCGGCGGCTTGGTCAAACAGGCTCTTTGCTTCTTCGGCCTTGCCCACCAGCATGGCAAAAAAACCGGTCATGGCGGTGAGGAGGGAAGAGGGACGCAGCTTGGCCCAGCCGCTCTTGCAGTGCTGGTAGGCGCCCGTCAGATCGCCTTGGCGGTAGCGGGCCAGGGCCAGGCCGATGACCGTCATGGCGTCGGGCTCCGCCACCCGGCGGAAAACCGCCTCCGCCTCGGCGGGAGCCTGGCGCTGGAGGTGGACCCAGCCCAGCAACCGCAGCGCCCGGCGGTTGCCGGGATCGAGGCGCAGGGCCGCTTCCGCCGCCTGCTGGGCCGCAGACAGGTTCCCCCGGTCATACTCCTGCTCGCCCAGGTGGAGGCCCGCAGCCGCCGGGCCGCCGGCGGGGGTGCGGTCCGACTGGGCGGTGCTCAGCGGCAGGTCCCGGTAGCTGAAAATCCCGGGATAGTACAAAACCCATTGCACCGCGTCCGCCGGTTTGGCCAGGAGGCGCTTGCTGGGAAGCTTCCCGGGGATGGTAACCCCTTCCTCCCCGGGCCGCAGGCACAATTCCCCCGCCACGTTGGCCAGACAGACCCGCCCCTCCAGGAGGATCACGGTGGTGGCCCCGTTTGGTCCCACCTTCACGGCCATCTCGGTGCCGCGGGGGGAGATGGACACCGCCGGGGTCTCCAGCCGGCCCCGGAACTTCTCGTTCTTGTTGCTCACCCAGACTTCCCCCCGGGGCAGCTCATAGACGCTTTCCGTGGGGGCCGCCGCCGCAGGAACCACTCCGCGAAACCGGGGCGAAGGGGCCACCTGCTTCAGGACCAGGATGGTATTGGCGTTGAGTTTGATCTGGCATTCATCCACGCCCAGAATGGCCGCCCGGGAATCCTGGCCGGTTTGCACCGCGTCGCCCACGTAGAGGTCCTGCCCGGGCTGGGCTTTGCTCCAGGCGCTGGCTCCCTCGGAAAGAACCCCCACCTGTCCTTCCACCATCCCCAGCTTGCCGGCCAGGGGGCCGGCCCCCCAAACCCGGGGACTGGTGGCCATGACCATCAGGGTGGCTGCCAGCAGGGTGCCCAGCAGCCCCAAAACCGAACGATTCACGTTCCTTTCCTCTTGGCAGCGGCTGTTGTTGAAGAAAACAGGCCAACCCCGGTCATTCCCCCAACCACCGGCCTCCCAGGGGCGGTGAGTGCTCGCCCCCGACCTCCTGAGGCCGGACCCCGGGAGAGATCCCGGGCAATTGTCAGGCTGATGCTTCAGTCCACGAACAGGGCCGAGGCCGGGCCCTTGGCCGGCAGTCCGCGTTAAACTGGCGATGTAAAGGAACCCAACGACCCCCAGGGGGTTTCTGGGCTCAGGAGTTGCATCCTGACAGCGGGCTTTTCAGGCTTGGAAAAGACCGGTATGGTTCGTGAAGGACGAAAACCTGGCAACGGTCCGCAACATGAGGAACCCCTCCGCCGGAGGGGACGTCGAGCGTATCTGCGGCTGGCGCAACCCCCGTGGCGAAAACCATTACCGCCCCTAAATCGTCGGCCGGGGCACCAATGACCTGAGGCTGCCCCGGGTTTCGGATTGTGGTTGGGTTGCCGCCCCCGGTGTGGGCGATTTTGAAGGTTAAGCTGCTTGGTAGTTAAAAAACTAAGGGAAAATTGGCATGTTGTAAAGGGAAAATTTGGGAACCGCAGGCCCTGTGAAAATTTTCTTGCAAGTGCGGGGGGTTACGGCATTCCGCCCTGGCGGCCAACGCCCTCCCCGGATACCAGCCGGCCGGTTCCACCGGGGGGCGGCTTCAGGGAGCCTCCCGCACCAGCAGCCAGGCCGCCCAGGTAAAGCTGAGATCCGGGGGCAGGGTGGGGTGGGCGAAGTTCCAGGCCAGCCGCCGGGCCAACCGCCAGCTCCGGTCCTGGTAGCCGGAAAGCAGCGCCGCTTCCTGATTATCCCGGAAGCCGGCGAGAATGAGCCGCCCGCAGCCCCCGGCCAGACGGTCCAGTTCGGCGGTCAGCCCCTGATGCACCTCCGCGTGCAGGTTGGCGGCCACCACCTCAAACGGGCCCTGAAGACAGGCCGTGGTGCCCTGCACCGCGAAGACCGGCGGCGCCAGACCGTTCCCCCGGGCGTTGTCCCGGGTGGCCCGGGCGGCTTCCCAGGCCAGATCCACACCGACGACGCGGCCGACGCCCAGGGCCGCCGCCGCCAGGCACAAAACGCCGCTGCCGCTGCCCACGTCCAGGAAGCTGGCGGCCTGAGCTTCGGCCAGGGTCTGCCGCAGCAGATCCAGGGTCAGGCGGGTGGCGGGGTGGCTGGGGGGAAAGGCGCCCCTGCTGTGGATCAGGATGACCCGTTCCGCAGCCTGGGCCTCACCCGGCGGGCGGCTGGTCCTGAGCGTGAGGCCGGGGCCCAGGCGGTAGCACCAGCCCATGGATGGCGATTCCGTCAACTCCCCTCCTCCCCCCGGCGGGGCTGTGAGGCCCCTGTCCGGCCCGCCTCCGGGCAGGGTCAGGATGATCCGGCCTCCCAGACCGGAAGCCCGGCGTTGCTTTTCCCGAAGGAACTTGCTAAGCAAAAGGGAGAGGCCTTCCGGCCCAAGGAGCCGTGACGATGCCGAGAATTACCCGAAGTCTGCTCATTTTCATGGTGTGCCTGGCGTATTCGAGCCGCGCCGCGGGCGTTGACGTGTTCCGGGAATATGACAAGGTTATCTGGATCAATCAACTCAAACAAGTGGGGGTGGCCTATGAGAAGGGGAAAAAACTCTTCGATTTTCCGGTGATGACCGGCGATGACGAAACCACCACCCCGCCCGGCGTCTATGTCGTGAGCATCAAAGACGAGGACTACTTTTCCCGAAAATACCAGGTCCCCATGCCGTATTCTTTATTTTTTGACCTGCGGGACCGCAAGGCCATCCACGAAGGGGAGGTGCCGCCGCCGGAGGAACGCAAGGAATACGCCACCCATGGGTGCGTCCACGTGGAGCAGCCCCACATGGAGCGGCTGTTCCATTGGGCTGAGGAAGGCAGAACCGCGGTGGTCATTTCCGGCTGGCGCAGTGAAGATTGACGGCTGACGGCGGTGGGGGAGGTGATCTTCGGGACCCCGCGCCGCCGCAGGCTCCCGCCGGACATCGGCTGGGCCGGACCGGACGGCGTGGTGAAAAACCAGTAATTCCCCCTTCATTACGAGCGGGGAACTTGATATTATGATACCATCGTTACCATGTTGGCTTCTTCTTTGACCATCCTCCGAAACCGCAGCATTTCAGAAGGGCTGATGAAAAGACTACCCACCGTCCAGGTTAGAGGCGCAACCCGAGAAGTTATTTTCATCCAAGGAGGCATGGGTATCGGCATATCGTTGGCCCCATTGGCCAGAGCCGTGGCCAGACGCGGTGGGATTGGAACCATCTCCAGCGCCGGACTCCATGCCCTGGTGAGCAAGCGGCTGGGGCGTCGAGTCAACGCCCGGGAAGCCGCCGCCATTGAGACGGCCGAGGCCAAGAGCGAGGGCGGCTTCATCGCCATCAACATCATGGTGGCCCTGCAAAAAACCTTCACCAATTCCATCCTGGGAGCCATCGAGGGGGGGGTGGACGCCATTATCCTGGGGGCGGGGCTGCCCACCGCCCTCCCGGAAATCGTCAAAGAGGCTGACGTGGCCTTGATCCCCATCGTCTCCTCGGCCAAGGCCTTGAAGATTATTTGCAAACGGTGGCAGGACCGCTATCAGAGGCCGCCGGACGCCGTGGTGCTGGAAGGACCGCTGGCCGGGGGGCACCTGGGATTTTCGCACGCCGAACTGGAAAACCAGGCGGTGAGCCTGGAGAGTATCTTCCCGGCGGTCAAGGAGTTTGCCCAAAAGAACGGCGATTTTCCCGTCATCGTGGCCGGGGGCGTCTATTACCGGGAGGACATTATCCGGTGGGTGAATGAGCTGGGAGCCGACGGCGTGCAGATGGGCACCAGATTCGCGGCCACCCATGAAAGCGGCGCCACCCCGGCCTTTAAAAAGGCCATCGTGGAGTGCCGCCGGGAAGACATCATTATCGCCGACAAACCCGGGTCGCCCTGCGGCCTGCCTTTCCGCCTCATCAAGACCTCCCCCGGCTATCAGGTGGCCCTGAACAAACAGCGGCCGCCCAAATGCAACCGGGGCTATGTGCTCCGCAAGGATGCGGAAGGCAACTTCACCATCTGCCCCGCCAAAGATTCCTGTGAAGATTTCTGCATCTGCAACGTGCTTTTGAGCGCCCATGGCTTCACCGACGAGGAGGCCCCTATTTTCACCGTGGGGCAGCGGGCCCACCTGGTGGACCGCATCCTGTCGGTGGACGAGCTCATGGACGAGTTGTTGGGGGTGGTCTGAAGGCTGCTCAGGCCGCCCGTTGTTTCTTCCGATAGTCCTTGATGGCCAGGGCCAGGGCGTCGGCTCCCAGGTTGGAGCAGTGGAGCTTGTTCTTGGGGAGCCCCCCCAACACCTCGGCCACCTGCCGGTTGGAGATTTTTTCGGCCTCGGCCAGCTTCTTCCCTTTGGCCAGTTCGCTCACCATGCTGGACACCGCGATGGCCGCCACGCAGCCGAAGGTCTGAAATTTAACGTCCACGATGGTGTCGTCTTCCACCTTGATGTAGAAGGTCATCATATCCCCGCAGGCCGGGTTGCCCACCTCCCCCACCCCGTCGGCGTCTTCCAGAACCCCGGCGTTCCTCGGGTTGTTAAAGTGCTCCATGACGATGGGACTGTACATGTTCCTCTCCTTGTGTTGGGCCCGGAGGGCCGCGGCTTGTTTCACCAAATCAGCCAGAGTGATGCTGTGCAGTTTGTCGTAGAGGGCCCGTCCGGCTTCCTGCCACACCAGGCGGGTGACGCACCCCGGGGCGCGTCGGCAGGCATCGACCTGGGCCACACAGTCCGCCAGACAATCACCCTCTTCCAGCAGGCTCACCACCTCAGCCAGCCTGATGTCCTCCGGCGGCCGGGCCAAAAGGTGGCCGCCCTTGGGGCCCCGCACACTTTGAATGATGCCGGCCTTCCGCAGCGGAATAATGATTTGCTCCAGGTACTTGAGGGGCAGTTCCTGCCGCTGGGCCACCTCCGTGAGGTGTACCGGGCCGGCATCCTGGTGCTGGGCCAGGTCCAGCAGCAGGCGGGCGCCGTAGCGGCTGCGGGTGGACAGTCTCATGCGCCGGCCCCTGCCGCCCGCTGTTTGTGCCAGACCGGCGAGAAGGACCTAAGCCGGGCCACCGCCGGCGGCAGGTGGATGAAGACCTGCTCCAGGTCCACGGCGGTATTCTCCTGCTCCAGGGTGAAGACCAGGGACCCCTGGGCCTGGGCCGGGGACAGGCCGATGGCGCACAGGACCGGCGAAACCTTCAGGGCTTTGGAGGCGCAGGCCGAGCCGGTGTTGGCATAGACCCCCTGGCGGCTCAGCAGAAAGACCAGGGCCTCCCCCTCCACTCCGGTGAAGCAGAAACTGGCATGGCCCGGCAGCCGCTTTTCCGGGTGCCCGGTGCAGATGACCTCAGGGACGGAGGCCAACACCCCGGCCACCAGGCGGTCCCGAAGTCCGGCCAGGTAAGGTTCTTTGGCCGCAAGTTCCTTCCGGACCAGCTCCGCGGCTTTGCCCATCCCCACGATGCCCGGGACGTTTTCGGTCCCCCCCCGCCGGCCCTCCTCCTGGATACCGCCATGAATCTGGGGCACCAGGCGGAGCTTCCGGCGGAAGTACAGGGCTCCCACCCCCTTGGGGCCGCCCAGGGCCGGACCCGAGAGGGTGAGGAGGTCCACCCCCAGGGCCTCCACGTCCACCTGGATCTGCCCGGCCGCCGCCACCGCGTCGGTATGGAACAGCACGCCCGCAGCCCGACAGACCTCCGCCAGTTCCCGGATCTCCTGGACGGTGCCGATTTCGTTACTGGCCAGTTGGATGGAAACCACTACCGTGCCCGGGGTCAAGGCCTTGGCCAATCGCTGGGGCTCCACCTGGCCGAAGCGGTTCACCGGCAGGAAGGTGGCCTCGAAATCGTGGAATTTTTCCAGATAGCGGGCGGCATTCAACACTGAATGGTGCTCGATCCCGGAGACGATGAGGTGGCGCCCCTTTTTCAGGTTCGCCAGGGCCGCGCCCTTCACCGCCAAGTTGTTGGCTTCGGCCCCGGAAGAGGTGAAAACCACTTCCTGAGGCTGGGCCCCGATGAGCCGGGCCACTTTGGCCCGTTGGGCCTCCACCACGTCCTTGATTTGGCTTCCCAGGTCATAGACCGCCGACGGGTTGCCGAAGCGTTCCCGGAAGAAGGGGAGCATCTCCTCCAGGACCTCGGTTCGCACCGGGGCGGCGGCGGCGTGATCAAAATAAGCGGATGGCATGGCAAGCTCCTCAGGCTACCTTGCGGATATACAGTTTATAACACTCGCTGCAATCGTCCTCGCAGATGCCCAAAAACTCCTGACCCTGCTTGGCGCACCAAGCGGGAATGTCCTCAAGGGCGCCGTCATAATCGGTGAGGATTTCCAGCACCTGTCCGGGTTCCAGGTCCTTTAGGAGCTCTGCCGGCTCCAGCAGATGCATAGGGCACACCCGATACACCAAATCAGCCGTGGCGTCGGCCGGACATGCGGAGATGAATTTCATCTGGTCCTCCAAAATGCTTTTAATATATACTAAATTAGTATAAAATCTTTGTCAAGGGGGATAGCATAATTTCTTAAGAAGGGCGCGCAGGCCCGTTACCGACCGTTCCCTGCACCTCCTTTGCCCCGCTTTTTCGATGACGCCGGCCTCTCCCTGGGGGCCTCCCAAAGTTCTGGTGACCGGGAGTTTAAGTCCCGGCCGGGTGGGGTCCACCGTGGGTGCCCGCCCGGTGCCGGCGGCCCTGCTGGATTGGGCGGGAGGTTTTCGTGCCCACTCCATCCCAGAACGAGAGACCGTGCGGCTGAACCTGGGGGTGCGGCAACAGCCTGCCGGACGGAAGCGGGGGCAAGAGGTTCGCGGGGGTGGAGGAACGGCCGGGGCCAACGGCACCGCGCTTTTTGTTGGGCCTCCGGTAACGACGGGGTTGGCCTGGGGGTCAGCGGGACTGCGGCCTGAGAAAGCTCAGGTTGTAATCTTTCTTTTTAAAGGCCTGAAAGCAGCGGTCCATCACGGCGTCGGAAGTCAGGGCCAGATCCAGCTGGCGGCAAAAGACCATGATGAGGCCCACAAAGGTCAGCATCTCCTCGGACTCGCGGTAGGAGTACTTCACCAGCCGAGCCTGCACCAGGTCGCCTTGCACCGTAACGGTGAATCCCAGGTCCTCCAGGATCTGCCGCAGCAGCTTCACCCGCCGTTCCCGCCGGTCGACGCTGGCGGCGCCGCCCTTGAACTGGAAGCTGATGTAATTGTCATTCTGCTCCTGGGAAAGGTAGGCGTCCACCAAACCGAAATGGTATCCCAGGCGGGAATGGAAGTTGAGGTAGCTGTCGCTGATGATGGCGAAGCTCTTGCCCCCCAGGACGGTGTCGGCCTTGCCGGCATCATACATGGTGTTGGCCCAGACGGAGATAAATCCCTTCAGATCGGGGGCCACCGGCCCGGCCCAACTCACCTGGGGGTGGTGCAGGCCCCGAAGCAGGGCGGCAAAGGGCCGGCTGATGACGTCCGCTTCCGTGATCACGGCCTGGTCTGCCCCCTGCAGCCCGCCGCCCAAATCCAGGACAAAGAGGTTCAGGGGCAGGTCCGTCTGGAGCCGGACCACCCCCTTGGCCTGCACCGCCTCCTCCACGTCCATGGCGAACATGGCGTCCATGGCCTTTTCATGGCAGAACCGGGTGACATCGTGGAGCGTGCGGCAGTTGGCGGCCTGAAAATCCGGGCTGTTGGGGTCCAGCAGGTTGAGCGGCACGGCTTTCTGCAGGATGCGCCTCAGCTTCTGGAAGATCTGGCTCTGGCGCCAGGGCTCCTCCGGGCGCCGGGGCCGCACCAGCAGTTCCGGGATCACCCCGGCATAGATCCGGGCGGTGTCGGCGTCCACGGTAACGACATGCCCGGGGGTAAGGAGCCGGCTGGCCCCCCCCACCTCCACCAGGGTGGGGAGGTTGAATTCCCTGGCCAGAATGGTCATGTGGTCGGTGGGGCTGCCCACTTCGGTGATGATGGCGCTGACGCGGTCCATGACCTGCACCAGGCGGATGTCGGGCTGGCGGGCCACCACCACCGCCCCGGGGGGAATCTCCTGGAGGGGGGTCTCCCGTAAGAGGTGGAACACCGGACCGGCGGCCGCGCCGCCCACGGCCCGGACGCCGTGATCCACCAGGGGGACGGCCCCCGGCTGACGGGGCCATTCACTCGGCCCCGAGGCAAAGGGGGGGCTGCTGATCTGCAAGGGCCTGGACTGGAGAATGACGATGTCGCCGGCTTCATCCAGGGCCCATTCAATATCCTGCGGCCCCCCGAAGTGCCGCTCCAAGGCCAGGGCGAGGTCGATGAGCGCCCGGACCTGGTGGGGCTCCAGGCAGGGGGCCTCGGCCTGCTGCGGGGGCAGGGTCACCTCGGCGCAGCCGCCCCCGGCCTGGCAGAACAGGGCCACCGGTTTCCGGGCCACCCGTTGCTCCCGGATGAGGTGTTCTCCCCGGCGCTCCACCACCCAGATATCGGGACTGACCGAACCTTCCACGGCATAGCGCCCCAGCCCCCAGACGGCGGTAATGACGGCCGTGTCGCCGGACGGATCCCGGGGGTCCAGGGAGAACATGATGCCGCTGGCCCGGGAAGACACCATGGCCAGCACTCCCACCGCCATGGGCAGTTCATGAATGGAAAAGTTTTGAAATTTCCAATAGAAAATCGCCTGGGAGGTAAACTTGCTGGCGACAATTTCCTTGTAATGCTCGGAAAGCTTGGCGGCCTCCACATTGAGCCGGGTGGCAAACTGGCCGGCAAAGGAATATTCGGTGTCCTCGCCCACCGCGCTGGAGCGCACGGCCAGATACGGGCTCGGCACCGACCGGGCGGCAGCCGCCAGGCTCTCCTCCAAATCGGGGGGGAGGGGAGCCTGGGTCACCAATGTCTGGAGTTCCCGGCTTAACTCCTGGAGGCTTTCCAGGTCGGCGAAGTCGGCCCGCTTCAGACGTCGGGCCAGCTCCTCCACTATGCCGCTGGCTTCCAGAAATTTCTTATAGGCCGCCGCAGTAATGGCGAACCCGGGAGGCACCTTAACGTGCAGCCGGTTGGCGATCTCCCCCAGGTTGGCCATTTTGCCGCCCACCGCCGGAGCACTCTCCCGGCTGAGGTGCGACAGCGGGAGCACGTCAGGCGTCTCCGGAATGCTGGCGACCGCCACCAGCTCCTGGCGCAGGTCTTGGGAGAGCTGCTCGGCGATGGGGATCAGTTGATGGTAGCGCTGGTCGGTGAGGTGGTTGAGTTCCGCCACCATCTTCTTGACGCTTTCCACCAGGATGAGAATCTGGGTTTCCAGATAACCCAGGTCAAAGAGGTAGTCGCCGGAAGATTTTTCCTCCAGGTCGGCCATCACGGCCAGAGCCTGATGGTTGTTCTCCAGGAGGTGACGAAACCGCCCGAATTTTTGACGAAGCTGCGCCTGGGGATCTGCATCCTCTTTCAGGAATCGGCGCAGGAATTTAAACATCGTGGGAACCCTGGACTTCGGTCTTGTGGCGGGATCGGAAGGCTTCCCTGGCAATCCCGGCCTTTTGCTAATTATCTCAGGAACATCAGCCGATGGCAAACAGAACTGCACTCCGGGGCGCCGCCAGGCAATCCAGGGGACGCCACAACCATCAGGTACCGCTCCACGGTTGGGGGAAACGAGGGGTAGGGTCGGCTCAGGAATGTCGGGAGCTGCGGTCCACCCGAAGGCGGTATTTGGCGATCTTGTGGGCCAGGGTTTTGCGGTTGATGCCCAGAATTCTGGCGGCGTCCTGGCGCTTGCCCCGGACCCGGCGCAGGACGAACTGAATGTAGCGCTTCTCAACCTCCTCCAGGGTGCATTCGCCGTCGGAGAAGACCTGGAACTCCCCCTGGCGCTGGGAAATGAAACTGGGCAGGTGCTCCGGCTGGATGATCTCGCCGTCCTCCAGGATGAGGATGCGTTCGATGGTGTGCTCCAGTTCCCGGACATTGCCCGGCCAGGAATAATCCGAGAGCATCTTCATGGCCCGGGGGGCAAAGCCCTTGATCTCCCGGTGGCTTTTCTGGGCGTGCTTGTGCAGAAAATAGTCGGCCAGCAGCGGAATGTCGCCGGTGCGTTCCCGCAAGGGGGGCAGGTGGATGGGAATAACGCTCAGGCGGTAGTAAAGGTCCTCCCGGAAGGTGCCGGCCTTGATGGCCTCCTTCAAATCCTGGTTGCAGGAGGCGATGAGGCGGATGTCCAGCTTGATGCGCCGGCTGCTCCCCACCTGCATGAACTCCCGCTCCTGCAAGACCCTGAGGAGCTTGGCCTGGATGTTCAGGCTCAGGCTGGTGATTTCGTCAAAGAAAAAGGTGCCGTGGTTGGCCAGTTCGAAGAGGCCGTGCTTGGTTTGGTAGGCCCCGGTGAAGGAGCCCTTGACGTGGCCGAAGAGCTCGCTTTCCAGCAGGGACTCCACCAGGGCCGAACAGTCCACCGCCACGAACTCCCGGCCAGCCCGGGAGCTTAAGTTATGGATGGCCCGGGCCACCAGCTCCTTGCCCGTGCCCGATTCACCGGTGATGAGCACGGTGCTGTCGGAGGGCGCCGCCCGGCGGATGCGGGCGAAGACCTTCTGCATGGCCGGGCTTTGGCCCACGATGGCGTCCAGGCCCTGCTCCCGGCCGGGTTCATGGCGGATGGGCTGAAAGACCAGACCCGCCCGGACGGTGTCCAGGGCCTTCCGGACCGCGGCCTCCAGATCGTCCAGCCGGAAGGGCTTGACCACGTAGTCCAGGGCCCCCAGTTTCATGCAGGCCACTGCCCCCTCCAGGTGGGGGTAGCCGGTGATCATGATGACGCCGGTGGCGGGAAAGTCCCGGCGGATGGACTTCAGGACCTCGACGCCATCCTGGTCGGGCAGCCGCACGTCCAGCAGGACCAGGTCCGCGGAAGCTTCGGCCAGCAGGGCCAGAGCCTGCCCGCCGTCCGCCGCGGTGGCCACCAGGTAACCCTGGTCGGTCAAAGCCTGGGCCAAGCCCTGGCGCACCCCGGCTTCATCGTCCACCACCAGGAGGCGGTGGGGTTCCTCAGTTCGCATGCACCACACCTTGATTGCCAGCAACCAGGGGGAGCCGCACCCGGAAGGTGCTGCCCCGGCCGGGCCGGCTCTCCACCGCGATGGTCCCCCGGTGGGCCTCCACGATGCTTTTCACGATGGTCAACCCCAACCCGGAGCCGATGATCTGCCGGGTCTTGGGGTGTTTCACTCGGTAAAATTTATCAAAAATTTTGGGAATTTCCTCCTCCTCGATGCCGATGCCCTCATCGCTTACCAGCACTTCCCCATAATCGCCTCGGAGAACGGCCCGCACCGTCACCTGTCCGCCGTCGGGGGAATACGTGATGGCGTTGGCGATGAGGTTGGTGAAGACCTCCTCCAGGCCCCGCCGGTCCGCCAGGATGGCGGGGAGGTCTTCGGCCACCCATAGGCCCAGGACCACGCCCTGGCTCTCGGCCCGGGCCCGCTGCAATTCCAGCACGTCGTTAAGGAGCTCTCCCAGATGCAGGGGGACCTGCTCCAACTGGCGGTGTCCCGACTCGATCTTGGCCAGGTCCAGCAGATCATTGATGAGGTGCAACAGCCCCTGCATCTTGTCGTGGGCCCGCCGGAGCATCTCCCGCTGCTTGTCTGAGAGATCTCCGGCCAAGCCGTCCAGGAGCACCTTATGCTGCATAATGATGGAGGACAGGGGCGAGCGCAGCTCATGGGAGACCAGATTGACAAAGTCGCTCTTCATCTGGTCCAGTTCCTTAAAGCTGGTGACGTCATGGAGGACGGTGACCGTGCCCAAAACCTCCTGCCGGAGGTCCAGGAAGGGTGCGGTGAGCACTCGAAGGTGGAGCCGCCCCCGG
Organism: uncultured Desulfobacterales bacterium; assembly: GCA_964480485.1. Lineage (GTDB taxonomy): Bacteria > Desulfobacterota > Desulfobaccia > Desulfobaccales > 0-14-0-80-60-11 > JAILZL01. The sequence continues at coordinate 546,409 of CAYZOP010000001.1, read as the reverse complement.
GTGATCTCCTGGCAGATGCACTTGTGGGCCTCCACTTCCACCCCGGTCAGCAGTTCCCGGATGGCCTCCAGGACGCCGGAGTCATCAAAATATGTCTCCAGAGGGCCGGGCAGGGGGACAGCGCTGGCCACGCCCATGAGGTGGGTGAAGGCATGGTTGACCAGCACCACTTCCAGGTCCCGGTTGGTCACCACCAGGCCGTCGGCCATGCAGTTGATGATGGTGTGCAGGCGGCTCTGCTCCAGGGCCAGGTGGTAGAGGTTTTTGGCCTGCTCCTCCTTCAGATGCCGGGCCTTGAGCTCCAGCTGCTGCTTCTCCAGGGCCCGCTGGACGCACAGGGTGAGGTGGTCGATGCGGAAAGGCTTGGTGACGAAATCGTAGGCCCCCTTTTTCATGCACTCCACTGCGTCGTCCACCGTGCCGTGGCCGGTGATGATGATAATGGGCACGTCCGGATGACGCTGTCGAGCCGCCTCCAGGACCTCCAGGGCGCCCATGACCGGCATCTTCAGGTCGCAGAGCACCACGTTCACCGGCTCCCGGGCCAACACTTCCAGGGCCTGCTGACCGTTCTCCGCGGTCAGGACCTGGTAGCCGGAGGGTTGCAGGATCAGCCGGCAGCCATCCCGGATCACCTTCTCATCGTCCACCACCAAAACGGTGTAGGGCTCAGACATCTGCCTTCCTCATTTTCCAGGGCCCCGGTGTCGCGGCTCCGCTCACAGGAAATCAAATTGGGCCGCCTCCGGCTGGGACTCCAGGGGCAGCCGGATGGTGAACGTGGTGCCGCCGCCGGGGACGACGTCCACCTCGATGGTGCCGCCGTGCCGCTGGATGACGCTGTAGACGATGGCCAGTCCCAGGCCGGTGCCTTTGCCCGGGGGCTTGGTGGTGAAGAAGGGCTCGAAAATCTTGCTGCGGATGTCCGAGGGGATGCCGCAGCCGGTGTCGGTAAAGGTGAGAATGATGCCGCTCCTGTGGGGTGACGGCTGGCTGCTGACAGTGATGCGGCCCTGGCCCTGCATGGCGTCGGCGGCGTTGAGCAGGAGATTGGTGAAGACCTGCTGCAACTGCCCGGGATCCCCTATGATCTCCGGAAGCTGAGGGTCCAGCTGGGTGTGCACCTCGATGTTGTGGAACATGGCGTGGTGGGTCAGCAGGTCCAGGCAGCGCCGCAGGACGTCGTTGGCGTTGAAGTTTGTCCGCTGGCCCAAGGACTGGCGGCTGAACTCCAGGAGCCGGTTGACGATCTGCTGGCAGCGCAGCGTCTGCCCGATAATCTCGGCGATATACTCCCGATTTACCACCCCGCTCTGAAGCTGGCGCTCCAGGAGTTCGGCATAAATGAGGATCCCGGCCAGGGGATTGTTGATTTCATGGGCCACGCCCGCGGCCAGCCGCCCCAGGGAGGCGATTTTTTCAGCCTGCATAAGCTGCGCCTGGGTGTTCTCCAATTCCTTGCGCATGCGCACCTGTTCCCTGAGGTCGCTGAAAATCCCCACGCTGGCGATCTCCCGGCCTCCTTCCCGGATGATGGCGGCGCTGAAGTTCACCGGCACCTCATTGCCGCTTTTGTCATAAAAGGTGATTTGGGTGGAATTGAGTTTGTCCGGCGGGCCGTAGTGGTCGCTGCGCATGCGGCGCATCATCTCCTTGGCGGTCTCCTGGGGGTAAAAGCGAAAGACCATTTCAGGATGTCCAATCACCTCCTCGGCGCTGAACCCCAGAATCCGCTCGGCGCCTTCGTTGAAAATCAGGGGGACGCCTTTGGGGTCCAGCGCCACGATGCCGTCCACCGAGCGGTTAATGATATTGCTCAGGAAGGTGTTGGCCTTGTTCAGCTCCCGACCGATGTTGATGCGCTGGGTGAGGTCCCTCAGGTAGATGCAGACGAGCTTGTGTGATCCCACCCGGGAAATGCCCATGGTGGTTTCAAACACCCGCCGTTCCTGGCCGGGCCCGGCAGGCCGCAGGGTGCTGATGAACTGGATCTCCTGCTGGTGGCCCTGCTTCAGGAGCTTGGCCGCCACCCGCTGGTGCTGGGGAGAGACCACCTTGGCCAGTTCCAGGCCGATGATCTGCTCCCGGGGACGGTTCACAAACCGGGCCAGGCGGGAATTGCAGAAGATGACCTGGAGACCCTCATCCACCATCAGAATGCCTTCCCGGGTCAATTCGGTGATGAGCTCGATTTTGCGTTCCGCCTCCACCGTGGCGGAAATATCCCGGATGGCCTCAAAGCCTCCGATGACCTGGCCGTCCTGGTCGGTGAGGACCGAAGCATACACCACCACGGGGATCTCCTGTCCCTGGCGGTTCCGGACCACCCGGCGCAGGCCGGAGACGGGCATCTTCTGCTCCATCACCTGTTTGAGGATGCAGGCTTCCGTAAAGCACTGGACGGTGTTCAGCACTTGGCCGCAACTGATCTTGCCCACCACCTCCTCCCGGGTGTAGCCGGTGAGCTCCTCCATGCGCTCGTTCATGTGCATCACCACCAGATCCTGGTTCACCATGAAAAAGGGAGAGGGAAAGTTCTCCAGGATGCTGGTGAGCAAGGTGCTCTGATAACGCCTCGCCCATGCCTCCTCCGGCCTCCCCGGGGCGGCCGGCGGCCTGGCCGGCTCCAGCCTCTCTTGGTGCGGGTTGAGGGTATGGCGCCGTTTGGGGGCCATGGCGAATTCCCGGTCAGCTCATGGAACTTGACAATTACGCTCGGCGGCGGTCTTCGTCACTTGTTATCCTTCCAACGGGAGGGTTGCCGGCAGCAGCCGACCTCCCCTCACCCCATCTGCGACTGGTCCTCGAAGGTCTCCCGCAGGACTCCCACCGCCGCGGGCAGGTGTTCCTGCCGGATGATCAGGGAGATGGAGGACACGGTGCAGCTCAGGGCCACCAGGGGCACCGCCGCCCGGTTCAGGGCAGACACCAGGGTGTCGGCGATGCCGTAGCGGTCGCCGAAATGGGGGCCGTGGAAAAAGAGGGCGGCCACCGGGGTCAAGCGGGCCGCAGGAGTGGCTGCCACGTGCTCCTGAAGCAGCCGGGCCACCTCCGCCCCACGCTGCTGCCCCGTGGCGAAGGTGCAGACAAACCGGTCCTCCGGTCCCGGGAGGGCCGCCAGAAAGGGAATCTTCAGCCCTTGACCCCCCAGGGCCATGAGGGCCGCGCCCAGGTTTTCCAGCACGGAGGAGGTGGGGATGCTCAGGCTCCAGAAGTCCAGGTCGGTGAGGCTGATGAGGTGGTAGATTTTGATGACCTTTTCCTGGTAGGCGGCCACCACTTCCCGCACCAAGGCCTCCGGGGGCCGCTGCATGGCGTAGAACTCCGCCGGCGTGGCGTAGCCCGGAAAGTCGAAGAAGGTAAACAACCGCTCCAGGGCCCGATCCTTGGATCTGGCCAGGAGGACGGCGGAGATGGCCGAGGGCGAACTGGCCAGGCTCAGGACCATTACCCGGGCCAAGGCCAGGGAGCGGATGAAGGCGCCCTTGATGTCGGCGCGCCGGTCGTGGGGATAGAGGGAGATGATGCAGGAGGGGGCATGCAGGCCCACAAACCCGGCGGCGCCGGTGCGGGCCTTGATCTGGACGAAGCTCTCCATCCCGGCGGCCAGCTCGGTGCAAAAGACGGCGTAGTCTTCCGCTTCAAGGGCGCCGGCCACATGGCTCAAAAAGGTGAGGTTGATCCGATCCTGGGCCAAGGGTGAGGAGAGATCCCGCAAGGTCACCGGTCCGCCCCCCGGCCAGGAGGACACCACACTGGCGCCCTCCTCCAGAACCTTCAGGCCCCCCACCCTGATCCTGGCGGCATCCGGTCCCAAGGGACCTCCTGGCCCGTTTATCGGGGTTTCTTGGTTACAGCAACCGCTCCACCGCCTGCACCAGGGTCTGGGCGTCCACCGGCTTGGGGATAAAGTCCTCCGCTTCGATGGTCATGCCCTCATAATGCGTGTAGGTGGTGGTGGGCACTGCTTCGCCCACCGCGGTGAGCAGAATCACCGGGATTTCCTGGGTCCACTTGTTGGACTTAAGCTCCTTGCAGAGTTGGTAGCCGTTCTTACGGGGCATCATGACATCCAGGATGAGGACGTCGGGGCGGCGCTTCTTGATGGCCTCCTCGCCCTCGATGCCGTCGTAGGCCTTGCCCACCTCGAAGCCCTTGCTCTCCAGGAGCATGCCCACCGTCTCCACCAGGTCGGGATCGTCGTCCACCACGAGAATGTACTTGGAAGACATGGCCGTTCTCCTTCATTTGTACGGTAAAAGATGAGAAATTACAATTGTTAAGAACTTGTGAAAAAAACTACAGATTCTTTTCCTCAAGCCAGGGCTGGGCGAGGATAGAGGCCGCTGCGCTCCACAATCTCCGGCACCTTTTCCTCCCACTCGATGGCCATGATATGGAAGCCCCGGACCCCGGGCACCTCCTTGAGCTCCTGGATCTGTTCCACCGCCATGGTGATGCCCTCGTCGGCCTGCTTCTCTTTGGGCACCCCCTTGAGGCGCTCCACGATGGCTTCGGGAACGTCCATGCCCGGCACCTTCTTTTGCATGTACCTGGCCATGCCCACGTTTTTCATGGGGGTGATGCCCGCCAGGATGGCCACCTTCTCCGTCAGGCCCCGATCCGCGGCCAGTTTCATAAAGGTTTTGAAGGTGTCCATGTTATAGATGCACTGGGTCTGGACAAACTGCACCCCTGCCGCCGCCTTCTTGGCCAGCCGGGCCACTCGAAGCTCCACGGTGGGCCCGGCGAAGGGGTTGGCCGCGGCGCCGATGAACATCTGCGGCCGCACCTTGAATTCGTGGCCCCCCAGGAGCCGGCCCTCGTCCCGCATCATCTTCACCGTCTGGATGAGCTGGGTGGAGTCCAAGTCGAAAACGTTGGCCGCGCTGGCGTGGTCCCCGAAGTGTTGGTGGTCGCCGGTGAGGCAGAGGATGTTGTGGATGCCGAAGGAGGCCGCGCCCAGGATGTCGCTTTGCAGGGCGATGCGGTTCCGGTCCCGGGTTACCATCTGCAGCACCGGCTCCAGGCCCATGAGCTTGATGCGGATGCAGGATGCCAAGGAGCACAGGCGGCACACCGAGGTCTGGTTGTCGGTAACGTTGATGGCGTCCACGTGGTCCTTGATGAGATGCGCCTTCTCTTCGATCACCGCGCCATCGGCGCTCCGGGGCGGCCCTACCTCGGAGGTCACCGCCAGGTGCCCCGCGGCCAGCATCTGCTGGAGTTTGCTGGGAGTCTGGCCGTTCATATGCGTAAGTCCTCCCTGATGATCGTGCGCACCCCACCGTCCCGGCTGGTGGTCCAATCTTTGGGGGCCACGGGCTTCTCAAAGCGATCCAGTTGGCCCAGGGTCTTGAGTCGCTCGTAAATCAGGTGCCAGCCGCAGGGCATCTCGGGATTGACCTCGCACTTGCCGCCGGCCGAACCGCCGCAGGGGCCGTTGAGCATGCGCTTGGAGCAGCGGGCGATGGGGCAGACCCCGCCGGTCTCCGCCAGGATGCAGCGGCCGCAGCCCTGGCAGCGTTCGGCGTACCAGCCCCGTTCCTCGGTGGCCCCCATGAAGCTGGTGTCCACCCCGGGGAAGATCACTTTGTCCTTGTACATATCCACCATGAACTGGGCGCCCACGCCGCAGGCCAGGGAGACCACCGCACTGTAGGAGTCGATGCGGTCGGCCAGTTGCGCCAGGTACTCCTTGTCGCACTGCCGGGTCAGGGTGGTCTCGTCGATGACCTTGTTCTGGCCCGCCTGGGTGAAGAACATCCTCAGCGACGAAGCCAGGACCTTCACCTCCTTGAGGCCGCCGGCCTCGCAGACGGTGACGCAGCCGTCACAGCCGGCCACCAGGACCTTGTCGTAGTCCCGGATGAAAGCGATGATTTCCTCCAATGGCTTGCCCACCGCCCGAATCATGCGGCCACCTCCCTGGCGAGCCCCGCCCCTCCGGTCTTGGCCAGCCTCAGGGGACTGGGGCCCAAGCTTCGAATCTTCGCGTCCATTTCCCGTACAATCTCCGCGAACCTGCCCCCCATGCCGGCGGACAGGTTGTACATCTCCAGCCGCCCACCCCCCAGCCCCACCTGGTCCAGAATCTGTTTCGCCCGCCTGACCCGCTTTTTGGCGTGCAGGTTGCCTTCCAGGAAGTGGCAGTCCCCCTCCAGGCAGCCGGCCACGAACACGCCGTCCGCCCCCTCCTCAAAGGCCATGAGCAGATGGATGAGGTCCACTTTGCCGGTGCAGGGCACCTGGATGATCCTCACGTCCGGGGGATATTGCAGTCGCATCGAACCTGCCAGGTCCGCCGCGGAGTAGGCTCAGTACATGCAGCAGAAGGCCAGGATTTTCGGGGTAAAGTCATCCATCGCGCTTCTCCTTAGAACATGGCTTTGATCTTGGCGGCGAGCTGGTCGTCTTCGTAATGTGACAACTGGATCACCTTGGCCGGGCATTCCGAGGCGCAGATGCCGCAGCCCTGGCACAGCGCCCGGTTGATTTCGCTGACGTTGTCCCGGTTGATCCGGGGCACGTGAAAGGGGCACACCCTGACGCAGATGAGGCAGGCGGCGCAGCGGTCCGGAGCGACGCAGGCGGTGACGCCGCTGATGGTCTGGGTGGTGTCCGCCAGGAAGGCCGCCGCTCGGGAGGAGGCGGCCAGGGCCTGGGCGATGCTCTCGCTGATGAGCTTGGGGCCGTGAGCCGTGCCCGCCAGGAAGATGCCCTCGGAGGCGAAGTCCACCGGCCTCAGCTTGGCGTGGGCCTCGATGAAGAACCCGGTGGCCCCCCGGGGGAGTTTCAGCATGGAGGCCAACTCCTCGTGCTCCCCGGCCACGGTGGCGGCGGAGAGCACCACCGCGTCCACCGGCAGGCTCAAGGGCCGGCACAGCACGTGGTCCAGAAAGGTAACCTTGAGCCCCGGGCCGTCCGGCGCCACCTCCGGAGCCCGCTTGGAATCGAAGCGGCTGAACAGCACGCCCCGGTCCCGGGCCTCCCGGTAGTAGTCCTCCAGCATGCCGTAGGTCCGCATATCCCGGTAGAAAATGATGACCTCCATTTCGGGGTTGAGGCCCTTGAGCTCCAGGGCGTACTTCACCGCTCCCTGGCAGCAGATGCGGCTGCAATCCGGGTTCTCCTCGTTTCTCGAACCCACGCATTGAATGAGGGCCACCCGGCTCCAGGCGGCCACCTCCTCCCGGCGCTCGTGCAACAGGTCGCCGAACTCCAGTTGGGTCAGGATGCGCTGGTGGCTCCCGTAGCCGAATTCCCTGGGTCGATACTCCACCGCACCGGTGGCCACTATCAGCGCGCCATGCTCGATCTTGCGCTCGTACATGGCCGGGCCCACCAGCACTTCCGTGGTGAAGTTCCCCTTGTAGCCGCTGAACCCCACCACCAGGGCCTGGGTGAGTACCTGGATTTTTTCCTGGTCCCTGACCCGTTGGATGAGCCCGTCCAGATAGGCGGCCACGTCCATGCCTTCTATGGTCTTATGAACCCGGCGGGCGTTGCCCCCCAGTTCGGCCTCTTTCTCCACGACGATGGTGTCGAAGCCTTGGTCCGCCAGGTTCAGGGCGGCGTTCAGGCCGGCCACCCCGCCCCCCAGGACCAGGGCCCGGGGGTTGATCTCCAGGGGGATTTCCACCAGGGGCTTGAGGAGCGCCGCCCGGGCCACCGCCATGCGCACCAGGTCCTTGGCCTTGGCGGTGGCCTCCTCCCGCTCCTGCATGTGCACCCAGGTGTCCTGGTTGCGGATGTTGGCCATTTCGAAAAGGTACTTGTTCAGGCCGGCGTCGATGAGGGTCTCCCGGAACAGGGCCTCGTGGGTGAGAGGGGTGCAGGCCGCCACCACCACCCGGTTGAGGTTGTGCTCCTCGATGAGTTTCAGCATCTGGACCTGGGTGTCCTGGGAGCAGGTGAACAGGTTGTCCTCCACGTAGACCACCCCCGGCAGGGTGCGGGCGTAGTCGCTGATGGCCGGCACGTCCACAATGCCGCCGATGTTGATGCCGCAGTTGCAGACAAAGACGCCGATTCTGGGTTCGTCCTCCGGCGAAATGGGCCGCTCCGGCGGCGCCTCCCGGGTGCGGGTGCGGCTCCAGCGGGCCTCACTCAGCGTGGCGGCAGAGGCTCCCGCCGCGGCAGAGGACTGCATCACCGACTCGGGGATGTCCTTGGGCCCCTGCATGGCGCCGCACACGAAGACCCCGGGCCGGCTGGTGGCCACCGGCGCAAAGGGGTGGGTGGAGGCGAAGTTGTGTGGGGTGAGGTCAATCCCCAGGCGCTGGGCCAGCCGCTGAGCGTCTTCGCTCACCTCCATGGCCACCGACAGCACCACCAGGTCGAAAACCTCGGTATGCTTGCGGCCCGCCTCGTCCACGTATTCCAGACTCAGGCAGTCGTTTGCCGCCGGGTCGATGGTGTGCACCCGGGAGCGGACGAAGCGCACTCCCAGCTCCTGGGCCCGGTTGTAGTACTGCTCGAACTGCTTGCCGAAGGTGCGCATGTCCATGAAGAAGATGGCGGTGTCCAAATCATAGGGCGCGTGCTCCTTGGCGATGACCGCTTCCTTGATGGCGTACATGCAGCACACCGACGAGCAGTAGGTGTGGTAGTTTACGTCCCGGGAGCCCACGCATTGGAGCCAGGCGATCTTCTTGGGCTCCTTATGGTCCGAGGGCCTGATGAGGTGCCCGGCAAAGGGCCCGCTGGCCGAGAGGATGCGCTCGAACTCCAGGGAGGTGACCACGTTGGGGTATTTCTTGAACCCCAGGGTGGGCATCCGGCCGGGGTCGAAGGTCTGGAAGCCCGGGGCAAGAATTACCGCGCCCACCTCCAGCTCCACGGTTTCCGGGACTTGGCCGTGATCCACCGCGTTGGCCTGGCAGGCCCTGAGGCACTCCATACATTCGGAGCACACTCCGCAGTTGAGGCAGCGGCTGGCCTCGGCCTGGGCCTGGGCCTCGGTGTAGCCCAGGGCGATCTCATCGAAGCAGGCGCAGGTGTGCTCCGGCGGTAGGGTCTGCATCACCTCCCGCGGTTGCCCTTCTTCGTCTTTGGGGAGCTCCCGCCAGCGTTGGTGGGCCTCCTTCCCCAGACTGCGGCCCGCGGCCAGATCCTCGCCCTGGAGAAAGCGGTGAATGGACTCTGCGGCCTCGATGCCGCCGCCCACCGCCTCGATGGCGATCCAGGGGCCGGTGTGCACGTCGCCCGCGGCGAAAACCCCCGGCCGGGAGGTCTGGTAGGTGACCTCGTCCACCTCGATGGTGCCCCGGCGGGTCACCCTGACGCCCTCGTCGGCCAACGCGGTCAGCGCGGCCTCCTGGCCGATGGCCGGCACCACCATGTCCACCGGCAGTTCGAACTCCTCGCCGGGGATGGGCACCGGCGAGCGCCGCCCGGAGGCGTCAGGCTCCCCCAGCGCCATTTTCTGGCAAAGGAGGCCCGCGACCCGGCCCGCGGCATCGGTGACCACCCGCAGAGGGGCCGCCAGATAGACGATCTCCACGCCCTCGCACCGGGCCTGCTCGATTTCGTGGTGGAAGGCGGGCATCTCCTCCCGGGAGCGCCGGTACACGATGGTTACCTCGCTTCCCAGGCGGCGGGCGGTGCAGGCCACGTCCATGGCCACGTTACCACCCCCGATGACCGCCAGGCGCTTGCCCACCGTGAGAGGCTGGCCCAGGTTCTGGCGCCGGAGGAACTCCACTCCCTGCATAACTCCCGGGGCCTCCTCACCGGGGATTCCCAGGGGCTTCCCCACATGGCACCCCAAGCCCAGAAAGACCGCCTGAAACCCCTGGTCGAACATGCCGTCCAGGGTGAAGTCCCGACCCAGCGCCGCGTTGGTCCTGAGCTCCACCCCCAGGCGTAGGATGTTGGCGATCTCCCGGTCCAGGACCTCCTTGGGCAGGCGGTAGTCAGGGATGCCCACCCGCAGCATGCCGCCGGGCTTATCCAGGGCCTCGAAGATGGTGGGGCGGTAGCCTTTGCGGGCCAGGTGGTAGGCCGCGGCCAGCCCCGCGGGGCCGGAGCCCACAATGGCGATCTTCTCCGGCCGGGCCTCCACCGGCGGCGGGGAGAAGCCGGCCAGGTCCACCCGGTCGGCGGCGAAGCGCTTTAGGGCGCAGATGGCCACGGGCTCGTCCAGGTCTCGGCGCCGGCACTGGTCTTCGCAGGGATGCGGGCAGATGCGCCCCAGGACGCCAGGCAGCGGCAGGCGCTCCATGATGAGCTGCACCGCCTCCTCGTATTTCCCCAGCTTGATGAGCTGCACGTAGCCCTGGACGTTGATTTCCGCCGGGCAGGTGAGGGTGCAGGGAGCCCGGTCCAGCTTCTTGATGGCGAAGGTGGCGGGAATGGCCTGGGGATAGAGGCGGTAGGCCGCCTTCCAGTCCGCCAGCCCCGCATTGAAAACGTCGGGCATGGTCACCGGGCAGACCTTGGCGCAGTCGCCGCAGCCGGTGCACTTGGCCGGGTCGATGTAGCGGGGCTCCTTGGCCAGCGTCACCCGGAAGTTGCCCGGCCCGCCCTGAATGTCCTCCACCTCAGAGAGCGTATGAATCTGGATGTTCAGATGCCGGCCGCACTCCACCAGCTTGGGCGACAGGATGCACATGGAGCAGTCGTTGGTGGGGAAGGTCTTGTCCAGTTGGGCCATGACCCCGCCGATGGCCGGCTTTTTTTCCACCAGATGCACGAAAAACCCGGACCTGGCCAGGTCCAGGGAAGCCTGCACCCCGGCGATGCCGGCGCCCACCACCATCACCGCCCCCACCTTGCCGGTGCCGCCCGGTTTTTCCCATTGCTCGGTCGTGTTTGCCATCTCGATCATCCCTTGACATCTCAACGCCTGGCCTTGAACCTCAAAACCTGGGCCCGGGGCGCCGCCTTTCAGGCCCCGGCCGCAGCCAGGATGGCCGGAAGCTTGTCTTCCCAGCCGATGGTGGAGAGAAGTACCCCGCTGGCCCCCCGCTCCTTAAAGGCGGCCAGGAGCTCTCCGGCGATCAGGACGCATTCCCGCACCCGCTCCGGAGCCTTCTGGATGCGGTCCACCAGGTTTTCCGGCACCGCAATGTGGGGCATATGGCGCTGGAGATAGCGGGCCATCCCCACGGACTTGAGCAGCAGCACCGTGGGGATGAGGTGGGCCGGGCGATTGCCCAAGCGCGCCGCGAAGCCCTCCAGCACCCCGGGGTCAAAAATGGGGGGAGTGATAAAAAACCTGGCCCCGGCGGCCAGTTTGCGGTCCAAATCCGCCAGCTCCACCTCCGGATCGGGAGCCCCGGGATTGACGGTGGCGCCTACGAAAAAAGCCGGCGCGCCCTTCAGTTCGATGCCGGAGTGGTCCTTGCCGGCCATCAGCGACTGGATGGCGCCCAGAAGCCCCCACAGGTCCAGGTCGTTCACCGCCTTGGCCTTGGGGTGGTCGCCGTGGGTGATGTCCTCACCGGTGACCGCCATGACGTTGGCAATCCCCAAGGCGTGGGCCGCCAGCAGGTCCCCTTGAAGGGCCAGGCGGTTGCGATCCCGGCAACAGGCCTGGATGACGGTTTCCAGCCCCCGGGAGGCCAAAACCATGGCGCCGCCCAGGGAGCTCATGCGCATGACGCCGCTGCTCATCTCCGGCACCAGGCAGGCGTCCACCCGCCCTTTCACCCCCAGGGCGCAGGCCGCCATGGCCGAGACGTCGGCGCCCTTGGGCGGTTCCATTTCCGCCAGGACCACGAACTCCCCTGCCGCAAGTTTTTCCTGTAAGCGCATCACGGTTCCTTCGCTCAGTGAGATGTGCGCCCCATGGCGTTGCTGATGGCCAGCATGAGTTCATCCAGGCCGAACGATTTGACGTGATAATAGAAGATGCCCTTCTGGCGCACCCGGGTTTCCTGGTCCGGGTTGTTTTCGTCGGCGGTGATGATGATGGGCAGCTTTTGACAGATGCCCTTGATGATGGGAATGGCTTCCGGCCCCAAGGCCTCGGGCAGGCAGAGATCCAGGACCAAAACGTTGATTTTCTGCTGCTGCAGGGTCATGATAAGGTCCCGGAGATTGTCCACGCTGAGGAGCTGATGACCGTTTTCCCGAGCCCAAGGCGCCAGTCCGTCGGCCAGTTCCCGGCTGCGCTCGGCCACTAACAGCGTCCCGCACCTGTCCATGGGGGACCGCCTCCCTGGTAAAACCGTGGTTACCCTGATGCAAACCTAAAGGCAAGTTATGTGCCGGTGGGACGATGATATAATATTACGTAATATCAATAAGTTAAGCTAATCACTGCAATCGTCTGAGGCTGAGGGGGGAGGCAAACTCACCCATCTGGCGGAATGACGTGGCTATCCCATTGAATAAAATAACGAATTCCAAAATGTCCCAAAACCTCCCAATGTCCCTTTTATACCCAAACCATGGTTCTGCCGGTCTTTGGGCCGGAAACGCCCTTTTGGGGTTTAAGACCCTGCGGGCTGATCCACTTCACAGAAGGCGGGGGCTGGCGGGCGGGGCAGGACCTTGCCGCATATCGGCCTTGCTGCACGGTAACCCGGCCGCCTTTCCCCGGGGGGGGGGATTTTTCCCGGAGCCGGCAGCCTCAGGCACGTGGAGGCAGTCTCCGGCCGCCTTGGGGTTATGAGGTGAAGCTCTGACCATAAGCTGTTTGATCCGGTCTGCCTGAGCGGGACCGAGGGGTAATTGAGGTGGGTGTTGAGATGCCTTAAGGAGGAACAGTTGAGCAAGGGGGGGGCGGGATGATCCCGGTGAGGACCAAAAATGGCGACCTGTCCCTTCGGCCGGGGAGGAATCTTGGGGCCGAGAGGCAAGGGCGGGCCACCGGGAGGAGACCGGGATGGCCTAAGGGGCCCTCACGGAACTGGGGGGACAGCGGGGACCCGCCGAAGCCGCGAAGTAAAAAGGGGTTGCGGTTTGGATCCACAACCCCTTGATTTTCCTGGTGCCGAAGCGGGGACTCGAACCCCGACAGGCCATCGCCCACTAGACCCTGAAACTATGCAAAGCGACTTAGCAGGATTTATGCCAAGTCGCCTTTTCTTATTTCTTGCAACCAGTTAACTATTGTGCTATTGTGCAGGAGGCAGCAAAAATGAGCAGAAAAAACAGGGTGAATATTCACCTATATATTCACCAAAAAAGACATACCTGAGGGGTGCAAATTCCGCCTTGGACTCGGAGCAAACTCCGATGTGCCGTAGGTCATCGCAGATGGAGGCAGGAATGGGAATAGGTGTTCTTGCTCGATTACTGGAGGCCCTTGAAGAGAGTTATCCTTTAGGCAACCCTCCCAGTATGGCAGCGATGGTTGCTGATGAGAGAAAACCTATCAAAGGCCCATGGCGATTTCCCTTTCACATGGTGCGCTATGCGGCTGTTGAGCTAATAAAATCTGGCATCTTTATAGAGGATCGCCTAAGAGGGAAAAAGATTCCTTCCAGCCCCCCTAAATTTCAAACCTACCCCATTATAGACCCGGAAGAGTTGGTATTTCTTATTGCCATGCCTTTAGTGAGAGATATTGAACAAGATATTTCCCGTGGAGTGCGTAAATTCGCCCAGAAAGAGATCAGGCGCAGCTTCTCGGCCATCGCAGCCAATTTGGACCATTTATCTGAACTTCCTGAAACTTGCGGGATAGATGTGAGAGCAGAGACCCTTGAGGATGTAGATTTTTCCCGGGAAGAGGTTAAGCATTATTTCTCCATAATCATGGTGAACCTGAATCCCTTGCCGGGAGTTTTCAAAACTTGGGGAAGCCCCAGGATTAAGGAAAAAATTGAGAAGATCAAAAGGGCGCTGGACAGTCTAAAGGAAGAGCTGTTGGCCACTGTACCAGAGGATTCCTTCAGGATGGAGGATTTCATTAATTACCTGGTAAATGTGCTCCAGAGCCATGTACCGGAAGCCTCGGGAGAGACTATTGCCAAAAGAGTGGCCGATATTCTCAAAATGGCTCAAATCGGAGACATCCCATATAAGACCATTTATCAGAGGATGACTCGGAGGAAGCAACAGATTATCTAATCCTATCTTCCAAGCCTGACAGACCTACCTACTACAAAATCCCTTCGAAATCCGCATATTCTCTTTTTTCTGTAGTAAGTTACTACATTTTTGGTGAGAACCGTCCAACTATTATCATATTGGTAGTAAGTTACTACAAATATCTCAATATTACCTGTCAATAAGCTTCTTTATGTAGTAAGTAAAAATTTATATTCAGTAGATTATTTCTTGAAAAAGCCAATCATATTAATTATGACTGAGAGAAATAATGGATCAGAATTATGGAGGTATATCATATGGAAAAACTTCTTAACAACAACGAAGCGGCGGAATTACTAGGAATCTCGCCCTATTCCTTGCGCGGGAAGGTTTCACGTCGGGAGGTTAAGTTTATCAAATTTGGCCGCCGGGTTCTTTTCCGTAAAAAAGACTTGGAGGAGCTCATTGAAAAATGCACCGTCCAACCCCGGCCCCGGCGGGAGGCTGAATAATGGCAATAGCCACCTCCACAGCGAACTGGCCAGCTGGATCTCGCCAAGACTTGGAGGTAGGCCATGTCTGAATTCTGTGCGGCGAAAGAGATTCAACAGAAAGCCCGAAAAAAGATTGTCGAGGAACGGGCCACCTTTGATAAGAATCCTACTGGCCCTCATACCGGTTGGGATTTTGCCAGCCAAATGTTCCCGCGCATCCCGTTCCCCTGGGAAGTGTTGCCGGTGGGTGTGGCCGACAGTCTCCAGCAGTTGGGCCGGGCTTGCGCCACTTCCCCCTCCTCGCTCCCAGGGGCAGCCTTTTGCCTGGTGGGGTCCATAATTGGCAGGACCCTGGCGGTTTCGCCAAAGGAGGGGTGGGAGGCCCCCTTAATCTTTTGGCACCAGGATATTAGAGAGTCGGGAGAAGGCAAGACCCCGCCGGCTCGTTTGATGGCCCGTCCCATTGATGAAGCCCAGAGAAGAGAAGAGGCTCGGTACAGGGAGGAAATTGAAGCGTATAACCAATTGCCCCGGAAAGAGCGAGATCAACTACCGCCGCCTTCACCTCCAAGGGGCTATTTCGTTTCGGATTTGACCCTGGAGGGTGTGCGGGACGACTTGGTGAACTCCCCCCACGGCGGGATTGTGGTAATCCAAGATGAAATCAGTGCCTTCCTCACGGGGCAGAACCAATACAAGCAAAAAGGCACCGACCGGGAGGCCTGGCTGCTGCTTTTCGATGGATACTCGGCTCGGATCGTCCGAGCCGGTAAGACTGTTTACCTCAATGGAGCGCGGGTCTCGGTCTTTGGCGGGGTCCAGCCCCGGGTATTTAAAACCTTCTTTGCCGGGGAAGATGGGCTGTACCTGGAAGATGGCACATTGTACCGGTTTCTTGTGACCTGTGAACCCCCGACCTATCATGACCTTACGGCGGAATCATGGGGGAATCAGGACCGGGAGAAATGGGAGATAGTCCTCCGCCGGGCCATGGATTGGGTGGATGAGCAAATCTCCGCCTGTGGGGGGCGGATCGAGAACCCGACCCGGATGATTTTTGACTCCGAAGCCCAGGGAAAATTCTTGGAGTGGCGGAACCAACTGTACTCTTGCAGGGACCGGCTGCCAACCCAACTCCGGGGGTTTTTGCCCAAGGCCGTGGAGTACGCCTTGCGTCTCACCGGCGTGATCCACTGCATCCAGAGGTTTTCCGAAGGTAGAGCCCCCCAGGCTGTTTTATCTCTGGAAGGCCTGGACCGGGGCATCAAAACCGTCAGCTTCTACCTTGGTCAGATTCAAGGCGCCCTCCGGCTCATTATGGAGGACGGTTATTCTCCGCCGGAGATCTCCGAGCGCTCCATGCTGGTGGCCCAAACCCTGGACCAGTTGCGGCCTCACCTTGAGAACGGGCGCCTGGCGGTGGGGTTCATCCATAGGCACTATAACCTGATGGCACCCCTGACCCATAAAATCGCCAAGCCGCGGGGCATGGGGGCGGTGCTCCGGGCCTTGAAACTGACCATGGCTCCGGGCAAGCACGATGCCAATGGCCATCGGGGGGTAAGTTGCCTCCAATGGGACGATAAAACAGAAACCTTCATTGAGCAATGTCTGCAATGTCTGCGACGCCAGAAAAGCCAAGGATGGCAAGTGGTTGACGATGTAGACGATGTAGAGCCGATATCTGCATAGTCTGGGAAACCAGCTGACGGATCAGAAGACCTTGCAAACACCAGAGAAGTAACATTGGGGGCGAAAACCTTTACTAATAGTGAATTTGAAGACATTGCAGACATTGCAGAGGTTAACTGACATGACGATTTTTGACCTCCTGGAAGCCGATGGCTTTTTCTCCAAGAAAGTGGCGAGCACCAACGGCGGTGAATACGCCGGCCCCTGTCCCTTTTGCCGGGACGGGAAAGACCGCTTTCGGGTGTGGCCAGAGCAGGGAGAAGGGGGACGCTGGTGGTGCCGGCAGTGTGGCAAATCCGGTGACATCATCCAGTATTTGCGAGAGTTCAGGGGTATGAGTTTCAGGGAAGCCTGTGATTACGTCGGCAGGGTGGTGCCACCCTCACCCTTCTGGCGCCCGAGGCCTCACCCGCAATGGGAGCCCCGAAGGACGATGGCCCCGGGAGACCTTTGGCAGGCCAGGGCCCGGCGGCTGATGGAGGAAGGGGAGCGACGGCTTCTCAAACCCCACGGCCAAGGGGAAAAACTCCTGGACTGGCTGCGGGAGAATCGAGGGTTGTCGGCGGACACCATCAAGGCAAACCGTCTGGGGTTTCACCCGCAGGACACCTGGGACAGGCCTGAGCACTGGGGCCTGGAGCCTGACTTGAAGGACAACGGCATTCCCAAAAAGCTCTGGATTCCCCGAGGCCTCATCATTCCTTATTGTCAGGGCGAAAATATTCTTCGCCTTCGGATCAGACGCCCCCGGGCGGCCGGGGACCCCCGGTACTATCTGGTGAAAGGTTCCGACACCCCGGCTATGGTCTGGGGCTGTGATCGCCAGGTCATGGTGGTGGTGGAAAGCGAGCTGGACGGCATGCTCCTGCACCAGGAAGCGGGTGACCTGGCCGGGGTGGTGGCCCTGGGGAATGCCCAGACCCGTCCCGATCAGGCGGCTGCGGCGGCTTTGCGTCAAAGCCGGTTGATTCTCATCGCCCTGGACGGCGACGCCGCCGTCACCCGGGAGGCCTGGTGCTGGTGGACCAAGCACTTCCCCCAGGCCCGGCGCTGGCCCCCCATTGACGGCAATGACCCGGGGGATATGTGGCAAAAAGGCGTTGACCTTGGCACCTGGGTCAAGGTGGGTATCCAAGATCACCGCGCCGTGATTTGGGGAGAAAAGAGCCTTGGGGAGATCTAATAGCTGAGGGGGCCCTCAATTAAAAAGAAGAAAAGTATCGAGACAACAGGAGGATGCTAATGGAATTCACTAAGACTAAAAGGCGGAAATGGGCCTGGACGGATCACCGGGTCCAACAGGGGAATCGGGTTATGGAGGTGGTCAGGGAGTTACAAGACTACTGGCCCCTGACTCTCCGGCAAATTTATTACCGCTTGGTGGCCGCCGGGCACCTCGAAAATACCCGTTCAAAATACAACGACTTATCAGCCCTGATTAAACATATGCGCTTGGATGAATGGCTGCCTTGGGAGGTTTTGGAAGACCGGGTGCGCCGGGTAAGCGCTAAACGGGGATGGGAAGACCATATTGAATTCATGGAAGCCCACGTAGAAGGCTTTCTGGAAGGATATGAACGTTGCTATGTCCAGGACCAGAATTGCTATGTAGAAATATGGACCGAGAAGGACGCGCTGTCCCAGGTGTTTGAAAAAGTGGCTTACCCTTATTGCATCCGGGCCGTGACGTGCCGAGGCTATCAGAGCATCACCTTTCTGGACGGTTTTCGTCGTCGGGCCCAGGCCGCCATGGAACGGGGACAGAAGCCGGTGATTCTCTACTTTGGCGATATGGATCCTTCCGGCTGGCAGATGCTGGAGGCCATTAAACAAACCCTGGAGGATGACATGGACCTGTGGGGAGTGGAATACCAACGCGTTGCCCTGACCCCTGAACAGATAATGAGCTACGAATTGCCCCATGATCCCCAGGCGGTAAAAATTGCGGACAAGCGTTATCGGAACTATGTGGAGCGGTTTGGCGATCTGGCGGTGGAACTGGACGCCCTGCACCCTCAGGTCCTTTGGGAACTGGCAGTCGAAGCCATAGAAAGCCATTTTGACATGGACCTCTTCGGGGAGCAAATGGAGATGGAACATCTGGAGCAAGAGCGATTGGCCACTATGAGGCAGAAGATTTTGACGGAATTGAGAGTTTTGACTAGTCAAACATAGGATGAAGGTCCAAGAGGCGGTCAGAACCCGAGCTTTTGTTTATTAGCGTGGAGGGAAAAAAATGCCGTATAAAGACCCTGAGCGGCGGCGAGCTTACGATCGCCGCTACAAACAAGAAAGGCGCCGGGCTGCTTCTCAGTCCGCCACCAGGGGTGGCAAGCCCCAGGGTTATCTTTGCTACCGACACCCCAACTTCCGGCTGCCGGGGGGCGTAAGCTTCCACGAGGGCATCCTGGTCACCGCCGACCCGAGGGTTCAGGACGCGGTGGAGCAGAGCCCGGAGTTTGGCCAGGTAATTTTCCGGGTGGCTCTGTTACTGTAAGAAACCAAAGATTGGGGTAAATCCAGTTAGGACACAAGTGGGTTTGATTTTGTCGGTCAAACCCAGCGCATTAGAGGAGGCAAGGGCCATGAGAACCAGACGACCACCCCGGCGCCAACGCCCGCTGGCGGCGCGCACCTTGGACCTGAAAAAACTGGCGGCCTGGCGGCTGGAGCGAGGCCTGACCCTGGCCCAGGTGCAGGAGCTCACGGGCATTCCCCGCTCCACCCTGTGCGATTTTGAGCAGGGCCGCACGGTCCTCCAGCTTCACAAGCTCCTGGCCCTCATCAGGCTTTACGAGTTGGATCTCTTTGAGCTGGCGTCACTCTTCCGCCTCAAGGTCCTGTCCCCCGGCCACCTGCGGCTGTTTCGCCACGCCTGCGCCCAAAACGGTTGTTCGACCCAGGAAGCTCTGGAAAACTTAATCATTAAATATTACTTGGAAAATTCAACGATGGCTCATCATCTGGAAAAATAATTGCGGCCCTCTCCCCGTGAGATACATACTTTTTCACCTTCTGCCCTCCGGCCGCAACGGACGTTATAGTAAATTCCCACAGATATTTAAGGTAGTTTTCCAGTCTAAAAGCGCAAAAAGCCAAAGAGGCAAAGGCCGAATACGGCCCAACCGGAAAATCCACCCCTATGATGTGGTCAACTGTTTTGAATAATGAGGGTAATCGCTCAGAAGAACCGGTCAGCCAAGGGCAGTCCTTGTCAAACCCGCCATTGAATATCCGGCGAAAATGAAGTTTTTTAAGGCCAAATCCCTCCAAAATCTTGCCCAAAATCTGCTTTTTTTGCCAAACCTTCACCCCCCATGAGCCGCCGCCGTCCGGTTCACAGAAACACCCGATAGGATGTATGCAGAACCTGGGCCAGGCGCTTGGCCATGTCTTTGCCGATGGCTCGCTTGCCTTTTTCCATCTCTGAGATGTGGATGGGCTTGACGCCGATCAGGACCGCCAGTCGTGCCTGGGTCAGCCCCTCCCGATGCCTGGCCCCCCGCAGAATGTCCCCCGGCTGCATGTCGGGAGAAGCCTCCTCCAAAAAAGAAGGTCTTGGCTCAATGTTCCGTCGTATGTTTACCTGATGATCATGTCAACTTCCTCGTGGTTGCGGCCTGAACAATTCGAGCTTTGCACTCGATCACTCTGATTTTTACAAGCCCCTGGAATTTTGCTATAAAAAGTCATTGAGGCCGTCATGCAAGCCACAGAACTGCGGGAGCTGATTATTACTTCTCTGGAGCAACAAGGCTTCAAACTCGAGGAATCCCGCATTGTTCCGCCCTCAGACACTTCCAAAGAATCCTTGCGTCGGCTGCATGAGATGGCCGTCCACTCCCGCCTGGAAAATGCCCGGAAAAATCTCCACATTCACGAGTCCAAGCTGCTCGGTCGTTTCGCATCCGGGAAGGAAGTGCAGCCAGCCAAGATACGGCCGCGCCTGGTGGAGGTCAAACGCCGCACCCAGGATGAGCTTCTGTTCCGCTATGCCTGCCTGCATTGGAGCATCCCGGTATCCTCGGGCTATGGCCGGCGGATGCGCTTTCTGGTGATCGATGAGCACAACGACAAGCTCATAGGGTTATTCGGTTTGGGTGATCCGGTCTTCAGTCTGGCCCCCCGGGACAGGTGGGTGGGGTGGGACAAGGAAGGCAGGCGGGTCAGACTGCGCCACGTGCTGGACGCCTTTGTCCTGGGGGCGGTGCTGCCTTACTCCTCCCTCTTAGGCGGGAAACTCGTGGCTCTGCTGGTGGCCTCCGATGAGGTTAGGGAAGCCTTCCGGTGCAAATATGGGGGGAAGCCCTCCCTCATTAGCGAAAAAACCTCGGACGGCAGTCTCGCTCTGATAACTACCACCTCGGCCCTGGGCCGCTCCTCCCTCTATAATCGCCTTTCCTTTCACAACCGGCTCCTTTACCACCGGGTGGGTTTTACCCGGGGAACCGGGGATTTCCACTTTAATAACGGCATCTATGAGCATTTGTGGGCCTATGCGGTGGAGCATTGCCGGCCCACCGCCAAGCAGGAAAAGTGGGGGAAGGGCTTTCGCAACCGGCGGGAAACGGTAAGGAAATGTTTGGCTGCTCTGGGCCTGCCGGCGGGTTATCTGTCGAATCTGGTGCAAAGAGAAATCTTCGTTGTGCCATTGGCGGCAAACTCCCGGGAGTTTCTCCGGGGTGAAGATTCATCCTTAAACTTCAATGCCCAGCCGGTCGATGCCTTATTTCAGTGGTTCCGGGAACGTTGGCTTCTGCCGCGGGCCCAGCGCGATTCCCGGTTTGTCCAGTTTGACCCCCAAACCCTGACCCTATGGAAAGGGGAGGGATAGCATGCCCCAGGAACAAAACCCCTTCGCGGATCTCCCCGCCGCGCTAGTGGAAGACATTTTAGGTAAAGCCACAGCTACTGGCGACCTGCTCACTGACCGTTTCCGTAACCTGAAAAGGGAGCGGCAGGAGTATCGCCGGGTTTTACAGGAAAAAGACCTTATCGTGCATGAATCATCCCTGGGGTATCCGCCGTTGCCCACCACCTGCGGCACCGACGGTTCTTATGCCATCGAACGGTTGCTGTTTGCCGACCTTATCGCCGCGGCCGCGGTGGCGGTGGAAGGGCTGACACCCCCTTCAGAAAAACGCCACTGGGATCAACCTCACCACCTGTCCTTCGTGCAGGTGGAGCCCCACCACCCCGACACCAGCACTGTCCTCAGGGCGGTGATGCTGGGGAAAGAATTAATTCTGGCCACCAGCGCCCCCCATGACCTGGTAATGTTGGATCAGACGCTCACCCTGCCGATTATTTATTTTAATCAGGCCCTCAATCAGGCCCCGGATTGTCCCGAACTCAAGTGCTCTCAAGAATTTCTGGAACACAGCCTGGAATATCTGGAAGCCTACCGCAGCATCCTTCGCCCACACCGCTCGGACAAGCACTTCGTGGGGCTGCCCAAGTATTCATCCCGACGGGAAGTCGGCAAAATTATTCAATCTTCTGAAGCACACGATGACCGGGGTCTGTTGACTTTTCTCCTCCAGGCCGGCGAACTTACCCGCCCCCTGAGTTTGGAACCACCCACCCAACCCTGGCATCTGCCCGGCGGTCTGCACTCCCGGGCAGGCTCCCTGGCCGCTGACATCATCGACGGGCTGGGGGAAATTTGCATTTTTTACTACAAACCCCATGAGTGGCTGCCGGCTTTGCGAATTGAAACCGCCAGACAGGTGGCCCTCAACCCCCACCGCCTGGCAGTGGTGGTCCAGGGCCTCAAACACCAGTGCGCCGTGCCCTCGATTCTGGAGCCTTACCCGCTTTATCTGGCCGACCGCACCGTCAAGGCTCTGGCCCGGGCGGTACCCACTTTCCGCCAGGTGGCTACCCAGCGCTTATCCGAACGCTACGATGGCGATATCGGGGAAGTCTTCTTTGCCATGCACGGCTATCGGAGTGAATCGGGGAGATGAATCATGACTGGCGTCCCGCAAGACCTTGACCGGATTATCGACGGTACCGAACGGCTGGGGGTGATCGGTTCCCCTTCCTCCACCTCCCAGTTGGCATTGGATATTCTGGGACCCGCGGCTACCCGCAAGCTGGTGGGGGAGCTGGCCCTGTTCCGCTATCTTCAGGACTCGGCCCACCATTACGCCCTGGGGCAGATCACCGAAGTGCAGCTCCGAAATGTCTGGCACGAAGACCCCACCATGCGCAGCCTCATCCGTCAGCGGGGTCGGGTGGAGGCGGTGAGCGAGCGCCAGGACACCCACTTGGGCAAAATGATCATCAGCGCGGTGTTCAGCCGGGGCGGCCCGGCCGGCTATGAGCCCAGCATCATGGGGACCGTCCCTTCCACCGGTACGCATATTCACTTGGTCAACGATGACGTTTTAGGGGAGCTTCTCCGCCCCTATGCCGACCAAGTCTTTTATCTCGGCCAGGTTTATGGTTCCAAGCCCAAACTCCCCCTTTGGTTTAAACACTTTGACCGTGGTGCCGATGGTGCCGGGGAAGCTTACCATTTGGGGATTTTTGGCAAAACCGGCTCTGGTAAGTCCGTCCTAGCCAAGATGATTCTCTTGGCCTACGCTCGCTACCCCAAGATGGCCCTGTTGGTGGTTGATCCTCAAGGTGAGTTCGCCGGGGACTTACGGGGGTCGGCCACCGGTGATTTTCCGCTGCCCATGTCTCAGCTCCTCAACAACTTGGACAAAAAGTTCTATATCTTAACGGTCCGCAATCTGGTTTTGGACCGCTGGGAGCTTTTTGAGCAAATTTTATTTGAGTCGTTGTTCTTTGAACGATTAACCATTCCTAAAGGCGAAAACCGCCAATTGGCCTGCAGCATCCTCTGTGACCGGCTGCAGAAAAAGAAAATCAAGCTGAAGGATCTACACCTGGAAGATTCGTTCCAGGTCGCTTGGGAGATACTGGCGGACGAGAAAGTGCAAAAAATTTTTTACCGCTCAGAGGGACCCCGCAACCGATTTCATACCGCTTTGATGGAGGCAGATGAGAAGGAATTTTATAAGGATCACTGGAAACCGGTCGCCGAACTTTTTCGGGAAGACCGGCCCAATGCCAGGACCGTCGAGAAGGCCCTGGGTTGGCTCCTCAATCCGGACAACCCCAAGCGCCCCCTGATGGTGGTTGACCTCTCCAAGGAACAAGCCACGGGATTGTTCTGGAACGACCGCATCCAGGCTTTGGTGATCAAGCGCCTCCTGGACGGCCTGACCCAAACCGCCGAGTATTTCTTCAAAGAGCGACAAAGCCTCAATGCTCTGGTGGTCATTGACGAGGCGCACCGACTGGCGCCCCGGGAATTGCCAAGAGAAGATGATGCCGGCCGCGCTGTTCGGGCCATCTTGCGGGACGCGGCCCGCACCACCCGCAAATACGGGCTGGGGTGGCTGTTCATCAGCCAGACTCTGTCCAGCCTGGATATGGAGATCATTCAGCAGTTGCGCATCTTCTTTTTCGGGTTCGGCTTGGCCCTGGGTCAGGAATTCCAGGCCCTGCGCCAACTGGTGGGCTCCGCCGGCCCGGCCCTGGACCTTTACCAGCTTTTCCGGGACCCTCACTCCTCCTTTGACCCCACCTCCCGCACGTATTCTTTCATGACCATCGGCCCGGTCAGCCCCTTGTCCTTCTCCGGAACCCCCTTATTTTTCAATGCATTTAATAAAGTTGAGGCTTTTCTAGAAGCCAATGGTTTTAAGTAAGATACTGTTTAGAGTATTTTGAAAAATTATTTTGATCAAAAACATTGTTTGGAGGAGGAGAGATGAGCGAAATGCCCACGGTATTTAAAAAGGTGGATTACAATCTATCTGGGCTTTTGCATTACATTGATATAGGCGATATCGGTCTGCCTGACATTCAGCGGCCGTTTGTCTGGTCAGCAACCAAGGTCAGGGACCTGTTTGATTCCATGTATCGGGGCTTTCCAGTGGGCTATCTCCTGTTTTGGGCCAACGGCCAGATGAATCACGTCCGGCAAATAGGCTTGGAAGAAAAGGGCCACAAGATTCCTTCTCTTTTGGTTGTGGATGGCCAGCAACGGCTGACCTCCCTTTATGCTGTATTTAGGGGGAAACCCGTATTGGATGAAAATTTTCAGGAACGCCGGCTAAAGATTGCCTTCCGTCCCCGAGATGCCAAATTTGAGGTATGCAACGCCCTCATTGAAAAGGACCCTGAGTTTATTCCTGATATTTCTATCCTGTGGACTTCTGGTAAGGCTCATTGGGGGCTGGTGAACGACTTTTTAAGAAGACTGGAGACCAAGACTCCCTTAACTGAGGACGAGAGCAACCGGATCGCTCACAATCTGGATCGCCTGTTTGATCTGGAAAAGTATCCCTTCACGGCTTTGGAAATTGCCTCCACGGTGGATGAAGAGCAGGTGGCCGATATTTTTGTGAGGATCAACAGTCAGGGGGTAAAGCTGAACCAAGGGGACTTCATCCTCACATTGCTGTCCGTGTTTGCCGAGGAACTGCGGCAGGAACTGGAACGCTTCAGCCGAACCTGCCATCAGGTTCCCCAGCCGGGCACGGGGGCTTCTCCCTTTAACCACTTCATCAAGGTGCAGCCGGATCAGCTCCTGCGGGTGGCAGTGGCCCTGGGTTTTTACCGGGCCCGACTGCAAAGTGTTTATCAGCTCTTGCGCAGCAAGGACCCGGTCACCGGAGAATTTTTGCCTGAACAGCAGGCCAGACTGTTTCAAGTTCTTCGGGAGAGCCAGCAAAAAGTCCTTAATCTTACCCATTGGCATCAATTCTTTTCCGTCTTGGTGGGGGCCGGATTTAAGAGCGCTCAGATGATATCCTCCCAAAATGCCCTTTTATATTCCTATGCCTTTTATTTAATCGGCAAAACCCGTATTGGCATACCCAGCCATGAGTTGGACCGCCTCATCGGCCGCTGGTTTTATGCCGTGACCCTCACTGGCCGTTACACCAGCGCGCCGGAGTCCATCATGGAGAGTGACCTAAGCATTCTTAAAGATATACCAGACAAGGAAGCCTTCGAGGACAACCTGAATAAGTTGATTCACGACCTTCTTACCCATGATTTTTGGACCATTACCCTTCCCAACGAATTAGAGACTTCTTCCCAACGCAGTCCGGTCCTTTACGCCTATCATGCCGCCCAAAACCTTCTGAAAGCTCCTGTTTTGTTTTCCAAAAAAAGCCTTTCTGACCTCCTAGACCCTGTCTTGCAGACCAAGAAAAAACCTTTGGAGAGGCACCATCTCTTCCCCCGGGGGTGGTTGGAGGATCAAAACATCACAGATCTCAAATTAATCAACCAGGCCGCCAACTTTGCTTTGCTGGAGTGGCCTGACAACCTGCAGATTGGTAAAAAACCACCCCATGAATATCTGCCTGAGATCAAGCCCCGCTTTACCGAGGAGGAATGGGAACGAATGTCCCGCCTTCATGCCTTACCGGAAAATTGGGAGGTTCTCCCTTACGAGGAATTTCTCCGGCAGCGTCGGCAGTTGATGGCCAACATTATACGCCAGGGTTTTGAATCCCTTTGAAGGGGCGCCTCCACGTTGTCTGTCCATTTAAGTGTAAGGGGTGAAAAATTCAAAACTCAGGGGATGATATTTTTTCTTTGGTTTGGTCTGCTCTTTCTTTTGCTCCTAAGCTCATGGCATAATGAGATGCAAACAGTGCTTATACGATAAGACATTTTGCCTGTTGTGACATCCTGACCAGATGTATCCCCTGGAAAAATACCTCAAAGAAATTTACGACATTCGCGCCACCGGGGCGGCTACGCCTGAAACTGCCTATTACCCTGCCCTGTCCAACCTCCTCAATGAAGTGGGCAAAACCCTCAAGCCCAGAGTCCGATGTATCATCAGCCTGAAAGATAAAGGGGCCGGCCTGCCGGACGGCGGCCTGTTCACCCCTGATCAGTTCCAGAAGACGGACACGGAACCCCTGCCGGGCACCATTCCCGCCCGTGGGGTCATTGAAGTAAAGCCCGTGAGCGTTGACGCCTGGCTCACTGCCGACGGCGAGCAGGTCTCCCGCTACTGGGGCAAATACCGACAGGTGCTGATGACCAATCTTCGGGACTTTCTGTTGGTGGGCCAGGACGCCGAAGGCCATCCCATCAGCCTGGAAGCCTACCGCCTGGCCGGCAGCGAAAAAGAGTTCTGGCAGGCCGCGGCACACCCGCTCAAGATGGCGAAAGTCCATGGCGAGCGCTTTCTCGAATTTCTTCAGCGGGTTATGCTTCATGCCGCTCCCCTCGCCGCTCCCAGGGAAGTCGCCTGGTTTCTGGCCTCCTACGCCCGGGACGCCAAGGCCAGGGTTGCCGGGGTTGACCTTCCCGCCCTGAATCAGTTGCGCGCCGACCTGGAAGAAGCCCTGGGGTTGAAGTTTGAAGGGACGAAAAAAGACCCGGAGAAAGGGGAACGCTTTTTCCGTTCAACCCTGGTGCAAACCATCTTTTATGGGGTGTTTTCCGCCTGGGTGCTGTGGAGCAAGAAACATCCCCCCACCGACAGAAAGGCTCGTTTTGACTGGCGGAAGGCCAGTTGGGATTTGCATGTTCCCATGGTGCGGGCCCTCTTTGAACAGTTGACCGCGCCTTCCAAACTGGCGCCCCTCGGTCTGGTGGAAATACTGGACTGGACCGAGGGGGTACTGAATCGGGTGGATCGCGCCTCTTTCTTTGACCAGTTTCAAGAGGGCCAGGCCGTCCAGTATTTTTATGAACCCTTCCTGAAGGCCTTTGACCCCAAGTTGCGGAAAGATTATGGCGTGTGGTACACCCCGCCGGAAATCGTGCAATACATGGTCTCCCGGGTGGATGCCGTGCTCCGGGAAGAGCTGGCCATCCCTGACGGCCTGGCCGACCCCCGGGTGTATGTCCTTGATCCCTGTTGCGGCACCGGGGCCTACCTGGTGGAGGTATTGAAGCACATTGCCGCCACCCTACGGGATAAAGGCGGCGACGCCTTGGTGGGGCATGATATCAAACAAGCCGCGCTTAAAAGGGTCTTCGGGTTTGAGATCCTGCCCGCCCCCTTTGTGGTCTCTCATTTGCAGTTGGGTCTTTTGTTGCAGAACTTGGGAGCGCCGTTTTCTGAAAAAGAACGGGCCGGGGTGTTCCTCACCAACGCCCTGACCGGCTGGGAGCCGCCTGAGGGGCCGAAAAAGCAACTCCCCCTGGAATTGGAGGAGGAAAGGGATGCGTCCGAAGAAGTAAAAAGGGAGAAGCCCATTTTGGTGATCCTGGGCAATCCGCCCTATGACGCCTTTGCCGGCGTGAGTCCCAAGGAAGAAAAAGGCCTGGTGGAACCGTATAAAGTGGGGCTGATTTCGAAGTGGAAGATAAAAAAGTTTAACCTGGATGATCTCTACATCCGCTTCTTTCGCCTGGCCGAGCGCCGCATCGCCGAGATGACCGGCCAGGGGGTGGTCTCTTACATCTCCAACCATTCCTGGATAAGCGACCCCTCCTTTGTGGTCCTGCGGGAACGCCTCTTGTCTTCCTTTGACCGTTTTTGGATTGAAAACATGCACGGCAACCGAAAAATCTCGGAGTATGCCCCGGATGGGCGCACCAGCCAGACCATCTTTGCCATTCCGGGCTTTTCTCCAGGAATTAGACAGGGTGTGGTGATTTCCCTCTGGGTAAAGGGGAGCAGGGAAAGCGAGGGTCTTAAAGTATTATTTCGGGATGACCTCAACGCGGCGAAAGCCGTGGAACGCCGGGCGCAACTCCTGGAGAGCCTGAGAGACCCGGATATCGAATCCCATTATCTGCCCGCTTATCCTGAAGAGAGCAACTGGCTCTCCTTTCAACCAAAGGCAATTGCTCCTCATTACCTTGAATGGCCGAAATTAACCGAGTTGTGCGCTGATCCGCCTAACAACGGCCTTATGGAAAAGCGCCAGGAGGCGTTGATAGACATCGACAAGGCCGCCTTAGAAACCCGGATGCAGATGTATTATGACCCCAAGGTAGAATGGGAAGAGCTCAAGTCCCTGGGAACAGGACTAACTAAGAATGCTGCCGGGTTTGAAGCTAAGAAAGTCCGACAGAAGGTGCAAACTTCTGAACAATATCAATCCGATAGAGTTCGACGCTATGCACTTCGACCCTTTGACAGCAGATGGTGCTACTATAGCAATGTCAGCCCTCTCTGGAACCGTTCTCGCCCAGCATTATATTCGCAATGCTGGGAGGGTAACAGCTTTCTCGTTAGCCGCTTTAAAGCCGCTAAGAACCCGGAAGGTCCTCCATTCTACTACGTCAGTAGTCTTTCTGATGACCATTTATTGACTCCCGATGCCTCATGTTTCGCATTTCGCCTTAAACAAGGGATTACGAAGAAAGCAAATCAGGCTCAACAAAATGACTTATTTCCCAAGGATATTCAAAAAGATCTTCTAATCAAGGCTAACCTCTCCCCCGCCGCCCGGAAGTATCTCGCCGCCCTGGGTTTTGCCGACCCGGATGCGGACGCCGAGACCGCCGCTCTCATCTGGATGCACGCCCTGGCCGTGGGGTATGCTCCCGCCTACCTGACGGAGAACACCGACGGCATCCGCCAGGACTGGCCCCGAGTGCCCTTGCCGAACATCGCTGCGGCCCTGAAGGATTCGGCCCGCCTGGGCCGCGAGCTCGCGGCCCTCCTGGATACGGAAAGCCCGGTCCCTGGGATTACGGCCGGGAGGCTTCGGCCTGAGATAAAAACTATAGCCGTTATCACCAAGGTGGGAGGCGGGGCCCTGGACCTGGTCGCGGGGGAACTGGCCCTAACCGCCAAGTGGGGCTATGCGGGCAAGGGCGGCGTCACCATGCCGGGAAAAGGCAAAGCCGTGAAGCGGGACTACACCCCCGAGGAACAGGCGGCCATCCGGGAGGGCGCCCCGGCCCTGGGCCTCAGCTTCGAGCAGGCTCTAGCGCACTTGGGAGAGAGCACTTTTGACATCTATCTGAACGATGCGGCTTACTGGCGCAATGTACCGGAGAAGGTCTGGACCTACTACATCGGCGGCAACCAGGTCATCAAAAAATGGCTCTCCTACCGGGAAAAAAAGCTTTTAGGCCGCCCCCTCACCCCCGACGAAGCCCGGGAAGTTACCCACATGACCCGCCGCCTGGCCGCCATTGTCCTCATGGAACCTACCCTGAATGCTAATTATCAAGGTATCAAGGCTGACTCTTATTCCTGGTCGCCCAAAAATGAATGAGAAATGCTAAGGGGTATCGCTGTAGTAAAGGCAAATGAACTTAAGGGATTACTATCTCAACGACTTTAGGGCTGATCTAGCGAATTTCATGCCAGATTCCCGGTTGCCTTATTTCGGCCATAGTTGGGAGTATGATTGTCCGAACCTTGACAGAATACCGCCTGATCGCCACCCCGCCTTTCTTATCTGTCTTTACTTCACCGTTCTTGTGGATCAGGGGATGCATACTCATTTCAGGCCCTTCTATGAAAAGTTCGAATCTTTGACCAGGTATCCCAAATATTGCCGTGGACTTGGCCAATATCATAAAAATCCGCGTGGCATCCTGTTATATCCTGTTGAACGAGGTTTTGTCGCCCAGGAGAAGCTCGAGGGATTGTTGAAAGACGGCATGGAGCTTTTCGTTGAAGAGGTCGACGACTTCTGCCGGAACCATATGCCTGAAATCAATCCCAAAGACTTCTTTGAAAAACTACTTTACGACCCCGATGTCCAAATTCCTTTGCTTTTGGTAATGGTTAAGCCAGAACTAAAGGATGACATAGTGGTTAAGGCTTACGAGGCTCTTCGTGAGGCAGTAAAGGGGAAATTTTAAAGATAGGAGTTATTCGGAGAAGAGAAATGAGCAATTTGCCTGTGCTGTTAACGCCATCATCCGCCGAAATCAAGCTGCCGACTGAACCTTTGCGGGTCATTGCCATCGACTTGGGAACCACCAATTCCACTGTGGCGGAGATCGCTTGGCACCCGGATGAGGGCCTGGCAGGCCCCGCCCGTTGCCTGGTGGTGAAGCAGGAAACCGCAGAGGGGGATTATTTTAACGCTTTGGTCCCCTCCGTAGTGGCCATCCATGGCGGGAAAGTCTGGGTGGGTGAGGGAGCCAAGCGCCTTCGGGCCAGAGCCCCGGAGTTGGCTTTGAAGCAGAACGAAAATCTCTTTTTTGAATGCAAAAATGAGATAGGCAACCAAAAAACTTACCACCGGGCCCCGGAAGGATACAGGTCAGCGGCGGAGGTTGGCGGCAAGGTGCTGAAATTCCTCTATGAGGCGGCGCTGAGCGACAATGACCTCCCCTTAGCCCGAGCCGTGGTGACCACGGTGCCGGCTTCGTTTCAGACGGCGCAACGCCGGGATACCATCAAGGCCGCAGAATTGGCCGGAATCAAGATGCAGGGGGGCGATCTCATGGATGAGCCGGTGGCCGCGTTTTTGGATTATCTCTTTGAACACGGCGCCGACTTGGCCTCTGAACTTCAGGAACCAAAGCGACTGGTGGTGTTTGACTTCGGGGGCGGTACTTGTGACGTGGCGGTTTTTCGACTGCGGGCTATTAGAGGCGGCCCCTTGCAGACTGAATCTCTGGCAGTTTCCCGCTATCACCGCCTGGGCGGGGGCGACATCGACAAGGCCATCATTCATGAGGTTTTGATCCCCCAACTCTGTTCCCAAAACGAAATTTCCCAGCATGATCTGGGGTACGAAGACAAGAAGATTTTTATTGAACCGGCTTATTTGGGGGTGGCCGAGGCTCTGAAGATCAGCCTGTGCACGGAAATTTCCCGCCTCATCAAGTTCAACCAATATGATGGCGGAGACAAGGAGGCGGTGAGCGCTAAATTGCCAGGTATTTACCCCTGTCAGTTTCGGGGGCGGTCCCTGGCTCTTAAAGCTCCGAAGTTGACCGCGGCTGAATTTGAAAAGCTCCTGGAACCATTCCTGGACCGGGACATGCTCTTTGCCCGGGAAACCGAATACCGGATGACTCAATCCATCTTTGCACCGATAACGGACGCCCTGGACAGAAGCGGGTTAGACCGGGAAGAGGTCGACTGGTGCCTGTTGGTTGGGGGCAGCAGTCTCATCCCTCAAGTCATCCGAGCAGTTCAGAGGTTTATGTCCCAGGCGCGGTTACTGACTTACCAGGACCGGGAGTCTGTTCAGACGGCGGTGGCAAGGGGTGCGGCCTATCATGCTCTGTCCCTGGCCCTTTTCGGCAGGGGAGTGGTGCAACCAGTCTGCCATGATCGCATCGCCATTCGAACTCGATCAGGGCTGGTGGAGTTGATACCCAAGGGGGTAAGTCTGCCATTTCCGGCGTCAGAGGGGTTTAAAAAGTCACATGCCTTGGTGGTCCCAGAAATTGCGTTAACTCAAGGCATAGAATTACGCGTAGAGATCGTGGCCGGGGAGGAAGAGCGCGTTCTTGGGAGCGGGATCTGGGACATCACCCCGCCAGTCAACAAGGGTGAGCCTCTTCTCCTGGAGTTCCGCTTTGATGACAACCAGGTCCTCGACCTAAAGTTGAGGCTGGCGGATAAGGGACAGGGGAAACCCTTCAAGATGACGCTTGAGAATCCCCTTACTAATGTGGTCAATCCTTGGGTCGAGAAAATGGAAATTGATGACTTGGAGGAGAAACTCCGCACCGGTAAAATTCCGAAAGCCCGGATGGTGGATGTAATAATCGAAGTAGCAAGAAAATACGCTAAAATCGGCCATAGAGAGAAGGCCATAGAATATTTGCAAAGGGCGTTAAGGTCTAAAAATCGTCCTGACGGCTATATTCTTAATTTAATCGGAATTTACTTTGCGGAGCTTGGGGACCATGAAAAAGCCGCCAAATATTATCAGGAGGCCGCCCAGTTGCCAGGTTGGGAAATAGCATGGTTCAACCTTGCACTGGGTCTAAAAAGACAGGGCAAATATCGAGATGCCAAAGTTTTCATCGACAAGGCCCTGGAGAGGGAACAGCAAGCCCCATACTTGGTGTTGAAGGCGCAACTGGCCGAGGCCGCTGAAAATATGGCGGAACGAGAGGCCTGCTTGACTGAAGCCATGTCAATATTCGGCCCTATCTCCAGCCTTGACGATTGGGAATTGGGTTGGTTCCTGACCGCAGCGAAGATGGTTGGATATCAAAAGAAGGCGGAGAAAGCCGAAAAGGAGCGCCGCAGGAGGGCAACCGGCATAGAGGCACCCGAATTGCGTGGCGTATTGCCGGGAACCCAAGAAGGGCTCATGAAGGGATAAATAATCATGCCTACCTGGTTGATTCCCCGAGATGAGTTGACCCCGGAACAGCTGCGTGCCATTGAACTCAGCCCTAGTGAACATCGGGTTGTGTTCGGCGCGCCGGGGTCCGGCAAAACCCAGGTGTTGCTGTACCGGGCCAGGTATCTTATGGACACCTGGAAAGTGGTCCCCGACCGGTTTAGGATTTTCGTGTTTACCAATGTTTTGAAGCACTATATCCGTTCAGCGCTGCATCTCCTCGACTTGCCCGAAGATTGCGTTATGGGTTTTGATAAATGGTGCGTAGATTATTATCGAAGCAATATTCAGGGA
Source organism: uncultured Desulfobacterales bacterium (assembly GCA_964480485.1). Taxonomy (GTDB): domain Bacteria; phylum Desulfobacterota; class Desulfobaccia; order Desulfobaccales; family 0-14-0-80-60-11; genus JAILZL01. The sequence continues at coordinate 513,660 of CAYZOP010000001.1, read as the reverse complement.
CAATTACCATGGGACCAAGAGCAGAGAAGCCCGGACTTTCCAAAAATCAGGCTCAGGGTATTGGAAAAATTGGGAGTAAATCGGCCTTCCACGGCAAGCCGCTTTTTGGGGAAATTATGGCACAACCCTTCCCATTCGCCGATATATGACTTCGTCTTGGTGGACGAAGGACAGGATCTGGACGGCACCTCTTTCGAAATTCTGCGTGCCATAGCCAGGCATGTAACCGTGTGTATTGACCACAAGCAGCAGATTTATGAGCACGGCTCCACCAAGGAGGATATTTTGGCCAAGCTGGGGCTCAACCAGGTTAATATGAGTCTGCTGGAAGCATTCCGTTGCTGCCCCTTTATTGTAAAGCTGTCAGCCAGGCTCATCGAAGATGCCAAGGAAAGAGAGGCCTATCTCAATCAATCTCGGGCCTTTCAGACGGAGAGGGAGGCGCCTCTCTTATACCTGGCCTCTGATTTTGAGGATGAGAAGCGTCGCCTAATCGAGATTCTCAGGGTCAGGTCCCTGAATCAAAATGAGAGTGTGGCCATCTTATTGCCCAAAAATAATCAGGTTTATGGACTTGCCAAGGGGATTAGTGAGGCTGGAATTGACGTGGAAACGCCGAAAAATATGGATTTCACCAATAATATCCCGAAAATAATGACATACTTCGGCGCTAAAGGGCTGACCTTCGACACCGTTCTTCTTCCCCGTCTAGTGCGCAATTCTTTCTCCAGATTTGATGACGATAGGGTCTTACGGCTTTTATTTGTGGGAATTAGCCGCGCCACCCGCTGGGTTTATCTGAGTGCCTGCCAGGGACAGGAAATAATCGTCCTGGAGAGATTAAAACCTCTTGCCGCAGAAAACGCTTTGACCATACAGACCTGGTCATCTTTCAGCCGCCCCAAGGGGCGTAAGCGTAAGGATGAGGAACCGGGAACTCCAGAGACGGAGGACATTTTCGACCTTCTGTAAACTTATGAGGTATCAGTAAAATGGATTTGACCGCCAAAGGCAAGGCCTTGCTCAGTTTCCTGAAGGAGGCCGCCACCATTCGGCGACCCAGAATGCCCGGTTATCGGAGCGAAGACCGGGTATTATGGTTCAGCGGCATCCCCAGGGACAGCCAGGAAATACGTTCGCCATTTCTCGTTTCCCCACCTGACGATTCCTCAGATTTTTGGTTGGAGGTAAAGAAGACCCCTCCGCCCGCACGCAACCCCATACCCCAGGCCCTTGCCGATTGGGTGCGGCCGGAAGACCTGGATTCGCCCCATAAGGAACCGGAACTTAAAAAAGTAATTACAGTCTTAGTTGAAAGGGAAGTACCCGATCCTGATGCTCCTCCGGAAGCCCCCCGCACCATTAAGGAGACAGTTGAGGTAATTCGCCGGTTGCAGGATCACCCCGAAATAGATGATGCCTGGGTTGAGTATTTTGTCAACCATTGGGAGCCCTGGGCTGAAATGATGCGGCGGTGGTACAAAGTATATCAAGTTTACGAAGATGTGGACTTCATGCGTCGTCGCCTGGAAGAAGCCGAGGAGCGTTATGAACTTTTTCTGGGAGTGGGACTTCTGCAATGGCGGGATTCCACAGACAAAACCATCAAACGACACCTGCTTACCGGATCGGCGGAGATCGTCTTTGACGCCGGCCGTGGTCTCATTACGGTGGTGCCGGCCGCCTCTTTTGAAATCTTCAAGCCTGAGCTCGATATGCTGGAGCTCACAGACCAACCTCGGCTGGAGGGGAATAACGTTCAGGAAGAATTGGAAGAACTGGATACACGGGCCTGGGATACAAAGAAGGTGGGGAAAATTCTTCGGGAGATTGCCAACCGGGCGCGAGGCGATTCCCAGGTTGACGAGGAGGCTTTTGAACCGGCTCGCGCCGCCGACAGCACCTTCCGGGTTTTTTTCGCTCCTGCCCTCATCTTGCGGGAACGACGTCTCACGGCGTTTGAAGAGGTGGCAACCCGCCTCTTGAATAATTTCGATGAACTAACTGGAGATACTTCTTGGCCCTGGAGGAAATTCCTGGCAGAGGGCCAGCCCCTGCCGGAAGATGATCATGCACCTGGCGACCCCGAGAAGGAACTTTCGTCTGGCCATGAATATTTTCCTCTCCCTACCAATGCGGAGCAGCGTCAGATAATTCAACGTTTGCAAAGCTCCGCCGGCGTGGTAGTCAAGGGACCTCCTGGCACCGGCAAAAGCCACACCATCGCCAACTTGATCTGCCATCTGTTGGCTACCGGCGAAAAAATTCTCATCACCGCTCAGGCCCCCAAGGCGCTTTCAGTTTTGCGAGACATGTTGCCCCGGGAACTGCGCGACCTCTGCCTCATTTCCCTGGGTTCCTCCCGCGAGGATCAGCGCCAACTGGAAAGTGGCGTGCGCACCATTATTGGCAAGAAAAACCGGTGGGACCAGGGTGAACGAGAGCAGGCTTATAAGAGAATTGATGATCTTGAAAAGGACCTACAATTGCTTAAGGAGGATTTGTCCAAAGTTGAACGCCAGTTGCGGGAATCTCGGGAGGCTGAAACCTTTTCCCATATTCTTCCGGGAGGATATGAAGGCACTGCGGCCCAAATTGCCCGTAGACTTGATGAAGAGCGGGAACGTTTCGGCTGGCTTCCCGAAACACTTCGTGATAAGCCCCCTTTTCCTTTTAATCAGCCCGAGGTTCAGCTTTTAGCGGAAATGCACGCTAAGTTGACGCCGGACTTTGAGAATGAACTTCAAGGCCTCGCCGGCGATTTTAGTCTTCCGTCTCCGGAAGAATTTCGGCGGCTCGTGGATGACCTTAAGGCCGCTGAGGACCACTATTCACAAGCTCAGGACAAAGCTGAGCCCAGGAAATTCAGCCTTATTCAAACCTCTCCAAAGGAGGACTTGGAAAGAGCCGCCCAGGCGCTTCGTATCCTGGATGAACATGCCTTGCGCACCGCCCGCGCCCTGGGGAATTTGGTTGAAAAGGTTTTGCCGGACTTAATCCTCGGGGAAAAACTTCGGTGGATTCAATTATCAAAAAAGGCGTCGACAATCATTGACCAAATCGAAACATTGTTGGAACAGGTAGGGGGGGCTGAAATAAGGCTTTCTGCCGATTGCGACCCCATGCGATTGCTGGCTGATGCCGAAAGACGCCTGGCATATCTTGAGCAAGGAGGCTGGCAGGGGTTCTGGGTAATAAGGCCAAAAATCATCAAGGAGACGCGCTACCTTGAGGCCGAATGCAGACTAAACGGTTTGTCGGCAAGCGATTCAGACAGTTTGGGGAAATTGATCGCCCACATCAGGGTAAAGGCTGCGGCGGAGGAGTTCTTTCGCCTGTGGCCTGATCCAGTTGGAAATGGGAACCTGGACAACCTCCTACAATTTTCCATAACCGCCAAGGAGAAAGTCTCAGCCCTTGTCCGTCTTTTGGAAGTTTTTGAAAAATTGGGAGAAGAATCCTTTGCGTGTATTCCATTGGGAGAACGAATCAATCTCGTCTACTCCAGCGAACGGATGCTATGGGTAGCCGCCATTGAGGCGGAGCTTGGCCGGCGCGCTGTCCAGGAGGCTCGCCAACCCTTAGATGACTGTCACCAGAAAATTCGTGAATGTCTATGTTTAGGGAAAGCCCATCCGTGTATCCATCAACTCGCCGAAGCTCTTGAGGAAAAAGACCCACTATCCTGGAATGGAGCCTTCGAATATCGGGAAGCCATGCGCATCCAGCAGGAACGCTATCAGCAATACCAAAACCTGATGGCTCGGCTTGAGCAAGCCAATTCGCCCCTGGCAGCCCTGCTGCGCCAACATCAGGGAGACCCGCAGTGGCACCCGCAAATAGTTGAACTGGAGAAAGCCTGGTTTTGGGCTTCAGCCCAAGGGTGGCTGGAGGACGTAGCCGACCGCCAGCGCTATAAGGGGTTGGTGCAAAGCTGCCATCGGTTAAAGGAAAAAATTGAAAACCGGACCAAAGAAGTCGCAGCGGCGCGCGCCTGGCAAGCCTTTTTTAGCCGCTTGGATGATAGCACCATCCAGAACTTACATGCCTGGACGAGTGCCATGGGCCGTGTTGGGAAAGATTATGGAAAGTATGCGTTTCGCCACCGCCGTGATGCCCGTCAGTATTTGAACAAGTGCATACCCAAGATTCCTGCCTGGATCATGCCCCTCCACAAGTTGTGGACAACTATAGAAGCATCACCCCGCCTCTTCGATACGGTCATCATTGATGAGGCCTCCCAGGCAGAATTGAGTTCCTTGGCGCTACTATTGTTGGCCGAACGAATCATTGTCGTGGGCGATAAGATGCAAAACAGCCCTGAGGCCGTAGGAATCAAGGAAGACGAAATTGCCCGCTTGACTCGGGATCACCTTCAAAATTTCCATTTTCGTGCTGAATTTCGCCCTGATACCAGCCTCTTTGATCATGCGGAACGAGGCTTTGGAAATCTCATTTCTTTGCGGGAGCATTTCCGCTGCGTCCCGGAGATCATCAGGTTCAGCAATGACCTGTGCTACCGTGAAGCTCCTTTGGTGCCTTTGAGGCAAGCCCCGATGGACCGCCTGCCGCCATTAAGACATACACTTGTCTCTGGTGGCTATTGCGAAGGAGATGGACAGAGAATCAAAAATGAGGTGGAAGCGGAGGAATTAGTGCAGACTATCCTCCAATGCCTCGATGACCAAGCATATGACGGCAAATCCATGGGCGTTATTATCTTACAAGGCCGCGCTCAAGCAGATTTAATTGAACGAAAACTGGCTGCTACCCTTGACCCCAGAATCATTGCCGAACGTAAACTGCGTTGCGGCGTTCCGGCCACCTTTCAGGGCGATCAAAGAGAAGTGATTTTTCTTTCCATGGTCATTTCCCCGGATAGAAGATTTCGAACGGTGGCCGAACTGGACTTTGTGCGTCGCTATAATGTGGCCATGAGCCGGGCTCGGGACCAGGTATGGCTTTTTCACAGTGTCCAGCAATCAGACCTGAGCCCTGATTGCCTGCGCCGCAAGTTGCTCCGGTATTTTGAAAGCCCGTGCCCCCGAGGATGGGAAGGAGAAGAATGGGAACGTTTGGAAAGGGAAGCGGTCCGAACGCCGCGCCGGCCTGGTGATCAGCCCGAACCCTATGAAAGTTGGTTCGAAGTCGATGTGGCCTTGGAGCTGCTCAGACGAAAATACCGAGTGTTCCCCCAATATGAAGTGGCAGGGTATCGCATTGATTTGGTGGTGGAAGGCGGACAATCACGCTTGGCCGTTGAATGTGACGGCGACGCCTGGCATGGTCCTGACAGATATGAACAAGACATGAACAGACAACGCCAATTGGAAAGGGCGGGATGGACTTTTGTCCGAGTTCGGGAATCTGAATTTTATCTTGATCGAAACCGCACCATCCAGGAAATTATCAAGGCTTGTAATTACCTGGGCATCTTCCCTGAAGATATGGAATTCGGGCCTCCAGAGATGGAGGAAAGGGAGCCGGCGGAGCCGGAAATGGCGGCTGAGGACCAGCCGGAAGATGAATCCTTGGAACCTGAAGAAGTCACCGAAGAAAATGCCGCCGAGTCAGGACCATTTACAGGGTATAATGACGAGCTGGATTTTCCCGATCCCCGGGAAGCCTCAATTGACAATATTTGCAATGCATTAAGAATTATAATTGAAAAAGATGGACCGCTTACAAAGCAGTCGATTTATCGTCTGTACAGAGAAGGATGTCCCTATTTCAACCGTGCCGGCCTAAATATATGGCATCGATTAGATGCTGCTTTGCGAAAACTTCTTAAAGCAGGTTATATTGAGCAGGAAGAAGAGCTGGGACCTGGGAAAGCGGGAGGGAGTGTCATCAGGATGGCAGGCACTCCTAAAGTACGCTTGCGCCCCGCCGGTCGTCGCAAGTTGGAAGAAATCCCACCCTCAGAAATCTTTCTGGTTCTGGACCGATTGCAGATTCATCCAGTAAATGGCGTGCTTGATGACGAAGAGCTTTTCTTCCGAAAAATCTTGGACCATTTTGGCTTCAGACAACTTACAAGAACAAGAAGAAAGTATCTTCAAAATATCCTGAATCGCTTTAGACAGAAAGGACAGAAGACTCATTTTAATAAAGATGTCGCTGCGGGAGAGAGACCGTTACCAGGCCTACTTTTCACTCATGGACCATTGTTTGAAAAAGATTGAGTGATCTGAGATTTATGCGGCAAATCCCTAACCGTCAGTCCCAGAAACACACCCGGCCGGTGTCCAGCTTGTTCATACGCCTACCGCACTTGGGGCAGGGGCGGGATTGGGGCCAGGGGACCACTTGGCGGCCTCGACAGCGGAGGCAGCGCCCCACGATATCAATATCACTACCCAGGGAACCGGGGTGGGATTCCCCCACCACCACATCCACCACTTCCTTGCAGTCGAGGCAGATCATGGTTCGGGTGACGATGAGATACCCCGCATCCTCGCCCCCGGAAACCTCGGCCTGATAGCCGCAGTGCTCGCAGCCGAATTCAAAAAGCCGGCCCATTCTTTATCCTCTTAAAAATTTTTCTGCCGATTTTATCGGTTCTTGGCAAGGGTTTTTTAACTTTGGAGCTTTTCTTTCAACGTGCTCGAACCCTGATCATCCCAGGCCAGGCGCCGCCCGCCTTGTTTGGTGGCAGGGATCTTTTGGTCCGCCGCCACCTCATAATACCCTTTGGAAGCATGAGACGCTTATGGCGGCGTGTTTAGGCTTCGGGTTAATTTTGCTGGTTATCCCCCTTCCCAGACCTAATTCTGGAGAAGAGTTCACCGTTATGCCCGGATAAAAGGCCCTTACCCCCAAGGAAGTTGAGGGACTTCAGGGGTGGCTCACCGAAAATCTTGCCTGATCACGACTCCAAAAAAGGGTTCTCCACGCAACCAAGGAAAGGAGGGAACTGCGCCAAGAGCGACTACCCCGAGCGGGGCTTCAGATTTTTTCGGCGACCAGTTCACAAGAAGGGGGATTATGAGAATAAAAGCCCCCCAAAAGAGATTTTCGGGACCGTATGTCGCCTCCCTATGGTTACCCCCGCGCCGCTTCAGTTTGATAAAAATCATGCTCTTGAGGGGGAGATTTCGGCCTGAGATTGGCGATTAGCAATCAGGGTGCCGGGTCGATCTGTCTCCGGGGGTTGGTCCCTAAAGGAGAAAGGCAGAGGTGACAGCACCTCTTCCTCTAGTAATTAACCTCGTCCCCAGGGGGCACAGTCTTGAGGCACAGTCGTGACATTTCGATTTCATGAGCTATACCATCCCCTTGGCCCGCCTTTCTCTGGGATAACGACGCACCAACCTGGGTTGCCCCCTGGTCACCCCGGAAAATTTTTGTAAAAAATTTCCGTGGCGAACATATTGATACCGGGGGGTAGGAGTCCCGTCCCCCGGTTTTCCGTTTCGGGCCGGGAGGAGGGGGACAGCGCCGCGGCAGGGCGCCAAGGGCAGCGAGCCTGGGGTGGCGTTCCTCTCCTGCCACGTGCAAGGGCAGGGTTGGGTGCCGGTAGGAGCTGACCGGAGGTAGGACGTGGTGGCCATGGCAAGGCAGCCAGGGTCAAGAGCGGGAGAGTAGGTGCACCAAACCTCCGGTGGGGAAATATGGGGGCCCGGCCCAGCATTCCTTAAGATGAGACATGAATGACCGCCAAGATGGTCGACCTGCTGGTCTGTAGTCTGATGCTTCGGGAGCTAGGCCAGCAGCTCAGCCTGTAGAGACCGCCCTGACTTCTTCACCTTCCGAGGCGATAGCTAAACGATCATGGACAGATTTGGCCACCCACGAGGATGAAAAATGTGGAACAGCCGCCCCCGGTTGTTCTTTGAAGTAGCAGGCGAGGGCGCCTGCTCTAAATTTGGCGGGGGATTTTCAAGGTTAAAGAGCAGGGATGGGGCGGCTGGGGATGCGGGGGCACGGTGCAGGGTGCGGGCCTGGAAGGCAGAGGGTCGCAGCCGGGTAGTGTCCGGCCGGCATCCTGGTGGCGCTCCAAGTGAAGGTGACCCCACCCGAGGAGTTAGACGATCTTTTCATGGGAGGGCTTGAACCATTTCAACTTGGCCTTTAGACAGGCCGTACCCAATCTGATGCCGGTTATGCGGACCATCGCAACTCTTACCAAGGAAAAGGGAGCTGAATTTGCTTTTTACCACCAGTCAGACGTTGCAGACATAGGGTGAACACCGTCTGGGTCATCAACATCCTGGCATCCCAGGTTTTCATCCTGTTGCAGACGTTGCAGACATTTATGCAAATCATAAAAAGTTGGTCAACTCCGGGGTTGCCTCTTGGGGCCGGAAGTTCAGGTGTATCATCGGCCGGTACTTGGGTAACGGTTTGGAAACGGTGAATGCCGTGGCCGGGGTTGGTTAACCAGTCATAGGCGGCCGTAGAAGCAGGTCCAGTACCGGGGCAGATTCAAATTTTCATCCTCTCAATATTTTCCCTTGCTTATATCTATAACAATGTTATATATTAGATTCATGGACGGAACGGCGTTACGCACTTGGCGGCAAAAGTGGGGGCTTTCTCAAGCCAAACTGAGTAAGGTTTTAGGGGTGAGCACCATGGCTGTGGCCTTCTGGGAATGGGGCCACCGCCGCATCCCGCCCTTGCTCCCTTTGGCCCTGGAGGCCTTGGAACACAGGATGATGAAAGGAGGTAAAAATGGGTTTACTGGTGGAATGCCCGGAGTGCAAGAAGCGGAATAGCGTCAAGGTGAAAGCCTGCAAATGTGGTTTTGCACTGGCGAAGTTTTCGGGGCGGGTATGGTGGATCGAGTATTATGATCAAGAGAAACGGTTGCGCCGGGAGCGGATCGGGCCGAATAAGGCGGCGGCGGAGCAAAGGTTGCGGGAGATATTGAGCGCCAGGACTGAGGGAAGGTATATCAAAAAGCCCAAGGAACTGGTTGCCATCTTTGCGGACTTGGCCAAGCGGTATCACGAGTGGGGCCGGGTGAATAACAAATCTTATGGAGTGAATAAACGCCATTACATTAACCAGGTTACCCGGTTTTTCGGCCCCAAAAAACTGGCAGAAATATCTCCTTGGTTAGTGGAAAGGTGGAAAGTGGACCGGAGCAAGGAAACCGGTTTTACTGAGGTTGACAGGGAATTAGCCTGCCTGAAACACATGTTCACCAAGGGGATTGAGTGGGGAATGATGAAGGAAAACCCTGCCAAAACGGTGAAGCTTTTTCGCAAAACCCGCCAGAGGGACCGGTTCCTGAGTCACGAAGAGATCGCCCGGTTCCTGGCCCATGTTCCTGCCCACCAGCAAGCCTTGATGAGGTTTGCCTTGCTTACGGGGCTAAGGAAGTCCAATGTGCTCAACCTGAAGTGGGGGCAGGTGGACTTGGTTCATGCCACCCTGCATATTCCGGCGGAAGAGGCGAAGGGGGGCCGGGATTTGCGGCTTCCCCTGGCGGCGGAGGCGGTGGAGCTTCTGACCGGGTTGCCGCGGCACCCTGAGAGTGAGTATGTCTTCTGTAAAGAGGACGGCCGCCCTTATCGGGACATTTACTCCGGGTTCCGTCTGGCGGTGAAGAAGGCGGGTCTTGAAGATGTGACGGTGCACACCCTGCGTCATACGGTGGGAAGCCACCTGGTGATGAACGGCGTGGACCTGGCAACGGTGAAGGAACTGCTTGGCCATAGGGACATACGCACTACCCTGAGGTATGCTCACTTGGCGCAAGACCATAAACGGAACGCCATAGGAAAAATTGGAAACGTATTCACCAATATATTCACCAAACCCGCCGAAGAAGAAAAAGGGTTACGGCTTGTGACCGCAACCCCTTGAAATTACTGGTGCCGAAGCGGGGACTCGAACCCCGACAGGCCATCGCCCACTAGACCCTGAACCTAGCGCGTCTACCAGTTCCGCCACTTCGGCTGATGAGCGTCGGAACCTGCCCCATCCTCCCTGGCAAATTCCAAGTTGAGTATTTATAATAAACTTTTAAGTTCGTCAAGAGGCATCGGAACCCTCCATGGTGTATTACGATCTTCCCCCCGGGAAAGGGCCGTTTTCCCGCACCGTGGCCACCATCGGCAACTTCGATGGGGTGCATCTGGGCCATCGGGCCATTCTGTCCAAGGTGGTGAGGCGGGCCCTGGAGCTGGATTGCCAGCCAGTGGCCGTGACCTTCGAACCGCATCCCCTGAAGGTGTTGCGGCCCGAGACCCAACTTCCCCTTCTCACCACTCCGGCCCAAAAGTGTCGGCTCCTGGAGGCGGCCGGCATCGTGGGGGTGGTGGTGCTGCCCTTTACCCGGGAGTTTGCCAGTCTGCCGGCCAGGGACTTCGTGCGCCGTTATTTCTGGGAACGCCTGGGGGTGCGGGAGATCGTCGTGGGCCATGACTACCGCTTCGGCCGGGAGCGGGAGGGCAGCATCGAGCTCCTTCGGGAAATGGGCCGCATGCTCGGTTTCGCCGTACAGGTGGTGTGGGCCGTGGAGGTGAACGACGCAGTGGTTTCCAGTTCCCTGATCCGGGCCATGCTTAAGCTGGGCAAGGTGGAAGAGGCCAGCGAGCTCCTGGGCCGCCCTTATCGGGTGGAAGGCCTGGTGGTGCGCGGCAAGGGGCGGGGGGCCAAGCTGTTGGGAGTGCCCACCGCCAACCTTCAGCCGGAAAATGAGCTCCTCCCGGGTTCCGGCATCTACGCGGTCCAGGTCTTCCGGGGTGAGGTGGCCTACCCGGCGGTGGCCAACATCGGCACCTGTCCCACCTTTGACAACCAGGAGCTGACGCTGGAGGTGCACCTGCTGGATTTTGCCGGGGAGCTTTACGGCGAACGACTGGAAGTGGAATTTGCGGCCCGCCTTCGGGAGGAGCGCCGCTTCCCGTCCCTGGAGGACTTGGCGGCCCAGATCCGGGCCGACATCGGTCAGGCCCGGGAGGTGTTGGCCGCTGGCCACAGCCAAGGGGGGTGAAAGGCTGCCTCCGGAGGCAGCGGCCAGTCCGGCAGAAAAAACGCCTTGACAGGCACCCGAAAATTAAGGTAAAATTTATGTTGTAGCGGGCATAGCTCAGCTGGTAGAGTACAAGCTTCCCAAGCTTGGTGTCGCGGGTTCGAATCCCGTTGCCCGCTCCATTCCCGAAGAATTTTCGGGAATCCCGCTTCCCCCGGCGAGGGGGCCGGCACAGGCAACAGGGGCGAGGGCCGGTCTGCTTTGCGGGCGGAGAAGGCGTAAGCTCTGGGGACGCCCCGAGATTTTTGACAATCTTGGATTTTCCCGGAAGTGGGCTGCGGCCCGCTTTTTTATTTTTCCTTAGCGCCTTGGGCGGAAGAACTATAGAGAACCCCGGACGTTCCTGGAAAGAGGCCGGGAGCGGCTGGAGGGTTGAGGGCAATGCAGGCGCATGACCTCCTGTAGGTGATCCTGGGCTTGACGGCCAGGGTGTTCAACGGCCTCATCGGGGTGGGGGGCGGGGTCGTTATCGTGCCGGCCCTGGTCTTCCTCTTCGGTCTGGCGCAGCACGAGGCCCAGGGGACCACGCTGGCGCTTTTGGTGCCGCCCATCGGCCTGCTGTGGCCAAGGTCGGCAACCATTTGAGCCACCTGGCCTTGGAGCGGGTGTTCGGCGTGGCTATGGGGTTCATCGCCCTGAAGATGACTTTTGCCAAGTAAAGGGATGGACCAGAATCGTGCCGGGGTTGTCGGACCAAGGCGACATCGCCAACCGGGTGGAGGAACTCATCACTCCCTACGTCACGGCCCACGGCCTGGAAGTGGTGGAGGTGGAGTATCATCAGCCCGGCCGGGGGCGGGGCAGCCTGCGCATCTTCCTGGACCGGCCGGGCGGCATCACCCTGGATGAGATCACTCGCATGAGCCGGGTGATCGGGGAGCTTTTGGACGTGCACGACGTCATCGGCCCGTCCTACACCCTGGAGGTTTCTTCGCCGGGGCTGACCCGGGAGCTCAAAGGCCCCAAAGACTTTGCCCGCTTTGCCGGGCGCAAGGCCAGGATCACCAGCCGCCGCCCGCTGGCCGGCCGGCAGGTGCATCGGGGGACGCTCAAAGGGCTGGAGGGTGAAATGGTGCTTCTGGAAGTGGGTGGGGAGCTTACCCGCCTGCCCTTGGCGGAGATCGCCAAGGCCCGGCTGGATTGGTAGCAGCAGCGGTCAGCAGGCGGCGAACAACCTTGGCAGCCAAGCAGTTGAAATCGCCTCGTGATAAAAAAGAAGGATTCAGAACCTACCTCAAAGGACGAGCATAATTTTTTAAAGGCTGACGGCTAAAAGCTGGCGGCTGACAGCTAGAACAAGGAGGCTTAACGCACCATGAACCTGGAATTGAGGCGCCTCATCGAACAAGTGAGCCGCGACAAGGGCATCGACAAAGAGCTGCTCATCAGCGCCATCAAGGACGCGGTGCGTTCGGCGGCCAAGAAAAAGTACGGCCCCAAACTGGACATCGAGGTGGATTACAAGGACGACACCGGAGAAATCGAGGTCTTTCAGTACAAGGAGGTGGTGGCCGAGGTGACTGACCCCAGCCAGCAGGTCTCTTTGGAGGAAGGCCGGAAGGAGGATCCGGAGTGCCAGGTGGGGGACCAACTGGGCTTCAAAATGGATGCCAGCCAGTTCGGCCGCATTGCCGCCCAGTCCGCCAAACAGGTGATCATGCAGCGCATGAAGGATGCGGAGCGGGACTTGGTGTACGAAGACTTCAAGGACCGCAAAGGGGAGATCATCAACGGCATCGTCCAGCGCCTCGATCACGACGGCATCATCGTCAACCTGGGGCGCACCGAGGCGCTCCTGCCGCCTTCGGAACAGGTGCCCAAGGAGACTTACCACAAGGGCGAACGCATCCGGGCCTTTGTGTTGGATGTGCGGCGCCAGACCCGGGGTCCTCAGATCATCCTGTCCCGCACCCACCCCAACTTTTTGGTGGCGTTGTTCGAGGCCGAGGTGCCCGAGATCGCCGACGGCACCGTGCAGATTTTGGCCTGCGCCCGGGAGCCGGGCAGCCGCTCCAAGATTGCCGTGGCCTCCCGGGATTCCGACGTGGATCCGGTGGGGGCCTGCGTGGGTCTCAAAGGTTCCCGGGTGCAGAACATCGTCCAGGAGCTCAGGGGCGAGAAGATTGACATCATCCCCTGGAGTCCGGACGTGGCCCGGTTCGCCACCAACGCGCTGCAGCCGGCGGAGGTGAGCCGCATCATTTTAAATCAGGAAACCCAGACCATGGAGGTCATCGTCCCGGACGACCAGTTGTCCCTGGCCATCGGCAAGCGCGGCCAAAACGTCCGCCTGGCCTCCAAGCTGGTGGGCTGGAAGATCGATGTCAAGACCGAATCCAAGTATTCCAAATCCTTGAAGGACGGGTATCTCTCCCTGCTGCGCATCCCCGGGGTGGGGGAGATCACTGCCAGCCTGCTCCATGAAGCGGGCTACACCTCGGCCAAGGAAGTAGCGGAGAGCAGCCTGGAAGACCTGGTCCAGGCCACCGGGTTGAACGACCGGAAGGCGGCCAGCCTCATCGAGGCCGCCCGGGAATTAATGGGGCAGAAGATCGAAGAGAACGCCGGGCCGGTGGCGGCTGGGGCGGAAACCGCTTAGCGGGCGGCCGCGGCGGACATCAGCGTTGGGGGTACATCCATATTTATGGCTAAGACCAGGGTTTTCAAGCTGGCCAAAGATCTTAACATCGAAGTGGGCGAGCTCATCCAGCGTCTGCGGGATGACTTCGGGCTCCAGGTGGAGAATTATCTCAGCATCATCGACGAGACCACCACCGAGCGGGTGCGTCAGCTCATGACCCAGATGGCACCCAAGGTGGAGGAAAAGCGCATCGGCGACAACGTCAAACGGCGCCGCCGGGTGGTCCCGGCAGTGTCGCCTCCGCCTGAGCCTCCGCCGGAACCGCAGGCCGTTGCGGCCGAACCGCCCCCGGCCCCCCAGCCTTCGGCGCCCAAGCCCCGGCCCCCCAAGCGCCAGGAGTCCCGGGCCCGGGTGGTCACCATGCCCGTCAGGGAAAAACCGCTGCCCGAGGCGCCCCCTGAGGCCGCCAAGCCCCCTGAAGCCACGCCGCCCGTCACCCTGGTGACCCCGGTGGAAGCCGCCCCCTCCGCAGAAACCCCGCCGGCAGAGGCAGCCATGGCGCCGCCCCCGGCCGCGCCGGAGCCCACGGCCCAGGAGCCGGCTCCCTCTCCTCCGCCCGCGGCGGAAACGCCGCCGGCGGCAGCCCAGCCCGGCGTCCTGAGGCGGCCCAAGCCCAAGACCCGGAAAAAGGAGACCCCGGCCCGGATCATCAGTCTGCCCACGGAGCCCCCGAAAGTGGAGCGGCCGCCGGTCAGACCCGTCCCCTCGGGCCAGGCCCCGCCGGAAGCGATATCGGCGGTTTCCCGCCCCGCGGCCGAGTCCAAACCGCTGTTGCCGGGCGAAAAGAAACCGGCGGAGGTGGGCAAGGCCAAGAAGGTGGGCAAGGGCAAGCGGCTGGAAGTGGTGGAAATTCCCAAGGCCAGCAAACCCGGGAAAAAGCGGGAGGTGCGGGAGCGGGCTTCGTTGTATGCCGAAGGGGAAGTCCGGGTCCCCGGCAAGAAGAAAGGCCTGAAAAAGGCGGTGAAAAAGGTCTCCCGGGCCGAACTCACCGTGCCCAAGGCCATCAAGCGCCGGGTCAAGGTGGGCGAGTCCATCACGGTGGGCGACCTGGCCAAGCGCATGGGCATCAAGTCCGGCGAAGTTATCAAGCAGCTGCTGAAAATGGGCCTCATGGCCACCATCAACCACCCCATCGACTTTGACGTGGCGGTGCTGGTGGCCAGTGAATTCGGTTTTGAAGTGGAGCGCGCCACCCCCCAGGAAGAGGACCTGCTGGCGGCCACCGCGGCCGTCACCGAAGGAACCGAGACCCGGCCCCGGCCCCCGGTGGTCACCATCATGGGACACGTGGACCACGGCAAGACCTCATTGTTGGACGCCATCCGTCAAAGCCGGGTCATTGAGACCGAGGCCGGCGGCATCACGCAGCATATCGGCGCCTATCACGTGAGCCTGCCGGACAACCGGGGCGAGGTGGTCTTTCTGGACACCCCGGGTCACGAAGCTTTCACTGCCATGCGGGCCCGGGGGGCGCAGGTCACCGACCTGGTGGTTCTGGTGGTGGCCGCGGACGACGGCGTCATGGAACAGACCCAGGAGGCCGTCAACCACGCCAAGGCCGCCGGCGTGCCGGTGGTGGTGGCGGTCAACAAGATCGACAAGCCCGGCGCCAATCCCGAGCGGGTAAAGCGGGAACTGGGAAATCTGAACATCGTTCCCGAAGAGTGGGGCGGCGACGTCCTCTTCGCCGAAGTCTCGGCAAAAAAGCGCTTGGGCATCGATGACCTGCTGGAGAAAATCCTCTTGCAGGCCGAGATTCTGGATCTCCAGGCGCCGGTGGACTGCCCGGCCCAGGGCCGCATCGTCGAATCCCGCCTGGACAAGGGCCGGGGGCCGGTGGGTACCGTGCTGGTGCTCAAAGGCACCCTGAAGCAGGGTGACTCCTTCGTCTGCGGCACCGAGTACGGCCGGGTGCGGGCCATGTTTGACGACCGAGGCCAGCGGCTGGAAGAGGCCACCCCGGGGATGCCGGTGGAGGTCCAGGGCTTCAGCGGCGTTCCCGAGGCCGGCGACGAATTCCAGATCCTGGAAGACGAACGCAAGGCCAAGCAGATCGCCATGCTGCGTCAGCAGAAGCAGCGGGAGGCGGCCCTGGCCAAACTCAGCCGGGTGAGCCTCGAGAAGCTCTACCAGCAGATCAAGGAAGGCACCGTCAAAGAGCTCAAGCTGGTGCTCAAGGCAGACGTCATGGGCTCCATCGAAGCCCTGACCAAGGCCCTCTCCGAGCTGGGAAACGAGGAGATCAAGGTCAACATCATCCACACCGGTATCGGCGAGGTCACCGAAAGCGACATCATGCTGGCCTCCGCCTCCGACGCCATCGTGGTGGGCTTCAACGTCAAGGCCAATCCCAAGGCCCAGTCCCTGGCCGAGGGCGAACATGTGGATGTGCGCTTCTACGACATCATCTACAACCTGCTGCACGACGTCCAGGCCGCCATGGAGGGCATGCTGGAGCCGGTGGTGGAGGAACGGGTCCTGGGCACCGCCGAGGTCCGGGCCATCTTCACCATCAGCCGGGTGGGCACCATCGCCGGCTGCATGGTGACCGACGGCAAGATCGAGCGCAATGCCCTGGCCCGGGTAAAACGAGGCGGAGAGGTGTTGGTGGAAGGCGCCAAGATCAATTCCCTGAAGCGCTTCAAGGAAGACGTCAAGGAAGTGGTCTCCGGCTATGAGTGCGGTATCGGGGTCGACAAGTTCACCGATTTCCAACCGGGAGACCTCATCGAGGCCTATGTCCAGGAGAAGGTCAAGGCGGAACTGGCCCCCCCGTCCCGGGGCGAGGCCAAGGAAGGATAGCCCAACAGGTACAGGTCCAAAGTCCAAAATTGCACGCTGCAAGGGGATCGCCGAAGACCGGGGGGTCGAGTATTTAGAAGCCCGGGACATTGGACACTGGATTTTCAGGAGCGCAGCGACTCATGGTGGTGGCCGCCGCCCGTCTCACCCTGCTCATCCCGGACAACCATTCCCTCAAGGGGAAACGCAAGGTGGTGAAAAGCCTGATCGAGAAGGTGCGGCACCGCTTCGACGCCGCCGTGGCCGAAGTGGACGATCACGACCTCTGGCAGAAAGCCCAGGTGGGGGTGGCGGTGGTGGGCAATGACGCCACCCGGTTGGCCGCCCGATTGGATCAGATCATGCATTTCATGGAAGAGCAGCACCTGGCGGAAATCGTGGACTCCCAGGTGGAACTCTGCTACCTGGAGTCCTGATGCGCCGCGGCCCTGCCGGCAAGCGGCCGTCCCGGGTGGCCGAACTCCTCAGGGAAGCTCTGGCCACGATCCTGTTGACCAAGTGCGCCGACCCCCGCCTCCTGGATCTCACCCTCACCGACGTGGAGATGACCCCGGACCTGAAACAGGCGAGAGTCTATTACGTGGTCCGCCAGGGCGCGGACGAGGCGCTGGTCCTGGCCGCGCTGGACAAGGCCCTGGGCTTTATCCGCAGCGAAATCGCCCGGGCCCGCATGTTGCGCACCATGCCGGAGTTCCATTTCCTGCCCGACGACAGCCTGGACCGGGCCGCCCGGGTGGAGGCGTTGTTCCGGGAGATCGGCAAGGGGGAAACCGGGAGAGATTAGCAGAACGGTGGGAGGCGACCAGCCGCCGCCGACTGCCCAGGGTTTTAGAAATTCATTAAATGGAAAAGGTTTCAGCTCATAACAACGCTCAGCATTTTGCTGGAGCAGTTTTAACTACGCCATCTTTTATTGAAAGAAGCTCGGTCGGCTGACGCAGAAGCGTAGGAAATTATCCCGGAACCGACCCGCGGGCGGCAGGGGTTGCCTGATGATGCGGTCATGCAGGCACCACCAAGCGGTCAGGGAGCCAGTCTGATAATTTGCTGCCAACTACCCGACCTTGGGCTTGAGATCCTTAAAGATCGAAATGCCGATAAACGGCCTGCTGCTCATCGACAAACCGGCGGGGCCCACCTCCTTCGAGGTGGGGCGCCGGGTGCGGAAGGCCCTGAAGGTGAAGAAGGCCGGGCACCTGGGCACTCTGGACCCCATGGCCACGGGACTGTTGCCCCTGGCCTTGGGCGAGGCCACCCGGCTGGCTCCCTTCCTGGAGGGCGCCCACAAGACCTACCTGGCGGAAGTTTTGCTGGGGGTGGAGACGGACACCCAGGACGCCACCGGCGCCATAACGGCGCACAGCCAGGCGTTGCCGGAAGCGCCGGCGGTGGTGGCCGCGGCTGCCGGGTTCGTGGGCGAGATCGAGCAGGTGCCCCCCATGTACTCGGCGGTGCGCCACCAGGGCCGACGGCTTTACCAACTGGCCCGGCGGGGGGAGCAGGTGGAGGTGCCCCCCCGGAAGGTGATTGTTTACCGCCTGGAGGTCAAGGAAATCGCCCTGCCCCGGCTGACCCTGGAGGTGGCCTGCGGCAAAGGCACCTACATCCGGACCCTGGCCCACGATCTGGGCCGGGCCCTGGGCTGCGGGGGACACCTGGCGGCGCTCAGGCGCCTGGCGGTGGGGCCCTTTGCAGTGGGTGCGGCCCTGCCCCTGGCCCAGGTGTTGGATGATCCTGAATCGGCCCGAACCCGGGTACTCCCTCTGGCCGATTGCCTGCCGGACCTGCCGGCGGTGGCCGTGGAGTCGGCCCAGGCCCGGCGACTGGCCCAGGGCCAGGCCCTGGCCTGGACCCAAAACGGTGCGGCGGGGCGCCAGAAGCTGCGCGTCCTGTTGCACGGGCGCCTCCTGGCCGTGGCGGAACTGCGCCGGGAACCCCAGGGAGTCATACTGGCCCCGGTCCGGGTCTTTCCCCGGCCGGAACGTTTTTAGGGGCTTTTTGAGAGGAAGGTCGGGAGAGCCTGGTTGGCAAGCCCCGGCCCCCTCCCTCAAGACACATTGCCACCAAATTGCAAGGGCGGGGTGCTCCCTGGCCGGCAAGCATCTTTTTACAAGGAGGAGAAAGTGGCGTTATCAGCAGAGCAGAAGAAGGAAATTATTGACCGGTTTCAGTTGCATGACGGTGACACCGGCTCCACCGAAGTCCAGGTGGCCATCCTGAGCGAGCGCATCTCATACCTCACCGGACATTTCAAGTCCCATGCCAAGGACCACCATTCCCGGCGCGGCCTCATCAAGCTGGTGGGCCAGCGGCGTCGGCTCCTCAACTATCTCAAGAAGAAGGACATTCAGCGCTACCGAACCCTCATCGAGCAGTTGGGGCTTCGGAAGTAGGAGGACGGTTAGACTTACATGGTCAAGAAATATGTCGTAGATGTGGGCGGCCGGGACCTCACCTTCGAGGTGGGGCGGCTGGCCCAACAGGCCAGCGGCTCAGTCCTGGTCCGCTACGGAGAGAACACGGTGCTGGCCACCGCGGTGATTTCCGAGCAGATGCGGGAGGGCATCGATTTTCTCCCGCTGACGGTGGATTACATCGAGAAGGCCTATGCCGCCGGCCGCATTCCCGGGGGGTTTTTCCGGCGGGAAATGGGACGTCCCAGCGAAAAGGAGACCCTCACCTCCCGGCTCATCGACCGCCCCTTGCGGCCGCTGTTCCCCAAAGGCCTGTATAACGAAATCCAGATCATCGCCACGGTGCTCTCCGGCGACCTGGAGATCGACCCGGACATTTCGGCTTTGAACGGTGCGTCCGCGGCTTTGGAGATCTCCCAGGCCCCCTTCAAAGGGCCGGTGGCCGCGGTGCGGGTGGGCAAGGTTGATGGCCGCCTCATGCTCAACCCCACCAACAGCGAGCTCAAGGACAGCACCCTGAGCCTCATCGTGGCCGGGGTCCCCGACGGCCTCATCATGGTGGAGGGCGGCGCCCGCATGGCCACGGAAGAGGAGGTCCTGGAGGCCCTGTTTTTCGCCCAGGAGCAGATTCAGCCCATCCTGGCCACTATCAAGCGGATGGGCCAGGAGGTGGGCAAGCCCAAGTGGCCCCAGCCGGAGCCCCCGGATTACGGCGATTTGCCCCAGAAAATCCGGGAGCTGGCGGCGGACAAGATCCTGGCCGCGGTCGTTCAGCCGGAAAAGAAGGCCCGCCGGGAAGGGGTGGACAAGGTGTTTCAGGAGGTCCTGGCCACCCTGGGCCCGGAGGCTGCGGGCCGGGAAAAGGACGTAGCCGCTGTCTTCCAAGACCTGCACAAGCGGGTGGTGCGGCACTATGTGCTCAAGGAAAAGCGGCGGCTGGACGGCCGGGCCTTTGAAGACGTGCGGCCCATCTGGGGCGAAGTGGGGATGCTGAGCCGCACCCACGGCTCCGCCATCTTCACCCGGGGGGAAACCCAGGCCCTGGCGGTGACCACTCTGGGAACCCCCTCGGACGAGCAGCGCATCGAGACCCTGCTGGGCGAGACCTTCAAGTCCTTCATGCTGCATTACAATTTTCCGCCGTATTCAGTGGGCGAGGCCCGGATGCTCCGGGGGCCCAGCCGCCGGGAGATCGGCCACGGCGCCCTGGCGGAGCGGGCCATCACCCCGGTGCTGCCTTCGGCGGAGGAATTCCCATACACCATCCGCATCGTCTCCGAGGTGTTGTCCTCCAACGGCTCCTCCTCCATGGCCACGGTGTGCGGCACCTCCATGGCCCTGATGGACGCCGGCGTGCCGGTGAAGGCGGCGGTGGCCGGGGTGGCCATGGGTCTGGTCAAGGAGGCCGACGAGGTGGCGGTCCTCTCCGACATCCTGGGAGACGAAGACGCCCTGGGGGATATGGACTTCAAGGTGGCCGGCACCTCCGAAGGCATCACCGCCCTGCAGATGGACATCAAGATGACCGGCATCACCCGGGAGATCATGGGGCGGGCGCTGGCCCAGGCCCGGCAGGCCCGGCTCCATATTCTGGGGGAGATGAGCAAGGTCATCGCCCAGCCTTCCCCGGATCTCAAGGAGCACGCCCCCAAGATCGTGGTCATCCAGATCAACCCGGACAAGATTCGGGAGGTCATCGGCCCCGGCGGCAAGATCATCAAGCATATCGTGGCCCAGACCGGGGTTAAGATCGACATCGAGGACGACGGCCGGGTGCACATCTCCTCCCCCACCCAAAAGGCGGCGGACGAGGCCATCAAGATCATCCGGGACCTCACTGCCGAAGCCGAGGTGGGCGCGGTCTATACCGGCAAAGTCAAAAAGATCATGGACTTCGGGGCCTTCGTGGAAATCCTCCCCAACACCGACGGCCTGGTGCATATCTCCGAACTGGCGCATCAGCGGGTCAAAGCCGTCACCGATATCCTCAAAGAGGGGGATGAGGTAACGGTGAAGGTGCTGGAGATCGACCGGCAGGGGAAAATCCGGCTCTCCCGCAAGGCGCTGCTGCAACCCGAACCCGGGACCGCCCCCCAGGAGCCCCCCAAGAGGGACCGTGTACCGAAAAAGCGTACTCCCTAACGGCGTCCGGGTGGTCACCGAAGAGCTCTCCCACTTCCACTCGGTGGCGGTGGGGTTCTGGCTCACTGTAGGCGGCCGGGATGAGGGCGAGGCGGAACACGGGCTTTCCCACTTTCTGGAGCACATGGCCTTCAAGGGCACCGCCCGCCGGGACGCCCTGGCCATCGCCCGGGAGGCCGACCGTCTGGGCGGCTCCCTCAACGCCTTCACTACCAAGGAGAGCACCTGCTACCACGCCCGGGTGCTGGCCGAGCACCTCCCCTTGGCGGTGGACCTGCTGGCTGACCTGGTGCTCCACCCCCTTTACCGGGAAGAGGAACTGGAGCGGGAACGGCAGGTCATCCTGGAAGAAATCGCCGCCCAGGAAGATAACCCCGAAGATCTGATCCAGGTGGAATTCGCCCGGCGCTTCTGGCCGGGACACCCGTTCGGCCGCTCTCTCCTGGGGGAGGCTTCGGGGATCGGGCGGGTCAGCCGGCAGGACCTGCTGGCTTACCGCCAGTCCGGCTATCGGCCGGAGCAGCTGGTGGTGGCCGTGGCCGGCCGCCTCACCCACGAAGGAGTGATGGACCTCTTGGCCCCGGCTCTGGCGCCGTTTGCCAACGGCGCTCCTGGGCGCCGCCGGGAGGCCGCGGCCCCGGCCCCCGGCACCTTCCTCCTGCCCCGGGACCTGGAGCAAGTCCACGTCTGCCTCGGCACCGAGGGATTTGCGGCCGGCGACCCCCGACGCTACGCCGCCACCGTGCTCCAGACCATCCTGGGGGGCAACATGAGCTCCCGGCTCTTTCAGGTCATCCGGGAACAGCTGGGGCTGGCCTACAGCATCTATTCCTTCCTGACGTTCTTCAGCGACACCGGCCTCTGGGAGATCGCCGCCGGAGTCAGTCCCCGGCACCTGGAGGCACTCCTGGAGGCGGTCTCCCGGGAACTGGTGCGCCTCAGAACCGAGGGGGTCTCCGGCGCCGAACTGATTGCGGCTCAGGAGTATCTCAAGGGCTCCATCTACCTGCATGCCGAGGACGTGGAGCAGCGCATGCTCAGACTGGCCAAGAACGAGATCAACTTCGGGCGCTATATCCCCATCGAGGACGTGGTCAACGGCTTGTGCCGGGTGACCGCGGCTCAGGTCCAGGATCTGGCCCAGGAGTTCTTCCGGGCCGAACGCTGGGGGACGGCGCTTTTGGGGCCGGTGTCGACCGCCCAATCCCTGGATTTTTAACCCCTGCGGGCTTCTTGGGAAAGTATTTGGTGGAGGAGCGAATGAAAATGGTCAAAGGGTTCGGCGCGGTATTCTTGGTGTTGGCCGTGACCGCCGGCCCTGCCGCGGCGCAGCCCCAGGTGGTCCAGCCCCCGGCTGGGGCCCCGCCTCAGACGGTGTGCCCCCTGCCCGGTCAGGGGGGGATGGTGTGCCCGCCGCCCGCCCAGGCGGGGATGGTCTGTCCACTGATGCTCCAGCTCCAGCAAAAGATTGACGCCCTGGCCAAGGAGGGAGGCATCAAGCCCGACGCCCAGAGGGAACTATCCGACCTCTTGGGACAGATGCAGGCTCTTTGCCGGCAGATGTGCCCCCTGCTGAAGCAGCCGCCGGCCGCCGCCCCGGCGGAGCCAGGAAAGTACTAGGGAGGAGGGATTCCCAACCCATGGCCGAGCGCCGGAGACCGATTGAGAAAAAGCCGCAGCCGTAAGCGGCCGGGGGCCCCGGAACCGCCGGACATGGCAGATCGGAATAAAGGGAGCGCAAGGCGGGAAGGAGAAAAGTCAGGGTCATCGGCCCTGGCTTTTTGTTTTCTGAAACTGGCGGCTTAGGGTGCGGCTCGTCGGCTCCGGACCTCGACCCCCGGGGGGATCAATACTCCTCCTCGGCCATGATGCCCTGGTGAATGAATTTGTAGAGGCTGCCGATCCACTCCAATTCGTTGGCCAACTCGGAGTTGGCGAAGATCCACTCGCCGTCCTTGTCCTTGGCGATGATGACAATCTCCTGGATGTCGTCCAGGTCCTGAGAAAAGCGGTCCACCACTTCCTGGACCGAGCGTTTAGCTTTTTCAAAGGGGATGATGTTTCTGGCCATGATGCTCCATTGGTGACTCTCTGGTGGAAGTTTTTTTCATGGAGAAGGTCTCAGGAGCTTGGCTCCTGTGGCACAAACGTCTCGCCTCTGGTTCCTTCCCCTTAACCTTCCCTCCCCCCTCTCTTTAAGTTAAAGGGTGCGGGAAGTGGGTTGGGGAGAGGGGCTCCTGCCCTTGAGCCCTCTCCCCCGGTATCATCATTGTTTCCCCGAGCCGTCCAAAAAGCAATGAGAATTTCGGCCACCGTCTCCGGGGCCTCTTCCTGGGGGGCGTGCCCCACCCCCGGGAGGAGGTGGACGGTGCTTTGGGGTAAGAGGGCCTGCAACTCCCCGGCCTGTTCCACCGGCAGGATGCGGTCCTTTCGGCCCCAGATGATGAGCACCGGTTGGGTGACGCCCTGGACCAGGCGGGCCACGTCTGTCGGTGCCCACGGGTCGTTCTCCCGGGCCAGGCGCATAAGTCCCATCCGGTTGGCCAGGGGCCGGAAGGTGGGGGCGTAGCCCGCCGCCACTTCCGGGGTGATGAGCTCCCGGCGGTGGTAGGCCAGCCTGAGCCCCAGCGGCACGATCCAGGGCCCCAGCAGCGCGGCGGTGAAAGTCCCTGCCAGGGGGAGGCGCAGCAGCTGAACGATCAGAGGGTGGCGTCTGAGCACCACGGCCGGGGCCAAAAGCGCCAAAGCCGTCACCCGCTCCGGCGCCCGGGCGGCCAGCAGCACCGCCAGGGCGCCGCCCAGGGAGTTGCCTGCCACTACGACGCGCTTCACCCCCCGTTGATCCAACAGGTCCAGGAGGCCCTGGACCAAGGTGGACAGGCGGAAATCCGGGGTGGCGGCCGCTGGGGTGGCCCCATGAGCCGGCAGGTCCGGGGCCAGGACCCGGTGGGACCGGGACAGTTGAGGCAAGAGGTGCCGCCAGGAAAAGCTGGAGGCCCCCAGCCCATGCAGCAGCAGCACCGCAGGACCTGAGCCCGCCTCCCGGCAATGCCACAAAGAGACCTGGGCGCCCAAGGTTATGTGGGCTCAAGGCGTTGGCGAGGCGCTTCCGTCTTGGGGAGCAGCACCGGAAAGACCACCCCCCGGCCCACCTCCTCCTGGATCTGCCGGTGTTGCGCTGCCAGGTCTTCGATGAGCCGTTGGCCCAAAAGCAGCAGCTGCCATACCCGGTGGCGGTAGGGGAGGGGCGGGGGGGTAGCCAGATGCCGCAGCCGGCGAAAATAAGGATATTCCATCAATTCTTCCCATAGGCTCAGGCACTTGCCGAACAATTCAGGATAAAAATACGGCAGTTCGTCCTTTTTTTCCTCCAGAAAGCACACCGCCGCGGAAATGCGTTGCAGGGGGCCAAGCTGCCGCTGATCCGTGGGCTTGCGCACCACCTTTTCCAGGTTGTGCAGCTGGTGGGCCTGGTTGAGGTAGACCATGTGGCGCAAGGCCTCCCGGTGCAGTTCCGCGTTCCTGGCAAAGGCCTCGCGATGATCCCGGCTCAGCAGATAACCGTGCAGGAGGCGGCGTACCGCCTTAAAGGTATCGTCCCGATAGGTGGCCAGGCGGCGGGCGTTTTTCTGCAGCCAGGCCGCCAGACATTTCAGCCGGTCTTCATGGGTCTTGGGCGCGGTAATGAGCTCCGTCCGCTTGTAGGCGATGGACCCCAGGTATTCCCCCCGCACGATGTCGGTTAGGTCCTTGATGAATCGGCGGCTGTCCTTGAGAAGGTTGAGGGTGGCTTCCCGGCGTCCGTTTTGCGGGTGGATAATTTCCTGGGTCACCACCGACAGCGCCCGCTCTTCCAGGATGTTGTTTTTATTGTACTTATGCTGTTGGTAGGTTACCTTGAGGATCAGGGCCCGGCGCTGTGGGTCCACGTAAAAACCCTGGTCAAGCAGGAAGGTGTGGCGGTCCGCCAGGGAAGAGGGCAGGGCCACCAGGGCCACTTTTTCCACCAGGGGGTATTTTTTCTGGTCGAAGCCGGCCAGACTGGTGATGGTGCGGTCTGAGGAGCCCAAAACCTTGATGAGATAGGACTCCCGGAGACGGGAGAGCTTGCGGGCGAACATGGTGGCGGAGGTCCGCCGTTCTGCGGCGATGGGAAACCCGTAGAGCTCCATCAGGAACTGATAGACAAAGTCCCGCTCACGCTCGTAAACAGCGTGGTCCAGCTTTTTGAATTTGCCCAGTTCCCGGCCGAAGCTCTTGATTTCGCCGTCCAGGTCTGAGGGAAAAGAAGCGTAGACCCCCAGGAGGCGGAAATCCCCCTGCTCATCTTTGGCGATGACCTGGGCCCGGTCCATATGAAACAGAAAGCCCAGGAGCTCCTCGTAGTGGGCCAGGTCGGTGAGGTCCCGGTGGGCGAAGCGCAGCCGGAACTGATTTCTGAGCTCCCGGTCCAGGTGGGGAGCAATCTTTTCCAGGTTGTCCCGGTGTCGCTTTTTGCCCTCCCGATGGGAGTGAAGCAGGTCAAACTGGAAAATCTCCTCCTGGTAGGAGAGAGGGCGGTTGAAGGCCACCAGGGAGAATCCCGGCAGTTCCCGGTATTCGTGGAAATTTTTTTCAAAGGAGGGAAGCAGCTCCCGGGGCTCCACCAACGGGTAGGCTGCATGATAGGGGGCCAGGAGCCCCTGCCGGATGTGGAGGTAATCGAGAACCTCTTTCAGCACCTGACGGTCGCGGATAGGGCGCTGGCCTTTCTGATAGCCGGCCAGTTTGAGGCCGTTAATGGTGACTTCGTTGAAAAATTCACCGTCCCCCATCAGCCCTCACTGACCTTGACGTGAACCTTGCGGGTCCGGGGCCCGTCGAATTCGCACAGGAAAATCCCCTGCCAGGTTCCCAACAACAGCCGCCCGCCGCTGATGAGCACCGTGAGGCCGGCTCCCATGAGGGAGGCCTTGATATGGGCCGGGGAGTTGCCTTCCGCATGGCGATAGGGCTCCCGGTCGCTGATGATCTTGTTCAGCACCATGAGGATGTCGCCCTTGACCGTGGGGTCGGCATTCTCATTGATGGTAATCCCGGCGGTGGTGTGAGGTACGAAGATTCGGCAGACGCCCTCGGTCACCCCGCTTTGCCGCACCACTTCCTGGACCCGGGAGGTCAGGTCTATTAGCTCGGTTGGGGCGCCGGTTTTTACCGCCAGGGTGTGGAGCACCGTCACCTCGTCACGATCAGGGGGGAGGCGGCGGGGGGCGCTACCACGCCCCCAGCCTTGCCCGGCTGCATTTGGCGCTGATATTCCAGGGCCAGGCCGACGGCGAACTGCACCAGGGCCAGCAGCAAGGGGTTGTCGCCCATCAGGGGGCTGGCTGCCCGGGAAGCCAGGTCCTGGGCCGCAGCCCGCACCACCCGGGCCTCCCCGGGCAGGTGGCGGAGCCGGAAAAAATAGGCCTGGTGCACGAGACGCCGGTGCCAGAGAACCCGGCTTTCCGGCGGGTAAAGGGTGCGGGCGGCCTCCAGCAGGATGCCCTCCAATCTTGCCCGCTGTTGATGCTCCGCCAGGATCAGGGGGCTGGCTTCCGCTTCCTTGATTTTCTCCACCCACGGGGTAACTTCTTCGGGGCCGGGGAGCCAGGTGTGGAACAGGGGATGTTGGGCCAGTTCCCGGGCGCGCTCCAGAGCCGCGGCCACCTCCGGTTCCCTCAAGGGAGGCACCTCTGCCTCCGGATCGGAAGCCGCCTCGGGATTGCCCCACAACTGCCACAGACGGCTGCGGAGCCCTCCATAGTCTGCCGCCGCCGGTGCGGCAGGATTGAGGGCATAGGCCGCTTCCAGGAGGCTCCCCACATACGCCACGGGCGCTTCGGCCCAGTCAGCCAGCCCCTGTTCCCGGAAATGCTGCCAGAGTTCCTCCCGCTGGGCCCGGTTGGCCTCCAGGGCGTGCAGTTCCAGGAGGCCGGCGGTGTCGCTCAGCCGGACCACCACCATGGTGGCTCCCAGGGCCTGCCGGCTGCCCTCCAGGACAGCGTAGCGCTCGCCGTTGCCCAGCACCGGGGACACCCGGGCCACCACCGGCGCCGCGCCGGGAGCTGCCGGGCGGGCCTCCCGGGGCAGCACGTCGTCGGCCACCGGCACCCCCTGGGTTCTGAGCAGGTGGAGGGCCCGTTTGAGGGCCTTGCGGCGGCCGCGTTCCGGGTCTTGGCCGAAAAGGGCGGCCAGGAGGGGCGGGGTGGCCGGGTGGGCCAGTTTGGCCAGGGCCGCCAGCAGATGGTCATGCCAAGCGGGATCCGCCGGCGCCGGGCCCAGGAGGTGCACCAGTTCCTCCACCCCGGCCCCGGCCGCCAGGGCGGCCTGCACCGTTGCCAGGCGCTGGGCCAGCAGGGCCTCGGCCTCCGGGGTCAGAGGCGGCAAGGGAGCAGGGGCGGCGGGTCTTCTCCGGCTCGGGCTCATGAGCGCTCCGGTTGCCCGGACTCGATGGCCACCGCATCGGCTTGGCCCATTTCCGCCAGATAGACGTTCACCCGCTGATGCGGCGGCAAGTCCAGGGTCAGGCCCACAAAGTCGGGACAGATGGGCAGCTCCCGGCCGCCCCGGTCCACCAGCACCGCCAGGCGGATGCGTTTGGGCCGGCCATAGTCCATCAGGGCGTCCAACGCCGCCCGGATGGTGCGGCCGGTGAACAGGACGTCATCCACCAGGAGCACCTCCTGGTCGTCAATGGAGACGGGAAGCTCCGTCTTCCCCACCAGAGGCTTGTGGCTGATGCGGGTCCAATCGTCCCGGTACAAGGTAATGTCCAGGACCCCCACCTTGAGGGGCTCCGGGGCCCGACGGCCCAATTTTTCCGCCAGCCGCTGGGCCAGATAGGCGCCCCCGGTGCGGATGCCCACCACCACCACTCCCCGGAGGTCGGCATAGGCCGTGACGATCTCCTTGACCAGCATATCCAGGGTCTGGTTGAGTTCCACCCCCGTCAGGGCCAGGCGCTTGTCCACAGGCATGCGATTGGGTTTCCTCTTTTGCAAAGATTACTTTACCTTACCACGTTCGGGTGGGGATGACAAGTAAAGGCAGGGAAAGAGCGCCTGGGAACGGCCTTTTCGATCCTGGCCGCGCTCGCCGGTTTATTCTTGCAGTGGCATGCCGTATAATCCTAAGCAGGAAAAATGTTTTGGATCCCAACCCTCGGCTGGGTGCCGAACCCCGGCCGGCTCTTGGCGGTTGCCCCATGGCGGCTCCGGACCGAACCACGACCATGACCCTCAAAGAAGCCCGGGAGCGTCTGGGCCTGGGGGCGGAGGCCACCCGGCAGGAGATCCGGGACGCCTATCGTCGGGCCGCCCGGCGCTGGCACCCCGACCGGGCGCCGGCCGGCGAAGAGGAAGAGTTCCGGCGGCGGATGCAGGTGATCAACGCGGCCTACCAGCGGCTGAAGACCTTTGTGGAGCACTACCGGTACCACCTGGAGGAGACGGAAGAAGAGGCCGACCTGTCGGAGTGGTGGCAGGAGCGTTTCAACGTGGGTGTCTGGGGTGGTCCCGGACGGCCGCCAGGGGAGACCGGGGATTGAGGCGGAGGTGGGATTTTTCGGGAATATTCACCGGAAAATGTGCAATAATTGACAGACTCCGGGGCAAAGACGGAGCCTCAGAAGAAAAACCCCAAGGGGCGGTCGCCGTGGCTTTTTCGGCTGCGCCGCCGAAGGCAGTCACAGACCGTTGGTCGGAAACCACCCTATGAGCGATAAGACCACCTGGCCCGTAACCCTGGCCCTGCTTGCCGGGGCGCTTCTGGTCATCTGCTGTTTCCTGGCCGGGCCGGCGCCTGCGGTTGGGGTCCGGCCGCAGAGCCCCGGTCAGCTTCTGGAAGAGCTCCGCTATCAAGTGGATTTCTGGTTTTTCAACGATTCCATCCCTGCCGTGGTGACCTTGAACCGGCTGACACCCGGCCGCTACCGGGCGGAGATCACCGGCCAGGCCCGGGGCCTGCTGGGAGTCCTCAGCGGCAACTGGCAGGGCCGGTTCACCACGGAAATGGTCTGGGAGGGCGGTCAGTTCAAGCCCCTCCTCTATCGGGAGGAAACCCACCGTCGGGGCAAGCTCTCCGTCATGGAGTACCGCTTCCACTACCAGGACAAGCGGGTGGAGCTCTGGAGGTGGGACCGGCGCCAAAGGAGCATGGTGAAGAAATGGCAGACGGTCCTGGACCGGCCCATGTATGACCCCATCAGTTTCTATTACAACCAGCGCCTGAACCTGAAGGCGGCGAAGGAGGGGGATATTCTTCGCCTGCCCAGCATCCCGTATCCCAAACCGGAAGACGTGGTGCTTCAGGTGGGCCCCCAGACCGCTGAAGGCCGCCGGGTGACCATCATTTTGGATACCGACATCGTGGAGACCGAGGGCAAACAGATCTTTGCCCTCCTGGACCAGGATGGGGTGGCCACCCGGGCCTGGACCCGTCTGTTGAGGTTCGGCAAGGTGAGCGGCACCCTGCTCCCAGGGGCCAAACGCCTGCAATTGCAGGAGATTATGCAGGCGGGAGGCCGCCCTCCGGGCCAGGCCGCGCCGGCGGCGGTGGCCGCCGCCACGCCCGCGGCCCGGACTGTTTGGACCCCGCTTGCTTCCCTGGAAAAAAATTTTTAGGCCCCCCTTGCATCGAAAAAAGGAGTGCTTATCGTAATATCAGAACCAGCAGCCAGAGGACCGGAAATTCTGCATTGCCGGCCCGCCTCAAGCACTGCTTCTGGAAGGCGAAGGTATGTGGGGGTTGCAGTCCCACCTGGCTGTATGGGCGGAAGGAGCCATGCGGAACCCGCATGGCTCCTTCTTGTTTAGGCCTGCAAAACTGCCGGCTTAGCCTGTCTCCCCGGCGCTCCCGCCTTGTTTCCCCCCCTTTCTCTGCAAGGGCGTGCCTGCGCCTCCCCACCCCCCGGAACCCTCGAGGTCCGACAAGGCGGAGGCGCCTCCTTGCGGCGCGCCAGCGGCCCATGCTGTGCGCCTGAGGGCTCAAGGCAGGCGGTAAGGGCAAAACCCTGGAGAAAAACACAGGTTGATTGACAACTATCGGGAATTTTTTTAGAATCAAAGGCTACCTGGATTTTTCAGAGTTTAATGAGGCAGGGCCATGGAGAAACAGGATTTGGACCTCATCCAGCGCTTCATCGACCAGGACCCGGAACTGAAGCGCCGCATGGAAGAGCACGAGGAATTCGAACGCCGGCTGGAGGAATTTAACCGCCGCCCGTATTTAACCAGTGAAGAGACCCTGGAAAAGAAACGGTTGCAGAAACTGAAACTGGCCGGCCGGGACCGCATTGAGCAGATTTTGGCCAAGTATCGGGAAAAGGAAGCAGTCACATGAGCACGAAAAGGACGGGCGCCCAGATCATTTTAGACTGCCTGGAGAAGGAAGGGGTGCAGCACATCTTCGGCTACCCCGGAGGGGCGGTCATTGACATCTATGACGAACTTACCCGGCGGCCCCATATCAAGCACTACCTGGTGCGCCACGAACAAGCGGCGGTGCATGCCGCGGACGGCTACGCCCGGGCGGCGGACAAAGTGGGGGTGGCCCTGGTGACGTCCGGTCCCGGCGCCACCAACACGGTGACCGGCATCGCCAGCGCCTACATGGACTCCATCCCCATCGTGGTCTTCACCGGCCAGGTGCCCACGGCGCTCATCGGCAACGACGCCTTCCAGGAAGTGGACATCGTGGGCATCACCCGGCCCTGCACCAAGCACAACTACCTGGTGACGGACATCAAGCATTTGGCCCGCACCATTCACGAAGCCTTTTACATCGCCCGTTCGGGCCGGCCGGGGCCCGTCCTGGTGGACCTCCCCAAGAACGTTCAGCAGGCCAGCATGGTGCCGGAGCCCATCAACCCGAAGGACATCAAGATCGTCAGCTACCAGCCGACGCTGCACGCCAACCCTCGGCAGGTGAAGCGGGCCCTGGACCTCATCCTGGCGGCCAAGCAGCCGGTGCTCTATACCGGCGGCGGCATCATTCACAGCAACGCCTCGGCGGAGCTGGTGAAATTCGCCGAGGCCCTGCAGATTCCGGTGACCAGCACCCTCATGGGGCTGGGCGGCTTTCCCGGCATCCATCCCCTGTGGATGGGCATGCTGGGGATGCACGGCACCTACTGCGCCAACATGGCGGTGGCCAACTCCGACGTGCTCATCGCCGTGGGGGCCCGCTTCGACGACCGGGTCACCGGCCGCCTGGACGCCTTCGCGCCCCACGCCAAGATCATCCACGTGGACGTGGACCCCAGCTCCATCAGCAAGAACGTGGTGGTGGACATTCCCATCGTGGGCGACTGCCGGGATGCCCTCCACCAGTTGAACAACCTGGTGAAAAAAGAGGAGACCCGGGACTGGGCCGCCATCCGGGAAGAATGGCTGGAGCGCATCCGGGGCTGGGAAAAGAAGCACCCGCTGAAATACAAAAAATCTAAGGAAGTCATCAAGCCCCAGTTCGTGGTGGAAAAGCTCTGGGAGGTGACCGGGGGCGATGCCTACATCACCACCGAGGTGGGTCAGAACCAGATGTGGGCCGCCCAGTTCTTCCGCTTCAAGCGGGCCCGCCAGTTCATGACCTCCGGCGGCCTGGGGGCCATGGGCTACGGCTTCCCTGCGGCCATGGGGGTGCAGGTGGCCAGGGCGGGCGACATCGTCATCGACATCGCCGGCGACGGCAGCATCCTGATGAACATTCAGGAACTCACCACCGTGGTGGAGAACAACCTGCCGGTGAAGATCGCCATCCTGAACAACAATTTCTTAGGGATGGTGCGCCAGTGGCAGCAGCTGCTCTACGACCGGCGCTACAGCGCCACGGACCTCTCGGCCCAGCCGGACTTCGTCAAGGTGGCCGAGGCCTTCGGCGCGGTGGGTTTGCGGGCCACCAAGCCCGAGGAAGTGGAGCCGGTGATCAGGAAAGCCATGGAGACTCCCCGGCCGGTGGTCATGGACTTCGTGGTGGACCGGGAGGAGTGCGTCATGCCCATGGTGCCGCCGGGCAAGGCCACCCACGAGATGCTCTTGGCATAAGGAGATCGAGAATGGAATCGGCGAAAAATGTCAGGCGGCATACCATTTCCGTGTGGGTGGACAACCAGCCCGGGGTGCTCTCCCGGGTCACCGGGCTGTTTTCCGGCCGGGGCTTCAACATCGAATCCCTGTGTGTGGCCGAAACCATGGACCCGGCCGTCTCCCGCATCACCCTGGTCACAAGCGGCGACGAGCAGATCATCGAACAGATCATCAAACAGTTGCGCAAACTTATCAACACCGTCAAGGTGGTGGACTTAAGCGAACTGGAGCATGTGGAGCGGGAAATGGCCTTGGTCACCGTCAAGGCCGAAGAAAAATCCCGGGCCGAAGTGCTGAGAATTGCCGACATCTTCCGCTGCCGGGTGGTGGACGTCAGCCCCACCACCTACACCCTGGAGATCACCGGCACCCACGAAAAACTGGAGGCGGTGCTGGGCCTCCTCAAGATCCACGGCATCCTGGACGTGGTTCGGAGCGGCTCCTTGGCCATCCAGCGGGCCAAGAAGGATTAGAGGCCGGCTCATGCAGGTGCTCCTTGTGCTTTCCACCCCGGACCCGCAAATCAAATGGAATGCCCTGCGGTTCGCCAATGTTCTCCTCAACGAGGGGGAAGAGGTCACGGTGTTTCTCAACGGTCCGGCCACCGATCTGTATGCCGGTGATTCCCCCCTATTTCCCATTCGGGAACGGGCCAAGCTCTTCGGCTTGAGCGAAGGCGTCCTCTATGCCTGAGGGAAATGCCTCGCCCTCCGCGGTGCGGAGGCCGCCGCCCCCATCCAACTGGGGAATATGAAGATTCTCCATGAACAGGTGAAGAAGGCGGACAAGATTCTCTCGTATTGATTTTTGCCAGGGAAAGGAGCCTGCATGGCGATCACCATCTACTATGACCAGGACGCGGATTTAGCTGTCTTATCCGGAAAAAAAGTGGCCATCATCGGCTTCGGCTCCCAGGGTCACGCCCAGGCGTTGAACCTGAGAGACAGCGGGGTGGACGTCATCGTTTCCGAGATGCCCGGCACCCCCAACTACGAGCTGGCGGTGAAATACGGCTTCAAGCCGGTGAGCGCGGCCGAGGCCGCAGCCCAGGCGGCGGTGGTGCAGATCCTCACCCAGGACCACGTCCAGGCCCGGCTCTATGAAAACGATCTCAAGCCCCATATGAACGGCAAGACGCTGCTGTTTTCCCATGGGTTCAACATTCATTACGGGCAAATCGTTCCTGACCCTTCCATCGACGTGATCATGGTGGCCCCCAAGGGTCCGGGGCATCTGGTGAGGAGCGAATACGAGAAGGGCGCCGGGGTGCCGTGTCTGGTGGCGGTGCATCAGGACGCCTCGGGCAACGCCATGAAAACCGCGCTGGCCTACGCCAAAGGCATCGGCGCCACGAGGGCCGCAGTGCTGGAGACCACGTTCAAGGAGGAGACCGAAACCGACCTCTTCGGCGAGCAGTGCGTGCTCTGCGGCGGCGTTTCCGAGCTGGTGAAGGCCGGCTTTGACACCCTGGTGGAGGCGGGCTACGCCCCGGAAATCGCCTATTACGAGTGCCTGCATGAGCTCAAGCTCATTGTGGACCTCTTCTACCAGGGCGGCATCAGCTACATGCGCTACTCGGTGAGCGACACCGCGGAGTTCGGCGACTACACCCGGGGCAAACGCATCATCACCGAGGAAACCCGGGAGGAGATGCGCCAGATTCTCGCCGAGGTGCAGACCGGCGAGTTCGCCAAGGAGTGGATCCTGGAGAATCAGGCCGGGCGGCCGGTGTTCAACGCGCTGCGGCGCCTGGAGGCGGAGCACCCCATCGAGGAGGTGGGAAAGAAGCTCCGCAGCCTGATGTCCTGGTTGAAGCGCTAATTCTGAAGTTTGACTAAGGAAAACCGCCAAGGCGGTGCGGGAAAGACTGGCACCCCATCGCCTGTGCGTTTCCCTGAAACCGGACTTCCGGGGACCATTGCCCCCGGGGACGGGTTGCGCCTCCAAAGCTATGACGGCAACCGCCGCGAAAACCCCGGGACCCTTTGCCAGGGCGGGCTATCCCTTTATCTTCGGCGCCCTGGCCGCGGCGCTCCTGGCCCTGGCGCTGGATTGGCCGTCGATTGCTACCTTGAGCCTGGCTGCGGCAATCTTTTTCGGCTACTTTTTTCGGGACCCGGAGCGCATCCCGCCTGCCGATCCCCGGGCTGTCGTGGCCCCGGCGGACGGCAAAGTCATTCTGGTGGACGAGGTGGCCGACGGAGACGTGGGACCGGCCCTCCGGGTGGCCATCTTCATGAACGTTTTTGACGTGCACGTCAACCGGGCTCCGGCCGGGGGCATTGTAGTGGGAGTCCGGCATTATCCCGGCCGCTTCCTGGCGGCCTACCGGGAGGACGCGGCTACTGCCAACGAGCGGCGGGTCACCGTGGTGGAAACGGAACCGGGGTGCCGGATAAAAATCGTCCAGATCGCCGGTTTGCTGGCCCGGCGCACCATCTCCACCGTCCAGCCGGGAGACCGTCTGGAGCGCGGGCAGCGCCTGGGCATGATCTGTTTTGGGTCTCGGGTGGACGTATATTTGCCGGAACGATGTGAGATTATCGCTCGCAAAGGCGACCGCCTCACCGCCGGCGAGAGCGTTGTGGCAAGGTGGCTGTGATGAGTTGATCGGAGGGAGGGCCGGGGGAACGCAGTTCCCCCGGCCCTCCCCCAAACCACCACCCGACCACCGTAATGGGGTTTGGAGGTGGGGTGCGGGGAGGAGGCAGGGGCCCACCGGCCCCTGGCCCCCTCCCCGCCAAAAGGAGCGCACCATGGCATTTCGGCGCAGACGGAAGAAGAAGGACCGTAAGATTCGGGGGGCGTATCTGCTCCCCAATCTGATCACTACGGGCGCCCTGTTCGCCGGCTTTTTCGCCATCGTGTCGGCCATGGAGGGGCGGTTTCTGACGGCGGCCTGGGCCATTTTCGTCGCCCTGATCCTGGACGGTCTGGACGGCCGGGTGGCCCGTATGACGCACAGCACCTCCAGCTTCGGGGTGCAATATGATTCCCTCTCGGACCTGGTGGCCTTCGGCGTGGCGCCGGCGCTGCTGGTTTATTTATGGGCCCTGAAGCCCTTCGGCCGCTTCGGCTGGGTGGCGGCCTTCCTCTTCGTGGTCTGCGGCGCTCTGCGCCTGGCCCGCTTCAACGTCCAGACCGGCACCATGGACCCCCGCTACTTCAACGGTCTGCCCATCCCGGCGGCGGCCATGGTGGTGGCCACCTCCATCGGCTTTTCCTACCAGATGGGCGAGTGGGCCCCAGAGAAGCATAAATACATCCTGGTGATGATCTACGTGCTCTCCTTCCTCATGGTGAGCAACCTCAAGTTTTTCAGCTTCAAGAAGCCGGAGCTC
Source organism: uncultured Desulfobacterales bacterium (assembly GCA_964480485.1). Taxonomy (GTDB): domain Bacteria; phylum Desulfobacterota; class Desulfobaccia; order Desulfobaccales; family 0-14-0-80-60-11; genus JAILZL01. Next base: position 478,231 of record CAYZOP010000001.1, on the reverse strand, counting down.
TTTACCCGGCGCCGCTTCCAGAGTCTGGTGGCCCTGGTGCTGCTGTTTGTGGTCATCGCCGCGGCCCCGGAGCTCATGGGCTTTCCCCTCATGCTTCTCTACCTGGCCTCCGGAGCTTACAGCACCTACCTCTACTACTACCGCCGGCCACCAGCGCCGGCTCCCGAAACGATTCCGGAGGAAGAGGCGCCCAAGCCCAGCAGTCCGTAAAGATCACCGAAGGTTAATCGGAGGGAAGGGGCCGGTCTTCCGGAATCCCCTTGCACTCCATCGCCTCGACTTCCGGACAGGAGAAATTGCTTGCAAAACATTCCTTTGAGCTTGCAATTGTGCCGGAAATACTCCACAATTAATGCAGGATGAAAAAATCCCCGGTTCACCCCCCACACTCCCTTTGGGTAGACAGGAGCCTTCGGCCCGCCGCGCTGCGGCGGGTGGCCCTGGGCCTCCTCCTAGCCGGCGCCTAGGCGTCCGGCCCCTATTTCCCGCTTCCTTTCGGTATTTTTTTCTCTGGCTGTGACAAGCGGTCGCGGTCCTGGTATATTTTTCAACTTTAGAGGAGGAGGATTTCCCATGCCGGAAAAGGTATTCATTTTCGACACCACGCTGCGGGACGGCGAGCAGACCCCGGGCGCCAGCCTGAATGTTGACGAGAAGCTGCAAATCGCCCGGCAGTTGGAGCTCCTGAATGTGGACGTCATTGAGGCCGGGTTCCCCTTCTCGTCCAGGGGAGACTTCGAGGCGGTGAAGACCGTGGCCCGGGAAATCCGCGGTTGCCAGGTGGCCGCCCTGGCCCGGGCCAATTTCCAGGACATCGACGCCGCCTGGGAGGCGGTTAAGGAGGCCACCGCCCCCCGCATCCACACCTTCATCTCCACCTCCGACATTCACCTGAAATACCAGCTTAAAAAGAGCCGGGAAGAGGTGCTGGAGCAGGCGGTGGCGGCGGTGAAGCACGCCGCCAAATATTGCGCCAATGTGGAATTTTCCGCCATGGACGCGGGAAGAAGCGACCTGGCCTATGTGGCGAAGGTATTCCAGGCGGTCATCGACGCCGGGGCCACCACGGTGAACTTCCCGGACACCGTGGGCTACACCATCCCCCACGAGTTCGGCGCCAAGATCAAGTACCTGGTGGAACACATTCCCAATATCCATAAGGCCATCATTTCGGTGCACTGCCACAACGACCTGGGACTGGCGGTGGCCAACACCCTGGCCGCCATCGCCAACGGCGCCCGCCAGGCGGAGTGCACCATCAACGGCATCGGCGAACGGGCCGGCAACGCCTCCCTGGAAGAGATCGTCATGGCCCTCACCACCCGCAAAGACCTCTTTCACCTGGACACCGACATCGTCACCCAGTATCTCTTTCCCACCAGCCGCCTGGTGAGCAAACTCACCGGGGTCATCGTGCAGCCCAACAAGGCCATCGTGGGGGCCAACGCCTTTGCCCACGAGTCCGGCATCCACCAGGACGGGGTACTCAAGGAGGCCAGCACCTATGAGATTATGACCCCCCAGGACGTGGGGATCAAAAAGTCCAGTCTGCCCCTGGGCAAACTTTCCGGCCGCAACGCCTTCCGCACCAAGCTCCAGGAGATGGGCTTCTACCTGAACGACGACGAACTCAATCGGGTGTTTGTACGCTTCAAAGACCTGGCGGACCGCAAGAAGACGGTGTTCGACGAAGACCTGATATCCTTGGTGGAGACCGAGGTCATCTACAAGTCGGTGCCCGAACATCTGAAGCTGGAGGAGCTGGTGGTCTTGACCGGCACCATGGTGAAGCCCAGCGCCACCGTAAAGATGCGGGTGGGCGGGGAGCTGAAAACCGTGAGCGAATTCGGCGACGGCCCCATCGACGCCACCTACAAGGCCATCACCAAACTGGCCCAGGCCAAGCCTCGGCTGCTGAAATTCTCGGTGTCCTCCATCACCGGCGGCACCGAAGCCCTGGGCGAGGTGTCGGTGCGCCTGGAGGACGACGGCTACACCGTCACCGGCCAGGGGGTGGACCCGGACATCGTCACTGCCAGCGCCCGGGCCTATATCAACGGCCTGAACCGCCTGAAGTTCTCCAAGGAAATGGGCCCCAAGCTGGGGAAGCCGGAGGAATTGTAAGGAGAAGTGGGGGGAGGGCCAGGGGCTTCGAAGCCCCTGCCCCCTTCCCCACCAACATCATGCAGGAGCAGAGCATGGCAAAACCGCAGACGATAACGCAAAAGATTTTGGCGGCGCATTGCGGCCGAGAGTATGTGGAGCCGGGGGAGTTGATCCTGGCCACGGTGGACATTGCCTTGGGGAACGACATCACGGCGCCCATTGCCATCAGGGAGTTCCGGGAGTCTGGGGCCAAGAAGGTCTTTGACCCGGAGCGGGTGGTGCTGGTGGCGGACCACTTCGCGCCCAACAAGGACATCGCCTCGGCCATCCAGTGCCAGACGCTGAGGGAATTCGCCCGGGAGCAGGGGCTTACCCATTTCTATGACGGCGGGGAGATGGGGGTGGAGCATGCCCTGCTGCCAGAAAAGGGCATTGTGGGCCCGGGGGACCTGATCATCGGCGCAGACAGCCACACCTGCACCTATGGGGCCCTGGGGGCCTTTGCCACCGGAGTGGGCTCCACCGACCTGGCCGCGGCCATGATCACCGGCGAGGCCTGGTTCAAGGTGCCCGAGTCCATCCGCTTCGAGTACCTGGGGGCCTGTCCCCCCTGGGTAACGGGCAAGGACCTGATTTTGCATACCATCGGCGACATCGGGGTGGATGGCGCCCGTTACATGGCCATGGAGTTTGTGGGGGAGGTCATCGATCGGCTGGATATGGCGGAGCGCCTGTCCATGGCCAACATGGCGGTGGAGGCCGGGGCCAAAAACGGCATCATGGCGCCGGACGACATCACCCTGGCCTATGTCCAGGGGCGGGCTTTACGGCCGTACCGATGCTATGCCAGCGACCCGGGCGCGGCTTACGCCTTCAGCAAGACCTACGACGTCAGCAGGCTGGAGCCCCTGGTGGCCTTTCCGCCGTCGCCGGAGAACGTGCACCCGGTGTCCCAGGCCGAGGGCATCAGGATCGACCAGGCGGTCATCGGCTCCTGCACCAACGGCAGGCTGGAGGACTTGCGGTTGGCGGCGAAGGTTCTCAAAGGCCGCACCGTGGCCAAAGGAGTGCGCCTCATCGTCATTCCGGCCACGCCCCTCATCTACCGGCAGGCCCTGGACGAGGGCCTCATCAGGGTCTTCATGGAGGCCGGGGCGGTGGTGAGCCCGCCCACCTGCGGGCCCTGCCTGGGCGGCCATATGGGCATCCTGGCTCCTGGCGAGGTGGCCATCGCCACCACCAACCGCAACTTCACCGGCCGCATGGGCCATCCTCAGTCCCAGGTCTATCTGGCCAACCCGGCGGTGACCGCGGCATCGGCAGTGGCCGGCACCATCGTCGGGCCTGCGTCCTTGTGAGGCCCTTGACCCGCTCAACAGAATTGTCTTGCGGTTTGGCTGAAATGGTGCTATGGTGGCCCCATCATGGGTGGGGGAAGCCCAGGGCCGGACTGGGCTCTTTCCACCCCGGATTCCCACCCCGTGTGGCCCCCACACGCTTTGTCCGGCACCCTCCACCGGCGGTGAAGTGACATGTGGCCGCCAAACCCGGGCAACTTGGCCAACCCCGTAAACCTTGTTTGTGCGGTTGAGTCATGGCAGCTGAGCAACCGGAGGCTGTTCTGAGCCAAGTCTCCGAAGGGATCGGAAACTGGCGGGGAGGGGGCATGAAGGTCCGTCGGGTATTGGCGAAAGTCGCAGTCCTGGTCCTGTTGGCCAGCGGCTGCGGCGGCCCCACCGGTGGAGTGGCCGCATCTCTGGTATCGGGCAATTTTTACGAAAAAACCAACGAAAACGGCCAGTCGGTGCGATTTTCCGCAACGAACCTGGAAGGCTGGAAGACATACGATGCCAATCCCCGCAAGGGGGAGGGCAACGCCGGGGTCCTCAAGGCCGAATTCACCTTTTAATCCTTCCCGACTCGCCTGGCCCGAATGACGCGAGGGAGGCCCCGGTAATCGGTGAGGGTCTCCAGCCGGGCATACCCTTCCGATTCCGCCAGTAGAGCCACAACCACCTCCGCCTGGGTTGCGCCCACCTCCAGCGCCAACCAGCCTCCGGGAGCCAGAAACCGGTGTGCTGCCCGACAAAAGGGGGTCAGGAGCGCCAAACCGTCCGGCCCGCCCCACAATGCCGTCCGGGGTTCATATTCCCTGACCTCCACCGGCAGGCTGTCCCATTCCTCCTGGGAGATGTAAGGCAAATTCGCCACGATAACCTGAAACCGGGGGCCGGGTTTGAGGCAGGCCAACAGGTTGCCCTGGAGGAACCACACCTGGTGGGCTACCCCTAGACGCCGGGCATTCTCCCGGGCCACCGCCAACGCCCCGGCGGAGATGTCCACCCCCAACCAACGCCATCCGGGCAACTCTCGGGCCAACGCCACCACCACCGCCCCTGACCCCACCCCCACCTCCAGCGCGAGGGGCGAGGGGGAAGGAAGGGCAGGGGGCGCAGCTGCCTCCTCCCTCTCCCACCCGTGCATATGGTATTGGGGGAGGGGGTGTGGGGGAGGGTGGAAAGGCCGCAGGCCCTTAGCCTTCTCCCCCACAACTTCCAGCAAGCCCTCCACCAGCACTTCGGTCTCCGGGCGGGGGATGAGGGTGGCGGGAGTGACGAGAAAGTCCAGGGACCAGAATTCCTTGTGGCCGGTGAGGTAGGCGGTGGGTTCGCCTTGGACCCGGCGGCGGATGAGGGCCTTGAACGAGGCCAGTTCCTCGGGGGTGAGGGGTTGATCGTGCCGCAGATACAGGTCCAGGCGGCTCACGCCCAGGATGTGGGCCAACAGGACCTCGGCGGAGGCCCGGGGCTCCGCCACCCCCTTTTCCTGAAAATAGCTGGTGGTCCATTTGAGCACCGCCAGGATGGTCCAGGTCCGGGGGGGCTCGGTCATTTACGCCTGCTGGAGGGCCTGGGTGCGGAAATGGGTGGTGAGGGCCTGGATGAATTCGTCCAGTTCCCCATCCAGGACCTCGGTGAGCCGATAGACCGTCAAACCGATGCGGTGGTCGGTGATGCGGCCCTGGGGGAAATTGTAGGTGCGGATGCGTTCGCTTCTGTCGCCGGTGCCCACCTGGCTTTTGCGCTCCCGGGCGATCTGGGCCTGCTGGGCCTGGAGTTTGGCGTCCAAGAGGCGGGCCCGGAGCACTTTCAGGGCCTTGGCCTTGTTCTTGTGCTGGGATTTTTCGTCCTGACAGGTGACCACCAGGCCGGTGGGCAGGTGCGTCACCCTGACCGCCGAGTCCGTGGTGTTCACCGACTGGCCGCCGGGCCCCGAGGACCGGAAGACGTCGATGCGCAGCTCTTCCGGGTTGATGTGCACGTCCACCTCTTCGGCCTCCGGCAGGATGGCCACGGTGACCGCGGAGGTGTGGATGCGGCCCTGGGACTCGGTTTCCGGCACCCGCTGCACCCGGTGGGTGCCGCTCTCGTATTTGAGCTGGCTGTAAACCCGGTCGCCGGAGATGGCAGCGACGATTTCTTTGAGGCCCCCCAAGCCGGTGGTGGAGTGGCTCAGGACCTCCACCTTCCAGCCCCGGCGCTCGGCCAGCCGGGTGTACATCCGGAAGAGATCGGCGGCGAACAGGGAGGCCTCCTCTCCGCCGGTGCCGGCCCGGATTTCCAGGATGACGTTTTTTTCGTCGTTGGGGTCCTTGGGGAGCAGCAGGAACTTTAGCTCCTCCTCCAATTCGGCCTGCTGTTCCTTCAGGGCCTGCACCTCTTCCCGGGCCAGGGCCTTGAGCTCTTCGTCCGTGTCTTCCTTGACCAGGCTCAGGCTGTCGGCCAGCTCTTTCTGCACCTGGCGCAGGCGTCGGAAAGCCTGGATGAGCGGAGCCAGCTCGGCGTGTTCCTTGCTGGCCTTCTGGTATTCCTCCTGGTTGCGGATGAGCTCCGGGTCGGCCAGGCGCTTTTCCAGGTCGGCGAATTGGGTTTCGATGGTCTGCAATCGCTGGGTTAACATAGGCAAAGAAGGCCGAGGCCTTTCTTATAATTATAGCAAATCCGGCCTGATTCCCCAAACGGTGCACCGGAAAATACCCGGGCTCTGGCTTCCCGGGCCGGGAGCACTGATGATGATTTGATGGCAAACAGGTTTAGCAGGGGGTGAAAAAGGTTGTTTGGGGGAGGTGGCCAGGCCGGCGGGCCAGGAAGGGGAAGGGCCGGCCGACGGCCGCCCCCCCCGGATGGGAGGCGGCAATGGAAAAACTGTATGGCGGCGGGCTGTTTCTGGCTCTTGTGGTCTGCCTGGCCGCAGGGTCGGCCGATTCCCGGGACCGGTGCCGGCCCACCGCGCCCGACGCGCTGGGGCCGTTTTATCAACCGGGCGCGCCAGTGCGGGCCAGCGTCGGCCAGGGCTATGTCCTGAGCGGCACGGTCAGGGCCGCCGGCACCTGCCTGCCGCTGGCCGGGGCGCAGATCGAGTTGTGGCTGGCAGGGCCCGACGGCAAGTATGACGACGACCACCGGGCCACGCTGTTTTCCGACCAGGACGGGGGCTACCGCTTCGAAAGCAACTTCCCGCCGCGCTACACCTTTCGGCCCCCGCATATTCATCTGAAAGTTTCCGCCCCGGGGTACCGCCCCCTGATCACCCAGCACTACCCCCAAAGCGGCACCACCCGGGGGACCTTCGATCTGGTCCTGGAGCCGCAGCGGTGAGGTGGGGGAGTTGCCTGGAGATTTGGGGAGAAGGGCGGTGAAGCCACTGCTTCCCGGCCTTGCCCTCAACGTTCCTTCTTCTTTTCTCCGTGGGGCGACATCAGGGCGATGTCGGGCCGGAGGCAGGCCTCGGGGCTGCACCACTCCGGCATGGGCTCGCCGGTGCCTTCGATGTTGCGTTCAAACCGGGAGACCACCTCCCAGCCCTTGCCCTGCCAGACGGCCAGGTCCGGCGGGGGGGCGCCGCCGTATTTGAAGGTCTTGGGGCCCTTGGTGTCATAGACGTGCACATCCACCTCGGTATCCCCTTTCTTCACCCGGTAGCCGTACTCGATGTTCAGCGTGGTATTGGGAGTGGTGTATTTGGCCACAAAGTAATAGACATTGCCCTCGTGCTTGACCGTGGAGTAGGTCATGCAGCAATCGCCGATACCCGCCCCTCCCGGGCCGGAAAGGCCGCCGCAGCCGCAGTTTTTCCGGAGCAGATCCACTCCGTCCACCCGGTAGCCCTGGGGAACTTTTTCCACCACCGGATCAGCCATGGGTTTTATCCTCCCTGAAATGAGCTTATACAGAAAATAGGCATGGTTTCGTGAGAAACAACCCTCCCCGAAATAAGGGATAAAAATTTAACAGGAGGGAGGGGCGGCGGGCAGGATCAAGGGGAGGGATCCCCACCCGGAGGGGAGATCAGCTCATCCCAGGCAAACGCAATTGCGCCCGCCCGCCTTGCTGCGGTATAGCAGGGCATCGGCCCGCTGGATCATGGCCGGGATGGTATCTTCCGGGCGGGCCAGGGTGGCTCCCAGGGAAACCGTCACCCGGATGGTCAACTCCCCTAAGGAGACCCAGGAGTGCTGCACCAGGTGGCGGAGGCGCTCGGCGGTGCGGTGCAGGTGGCGGGCAGTGGGCGCGTGGCCGATGACGCAGAGAAATTCTTCGCCACCCCAGCGGCCCACCAAGTCGAAAGAGCGGCAGTTGCTGGCCAGGGTTTGGGCCACCATCTTGAGGACCTGGTCACCGGTAGTGTGGCCGAAGGTGTCGTTGACCGTTTTGAAGAGGTCCACATCCGCCAGGATCAGGCCGAAGGCCCAGCCGTGGCGCTGGAATTCATTGAGCTTGGCGGCCAGGAACAGCTCCAGGTACTTGCGGTTGGCGATGCCGGTGAGGGCGTCCAGGTAGGCGGTTTCCTCCAGGTCCCGGAGGCGCGCCAGGGTGGCCACCTCCTCAGAATTGTCGTGGAAGATCTCCACCGCACCGACGATCTCGCCGGCGGGGTTGCGCAAGGGGGAGATGCGCACCGCCACCGGCAGCCGGTGCCCCGCCTTGTGGTGCAGGAACACCGCCGCGGCCCGGGCCTCCCCATCTTCCAGGGTGGCGGCCAGGGGGCAGGAGCCCAGACAGAGGCAGTTGCCCTCGCCGTCCACGTGCCGGAGCAGGTTGTCGGAGCAGCGGCTCCCCAGGACCTCCGAGGACGCATAGCCGGTGATGCCTTCGGCGGCCTGGTTCCAATAGGTGATTTGCCGCTGGCGGTTAACGTAATAGACGCCGTCGTGCAAACTGTCGAGGATTTGCCGGAAGAAGCCGGTCTCCCCCTGCCCCTGGAGCATCTTCCCCTCTCCTGAGCCGTAATCTTGTCTGGGTATCGGGCCGCGGCACCAGTAACTTTACCGGCGGGCGGTGCGAATCCGGCGGGGCCCTTTAGGGTGCGGCCAGGCGCTTAATGATCGGCGGGATGGTGGCCGCGGCCAGGTGCGACAGGGAGCCGCCCCCCAGGACCACCTGGAGGGGGAGGCCGCAGTCTTCGGCTATGAAGCACATGAGGTCGGCGATCTCGAGGAAGGCCTCTTCCGTGAGCCCCAGGGCGCCGTAGTCGTCGGCGTGGGTGTCGAAGCCGTAATACCAGACCAGGAGATCGGGTTTGAATTGCGGCACCAGGGGCAGGCGGCGGCGCACCGCGTCCACGTAGTCCCGGTTGACCTCCGGCCGCCAGGCCAAGCGGTAAACGTCCACGTCCACCTTGGAGCCGTCGGCCGAGGCGTAGTCCGTGCCGCAGAAGCAGACGTGCAGCACCTCAGGGTCGCTGGCCACCAACTGCCGGGTGCCGTCCCCGTGGTGGGCGTCGGTGTCAAAGATGGCGAATCGCCGCCAGGGGCTGATCTCCCGCACCCGGGTCAAGGCGATGACCACGTCGTTGAAGCAGCAGGCCCCCCAAAACTGGCGGTAGCCGGCATGGTGGCCGCCGGCGCCGATGAAGCAGAAGGCCCGCCTGAGCTCGCCTTTGGCCAGGGCCTCCATGGCCGCCACCACCCCGCCCACGGACTCGTAGGCCGTGGAGCACAGGCTGTCCCGGGCCACCAGCCGGGGCATGTCCGGGGCGTGCACCTTGAGGATCAGCTCTTCGTCGGCCCGGGGGCATTCAAAAATACGCACGTTGGGAAGCTTCAGGACCTCCTCCAGGGCCTCGGGGAAGTCCCGCAGCCGGTTGCCCACGGTCATGTAACTTTTGCGGCTGAAGCTCGGATGGTAGAAGATGCCGACGCGGTTCATGGCGGACCCGGGTGGCCGGTTCAGGCGGGCTTGTCGGGTTCGGCCGGGGCCTCCCCCATGACTTCCTCCCAGGTGGAGTATTTGGGGAAATAGACCCAGAAATACAACAAAGAGATGGCGAAGAAGATATAGAAATCGATGGACTTGCCGGTGAGCAAAAAGAGCATCAGCCCGAAAATGGCCACTAGCTCCGCCAGGACAAAGGCGAGGAAGGTGGCCACCGGGAGCAACTGCCGGTTCCTGCCCACCAATTTGCGTTGGCCGAACATGATAACGAAGTAAATGATCCCCGCTGCTCCCAGGAGGACGTTTCGCAATCCTTCCCGGAAATCCGGCGTCAGGTGGCCGAAGCCGCTAAACGGGTCCAGCGCCCGCTTCAGGACCTCCACCACCCCGGCATAGGCGAACACCGAGGCGATCATGGCCAGGCCGATGAAGTTGGCCACCAGGTAGCGGGATTTCAGCGGGGTTAAAGGCCCTTTTTCCATAAAAACCCACAGCCTCAAGGGGAATGGGCGAAGCTCATCCTGAGGGCAGGGGGGCGACGCTCCCCCCCCTTGGCTCCCAAAATTCTTTTCCGCGCGCCTCAGGCGCCGAACCTCTCCCCCGGTTTGGGGTTCACGGCCTGGATGAAATCCGCAGCCTTCACCTTCCCCAGGGCCTTGGTGCGGAAGCGGGTGAGGCGCACCGCCCCGCCCTGAACCGCAACCGTGACCCCCAAGTCGGTGTGGACCTCAAGGATCTCGCCGGATGGGGCCTGGTGCTCCAGGTCATCCAGGAAGCGGGCGTTGAAGAGCTTCACCTTCTCGCCCCGGAAGGTGGTGGTGGCCCCGGGCTGGGGGTCGCAGCCCCGGATGAAGTTAAACACCTGGCGCCCCGGTTTGCCCCAGTCCAGCCCCGCCACTTTTTCATCGCAGGGCGGGTCGTAGGTGGCCTGGGAGTGGTCCTGGGGGATGCGGGGGGCCTTGCCCTGGGCGATGAGCTCCACCGCCTCCACGCAGGCCGCCACCCCCAGGGGGTAGAGCTTGTTGAAGTAGACTTCCCCCGTGGTTTCTTGGGGGCCGATCTCCACCTCCTTCTGGAGCAGGATGTCGCCGGTGTCGATGCCTTCGTCCACCCAGAAGATGGTGAGGCCGGTCTTGGTCTCGCCGTTGATCACCGCCCAGTTGATGGCCGAGGCCCCCCGGTAGCGGGGCAGGATGGAGGGGTGGTAGCAGATGGAGCCGATTTTGGGCACCGCCAGGACCTTGCCCGGCACGATGTCGGTGACGAAGGCCAGGACGGCCAGGTCCGGCTTGAGGCCCACCATCTGGTCATAGGCCTCCGGGTCCTTCATGCGTTGGGGCTGAAAGACGGGGAGGTTTTTCTCTAGGGCCGCGGCCTTCAGGGGATCCATTTTATCGCCCCGGTCTGGGGGGCAGAAGATCCCCACCACGTTGTGACCCTTCTCCAGCAGACCCTTCAACACATCCGCACCAAAAGCCGCCTGACCGATCAATGCAATCCGCATGGCCTGCCCTCCTTATGGATGAAGGTGACAATTGGTGGGAGGAGTGGGATAGCGGGGCGAACTCCCTTACCTTACCCCCGAACCCCGCTCCTCCACCCCCTGATGCTGAAGGATTGTTCTGGCCCAAAAGGACCCAGGCTCCGTTTCGCCATTGCTGATGGCGAGCCGGAATGAGGGGAGGGGGACAGGGGTCTCAAGTCCCCGCCTCACCCACAGGGGCCTCCCTCTCAATGATGGTGTTCTTCCGGGGGGGGTTCGGGCTGAAGTTTGGCCCCCACCAGGGCGAAGACGATGGCCAGCAGGACGGCCCCGGTGGTGGCCAGGGCGTTGGGGGCCAGGAACGCCGCGCCGATGCAGGCGAACACCAGCAGGCACAAAATGGCCTGTTTCTTTCTGTAGGGTTGCATGACATCCGACATGAGGCTTTCCTCCGTAGTTGTTTCCATACTTCAGACACCCACAAACTGCAAGGCATTTTGCAGGCGGCGCCGGGTTTCTTCAACTCCCAGGATGGGGATGAGCTCCGTCAGGCTGGGGCTTATGGTCTTGCCGGTGAGGGCCACTCGGAGGGGCTGGGCCACCTCCACCAGCTTCCTGCCGGTTTCCTGGGCCAGGTCCTGGAGCAGGCGGGTGAGAGTCTCCTCGGTGAGTTCGGTTGCCCTTTCCAGACGGCGGGCACAGGCTGCCAGGACCGGTGCGGCCTCCCGGGTGAGGAATGTTCCCGCGGCTTTCTCATCATAGGGCCGGGGGTCTTCATAGTAAAAGCTGGCGGCCTTTGCCATCTCCGCCAGGGTTTTGGCCCGTTTGCTCAGGGTGGCGGCCACCGCCGCGGCTTTGGCCACATCGGCGCTTGCAATGCCTTCTTGGGCCAAAAACGGCAAGAGCAGCCGGCCCAGCGTGGCGGGCGGGGTCTCCTTGAGATAATGGCTGTTCAGCCACAGGAGCTTCTCGTCGTCGTGAATGCCCGGGGCCTTGCCCACGTGCTCCAGAGAGAAGTAGCGGATCAGCTCTTCCATGGAGAAGATCTCCTGATCGCCGTGGGACCAGCCCAGGCGGGCCAGGTAGTTGTTCAGGGCCTGGGGGAGGATGCCCCGGTCCCGGTACGCCAGCACCGGCAGGGCCCCGTGGCGTTTGGAGAGCTTGGTGCGGTCCTTGCCCAGCATCAGGGGCATGTGGGCGAACAGGGGCGGCTCCACCCCCAGGGCCCGGTAGATGACGATCTGCCGGGGGGTGTTGCTGATGTGGTCGTCGCCCCGGATAATGTGGGTCACCCCCATGGTGATATCGTCCACCACCACTGCGAAGTTATAAGTGGGGATGCCGTCGGCCCGGCGGATCACCAGGTCGTCCAGTTCCTGATTCTCAAAAGCGATGGGCCCCTTGATCCGGTCGTCCCAACCGGTAATCCCCTCCTTGGGGGTCTTGAAGCGCACCGCACTCTTGGGCCCGGGGGGAAGTCCCCGCTCCCGGCAGCGGCCGTCGTAGCGGGGCTTGTCACCTCTGGCCAAGGCGGCCTTTCGGCGAGTCTCCAGATCCTCGGGGTCGCAGTCGCAGTAATAGGCGGCCCCGGCGGCCAACAAGCGTTCGATATAGTCCTGGTAGATGGGCAGACGTTGGGACTGGTAATACGGCCCTTCATCCCAATCCAGGCCCAGCCAACGCAGGGATTCCATGATCTCTTCGGTGAACCGGGCCTGAGAACGCTCCACATCGGTGTCTTCAATGCGCAGAATGAAGACGCCGCCGTGGTGCCGGGCGAAGAGCCAGTTGAAGAGCGCGGTGTGGGCCCCCCCCAAGTGCAGGGCGCCGGTGGGGCTGGGCGAAAAACGGGTGCGTACTTGGGTCATCATCTCACCTGAAGTATTGCTCTAGGTATCACACCTAGCCGGGAAGAGCCAGAGTTTTTGTCAGCCGGACTTCCTTGACAACGGGGTGCGGCCGGTTTATAAAATGAACAATAGTTAATAAAAGGAGATCCTCAGATGGTTGATGAGAAATCACCTGGAATTCAGTGTGGCTGCGGTTTCGGCAACCAGCGGCAATCGGGGCGTCCGGCCTACTGTGTGTGCCCCTCCTGTGGGGAAAAGGCCCCCCACCGTCCGGGGAGGCCCTGCCGGGAAATGGCCTGTCCCGTTTGTGGTGCCACCATGTGCCGGGATTTCCCCGGGGCCGGACCAGCAAAGTAAAACAGTGGAGGGGGCCCCGGGGCCGAGTCCCGGCCTCCTCCGGCACACTCCCGCCCTGCGGGGAGGGTGGGAGGGGAGCTTGGGGTGGGGCGGAAAGCAATGCTCTGCCGTTTCTCCCCTCACAGCCTCTTCACCCCTGCCCCTAGATCACCGGATCACCGTTTCGGTGTGCAGGTTGTGCTCCTTGAGCCACTTCCACAAGGTGACCCGGCTGACCCCCAGAAGCCGCGCCGCTTCGGTCTTTTTCCCTCCAGTCCGATTCAGGGCCTGAAGGAGGAGGTCCCGCTGTTCGGCCTTGGTTCTTTGGGACTCCGGCCGCCAGCCGCGCTCCGGCAGGGGGACCACCTGGTTTAGGTGCGCCGGCAAGTGCCCGGGTTCGATCTGGCCCCCGGGGCAGAGTACGAAAGCATAGTCGATGACGTTTAGCAGTTCCCGGACGTTGCCCGGCCAGTCATAGGCCAAGAGCAGGTCCAGGGCGGCTTTGCTGAGGCTCTCGATGGGCTTGTCGGCCTTGAGCGCGGCCCGTCGGATAAAGGCCTCGGCCAACAAGGGGATGTCCTCCCGCCGGTCCCGCAAGGGCGGCAGATTGATGGGGATGACCCCGATCCGGTAGAAGAGATCCTCCCGGAAGCGGCCCAGGGCCATGAGACGGGCCAGGTCCTGGTTGGTGGCGGTGATGATCCGGACGTCCACCCTGACGGGCTTCTGGTCGCCCACCTTTTCAATGGTCTTTTCCTGGAGAACCCTTAGGAGCTTAGCCTGGGTGGCCAGGGGGAGGTCGCCGATTTCGTCCAGGAAGATGGAGCCGCCGTGGGCTGCCTCGAAGCGCCCCACCCGGGTGCGGTCGGCGCCGGTGAAGGCGCCTTTGACGTGGCCGAAGAGTTCGCTCTCCAGCAGGGACTCGTTTAAGGCGGCGCTGTTCACCTTGATGAACGGCCCTTTGGCCCGGGGGCTGAGACGGTGGATGGCCCCCGCGGCCAACTCCTTGCCGGTGCCCGACTCGCCGTAAATAATCACCGGGGCCTCCGAGGCCGCGGCGCTCTTGAGCAGTTGAAAGAGGTTGCGCATCACCGGGGACTTGCCCACCAGGCCCTCAAAGGAGTCCTCCCGATTCAGTTCGTGGCGCAGGCGGCAGATGACCAGGTCCCGGGCTAGCACCTCGGTGAGGTCGGTCATGGTCTCCACCCCGCCAATGACCTTCCCCTGGGCATCTCGGAGCACCGCGGCATTTTTCAAAAACTTCAACGGCGTGCCGTCCTTCTTGAGGAGGGTGCACTGGATGCGCTGCACCCGCTGGTTTTTGAACAGATTGCACTGCTTGCCGGGCTCCTGGGGACGCAGCCCTTTGCAGGTGTCGCAGTTGAGAATGGTGCAGGGCTGGCCCACCAGCTCCTCCCGGGAAAACCCGGTGAGCCGTTCCATGGCCTGGTTGGCGGCCAGGATGACGCCATTGGGGTCCACCACCATAAGGCCGTCCATCATGGTGTTCAGGACGGTTTCCCAGTAGCTGTCCAGTTGGGGGAGGGTCATGGCGCCTCGATTGCTGTTAATTTATTTACAATAGTTAAGGGGAATTGTTAACTTTTGTCAAGGAGGTTTTGCATGGATAATAAATAATGAATAATATAAGTAAGTTATCTGTTAATCTTCGGGTCTTTCATCTTGGCAGACTTCTTGCTTACCCTTCAGTCAGCCGGCAATCCTGAACAAACCCCACCTATGGCAATTGGCCATAGCACCGCATATGCACTTTTGCTAAAATTGGCCTACGGTCCGCTGCGGGTCGACAAGGCACCCCGGACGGGCCAACCTTATGCCAACCAAGGAGAACGTCCATGATCGGTACTACTAAAAAACCCCTGGAGGAGGTCCTGGCGGCCCTGGAGCCCTACCGCAAGGTGGCGGTGGTGGGCTGCGACGGCTGCGCCAAAATCTGCCTCACCGGCGGGGTGGAGGAAGTGTCCCAACTGGCCCAGGAACTGAAAGCCCACGGCAAGGAAATCGTTTTTGAGGCCACCCCGGAGCGCACCTGCAACGTGGCCAAGTCCGACCCGGTGCTCAAGCCCCTGACGGAGAAAATCCAGGCGGCCGACGCCCTCCTGGTGCTGGGGTGCGGCGGCGCCGTGCAGATCACCCGCTACCTCACCGAGCAGTACGGCCTCACCAAACCGGTGAAGGTGGGGCTCAACTCCGTGGGCCACCTGGACACCGTGGTCCCCGGGGCCCTGGCCATGGAGGAATGCTCGGACTGCGGGCAATGTGTGCTCAACGACACCGGCGGCATCTGCCCGGTGACCCGCTGCGCCAAGAGCCTGCTGAACGGCCCCTGCGGCGGCGCCGAGGCCGGCAAGTGCGAGGTGGACCACACCCGGGACTGCGCCTGGATCCTCATCTTCAACCGCCTCAAGGCCCTGGGGGAGACCGACAAACTGAAGCGCTACGTGGAGCCCAAGGATTTCAGCCGGATGGCCAAGCCCCGGACGTTGTATATCAAGGAAGGGAGGGTGGCCTCATGAAGCTCACGGAACTCTTCCACAAGGGCACCTTCGTGTTCACCGGCGAAGTGGGGCCGGTGAAGGGCTGCAGCCGGACCAACGGCGGCCCGCCCCCGGAATTCGTCCGGGAAGCCCTGAGCATTAAGGATTACGTTCACGCGGTGAACGTCACCGACAACCAGAGCGCGGTGATGCGCCTGGGGGCCCTGGCGGCCAGCGTGCTGGTCAAACAGGCCGGGGTGGAGCCCCTCTTCCAGATCACCTGCCGGGACCGCAACCGCTTGGCTCTGCAGAGCGAACTCATGAGCGCCTGCACCCTGGGGATCGACAACGTGCTTTGCCTCACCGGCGACCACATCCGCCTGGGCGACCACGTGGCGGCCAAGCCGGTCTTCGACGTGGACTCGGTGCAGCTCCTCAAGATCGCCAAAGGACTGAACGAGGGCCGGGACATGGTAGGGCACCCCCTCACCCAGGCCACCGACCTGGCCCTGGGCGCAGTGGTCAATCCCGGCTTTGAGCCGTTGGACCTGCAACTCCTGAAAATGGAAAAGAAGGTGGAGCAGGGCGCCCAGTTCTTCCAGACCCAGGCGGTCTTCGACCCTGCCATCTTCGAAAGCTTCGTGCGCCGGGCCGAGCAGTTCAAGGTACCCATCATGTACGGGCTCCTGGTGATCAAATCGCCGAAAATGGCCCAGTTCATCAATGAGAACGTCTCGGGCATCACCGTGCCCCGCTGGCTTACCAGGGAGCTGGAGGGCGTGCCGCCCGAGGGCCGCAAGGACAAGGCCCTGGAGATCACCTTGAAGCTGGCCAAAACGATGGCCCCCATGGTGCAGGGGATTCATTTCATGCCCCTGGGCTGGTCGGACCTCATCCCGCCGGTGGTGACGGAAATCCGCCAAATGGTAGCCTAGTGCAAGAGGAGAAGTTGCCTCCCCCATCCCGGCCTTCTTCCCCTGGGGGGGCTCAGGCCGGGGTGAGGGCGGATCATGAGGGGGGGTGGTCTTGCGGGCCACTTTGAACGCTGAACCAAGAAACCTCACGAGGAGGGTAACCATATCATGAAGAAAGTTCTCTTCACTGTCGGAGGGTGTCTGGCCGTGATCCTCGGCTGGCTCCTCCTGCTGCCGCCGGGTACGGCAGCCAAGGTGCGGGCCTGCGTGCCCTTTCACTTGAAAACCGAGGATGGCAAGACCATCAACCCCCTAACCGGCGAAAACGCCGATCAGCCCTACAGCCCCCGGCAGACCTGCGGGGCTTGCCACAACTACGACGAAATCACCAAGGGCTTTCACTTCCAACAGGGCTGGGACCGGATCAAGGACGACTTCAACCAGAAGAAGCCCTGGGTCCTGTCCGACGGCATGCTGGGGAAGTTCTGACCGCCCTCGTTTCGCCAGTTGGCGAAAAAGAAGAACGACCACCCGGATCAGATTGACCTGACCACCTTCGAATGGATCAGCGTGGGCCCCCGGGACCCCCAGGGCATGAATCTGCCCACCTGCGGCTCCTGCCACCCGGGCGGGGGCGGCCTGGAAATGGACCGGGACGGCAAGCGCTACGACACCCGACTCAAGGCCGAGCCGCAGCTGGCCCAGAGTCTGGACGGCGACTACTTTCAGAGCCAATGGGACAAGACCGGGGTGGTGGAGGCCGACTGTTTCGTCTGCCACCTGCCGGGCTACAACTTTAATGAACGCACCCGCCAGCTCAAGATGCTGAACTACAAGTGGGCCGGCACCGCGGCCTCGGGCATCGGCCAGGTCAGTGGCTTCGTCCGGGACGGCCAGCAGCCCAAAGTGGTTTATAACAAACGGCTGTTCAATGACGACGGCAAGATCGTCCTGGATCTGTCGTACCCGCCGCCCGCGGAGAACTGCGTCTTCTGCCATGGCATCTCCGACGTCAAAAAGCGGGGCTTTTCCTGGGATGACCGGGTCAACCACGACGTCCACAACCTCCAGGGCATGACCTGCACCGACTGCCACCAGTCCATTGAAGACCCGAAGCGGAAGATCACCAAACTCCAGCACCAGTTCGCCAAGGGGGACGAAAACGTCTCCACGGTGCGGGACGACCTGGACTATGTGGGGATGAAGACCTGCAAGCAGTGCCATGAAGAGGGCTACATGGGCGCGCCCCGTCCGGCGCACCTGTCCATTCGGCCCAACCACCTGGAAAAGCTGGCCTGCGAGGTCTGCCACATCCCGGCCCTGCACCGCGCCGGGTTTGAGGGCTTTGACGTCACCACCGGCATGATGGTGAACTACCCCACCATGCTTCCCAGCCCAGGCGCCAAGAAGATCGGGGAGGAATTCACCTGGCATCCTTCTTACCAGCGTGATGAACACGGCAAGCTTTGGCCGGTGAACCGCTTTAAGAGCATCTTTTTCAGCAACCAGGACAAGGACGGCATCAACTATCCCCTGTTCGCCCGGGAGCTGAAAAAGGGCTACGAGAAGGCCAAGGCCCAACTGAAGCCCAAGAACCCGCAGAAACCTGAGCTCCATACCCCGGAGCAGATCAAGATCGCCCTGACGGCCTTCAAGGAGACCCTCCAGGGGAACAAGCGCTTCCAGCAGGTGAAGCCCTTCTTCCACAAGGGCGGCATGATGTACTACCTGGATGACAAGGGCGAGCTGGTGAGCGGCCCGGACACCACCTGGGCCGGCCACGCCGAAGGCTTCAACATCAACCACAACGTGGCCCCGGCCAGCCTGGCCCTGGGGGCCAATGGCTGCGGCGACTGCCACTCTTCAGAAGCCCACATGTTCAAAGGGCAGATCGTCACCGACATGTTCGGCCCCGACGGCAAACCCGTCACCATCAGCTCCGGCAAA
This sequence comes from uncultured Desulfobacterales bacterium, assembly GCA_964480485.1. Classification (GTDB taxonomy): domain Bacteria; phylum Desulfobacterota; class Desulfobaccia; order Desulfobaccales; family 0-14-0-80-60-11; genus JAILZL01. Next base: position 459,883 of record CAYZOP010000001.1, on the reverse strand, counting down.
CTCTTCGGCTGCCAGCCCTGGGCCTTTTACGTCAACCAATTCCACCAGACGTATCTCACGCCCTACGTGAGCATCCTCTTGTTGCTCCTGGTCTTCGGGCTCACCCTGCACTACACCGGCCAGGGCCCCAAAGGCGCGGACTTCACCTACGAGCCGGCGGAGATCGAGCGCTTCAACGTAACCGAACGTTGGACGCACCTCATCCGCATGGTCTCCTTCCTGGTGCTCACCCTTACGGGTTACATCTTCTTCTACAACAACGTCACGCTCCTAAAGATGTTCTTCAGTTCTCCGCAAAGCGCAGTGGTGGTGCACTGGGTCACGGGCCTCATCTTCGTGGCCGCCGGCATCGCCGCGGTGGCGCTGTGGGCCAAGGACGCCAAATTCGCCCCCTATGACCGGGAGTGGCTGGCCAAGCGGGGCGGCTACCTGGGCGGCCGGGAAGTGGAGGTGCCGGCCGGCAGGCTGAACGCCGGCCAGAAGATCTTCCTCTGGTTCACCGCGGTCCTCACCCTCATCATGGGGGTCACCGGCATCCTGCTCATCTTCAAGAACAGCCTGCCCCTGACCTTCAACTGCCTTTTGTCCACCGTCCACGGCTTCTTTGCCGTGGTCTTTGTGGCCGCGGTCGTCGCCCACGCCTATCTGGGCACCATCGCCAACCCCGGCACCTGGCGGGCGCTGGTGGACGGCAAGGTGAGCCGCAAGTGGGCCAAGAAGCATCACTCCGAGTGGTATAAGGAGCTGGAGGCCCGGGAACCCCAGGCCAAGTCGCCGGAAGAGACCAAGTAAACCATGCCGCCGGGGCGGGGAAACCCGCCCCGGGTGGCCTCCGTTCAATTCACCTTTGGGGAGCCGGATTCCTTGCCCTCCCCGTGACCATTTCTCGCCATCAGGCTACCTTGCGGGTTCCCGTTCCCTGGGTAGATGGGGGAACGGGAACCCCCGCACCGATTGTTGTCAGATTCGGGAGAGCCCCGGGCTGGTTCCCTGACCTGCCGGACCGCAACGATGCACTGGCCCCCCCGGGGAGCGTCTTGTTTTTAGGGCTTGAAGGTGATATGCCCAAGGACGGGGCCGGATTCCACCCGCGGTGGGCGGCTTGCCCGTTCCGGCCACATCTGAAGCGAGGCTGAAGTGAAGATCATCCTGGCGGTGCCGGGGCACTTGAAAACCGTGCCCATGAATGACTATGTCTTTTGGACCCTGAAGTCCATGGGACATGAAGTGCACCGCTTTGACTTCGGCAACCGGGGGCTTAAGGGGCGGCTGTTGAAGAGGCTCTCCCGCCAGGCCTTCCAGCGGTCCCTGCAACAGAGTCTCCTTCGACTCCTGGAGGAAGTTCGCCCCGACGCGCTGTTGGCCGTGTTCGGCATGGATCTGCCCGGCGAATTGGTGGCCGCGGTGAGACAGCGGCGGGTGACCACCATCTGCTGGTGGCTCAACGATCCGTTCCAACTGGGGCGGTCCCTGGCGCAGGCTCCATATTACGACTATTACTTCACCAACGCCCGGGGATGCCTCCCCCGGTACCGGGAGGCCGGGGTAAAGCGGGTTTTCTATCTGCCGGTGGGGTGTTATCCGGAAGTGCACCGGCGCCTGGGAACCCCCGGAGCCGACTATGAAGTGGCTTTCGCCGGGGACTGGTCCCCCGGCCGGGAGGAAATCCTTTGCCTGCTGGCCCGGGACTTCCGGGTGGGCATCTGGGGGCCCTGGAAAAAGCACCTGGACCTGCACTCCCCTTTGCAAAGGTGCCTCGTCAAGGACGGGTTTTTTACCCCGGAGGAGATGACCGGCATCTTCCATCGGGCCCACGTGGTGTTGAATATCCACACCTGGTTCGGCAAATGGGACTTTGGCCTCAACCCCCGGGTGTTTGAGGCCTGCGGCTGTGGCGCCTTTCAGGTGTGCGACTTTAAAGAGGAGATCCCGGAGCATTACGAGCCGGGGACAGAGATCGTCCTTTATCGCGCCATTCCGGAACTTAAGGAACGCCTGGCCTACTATCTGGCGCATCCCCGGGAGCGGGAGGAAATTGCCCGACAGGGACACCGGCGCACCCACCGGGACCATACCTACCGCCAGCGGCTCGCTGAACTGTTGGCCCGCTGCGGCCTGAACTCCTGAGGAAAGAACGGGTGGGGCCGGCCCCAAACGTCGCCGTACCCCCGGAGGGGGGCCCGGCATCTGCCGGCCCGGCAACCGGCCGGTGGGCACAAATTCATTGACCGGACGCCGGCTCTCTGGTATCAATTAAGAGGGGAAATTTGGCCCCGAGAGGGATCAATGTCCAGACTCGCCTCCTACTTTACCAAGGCCGATCGTAAAAAGCTCTTCTTCGACTACCTCAAGCTCATCGGCATCCTGGAAATCGTGATTTTCATCGTGGTGGCCCTGTGGTCCTCGGATGACAAGTACCACCGCGTCTACACCCCCTTTCCCTGGAAGGAATACCTCTTTGTGGCCTTCGCCTTTCCCATCGTCTTCACCTTCCTGATGGGAGTGATCATCACCGGCTTCAATTATTTCCTGGGCGAAGAACCCGCCGAGCAACCAGAGGGGGAGGCGGAAAACCAGCTGGACGCGGTGGTGCGGCAGGTGCGGCGGCTGCCGCTGTTGGCCATCCTGTTTCTGCTGCTGGTCACCGTATTGGCCCTCTACCACCTGGACTATATCATGTCCTGGCTGGCTTCCCTGGGCCATAATACCTTCATATTGTTGAGCTGGATCTTGGCCGGCCTGGGACTCATCGTCACCATCTACATGATCTTTTTCCTGTTTTTCAAATACCGCCTCAACCAGAGACAGATGAAGTACCAATACTATTCGGAGATTTCCGAGCGGCACGGCCTCATCATCCTGGACGACCGCACCGTTATCCACAAAAGCGGCAACCTGCTGGTGCAGGGACGCCGGTTCGGCCGGCCCCGCCAGGTGGGCGAGGGCATCCCCGTGGAGCCGGAATTGCCGCCGCCCGACGCCTCCGGGGGTTCTTCCCTGCCGGCGCCCAAATCCCGCTGAATCCCCTGGACATGCCGGCAGAACCGGTTGCCGTGCTCATCCTGGCCGCCCTTCCTCAAGAGGTGCGGCCTTTTTTGCGCCTGGCCCGGGCCCGGCGTCTGGCAGGGCTGGGAGTTCCGGCTTGGGACTTTCCGACGGGGGCGGGAAGGGGGGTGTTGGCCCTGAGCGGCATGGGCCAGGAGGCAGCCAAGGCCGCGGCCGCGGCGCTGTTGGCCCGTTTTCAGCCGTCTGTCCTCATTTCCGCCGGGTTCGCCGGCGCCCTGGGGCCTGATCTCCAGGTTGGGCAGGTGGTGGTGGCCGCAGCTTTTTGGCAATACCAGCCGCAAACCGGGGAATTGGAGGAAAGTCCGGGCCCGCCGCTCTTGCGACCCTGGGAGGACCTGCTGGCCCGCCTGAGGGAGGCCGGCCTCCCCGCTTGCCTGGGAACCTTCGTCACCTGCCCCGGAGTCATCCGCAAGGCTGATCACCGCGCGACGCTTTCGCGCCTGAGCCACCCGGTCCTGGAAGTGGAAAGCGCCGCCCTGGCGGCCCTGGCCAACCGCCGGGGCTTGCCGTTTTGTGCCCTCAGGGCCATCACCGACCCCGCCCAGGAAGAAATCCCGGCCTTCATCGCCCAAGCCGTCAGTCGCTCCGTTGCTCCCACCCTTAGGGACGCCGTTGGCTGGCTGCGGCAGGACTGGCGCCGTCTCCCGCTGCTCCTCCGCTTCTGGCGCGCCAGCCTTGTGGCCGCTCACCGCCTGGCCCGGGGACTGAAGGTGGTGCTGGAGGCGAAGCGCAGTTGAGGAGGGGGCCGGGGGATTGCCGATCCTCCGCTCTCCCGTCAATCTCTCCCCCCCACCCCCTGTAAGGGGTTGGGGGAGGGGCCGAGGGGGAGGGGGGCCCGCCGGTCCCCCGCCCCTCCCCCAAATTCAGCTCTGCCGCCACCTTCACTCCCAGCCAGGTGAGGAAGGGGATGTAGATGAAGAGGCCCACCCAGCCCAAGAGGGGCTCATCAATCCAGAAGGTGACGGCGAGGTTGAAGGCCAGGATGCCCAGATACAGGGCGGGGCCCAGGAGGGCCTGAAGAGGCCGGCGGCCTTGGCCCAGGCTCCAGGGCGGCCGTGGGGGCAGGGAGGCGAGGAGGGCTTGCAGCAGGCGAATCATTACCGCGGCGACCAGCCACCAGCCGGCAAAGTTGCTCAAGGGGATGCCGAAATAGATTCCCGGTTCGGGGTAGCCGTAGATCTGGCCCAGGAACCACCGGTAGCCCCTGAGGGCCACGGGATCGATGATCACGTCCAGGGTCATCATCAGGGTGGCGGCCAGGATGGTGAGTCCCCAGGAGCCGTCCAGGGCCGCCCCGGGGCGCAGGCCGCCCAGGGCCAGGCGGGCGGTGGCGAAGCTGGCGTAGGCCAAAAAGACATAGGACAGGGAGTCCATGAAGGGCACCCCCAGCACCCAGAGTTCCTGATCCAGGGTGGCGGGGATATAGATGTAGCGGCCGAAGGGGAACCCGGTGTGGATGGCGGAAAACTCCGCCGCCCAGGCCACCAGGTAGCCCAGGACCAGAAACACCAGGGTCCGGCCCAAACCCAGGTCCAGGGTGCCCAGTCCCAGGTAGCAGAAAAGAAAGATGAAGACATAGGGGCGCAGCCAGACGGTGCCCCAAAGCAGGGTGAGGGTCTCCATTCAGACGCCGCTTTGCCGGTGCGGATTTCGGTTTCCGGATTTCGGATTTCGGTGTAAATTTGCCTCAGCCAGAGCCGGTGATGCCGATGTGAGCCACTTCCATGCAATCCGGTGGGGGCCTCCGGCCCCCAGACCCTGGCCACCGGCTGGACAAGCCTATTGTAAAGCTTGAAACCCTGAACCGAAACCGAAAATCTTGGCCATGAAAGTCATCATCGCACGCACCTCCGGCTTCTGCATGGGTGTCAAACGGGCCATGGAACTGGTCCTCAAGGCCATCAACCAGAACCAGGGGGAGATTTTTACCCACGGTCCGCTGATTCACAATCCCCAGGTCCTGGAACTGCTGAAGGAGCGGGGCATCCGCGTCCTGGAGCGGGGCCAGAGGCCCCGGGGGTTGGTGGTGATTCGGGCCCACGGCATTCCGCCCCAGGAGCGCCGGGAGCTGGAAGGCGCCGGGGTGCGCATCATCGACGCCACCTGCCCCCGGGTGGCCAAGGTGCAGGCCATTATCCGGCGCTGGGCCCAGGAGGATTATGCCACGGTCATTGTGGGCGACGCCGACCACCCGGAAGTGCGGGGCCTGTTGGGCCACACCCGGGGACGGGGCTATGTGGTGGCCACCGCTGAGGACGTGGCGGCCCTGCCCGAGCTGGACAAGGTTATTGTGGTGGCCCAGACCACCCAGAGCGAAGCCCAGTTCAGCGCCCGGGTGGCGCAGCTCAAAGCCCGGTTCCCGGATATCAAGGTCTTCAACACCATCTGTGACGCCACCGCCAGCCGCCAGGGCGAGATCCAGTCCCTGGCCCGGCAGGTGGAGGCCATTGTGGTGGTGGGGGGGAGAAACAGCGGCAACACCCAGCGCCTGGTGGAAATCTCCCGGGCCACGGGTATCCCCACCTATCACGTGGAGACCGAGCAGGAGCTGGACTTGGCGGAGATGAGCCGCTTCCAGGTGGTGGGGGTTACCGCCGGCGCCTCCACCCCCCACTGGCTCATCAGCAACGTGGTGAGCACCCTGAAGCACGCCTGGGCCTTCAAACCGGGGTCCCTGGCCAACTATCTCTATCGTGTCTGGCGCTTCTTTCTCAAGTCCAACCTCTATGTGGCCCTGGGCGCCGGCTGCCTGAGCTACACCTCCTCCCTGCTGCAACAGGTGCAGCCGCAGTGGAAGTATTTTTTCGTGGCGTTTTTCTATATTTACGCCATGCACATCCTCAACCATTTCACCGATGCGGCCTCCAAGCTCAATGACCCGGTGCAGTCCATGTTCTACGGGCGGCACCGGCAGTTTCTGCTGGTGAGCGGGGCCGCTTCGGCCCTGGCCGCCCTGGGGCTGGGGCTGGTGTTGGGACCGGTGGCCTTTGCCTTCCTGCTGCTCATGAGCGGTCTGGGCCTGGTCTATAATTTCAAGATCGTGCCGGAGTCCGTGGCAGCCCTCACCCGCATCGGAGCGCTGCGGGAGATCCCCGGCTCCAAGACGGTCTTCACCTCCCTGGCCTGGGGCGTGCTGGCGGCCCTGATCCCGGTGGTCTGCTCGGAGCGCCCCCTGAGCGCTGCCACCGTGGTGGCCTTCCTCTTTGTCTTCGGCCTGGTCTTCATCCGCTCCGGTCTCTTTGAGATTCTGGCCATCGAAGGGGACCGGGTGGTGGGCAAAGAGACCCTGGCCATCGCTCTGGGGCGCCGGCGCACCTTGAACCTCCTGTCCCTGGGATGCCTGGTCTTTGCCGCGGCCTTGCTTGTTGCCGCCGTAAGCGGGCTGGTCCCCTCCCTGGGCTATGTCCTGAGCCTGGGGGGCCTCTATGCCCTGGCATATCTGACCCTGTATCGCCTGGACCTCATGGAGTCCGGCCTGATGTTGGAGTCCCTGGTGGAGGGTAATATGGTGCTGGCCGGCATCCTGGCCTTCATCTGGGATACCCTGGGAGCCGCCTGCTAGGCCCCGCGGCCTGGAGGAGGTGGGAACCCGGTTCGGAGAACGCCGGAAGGGCGGGAGAAACCTAAGACGTTCCGGGCCTAGGGGCCGGATTTTTTCAAATTTTTTTATTGACAAATGTGGCGCGCCAATTTACTATGGCGTCGGGTAAATGAAAGGCTGAAAGGAGGTGCGGAAAAGTCAAGTAAAATAGAGGGTTAAGCAACATGGAAAGGAGAAATGGGTACTACTCCATAACTTCAAGGGGGGAATTATGAAAAAGAACGTCTTATTTGCCTTTGTGCTGGCGGCCTTGCTGGCCCTGCCCGCGGTGGGCCTGGCCCAGACTGAGTTCACGCTGGGCGGCTATCTGAAGCTGGAAGCCTACTGGGATTCCGCGGCGCTGCCCAAGAACATCAACACCCCGCCGCGGCGGAACAACGATCCCAACGCCACTCATGGCCGCTTCAACGCCACGGCCCAGTCTTCCCGTTTCAACTTCACCATCAAGGGGCCCACGCTGTGGGGCGCCAAGGTCACCGGCTTCATGGAAGTTGACTTCGACGAGCAGGGCGACCAGCGCCAGTCGGCCTCCAACTCCTATAGGCCCCGGTTGCGTCATGCTTTCTTCCGCTTGAACTGGCCGGAAACCGAACTGCTTTTCGGCCAGTACTGGGGCTACTTCTCTGAGTTCTACCCGGAACTCATTCAGGACGGTCCCTTCCAGGGTCACGGCGTCGCCACCCAGCGGCTGGCGCAAGTGCGGGTGACCCAGACCTTCGGGCTGGGCCAGGGCAAAATGACTCTGTCGGCCTTGGTGGGCAAACCCACTGACACCAACGATTCCGGCAATGTGCCTTACCCTCCCTCCGCCGCTACCGGACCGTTGGAAGGCCAGACCTCGGAAACCCCGCAGATCCAGGCCAAGATCCAGTGGGAAGGCGACCTCTGGGGCAAGGCCGGGTTTTATGGCGCGCCCCGGGGTTTTGTGGCCCAGGTGGCGGGCGCCTGGCAGCGGAGCCGCTACCGCGCCGGGGATTTTAGTGTGGTCGCGGTGAACGGCGGGAGCACTTTTGCCACCGGCATCATCAGGCAGCCCAACCAGCAGTACCTGAACAACTGGGTCGTCCAGGGCACCCTGTTCATCCCGGTGATCCCCACCACCACCAAGAGCCTGGCGGGCACTTCCGCCTTGACGGTGCAGGCTTACGTGGGTGAGGGGCTGGACTTCATCGGCAACGCCACGGGCGTGAACAGTCAGTTCCGGTTCCAGGGGATCGACGCTGCCGGCAATTTGCTCTTCGACCGCCGCCTGACCAAGACCTGGGGCGGCTATGTCCAGGCCAACTACTACTTCACCAACCAGTGGTTCATGAACGTGGCGGCGGGTTTGGGCTGCAATTACGACATCAACCGCTTGGGCGGCTCCAACCCGGATGCTTTCCTCGTGGATCCGGTGCACACCTGGTGGGAAGTCTCCGCCGACCTGTATTACCGGCCCATCACCGCTTTGAAGTTCGGTCTGCAGTACACCTACACCCGGGCGGATTACTACCAGACCATCGGGACCACCAACATGGGTGAGGCCCATTCCGTCCGCTTCGGTTCCTGGTTCTTCTTCTAAGCCGCAAAAGCGGTTGACATGATCAAAGCCCACGGGGTATGATCCCCGTGGGCTTTTCTATTACCGGGGCCGTCAGGGCGGAGGATATGGCTGCCCCCCAGAGGCCCCTATTTTGATCGTGCAGGAGCGCGTATGCGCCACAGAGGTTGGCTGTGGGGAATGATCGTCTTGAGCCTGTCCGTGGGGTTGGGGGCGGCCGGCTGCGGCACCATGGACAAAATGAAGCAATGGGTGGGCTGGGAAAAAGGGGAGGACGCCGAAGAGGCGATGCCGCCGGAGGCCCAGCAGGAAACGGTGATGGTGGACGGCAAGCCCTATGTGCGCAGCAAGAACCCCTATTGGCTCACCTACCCGGACCAGCCGGAGTATATCTATGTGGAAAAGGGTAGGGAGTTCAAGGGGATGCAGTCTTACCTCATGGATGCCCTGGCCAAGCGGGTGGCCGATCAGCAGCAGAAGGCCGCGGGCAAGACCGTGCCTCCGGACAAACTCCAGGAGATGGTGCGGGCCGAGGTGGACCGCATCCTTCGGGAACAGGGGCTGGGCGGGTACGTCTCCCGCACCCGGGGAGACAAGGCCCCGTACAGCGGCCGGGCGGTGGCCGTAGTGCCCGATCCGGAAACGCCTTCCTCCCAGCAAGGGCTGAACCGGACTCTCGCCACCGCTCTGGCCGACTCCCTGGGTCGGCAGAAAGACGTCAAGGTGGCTCCGGCGGAGAAGGTCAAGGAGGCCCTGGCCAAATCCGGGATTCACGGCAAGCTCTCGCTGCGCCGCAACCTTCAGGCCCTGGGGGACTACCTGGGAGTCCAGGCCGTCATCCTCACCGGGGTGGTGCCCCCGGAAAAAGGGGGCAGCGGCTTCTATGTCGCGGAGGTCTATGACGCGTTCCTCGGGAACAAGACGGATTCGGTGGTGGCCCCCGCCGGCAGCGACGGGTTGCGGCCCGAATCCGCCGGCAAGTTCGCCCGGGACAATAGCCTCAGAATCGGCACCGCGATCATGGAGGTGGACTGGTTCGGCCGGGTGGAATTCACCAAGGAGGGAAAGGTCTATCTCAACCTGGGGCAGAATGCCGGGGTCAAGACCGGCGACCGCCTGCGGGTGGTGACTCCCGGCAAAGAGGTGGTGAACCCCCAGACCCATGCGGTTCTGGGATTTACCGCGGATGAGGTCCAAGGGGAACTCAAGGTGACGGAACTCTTGGGAACCACCGGCGCGGTGGCCACCGCGCTCAAGGGGGGGCCCTTCAAGACCAACGACAAGGTGAAGGCGGCGCGCTAGGCCGATTGCCTTTCCCTACCGTACCGACGCCTTCTTGGCCGGGGGCTTTTTCTGCTTCCCGGCCTTGGTTTTGCCATCCGGGGCCAGCGGGATTTTCAAGGATTTTCGGCTTCTCTTTGAATGACCGCAAGACAGGCCTCTTCTTCTTCCAGGTGGCGTTTCAGGTCCTAAGCAGCGGGAGCCAAGCGCACCCTTTCCCGCCAGCAGGCCGCCAGGGCCGCGTCGATGCGCTTCTGGTCCAGTCCCAAGGCATCTTTCTCCCGGCGGTCGTTAAGATAGGCGACGATGGCCCAAGCCTCCTCCCGGGAGCACACCGCCAGGCGGCAGCGGGCGTAGTCGAAGGTCGTGGCCGCACCGTAGCGCCGGGGTTGATGAGCTTGGATCTGCCGAAACGGCTGGTGAAGATCCGGCCTTTCTTCGGAATCTCGACGCCTTCGTCCAAAAAGCCGTGGGTCAGGTGGAACAACGGGCCGGCGTGCTGGAGGGTCCCCTGGAGGTCGGCGATGAGCTAGGCCGGCAGGAAAAACCGGAACCCGGCTGCCGCGAACTGGCTCACCGCGGCGGCGGGGGCGTCTAAAAAGTCGGGGGGAAGCTCCCGCCAATCCCGGCGTCCCCGAAACGGGCCTCCTTCTGCTGCGGGTTCACAGCCCTCGTAGCTTCCCTGGAGATAGGCATGGCCGGGGTAGTCATTGCCGCCAATAGCCTCATGGACTTTGGCAATTACGGCTTCTGGCGCCGTCCTTCCGCCCCTCGTCAAAGGCTGATCTTCTCCAGCCCGCCCATGTACGGCCTGAGCTTTTCCGGGATGATGACGCTGCCGTCGGCCTGCTGGCAGTTCTCCAGGATGGCCACCATGGTGCGGCCCACGGCCAAGCCGGAGCCGTTCAAGGTGTGCACCAGCTCGGTGCCGCTGCCGCCCGGGCGCTTGAAGCGGATGCCTGCCCGCCTGGCCTGGTAGTCGGTGAAGTTGCTGCAGGAGGAGATTTCCCGGTAGAGGCCCTGACCCGGCAGCCAAACCTCCAGGTCATAGGTCTTGGCCGAAGCAAAGCCCATGTCCCCGGTGCACAGGACCACCACCCGGTACGGGAGTCCCAGCTCCTGAAGCACGGCCTCGGCGTTGGCCCGGAGGCTCTCCAGTTCGTCGAAGGAGGTTTCCGGCAGCACGAATTTCACCAGCTCCACCTTGTCAAACTGGTGTTGGCGGATGAGACCCCGGACGTCCTTGCCGTAGGAGCCGGCCTCGGAGCGGAAGCAGGGCGTGTAGGCGGTGTAATAAAGGGGCAGGTCCTCGGCCTTCAGGATTTCCTCCCGGTGGATGTTGGTCACCGGCACCTCGGCGGTGGGCACCAGGAAGTAGTCCCAGCCCTCCAGCTTGAACAGGTCGGCTTCGAACTTGGGGAGCTGGCCGGTGCCGGTCATGGCGGCCCGGTTGGTCATGAAGGGTGGCCAGACCTCGGTGTAGCCGTGCCGCTTGGTGTGCAGGTCCAGCATGAAGCTGATGAGGGCCCGCTCCATGAGGGCGCCGGCCCCCTTGAGCAAGGCGAAGCGCGCTCCGGTGATCTTGGCGGCCCGCTCGAAATCCAGGATGCCCAAGCGCTCGCCGATCTCCCAGTGGGGCTTGGCCTCGAAGTCGAAACGGGGGGGCTCCCCCCAGATCTTCACCACGGGGTTGTCGTCGGCGGAGGCCCCCAGGGGCACGGTTTCGTGAGGGAGGTTGGGGAGGCCCAGGAGAAACTCCCGCACCCAGGGCTCGAATTCGTCCACCTGGGCCTCCAGGTTTTTGAGGGCCTGGTTGATTTCCTTGACTTTCGTAATGTATTCCTGGGCTTCCGCATCCTGCTTGGCTTTTTTCAGTTGCCCGACTTTTTCCGAAAGGCTATTGCGCTGGTGGCGCAAGCTCTCCAGCTCGGTGATGGCGGCGCGCCGCCAGGCGTCCTTGGCCAGGAACTCGTCAAAGGAAATATCCAGGCCGCGGTTTTTCAGGGCCTGTTGCACCTGTTCCAGGTGATCCCGGACAAAACGCAGGTCCAGCATGGCGATCTCCTGTGGCTTTGAAAACCTGGGCTCTTGAGGGGAGGGCTGGGGGAATCCGGCTCCCCCCTCCCCTCAAACTCCCCTCCCCACCATCCGATCAGGGGTTGGGGGCAGGGGTGCGAAGGGGACTAGCAGGGGGCCTTCGGGCCCCTGGCCTCCTCCCTCCAGTACCTTCACTTGATTTCCTCCAGCAAGCGCACCAAGCCGGCGGCATCCTGGCGTTGGATGAAGTAAAGGATGTCGGCCACCGCGTCATTGAAAGCCCGCAGGGTCATGCGATTGGCCGGATTTTGCAACTGGATGCAGGCGTACAGCTTGGCGTCCTGGCTGAGCAGCTTCCGAGTCAACTGGTAGAGCGCCGAAAAAGTGGGAGTGGCGAAGTCCTCCAGGTCCTGCTCCGCCACCTTCATCTGGCTGAGGGTGGTGCCCAGGGCGATGAGGATGAAGTGGGCCAGCCCCTGGACCACGCTCATGAGGCGGTCGTGTTCCGTGGCGGTGGTTACCCGGACCCGGGCGCCGGCTTCCGTCAGCAATTCTTTCAGCCAATTGAACCAACGTTCCCCCCGGCCCCGGCAGAGCACCACGGTGAGACCGGCGATGTGCGGCTCGCCTGGGCCGAAGAGGGGGTGGGTGCCCACCACCTCTCCGGGGAAGGCCTTGAGCATGTCCGCCAGAGGGCGCTGCTTCACCGAGGCGATGTCCATGAGGGCCGCGGTGGGTTTGAGATGCGGTCCCACTTCTTTGGCCACCTGGGCCACTGCGGGGATGGGGACGCAGAGGATGACCACGTCGGCCTGGGAAGCCACCTCCACGGCTGAAAGGGCGGTGCCCAGGTCGGAAACCAGCACCCGGAAGTCCCGCGCCTCAAAGAACCGCCTGAGCCACTGACCCATCTGGCCGGCGCCGCCAATCAGGCCGATGGTAACGCTCATCCCAGGGCCTTTTGCCGGAGGAGAAAGTCGGCCAGGGTGAGGCGCACCATGGCGGCCAGGACCGGTACGATGCGGGGGATGGCGCTGATATCATGACGCCCCTTCACCCTGAGCCGGCGGGGCCGGCCCTGTACGTCGATGGTCTGCTGCTCCCGGGCGATGGAGGGGATGGGTTTGACTGCGGCCCGCATAATTAGTTCGTCGCCATTGGAGATCCCGGCCAAAATGCCCCCGGCATGGTTGGAGGCAAACCCGCCGGGAATGAGCGGGTCGTTGTGCTGGGAGCCCAGCATCCGGGCCGCGGCGAAGCCTGCCCCGATCTCCACCCCCTTGACCGCGCCGACACTCATCAGGGCCAGGGCCAAAACCGCATCCAGCTTCTCAAACACCGGCTCCCCCAAGCCCGGAGGGCAGCCCCGGACGCGGAGTTCCACCACGCCGCCCAGGGAGTCGCCCAAGCGGCGCACCTCCTCCACCCGGGCCGTCATGGGAGCCACCGCCTCCGGGTCGGCGCAGAAAAAGGGGTTGTTCCAGATGAAGGTCTCATCCTTGAAGGCGGCCGGCACCCCGCCCAGTTCCACCGTATAGGCCAGGATGACCAGACCTTGCCGATCCAGGACTTTCTGGGCCACGGCGCCGGCAGCCACCCGGGCCGCCGTCTCCCGGGCCGAGGCCCGCCCGCCACCCCGGTGGTCCCGGATGCCGTATTTGGCCTGGTAGGTAAAGTCCCCGTGACCGGGGCGAAAAACCTCCGCCAGGTCGTCGTAATCCCGGCTGCGGACATCCCGGTTGGCGATGAGCAGACTGATGGCGGTGCCGGTGGTGAGCCCCTGAAACACCCCGGAGAGGATCTCCACCTGGTCCGGCTCCCGGCGGGCGGTGGCGTGGGCCTGGACCCCGGGCCGCCGCCGGGCCAGTTCGGCCTGGATGTCTGCAGGCGACAGCGGCAGAAGGGGGGGGCAGCCGTCAATCACCGCGCCCACCGCCGGGCCGTGGGACTCGCCCCAGGTGGTTACCCGAAAGACGCTGCCGAAGGTGTTTCCTGCCATGGCGGTAATCTGTAGTCAGCGGTCAGTAGTCGGTTGGTGAACCGAGGGTCCCAGTACCGCCTTCAGGATCCGGTCCGCCACCTCTTGGGCGGTGAGCCCATTGGTATCGATGACCACGTCGGCGGCCTGCCGATAGAGGGGTTCCCGCTGGGCCAGAATCTCTTCCACTTCGGCCAGGGCGTCGCTTTGCCCCAGGCCGGGACGATTGACCGCGGTTTTCCGGTCCTCGGCCAACCGGCGCCGGATGACCTCCGGAGTGGCGGTGAGCCAGACCAGGAGACCATGGCGCCGCAAGGCCGTGACGTTTTCGGGGTCCAGGATTACGCCCCCCCCGGTGGCCAGGACCATCCCGGAGATGTGGGCGAAGCGCCGCACCAGCGCCGTTTCCCGGCGGCGAAATCCGGGCCACCCCTCCAGGGCCACAATGTCTGCCACCGTCATCCCGGCTGCGGCCACCAGTTCCTGGTCCAGGTCCACGAAAGGACGCCCCAGGGCGCGGGCCAAAAGGAGCCCCACGGTGGTCTTGCCGGTGGCCCGATAGCCGATGAGCACCAGGCTCCGGGGACCCAAAAGAGTGGCAGGAAGTTCCATGGAACGAAGACTGCTCAGACCGGTAACGGCCCGCCAAGCGGGCTGACCAGAGTAAGTTTAGCAGAAAGTTCCATGAGAAGGAAAGGGGGAAGGGCTACCGGAGGGCCATCCCGCCGGAAATGCCCGGACAGGCCCAAGAAGGCGGGAGTACGCCCTGGGAGAAGGTGCGACCTACCACTTCCCCAGGAGGATCAAGCCGCCGATGATGATGAACGCCATTCCGGCAACCTTCTTGATGAGGTGCTCCGGGACATACTGGGTCAACAGGCCGCCGGCCGTCACCCCGATGAGGGTGGCCAGGCACAAGGCCAGGCAGGCGCCCAGGAAAACCGCCACCGGGGCCCGGGTGTCAGCGGTCATGGTGAGGGCGGCCAGTTGGGTCTTGTCTCCGATCTCCGCCAGAAAGACGGTGCCGAACGTGATCCAGAAAACTTGCCAATTGATCATATCCTGCGAGCTCCATGCCATCGGCTGAGGAAAGGACGACCGGAGGCAGCCAGGCAAGGCCAGGGGAAGGGCGGCTCCACCGGTAAGCGTTGCAGCACCTCTGACCTGGATGTGCCTCTCCCTGAAGGACCCCCCGGAAGGGGAGGGATGCCAGGTTGCTTCCGGCCCAGGTCACAGGGTCAAGTGGACCCCCTCCCGGGCGGCGTCGAGGTGCGGCGACACGCCGGCGCTGCGGGCGATCTCCCGGGCCCGCTCCACCAGGTGACGCACCTTGAGGTCGGTGCGGCTGGGATCGTGGTGGGTGAGCAGGACCTGCCGGACCCCCCCGTCCACTGCCAGGCGCACCACCTCGTCGAAGGTGGAGTGTCCCCACCCCCGGTGGCAAGCGATTTCTTCGGGCAGGTACTGGGCATCATGGATGAGCAGATCCGCACCGCTGACAAACTGGACGAAGTCGTCCCAGGAACGGCCGCCCTGAAGGCCCAATTCGTTGTCGGTGATAAACACCAACACCCGAGCATTCTCCTGAAATTTAAAACCCAGACAGCCCTGGGGGTGGTTCAGGGAGAGGGCCTCGATCCTGACGCCATCCAGCACCAGCGGTCCCCGGGCCACCCGGTTGATGAAGCTGATGCGGGCCTTGAGCTGATCGAAGGCCACGGGGAAAAACCCATCCCCCAGGTGGTCGTCGAAGATCCGGGTCATGGCCTGGAAGGCCAGGGGCCAACCGTCCACCAGGATTTCGGTGTCTTCGCGGTAGATGGGTTTAAAAAAGGGGAGGCCCAGGAGGTGGTCCCAATGGTTGTGCGTCAGCAGGAGATGGAGACGCACCTGATCATTCTCAGTGTTCAGGTATTCCCCCAAGAGCCGGAGGCCGGTGCCGGCGTCAATCACCACCCGACGTCCGGAAGTCAGGATGATTTCCACGCAGGTGGTGTTGCCGCCGAACTCCAGGGTGTGCGGCCCCGGCGCCGGAATCGACCCCCGGGTGCCCCAAAAACGGATCTCCATGGTCCGTCTCCCTCAGCCCACAGGCCCAGTTTTTCCAGAAGAGGCGTTTAACTTGGCCTTGTATCACATTCCGCCGCCAGTTTCATCTAGAAGCAGCGACCGGCCCTGCAATTCCAAAAAGGCCTCCGCCAGTCCGAAGGCGCCGGTGAGCATCATGTCGCCGAAGGGCGCGGCCAAGACCCCACCGTCCCAGCCGGCCAGGAGGCGGCGCCGGGGGCCGGTGACCACTGTGAAAGCAAACCCCCGGTCTGCGGGGTAGTCCGGAGCATAGGCGCAGCCGTGGCCCTCATCGAAAAAGACCTCGTCGTTGTCGATCTGCCGCCGCTGAAAGCGCCGGAGGTGTTCCAGGAGCTTGGCCGCGGACAACAGACCGGTGTGGTGTTCATAGAGGCCGAGGATGCGATCGCCCCGCACCAGGGCCGCAAAGGTGTGGGCGTTTCCCAGGTTGACCACCGTCAGGCCTTCCTCTCGCCGTTGCCGGGCGGCCGGATCCAGAAGAGCTCCCCGGACACCGGCGGCGCAGGTGTCCATGAGCAGCGCGCCGGGCAGCGCCTCGGCCACCGCCAGGGTGCGGCTCAAATACGCCGGGGGCTGAAAGCTGGCCAAGTCCGTAAGCCTGCCGCCCTGGGCCAGGAAGGCCTCCCAGTGCTGGAAGCGGAAGCGGCGGTTGCTGCCTTCGGGGTTGAACCCATGGTCCTGGACCGCCACCGCGAAGTGCCGGGGCCAGGGCACACCGAAACGCTGGCACACCATCTGCCAACCTTCCAGATCAATGTCCCCCAGCACCAAGGGGACCGCCTCCGGCGGCGGCTGGTCGGTAAGTACCACCCCCCAGGACTCCACCTGCCGGAGGTTGTCATGCAGGGTGATGGCGGCGTCCCGGCGGGCATAGACCCGAAGACCCTGGGCCAGGTGGCGCCGCACCGCCTGGCTCAGGGGGCCGCCCCCCATTTGCCGGCCGGTGAGAAAGACGGGTTGCCCGGCGGCCGTCAGCTCGGCCAGGCGCCGGGCCAGGATGCGAGTGGGGGAGGGGAGCACCAGTTTGGTTGCGTTCTCCACCAATTGGCCCGGCTCCCAGATAAGCAGATCCTGGGTGCCGCCGCCCACGTCCAGGGCGAACAGGGAACCATTGAGCATCACGGAGTCTCCCAGGCAACCAGGGCCGCGAGAGCCAAACGGGCTGCGGCCTCCCGGGCAGTCCGACATTGGGGGCTGCGGGCCCCGGAACGCCAGGACAGGGTAAAGAGCTCATCCGACACCACCAACAGGCCCGCCACCGCCACCCCGCGGCAGGCTCCCACGGCAAACAGGGCGGCCAGCTCCATCTCCACCGCCAAGGCGCCCCGAGCCTGGCACCGGGCCACGAACTGGGCGGTTTCCCGGTAGACGGCATCAGTGGTCCACACCGGACCCGCATGCCAGGTGAGCCGTTCTTTGCGGGACAGTTCCTGCAGTTTCTCTTCCAGCACCCCAAGCAGGCCTGCATGCGCCCTGGGAGCCGGGCCGGCCGGGGCATAG
Source organism: uncultured Desulfobacterales bacterium (assembly GCA_964480485.1). GTDB lineage: Bacteria > Desulfobacterota > Desulfobaccia > Desulfobaccales > 0-14-0-80-60-11 > JAILZL01. The sequence goes on along the minus strand of CAYZOP010000001.1, from coordinate 442,792 downwards.
TGGGGCGAAGTGCCGTCGCCTCCGAAGGCGGCGGCAGGAAGGAGCAGGTGGCCCAGCGCCACCTCCGGCCTCAGGGAGCCGCACCAACCCAGGACCACCACACTCTGAGCCCCCAAGGCGGCGAGCTTTTCCAATACCATGGCGGCCTGGGGGGCTCCCAAAACGGGCCCTGCCAGGAGGATATCATGGTCTTGGCAGACCCCCCGGTGCAATCCGCAGGTCCACAGGCGGCGGTATGGTTCATCCGGGGCGGCCAGCAGGCCGGTGAGCAGGCGGACATCCGGCTTGGTGCAGGCCAACACCACCCGGGAGGGCACTGCCGCTTCCCCTGGCAGCCGCACCGGGTTGATGAGGGCCGGCGGCAGTCCGGAGGACGCCTCGTCGGGCGGCGGCCTTTGGCCGCCATCCTGGGCAGGTCCACCCTCGGTTATCAGACGGAGGCGCGGGAAGCCCTGACTTTCCATAGGAACCAGGCGGCCCCGGCCAGCAGGGCCAATACCACCAGGATGTCCAGAACATGGGTGTATTGCTGGATGAGACGCCAGTTTTCCCGCAGCCGGACGCCAGCCCAGGTGAGAAAGCCGTTCCACAGCGTGGCGCCCACCAGGGTATAAAGCAGAAAAGGCGCCAGGGCCATACGGGCCGTGCCCGCCGGGATGGAGATGAGGTGGCGGACCACCGGGATGAAGCGGGCGATGAAGATAGTCTTGCCGCCGTGGCGGGCAAAAAACCCTTTGGTCCACTCCAGGTGATGGGGGTTGAGCAGCAAGTAGCGGCCGTAACGCAGCACCACCGGCTCCCCCAACCTCCCCATACCGTAGGAGATGAGGGAGCCCGCGATGGAACCCAGGCTGCTGGCCACGATCACCCAAACGGGATCGAATTGGCCGGTATAAATGAGAAAGCCGGCAAAAGGCATTACCAGTTCGCTGGGCACCGGCGCAATCATGCTTTCCAGGGTCATGAGCACAAAAACCCCGATATAACTGCACTTGTGAATAAATAAGGTATTGTAGTCGCACAGGGCTTCGGTCAATCCCACTTATGATTCTCCCAATTCACGGTGTTTGATGTCCTCTTCCACTTTTGCCTGCAGGCTAGCCAAGCCGGGGCTTAGGGCCACCGGATAAACGGGTGGGCTGGTGATGGCCCGATAAGGTTCAGGCAGGCGCGCCAGTTGCTGCTGGCAATAGGCGCGGCTGGCGGCCAGGGAGGGGAGGGGCCCGGTTAATCGGCCCCCGCTCATCACCCGGCCAAGGAGCGGCTCGGCCCCGGGGATCTCCTCCTCCCGCAGGCTGATGACGTCGCGGCGCATGCGGCCGGTCTCGTCGCTGAAGCGCCAGACCTGTTTCTTGTCCACCAGGGTGACTTTGCCGGTGGAGAGCTTCATCACCGGTCGGCCGCCGTATTTTACCAGTTTATAGGCGATGTCGAAATAGGGCGCATCGGCGGACACCCCCATCTTGGTGCCCACTGCGAAGGCGTCCACCACCCCGCCGGCTTCCAGGACCCGGGCCATCTTGAACTCGTCGAAGCCGCCGCTGGCCAGGATGCGGACTTCGGGGAGGCCCTCCTCATCGAGAATGCTCCGCACCTCCTTGCTGATGGCAGCGATATCGCCGCTGTCCAGGCGGACAAACCGCAGGCGCTGGCCGCGGGCGGCCAGCTCCCGGGCCACTTGGACAGCCTTGCGGGCCCCGGCGGCGTTGTCGTAGGTGTCGATGAGCAACGTGACAATGCCGGGGAAAGTTTGGGCAAACACCCGGAAGGCATCGATCTCCCGGGGAAAGCTGGTGATGTAGGAGTGGGCCATGGTGCCGAAGATGGGAATGCCGTAGAGTTTGCCGGCCAGGACGTTGCTGGTGCCGGCAAAGCCCGTAAGGTAGCTGGCCCGGGCCACCTTGAGGCCGGCGTCCGTCCCCTGGGTGCGCCGCAGGGAAAAATCGATGACCGGGCGGCCGCCGGCCACCTGCATGGAGCGGGCGGCCTTGGAGGCGATGAGGGTCTGCAGGCTCACCGCGTTGATGACGAAGGTCTCCACCATCTGGGCCTGGATGATGGGGGCGCTCACCTCCAGGAGGGGTTCATCCTTGAAAAACACGGTGCCTTCGGGCAGGGCGAAGACCTCCCCGGAGAAGCGCAGCCCCTTCAGGTATTCCAGGAAGGCCGGCTTGAACAGGCCGGTGGACTCAAGATAAGCCAGGTCGTCCTCGGCGAAGGAAAAGGTTTCCAGGTATCTGAGGGCCTCCTCCAGGCCGGCGGCTACGAAATAGCCCCGGTTTTCCGGGTACTTGCGGATGAAGAGGCTGAAGGTGGCTTCCTCGTTCATGCCCTGCTCGAAGTAGCAGGCCGCCATGGTGAGTTGGTAGAGGTCGGTGAGGAGCGCAAAGCGTTGCCCCAAAGGCGGTGCAATCATGACCGGCTCGACCTCCTTTTGCCTGGTTTGATGGCGCGGACACCCAGTCTGCGGCTCTTGGCGGGCCGCCAAAGCCAAGCTTTCTGGCCCATGACGGCCAACTGCTACAGGTTATTATAATAAACTTCGGCAATCCAGCGGAGATTGAGGCCCTGAAAAAAGGCTTTGGCGAGAGGGTGGGGGGAGGCTGACTCCCGCGGGCCCTTCGAACCCCACCCCAGACAAGAGGGCGGCAGGGCGGAGCTCCAAGCCTCCTGCCTCCTTTCCTGACCCCGATGTTCCCCTCAGCCCCGGGCGAAGACGTCGGCGTTGGGCCCCAGGACTTGGCCGGCCTGGAGGTGGTGCCAGCCCAGGGCGGCCACCATGGCGGCGTTGTCGGTGCACAGCGACAGAGGCGGGAGAAAAAGCTCATGACCCCTTGCCGACGCTGCCTGGGCCAGGGCCTCCCGAAGCCGGCCGTTGGCCGCCACGCCGCCGCAGACCACCAGCCGCTGGCAGCCGGTGTGGTTCAACGCCTCCACGGCCCGGGTGGCAAGGCTCTCCACCACCGCTTCCTGAAAGCTGGCCGCCAGGTCGGCCCGGCTCTGCTCTGCCTGGATGAGGTCCGGACACTTCTTGAGAAGGGTGGCCACCGCGGTCTTGAGGCCGCTGAAGCTGAAGGTGAGGGGCTCGTCGGGGATGCGGGGCCGGGGCAGGGAGAACGCCGCCGGATCCCCGCCCCGGGCCAGCGACTCCAGAACCACACCCCCGGGATAGCCCAGGCCCATGACTTTGGCCACCTTGTCGAAGGCCTCGCCGGCCGCATCATCCCGGCTGCGGCCCAGGAGGGTCATGTCCAAGAGGCTCTCCACCCGATAAAGGTTGGTGTGCCCGCCGGAGACCACCAAGGCCACAAAAGGAAAGGCCGGTGGGGTTTCGGTGAGGAAGATGGCGGCAATATGGGCCTGGAGGTGGTGCACCCCGGCCAGGGGCAGTGCTAGGGCCCGGGCCACCGCCTTGGCCGTGGCCATGCCGATGACCAGGGCGCCGATGAGGCCGGGACCCTGGGTCACGGCCAGACCGTCCAAGTCTGTTAAAGCTACCCCGGCTTGGTCCAGGGCCCCCTGGATGACCGGGAGGACGTTTTCCAGGTGGCGCCGGGCCGCCAGCTCCGGGACCACCCCGCCGTAGGCGGCGTGGAGCTCGAACTGGGTGGCCACCACGCTGGCAAGCACCCGCCGGCCGTCGGCCACCACCGCGGCCGCGGTTTCGTCGCAGGAGGTTTCCAGGCCCAGAACCAGCATGACTTTCTCCGGGGGATAGCGCTTAATCCTGCCCCACCTCAAAGATTCGTTCCCGGAAAATGATGTAACGCAGCATCTCATGCATGTCAAAAACCAGGTGGGGGTTTTCCAGATAGTGCCCGGAGGGCATGTTAAGATTTAAGGTGCCGTTCTTCCTGAATATCTTGAAAAAGTCCTCGTCTTCCAGGGCGGCCACGGGATAATACTGGATACAGAAGGTTCGGTCCATATCATGATATAGCAAGGGATAATCAATGAATGACGCAAAATTACAGGAATCGCAGGTGAACACGTTGATCTGCCCGTGAAACAGCCTTTCTTTGAGCTCGGGGTTGAGGGTGACGTTGAGGGACTGCCACAAGGTGAACTCTTGGGGATGGCCGCATTTCGGGCAATGGTACGACCGGCTGGTTTGAATGGTCATGCAATTCCTCCACGAGGGCTCGGGGCTGGATTCGCCAGATGGCAGGCGGTGCCGCCATGGGGGTCCTGGCCAGATTGCGGCCTCAGGGCTAACGCCGGTCAGACCGGCTCCCCTCCCATTGCCCCGGGGGCGCAAGGCTCAGGTACGGCTTCAGATGGGCCAGCTTGGCAGGCCCGATCCCCTTCACCTGGGTCAGATCGTCCAGGATCGTGAAAGGCCCGTGCTCCTGCCGATACGCCACGATGCGCCGGGCCAACTCCGGCCCCAGGCCCGGGAGGCGCTCCAAGTCAGGGGCGGTGGCCGAATTCAGGTCCAGCGGCAGGCCCAGGGTGACCAGACGGCCGCCAGCCATACGGGAGAGCTGATAGGTGCCCTCCCCGCTCAGTTCCACCCGGGTGCCGGAAGCCAGGACGGGATTGTCGGGAACGGCCAGGGAAGGGACGCCGGCTTTTTCCAGAACCGCCAGCAGGGGAGGGGGCTCCTCAAAGACATACACCCCGGGGTGGGCCGCGCCCTCGCCGGCAACCTCGACGAATACCGGCGCGGGCAACCTAACCGGCGGGGAAGCTGACGGATGCTCCCGCCAGGCGAACAGGCCCAGGAGCACCGCGCCCAAGAGCACCACGACCCCCAACTGCTCCCAGCTAAAAGCCCGCGGCATGACGTGGTCTTTGAGTGGTAACCTGGAGGGGAGGGCCGGGGGAGCAATGGCTTCTCGCCCTCCCCTCAACCTCCCCTCCCCCCATAATCCTACGCTCCTCAGTGCGACCGTTGTTCGTCCTTGAAGAGCTTGTAATTGATGCTGTCCACCAGAGCCTGCCAGGAGGCCTCGATGATATCGTGGGAGACGCCGATGGTCCCCCACCAGTCGGTGGCGTCCCGGGACTCCACGAAAACCCGCACCTTGGCGCTGGTGCCGTGCATGCCGGGGAGGACCCGCACCTTGTAGTCCTCCAGGCTCACTTCCATGAGCCGGGGATAGAAGCGCACCAGGGCCTTCAGCAAGGCGTTGTACAGGGCGTCCACCGGGCCGTTCCCCACCGCCGCAGTGTGAACTTCGTGCAGGCCCACGTGCACCCGGATGGTGGCCTCCGGCAGGGGCGGCTCATCCTGCCCTCCCTTCTGGTCGATGACCCGGTAGCTCTGGAGGCGGAAAAAGTCTTTGTGCTGACCCAGCGCCGCCCGCACCAACAACTCCAGAGAAGCCTCCGCAGCCTCGAACTGATAGCCCTGGGCCTCCAGGTCCTTGACCCGGTCCAGGATGAACTTGACGTTGGTGTCGTGGGGGGGCAGTTTCTGTTCACCCATCATGAGGATGGGCCGCAGTTTCTCATAAGCCTGCCGCACCTGGGCGTCGTGGGTGGTGGGCTCCAGCCCCAGCTCCTGGGCCTTGAGAAGGATGTTCCCCTTGCCGGAAAGGTCGGAGACCGGGATGCGCCGGACGTTCCCCACCCGCTCCGGGTCGATGTGCTCGTAGGCCCGGGGGTTGCGCTTCACCGCGGCGGCGTGGACCCCGCCCTTGTGGGCGAAGGCGCTGCGGCCCACAAAAGGCTGGTAGCGGTTGGGCCGCACATTGGCCAGCTCGTAAATAAACTGGGACACCTCCCTGAGTTTCCGCAGGTTCTCGTCACTGATGCAGTCCAGCCCCATCTTCAGCTTCAGGTTGGCGATGATGGAGCACAGGTTGGCGTTGCCGCAGCGCTCACCCACGCCGTTGATGGTGCCCTGCACCTGGTCGCAGCCCAGCTCCACCGCGGCCAGGGAGTTGGCCACCGCCAGCTCCGAGTCATTGTGGGCGTGGATCCCCAAAGGAACCTGGGGAAAACGCTCTTTCACCGCCTTGATGATCTCCGCCAGCTCCGAGGTGAGGGTGCCGCCGTTGGTGTCGCACAGCACCAGGCAATGGGCGCCGCCGGCCAGCGCCGCCTCCAGGGTCCGCAAGGCATAATTCCGGTCTTCCTGAAAGGCGTCAAAAAAATGCTCGGCGTCGTAAAAGAGTTCCTCGGAAAAATTCTTGAGGTAGGCCAGGGAGTTGGTGATGAGCTCCAGGTTGCGCTCCGGGGTGGTTTGGAGGATCTCCCGCACCTGGAACAGGGAGGACTTGCCGAAAATGGTGATCACCGGGGCCCGGCTCTTCACCAGTTCCTGGGTGTTCAGGTCCTGCTCCGGGGCGCTGTCCTTGTGATGGGTGGAGCCGAAGGCGGCGACGCGGGCGCTCCCCAAATCATAATTGCGGATTTCCGTGAAGAACTCTTTATCCTTGGGGTTGGATCCCGGCCAGCCGCCCTCGATGTAGTGCACCCCCAACTGCGCCAACTTGCGGGCCACCCGGATCTTGTCCGCCAGGGACAGGGAAAACTCCTCCGCCTGGGTGCCGTCCCGTAAGGTCGTGTCATAGATCTTCACCAACCGCATGGCGGTTCCCCTTGTTGCTCGGTTCTTGGGAAAGGAGCCAGGGGCCGGTGGCCCCCTGCCCCCTCCCCAAGCCCCGCCCCCACCCCTTCAAAGGGTTGGGAGGGGGTGTGGGTCAGGGCAGGGGGCTTTTGCTCCCTGGCCCTCCCCCATCGTGCCTATTGCCCTGCTCACCGGGGCTGGTCCAGTTGGAAGGCGTCGTGGAGGACGCGCACGGCCAGCTCGGTGAACTTGTCTTCGATGACGCAGGAGATTTTGATCTCCGAGGTGCTGATCATCATGATATTGATGCCGTTGGCGGCCAGGGCGTCGAACATGCGGGCCGCCACCCCGGCGTTGTTGCGCATCCCCACCCCCACGATGGAGACCTTGGCGATGTGTTCATCGCTCAGGACGTCCCGGGCGCCCACCTCCCGGCTCACCTCCCGGACGATCTCCAGGGTGCGCCTCAGGTCGCCCTTGGGCACGGTGAAGGTGATGTCCGCGGAGCCGTCCACGCTGGTGTTCTGGATGATGAGGTCCACCACGATATTGGCGTCGGCCACCGGCTTGAAGAATTTCACCGCGATGCCCGGCCGGTCGGGCACCCCCAATATGCTCACCCGGGCATCGTTGCGGCTGAAGGCCACGCCGGATACCGGAATCGCTTCCATTTCTTCGTCCTCCATGCACACCAGGGTGCCGGGATGGCCGCTGAAGGTGGAGCGGACTTTCAGCGGCACCTTATATTGCTTGGCAAAGCCCACCGAGCGGATTTCCAGGACCTTGGCCCCCAGGGAGGCCATCTCCAGCATCTCGTCGTAGGAGATTTTCGGGAGCAGACGGGCCTTGGCATAAATGCGGGGGTCAGTGGTATAGACCCCCTCCACGTCGGTGTAGATTTCGCACAGGTCGGCCTTCAGGGCCGCGGCCACCGCCACCGCGGTGGTGTCCGAGCCGCCCCGGCCCAGGGTGGTGATGTTGCCCACCTCGTCCACCCCCTGGAAGCCGGCCACCGTGACGATGCGGCCCTTTTTCAACTCCTCCCGGATGCGGGTGGTGTCGATGCCGATGATGCGGGCCCGGCCGTAGGCCCGGTCGGTGTAGATGCAGGCCTGGTGGCCCAAAAGCGACGCCGCCGGCACCCCCTGGGATCTCAGGAACATGCTGAACAAGGAGACGGTGACCTGCTCCCCGGTGGCTAAAAGCACGTCCAGCTCCCGGGGGTCCGGGGGGTCGCTCAGCTCCTTGGCCAGATTGATGAGGCGGTCCGTCTCCCCGGCCATGGCCGACAGGACCACCACCATGCGGTGGCCGTCGGCATAGTTTTTGAGCACCCGGTTGGCCACATTGGCGATGCGGTCGGGATTGGCCACCGAGGTGCCGCCGTATTTTTGCACAATGAGCGCCACGATTCATGCTCTCCAAACGAATTTTAAAAATCTATTATACCCTGAAACTTACCCAAACTTCAATGGCAAAGGGGCGGATGCGGGAACCGGCAGATCAGGGGGGCCAGGGAGCGGGAAACCGGTGCGGCAGGACGAGGAGCGGTGGCCAGGCTACGAGGGAGGATGGCTGGCTTGGGCCAGACGGTCCAGGTCCCACTGGGGCGCGAAAAACTGCACCCCCATCTGAAACCGACCGGGGCGGTCCAAGAGGGGCCGCAGCCACACCACCTGGCCGGACAGCCTGGCCGGGGCGGCCTGGCCGGGGAGCGCCACGGTGAAATCCACGGAGTTGCGGGGGGCCAGGGGCGTCGCGGTCTCCAGCCGCGCCCCCAGGGAGCTGAGGTCCACCACATAGGCGTCCGCGGCCGGTTGGCCGTTGAGCTCCATGATGGCCAAGCGCACCGGATACCGCTTCACCCGTCGCTCAATCCGCTTTTTCATGCCAGTCGGCGGCCTCCCAGCAGCAATCGCAGGGTCCCAGCCCCGCAATCCCTCCGCATCTTCTCCGAAAACCCCGGGGCCTGTCAAGTCCGCACCGCCAAAGAAAGCCTATGGTCAAAAATTTTCCATTGACCTTGGGTAGTTATTGATGGTAAAAAGCGATTACGCGAAAAAAATCACAATCTCAAGGAGACCCAGATTTATGGCCGCCAAACTGATCAAAGGGGCGGAAGTCGCCGCCCAGATCCGTGAAGAGTTGAAGCAGGAAGTGGAAGACCTGAAGGCCAAGCACGGGGTCACTCCCGGTCTGGTGACCATCCTGGTGGGGGAAGACCCGGGGTCGGTGAGCTACGTCACCGCCAAGCAGAAGACCGCCCACGAGTTGGGCTTCTATTCGGTGCAGGACAACCAGGACGTCTCCATCACCGAGGACGCCCTCATGGCCCTCCTAAACAAATACAACGCCGATCCCAAAATCCACGGCATCCTGGTGCAGCTGCCGCTCCCCAAGCACATCGACACCAACAAGGTGCTCTACCGCATCAACCCCGACAAGGACGTGGATGCCTTCCATCCGGTGAACGTGGGCCGCATCCTCATCGGCGAGTACGCCTTCCTGCCCTGCACCCCTGCGGGCTGCCAGGAGCTCATCGTCCGGGGCTACGGCGACCCCAAGGGCAAGGAAGTGGTGGTGGTGGGCCGCTCCAACATCGTGGGCAAGCCCATGGTGGCCATCATGATCCAGAAGAAGGCCGGCGCCAACGCCACCGTCACCTGTGTGCACACCGGCACCCCCAAGGACAAGCTCATCGAACACTGCCGCCGGGCCGACATCCTGGTGGTGGCCGCGGGCGTGCCCAAGTACGTCCAGGGTGACTGGGTGAAACCCGGCGCCTGCGTCATTGACGTGGGCGTCAACCGCATCGGCATCAGCGAAAAGACCGGCAAGGCGATCCTGGCCGGCGACGTGGACTTCGAGGCGGTGAAGGAAGTGGCCTCCTGCATCACCCCGGTGCCCGGCGGCGTGGGCCCCATGACCATCACCATGCTCATGAAAAACACCGTCATGGCCGCCAAACTGGCCGCCGGCCTCATCAAAATTTAACCTCCGGCCGCGGGGAGGGGCTCCGGGACTCCAGAGCCCCTTGCGCGCCCTCTGGTACCCCGCCCCCGCTCCGGGGGGCGCCCGCCCGGCCCCGCCCCGTTTCCTTCGCCCCGCCCTCGCCTGTAACCGGCAGGCAGACGCCGCAGCCCGCCGGCCGCCGCTGCCCGTGATCTGTTGTTCGCCCCTGGGAACAAACGAGCCCTCTTGTTCATTTCCTTGGACAGGAAGGTTTTTCCCCGGCAAAAATACTGCAATAATACCAATGGGTTTTAAAAACTCCCCTTTGGCATAGAATTTGGAATACTGCCATTGACCCCCCGGCCCGCCGGCCGGCAAAGGAGGGCCGGGCCAGGCCCGGCGGCAGGGAAGAGGCATCTCTCCGTGGCCACGAGGGCCGCGGGGCGTCTCCGCCAACCCGGTGGCCTGGAGGGAGGCGGTCCCCCTCACCGCCAGCGTCCGGGAGCGGGTAAGCGGCAGGCCGGTGGCAGCCGGGGTGCTACTCCTTACGCGGGCCGGGGCGGGGGGAAATCCCGGGCGGAACCTGGATACGGAAATTGAATAAAGATAGGGGGAAACCCCAGTCCGCCAAGCCCCCCAAGTCCCCGGGAGAGCATGCCCCGGAAACCCGCCCCGCCCGGAAGGCGCGGGGTCAGAGAACCATTTGCAAGGAGAACAGATGATGAAACCCAAAGGCATGGTGTTGTTGCTGGCCGGGCTGCTGGTCCTGGGGGGGACGCTCTTAGCCCCCGCGGCCTTCGCCGCCCATCATGTAACACACGCGATTTCTCCAGAATCATCTTTTACAGATATTGTTCCTGATGCCGACGGGGTGGTCTCGGCCAAATGGAAGGACAGCGTTGTCGGCGAAACAAACATCCAATTCAACCTTACTTTGGGGATTAGAGCTACCGGCAGCCAGGGTTACCCCCAAACGGTAACTTACGGCGTCACTTCCACCACCGGGCCGGCCACTCCTACGGTATATTTTGGGGGGAACCCTGCAAATACCAGTTTCACCTTTACGGCTAATAATTCTTCAGCAACGTTAACCGTCCAGGTAAACATCATCGCCCCGGCTTCGCCCGGAGCCTATACCGTCAAGATTGCCCCAACCGCCTTTGGGGGGGGTGGGGGAAATCCCCGATTGGAAGATGATTATGGCGTTACTATTGGTTTTACTGTGATACCCAGTGGATGCACGCCTCAGGCCACCGCTCTGTCCATCACGCCCGAATCAGCATGCGTGGAATACAAACAGCCGGAGACCACTTTTGAGGCCAAGCTCGTCACTTCCTCAGACAACCAGCCCCTGGCGGGCAAACCCATAGAATTTACCATCGCCAAGGAATCTTACCCGGCAACCTCTTTGGGCACTGTCACCACCGATGTAAACGGCGTGGCCACTCTGACCCTGGATACCAGCGGCCTGACCGTGGGCAGCTATACCGTCACCGCCAGTTTCCAGGGTGATGCCTGCTACTTGGCGGCGGTTCCCGATATGGCTAAACTGGGAGTGAAATACAAATTCGGGGGCTTCCAGCCACCGGTGCAAATTGACGGCGTGGGGGCCGGCCTGTTCTCCGGCAAGGTCATCCCGGTGAAGCTCATGATCGCCGACTACTTTGACGTCTCGGTGTCTGACGCCACCATCTGTCTCACCTGGAGTGCCACCATCGGCGAGACCTCATATACCGATGTCGCGACGGAATCGGTGAGCGCCGCCGATACCGGCAACCTGATGCGCTATGACCCAGTGTCGGAGCAGTATATCTATAATTGGGATGTTTCAAAACTGGAGAACGGCGACTATACACTTTATGCGGATATGGGGGAAGGCTGCGCCTCCGAACACACTGCCTTAGTAAAGATCCAAAAAACCAGCGGCAAAAAGAAGTAAACCCTGCTGCCGCGGCTCTGTGCCGCGCCTAAAAACCAAAAGCCGGGGCCTTCGGGCCCCGGCTTTTTTGTGGATGGCGGGGATTAGGGGGGCAAGGGTTGGCCCCCCGGTCGGCCCCCCGCTGACTCCCTCCAAAACTCTGGCCTCCCGCAGGCTCTCCCTGCCCCCCGTCTTGCCTTCCCGGCGGCCACGCCCCTCAGCCCCAGGCCCGGCCCACCCGGGCCAGCACTTCGGCGGCCCGGAGGCTGGTGAGGGAGTGGCGCCGGCAGCCCAGAATCCGGCTCAGGGCCACGAGGCAGCCTTCTTCGTGCCAGTAGCGCTCCGTGTCCAGAATGAGGGCCTGCACCCCCAGCTCCCGGAGGCGGGCGGCCAGCTCCCTGGCCTCGGCCACCGGGTTGCCCCCGGAAAGGGAGATATTGGCCTTGCCGTCGCTGATGAGGATGAGGAAGAAGGCGTCCCGGGGGTGTCTGGCCTGCTCCCGCCGGATGAGGTCAAAGGCCAGGGCCAGGGCGGCGGGGAGCGGGGTTTTCCCGCCGGTGGGGAGAGCCGTGAGGTGCTTTTCCGCCAGGTCGATGCTGGTGGTGAAGGGCAGGGCCAGGGTGGCGCTCCCGCCCCGGAAGGTGATGAGGCCCACCCGCTCCCGGCGCTGGTAGGCGTCCACCAGCAGGGAGAGGATGGCGGCCTTGGTCTCGGCCATGCGCTCGTCTGCGCCCATGGAGCCGGAGGCGTCCACCACGAAGAGGAGGTGGCGGCCGACGCGACGCTCCCGGAGCTTGAAGCGCAAATCCGGCGCAGCCACCGCCACCGCCAGGTTGCCCGCCTCCCGGAAGATCTGGTGGGGGGCCGCGGCCCTGAGCGTGGCGTCCAGGGCCAGATCCGGGGGGCCCACGGGGCTCAGGCCCGCCCGCACATAGCGGCCCCGGCCGTCGGTGCTCTGGGCCCGGGTGCGCCGGCCCGGCGCCTGCTCAGCCCCCCGGTCGGGGGTGAGCTCCAGGGGTTGTACCGGGAAGGTCTCCCCCGGCGGGGTGACCACCTCGCCCACGGCCGGGCCGCCGGCCTCCGGCGCGCCGGGCTCATAGTCCGGGCCGGGGCCGGGGGGCGGCGGGGCCTTTTCCTGCTCCTCCTGGAACTTCCGGAAGGTCTCCGCCAGCTTCTCCCGGTCCAGCTTCACTTCGCCCAGGGGTTTCTTACGCAGGCGGTGGGGCAGCACCAAAAGGGCCGCCTCCCGGACGTCCTCGGGGGTCACCCGTTCCCGGCCGTGCCAGGCGGCCAGGGTCTGGGCGCACTTGAGCATGAAGATGTCGGCCCGGTGGCCGTCCACCCCCTGGTCCAGGCAGATGGCGGTGATGAGGCGGAGCATGTCCCGGGAGTACCCCACCCGGGGAAGGCGCTCCCGGGCCGCCAGGATCTTCAGGCGCAAGCGCTCCTGCTCCTCCTCCCAGGCGGCGGCGAAGGCCTCGGGGTCGGCCTCGAAGGCCAGGCGGCGCTCCACCACGGTCATGCGGGCAGCGTAGTCCTTCAGGCCCGTCACTTCGACGCACAGACCGAAGCGGTCCAGGAGCTGGGGCCGAAGCTCCCCCTCCTCCGGGTTCATGGTGCCGATGAGGATGAAGCGGGCCGGGTGGGCGAAGGAGATGCCCTCCCGCTCCACCACGTTCACCCCCATGGCCGCGGCGTCCAGGAGCACGTCCACCAGGTGGTCGTCCAGGAGGTTGACTTCGTCCACGTAGAGAATGCCCCGGTGGGCCGCGGCCAAAATCCCCGGCTCGAAGCGGCGCTGGCCGGTCTTCACCGCCTTCTCCAGATCAATGGTGCCCAGGAGGCGGTCCTCGGTGGTGCCCAGGGGCAGGTCCACCACCGGCATGGGACGCTGACGCACCGGCAGGGTTTCCCCCGCGGCATGGCGCCTGCGGCAGTCATCGCACATCTCCGCCGGATCCGCCGGATCGCAATGGAAGGGACACCCCGCCACCACCGGCAGCCGGGGCAGAAGCTCCGCCAGCCCCCGGGCCGCCGTGGACTTGGCGGTGCCCTTCTCCCCCCGGATGAGAACACCCCCCAGCCGGGGATTGACAGCATTGAGAATGAGGGCCAGCTTCAGGAGGTCCTGGCCCACCAAAGCGGCAAAAGGATAAACCGGTCGCTTGGGTGTCATGGTATGAGAGTGTTTTGAGGGAGGAGGCCAGGGGCCACAGGCCCCTGCCCCCTCCCTCACACTCCCTCCCCCAACCCCATATCGGGGGGTGGGGAGGGGAGTTTGAGGGGAGGGCGGGGGAGCCAGGCTCACCCGGCCCTCCCCTCAATTCCTGCTGCACCCCGAGGGGGGGTCTTCCTTGCCCGGGGCGCAGATTTCCTCTTCGAAGCAGGTTTTGGAGAAGTCTTCCTCCAGGGGTTCGGCGTAGTCGCCGGTGAAGCAGGCCAGGCAGAAGCTTTGGGGGTCCAGCTCGGTGGCCTCCACCATGGCATCCACCGAGAGGTAGCCCAGGTAGTCCAGGCCCAGGTAGTCCCGGATCTGGTTGACGTTCTGGTGGGCGGCGATGAGCTCGCCCTTGCTGGAGAAATCGATGCCGTAGTAGCAGGGGAAGCGGTGCGGCGGGCAGGAGACCAGGAGGGTCACTTCCTTGGCGCCGGCCTCCCGCAGAGACTTGATCCGGGAGCGGGTGGTGGTGCCCCGGATGATGGAATCCTCCACCACCACCACGCGTTTGCCCTTGAGAATCTCCCTGACCGGATTGAGCTTGATGCGCACCGCGAAATCCCGCATGGACTGGCTGGGCTGGATGAAGGTACGGCCCACGTAGTGGTTTCTGATCACGCCCATCTCAAAGGGCATGTCCATGACGTCGGCAAACCCCAGGGCGGCGTAGGTGCCGGAGTCCGGGAAGGGCATCACCAGGTCGCCTTCCACCGGGTGCTCCCGGGCCAGACAGGCCCCCAGGCGCTTCCTGACCTTGTAGACGCTTTTCCCGAAGATGCGGCTGTCGGGCCGGGCGAAATAGATGAACTCGAAGATACAGTACCTGGGGGGTTGGGGGGGGAAGGGCTGGTGGGAGTGGAGGCCGGAGGCGTCCATGACCACGATTTCCCCGGGCTCCACCTCCCGGAAATAATCGGCCTGCACCAGGTCCAGGGCGCAGGTCTCCGAGGCCGCCACCCAGGAGCCGTTCAGGGCGCCCAGGCACAGAGGCCTGAAGCCCCGGGGATCCCGGGCGGCGATGACTTTGTCGGCGGTGGCCAACACCAGGGAATAGGAGCCCTTCACCTCGCCCAAGGCCGCGGCCAGGGCCTCCACCAAGCCCTGGTTGTGGTGCTTGGCCAGGAGGTGGACAATGACTTCCGTGTCCATGGAGGACTGGAAGATGGAGCCGCTCTCCTCCAGGCGCCGGCGGATCTGGCGGGCGTTGGTGAGGGTGCCGTTGTGGCCGATGGCGATGGTCTGGCCGCCGTGCTGGACGATGAAGGGTTGGGCGTTGATGAGCAGGGTGGAGCCGGTGGTGGAGTAGCGCACGTGCCCGATGGCCAGGTGCCCGGGGAGCTTTTCCAGCACCTCCCGCTGAAAGACCTCGGGCACCAGCCCCAGGCCCCGGTGGGAGCTCACCCGGCAGCCGTCGGCGGCCACGATGCCGCAGGACTCCTGGCCCCGGTGCTGCAGGGCGTAAAGGCCGAAGTAGGTGAGCCGGGCCGCCTCGGGGTGGCCGTAAATGCCGAAAACGCCGCACTTTTCCCGGGGCCGGTCGTGATTCCGGTCGGCGGTGGCTGTAACTACATGCTTAGGGGAAATCATGGCTCTCTGGCGGGCCGCTCGTTCTGGCGGGAAGATGTTAATCCATATCCAACAGTATTTTAAGAGTAAAATAATTCTTGTGAAAAGTCGAACGGAAAGTGGGGCAAGAACAGGAAAGTGATACCCAACCGCCCCCTCTCCCCCCGGTCCTGGCAGGGGGGAAAGGCAGCCGGGAGGCAACGGGAGGGCCGGCCCCAGCCGCCCTCCCTCGAAAAACCAGGCCGCTTATTCCCAGGAGTCCCAGGTGTACCCCGGGTCGGGAATAAAGGCCAGATCGGCGTGGGGCGCGGCGCCGGTGACCACCACGAATTTTATCAACCAGCCCCCCGGCACCCTGGCCCGATACAGAAACGTTTTGGGGCCCCCCTCAGGGTTGCCTCCCATTTCCCTCACCGAATCCCAAATGACCTTGCCCTGCATGGTTCCCCCTTGAATGGCTGCTGACCGGCAGGACCCGGGGCGTGCGGCGGTTGAGGCCCCTTCTCCCGCGTGACGGTCGCTGCCTGGATTTCTCCGGGTTGTTGATCTGCACCAGGTTCGGGATGCAACCGGGCCGGGCCGGTCTGCCATCCGGGACGGGGTGGACCTTTCGCTGCCGATGCTCCCGGCCCTGGGTGTCACCCGCCGATGCCGTCTCCTTCCCGGGAACCGTCGCCGCTTATGCGGTGACCGGCAGAGCAGCCATGCTGCCCTGCCAGCGGCTATTAATGCAAGAATGACGCCAGTTTTTTTTCTCTGAGGGGGCCCGAAACTTCACCCTGGCCTGCCGCTCCAAGGCTTGGCCAAGGCCCTTCCTGGAGTGGAAGCCGCTCCCGTCTTCTCTCCACTCATAGCATGGCCGGGAGCTTGGTTGCAACTGCAATCCTCCGGGAAGGGCCCGAAGGCCCGATCAACCACGGCCGTCGGCCCGAAGCGGGGTGCAGGGGCTGAAAACCGGCGGGACTCGGGCAATGAGACAGTGGCTGCAGGAATTTTGGGGCAGCCTTAATAAAATTATCACAAGCTTACTTTCCTTTGGATTTAGACCGAAAGTTCTGCTATGTATAATATCCGAATTTAATTTGTTGGTTTTTCAGACAGTGAGCGTTTTTTGGGCGATCCGGTGGTGGCGGATCATTGGCGGGGTAGTCGGCAATGTGTAGCATGGCGTATGGTGGAGGTTTTCTATGAAGACGCGTATCGAGTCTCTGCCCGAGCATTTTGGCATGGTTTCCCGTCGGGATTTCCTCAAATTCTGCGCCGTGGCGGCTGCCGGTATGGGGTTGCCTGCAGGGTTGGGGGTGAGCATGGCCGAGGCCGTGGCCAGCAGCCTCAGGAAGCCGCCGGTTATCTGGCTTTCCGGCCAGGAGTGCACCGGCTGCTCCGAGACCCTGTTGCGGGCTACCCACCCCACGGTGGAGAAGCTCATTTTGGACCTCATTTCCCTGGACTACCATGAGACCCTGAGCACGCCTTCCGGCGATTTGGCTGAAGCCGCCCGCCGCAAGTCCATGGAGGAAAACCAGGGGAAGTTCATCCTGGTGGTGGAAGGGGCCATCCCCACCAAGGACGGCGGCATTTACTGCCAGGTGGGCGGCCACCCGGTGCTCCAGATTCTCAAAGAGACCGCGCCTCTGGCCCTGGCCCTCGTGGCCATCGGCTCCTGCGCCGCCTGGGGAGGGATTCCCTCGGCCGCGCCCAATCCCACCGGCGCCATGGGGGCCGCCGAAGCCCTGGGCGGCAAGTTCAAGGTGATTAACATCCCCGGCTGCCCGCCCAACCCCTATAATTTTCTCTCCACCGTCCTGTATGTGCTGACCTTCAAGAAACTCCCGGAATTGGATGACAAGGGACGGCCCAAGTTCGCCTACCGCCGCCTCATCCACGAAGGCTGCGAGCGGCGGGCCCACTTTGACGCCGGCCGGTTCGCTTTGCAGTTCGGCGACGAGGGCCACCGCCGGGGCTGGTGCCTCTACAAGCTGGGCTGCAAGGGACCGGAAACCTATAACAACTGCCCCTCCCAACTGTTCGGCGATGTCGGCCCCCGCAGCTGGCCGGTGGGCACCGGCGCCCCCTGCTTCGGCTGCTCCGAGCAGCAGGTGGGCTTCACCAAACCCATCCCGGAATTGGCCAGCCTGAAGTATTTCACCCCGGGCGGCGTTCCCCTGACAGGGGAGGGGCCCCAGGTGAGGCCGGGAGGCGGAGAGTTGCGGGTCACGCCGCCCACCGCCTTTGCCCCGGTGGAGGCCCCTCGGGGATATGGCCCTTCGGCCGCAGCGGTGGGCGTGGCGGCCGGGGTGGCGGGAGTGCTTGCCGGTGCTGCGGCCGCCACCGCCGTCAAATTGGGGCAGGCGAAGTCAGACGCCCCGGGCGGACCCGAAAAGGAATAGCATATGGGACTCAGCCGGAGAGATTTCCTCAAGGTTTCCGCAGGTGCCGGATTGGCGGCGGCAGCCGGTCTCGCCCCACACCCGGTTCAGGCCCGGCCGCCGGTTCCTCGCCTCCCTGAAGCAGTGGGCATCCTCTTCGATGCCACCGTCTGCATCGGTTGCAAGGCCTGCATGGCCGCCTGCAAGGAATATAACGGCCTGCCGCCGGAGCACACCGACCCCCAGGCCATCTGGGACGACCCCATCGACCTGTCCGCCAAGACGGTGAACATCGTCAAGCTCTACCAGAGCGGCACCGGGATGCACAAAGACCGGGAGCATGACGGGTACTCCTTTATTCGGCGATTCTGCATGCATTGCGTCGATCCCGCCTGCACCTCGGCCTGCCCGGTGGGGGCCTTGTACAAAGACCAGAAAACCGGCATCGTCCGATACAACAAGGGGGTGTGCATCGGCTGCCGCTACTGCCAGATCGCCTGTCCGTATAATATTCCCAAGTTTCAATGGGACCAGGCCTTTCCCCAAATCGTCAAGTGCCAACTCTGCGACCACCGCCTCGCCCAGGGGAGCTACCCGGCCTGCTGTGAGTTCTGTCCCACCGGGGCCTCCATTTTCGGCGACGTGCGGGAATTGCGGAAAGAGGCGCAGCGGCGACTGTCCCTGAAGGTGGGGGAATTCGCCTTCTACCCCCTGCGGCGCATTGATTCCGGGGTGGGGACCTACCGGCAGGTGACCCCGTATATCAACCGGGTCTTTGGGGAAAAGGAAGGGGGCGGCACCCAGGTCCTCATGCTGGCCAACGTCCCCTTTGACAAGCTGGGGATGCCGCCCCTGGGGGAGGATTCCGTGGCCAGCCACTCCGAAACCGTGTACCATGCCCTATACCGCGGCATGATCCTCCCCTACCTGGTGTTGAGCGGCCTCGTCTACCTGGTCTATAAAAACATGTCCAACCGCAATGATACCTGACCGAGGGAGCCCGCTATGGCCTCTGACAGTCTTCCCCTTCAAACTAAGGTGGTGACCAAGCCTTTTCTATTCCTGGCCCTCCTGGCGGTAATCGGCGGCTGCCTGATCCTTTACCGGTTTGCAGCGGGGTTGGGCGCGGTTACCAATCTGAGCGACGGCTACCCCTGGGGCATCTGGATCGCCTACGATGTGCTGGTGGGCACGGCTTTAGGGTGCGGCGGCTACGCCATGGCCATCCTGGTCTATGTCCTCAACCGCTGGGAATATCACCCCGTGGTGCGCTCCGCGGTCTTGACCAGCGTGTTGGGCTATACCTTGGCGGCAGTGGCCATCTTCATCGACATCGGCCGGTACTGGAACGGTTACCAACTCTTCCTGCCCTGGCAGGTCAATTTGAGCTCGGTGCTGGTGGAAGTGGCCCTGTGCATCGCCGCCTATGTGGCGGTGTTATGGATTGAATTCCTGCCCGCCATACTGGAGGGTTACCCCGGCAATCCCAAGGCTGTGGTCTGGCGGCAGCGCCTGGTGAAGACGCTGCCGGTCATCGCCGCCGTGGGCATTCTCCTCCCGTCCATGCACCAGTCCTCCCTGGGGACCCTCATGGTCATCGCCGGGTACAAGCTCTCCCCCTTATGGCAGACGAGCCTTCTCCCGCTGTTCTTTCTATTGTCGGCCATTGCCATGGGCTTTGCCGTCACCGCGGTGGAATCCATCCTGAGTTCCCTCGCCTTCCACCGACCCTTTGAAACCCCCATGTTGGCCAAACTGGCCCGGATCGCCGCCTGGGTGGTGGCCGCCTATCTGGCCCTCCGCCTGGGGGATCTGATATACCGGGGGGCGCCGGTATTTTCCAGCGGCTTCCAGAGCTTCATGTTTCTCCTGGAAAATGCCCTCTACCTGGTCCCGGTGTTATTGCTGGCTATCCCGGCATTGGGACAGAGCCTGCGTTGGATTTTCACCGGCAGCCTGGCCATCCTCCTGGCCGGGTCCCTTTACCGCTTCAACGCCTTTCTCATCGGGTTCAACCCCGGTCCCGGGTGGCGGTATTTTCCGGCCACCGCGGAAGTCCTCATCACCCTGGGCATTGTGGCCGTGGAGCTCATGGCCTATCTGTATGCTGTCAAACGCTACCCGGTGCTGCCTGCGGAGCATGCCTAACTTCACCGTGAGGGAGAGGTAACCATGGCCAAAAGAATCACCATCGATCCCATCACCCGCATCGAGGGACATTTGCGCATCGATTGTGAAATTGACGGCGGCAAGGTCACCAACGCCTGGTCCTCGGGCCAGATGTGGCGGGGCATCGAGATCATCCTGAAGGGACGGGACCCCCGGGACGCGCCGGTCTACACCCAGCGAATCTGCGGGGTCTGAACCACGGTGCACGCCATGGCCTCGGCGAGGTCAATCGAGAACGCTCTGAAAATGGAAGTGCCGTTGAACGGCCAGTATATCCGCAACCTCATGATGGCGGCCCATGCCGTCCATGACCATATCGTCCATTTCTACATCCTGTCGGCCCTGGATTGGGTGGATATCACCTCAGCCCTCAAGGCCGACCCCAAAAAGACGGAGCAGTTGGCCGAGAGCCTCTCCTCCTGGCCCCGTAACAACGACCAGGAGTTCAAGGCGGTGCAGGACAAACTCAAGGCCATCGTGGACTCCGGCCAGTTGGGCATCTTCGCCAACGGCTACTGGGGCCACCCGGCCATGAAGCTCTCCCCGGAGGTCAACCTCCTGGCCGTGGCCCACTATCTCCAGGCGCTGGAATATCAGCGCAAGGCCAACATGATCGTCTCCATTTTGGGGAGCAAGACGCCGCACGTGGCCACCATCGTGCCGGGCGGGGTTTCGGCGGCCATCAATCTGGACTCCCCTTCGGCCCTGAACATGGAGCGGCTTTACTACATCAAGACTCTGATCGACGAGGTGGGTGACTTCGTCAAAAACGTTTACCTGGTGGACGTCTGCGCGGTGGGCGCCTTTTACGCCGATTGGACCAAATATGGCGCCGGGGTCACCAACTACCTGTCGGTGCCCGACATGCCCATGGACCCCAAGGGCACGGTCTTCAGCCTCCCCGGCGGCTACATCCCCCAAGGCGACCTGAAGAAATTCCAGCCCATCACCTCCTTTGCCCATGACTTCTTCCGGGAAGGGGTCAAGGAGTCCATCAAACACTCCTGGTACGACGGCAGTTGGACCAAACATCCCTGGGATGAAACCACCGAGCCCAAATACACCGGCTTCCAGGACGGCGGCAAATACTCCTGGGTCAAGGCCCCTACCTTTCATGACCAGCCGGCCCAAGTGGGACCTTTGGCCAACGTCCTGTGCATGTATGCCGCCGGCCACGGGGCCACCAAGAAATATGTGGAGCAGGTCCTGGCCACGGTGGGTAAGCTGGCCGGCGCCCAGGTGGGGCCCGAGGCGTTGCACTCCACCATCGGCCGCCACGCCGCCCGGGCCGTGCGCTGCGCCGTGCTCTATGACGAGCTCAATATTCAATGGCAGGCCCTGATGGAAAACATCGCCAAAGGCGACCTGGCGGTGTGCGCTCCCTACCCGCACAAGCCGGGGGAAAGCCGGGGCTTCGGCTTCCACGAGGCGCCTCGGGGGGTGCTCTCCCATTGGATCGTCATCGAAGACAACAAGATCAAGAACTACCAGGCGGTGGTGCCCTCCACCTGGAACGCCGGCCCCCGGAACCAAAGCGACGCCCTGGGGCCCTACGAGGCCTCCCTGGTGGGCAATCCCGTGGCCGACCCCGACCGGCCCCTGGAGGTGCTGCGCACCATCCACTCCTTTGACCCGTGCTTGGCCTGCGCCATCCACCTTCACGACGCGCAGGGCCGGCCGGTCACCCGGGTCAAGGCGTTGTAAGATCAGATGGGGGAAGGGCCAGGGACCTGAGGTCCCTGCCTTCCTTCCAAAACCCCTCTCCCACCTCGCGGCTGCTCGCCTGGAAGTCGAGACCAGGGGGTTCGGCTTCCAGCCGAGAAAACCGGCCCAAGGGTTTGGGGGGTTGAGAGAGGGGGGAGGGCCCCCGCTCCTGGGCCTCCTCCCTCAATATTCTGACCCCAAAGCGTTTTCATGACAAAAATCGCGCTCATCGGCTTGGGCAACATCCTCATGCGGGACGAGGGGGTGGGAGTGTGGGCGGTCAGGGCCCTCAAGGCGCGGGGCGACCTGCCGCCGGAGGTGGAGCTGGTGGACGGCGGCACCGCCGGATTGGACCTATTGCCCTATATTGAAAATCGCCAGCGGGTGCTCTTTGTGGATGCGGTGAATTTTCACCGGGAACCCGGCTATATCGGGGTCCTGGAACATCTGGAACTCCCGGTCCTCTTTGCCGTCAAGGACTCTTTGCACCACCTGGGGCTCATGGACGTCCTGGCCGCGGCCCACCTTTTGGGCACCTCGCCCCAGGAAGTCTGCCTCATCGGCATCCAGCCCCAGATCATGGAAACTGGCCTGAAGCTCTCGCCGACGCTTATGGCCAGGCTACCGGCGCTGGTGGAGTGTATCGTGGAGCGGCTGGGGCGGTGGAACCTGTTGTGACGCCGGCATTTTCCCTGAAATTCCCTTTCCGGGCGTCCGTCTTGGGTTTCAGCCGTCCGGCCTCCCGTCGAAAAAAAAACCCCTCCGGCGACGGAGGGGTGGTTTTTTCTCCGGGGGATCAGTCCCGGCGGACGTCAATCCTCTGCCGCGGCGGTGCCGGGCACGATGAGGATAGGCACGGGCAGGCCCCGGTGGGCCACCTCCCGCAACACCCGCTCGGTCACCGAACCCAGAAGATGGCGGGCCACAAACCCCAGGCC
Source organism: uncultured Desulfobacterales bacterium (assembly GCA_964480485.1). Lineage (GTDB taxonomy): Bacteria > Desulfobacterota > Desulfobaccia > Desulfobaccales > 0-14-0-80-60-11 > JAILZL01. Next base: position 420,441 of record CAYZOP010000001.1, on the reverse strand, counting down.
ATGGGTGCCCATGACCAGGAACTTAATGGGTCCGGCCTGCTCCAGGTAATCGAGGATGGCCTCAGCCGGTCCTTTTTCCACCTGCAGCAGATGGGGCTGCACCTCCACGCCGGCTTCCCGGCCTCGTTTCTGAGCCTCGATGAGGATCTTCTGGGCCTGGGATTCGTAATCCTCCTTGAGGTGCCGGTCGATAAAGGCGAAGTAGCCGGCCTTGACCAGCTGCACCACGTGCACCACGTCGATGGGCCGGTTCAGCAGTTTGGCCAGGGAGATGGCCGTTTCCAAGGCCTCCCAGGAAGACGGGGAACCATCCACCGCCACCACAATGGGCTTGACAGGATTGGCGCTCATCAATGGTGCCCTCCTTTCCGGAAAATCATCCCCACTCCTAAACCTGCGCACATGGCCACCACCACGCAGAGGATGCCGAAAAAGATGGGGTTGTTTTGGGATGTCTGGGTCAGCCAGTGTTCCAGACCCACCTTGCGGATTTCGATGACGTCCTTACCGTAGCCCACCAGTTCGCCCTTCACGAAGGCAAAGGACTCCACCTGGTAGGTGCCCTCGGTGGCCGCCGGGGGAAAGCGGAAATAGTGCTTGAAGAGCCGGCCTTCTGTGACCTCCAGGCGCTTGGGGTCGGTAATGATGTTATACAGATTGGCCGCTTCCTTGATCTTGATGATGCCTTGAAACACTTTGTCGGCATCATCGGGAGCCGCCTCGCCCCGCACCAGGTGCATCTGCATCCGGCCCCGGATGGCCTCGTAGCCCAATTCCAGCTCCTTAGCGGTTTCGGCCGAGACGATCTGGTCAAGGGGTTTGGCCGCGTGGATCTTGTACATGAAGGGGGAGCCGCTGACCTCGTATTGCTTCACCGTCATCCAAAAGGGGCCAACCTGGCCCTTGACCGAGAGCTTGATATCCTCCTCTTTTTCAGCGGTAAGGCGGATGATGAGGTCGGCGCCGGGCACCGGGTTGATGCCGAAGAAGGTGATCTGGTCGCCCTTGTAGGACAGGCCGATTTCCACCAGGTTCTTGGAGGCGGCGGTCAGGACCTTTTCCTTGGCGGCGGGGGTAATGGCCAGCGCCGGACCGGCTACGCAGACCGCCAGCGTCACCGCAAGCGAAAACCTCAGGGCGCGCCTCATCAGTGGCCCCCTCCCTTGGCCGGGGCCAGGCTCACCAGGTTGACGGGCTCGATGACCAGGTCCAGGAAGAGCTTGACGGTCAGGGACAAGACGATGATGGCCAGCAGAATGCGGATCTGCTCGCCCTTGAGCCGTTTGCCGAAGACCGCCCCGAACTGGGCGCCGATGGTGGAGCCGGCCAGCAGGATGAGGGCCAACAGCAGGTCCACGGTCTTGTTGACGAAGGCCTGTTGCAGGGTGACGTTGGCCGAGGTGAGGACGATCTGGAACAGGTCGGTGCCGATGGCCACGATGGTGGGCATGCCGATGATATAGATCATGGCCGGCACCATGATGAAGCCGCCGCCCACCCCCAGAATGGCGGCCATGATGCCCACGGTGGTGCCGATGGAAAAGGGAAAGATGGCCGAGGTGTGCAGGCCGGAGCGAGCAAAATGCATCTTCAGGGGCAGTCGGGCGAAAAGCCTGGCCAGCTTGGGCTCCGAGGAGCCCACCACGCAGGCCTCCGGGGAGCGGCTGCGGCGGATGGTTCTGAGGCTCTCCACGAACATGGCCCCGCCCACCAGGCCCAGCATCAGGACATAGATCACCTTCATAACGAATTCAAAGTTGCCCATGGCCCTGAGGATCTTGACCAACTGCACCCCGATGGTGCCGCCGGTGATGCCGCCCAGGAGAATAATGAGGCCCAGTTTGAAGTCCACGTTGCCCAGGCGCCAATGCGCGAAGGCCCCGGAACTGGCGGCGGCCACGATCTGGCAGGAGTCTGAAGCTGCCGCTACCGCCGGAGGGATGCCGATCATCATCATCAGGGGCGTCAGCAGAAACCCGCCGCCGACGCCGAACAGGCCGGAGAGAAACCCCACCAGCCCGCCGATGCCGATGACCAGGAAAAAATTGATGCTCATCCCGGCAATGGGGAGGTAAATCTCCATCCGTCTCCTCCTTTCTTGGTGACCTTAACAAATAGCCGACTTTACCAGGAAGTTTCCTTAAGTGTCAAGGGGTCGGCGGCGCTCCGGCGAGAAACTTCCCTCGCCTGCGCCGGGACTTCTGGAGACGTGGCAGTTTGCGGGGACTGGCCGCCGCGTTGCTGCCGGAGCGGTCACAAGATTCCGGTTGGGGAAAGAGGGCGCCGGGCGCCGGGGGGGCCCTGCCCAGTTCGGCACCCGTCCACCCTTCGGGGAAGAAGCGGTGGAGAAAGGCACTGGGCGGGATTCAACTTCAGCCGGCCTGGCCTTTGAGAGCGGCCAGCTCCTGTTGCATCTGTTTCCATTCCAAGGCCCTCTTGATGGTGATGAGAATGGCCTCCTTGCGGAAAGGTTTGGTGATGAAGTCGTAGGCCCCTTTCCGCACCGCTTCCTCCGCGGTTTCGATGGTGCCGTAGGCCGTAATGATGATGACGGGGATGCCGGGGTCAAATTGCTTCACCTGGTCAAGCAGGTCAATGCCGTCCATGATGGGCATTTTCAAGTCGCTGACCACCAGGTCGTAGGACGCCTCCTGAAGGAGCTTGCTCACTTCCAGGGGATTGTTGGTGGTATCCACCTCGTAGCCGGTCTTATCCGTGAGAATGGTTTTCAACAGTCGGAGCATGTTGGGTTCATCATCCACCACCAGAATCCGCGTGCTCATATCGTTCCTCCTGTGGGAGTACCGGTCAGTTTGGGCTCCCTGGAAGTTTCCGGGGCAGTGGCGACGGGCGCCTCCTCGCCAGACTCCACCACGGGGAGATAGACCGTGAAGGTGGTGCCGTGTTTGTCAGGGTATTCTGAGGCTGGGAAGCTGGTGAACACGATGGTTCCTCCATACTTGCTGACAATGCCGTAGCTCATGGACAACCCCAGGCCGGTGCCTTCCCCGGTACGCTTGGTGGTGAAAAACGGGTCGAAGATCCGGCCTTGGGCCTCCTTGGGGATGCCGTTGCCCGTGTCATGGAATTCGATGCACACCCGTTTGCCGTCCCGGCTGAGGCGGGAGTTCACCGTCAGCACGCCCCCGCCCCGCATGGCGTCCATGGCGTTGTTGATCAAGTTGATGAAAACCTGCTGCAGTTCCCGGGGGTCGCCTGCCACCCGGGGCAGGTCCGGGGTCAGATTGGTCTCCAGGCGGATCTTCTTGGTCAGCAGGGTGTTTTGCACCACGGCCAGCATTTTTTCCAGGGTGCTTTTGATATCGGAAAATTTTTCGGTCTTTTCCGGGGCCCGGGCGAAGGTCATGAGGTTCTCCACGATCTTCTTGCACTTCAGGCCCTCTTCCTCGACGATCTTCAGGGTTTCCTGGATCTCCGGCAAATCCACCGTCTGGTCAATGAGGTGTTCGGTAAAGCCGAGGATCACCGCGATGGGGTTGTTGATCTCATGGGCGACTCCCGCCGCCAGGGTGCCCACCGAGGCCAGCTTTTCCATATTGATGAGGCGATCTTCAAAACTCTTGCGGCCGGTGATGTCCCGGGAAATGATCTCGTAGGCAAAGATCTTGCCAGCCTCGTCTTTCAACCCCACGATGCTGGTGGAAAACCACAACCCCCGGTCGCCAATGGTCACCTCGTGGCGCTTGCTGCGGGTGCGGCCGGTATCCCGCACTTCCCGGAGCCATTCCATGTGGAACTCCGCCGACTTGGGGGAAAAGATATCATGGAGGGACCGGCCCACAAAATTCGGGATGACCTCGTTGCTGGCGGATGGAATGGTCAAATCCCCGGCAACTCCCTGCAAAGCTCGGGAAAAGAGACGGGCGGCAAAGTTGTTGATGGACAGGATGCGCCCGGCTTCATCCACCGTATAGATGAGATCTGCGGCGTTCTCCACCAGGGCCTGATAGCGGGCCTCGGTCTTCTGGAGCTTCTCCCGCTGGCGGGCCACCTCCTCTTCCAGACTGGCGGAAAACTGCCGTTCATACCGAAAGTTGAGGAGCATGATGGTGCCCGAGAGCACGAAAAAGCCGATGATCATCTGGAGGAGAAACTGCCGGAGGTAGAGGGAGTGCACCACGCCTTCCACCTCGCTCACCGGCGCCACCACGGCCACCGACCAAAAGGGGGGCTGCCCGTCCTGACCGCCAAAGGCCGGCTCCACCAGGCGCACCGGGGAATAGGCGATGAGCTTTTTGATCTCCCCGGCCATGCCGCCGTGCCAGCCGGAAATATAGGTGCCCCAGCCCTCCTGGCCGGTGAGCATCTTTTCCCGCTGGATTTCGTTGATGGCGTCGAAGGAAATGGCCGGCATGCGCTCTTTGCGCACCGTGAAGGCGTTTTTGCCGATGAATTCCCGCTCCGGGTGGCTCAGGAAAATGCTCTGGTTGTCCATGATCCAGGCATAGCCGGTTTTGCCGCTCTTGATATCCCGGGTATATTTGCTGGCCAAGTGGTGGGCGTCAATATAAAAGGCCAGCACTCCGTTGAAGGCCCCGGAAGGGTGGGGGTGGAATTCATCCACCGACTCCTCATAGGTGGGGATGGCCAGCACCAGGACCAGGCGGCCCACGTAATTGGGTACCTCGGAGGAAACCTGGCCTACGAATATCCGGCCCTTGTTTTCGGGCTGCCGGCTCCAGACAAAGTAAGGGGTTTCCTGGAAATTGCCGCTGATTTCATGATCGAGGCTGCGCTCATCCACCACATAGGCCCATTTGCCTTCCCCGTCGATGCGCCGGATGGCAATCACCCCTTCGTTGCGGACGGATGCCAGGGTGGCCCGCATGCGGTTGCTCCAGGTGAGCTTCTCCAGGTATTGGATGGAAGGGGAGTGATTGAGGGTGGTCAATTCCCGCTTGAGAAAATCGAAATCCTGCTCCAACAGGCGGGCGGATTGCCGGGCCAGGGCCAGCTGCTGCTGGTTGAAGTCCTCCTTGACGATTTCCCGCATCTGTCCCGAGGATTTCAGGCCCAGATAAAGGCTCACCATCAGGAGCACCAGGTTAAACGCCAGGATTATCCCCAGGGCATATTTAGAAAAGAGAAACGGAAACCGTCGCATCTCGCCGGATCATCAGCTCCGGGCGGCAAAGGCCTCGGGGCTGGTTGAAGGTGAAATATTTTTGCAATATTTTATGCCAGTTGGCCGTGCTGGTCAAGGCGAACCAACCGCCTGGGCCAGGCTTTGGCCGGGGCGCCTCAAATTTCTCGCAGAGTGGGGCGGTGCCGGCCGCCGCCAGGCTTCGCCGTGGGCCCGGGGGCCCAAATTTCCCCGGGTTTTCGGGCCGCCACGGGCGCCGCCGCGGCTGGTGGATGGTCCTTAAGGAGAGTTTGGCTGCGAATGCCTGACCGGCAGGCAGCTGAGATGGAAGCTGAGCCCCGGAGCCGGAGCCGGATAGAGGGACGGGCCGATGCAGTTTCAAGCCTGGGCGCGGCAGTCCGCCGGAGGGCACAGCTCCGCATAAATCTCGACGGTATGCTTCACCTGCACCCTGGCGCCGGCTTGGGAGAGCATGTCCGTCAGCTGGAGCATGCAGGCCGGGCAGCCGGTGGCCACCACCGCCGCGCCGGATTGCACGATATTGTCCCGTTTCCGCCGGCCGATGGCGGCGGAGATGTCGTATTCCTGGAGGTTGAAACTGCCGCCGCAGCCGCAGCACCAGTCGGCTTCCCGCATTTCCTTCAGTTCATAGGCGGGATGGGCCTGCAGCAGCGCCCGGGGCTGGGCCGCCACCCCCAGGGATTTCTTCAAGTGGCAGGGGTCGTGGTAGGAGAGGGGGACCCTTTCCGGCCCGCCTGGTCGGGTTTCCGCAGCCAACCCCAGCCGGTCCGTGAGAAACTGGCTGATGTCCATGGCCTTGGGGGACAATTCGGCGATGCGGGCCGTTTCGGTCGCGTTTTGGTCCAGGGCCATCAGGGGCCACAGCTTCCTGATGGTGGAGGCGCAGGTGGCGCAGGCGGTGATCAGGCAGTCGAAGGGCTCCCGGCCAAACAGTTCCAGGTTGTGCCTCAGCATGCGCTCGAAGGCTTGGGGGTCGCCGCTGGAGAGGGCCGGAATCCCACAGCAGGCCTGGTCCGGCGGCAAATAGACCCCCACCCCGTGGTGGCTCAGAATTCTCAGGACAGCCTCCCCCACTTGGGGGAACATCTTGTCAATGAGGCAGCCCACGAACACGGCCACCTTGAGACCAGAGGAGCCGGCCGGGGTGTTCAGGGCCGGCACCCGGCGGTGCAGCGGAACGGCATCCAGGGGTTTGAGGTGTCGCCCCTTGAGGAGGGGCGACAGAAAGCGGGCACAGGAGGAACCCAGCAGATCATCCACCGGCTTAAGGAAGATGCCCTGAAAGCGGGTCCCCCAGGCCAGGATGCGGTTGAACAGGCCGGGACGGCTCAACAGCCCCCGGAAGACCGCCTTTTTCCAGGGCGGCAGGCCCAGGTAGCCCGCCAGAATGGCCCGGGCCTTGATAAAGATGTCCAACGCCTTCACCCCGCTGGGGCAGTCGGCCGCGCAGGAGCCGCACAAGAGGCACCGGGTAAGGCGGTCCTGGACGCCTCTGGGGTTGGCCAAGAGTTCCTGGGCCAGGCCGTCCAGCAAGGCCAGCTTGCCCCGTGCCACGTCGGCCTCCCGGCCCGTTTCAGCGAACAGGGGGCACACCGCCTGGCACATGCCGCAGCGCCTGCAGACCGCCACCTGTTCATCCAATTCCTTTACCAGATTGGCCAGGGCCTTGAGGCTCGCCATGACTGCGCTCCGAGGATGTTTCCGGGATTGAGAATATGCTTGGAGTCCACCGCGACCTTGAGGCGTCGGGAATCACAACTGGTGCCCCGGCCCCTCGCCTTCTGGATGAGCTTGGTATGGTTAGTTTAGCGGAGGGTCATAAATGATTGCAAAGTTCTTTCGGTCTGCCGGCTCAAATATAAATATTGTGATCACCTTCAAGGCTTCGGCCCCCACCTGCTCCTCAAGGAACCGCCGCCAAGCCTCAAACTCGGGGCTCCACCTCACTCTGTAGATATTTGCGGCGCCGGCTCTTATAGCATTCTACTGAAAGTCTGAGTAGTTCTTGGCCGTCCATTTATACTCCTTGATCTCAAACGTTTTAACAGGATTTTTCTTAGGCTCGTTGCCTGATAGGAGTTCTCCTATTCACGTATTGATTCGGATGAGGTCCCTCATAAGTGGATCGGCGGTTATCTGCATAGGGAGGTGAAGTGAAGATCAGGTCTATGCAATTATCAGGAAATTCTGCCAGAATCTTTTCACAGTCTCCCAGGATAATCTGATTAAGAAATCTCATAGCTTATTTCCCTTTTCTACACTCTTAAAGGTTTGCCCCTTCATCATTTTGACACGATCTTCGGAAAAGGAAAAGGCCCTTTTCAGGGCCTTTGGTTTTTCTCCCCCAGGGAAAATAAGGGGCGGGTTCAGGGCGGGATTTTTAAGCTCTTTTTTGAGATTAACTACTTGATATTGCATAAATTATAATGGTGCCGAAGGCGGGATTTGAACCCGCACGGGTCTCCCCACCACCCCCTCAAGATGGCGTGTCTACCAGGTTCCACCACTTCGGCATAAACAACGAACTCATCTGCCCGGGGCTGCAGGGGCCGGCTGGGCCGGGGCGGGGGCAGCCGGAGCCTCCGACTTCCCCGGAGCCTCGGGCTGGGCCGGAACCTCGGATTTGGCCGGAGCCGGTTTCGCAGGCGCCGGGCGGGTCTCCTGCATGATGGAGGCCTTTTCCTGGTGGCGACCGATCACCGTCAGCCCCAGGGAGGTGCACATGAACAGGATGGCTGCCACCGCGGTGAGCTTGGCCAGGAACGGCGCGGCGCCGGTGCTGCCGAAAACGGTCTGGCTGGAACCGCCGAAGGCCGCGCCGATACCCGCGCCCTTGCCGTGCTGCAAGAGCACGATGCCGATGAGGGCCAGGCACACCAGAATATGAAGGATCATGACCGCAGTACCCATAACACATTAATATAATCAAGCCCCTTCTTGGATGCAAGCCTTTTTCCCGCCCTGAACCGGGGTCGGCCTGGCGGGATTGCCGGCTTTATCTGGCTCCTTGGGAATGCCGATCCTGCCTGTGGCGGGCATGGGCCTTAAGACAGGCCCCAGACTTGCAATGACGGTCAACAGATTCCCGATCCAGATGGCGGGCTCGAAGACGGCTAGGGACAATGACAGTGGGGACGGTGCCGGGGTAGAACCGGCCGACGGCAGGAAAACCGGCGGTCGGAGGCGGCGCGCGGCTGGCCCCCCGAGGCGGCCATGAGGAAACTCCCTCCTGGGCTCCGAAGTAAGGCAGCAAGGCGGGAGGTAGAACCCAGGGGCTCCCCTTGGCAAGCCGCCGCCTTCTGCCATTCACCATCACCCCGCGGCGGCGATGATTTGCAGGAAGGCCTCGGCCTTAAGGGAGGCGCCCCCCACCAGGGCGCCGTCGAGGTCGGGTTGGGATAACAGGGCAGCGGCGTTTGCCGGGGTGACGCTGCCGCCGTAGAGGATGCGGCAGGCGTCGCTCCCGGTCAGTCCGGGGAGGAGGCCCCGGATGAAGGCGTGCACTTCCTGGGCTTGGTCCGGGGTGGCGGTGCGCCCGGTGCCGATGGCCCACACCGGCTCATAGGCCACCACCAGGCGGGGCCACGCAGCCTCGGGGAAACCAGCCAGCCCGCCGGCGAGCTGGGTTTGCACCACTTCCAGGGTGCGTCCGGCCTCCCGCTCCTCAAGGGTTTCGCCGATGCACAGGATGACCTCCAGGCCGGCGGCCAGGGCGGCGTGGACCTTCCGGTTCACGGTGACGTCCGTGTCCCCGAAGAACTGCCGCCGCTCGGAGTGGCCCAGAATGACGTAGGTGCAGCCCGCATCCTTGAGCATGGCTGGCGAGATGGCCCCGGTGAAGGCCCCTTGGCGCTCCCAGAAGGCGTCCTGGCCGGCCAGGCGGAGAGGGCTGCCGGCAATTTCTGCGGCCACCGCCGCCAAGGCGGTGAAAGGCGGCGCCAGGGCTACCTCGGCCCGGATTGCGGGCGACAGACCCCGGCGGATGGCCCGAGCCAATTCCCGGGCCTCGTCCAGGAGCTTGTGCATCTTCCAGTTGCCGGCAATGAGAGGGCGGCGCTCAAACATTGGGGTGCTTCCTGGCCCAGTCTTCCAGGGCCTTGACCCCCGGCAGCTTTTTGCCTTCCAACAGCTCGATGAAGGCGCCGCCGCCGGTGGAGACATAGGAAAATTTCTGGAATTCCCCGGACTTGTGCAGGGCGACGTCGGTGTCGCCGCCGCCGACGATGGTGAGCGCGTAACTGTCGGCCACCTTGCTCACCATGGCCATGGTGCCCCGGCTGAAGATGTCGATTTCGAAGGCCCCCATGGGTCCGTTCCAGATGATGGTCTGGGCGGTTTGCAGGGCCTCGCCGAACAATGTCACAGTGGCCGGGCCGATGTCGGTGATGAGCCAGTCGGGGGGGACTTCCTGCACCGGGGTGATCTTGGTCTGGGCCTGGCGGTCCAGCTTGTCGGCCACCACCACGTCCACGGGCAGATAGAATTTCACCCCCCGCTTCATGGCCTCGGCCATGAGCTTCTTGGCGGTGACAATGAGGCTGTCGTCCACCAGGGATTTGCCCACCTCGTAGCCCTTGGCCTTGAGGAAGGTATTGGCCATGGCGCCGCCGATGATCATCTTGTCCACGTGCCTCAAGAGATTGACCAGGGCGCTCAACTTGCTGGAGACCTTGGCCCCGCCGATCAAGGCTGCCAGCGGCCGGGCCGGGTCCTCCATGCTGCGGTGGAAGTAGAGGACTTCATCGCGCATGAGGAAGCCGGCCACGCAGATGGGGGCGAAGTGGGTGACGGCCTCCACCGAGGCGTGGGCCCGGTGGGCCACGGCGAAGGCGTCATTCACATAAACGTCCACCCCCTTCATGAGCTGTTGGGCGAATTCCGGGTCGTTTTTCTCCTCGCCGGGGTGGAAGCGCAAGTTCTCCAGGAGGAGCACATCCCCGGGCTGCATCTCGGCTTTGAGCCTCTCCACTTCCGGCCCGACCACCTCCGGGGCCAGTTTCACCTTTTTATGCAGCCGGTAGGCCAGGCGACGGGCCACCGGCACCATGTTGAACTCTTCCGCCGGCTTGCCCTTGGGGCGGCCCAGGTGGGAGGCCAGGATGACCTTGGCGTCGGCCTCCAGGGCGTAATTGATGGTGGGCAACACCGCCCGGATGCGGGTGTCATCGGTGATGTTGCGGTTGCGGTCCAGGGGGACATTGAAATCCACCCGGATGAACAGGGTCTTCCCTTGGATGTCCACCTCGTCGATGTACTTGATGGTGGTTTCCTTCTGTTTCTTCGGCATCATACGCTCCCTACGAGGGCGGCCAGGTCCAGCATGCGGTGGGAAAACCCCATTTCATTGTCATACCAGGCCATGACTTTCACCAGGGTGCCGCCCATGACGTTGGTAAGTTCGGCATCCAGGATGGCGGAATAGGAGGATCCGTTATAATCGATGGACACCAGGGGGCGCCGGGAGACCTGGAGCACCCCCTGCATGGAGCCTTGGGCGGCGGCGTCGAAGGCCAGGTTGACTTCGTCCTTGGTGGTGGGACGCCGCACTGTGGCCACAAAATCCACCAGGGAGACGTTGGGGGTGGGCACCCGCACCGCCAGGCCGTCCAGGCGGCCTTTGAGTTCGGGGATGACCTCGGTCACGGCCCGGGCGGCCCCGGTGGAGGTGGGGATCATGGCCAGGGCGGCGGCTCGGGCCCGGCGCAGATCGCTGTGGGAGCCGTCCAGCAGGCGCTGGTCCATGGTATAGGAATGCACCGTGGTCATCAGCCCCTCTTCCACCCCGAAGACGTCATGCAGCACTTTGACCAGAGGCGCCAGACAGTTGGTGGTGCAGGAGGCGTTGCTGACGATGTGGTGGCGGGCGGGATCGTAGAGGTGCGTATTGACGCCCAGGACGAAGGTGGCGTCGATTTGCTTGCCGGGGGCGGAGAGCACCACCTTTTTGGCGCCGGCCCTCAGGTGCCCTTCGATGCTGACCCGGTCCCGGAAGGCCCCGGTGGACTCCAGCACCACCTCCACCCCCAGCTCCCCCCAAGGGAGTTTTTCCGGGGCGTCGTCGATTTGGGTGAGAAGCACCTCGGTGCCGTCGATCCAGAGGTTTCCCCCCTTGACCTCCACTTCGGATGGGAAGGTGCCGTGCACCGAGTCGTATTTCAGAAGATGGGCATGCACCTCGGCCCCGGCCCGGCTGTTGATGGCCACCAGGTGCAGGTCCCGGCGTTGGGTGAAAATGATCCTGGCCAGACAACGCCCGATCCGGCCGAACCCGTTAATAGCGACCTTAAGCGGCATTCATACTCCTTCCTGCCGGATTTCCTGGGTCGGCCCGATAAAAGCCTCATGCTTCTCCTGGGCCGTCAGCATAGAGTTTTATGTTAATCAGAGATTTTCAGAGCGTCAAATTTTTTCTGGCCGCCGCTGGCTTTTCTCTCGGCGCCGCCGGGGGCCTTGGGCTTAGAAGGAAGCGGGTGATGCCTTGCTTTTTCGCCTCGTTTTCATTACATATGGAGGGTAATGCTCACGCTGTTGCGCACCCTGGGGCGGACTTCCCTGGATTTTGTCCGGGGAACGGGACGGGCCATGGTCTTCCTGCTGGAGGCCCTGGCCCTGGCGTTTGTGCCCCCCTGCCGTTTCCGGCGGATATTGGCGGAAACCTATTTCATCGGCGCCAAGTCCTGCCTCATCATCATGCTCACCGCTTCCTTCACCGGCATGGTGCTGGGGCTCCAAGGCTATTACACCCTCCGGAAGTTCGGCTCCGAAGGCGCCCTGGGATCGGCTGTGGCCCTGAGCCTCATCCGGGAACTGGGGCCGGTGCTCACCGCCCTGATGGTATCAGGCCGGGCTGGCAGCGCCGTCACCGCCGAAATCGGCATCATGCGCATCACCGAGCAGCTGGACGCCCTGGACACCATGGCCGTCAACCCCTTGCAGTATGTGGTCATGCCAAAGATTCTGGCCGGCTTGGTGTCCGTGCCGCTGCTCACCGGCATCTTCGACGTGGTGGGCATCCTGGGGGGCTATGCCGTGGGCGTGGGTCTGTTGGGGGTCAGTTCCGGATCCTTTTTTACCGGCATGGAGCAGAGCGTGGTCAGCTTGGACGTGCAGGGCGGCGTGGTCAAGTCCCTGGTCTTTGGCCTCACCGTTATGACGGTGGCCTGTTATAATGGCTATTTCACTGAGCGGGGGGCCGAGGGGGTGGCCCGGGCCACCACTGATACCGTGGTAACCTCCGCCGTGTTGGTGCTCTTGTGGGATTACCTGCTCACCAGCTTTTTCATGTAGTCCATGATCGACATCATTGACCTCCACCGGAGCTTCAACGGCCTGCCGGTGCTCAAGGGCCTGAGCCTCGCCATCCCACCGGGCCAGATCACCGTGATCATCGGCAAAAGCGGCGCCGGCAAGAGCGTCCTCCTCAAGCACATCGCCGGGCTGCTCCGGCCGGACGCCGGCCGCATCCTCATCGGCGGCGTGGATCTCACCCGGGCCCGGGGGAAGGAACTCAAGGAAATCAAGCGGCGCCTGGGGGTGCTGTTTCAGGGGGGGGCGCTGTTTGACTCCCTCACCATCTTCGAAAATGTGGCCTTCCCCCTCAGGGAGAAAACCCGGCTGACCGAGGCGGAGATTCGCCGCCGGGTGCGGGAACGTCTGGCCCAGGTGAACCTCCCTCCGGAAGTGGACCACAAGTACCCCGATGAACTGAGCGGCGGCATGAAAAAGCGGGTGGCCCTGGCCCGGGCCCTCATCCAGGAGCCGGAGATCATCTTGTTCGACGAACCGGTTACCGGCCTGGACCCCCCCATGACCAACGCCGTTTTCCAGTTGATCACGAAAACGCACCAGGAGACCGGATATACGGGGGTGGTGGTGAGCCACGACATCCCCGCCATCTTCCGGATCGCCGACTTTGTGGCCATGCTCCACCAGGGACGCATCATCGCCTCCGGCCGTCCCGCCGATATCCAGCGCTTCCCTGATCCCGTGGTCCAGGGCTTCATCCAGGGCGACCCGGATTTTCAGGAGATCTGAGGCAGGGCATCATGAAAAAGGGCACAGTGGAATTGGGGGTTGGCATCTTTGTGATGTTCGGCATGGTTTGCCTCACCTACCTGGCCATCCACTTGGGGGAACTGGAGTTGTTCCGCCGGGGCTACCGGGTGATTGCGGTGTTCGATAGCGTCTCCGGCCTCAAGGAAGGGGCCTCGGTGGAAGTGGCCGGCGTGGAGGTGGGCAAAGTGGAGGCCATCGGGGTGACCGAGGACAGCCGGGCCAGCCTGGTCCTGCGGTTGAAGCCCGGGGTGCGCCTCAAGGATGACGCCATGGCCTCCATCCGCACCAAGGGGATTATCGGCGACAAATTCGTCAAACTCACTCCCGGCAACTCCGACAAGGATATCCCACCGGACGGCAAGATCCGGGATACCGAATCCGCGGTGGAATGGGAGGAACTCATCGCCAAGTACATCCACGGTAAGGTCTGAAAAAGGCGTTGGGAATCGGCAAAGTTCTTGGCTTCCGGCGTCCCCTGGGATATACCTTCTTCAGCACCGGCGGGGATGCCCGCAGGAACCGAGGCCGGCAGCCATCCCTGCCCGACTCTTCCCCGGCGGTTTGCGCCGGAGTTGTGCATGAGCTTCGAGGTGAGCATTACATGAGAAGAAGGACCATCCTGCCCGTCCTGGCCGCCCTGGCGCTCATCCCGGCCCTGGCCGTAACCGCCTTGGCCGGCCCCCCCACCGACGCGGTGAAGGGGGTGATCGACGATACCTTGCGCATCCTGAATGACCCAGCCCTGAAGGGCCAGAAGGAGCGCCGCCGGCGGCTGGTGAAGGCCAAGGTGGACCAGCGGTTTGACTATGAGGAAATGGCCAGGCGCTGTCTGGGTGGCACCTGGGGCAGACTGTCCGCCGCCCAACGGGGTGAGTTCGTGCGCCTCTTTGGCGAACTCCTGGAAGTCTCCTACTCCGACAAAGTGGACAAGTATTCCGGGGAGACCGTTACCTTCCTGGGGGAGAACGTGGACGGCGACCACGCCGAGGTGCGCACCGTGCTGGTCAGGCCCAACGACCGGATTCCCATGAACTACCGCCTCATCAACAAGTCCCGCTGGCTGATCTATGACGTGGTCATCGAGGGGGTCAGCCTGGTGAGCAACTATCGCTCCCAATTCAGCCAGGTCATCAGCCAGTCCTCCTATAATGAGCTGGTGCGGCGTCTGCGCACCCGGGTGGAAGAGCTGAGGCGCACCAGCGGCGGGGCGTAGCCGGGATCGGGGACCATTGAGCCGGGGGCAGGGAAATGGTCCTCCTCCCAAGCTCTTTCAGGTGCACTGGAACCTATCGGCGCGCTTCACTGTTCTCACCGCGGGGCCCTGACTGATGCTCACCATTCCAGGGGCGTGCCCCTGCGGTAGGCCAGGGCCTGACAGGTGGCGATGAGGCGGCCGCCGGGGTCGGTGACCTGGATGTCGCAGGAGGCGGTGCGTCGAGTGGTGTTAATCTCTCGGGCCACGGCGGTGAGGCGCTGGCCGAAAGTCGGGGCGGCGTGGAAAGTGAGGCTCATCTGCAAAGCCACGGCCACCGTGCCGTGAGCGTTCACCGCCACCTGGAAGGCTTCGTCCATCAGGGCGAAGACCGCGGTGCCGTGCACCATCCCCAGAATGTTTCCCATCTCTTCCTGACAGGTCATGGAGACCCGGGCATACCCCGGCCCCGCTTCCTCCAGTTCCAGTCCCAGGTTGCGGGCAATGCCCTGGGCCGCCACCTTTTGCCGTAGCCTTTCCAGAAATTGGGCGTCAGCCATCAGAATCCCTCATAGAGTTCCGGAAATTGGTTTTTCCAGCGCCGATGGAACCAGAGCCATTGCTCGGGATGGCGCCTGACCCAGGCTTCCAGCGCCAGGCTCTGTTGGGTCAAGTGGTGCAGAATGTCCGCCTCCACATCTCCGGTTTTCCTCAGGGGGATGGGCGGTAGGAAGAGCACCAGATGCCGGCCGTCGGGCAGGCGCCGCATGAAGCCGGGGAGCACCGGCACGCCCCGGCGGCGGGCCAGGATGGCGGCCACCGGGGTGGTGCGGGCCGGCTTGCCGAAAAAGTCCACCAGCAAACCCTCCTCGCTGGCGGTGTTTTGGTCCATGACGATGCCCACCATGCGGTTCTGCCGCAAGTGCGTCAGAATTTCCTTGAGGGCCTGCCGCTTGCCGATCCACCAGTTGCCGCCCCGGGTCCGCAGGCGGTGAAGCAGCGGCCGCAACCAGGGCTGGTCGGGCTCCCGGCCCACCGCGGCCGCGGCGCCGCAGTGCAAGCCGAAGCCGAACATCCCGTATTCCCAGTTGCCGGCGTGGGCCGTGATGATGATCGCTCCCCGGCCTTGGGTCAGGGCCTCCTGAAAGAACTCCTCACCCACTATCACCACCTTTTTCTTGATATGTGCGAAGGGGGCAACAAGGAGTTCCACCGATTCAAAGGCAAAGCGCACAAAATGGCGAAAGACTTCCCGGGCAAGGCGTTGCCTCTCCGTCGCACTGAGGGAATCGCCATAAGCGAAGGCCAGGTTTCTCAGGGCGATTTCCCGGTGGCGGCGGTCCAGGCTGTACCACAGGTCACCCAAGACATTGACCAGAATCTGAAATATGGTTCCCATCTTCCTGGCGCCGGCTTCTTGCCGATTTACCAATAATGGTGGCGGTGCTGTCGGTAAAAGGCCACCGTGCGGGCGATGCCGTCCCTGAGCGAGGTCCGGGGCCGCCAGCCGGTGGCCGCCTGCACCCGGCGGATGTCGCTCACATAGTCGCCTGTCTCTACAAAATAGCGGTCCTGGGGCCAAGGGAGGTGCTGCACCCCGGTGCCCGGGACCTCTTCGGCCACTATCCTGGCCATCTCGATGAAGGGCGTGCCCACGCCGGCCCCCAAATTGTAGACCTGGCCTGCGGTTTCGGGAGTACGGGCGGCGGCCAGGAGCCCCTCGGCCACATCTTCCACGAAGATGTAATCGCGTTTTTGAGCGCCCTCCCCGAAGACCGTGAGGGGTTTGCCTTCCAGGGCCAAGCGGATAAACCAGTTGACGATGCCGTATTTGCTGTGTTTCATCTGCTGGCGGGGGCCGTAGGGATTGGAGAGGCGCAGACTAACCGTGTCCAGGCCGTGGGCATCGTGGTAAAAGCGGTAGTATTTCTCCCCGGCCAGTTTGTGGATGCCATAGATGCTCAGACAGTTGAAGGGATGCTTCTCGTCCACCGGGTTGTATTCCACCGTGCCGTACACGAAGCGGGAACTGGTGAACACCAGCTTGGCCCGCCGATTGAAGCGGGCGCAGGCCATGAGCAGGTTGAGATGGCCGCGGCAGTTGATTTCCAGGTCCAACAAGGGGTCCACATTGCTGTCCACGTAGCTCACTTGGGCCGCCAGGTTGAAAATGAAGTCGGCGTTCTCCACCCACTCCTTCAGGCGGTCAGCATCGCGGATATCCCCCCGGACCAGGGTGAGGCGGTCCAGGAGGCCCTGGAGATTGAACAGGTTGGCGCCATAGTCAGGCAGCATGGCGTCCACCACGGTCACTATGGCGCCCTGGGCGACCAACCGCCCGGCCAGGGTGCTGCCGATCATGCCGGCGCCGCCGGTGATGAGGACGCGGGCATCCCGATAAAAGGTATCATGATTCATGTGCATTCCTCGGTCTTCGGTCGGGAGGCCCGGGACATCGGCCCTTCCCCGGTGAGGCGGTCATAAACCGCGGCCACCGACATCGCCATATGCTTCAGGGAGAACTTCGCCGCCACCAGCTCCCGACCGCGGTCCCCCATGGCCTGCCCGGCTCCCGGCTCGTCCATGAGACGCCGCATGGCCAGGGCCAGACCCTTCGGGTCCCGGGGCGGGGCCAGGAGGCCGGTTTCGCCGGGGGTGATGACCTCGGGGATGCCGCCCACTGCGGTGGCGGCCACCGGCCGGGCCATGGCCAGGGCCTGGAGAAGGGCCTGGGGCACGCCCTCGTTGGCATAGGAAGCCAGGACAAAGGCGTCCAGGAGGGCGAGCCAGGGAGGGACCTGATCCTGATGCCCCACCAGGCGTACCCGCCCGGCCAGGTCCAGTTCCTGGATTTTGGCCTCGATCACCGGGCGGTAGGGCCCGTCCCCCACAATGAGGAGCCCCACCGGCCGCCCCTCTGCTGCCAGGAGGTGGAAACCCTCCAGCAGGTGGAGGTGGCCTTTCCAGGAACGCAACACCGATACGGTGCCGAACAGAAAGGTGCCCTCTGGCAGCCCCAGGCCGGCCTTCAGCTCAGGGTCGGCCGGCCGCGGCGTGAAATCGGCGAGCGACACGCCCGTGGGAATGGCGAACAGGCGCGGCCGGGGCACCCCCAGGCGATGGTGCAGCAGCTCGGCGATCTCCTGGCTGGTGGTGATGACTGCGGCCGGCGTGTTATACAGCCAGCGGGTGGGGAAGCTTTGGCTTACCGGGGTGGACAGATGGCGGGTGCGGACCAGCACCGGCCGCCGTCGCAGGCTGGCCCAGGCCAGGGTGCCCACCCAGGAGTCCAAGGAACTGTGGGTGTTGAGAATGTCCACCCCCTGCTGGCGCAACAGCCGCCTGAGCCGGAGAAAGGCCCCCGCGTTGGCTGTACCGCCGAAGGCAAGGGGCCACGCCGGCAGGCCGGCGCGGGTGGCCCGGGTAAAAAGCTCTCCCCGGGGATCGCAGGCAATGACCAGCCGGTGCCCCAGCTGGCTGAGGGCTTTACCCTCCGCCAGGATGCGATGCTCCTGGCCGCCCCATCCCAGGGAGGACTCGGTATGGCAGATGGTGTAGGTCCGGTGGGGCGTCAGGCGGCCGCTCCTTTCCCGGCGAGGCCGAGGTAGAGGGCCTCAAGCCGCTGGAGCATGGCTTCCCGGGAGTAGTGCCGGGCCACGGTCTCCCGGCCTGCGGCAGCCAGGGGGGTCCTCAGGGCCGGGTCCCCATAAAGCCGGAGGACAGCCCCCGCCAGACCTCGGCTGTCTCCGGGGTCCACCAGCAGGCCGTTGACCCCCTCGGCGAGGACGTCCTGGACGCCGCTCACCTTGGTGGCAACCACCGGCAGGCCGGCGCCCATGGCCATGAGCAGGGTCAGGGGCAACCCCTCCCACAAGGAGGGTTGGACAAACAGGTCCATGGCCTTGAAAATCATCGGCAGATCCCGGCGGGTGCCCAGAAAGCGGACCCGGTCCTCCACTCCCAGGGCGCGGGCTAGGTGTTTCAGGGCCTCTTCCTGCCGCCCCTCCCCCACCAGGAGCACGGTGAGGTCGGGTATCTCCCGGACCAGCTCGGGAAGCGCCTCCAAGAGATGGCGGTGTCCTTTCTGCTCCTCCAGCCGGCCCACCATCCCCAGCACAAAACCGTTGATCCCCAACCGGGTGCGGGCTTGGTCACGGGTAAGGGGGGTGCCCAACTCCGCCAGATTGATGCCATAGGGAAACACCAGGAGCTTGCGCGGCGGCACCCGGTCCCAGCGACGCACGTCGTCATAAACCTTAGGGCTGCTCACCAGCAATCGGTGACTGAAAAACGCCAGCAGAAAGTTCCATAGACACCGGTGGGCCTTCACCCCAGTATAGGAGTTGTGGATCGAGGCCACCACCCCCCTCAGCCCCATTCCCAGGGCCGCCAGGCGGCCGTAGAGGTTGGGGTGGTAGAGGTGGGTATGCAGGATGTGCGGCCGGGCCTGCTGCAGCAATTGACGAATGCGGCTGACAATGACGAAAAACGGGGTGCCTTTGAGGTCCAGGTTGAGGCTGATGACCGGGTGGCCGGACTCGTTCAATTCCCGGGCCACCTCCCCGCCGGGTCCGATAGTGGCTGCCTGAACAAAAAACTGCTCCCGATTGAGTCCTCGGACGATTCCCGCCACCAGGTCCTCGGCGCCGCCCACGGGCATGGTGGCCAGAAGGTGAAGCACCCTGATGCGGGAGCTTGGAGCGGGTTGGCCCTGCCTGATGACTGTTAACATGCAATAATTATAGCACGAAATCCGGAGGGTACCGACTCCAGCCGTCAGGGAAGCATCCCGCAGCCAACGGCAGAGGCAAGGGGAGCTTAGAAAAACCGCTCAGCGGGTGGCGAGGCGAATCTTCGGCATTGCCCCGGGGTTTTTTCCCGGCAAGACTCTTGACAGCCACCGGGCGTTCGGTTACCCTAAATCTGTTCGGGGCTGTAGCTCAGTTGGAAGAGCGCTTGAATGGCATTCAAGAGGTCAGGGGTTCAACTCCCCTCAGCTCCACCAGAAATCGCCAAGAACTCTGAGGGGTAGGCATTCACCCGGATGCCAACCCCTCTTTTTTGTGGGCAATCGGGGGGGTAGTTTTGAGTGAGGATCACAGAGCCCGGCGGCTGGCCGGCTCCATGCACGGGCACGGCATTGGTTTTCGCCGCCAGAGGTGGGGCCTGGGAGAACGGCGCGGCGGCCCCTGGTTTTTGCCGTCCCTCTGGAGGTTCGGCCTCACAGGGCTGCGGTTTCAGCTCCTCCGTTCCCCGAGAGCACTTGGTGGAGGGTTAAACTCACGTCATTGATGGTATAGGGTTTGGTAATAACCCCCTTGAACCCATATTCCTCGTGGCGGCTCAAAATGGGGTCGTCGGCGTAACCGCTGAACACCACCGCTTTCACCTGGGGATCCATTTCCCGCAGTTTCTGTACGGTTTCTTTGCCGCCCATGCCGCCGGGCACCGTCAGATCGGTGATGACCACTTCATAAGGTGTTCCGGCTGCCTGGGCGTTCCGGTAGAGTTCCAGGGCCTTGGCCCCGTCTTCCGCCAGGTCCACCGCATAGCCCAGCAGACCGAGAATTTCCTTCATATTGGCGCGGATATTCGGTTCATCATCCATCACTAAAACTTTGCCGCTCCCCTGGTACAACGTCTCTTTTTCCTGCTTTTTCCGGGGGAGCGCTGCCTGGAAAGCCGGCAGATAGAAGGTGAAGGTGCTGCCTTTGGAAAGGGTGGAATCAACCGTGATGTGGCCGCCGTGGTTTTTCAGGATGGAATAAACCGTGGCCAACCCCAGACCGCTTCCCTTTTGCTTGGTCGTGAAGTACGGGTCAAAGATTTTGGGGAGATGGTCGGGCCAGATGCCTATTCCCTGATCCTCGACGGAAACTTTGACATATTTGCCAGGGCGCAAGGGGAGGGGGCCATCGCTTTCACCGTTCAGGGTGATATTTTCCCCCCGGATACGCACGACCCCGCCGTCGGGCATGGCATGGATGGCGTTGATTACCAGGTTTTGCATAACCTGACTGATTTGCCCGGGGTCAACTTCGATGGGCCAGATCGTGTCCGGCAGCTCTATCTCGCACCGCACCGAAGAGCCTGTGCAGGCAAATTTAGCGGATTCCTTGATAATGGGCGCGATATTGGTAATTTCCTTAAGCGGAGAGCCGCCCCGGGCAAAGGTGAGCAACTGTTGGGACAGAGCCTTGGCCTGCAAGGAAGCCCTCTCTGCTTCCTGAAGGGGCGGCTCCAGATCCTGGCTGCCTTTTTTGAGGAGAGCCAGGGCTAGGGTGACGTTCCCCAGGATCACCCCCAGAATGTTGTTGAAATCATGCGCTATGCCTCCCGCCAGAATGCTCAGGGAGGAGAGTTTGTCGATCTTCTGCAACTCTTTCTCGGTCTGATGCTCCCTGGTTTTGTCCTGAAAGACCAGGACCACCCCGAGGATCTGGTTGTACTGATCGATGATGGGGGCTCCGCTCACTGCAATGATGCGCCTGGAATAGCTTTTGGTGATGAGGACCGAGTCGGGGGAAAAGGCCGCGGGCTTCCCAGTGCGGAGGATCTGCGCCACCGGATCTTCATAAGGCCTGCCGCTTTGTGAATCAACGACTCTGAGGACTTTGGAGGCGGGCAGGTTAATAGCCTCACCCTGGGTCCAGGCGGTGATCTTCTCGGCCGCGGCGTTCATCAAAATGATGTTTCCCCTGGTGTCGGTGGCGATGACCCCGTCGCCGATGGACCGCAAGGTGACTGCCAAACGCTCCTTCTCGGCAGACAGGGCTTCCTGCATCTCTTTCTTTTCGGTGACGTCCCGGAGAAAAGCGAAGAACCGTCCCCCGTCGCTGGGGAGGTAGTTGGCGCTCGCTTCCAGGAAGGTGGTGCGGCCGTCCTTCAACCGAATGCAACAGTTGAAGGTTCCGGTCCCGGAATATAAGGTCTTTTGCAGGTGACGTTCCACCTCACGGGGGGAATCGAACAAGTCTCCGATGCCCAGCTGCAACAGTTCCTTCTGCTGGCGATCCGCCAGGCGGCAAAAGGCTTCGTTCACTTCAAGGAAGCGCCCCCGCGCGTCGGTGACGAAAAAACCGTCCCTGGCGGCCCGGATGATGGTCTGGTGCCATTCTTGGGCCCGCTGCCGCTCGGAAATGTTCCGGCAGATGGCCAACAGGCAGGACCGTCTTCCTTGGGTGATGGGGGAGATATTCACTTCCACCGGAAACGGCTTGCCACGATTGCCCCGGTAAGTGGTTTCATAAAGGAAATGCCCTTTTTCCCTGATTGTTTGGAGGTAGTCGGGCCAGGCATACGCGCCGGCAACGGGATCAATTTCAGCAAAATTCTTGCAGGTGATTTCCTCCCCGGTCACATTCAGGAAATCGCAGGCCTGCTTATTTGCATAAACGATGAGGCCGCTTTGTACATCAATGATAAATGTGACGTCGTTTGCCCTGTTTATAATGTCATTGACGAAATAGAAATCTTTGCTTAAATTAAATTGAAGCAATATTCCCATAAAGGAAAACGATATTATTGAGGATAATACGATCGCATAAATAATATAGCGGTTTGTTGGCATTAAGCCAAGCGAGATGAGGCTGAAAAAGCTTATGTCTCCCTCATTGAGACAATAAGCCATTACTATGAAGAGGTCCCAAAATAATGCAATAGAAATGAGCAGGATTAAATATCTGACCTTGGTTTTTCTCAGGACGCCGTCTTCCGGCGTAACGGTTGATTCCTGCCATATTGACTGGATTTTGGCAATGCATTTCATGCGCTGTTCCCCGCTCAATGCACCACCGCGGCCAGGACGGTGCGGAAATCCTCCACGGTGTAAGGTTTTTTGATGAGCCCTTTGAATCCGAAAGACTGGAAGTCCAGAACCACCGGGTCGTTAACCTGGCCACTAAAGACGATGGCCTTGGCCTGCGGATCGATTTGCAGCAGTTTCCCCATGGTCTCCCGCCCGCTCAGTTCGCCGCGGATGGTAAGATCGATGAGGACGGCGTCAAAGGGCCGCTGACGCGCTTGGGCCTGACGATACAACTCCAAGGCTTGAGGGCCGTCGCCGGCCGATTCCGCCTCATATCCCAAAAAATTCAGGATCATCTCCACGTTGGCCCGCACCATCTCCTCATCATCCACGATGAGGATCCGACTCTTGGCCGTGGCCTCTCCTTGGGCAACATCCGGCTCGGCAATGGATTCCCGGCGGCATGCCGGAAGATAGAGCTCGAAAGCCAGCCCCCCGTCCGCCGTGGTGGTTTGGCTCAGGTGCCCGCCGTGATTGGCGATGAGCTTTTCCATGAGCAGGTACACGGTGTGCAGCAGCCATAAGCTCTGCCCGACTTTGGGCGCCGCAGTCTTCTCTCCTGGTTCCCAAGGAGTTTCCAGACCGATGCCGACCTGCTGGCTGATCATGATCTTGACGTAAGTTCCCGGAGCGACCGGAAGATCGCTGCCTTCTGGTATGGCGACGTTTATGGTCTCAATGTTGATCACCCCGCCGGAGTTCATCTCTTGGATGAAATGTACGATCAGGCTGCGGATGGCCTGTTTGAGCTGCTCCAGGTCACCCCGAATGGCGAAGAGATCTTCTGGCAGAATGAGATTGACCGGGGTGGCGGGCGAGAGGGGGATCTGATTAACCACCTCCCGGAGCAGCACCGGCACCTCGCACTCGGTCTTTTCAGCCGTCTCGTGGCGGGCATAGATGGCCAGCTGGTGGGTCAACTCCCTGGCCTTCAGGGCGGCCTGTTCGGCCTTTGACAACGTTTTCAGGAACTTTTCCTGGTTCCGGCATCCTCCCATGGCCAAAGAAAGGTTCCCCAAAATGATGGAAAGGATATTGTTGAGGTCATGAGCAAGGGTTCTACAGACGGCCTCAAGACTATAAGACGTTCCGCAAGTGTCGGCAGTAACCATGGCAGGTTCCATCCTCTTTTCTTACCGCCTTGCCTGAGGCTGGTGGGGACAGAAACATTCACGCATCCGCCCCAAGGCTTGATTTCATGGCCATAAGTCTAAGACCGTTGAAAGGGTGAATCCCCGGCCAAATCCGAAGCAAAATATATGCCAGAATATAACATATTGATTTAATTATAATTATAAGATACTATGGGGATGCTTAAAGGGGCAGGGTGTTTGAGGGATGGGACGCTTTCTTTGAAAAAACGTTAACGAGGCCAAACATTTGATTTAACCAAGATGACCGGCGCCCGACGAGCAATGCAGGCCCAAAGGAAGCTCCAGCGCGAATCTCCATGAACCGGCGACGGTGCAGCCGAAGGGGGAAAATGGCGGCCCCTGCGGCACCCCTGCAAGGCGCCGGCCAGGGGGCCCTGCCGGTCCAACCGGTGCCGGGTCTGCTGGGGGTCTGGCCCTGGTGAGCATGCAAACGTTCATGGCTTTCCCTCCGACTCCGCTCCGGGTGCACCAAACCCTGCAGTCTTTCTCTTCTGGACGCCGCCGAGGACGGGATCAAGCCCCCCAGGCCGTGGAAGCCCGCTTCCCCCAGGTGTCCACGGCCTCCCCGGCTGTCGGTTTTCGGGCACCGGATCACTCCACCGCACCCTCCAGGGGCGGGGGGTCAGCCGCCCGGGCCCCCCACCGAGCCCCCAGAATGATGCCCGCGCCCGCTGCCAAGGCCGCTGACGCCGGGCCGGCCGCTTGGCGGTGGCCCGAGGCTGGACCGCCTGCCGGGGAGCAAGGAACCCGCTCGATTCTGAAAACTTATTGATATTATTTACTATTTAATCTGCGGACCTCTTGCTCTTTGGCGTGGTTTCCTCTACACTGATTTACGTCACCTCACGAAAGGCCGGGAACCCCATGTTTTTCCGCAAAACCCAGGAAGACCGCTCCAAGGAGAATCCCGAACCGGAGCAGCTGAGAGCCGCCATCGCCAAGGGGGGGCTGCCGGAAACCGTGGCGGGAGTGGCGCTCAAAGAGGTGGAGCGTCTGGAAAAGACCGACCCCACCCTGCCCGAATACACCATCGGCCTCACCTACCTGGAATTCCTCCTGGCCTTGCCCTGGAGCCGCAGCACCGATGACCACCTGGACCTGCGGCATGCCGAGCTCATCCTCGATCAGCGGCATCATGGATTAAAGCCCGTCAAGGAGCGGATTTTGGAATACCTGGCGGGCCGCACCCTCTGCGCCTTGCAGACCGCCCGGATACTCGTGGTGGACGATGAAGAGATCGCCCGCACCAATCTGGCCCACGTGCTGCACAAGGACGGCTACCAGGTGGCTGATGCCGCCAGCGGCCTCGAAGCCTTGGAGCGCCTGAAGGAACAGGAATTCGACGTCATCCTCACCGACTTGAAAATAGATGCCATTAACGGCCTGCAGCTCCTGAAGGCCGTCAGGGAAACAGCCCCCGCCACCGACCTCATTATGATCACGGGCTACGCCACCGTAGCCACCGCGGTGGAGGCCCTGCGCCTGGGCGCGGCCCATTACCTCTCCAAGCCCATCAACCTCGACGAGCTGCGGGCCAGCGTGAGGGAGGTGGTGGGCAAAAAACGGCATTTTCAACTGTCCCAGGGGCCGGTGCTCTGTTTCGCCGGGCCGCCGGGCACCGGCAAGACCTCCATCGGCCGGGCCGTGGCCGAGTCCCTGGGCCGCCGCTTTGTGCGCCTCTCCCTGGCCGGCCTCCGGGACGAATCGGAGCTTCGGGGCCACCGCCGCACCCATGTGGGGGCCATGCCCGGCCGCATCCTCAATGAACTGAAGCGGCTGGGGGTGAACAACCCGGTGTTCATGCTGGAGGAAATTGACAAGATCGGGCAGGACTTCCGGGGCGACCCCGCCGTCCTCCTGGAGATCCTGGACCCCGAGCAGAACCACCAGTTCATAGATCATTATCTCGATGTGCCCTTCGATCTCTCCCGGATCATGTTCATCGCCACCGCCAACCTGGTGGAGACCCTCCCGGCCCCGCTGCTGGACCGCCTGGAAGTTCTCCGGTTCTCCGGCTACACCGAAGGGGAAAAGCGCGCCATCGCCCGGAAGTTTTTGCTCCCCAAGCAGCTCAAGGCCCACGGTCTGGGCAGCCTGGGGGTGGAGGTCACGGACGCCACCCTTACCCGGCTGATCCGGGACTACACCCGGGAAGCGGGCCTGCGCCAGTTGGACCGGGAACTGGCCACCCTGTGTCGGAAGCTGGCCCGGTGGGTTTTGCAGGAGCCGCGCCCGGCCGGTTCTCTCCGGGTGGACGAAGACTTGGTGGAAGGGCTTCTGGGCCCCCGGCGCTTTACCCCTGAAGCCGCGGAGGGCGAGGACCGGGTGGGAGTGGCCACGGGGCTGGTGTGGACCGAATTCGGCGGGGAGATCATCTTCGTGGAGGCCATCCGCATGCCGGGGACCAGGCAGCTCATCCTGACGGGCTCCCTGGGGGAGGTGCTGAGGGAGTCGGCCCAGACCGCCTTGAGCTGCGTCAGGAGCCAGGCCGCCGGCCTGGGGATTGACCCCGACTTTTTTACCGACTGCGACCTGCATATTCATCTGCCGGCGGGAGCCGTCCCCAAGGAAGGGCCCTCTGCCGGCCTGACCATCGCCGCGGCCCTCATCTCCCTCCTCACCGGCCGTCCGGCCCGCCGCCGAGTGGCCCTCACCGGAGAGCTTACCCTCAACGGCCGGCTGCTGCCGGTCTCCGGCATCCGGGAGAAGCTGCTGACGGCCCAGCGGGGCGGGGTAAAGACCGTGGTCCTCCCCCGGGGCAATGAGGTGGACGTCCTAAACCTGGAGCAGGAAGTGACCGAAGGCCTGGAGATCGTCCTGGCCGACGACGTAGAGCAGGTGGTGGACCGGGTGCTCACGGCGTGAGTGCCGGCAAAGGCTCCTGTCCCTGGCGGGTCCGCCAACCCTGGCGTTATGCTATGGCAGAGCGCTTCAGCTTGCGCCAAAGAGACCCGGTCGATACCCAGGATCTGCGCCCCCGGGTCTTGTTGCCCGCCACCGGCCGGCCCGCCGGCGATCCCCTGCATGAGCTGTTGATAAGCCGCGAGCTCCCGTTTCAGCAGGGGGAGCTGGGAGGCCGCCTTCAGGTGCCGCCCCTCCAGAATGATTTCCTCCAGGGACTCCAACCCCTGTCGGGCGTCGCGCTGGTTTTCCTTCAGATCCTCCCTGGAGTCATACAGCAGATAGGTTTTTTCATAGCGCCGCATCTCCAGGATGATCTCCCGCAGGTCATTGGCCACCTCGGCAAAGTGCTGCTTGACTTCGATGACCCTGAGACTGTGGTAGGAATAGCCGCCGATGAGGCCGGTCACCAGAATGCTGGCCAGGAATATCAGGATCACCTTCTGACGGAGGTTCAGGTGAAACGTTCAGGGTTTCATAGGACCGCTCTCCCTACCAGGCGTTTCTTCACTGATACACAAATCTGCATTATCCCACCTGATGCATTTTGCAATAGCAACTAGAGAGAGGACTTGGCAGAGGAAGAAATTAGAAAACAAGGGGAAGGGTGGGAAGCCTCAAGGGATTGTGACGTCTGGGAGAAGGTGCATACCGGGCAGGCCGGCGCCTCCGGAGAAGCCCGGGGTCCCCGGCCTCTCTCGTGCCCAATCCCGCTGGAGGAGGCCGTTACTGGGTCGATGGCGCCTCGGGGGGTTCACTTTTAACGGGGAAATAGGCATTGGTCACATATTGGGAGACCATGCGCTGGGTGTTGAAAAAAGAGCCGTTCAGGGCGATGGCGGAGCGCCGGACCCTGGTGTAGGCCTCGGGTTTGCCGTAATAAAGGGGCAAAATGATGCGATCCAGCTTGTCGTATAGGGAGGCGGCATCCTGGGAATAGTTCCCCGGCGCGGCGGAGTCGTTGCCGATGGCCCAGCCGGTGACGTGCTCCACGTGCCCCTCCACCCACCAGCCATCCAGGACGCTGAGGCTGGGGACGCCGTTTAGGGCCGCCTTCATGCCGCTGGTCCCCGAAGCCTCCTGGGGGCGCAGGGGCGTGTTGAGCCACAGGTCCACGCCGGCGACCAGCCTTTTCCCCAGGGCCATATCGTAGTTTTCCAGGTAGACCACCGGCACTGTGTTGCCAAGGGCGGCCGCGGCCTGGAATACCCGCCGGATCATGTCCTTGCCGCCCTCATCCCGGGGATGGGCCTTGCCGGCAAAGACCACCTGGAAGGCCCCCACCCGCTGGGCGATGGCCTTGAGGCGTTCCGGGTCCGAAAACAGCAGGTCCGGCCGCTTGTAAGCGGTGGCCCGGCGGGCAAAGCCCAGGGTGAAGACGTGCTCCGGCAGTTTGGTCCCGCTTTGCCGCTCCACTTCCGCCAGCAGGCCCCGTTTGGCCTCGGCGTGGGCTTCGGCGATCTCATGCAGGGCGATGCCCAAGGCGTACCGGAGGTAGAAATTGTCCCGGCGCCACTCTGGGATGTGCCGGTCGAACAGGGCGGCCAACGGCGGGGAGGTCCAGGTGGTGGCGTGCACTCCGTTGGTGATGGCGTCGATGGGGTAGCCGGGGAACATACCCGTGGAAATCTCCCCGTGTCGCATGGCCACGCCGTTGATATAGCGGGCAAAGCGCAGCCCCAGGTAGGTCATGTTGAGACTGTCGTTCACGCAGCAGCGGGTGGCTTTCAGGAGGGCGGCCCGCTCCCGGCCCAGTACCGCTTGCACCATCTCCCAGGGGAACTGATCATGACCTGCCGGCACCGGGGTGTGCGTGGTGAAGATACATTTCTGCCGGACGGCCTCCACCTCGGATTCCGAGGGGACCGGGGTGCTTGATGCACGGCATTGCCATTCCAGCAGTGACAGGGTGAGGAGCGCGGAATGCCCTTCGTTCAAATGGTAGATGATGCCGTCGGGGGGGATCAGGGTGCTCAGCAGGGCCACGCCCCCCATGCCCAAGACCACCTCCTGGCACAGCCGGTAATGGGAGTCGCCGCCATAGAGGTGATCTGTGAGGGCTTGGTCCCAAAGGGAGTTTTCCGGGAGCGCGGTGTCCAGAAAATAGACCGGCACCGTGTGGCCGGAGATCCCGCGCAACTCGAGACACCAAGCCCGCACCTGCACCTCCCGGCCTTCGATGGTGACAGCCACCTTCGTCTCCAGGGGTTTCAGGAAATCTCCCGGTCGCCAGTCATCCGGCAGTTCCTGCTGATAGCCTCGGGGGTCCAGGCGCTGGCGAAAATAGCCTTGGCGATGCAGAAGGCTGACGCCCACCATGGGTACCCCCAGGTCGGCGGCAGAACGCAGGGTGTCCCCCGCCAGAATGCCCAGGCCCCCGCTGTAGGTGGGGATTTCCGGAGTCAGCCCCACCTCCATGGAAAAATAGGCCACGATTTTGCCCGAAAAATTCAGCGAATGCAGCATGAGCACCCCTCGCGCCCTTAGTCCTCTTTGGGAAGTTGGATCAGGGCCTGGAGAAACCGGGCGGACCAGTGAAAGATGTTGTGCTCCCGGACCCAGGCCCGCATCGCGGCCAGCCGCGCCGCCTTCTGCTCGGCGGGATCTTCCAAGGCCTGGAAGATGGCGTCGGCAATCTCTTCGGGGTTATAGGGGTTGATCATATAGGCGCCGGTCAACTCCCGGGAGGCGCCGGTGAAGGGACTGAGCAGGAGGGCGCCGTCGCCGTCCACCCGGCTGGCCACGTATTCCTTGGCCACCAGGTTCATGCCGTCGTGCAGGGCATTGATCACCATGAGGTCCGCCAGGCAGTAGAAGGCCACCACTTCCTCTTGGGAGTAATGGTCCTTCAAGACCACCACCGGCTTCCAGCGCCCCTGGGCATAGGTGGAATTGATCATCTCATGCCAGTAGTCCACCTTGGCGTTGAGTTCCTGGTAGGTGGGAATATGCAGCCGTGATTGGGGACCCAATTGAATGAAGGTGAAACGCTGCTGGTATTGGGGGTATTTCCGGAAAAAGATGTCCAGGGCTTCCAGGCGCTCCGGAATCCCTTTGGTATAGTCCAGGCGGTCCACCCCCAGGCCCACCTTCAGGCCGAGCAGGTTGAGGACGCGCCGCAGTTCCTGCACCCGTGACAGGGTGAGGGGTGACTTTGCCCAGGTCTCGAAGCGATGGAAGTCGATGCTGATGGGAAAGGGCCGCACCCGGGTTTCTTTTCCCTGCCGGATGATGCAGAACCGTTCCATATCCACCCGGCCTTCCAGGGTGCGGTCCACGGTGTCGAAGAAGTTGTTGCAATGGTATTGCAGGTGGAAGCCCAACAGGTCGTTTCCCAGAAGTCCGTCCAGGATTTCCGGTCCCCAGGGGCAGATGCGAAAGATCTCGTAGTTGGGCCAGGGGATGTGCCAGAACTGGGAAACCGTCAGGTCCGGCTCCGCCTCCTTGAGCATGCGGGGCAGCAGGGCGAAATGATAGTCCTGGATGAAGACAATGGTGCGCTTCGGGTCCGTCACCTCGGACAGGATAGCTTCGGCGAACCGGCGGTTGACGGCCTGGTAAGTGGCATACTGGCTGGGGTCGAAGCGCGGCCGGGTGTAGGTGACGTGGCACAGCGGCCACAGGGCCTCGTTGGCGAAGCCGTAGTAATAATCCAATTCCTCCTGGCGGGTGAGCCACAGGCGCCGGAGTTTGTATTTGGGGGCGCCTGGCGGCACCATGAGGGAGTCGCCCTCGGTGCAGGCCTCACGGTCGGCTTCACCGCTGCCCGCGGCCACCCAGGTGCCGCCGCAGGTCTGCATCAGGGAGTCCAAGGCGATGGCCATGCCGCTGGCGGGCATAATGGTTTCGATCTCCCCGCCCCGGTAGATGTGCATGTAGGGCTCCCGGTTGGACACCAGGATCATCTGGAATTCACTCAGCCGCTCTTCGATCAGCCGTTGCAGGGTAGCCTGATCCCAAAACATCGCGACCTCCTTTGAGTCCTACAGCTTGACGATGAGTTGGTCGGGATGGTCCTGCAGGATCATCAGGGTGAGATAGTCCTTGATGTGACGGGTGATGAGGAAATGGTGGCGGACGAACTCCCGGGCCGTCTGCCCCATGCGCCGGGCCATCTCCGGGCGGTGCAGCAGGTAGCGGATGCGGAAGGCGCACCCTTCGGGGGAGTGCACCAAGAACCCGGTCTGGTAATCCCTCAGTTGCTGGACAATGCCGCCCACCGCGCCGCCGATGACCGGTTTGCCTTTCCACATGGCCTCGGTCACGGTCAGCCCGAAGCCCTCCCGAGTGGATTTCTGCACGATGATGTCCGCGGCCCGCTGCAGGGCGTTGATTTCATGATGCGCATCCGAAGGCAGGAGCAGAACCTGGATGTCCGGGTCACCTTGGGCGGCCTCCTGCACCTGGGCCAGGATGTGGGGGCCTTCCGGGTCGTCGGTGGCCTCGCCGCCGGCCAGCACCAGTCGGCAGGGCGTATGGCGCCGGACCAGGCGGAAGGCCTGGATCACCCCCACCGGGTCTTTGAAGGAATCGAACCGGGAGACCTGCAAGATCAGCGGCTTGTCTTTCACAATCCCCAGGCGGCTCAGCACTGCCTGAATCTCTTCCGGAGTGAGTTCCCGGTTTTTTTCGCTCAGGGGGTCGATGGAGGGGCGGATAAGATACTGAGGGTGCGGCAGATTCTGGGCGAACTGAGGCATGGAAAAGACCGAGGCGTCATACCGTGCGACAATCTCCCGCAAAAACCGCCACACTACCAGATTCGGCCGGGAGACGTCCACGTGGCAGCGCCACACCCAGCGCCGGGCTTGGGGGCGCAGCACTTCTATGAGGCTGGCCGGTTGGGGGTCGTGCACCAACACCACGTCCGCCTCCCAGGAGAAGCGCCGGGCATTTTCCCGGTTGACCTGGCGGTAGTGTTCCAGCATGGCCGGGGTAAGGTTGACCTTGAATCCTTGCAGCCCGTTGTGGAAGGCCTTGGTGACCTCGAAGAACGCGGGGTCGCCCATGATGACCTCCCAGGTGGTCTCGAGGCCCAATTGATTCAAGAGGGGCACGGCCCGGGTCAGGATCTCCGCCACCCCGCCCCCCACCGCGGTGGAGTTGATATGGACGAAGCGCCGGCCCTGAAGGTGTTCAGCCAGCCGGCAGAGCTGGCCCACCACTTCTTCGCCGACGATGGGAGCATAATCATCCAGGGTGATCACAGAGTTCCCCCAGGTGCTGATGTATGAGCCCCAGGAGCGTCTCCCTCACTTCCTTGAGGCTGAAGAAATAGACGTCCAAATCCCGGATGGCCTGGACCAGGTCCGGCAGTCCGAAATTGGTTTCAATCCAGTAAGAGAAATCGTCGGTCTTCAACTCTCCCAGACGCCAGCGGGCTTCGAAAAAGTGGTAGTAGATGGAGTCCAGCCCCACCTGGGTGAGGCTGCCGCAGAACTCCTTGAGGGTCTGGGCGGCGATGAGGGAATGCATGACCACGGCCGAGGCCTGGCAGAAGTGGAATTCGAAACCAGGCCGGGCCCAGGGCACCACCGGCAGGTCCCAGAGGTACTCCTCCAGGACGTCCACCACCGCTTGGCGCACCAGCTTCAGATTGGGGTATTCAAAGGGGTCGAAGGAGCTGAGCTTCTCCGCCAGCTTGGTGTCCTGTAAAGCGTTGGCGGCCCACAGGGCGAAGTCGTTGGGGTATTCCACCACGGGTTGACCCAAGGCCAGGCGGGACTGCACCAAGTGGTAGAACAATACCGATTCGTCCATCTCCCGCAGGCCTTCCAGCAGTTCCCTGAGGTTCACCACCCGCCGGCCCAGGGGCATGGACATCAGGAAGCATTCATGAAAGGAAAAGGGATTCTCGGCGACCTTGTCCAACAAGTTCGTCATGAAAAATCCTCCGGAGAGGCGGCCAGTTGGCCCAGAAACTGTCTGACTGCTTCGGGATCAGGAAGAACGTGGGTGGCCGCGGTGTCGCCGGCGAGGCCCCCCACTTTGATGGTCAGCCCACGGTCTCTGAGGACCAGAAAGGCGCTTTCGTCGGTAACATCATCTCCTAAATATATCGGAAAACAGCCGAGAAATCCAGGCAATACCAAAAGATTCCGTATTGCTGGGCCCTTACCCACTCCCTTCGGCAGGAGCTCCAACACTTTTTTCCCGGCCAGGAGCTGCAGGCCCGGGGCCTGCCCCACCTCTTCCTGCCAGCCCGCCAGACGCTCCAGGAATTCCGGAATCTCCCTGGCGGACACCTGCCGGTAATGAAGCGCACAGCCGTGGGGCTTGTCCTCGAGCCACCAGCCCCGGAAGTCTTGCAACCGGGCCGCCAGCTGACCCCGCCATCGGGCAAGTTCCCCGGGCTCCGCATAACCCTCGGCCAGAACATAGCGGCGCCCGGCAATCAGGGCCTCACCGCCGTGGGAGCCCAGAAAGTCCAACCCGGGGACGGGCAGGAGCGCCTGGAGGTCGGCCACCGGCCGTCCCGAGACGATTAGTACCCGCAGATCCGGCCGGGCCGTGAGACGTTGCAGCAGGACCAGGAGCTCCTCATCGGGCCGGGCCAATTCCGGCCGGGGGGCGATATCCACCAGGGTGCCGTCATAGTCCAGCAGGAGGAGCAGGGGCCGCCCCTGCCGATGAGCGCGGATGGCAGCCTGAATCGAGAGATGCACCTCCACCCTGCTTTCCCGTATGCGTCTTCAGGCAACGGCCACGGCCCGAAGTCGCCTGAGCCACTTGTCCAGCTCCACCACAATCACCACGGTGACCGACACCAAAGCGATGCGCAACCACTCCAATGGCAGAATGGGCTCCATGCGAAAGACCCACTGCAGGGCCGGCAGGTAGATGGCGGCCAGGTGGGCCAGAAATGCCGCCAGGGTGCCGAAAAAGAGGAAAGGATTGCCCCAAAGCTTCAGGCTGAACAGCGAGGCCATTTCTGATCTGCTGTTAAAAGCTTGAAAGAACTGAAAAAAAACCATGGTGGTCACCGCAATGGTGCGGGCCTTTTCCAGAGAGGCGCCCTGATTCAGGGCATGAATGAATTCATAGACGATGCCTGCAGAAATGAGGAGGGCCACGATGATGGTGCGCTCGATGAGCAGCCGGGACATAATGCCTTCCCGGGGAGGACGGGGCGGGCGTTCCAGGACGTCCTTCTCCCCGGGTTCGAAGGCCAGAGCTACATCCTGCAGGCCGTTGGTCACCAGGTTGATCCACAGGAGCTGGGCCGGCAGATAGGGAAGAGGCAGGCCCAGCATGACGGTGGCCAGGATGGAGATGATGGCCGCGATTCCGGTGGGGATGAGGAAGAAGGTGACCTTGCGGATGTTGTCGAAGACCACCCGTCCCAGTTCCACCGCCCGGTAGATGCTGGCGAAGTTGTCGTCGGCGATGATCATGTCAGCGGCTTCCTTGGCCACGTCGGTGCCGGTTTTGCCCATGGCCACGCCGATGTGGGCCGCCTTCAGGGCAGGGGCGTCGTTCACCCCGTCCCCGGTCATGGCCACGATCTCGCCGTGCTTCACCAACTGCTGGGTGATGCGCAGCTTGTGGTGGGGAGCCACCCGGGCATAGACCGAGACCTTCCGGACCAAATGATACAGGGTTGCATCGTTCATGGTCTCGATCTCTTTGCCGGTGAGGACCTTGCGCATCGCGCCCTCCGGTCCCGATCTCTTAACCAGAGCGGCCAGGACCTCCTTGAGGAGGGCAAAAAACTCCATCTCGCTTAAGGCCTGGACGTGCCTGCCGGTGAGGGTCAGAGGCTCCGGGCCCTCCAGGCCGGCCTGTCGGGCCAAGGCGTTGGCCAGTTCCTTGGTGAGAAAAAAGAGCTCCTCGTCGGTCATGGCCTCCACCGGCTTGGCCACTAGGTCCTCCACCGACTCCTCTTCGTCTTCGATGCCCAATTGCCGGGCGATGGCTGCGGCGGTGACCGCATGGTCCCCAGTGATCATCACCACCCGGATGCCGGCCTTTTTGCAGCCGGCCACCGCTTCGAGGGCTTCAGGGCGGGGCGGGTCGATCATCCCCTGCAGACCGGCAAAGACCAGCCCCGATTGCAGGTCGGCCATGGTGATGTCATCCTGTGTCACGGGGAGTTCCTTGTAGGCCATGCCCAGAACCCGCAAGCCCTCCCGGGCGAAGTGTTCGGCCACTTTGGGGAGCTGCGTCCAGGTCGTGAACCGGCACTCGGCACAGACTTCCAGGAGGCGCTCCGGGGCCCCCTTGACGAAGACCAGGTTGCGGTCACCGGCCCGGTGCAGGGTAGCCATGTAGCCCCGCTCGGATTCAAAGGGAATGATGGCGATCTGCGGGTGGTTTTCCCGCTCTTCTTCCGGTTTTAACCCTGCTTTCAGGGCCGCAACGATGAGGGCGCCTTCGGTGGGGTCGCCGTCCACGTTATACTGTCCGTTTTCCTCGTAAATCTCGGATTCATTGCACAAAAGTCCGATACGGAACACCAAAAGCAGGTCGGGGTCAACTGCGGGGTTGATGGGGCGGCCTTCCTCCGTGACGGCACCCCCCGGGTCATAACCGATGCCGGTGATTTCATAGATTTTCCGGCCGTCATAAACCCGCGTCACGGTCATCTCATTCTTGGTGAGGGTGCCGGTTTTGTCGGTACAGATCACGGTGGTGCTGCCCAGGGTTTCCACGGCGGGAAGCTTGCGGATGATGGAGTTTTGCTGGGCCATGCGGGCCACGCCGATGGCGAGGGTGATGGTCACCACGATGGGCAGGCCTTCAGGGATGGTGGCCACCGCGGCCGCCACCGCGGTCATGAACATGTCCGTGGGCTTCTCCCCCACCAGGATGCCGATGAGGAAGAGCAAGGAAGAGGCCGCCAGAACGATGACGCCGATGATGTTGGCGAACCGCTCGATCTTGTCCTGGAGGGGGGCTCGGGTCAGGCCGATTTCCTGGACGTCCCGGGCGATCTGGCCCAACACCGTGGAGGTCCCGGTGGCCACCGCCACCCCTCGGGACCGGCCGCTCACCACTGCCGTGCCCATGAAGGCCATGTTGCGCTGATCGCCGGGAGTGAGGGTGTCCTCCGGTATGGCCTCGGCGGTTTTCTCCGCCGGCACCGACTCCCCGGTGAGCATGGCTTCGTCGATTTTGAGTTCGATGACCTTGAGGAGGCGCACGTCCGCCGGCACCCGGGACCCGGAAGCCAGAAACACGATATCACCGGGCACCAGGTCCTCGCTGTTGATTTCCACCTCCTTGCCATCCCGGAGCACCCGGGCCTTGGCCACCACCATCTGCTTCAGGGCCCGGACGTTTTTTTCCGCCTTGTACTCCTGGATAAAACCCACCAAGGCGTTCACCAGCAAGATGGCCGCGATGACCCCCGTGTCCTTGTACTCCTGGAGCAGGGTGGTGACCAGCGCGGCGATGAGCAGGATATAGATGAGGGGGCTGGTGAACTGATGCAGAAGAATCTTCAGCTTGCCGATGGCTTCGGCCTCCGCCAGCTTATTGGGGCCGAATTTTTCCAAACGCTTCCGGGCTTCAGCGTCGGACAGGCCTTGCTCCGAAGTGTTCAGTTCGGCAAAGAGACGTTCCCGGTCCAGCTGATACCACTGCATGAGACCTCCGACGCAAGCCGCCAACGGCTTTCGGTTTCTCCACAGTATAGCAAATTTCCCGAAGCACCGGACCTGACGGCAACGGATTTCCGGGAGTTCAAGCCGGCAAGAGGTGCCATTGGGGGTTTTGCCGGTCAGCCGGGGCCTTCGGGAGGGACGCGCCATCTCCAGGCAGCTTGGTCAGCCGGGAAGGTCGGTCCGGGAAGGGGAGGGCGCCGGGCGGGAAAGCACCTCCTGGAGGTTCAGGAAACCCCGGGCAACGCCTCTTCAGCCGTACTGGTTTTCCGGAGCTGCACGCGGACATCCGTGCCGGTGGCGGAGAAATCCGGATTTCTGGCCGCACCGCGCCATCCCCGGCGGCTGGGGAAAGATGCCTCACTCTGGCAGGATGGCCCGACGCCCTTGGAGAACTTCAGGGTAGGCGGACCCAGGCGGTGGCCAGAATGCGATCCCGTCAGGCATCTCCATCAGGCCTCACCTGCCAGGGGAGGGAGCGTCATTCGGGCGGCAGGTTCATTTCCACCCCGCCTTCGCTTTTCAAGGGAGAGGGTAACCTTGAGAGGCCGCCGGTCGCCGGCGGCCGTTTGGCAGCACGTTAGCGCAGGCCGCCGACACGATAGGGTCGCTTCTTCTTGCTTTTCTTTTTTTTCGGCGGGGTTTCCCATTGGATGCCATCGGCAAAACGAGCCTGGGAGGCAGCAATTTTTTTCGAGGACTTTTCCAGCGCCTGCAGATCTCGAAGCAGGCGTTTGGCGTCAACCCGGTCATGCGCGGCGGCGAACTCCAGGTCGCGTCTGGCCTGGGCATAGTGGCCCAGATGCATGTGCGCCTCGCCTCGGTGGAAATACGCCTGGGAATCATGGGGCGCCAGTTCGATGGCCTTGGTCAGGTCAGGAAGCGCCTGATCGAATTTCTGGAGTTTCACGTACATCCGGCCCCGGCCGAGATAGCCTTGGGGCCGATTGGCTTCCAGTTTCACCACCTTGCTATAGTCATCGATGGCCTGGGGATAGTGCTTCAACATCTCCTCCACCTGGGCTCGCAAAAGATAATGTTTGGCTTCCTGTTTCCCCAACTGGATGGTTTGATTGATTGCCGCCAGAGCCTGCTCATAATCGCCCAACCGGGTATAGGCGCGACTTTGATAAAAAAAGATCTCTGCCATATTCCAGGCGTCGGCCCCGGTGCCTACCAAGGCCTGGCGGTAATCCTCGACGGCCTGCCGATAGCTCCCCATGCCTTCAAACACCAAGCCGCGTCGGGCAAAGGTGATGCTGCTATCCGGGTCCATGGCGGCCAGGACCGAAAAGTCCCTGATGGCCTCATGGGGCTGGCCCAGGTTCACCGCGGCAATGGCCCTCAGGGTGCGGGCATAGGCCCCATCGGCTCCCGCCTCAATGGCCTTGCTCAGGGCGTCGTAGGCTTTCTGATACCTCTTGGCATGGTAGTGCTCTTCCCCTTCCTTAAGAGACTTTAAGGCGTCCATTTGCTGGGAGAACCAACCCTGCTCAAGGGCCGCCCTCAGCTCCTGGGGGGTGGGGTGGGGGAGGCAATAGGTGTAAACCAGCCAAGCCGCCAGGATGACGGTCGCCAGGAGCACCACCCTGCTGACCCGGCGATATTCGGTGATCAGGGAGAGGAGACGGGAAAAATCCCAGACGCCGCCGAACCGTTTCTTAAAACGGTGCCAGCGGCGGTTATTCGTATCGTTCCGAATGCGGCCCACCAAATCATCGCTGGCAGGTCCTTCGGCCGCGCAGGGTTTCCCGCACGCCGGGCAGCAGGAGGCTCCCCAGGGAACCGCTGCCCCGCATCGATCACATTCCAGGCCTTGTTGACGCTCCTTGGGCGCCACCGATCCGCTGAGCCCCATCTCCCCCCCCCGCCTTAAAACCCCGCCCTGTAGTCAAGAGTGGGGCTGGACTGACCTTCCGCGGCTAAAGGTTCCGCCGCCGTTGCCCTGAATCCGGGAAGGCGGGAAATCCATGCCGCACACCACACGGCTGGTTGAATCAAAATGCGTGCCAAGTGGTGCATACCCAAAGGAGATCAACAGATGCCGTTATCAAAAGCGCTGTTTCATGTAAACGTTGCTTAACAAGAAGATTACCAACGTTTTGCCGATTGAACAATAGAAAACAGCCCGGCATTTCGGCGGGTGAAGTCCGGCGTGCAGAACCTAACCTGCAAAGATCAGACCTTGGGCCGGCCGCAGAGCCCCTTGGCCGGCAGGCTCCGGAACCGGCCGGCCGGGTCCGGTTTCGCCCGGCCCCACGGATTCCCTCAGTCCGGCTCCCTGATCTTGCACCTGGGGTCCTCCTTTGCCAGCCAAGCTGCGGCCTCAAAGGCATTCTGCCCGGTCCGGGGCAGGCCGGGGTGAGGGGAGGGGAATGAGCCGAAGGGTTGAGAACCGATAAAAAAAGGCAGGGTAGAGACCCTGCCCGGTTCGACGGTGGCGGGGACGACGAGACTCGAACTCGCGACCTCCGGCGTGACAGGCCGGCGTTCTAACCAAGCTGAACTACGCCCCCAAAATCAAGTTCAAAGTCGAAACCTCAACGTTCAAGGTTGAAAAACTTTCCATTGTTGTCCCGTACGTATCAGTGCGCCTGGATTTCCGGGACCTCCGCCGGCATGAAGGCCGGCTCCGGGGCCACCGGCGGCGGCGCCGGCTTGAACAGGCTCTCGGGGTCGTCCAGGGCCAGGGCCAGTTTCAAGACCTCGTCCATGTGGTCCACGGGCACGAGCTCCACCGCCTTGAGGATGCGGGCCGGGATCTCCTTGATGTCCTTTTCGTTGTCCCGGGGAATAATGACCAGTTTCATCTGGTGGCGGTGGGCGGCGATGATTTTTTCTTTCAGCCCGCCGATGGGCAGCACCCGGCCCCGCAGGGTGATCTCGCCGGTCATGGCCACGTCCCGTTTCACCGGCACCTGGAGCAGGGCCGAGACGATGCTGGTGGCCATGGTAATGCCGGCGGAGGGCCCGTCCTTGGGGATGGCGCCCTCGGGCACATGGATGTGCAGGTCGATCTTGCGGTAGAAGTCTCGCTCCAGTCCCAAACTTTCGGCTACGGAACGCACATAGGAGAGGGCCGCCTGGGCCGACTCCTGCATGACTTCGCCCAACTTCCCGGTGATGAGGAGCTTGCCCCGGCCGGGGAGCACCACCACCTCGGTCTGTAGGAGCTCACCGCCGAATTCGGTCCAAGCCAGGCCGTTGGTGAGGCCCACTTCGTCTTTCTCTTCGGTCTTGCCGTAGCGGTACTTGGGGACCCCTAAATACTTGGCCACGGCCTGGCTGCCCACCTGGACCTTGTGTTCCTTGCCTTTTTCAGCCACTTCCCGGGCCACCTTGCGGCAGATGCCGGCGATTTCCCGCTCCAGGTTGCGCACCCCCGCCTCCCGGGTGTACTGGCGGATGATGGTGTAGATGGCGTTCTCCGAGAACTGGATGTTGTCCAGGGTGAGGCCGTTGGCCTGGGCCTGCTTGGGGATCAGGAACTTCTCGGCGATGTGGACCTTTTCCACTTCGGTATAGCCCGGAATGCGGATGATCTCCATGCGGTCCTGCAAGGGCAGGGGAATGGAGTAGAGGTTGTTGGCGGTGGTGATGAACATGACCTCGGAGAGATCGTAGTCGCAGTCCAGATAATGGTCGTTGAAGGCGAAGTTCTGCTCCGGGTCCAGGACCTCCAACAGCGCCGCAGAAGGGTCGCCCCGAAAGTCGGTGCTCATCTTGTCCACTTCGTCCAGGCAGAAGACCGGGTTATTGCTCTTGGCCTTGCGTAAGGACTGAATGATTTTGCCCGGCAAGGCGCCGATGTAGGTGCGCCTATGGCCGCGGATCTCGG
This sequence comes from uncultured Desulfobacterales bacterium, assembly GCA_964480485.1. Lineage (GTDB taxonomy): Bacteria > Desulfobacterota > Desulfobaccia > Desulfobaccales > 0-14-0-80-60-11 > JAILZL01. The sequence goes on along the minus strand of CAYZOP010000001.1, from coordinate 380,767 downwards.
CTTCGTCCCGCACCCCTCCCAGGGAGAGGCGGATGAAGTTGCGGCCCAGGGCCCGGGCCACGGACTTGGCCAGGGAGGTTTTGCCCACTCCGGGGGGGCCCACCAGGCAGAGGATGGGGCCCTTCATCTTTTTCACCAGGCTCTGCACTGCCAGATATTCCAGGATGCGCTCCTTGGGCTTTTCCAGGCCGTAGTGGTCTTCGTCCAGGATGCGCTGGGCCTCGGCGATGTCATAGCGGTCCCGGGTGCGCTCGTACCAGGGCAGGGCCAAAAGCCAGTCGATGTAATTGCGGGAAACGGTGGCCTCGGCGCTCATGGGGCTCATGAGCTTGAGCTTTTTCAGTTCATGCTTCACCTTTTGGGTGGCCTCAGTGCTCATGCGCTTGCGACGCAGGCGGCGCTCCAGTTCCTGGATCTCGCTTTTCAGGTCCTCCTTTTCGCCCATCTCTTTCTGGATGGCCCGCATCTGTTCGTTCAGGTAATACTCCCGCTGGGTCTTTTCCATCTGCTTTTTGACCCGATTCTTGATGCGGTTTTCGATGGCTAGGACCTCGTTTTCCTGATTCAGGAGGGTGAGCACCCGCTCCAGGCGCCGGATGGGGTCCAGGTTTTCCAGGAGCGCCTGCTTTTCTTCGGTCTTGACGGCCAAGTGCCCGGCGATGGTGTCGGACAGCCGGGTGGGTTCTTCCAGGCCGTGCACCGCCTGGAGGGCCTCTTGGGGCACCTTTTTGTTCAGCTTGCAGTAATGCTCGAAGCTTTCGATGGCCGCTCGCCGCAGCGCTTCCAGTTCGGCGGACGGCTCCCAGATTTCGGGCAGCTCTTCGGCCTCCACCTGAAAGAAATTGAGACTGGGGAGGTACTGCCGGACGCCGGCCCGGTATTTGCCTTCGATGAGCACCTTCACCGTGCCGTCCGGCAGCCGCAGCATCTGGAGGATGGCGGCCAGGGTGCCCACCCGGTGGATCTCGCTCTCCTTGGGTTCATCCCGGCGGGCGTCCTTCTGGGCGCACAGCAGCACGTACTTGTCCTGCCCCATGGCATAATCCAACGCCGCGATGGAGCGCTCCCGGCCGATGAACAGCGGCACCACCATGTGCGGGAAGACCACGATGTCCCGCAGCGGCAGCAACGGCACCGCCTGCAGGCGTTTGGACCCTTCATCCCCCCGTTGCTGACGGTTCAGGCGAAACATCATTTTTCCACCACCATCCCGGGCTTATCCCAGGTCGTCTCCTCGGGCACCGAAGCGTACCTGAAGATGGGAGCCGCATGCTTCAGGACGAAGTCCTCATTGATGAGGCACTCCTGGACGTTCTTGAGGGATGGCAGTTCGTACATCAGATCCAGCATGGCCCCTTCCAGGATGGCCCTGAGTCCCCGGGCCCCGGACTTGCGCTTCAGGGCCTCCCGGGCCACGGCCACCAACGCCTCGGGGGTGAACTCCAGGCTGACCCGGTCCATCTCCAGGAGCTTCTGGTATTGCTTGATGAGGGCATTCTTGGGGGTGGTGAGGATCTTCACCAGGGCCTCTTCGTCCAGCTCCTCCAGGGTGGCGATGACCGGCAGCCGGCCCACGAACTCGGGAATGAGTCCGAATTTCAGCAGGTCCTGGGGCTGGATCTGGGCCAGGATTTCGCCCAGAGCCATGGCCTTCTTGCCCTTGATGTCGGCGCCGAACCCCATGGCCTTCTTGCCGATGCGGGCGCCGATGATGTCCTCCAGACCGTTGAAGGCGCCGCCGCAGATGAACAGGATGTTGGTGGTGTCCACCTTGATGAACTCCTGCTGCGGGTGTTTGCGGCCGCCCTTGGGGGGAACGGAGGCCATGGTGCCCTCGATGATTTTCAGCAGGGCCTGCTGCACGCCCTCGCCGGACACATCCCGGGTGATGGAGGGAGAGTCGCTCTTGCGGGCGATCTTATCCACTTCATCGATGTAGACGATGCCCCGGGAGGCCTTGTCCACATCGTAATCCGCGGCCTGGAGCAGGTTCAGGATGATGTTTTCCACATCCTCGCCCACGTAGCCCGCCTCGGTGAGGGTGGTGGCGTCGGCGATGGTGAAGGGGACGTTCAGGATGCGGGCCAGGGTCTGGGCCAGCAGGGTCTTGCCGGAACCGGTGGGGCCGATGAGCAGGATATTGCTCTTCTGGAGCTCCACCCCGTTCATGTCCACCCGGGAATTGATGCGCTTGTAATGGTTGTACACCGCCACGGAGAGGATTTTTTTGGCCCGCTCCTGGCCGATGACGTATTCGTCGATCTGCTTCTTGATGGCTGCCGGCTCCGGAATGGAGAGCCGGGACTGTTTGGCCTCCTCCTTTTCGTACTCCTCGGCAATGATGTCGTTGCACAGCTCGATGCACTCATCGCAGATATAGACGCCGGGACCGGCGATGAGTTTCTTCACTTCGCTTTGACTCTTGCCGCAAAAGGAGCATAAAAGGTCGGTGGTCTTGTCGCTGCTGCGCTTGCTCATGCGCGGAATCCTCCCCAAACCCGGGAAGCCTGCCGGCTTTGCTGGTGGGTTTGGCGTGTTTCTGGTTGTTGCTGCCGGCAGGGGGCACGCCCAGGCTGCCGGTTTGATTTAGTTATCGGCCCTCGCCGCGGATTAGATAACCGCCGGCGAGGCCGGGGGAAGCCGTTAAACCGGCGTTGCCAGGCTGCGGCGTTCGATGACCTCGTCAATGAGGCCGTAGGTCTTGGCCTCGTGGCCGCTCATATAATAGTCCCGGTCGGTATCCTGCTGGATGCGCTCTATGGGCTGGCCCGTGTGGTGGGCCAGGATGCGGTTCAAGTCCTCCCTCAGGCGCAGGATCTCCTTAGCCTGGATATCCACGTCCGTGGCCTGCCCGGAAAAGCTCCCCATCACCTGGTGAATCAGGATGCGGGAATGGGGGAGGGCGAAGCGCTTGCCCTTCTCGCCTGCGGCCAGCAAAAGCGCCCCCATGCTGGCCGCCTGCCCCACGCAATAGGTGGCCACCGGGGAGCGGATATACTGCATCGTGTCATAGATGGCCAAGCCGGCGGTCACCAGACCACCGGGGGAATTGATGTAAAAGTGGATCTCCCGTTCCGAGTCCTCCGCCTCCAGAAAGAGGAGTTGGGCGATGATGAGGTTGGCCATCTCGTCGGTGACGCCGGAGCCCAGAAAGATGATGCGGTCCCGAAGGAGCCGGGAGTAGATATCATACGCCCGTTCGCCGCGGCTGGACTGCTCGACGACTATGGGAATGAGCTGCATGCTTATTCCTTCTCTGCCTCTGGGGCCGCCGGGGGAAGGCTTCCCAGTTCGGCCTTGGCAATGATGCGTTTCATGGTCTGTTCATCCCGGAGCTGCCGTTTTAAAGGCTCCAGTAGATTGTTCTCCCGATAATACTCGGTAACCTGGGCCAGGGTCCGGCCCATGGCCTGGGCATAGCGGGCCAGGGTTTCCTGAACCTCGGCGTCCTCCACCGTTACGGCCTCGGCGGCGGCGATGCGCTCCAGGATGAGGCGGCTTTTGACCCGGAATTCGGCTTTGGGAGCCAGGGCCTCGAACATCTTCGGGTGGTCCAGGCCCTCCACCTTGACGCCGTAGGCCTGCAGGCGCTCAAACTGCTCCCGCAGCATGGCCTCCTGTTCCTGGCGCACCATGGTGGGAGGCACCTCGAAGGAATGGGCGGCCACCAACTGGTCCAGGACCTGCTGCTCCAGCTGGGCCTGGCGCTCCCGTTCCTTACCTTTAATGATATCGCTTCGCACCGCCTCACGCAAGTCGGCCAGAGTCTGGAAGTTTCCCCCCAAGCTCTGGGCAAAGGCGTCGTCCAGTTCGGGGGCCACCTTTTCCTTGATCTCATGCAGCTTCACCTGGAAGTCGATGACCTTGCCGGCCAGCAGCGGGTTGAAGAAATCCGGCGGCAGGTCCACGGCGAACCGGGTTTCCGACCCGGGCGTCAGACCGATGAGGTGGTGCTCAAAGTCCAGGTTGAACTTCCCCGCCCCCACTTCCAGATAAACGTTTTCCCCCTTCCCTTCGGACAGGGCTTCACCGGCGAAGTGGGCCTGGTAGTCCAGGATGGCGAAATCGCCCTGCTGAAGGGGCCGGTTCTCCCCGATGGGCTGAAGGGTGGTGTTGTGTTCCTGGATCTCCGCCAGCCGGGCGGCCACCATCTCCTCGGTGACCTCGACCCCGGGATCGGTGAGCTTCAGCCCCTGGTAATCGGCCAACTCAAAGTCCGGCGGCACCTCCAACTCCACCACGAAGCGGTAGTCCTGGCCCGGGACCACCGGCGGCACCGGCTCCGGCCAGTGGAAGCCCACCGGCGTCAGGGCCTGCTCCTCTATGGCCTCACCCAGCGAGCGGCGCACCAAATCGTCCGAGACTTCCTGCTCCACCTGCTTCTTGTAATACATTTCCAACACGGAACGCGGGACTTTGCCGGGGCGGAAGCCTTTCAGCTTGGCCCGCTTGCCCAGGTCCCGGTAGGCCCGGTCCACCGCCTGGGAAACCTCGTCCTTGGGGACCACGATGGCAAGTTTGCGCTTAATGGGGCTTACCGTTTCTACGTTTACCTGAATAGGGATGTGGGTCATTTCCGGTCCAACTTTCTCTTAATCCGTTTACTTGAAAAAAAGCCGGGCAACACCCGACCTCGCTGACGCGCCGTTTCCTTTGACGATGGGCCGCAGGTTGGGAAAAACGCGCAAGGGTCCGCTCGCTGCCTTTTCCCTCCACCTCTCCCCCAACGCCCTGGTGTGAGGTTGACGGAATGCCGGAGGGGTCGTACGGGGTTCCGCCCCCCGGCCTTTTACGCCGCCCGCTCTCGCTGCGGTGGCACAGTGTGCGAGAGGGGGGACTCGAACCCCCACGGGTTGCCCGCTGGATCCTAAGTCCAGTGCGTCTGCCAAATTCCGCCACTCTCGCAGATTTGGCTGTTATTGTAAATCTATTTCCTCCCTTATGGCAAGTCAAGGTGCTTCCCTTCCAGTAAGTATTGCAAATCACTTGCCAACCATTGGGAGGCAAGGGACCGTCTCCCAGGCGGCCGGCGGGTCTTTCGGGAGGCCGCCTGGGGCGAGGGAATGGGGGCCGGCCCGGACTGGCTGATTCCCTGTTGTGTGCTGCCGAATAATATACTATGCTATTTTATTGCCTGAAAAGAATGGGAGCGAGGTCCACGGCTGGCCCCGCCGATGGTCCTCCTCCACCCGGCAGGGCAAACGGAGGAGAGCGGGGGGCGGCACTCCCCGGGGGCAGTCCCGTCGGCAAGGAGGCTTGCGTGACCGAGAAGGCTGAAAAAGATCAACTGGAAAAGCTCCGAGAGCGGCTGTCCGTGGCGCCCAAGCTGGTGTGGGACCAGGTGGACGAGGCGGAGCGCGGCCAAATCATGGCCTATGCCGAGCGCTACAAACGCTTCCTGGACCGGGCCAAGACCGAGCGGGAGGCGGTGGCGGAAATCGAAGCCCAGGCCCGGGCCGCGGGGTTTATGGACCTGGCCCGGGGGGAGCACGGCCCCCGCTGTTTTTATAATTACAAGGGCAAGACCATCGCCCTGATGGTCAAAGGGCGGCGGCCGTTGACTGACGGCTTGCGGTTGGTGGCGGCCCATATTGACTCCCCCCGCCTGGACCTGAAGCAGTATCCACTCTATGAGGACACCGACCTGGTATTCCTCAAGACCCACTACTACGGGGGCATCAAGAAATACCAGTGGCTGGCCCGGCCCCTGGCCCTGCACGGCGTCATCCTGAAGACCGACGGCAGCCGGGTGGAGCTCAAGGTGGGAGAGGCTCCGGAAGACCCGGTGTTCACTGTGCTGGACCTGCTCCCCCACCTGGCCCGGAAAGCCCAGATGGAAAAGAAGGTCTCCGAGGCCTTTGAGGGCGAAAAGCTCAACGTCCTGGTGGGGTCCCTCCCCCTGGGCGGCCAGGATACCAAGGAACGCTTTAAGTTGGCCCTCCTCCAGCATCTGGAAGCCACCTACGGCATCACCGAGGAGGACCTGGTGAGCGCCGAGTTGGAGGTGGTGCCCGCGGGCCCGGCAAGGGACGTGGGCTGGGACCGCAGCCTGGTGGCGGCCTATGGCCATGATGACCGCTCCTGCGTCTATCCGGCCCTGGAGGCCGTTTTGCAGGTCCAGGATCCGGAGCACACCTGCCTGGCCCTGTTTTACGACAAGGAGGAGGTGGGGAGCGACGGCAACACCTCGGCCAAGAGCTGCCTGTTGGCAGAGCTGGTGGAGCAATTGCTGGAGCGGGAAGGCTTAAGCCCTCTGCTGCGGCGGCGGGTCCTGATGAATTCCCGGGCCATCTCCGGAGACGTCAACGGCGCCTTGGACCCCGACTACCCCGAGGTGCATGAAAAGAGAAACGCCGCCAAGCTGGGCTATGGCGTCTGCCTCACCAAGTTCACCGGCCACGGCGGCAAGTACATGGCCAACGATGCCCACGCCGAGTATCTGGCCTGGCTGCGGCACATCTTCAACGCCGCGGGCGTGGTCTGGCAGGCGGCCCATCTGGGTAAGGTGGACGAAGGCGGCGGCGGCACCATCGCCAAATACCTGGCGGTGCACGGCCTGGAAATCATTGACTCCGGGCCGCCGGTGCTCTCCATGCACTCCCCCTTTGAAGTGGCCTCAAAGGCGGATTTGTACATGACTTTCAAGGCCTTCCGCACCTTTTTCCTGGCGCCGGGAGGGTAAAAAGTTCCCAGTTGTCAGTTTTGAGTTTCGAGAAGCGCCGGGTAGGGGTTAAACTTATGCTGCAATTCTCGAACTCGCAACTTGCGATTGAAAACACGACCATGGGTAAGTTCTTTTCTCGCTTCAAGTTTAAGGAGCCCGACCCCACCGGGGCCTCCTGGGGCAATATCACCAGCTTTTACAGTCTGTTGCTCTTCCTTATCGCGATTCCCTTTGTGCTCATTGTGGCGTTGGTGTGGCTTACCGGCATCCTGGGTTTCAGCACCTGGATCTTTGCAGGTTTCGCGGTGCTCCTGGGCTACGCCGTCTATCGCTCCTACAAGGGGTGGGAGAGTTTCAAGCAACGGATGGCCAGCCAGGGCGGCGAGTTCCAGGATCTGGTGCGGGAGGCCGCCAGGAGCGGCAAGGACATGGAAATCTCCCTGCTGAACGGGGTTTTGACTTTGAAATACAAAGGCCAGGGCAATTGGCCCGAAGCCCTGCCGGCGCCGGGCCGCCGGGAGCTTCTGGCCTTGGCGCCGCCGGAGCTTCTGGAGGTGGCCGAGGCCCAGACGGCGGCGGTCAATCCTCTTACAGCGGAGCGCATGCGGGAAGAGCTGGAGGGATTTTTGCGCCTGCGGGAGGAAGGGGTCATCACCTCCGAAGAGTTCGACCGCATCAAGGCGGGACTGATGGAGCGGTTGTCGGCTTAACAAAGAGGTGGTCCACGGTTAATGAAAGGGCGGGTCACACGACCTGCCCTTTTTCTTTGCCCGAAAGACGGACCGGGCGGCCGCAGGCGGCGGCGAGGCCTCCTGGTACGCTCACCGGCAGGGGGGCCCGAAACCCGAAGGGGCCGCTTGCCAGGGATAACTCCGGGCGTCCGCTGAGGGGCGTGCTAGTCCGCCCCCGGCAGTTCAGGCTTGATTTCTTCCTGACCCAAGGCGCAGGCGGGTCCGGCGGTCAGGGTGCTGGAATCCCAGAAGTCCCGTCGGTAGTGATAATAATCATGCAGCCGGTTCAGGCGGTGGATGAGGCGGATGAGGGCTTGGTCCTCCAGCCGGTCCAGACAGGATTGCAGAAAGACCAGAAAAGCGGCAGGAAGATAAAAACCTTCCTTGCCCACGCTGCCCTTAAAATCCAGGCGGTAACTGCCGTCCTGGAACTGGTAGAAGTCCGCCTGGTAGCGGCGTTCCGGAGCAGTGAGCGGCGCCGTCCCCAAGGTGATGGCGCCCAAGGGCAGTCGGGGGCGTTTGGGGGGGCCGGCTTCCGCCAGCACCAGCCCCTTCACCTGGTTCAAAAAACCCATAAGCTCCTTGGCCACCCGGGTCTCGTTCTGCTCCGCCAGTTCAAACAAAATCCGGGCATAAAAATACACGGCCAGCGTGATGGTGTCGCCCTCCTGGTCCTGGCTGTTAAACCAGAAGATCGAGGGGACGGCCAGGTGCCCGGGGAAGAAGTCCACCCGGACCGTGGTTTTGTGAATGCCCCGATCCCGGGTTATTCGGGAGAGCCAGCGTTTCAGCATAACCACCTTCAGGGTTGAGTGGCCGGCGGGGCCTCCACCACCGCCAGCGTGAAGCCGTAGCCTGCTGCGGCCAGATCGGCGGGGACGCCGAAGAAAACCACGGTATAGGGCAGGCGTTCCTGGGGGGGCAGGGTGGTGAGGCCGCTCTTGCCCCCGGGAGTGTTGAGCCAGCGTTCCAGCTCTTCGGGCGCCAGGGTGGTCAGTTCCTCATCGGTGAAACTGCTGCCGGCATAGGCCAGACGGTGGGCCACTTCCCGATGCCGGCCGTCCACCAGGGCGGCCCGGAGCCGTATGGGCCCTCGGGGCCTGGGTCCCTGATTGAGCACCTCTCCGGTCAGCACCAGCAGCCGTCCCCCCCGGGCGTTTTCCAGGCGGTCGTGGCGCGCCTCCCCCAATTCCAGGCGCAGGTCTTTGAGTTCCTCCGGCATTGGGGGAGGGGCCGGCAACTGTGCCGGCGGGAGTGCGGCCTGGGGCGGGGCGGTGGCGGGAGGCGCCGGCGGGGGCCATCTGAAAGCCGCCAGCCAGCCGGCCGCAAGTCCGGAGGCCGCCAACAGCCCTGCCAGCACCCAGACCCAGGGCCGGCGGCTGCGTGGCCGGGCGGATTCCGGCGGGCCGGGGGCCGGGGGGGACGCCGGGAGGGGCTGGGCATGGCTCAGACCGGCCGGGGGCATCTCCAAAACCTCCGGCAGCACCTGGTCCGGAGCCGCCGCAGGCGCCGCCTCGGCCGGCAGCGGCCCCGGCCGGCGCACGGTGAAGGTGTGCCGGCACTTGGAGCAGCGCACCCGCACGCTTTCCTTGTGGATCAGATTCTCATCCAGCACAAACCGGGTATAGCACGCCGGACAGCTCACCACCATGGAGAGAAGGCCTCGAAATTACTCGGTAAACCTTCACAATTCCCTGACAGCTTAATCGCTGCCGGCCAGAAAGTCAAACTATTCTCCACCGGGATCAGGGGCCCGGGGGGCGCCGGCGGCCGCCGCTGATCCAGGAGCCATGCATACTTTCCGATTTACAGGCCGGGAAAGATAATTTATAAACATATATTGGAAGTTTTGCAGGAGCAGAAAGGATGATCATGGCCCGTGCCGGTTCCGGAATGCCCCGGGGCCTCCCGGATTGTCTCAAGAAACGGCGGCTTTTGCACGAAAAGGCGGTACGTCCGGAGGTCTGCCGCCAATTGGCGGAAAAATTCTTCGCCCTGGGATGGTGGGAAGACGCCCTGGAGTTCTTCCGGAAAGCTCAGGCTCAGGACGGTCTGGACAAGCTCAAAGCCCAGGCGCTGGCCTCGGGCGATGCCCACCTGCTGGCCCGATTGGGGGAACAGGACCCGGAAGTCTGGCGCCGCCTGGCGGAGACGGCCTCGGCTCAGGGGAAAGAGTATTTTGCCCGAAAAGCCAGGCTGGCTGCCGGCGAAGGAGAGCCGGCCGCCCCTTCGGCCGCTGCCGGAGGCCGCCAGGACCGCACCGGCCAGGAGTAAGCGATGAACGCCAGGGACTGCTACCGCCTGCTGCAGGTCTCGCCCCGGGCCAGTTGGGACGAGATCCGGAGCAGTTTCCGGGCCTTGGTCTGGCAGTGCCACCCCGATCGCCACCCTGACAACCCCCAGGCGGCGGACCGATTCCGTCAACTGATGGAGGCCTATGAATACCTGCGCAGCCGCAAGGTTCGTCGCCCCATGGCCTCCCGGCAGTATTACCGGGCCGGATTCAGTGTCCGGGACGAGGTGTTTGAGGAATTTTTCGGCATTCTGAACCGGGCTCCCATGACCCGCTCGGCGGGTCCCGACTTCCGCTACGATTTGAGCATTCCCCTGGTGGCGGCGCTGAGAGGGATGGAAAAAACCATCGAGATCCCCCGCTTCCTGGCTTGTACCATCTGCAACCGTTCGGGCCGCAGTGCCGCAGGCCGGCAGGCGTGCCCTGACTGCGAGGGACAGGGGCGCCGCCCCCTGGGGCCCGGCCTGTTGAAGAAAACCGGCCCGACCTGCCTCCGTTGCCACGGAACGGGGGAGCTTTTCCCGGAGGAGTGCCAGGCGTGCGGGGGCTTGGGCTACCTGGTGCGCCGGCAACAGGTTCGGGTGAAGGTGCCTCCGGGCACGGAAAACGGCACCCGGCTGCGCTTCGCGGGCCAGGGGGGCGAGGGCATCTTCGACGGTCCCCCCGGCGACCTGGAAGTGGTGATCTTTGTGGAGCCCCACGAGTTTTTCGCCCGCAAGGGCAACGATCTTCATTGCCGGTTCCTGGTTTCCTTTGTCCGGGCGGCTCTGGGGGGTGCGGTGATGGTTCCCACCCTGGACGGCGAGCGCGTCCTGCATCTGCCCCAGGGGACCCAGTCCGGCCATGTCTTTCGGTTTAAAGGCGCCGGCGCGCCCGGCGGACCGCAGCAGCCCCCGGGCGACCAGATCATTGAGGTGGTGGTCACCACCCCTCGGGGGCTGACGCCGATGCAGCGCCGGTTGCTGGAGGAATTTTCGCTCTTGGAAAGCGAGACGCAAAGCAGGGCGGCCCATGAGTGACTTTACCCATCTGGACGAGCAGGGACGTCTGAAGATGGTGGAGGTGGGGGACAAACCCGTCACCCGGCGGGAAGCTGCGGCCGGCTGCCGCATCCTGTTGGGCCCCCGGATCTTTCCCCTGCTCATGGCCGGCAAGCTTCCCAAGGGCGATGTCTGGGCGGCGGCCCGGCTGGCCGGCATCATGGCCGCCAAGAACACCGCCCAGGTCATCCCGCTCTGCCATACCCTGCCGCTCACCGGGGTGGAAGTTAGCTTCGCCCCGGAACCCCAACGCCATGCCGTGGCCATCACCGCCCGGGTGCAAACCGAGGCCCGCACCGGGGTGGAAATGGAAGCCCTGGTGGCTGCCGCCACCGCTGCGCTCACCATTTATGACATGTGCAAGGCCGTGGACAAGGGGATGATCATTCAGGATCTCTTGCTTCTGGAAAAGAGCGGCGGACTGAGCGGTGACTACCGCTTTCGGGCTGCTACCTTGGTGGAAGGGGAGTCCTAACCGGCATATGGACACCAAAGAGTTGGAGTTTTTTAAGTCCTTGCTTTATCAGCATCTGGAGGACCTGCTGGGCAAGGCGGATGACACCCGGACCGGCATGACCGGCACAGGGGCGGTGCCGCTGCCCGACCCCTCGGACCGGGCCACCCTGGAAACGGACCGGAATTTCACCCTGCGGATTCGGGACCGGGAACGCAAACTCATCCTGAAGATCCGGGAAGCCCTGGAGCGCATCGAAGACGGCTCCTACGGCATCTGTGAGATGTGCGGCGGCGAAATCTCCCTGAAGCGCCTCAAGGCCCGGCCGGTAACCACCATGTGCATTCACTGCAAATCCCGTATGGAAGCCGTGGAACGGGCCAAGCGGCAATAACCGCCCCGCCGCCGTCCTGCATGCACCCTCCGGTTGATCTTAAGGCCCTCACCCTCGCGGAACTGGAAGGGGTGGTGGCCTCCTGGGGCCATCCCTCCTATCGGGCCCGCCAACTGCTGAAATGGGTCTATAAGGGCGCCAAAAGTTTTGCCGAGATGACCGATTTGGCCAAGCCCTTCCGGGAGGAATTGGCCGCCAAAGCGGTGCTCAGCCGCCTTGCCCTCGAGGCCCAGCAGTTCTCCGGGGACGGCACCCGGAAGTTCCGCTGGCGCCTGGAGGACGGCGAGGCCATTGAATCGGTCCTCATCCCTGAGGGCGATCACTACACCCTGTGTCTTTCCAGTCAGGCCGGCTGCGCCCAGGGGTGCCGGTTCTGCCTCACCGCCCGCCAGGGGTTCCGGCGCCACCTGGGGGTGAGTGAAATCGTCAATCAGGTCCTGGAAGTCAAGGCCCTCCGGCAGGAGGAGCTGCCCCTCACCAACCTGGTGTTCATGGGCATGGGAGAGCCCCTGGCCAACTTTGCCGCCCTGGTCAAGGCCGTCCAGATTCTTGAGGCCCCCTGGGGGCTCAACTTCTCCGCCCGCCGGGTGACGGTGTCCACCGTGGGCCTGGCGCCCCTCATCCCCCGCTTGGGGGAGGCGGTGCGGGTGAATCTCACCATTTCCTTGAACGCCGTGGACGAGGCTACCAGAAGCGCCATCATGCCGGTGAACGACCGCTACCCCTTGCGGGAGGTTCTGGCGGCCTGCCGAAAATTCCCTTTACCCCGGCACCGGCGCCTCACCTTTGCCTATGTGCTGCTCAAGGGGGTGAACGACTCCTTGGCTGAAGCCCGGGAATTGGTGCGGCTGCTGAAGGACTTCCGGGCCAAGGTCAATCTCATCCCCTTCAACCCCCACCCGCAACTTCCCTTTGCCGCCCCAGGGCCGGAGCAGGTGGCGGCCTTCCAGGATCTTATCCGCCGGGCGCATCTGCCGGTCTTCATCCGGGAAAGCCGGGGCCGGGACATCGCCGCCGCCTGCGGCCAATTGGTGGGCGAGCTGCGCTAGTCGGCGGGGCGCTTGCCCTCCTGACCCTCCTGGCACAGAGCCGCTGAAATGATTATGTTTCCTGCCAAACTCCGGGGGAACCCGTCGCCGGAAACTGATGCGGGAGGTGGACCATGGCTAGGGAGATTGTAGCCGCCGCGGTGGATGATTTGGCCGACGGCGATATGAGGGAACTGGAGGTTGACGGCCGGAAGATCCTCCTCAGCCGGCTGGGCGGCCGATTCTATGCCATCGGCGGGGAATGTTCCCACTACGGCGGGCCCCTGGCCGAAGGGGTGCGGGTGGGCGAGTGCGTCACCTGCCCCTGGCATCAGGCCCGTTTTCACCTCAAGACCGGCGACCTGTTGTCCCCGCCGGCCCTGGACGCCATGAACCGCTTCGAGGTCATGATCAAAAACGGGCAGGTCATGGTCATCCTGCCGGAAGGCGCCGCAGGCAGCCGCACCCCGCGCCTAGCCACCTACGACCCGCGAGCCGATGGCCGCACCATCGTCATCCTGGGGGCCGGGGCAGCGGGCATCGCCGCCTCTCAGCGCCTGCGGATGGCGGGTTTTCGGGGCCGGCTCATCTTGGTCACCCAGGAAGCCCACCTGCCCTATGACCGGCCCACCCTGAGCAAGGGCTACCTCCGGGGCGACGTGGAGATGGCCGCCCTGCCGTTGCGGCCGGCGGGTTTCTATCAGGAGGCCGACATCGAGGTGTGGCGGGAGCGCCGGGTGGTCCAGGCCGACGCCACGACCAAGACCATCACCTTCCAAAATGGCGACACCCTGGCCTATGACGCTCTGCTGGTGGCCACCGGCGGGGCTCCCAAGAAGCTCACCTTGCCCGGCGCCGACTTAAGGGGCGTCTTCACCCTTCGGAGCCTGGACGACGCCCAGGTTATCAGCGCCTCCGCGGCCCGATCCTCCCGGGCGGTGGTGGTGGGGGCCGGCTTCATCGGCCTGGAGGCGGCGGCCTGCCTCAGGCAGCGGGGTCTGGCGGTCACCGTGGTGAGTCCGGCGGCGGTGCCTTTAAAGCGCCAGTTGGGGGAGGACATCGGCCGCATGTGGCAGGACATCCATGAAGAACATGGGGTGGAGTTCCGCCTGGGCCGCCAGGTGGCCCGCTTCGCCGGATTGGGGGAGCTGCAGGCCGTGGTCCTGGACGACGGCGAAGAGCTGGCCGCGGATCTGGTGATCGTGGGCATCGGCGTCCGGCCGGCCACGGACTTCCTCACCGGCGTGCCCCTCAACCCCGACGGCAGCCTGACGGTGGACGAGTTTTTGTGCGCCGCTCCGGGGCTGTACGCCGCGGGCGACGTGGCCCGCTACCCCGACTGGCTGAGCGGCGAGCCCGCCCGCATCGAGCACTGGCAGGTGGCCCAACTCCAGGGGTGGTGCGCCGCGGACAACCTGGCGGGGCAGCCCACCCCCTTCCGGGGCGTCCCCTTTTTCTGGACCGAACAGTTCGACGCCTATCTGCTCTATGTGGGCTATGCGCCGAACTGGGAGGAGATCATCTGGCACGGCCGGGCCAAGGACCGGGAATTTGTGGCCTTTTATGTGCACCACGGCCGGGTGGCGGCGGCCGCGGGCATGGGCTATGACTACGGCCTGGCCTACATCGCCGAAGCCCTCCGCGCCGGGCGCCTGCCCAGTCCGGCGGCTTTGCGGGAGGGCGAAACCGACTTCCTTTGGCACCTGGAGCGCTAAACAACCCGGCGTGCGAAGGCCAAAAAGAGCGGCCGGTCCTGGCGCGCCTGCCTCGCGTCTCAGGGAGCAAGGTCGCAGGCCCTTCACCCGGCCTTTCCCCGGAAAACTGAAGGTGCCCCTGGGTGGTGGAGATGAAACTGGGTTGGACACAGAAACTGACCCTGTCCCTGGCAGCGGTTTCCGTAGCCGTTTATGGCCTCAACTTCCTGATCTTTCGGGACACGGGCTATATGATGCGCCTGTTCTTCGGGCAGTTGGGCTTTTTGCCCCTGTCGGTGATCATCGTCACCCTGGTAATCAACCAGTTGCTGGCCAACCGGGCCAAGCAGGCCCGGCTGCACAAGATGAACATGGTCATCGGCGCCTTTTTCAGCGAAGTGGGGGTGCCTTTGCTCAAGACCTTCCTCACCTTTGACCGGGAAGGGCAGGCAATCCGCCGGGGGTTTGCCGCCATGACGCAGTGGTCAGCGGCGGATTTCACTCGGGCCGCCGGCATGCTGGCTGCCCACCCTTATCTGGTGGATGCGCGGGCCGGGGATCTGGCAAGCCTCAGGAGTTTCCTCATTGACAAACGGGACTTTCTCCTGCGACTCCTGGAAAATCCCAACCTTCTGGAGCACGAGGTCTTCACCGATCTTTTGTGGGCCGTCTGCCACCTGGGGGAGGAGCTGGGCTATCGCCAGGACGTCGCCAGAATTTCCCCGGCGGACCTGGAGCACCTGGCCGGCGACCTGCAGCGGGCCTACCGCCTGCTGGCCACCGAGTGGCTGGATTACCTGCAATACCTCCAGCGGGTTTACCCGTATCTCTTTTCCCTGGCGGCCCGCATTAACCCCCTCAACCCCAAAGCCCGTCCGGAAATCCAGCCGGCGGGGGAAGAAGGATGAGGAGGGCCGCCTTACCCCTTCCTTGAAACCGAACGCCGGAGTGTCATTTCCCCTTGGCGGCGAAGGGGAAATTGATACAATAAACCGGTTCTCCGAAGAGATTTCACCCAGCAGAGGATGATATGACGCGACAGCAGGCGGTATCCGGGGAAAAAATCACCATGGGGCCGGGGGGGCTCTTGCACGTGCCTGATGCGCCCCTGGTCCTGTTCATCGAAGGGGACGGTACCGGCCCGGACATCTGGCGCGGGGCCCAGCCGGTGCTGGACGCGGCCGTGGCCAAGGCCTACGGCGGGAAAAGGCGCCTCGCCTGGCAGGAGGTCCTGGCCGGGGAGAAGGCCTTCAAGGCCACGGGGAGCTATCTGCCCGAGGCAAGCCTGGCGGCCCTGCGGGAGTTCCGGGTGGCCCTCAAGGGTCCGCTGACTACGCCGGTGGGGGGCGGCTTTCGGTCGCTGAACGTCACCCTGCGGCAGGTGTTGGACCTCTACGCCTGCATCCGGCCGGTGCGCTACTACCAAGGGGTTCCCAGCCCCCTCAAAGAGCCGCACAAAATTGACATGGTGGTCTTCCGGGAGAACACCGAGGACGTCTATGCCGGCATCGAATGGCCGGCCCACTCCCCGGAGGCCCAGCGCCTCATCCGGTTCCTCAACGAGGAATTGGGCTGCCAGGTGGAAAACGGTGCGGCCATGGGCATCAAGCCCATGACCGCCCGGTGCAGCAAGCGCTTGGTGCGCATGGCCCTGAAATACGCCCTGGAGCGGGGTCGGAGGAGCGTCACCCTGATGCACAAGGGCAACATCATGAAGTACACCGAAGGCGCGTTTCAAAACTGGGGCTATGAAGTGGCCTTGGAGGAGTTTGAAGGCCGGGTGATCTCCGAAGCCGAGGTGGGCAGCCGCTACCAATGGGAGGCCCCCCCCGGCAAGGTGGTCATCAAGGACCGCCTGGCGGACAACCTCTTCCAGCAGGTGCTCCTCAGACCCGCCGAATACGACGTCATCGCCACCCCCAATCTGAACGGCGACTACATCTCCGACGCCCTGGCGGCCCAAGTAGGGGGTCTGGGAATGGCCCCCGGAGCCAACATCGGCGATGAGTGCGCCATCTTCGAGGCCACCCACGGCAGCGCGCCCAAGTATGCGGGTCAGGACAAAGTGAACCCCTGCTCCGTCATCCTCTCCGGCGCCATGATGTTGGAATTTTTGGGCTGGCACGAAGCCGCGAACCTTATCCACGCCGCCATTCCCAGGGCCCTGAAAGACGGGGTGGCCACCTATGACCTGGCCCGGCAGCTCCCCGGCGCTCGGGAGGTGTCCTGCTCGGCCTTCGGCCAGGCCCTGGTGGACAGGATGGCTTAGAAATCCCTGAGATAATCTTTAAGGATGGGAGGGAGATGATAATGAGTCTTTGGCAAGACCTCCATATCGCAAAAAATTATTCAAATTTTGAGGGATATCCCTGATTCTTCAACAGGTCATCCCATAGGTTGTCCATTTCTCACAGCATACCAAATTGCAATTGAGTTTGCTTTGCGACATCCGGATGAAGCAGAACAACTCGGGTTTCCTATTGGCGGAGCCGGGGTCGGCCAGCGCAATAGTCTGGCACAATACCTGGCGGGGCAGCTTTCAAGGAACATTGAAAGACTGCAGGAAATTGAAGGCGGTTTCTTGTCCAACCAACATTTGCATGATATCAGTTTTAACGCTGCTGGCGAGATAATCCACTCATCCTTGACTGACTCCGGGTATACACTTTCGATGTTCCGGTTGCGTGATCAAGGGTGAAGTGACTAATCCCAGAAGAAGAAAGGTTTCAGAGCAGCCGGGTCAATGTAACGGCATGCTTGCCGATAGATGGCGCGGCAGGTTCCCGGATCAAGTTCAGTATGGGTGGGGACAGTGAGGGTTTGTTTCTCCCGCTGCCAGAAGCGCCTTAATTTAACATGGCTACCACGTTGAGAGGCTATTGAGAAGCCAAAATGTGCAAAGATAGCAATTAGTTGTGTGCCGCTCAGCCTTTTAAGCCGTGGCATGCAGGGGCTCTACTTCGAAGGTTATTAATATCTGAGGGTCATCAGCCAATCCCAGTTCCTGCAAATTCTCCCCTTCCAGGTGCAAAGCCACGGCTTCCTGCAGGTTGCGGGTGACCGCATCCAAGGTGCTTCCCTGAGTAACCACCGGGATCTCCATACACTCGGCGATAAAACCGACTTCTTCGCCCCGGCGAATCACTGCTTTGATGGTATGCTGCAGTCTCATTTTTCCCTCCAGTTAAGATTCTACCATAAAATGCGGCTGAGCCGAAATACTCCCGATTGCTCCAAAAGAAAAGGCGGGAAAAGCCCGCCTCACTTTGAATTATCAAATATACTTTAAATTCTTCCTCAGTGCTTGAGAGGCTCGCCCCAGCCGATTTCCTCCAGGCCCGCCTCCTTCACCACCTTGGCCAGCACCGCCAGCTGCACCGCCTGCACCTTCCGGTAGACTTCGTGAAAAGGCCGCACCTCACCTGCCACGGTGAGGAGGTCCTCCTCCACCCGGATGTCGAAAAGGCGTTCATTTTCCTGGAGGTAGGGCAGAATGAGGTCCCAGTCGGCTGGGGTCATTTCCACCAGCTCGCCGCCGTTCAACTGGTCGTCCCCCACCATGCGGTAAGGATCCCGGATGTAGATGGCCCCCCCCGAAGCCAGGGAGAAGAGGTTGGAGCCGGGGTAGGGCGCGGCCTGCTCTTTGAGGTGGCCCCGGTGGTCGTACTCCAGGCTGTTGACGATGACGAAGCCGCCGCCGTTTAGGGGGTCGCCGGCCATGAAGGACTCGGCCAGGAAGTCCAGGGCGGTGCCGTTGATCACCACCCGGGGGCGGCCCACCGCGTTGATGAGGGGCCGGCCGGCAGCGTTCCCCAGGACATAGACCTCGCCGCCCTTGGCCCCATACATAAAGGTCTGGCCCACGTCGCCATAGACCACCAGCTTGCCCCGCTTCATGATCTGGCCCAACTGGTCCTGGGCGTTGCCGTGCACGTAAATCTCCATGCCGTCGATGCCGCTGGCCAGGTAATCGCCGGAGCTGCCGTACACGTCGATGCGCACCTCGTCGGTGTTCAGCCCGAAGCCGCAGCCGGTGAAGCGCTGGCCCCGATAGCCGTGGCAGATGAAGCGCTTCCACCCCAGGGCGTAAGCCTGGCACAAGAGCCGGGCGTCACAGTCCTCGCCCTCCGGCGGGAATTTGGCGGCGTTCAGCACCAGGACCCCGTCGGGAACCGGCGGCGCGCTGAGGCGTTCCCGGGTGTCCCAGTCAATGGCCCGGTAGCGGCTGGGATGCTCTTCCCCCACCGTGGGCAGGGCGGTGAACATTTCCGTCAGCGTGTCCGTCACCAGGCGCACCAGGTGGCTGCGCTTCTTGTCCCCGGGGTCGTAGCGCCGGTCCAAGAGCAGCGTCAGCCCGTTGATGGCGGCGGCCTTGATGGCATCGTCGGCTTCGGCCAGCCGGGCCGCCATCTGCAGGCACTCCAGGAAGCGGGAATAGGGCCAGCCGGGCACCCGCTCCCGGACATAACGGAAAAACCTGAAACCGCTGCCGTCCGCCAGCAGCTCCGTGAGGGTGGGGGTCATCTCCGCCAGACGCTCAGGTTCCAGGGGCAGCACCGTACCCTCCCAGGGCTTCTGGTACCAGGGCACGGTTTTGGGCGTGCCGAACTTGTCGTGGCAGCTCAAGGCCATTTTGCCGTCTTTTTTCGCCAAGGAGAAGATGAAGGCGCCGCCGTCGGTGTGGCTGCCGCCCCGGGCATTCCAATAGGAGTCGGCCACCGGGCAGAAGCGGGGATCCTCCTCGGCCAGTGAGGCCAGGGTGGCGTCGATGGCCTGCTTTTCGGAGCACACCAGACCGATCTGCACCTGGCCCTCGGAGAGCGCGAAGACCTGGGGCCGAAGCATGCTGGTGTCGGTGATGCCGATGAGTTCGAAACGGTTTTTCACCGTGTCGTTGCGGGCGATGATGAAGAACCAGGGGCCGTCCGGCGAGCCGTGGATGTTGGCCGCCTGGATCTGCCGGTAAACGTTCTGCTTCTCCGGCGGCAGCAGGTCGAAGTCCCGCTCTGTGGTGGGCGCCATGGCCTCGATGACGTACTCCAGGGGGTAACCGTAGAGCCGGTGCCAGAGATCGAAGAGGAGCACCGCCACCTCGGTGTCCGTCAGGAACTGGGGGTAGAGGTGGCGCTGACTCAGGTATTCGCTCACCGAGAAATAGTTGGCGAAGTCGCCGTTGTGCACCAGGGCCACGTTCAGGGCCGCGAAGGGGTGGGCGCCGCCGGGGTGCCAGACGCGCCCTCGGGTGGGGTAGCGCTGGTGGGCGATCCAGATGTGGGCCTTGAAATCCAGGAGGTTGTAATACAGGGCCGCCTCCTCGGCATAGCCGACAATCTTCAGGATCATGATATTTCTGCCCTGGGAGAGGACAAAGGCCTTTTTGTCTCCCAGGGAGGCGTAGAACGCCTGGTTGAGCTTGTAACAGTTCTGGGAGACGAACTCGTCCTCCACCATGCGCCAGGGCAGCTCATAGAGGCGGTTCTGGTGGATGAAGTACTGGAGCACCTCGGGTTTGACCCGGACGAAATAGCGCCAGACGTCCGGAGGCCGCACCTCCAGGCCCGGCAGGTCCCGCCAGTCGGCCATGGTGGGGACCATGGCGGCGTGGTCCACCCGGAAGGCGTTGGTGATGAACTGGGCCTCCACTTGGCGGCGCACCTCGGGGTCGAGGTAGGCCACCTGGATGAGGTAGCTCTCCTCCAGGACCTCCTGGGAGACGCCCAGAGAGTCGGCGTCCAGCCCCACTGCGGCGATGCCGCCGCCTTTGCCGTTCCCCCGGTTGTGCATCTGCACCGACGGGAGGAAGATGTGCCTGCCGGACACCGGCACGCTGGCCGCAAAGCCGGTGACGCCGCAGCCGCCCTCGTCCTCGCCCTTGATGATCGTGTCGGCCGGGGAGGGGCGCTGGAAAGCTTTCCGGGTTTGCCAGAGTTTCAGGCCGGGGTGATTATACCAGTTGCCATCCGACTTCATCGATGTCCTCTACGTATTGCTGGAGGGCGGGCCGTGCCCGCCATCAAAACCCGCGAATTCTTTGCTGAGCTGGGCGATGCCCACCCTACGCGACTGACCACTTGCTACTGACCACTGCCTTACGCCCCCCGCCGGATATCGTCGTCTACGGGCAGGTTGTAGTAATCCAGGTGCACCAGCGTGTCCGTTCTGCCCACCAGCTCCCTGATGCTGCGCATGCCGAAGCGGCGGAGAATTTCTTTCAGCTGCCAGGACCAGGCGTGGTAGAGGTTGGCCACCCGCTTGGTGCCCCACTCCACGGTCATCATGGCCACCAGTTCCGGGTCGGTGGTGGCAATCCCCCTGACACAGCCCCGGCCCGACTCGCACTGGTAGCAGCGCAGGCACTCCAGCGCCACCATCTCCGCCGTGCCCACCTGGCAGCCGTCCGCGCCCAGGGCGATGGCCTTGGCCACGTCGAAGGCGGTGCGGATACCGCCGGAGGCGATGAGGGTCACCTGGTCCCGGATGCCCTCCTGCACCAGGAACTGGTGTACCTTGGGGATGGCGAACTCGATGGGCATGGCGATGTTTTTCTTGGCGATGTCCGGGGCGGCGCCGGTGCCGCCGTAGCTGCCGTCCAACTGCACCACGTGGGCCCCCGCATAGTAGCTCCCCACCGCCACCATGTCCACGTCCGTGGGGGTGGAGACCTTCACCGACACCAAGGCCCGGGGGTTGACCTCCTTGATCCAGTCCAGGTGCTTTTTGTGGTCCTCCACCGAATAAACGCTGTGGAAGGGGAAGGGGCTGAACAAGGCGCTCCCGGGAACGCTCTCCCGCATACGGGCCACCGCCGGGGTGACCTTGTCGCCCAGCAGGTGCCCGCCTAGGCCCGGCTTGGCGCCCTGGGCGTACTTGAACTCCACCATGCGCACCCGCTGGATGGTGTCCTCCCGGACGCCGAAGAGCCCGGTGGCCACCTGGGTGACCACGTGGTCGTCATAGGGGTAAAGGTCTTCCGGGTAGCCCCCCTCCCCGGTGGACAGCAGGGTGTTGAAGCGGGTGGCGGCCCGCACCCGGGACAGAATGGTGTTGATGCTCACCGAGCCGAAGGACATGCCTGCGGAGTACCAGGGCACGGAGATGCGCACCTGGGGGCGGCCGTCGCCCCGGCGGTTCAGGTCCAGCTCCAGGGAGATGTCGTCGTGGGTCAGCTTCAGGTCCTTGGGCTGGGGCGGGAAAAAGAAGCGCAGCTTGTCAAAGCCGCCCCCGGAATTGCCGGTGCGGTACTCCAGGTCGCTGTAGGGGAGCGTCCCGAACTCCGCCATCCACCAGGTGCTGAGGAGCAAATCCGCAGTCCAGCGGAAATCCCCCAGGGTGCTGTACACCGGGTGCAGCCGCACGGTGAGGGCCTGGGTGGGGCAGTGGCGGACGCAATAGAAGTCGTTTTTTTCGCACCCCGGCCCCAGGCACAGGTAGCTCTTGGGCTTGCGGATATAGTTGCCGGACTTGGTATGCACCCCGTAGGGGCAGACTTCGGTGCACTTGCCGCAGGAGATGCACTTGGCCTCATTGCGCCACACCCGCCATTTGGACAGGGGGTTTTTAAACCGGCAGGGGGTGCGCTCCGGGCTCCAGGGGCCGGGGCCCCACGCTTCAGGATCGAGATTCAGAGCAGGTTCCATCATGTCAGTCCGAAGTCCGCAGTCCAAAGTCCAAGTCAAAAGCCGTGCATCGCAGGAGCTGAGTTCCAAAGTGGAGCCATCAGTAATTATCAGGCCGACAGCCCCGGATGAGGAAAGCTGACTTGGGACCTTTGGACTATTGTAGTTATTCCCCTTCCCGGCGGTTGCCCTCGGGGGTGGGCCGGGAGAACAGGGGCGCAAAGATTTCCCGCTGCAGGTCGTCCACAAACATGGCCCGGCCCACCTCGCCCCGGAGGCGACGCACCTCCCTGAGGCCCATGGCCCCCAGCACTTCCAGGAGCTGGTTGTTCCAGGCGGCCATGAGGTTCATCTGGCGCTGGCTGCCGCGCTTGGGATCCAGGCTGTCCAGGGCCACGGGACACTCGCCCCCCCGCTGGCAGGCCCGGCACAGGCGGCACTCCAGGGCCAGGAGCAAGGGGAGATCAATGACCACGCCGTCGGCCCCGCAGATGATGGCTTTGGCCACGTGCTCGGCCATGGCGATGCCGCCGGAGGCCAGGAGCGTCACCGTGTCCCGGAGGTTGTCCTCCACCAGCCTCAGGTGGCAGCGGCGGATGAGGTCCTTCAAATGGTGGTTTTGCGCCTCCAGAAAGCCCCGGGCGTGGTGGTCGCAGAACAGGTGGATGATTTCCGCCCCGGCTTGAGCCAACTGCGACACCCGCGGTGCCGCCTTGCCGTCGGCGGGAACCTTCACCGCGGTGATGCACCCGGGGAAGCGTTTTTTTACCGCCTCCACCTTTTCCAGCACCGTCTCGTGGTCGGTAAACTCCGCCATCCTGACCCGGGACAGGAGGGCGTCCTGCGGGTCGAAGTCGTCGGAGGTGAAGGCCACGGCCAGGTGGTGGGGCTCCCTGGCCAACTCCGAGCTGATATTTTCCCGGGGCACCACCGCCAGGGTGTTCAGGGAGCGGGCCGCAGCCACGATGGCCTGGCGCACCAAGCCCGGGCCGGCGCTGAACGGCGGCTCGGCAAACAGAATGGGCAGCGGAATTTCCAACAGCGGCGGCGGCCTGAAAGCCAGGTTGCCATCTTGGTCGAAAATCAGAAACAGAGGCTTGCGGCCCAAGTCGATGGCGGTGCTGATGTACTCCCGGCCATGGATGCCGTCCCGGGTGGGGCGGACGATCTCGCTCATGTCCGTCCAGATGCCGTCGAAGCCCGGGCCGGCAAAGGGGCCGCCGTAGCCCGCGCCGGAGACCGGGATCTTGCCGCTTTCCGCCTGGTACCAGGTGGACTGGATGACGGCCGGGGTCCAGTAGTCGTCCCCCAGTCGGCGGTATTGGGGATTGGCCGCCTTGACCACCAGCTCCCGAGGACAGCCCTGCACACAGCGGAGGCAGTTCTTGCAGTAGGTGTCAATGGTGTCCGAGAGGGTGCGGTCGTCAAAGTCCCGCTGGCGGAAGGCGTTGTACGGACAGGTTTCCTTGACGCAGTGGGTGCACCTGAGACAGCCCTCCCCCCAGTCCAAGACGGTGGTTTTGCCCACCGAGGGAAAGCGGGAAGGCGTGGGTTTTACCGCAATGTGATACTTCTCCGGCATGACCTTCCGTCCTTACGGCCGCTGGTCCGGCCGCAGCACCCGCCGGGGGCCGGAAGCCTCGCCCTGGGACCAGTCCTTGGGCGGGGTGATTTCCACAAGACGGTCCAACAGGCCCAGGGCGCCCAAACGGTCGTAGATCTGCAGCCAGGCGCAGGGCACCTCGGGGTCGAACTTCTTGGCCTTGTTGATTTCGCACAGGCCCGCGGCGGCGCCGCCGCAGGGGCCGTTCAGCAGGCTCTTGGCGCAGCGGGACACCGGGCAGATGCCGCCGGTGAGGCCCAGCATGCAATCGCCGCAACCCCGGCAGTTCTCCAGCCACAAGCCCCGCTCGGCGGTCTCGCCGATGAACAGCGTGTTCAGGGCCGGGAAGACCGGGATCTGGGGGAGTCGGGCCGCCAGCGCCTGGACGCCGGCGCCGCAGGCCAAGGAGAGGACCGCGTCGGCGCCCTGGGCCGCCTCCACCACGTCCAGGAGGAACTCGTGGATGCACTGCCGATCCACGCTGGCTTCCTTCACTTCCACGTCCAGTCCCGCCAGACGGCAGGCCATCTGGTAGGCCGCCGCCAGTTCGCCCACTTCCTTCCTGCCGCCGGCCACACACTCCGCCACGCAGGTGTCGCAGCCGGCCATAAGGATGCGGCGGGCGCCCTTCAACATGCCCTGGATTTCGGCCAGGGGTTTTCTCGTGCCAACGATCACGGATGCTGCTCCTTTTTGGCCTGGGAGCCCCGGCGGCCGGGGTTGAGACCCAGCGCCTGGGCCCGGGCGGCCACCTCGCCCGCCAAGGCCACGAGGGCCGGTTTGTCTCCGGCAGCCAGGCGGAAGAGGCTCAGCCGTTCGGGCTCCAGTCCGATTTCAGTAAGATAGGTTCTGGCCCATTCCAGCCTTTTGCCCATGCGAAAGCTGCCCTCGGTGAAGAGGCACAGAGCCTCCGGGCAGCCCACCACCCAGACGGAGTCGGCATCCGAGGCCAGGATGCGCAGCAGCTGGAAGGCCTCGATCTTGCTGCTGCAGGGCTCCGGGATGACCCGGGCTTTCAGGCCGGCAGCCTGCAAGGATTCCTGCAGCGAGGCGAATTCGGGCAGGGCCTGCTGGCAGGCCAGCACCACGACTTCAGGTTTGGGGCTCATAGTGGGTCCCGTTTCGGTTTGGGGTTGGGGAGCAGGCCGGACAATCCGCCGGAATCAGCGACGGAGCCGGGACAGCCTGCTTCTGCTCCCCGAACCCGGCGTTGCCTGGTAAAAATCCCAACTTTAACCATTTTAATATATACCAAAAAGAAAGATTCTTCAAATTATATAAATGATATTGTTTATAAGTAATTTCTTCAAGGAACAAAAACCCGGTCGTGTGCTGACCAGGTTTTTTGCCGACTCCAAATGTACACCCGAACTGGCCGGAGGCCGCGCCCTCCTACCTTTGGCGGCCCAGACCCTTACGCTCGTCGATGTCTCCGGGGTACATGACCGCTTCGTGGCCCCGCTCCCGGGTGCGGATGCGGATGACGTCCTCCACCGGGTAGATGAAGATCAGGCCGTCGCCCTGTTCGCCGGTGTAGGCGGCCTGGAGGATGATCTCCACCACCTCCTCCAGGTTGTGCTCGCTGAGAATGATGTTAAGCTGAACCTTGGGGAGGAGGTCCACCTGGTAGGTGCCGGAACGGCCCGCCAGGGTGATGCCGCCCTGGCGGCCCCGGCCCCGGATCTCCAACAGGTTCAGGCCCATGATGCCCGCCTGGGTCAGCGCCTCTTTGACGTCGTTCAGCTTATCTTCCCGGATGATGGCTTCGATTTTCTTTAACATTGCCGTTAGCCTTCCGCGATCAGCTATCTGGGGCAGCATGGGAGTTGCGGTTTTCAGGGTTCCTTGGGGTTCCCGGTTTCCGAGCCCTTGGCCAGGCCAAAGCCGATGGCTGACTAGCTATAGGCCCGCTCGCCGTGGGTGCTGATGTCCAGGCCCACTTCCTCTTCCATGGTGCTGACCCTGAGGCCGATGCTGGCATTCAACAGCTTGGCCACCAGAAACGTCACCGCAAAGGAGAAGGCCATGGTTACGGCGATGCCCAGGAGTTGCAAGGGCACCTGCCCGGGGTTGCCGGCAAAGAGGCCATTGGCCCCGGCGGCGTTCACCGAGGTCGTGGCAAACAACCCGGTGGCCAGCATGCCCCAGGTGGAGGCCAGTCCGTGGCAGGCCCAGACGTCCATGGACTCGTCCAGGTGGCGGCGCACCCGGAAGCGGATGCCGTAATAGCTGAGGGGCGCGGCCACCGCGCCGATAACCAGGGCTGCCAACGGCGTCACGAAGCCCGAGGCCGGGGTCACCGCCGCCAAACCCACCACCATGCCGGTGGCCAGCCCCAGGGTGCTGGGCCGGCCGTCCAACCAGGAAAGCACCATCCACACCAACCCCGCAGCCGCAGCCGAGGAGTTGGTGGTGAGCAGGGCGTTCACCGCCACGCCGTTGGCCGCCAGGGCGCTGCCGGCGTTAAAGCCGAACCAACCCACCCACAAAAGCCCGGTGCCCAGCACGGTGTAGGGGATATTGTGGGGCTCCATGGGGGAGGCGCCGTAGCCCTTCCGGGGGCCGATGGCCA
This sequence comes from uncultured Desulfobacterales bacterium, assembly GCA_964480485.1. Classification (GTDB taxonomy): domain Bacteria; phylum Desulfobacterota; class Desulfobaccia; order Desulfobaccales; family 0-14-0-80-60-11; genus JAILZL01. Next base: position 354,678 of record CAYZOP010000001.1, on the reverse strand, counting down.
GGGCGAAGGCCAGGGCCGAGAAGCCCGCGGCGATGTGCACCACGGTGCCGCCGGCGAAATCCAGCACCCCCAGGGCGCCCAGCCAGCCGCCCTTGCCCCACACCCAGTGGCACAGCGGGTCATAGACCAAGGTGGCCCAGATCAGGCTGAAAAGGAGAAAGCTCTTGAACCTGACCCGCTCCACGAAGGCCCCGGTGATGAGGGCCGGGGTGATGACCGCGAACATCATCTGGAAGGCGGCGAAGAGGGCGTGGGGGATGGTCTTGCCGTAATCGGGGTTGGGGGCCGCGCCCACTCCGGCCAGACCCAGGTAGTTCAAGCCGCCGATGAGGCCGCCGATATCCTCCCCGAAGGCCAGGGAGTAGCCGTACACCACCCACTGCACTCCGATGAGGGCCAGGAAGACGAAGCTCAGGGTGAGGGTGGAGAGGATGTTTTTCCGCCGGGCCATGCCGCCGTAGAAGAAGGCCAGGGCCGGGGTCATCATCAGCACCAGGGCGCAGGATACCAGCAGCCAGGCGGTATCACCTGCATTGATGGCGGCGTCCATATGGTCTCCGCAAGGTCCGCTCTCAGAATCCAGAGGCCAAAAACCCCAGGGAATCCCGGCGAGGCGCACCGGGTGGGGCCTCCGGCCCCGGCGGCCTGGACAAATTTGTCAAACGCCGGCCCGCAGGGGGTGCCGGCCGGCGTTCGCCTGGGTTTGCGTGTTTAGAGGATGGGCAGATAGCGCTCGATCTCGAAGTTGCTGACGTGCATCCGGTAGGCGTCCCATTCGATCTTCTTGTTCTCGATGAACTTGGTGAAGATGTGGTCGCCCAACGTCTCCCTGATGAGTTCGCTCTTTTCGGCTTCCAGGGTGGCTTCGTAAAGGCTGCCGGGCAGGGCCTCGATGCCGCGGCGGGCCCGCTCCGCTTCCGACATATGGTAAATGTCCTCTTCCACCGGTTCGGGGAGCTGGTAGTTCTTCTCAATGCCTCGGAGGCCGGCGGCCAACATGACGGCAATGGCCAGGTAGGGGTTGCAGGCCGGGTCCGGGGCCCGGTATTCGCAGCGGGTGGCCGCCTCCTTGCCGGGTTTGTACATAGGCACCCGCACCAGGGCGGAGCGGTTGCGGCGGGCCCAGGCCACGTACACCGGGGCCTCGTAGCCCGGCACCAGGCGCTTGTAGGAGTTGACCCACTGGCTGCAAATGGCGGTGATCTCCCGGGCGTGCCGGAGCAGCCCGGCGATGTAGCTCTTGCCCACCGCGGACAGGTGGTACTGGTCCTTGGCGTCGTAGAAGGCGTTTTTGCTGCCGGTGAACAGGGACTGGTGGGTGTGCATGCCGCTGCCGTTGATGCCGAAGATGGGCTTGGGCATGAAGGTGGCGTACACCCCGTTCAGCATGGCGATGACTTTCACCGTGGCCCGCAGGGTGATGCACTTGTCCGCCATCCGCAGGGCCTCGTCATAGCGCATGTCGATTTCATGCTGGGAGTCGGCCACTTCATGGTGGCTGTATTCGATGCGGATGCCCAATTTCTCCAGGGCGAAAATGGTCTGGCGCCTCAAGTCGTTGCCCACATCCAGCGGCGGGGCGTCGAAATAGCCGCCCTTGTCCAGGACCTCCGGGCAGGTGCTGTTGGCGAAATAGAAATACTCCAGTTCCGGGCCCATGTAGCTGGTGTAGCCCTTCTCCGCCGCCTTGGCCAGCACCCGGCGCAGCACATAGCGGGGGTCGCCCGGATAGGGGGAGCCGTCCGGCAGGAGGACGTCGCAGAACATCCGGGCCACGGGGGCCTCCTCCGGCCGCCAGGGGAGGAGCTGAAAGGTGGTGGGGTCGGGCTTGGCAATCATGTCGGACTCCTCGATGCGGGAGAAGCCCTCGATGGAGGAACCGTCAAACCCCATGCCCTCGGTCATGGCCTCTTCCAACTCCGAGGGGCGGATGGAGAAGCTTTTTAAGATACCCAGGACGTCGGTGAACCAGAGCTGAATGAAACTGACATTATGATCCTTGACCGCCTTGAAAACATCCTCAACCGTCTGGCAGTTCACGGTAGATCCTCCTTGCCGGGAAAATGGGTGCGTCGGCTTTTAGAGTAGCATAAAAGCAAGAGGCATGCCGTAGAAAAACACCCATAATTTTCAAAGGGATAGCCGCAGGGAGGCGCGATAAGCCGACAAAAATGTATTCTTATGGCATTAATATTGACAAAAAGGTCAATCAAGCCGGAAAAAAAACCGCCCGGAGGGCCGGGGCCCCGGGCGGTTTCGGTGAAGCCGGCGTGAATCTTTGGGGGGAGTGGGCGGGGGAGACTTACCCCCCCCCGCCTGTTTTTCGGGCTTTCCTCCCCACCCCCTGAGAGGACGCGGCAGAACGGGCTTCAGCCCGTCCCTGGCCTGGGCCGGAGGCCCCTGCTGCCAGGGAGTCGGGGGGGGCGTTGGCGGGAGAGGGCAGGGGTCCGCGACCCCTGACCCCTTCCCTCACCCTGGGCCTAGCGCCGGTAGCCCAGGATCTTTTCCACTTCGTCGGCGTCCGCATCCATGACGTAGGGGATGCCGGAAACCTTGGCAGCCTCTTCGGTGAGGGCGCAGAGGTCGTCCCGGCTGATGAGGGACAGGTTAAACTTGCGGATGCCCGCCATAAACTGCTGGAGGCCCTGGGTCATGCGGGCGATGTAGCTGTACAGGCCGATGGCCCCGGCCGGGATGCGGTCAAAGTCTTTGCCGTAGCGCGCCTTGAGGGTGCCGGCCTCGGCAAAGTTTTCCAGGAAGGCCTCCCGAAGGCTGCGCTCTTCCTCGGCGCACTTGGCGGCGATCTTCTTGCCCTCGGTGTTGCCCACCATGGCCGCGGTCATGATGGAGCGGCCCATGCACACCAGCTTGACGTAGGGGGCGCCCAGGGCGATGGCCTTGTAGACGTGGTCCTCCAGGGACAGGCCGCCGGCGATGGCCAAGTCGGGCACAAATTCGCCCTTCTTGGCCAGGTGGCTGGCATACTCGTAGAGCAGGCACTCAATGTAGACGGTGGGAATGCCCCATTCGTTCATCATCCGCCAGGGGCTCATGCCGGTGCCGCCGCCGGCGCCGTCCACGGTGAGGAGGTCGATTTTGGCCTGGGAGGCGAACTTCAACGCCCGGGCCAGGTCCGCCGGGCGGTAGGCGCCGGTCTTCAGGGAGACCCGCTTGGCGCCCACCTTGCGCAGGTATTCCACGGTCCTGTAAAAGTCCTCCTCGTCCACCATGCCCAAGCGGGAGTGGCGCTCGAATTCCTTGATGCCCCGGGCCTTATAGACCTCCTGGGTGGTCTTGTCCAGTGGGTTGGGGAGCACGATGTAGCCCCGTTCCTTGAGCTGTTTGGCCCGGTCCAGGGTGGGGAGTTTGACCTCGCCGCCGATGTTCTTGGCGCCCTGGCCCCACTTGAGCTCAAAGAATTCCACGCCCAGCTTTTCAATGACATATTCGGGGACGCCCAGGCGGCCGTCCTCCACGTTGGCCTGGACGATGATGTCACCCTTGCCCTGGTACCAGTCCTTGAAGGTCTGCACCCGGCGCATCATCTCCGGGGACTTCACCACCCGGCCTTTCTTGATCTCCGATTGGGGGTCCATGCCGCAGACGTTTTCGCCGCAGACCAGGATGATGCCGGAAATGGCGGCGCCGATGGCCATGGCCTCCCAGTGGACCCTGGCGATTTCGGTGGAGCCCAGCGCGCCGGTGAAGCAGGGGAAGGCCAGTTCCACTTTGTGGGTGGTGCCGATTTTGACGCTCACGTCCACCGCCGGGAAGATAGCCTTGTCGCTGTCGGCCTCCATGCCCTGGGCGCCCACACAGGTGCCGTGGATGTTGAAGTGGGAGTAATCCACCGGGTAGTCCTTGTCGGCCCCGGCGGTCACCTTGCCGAAGGGGCTGGGGTAAAGGACCTCCCGGCCGCGGATGGCGGAGCGGCCGATTTCACACGGGCCGGGGCAGCCATCCAGACAGGTGACGCAGATGCCGGAAATGGGGGCGGGATGGACCCGGGTCTTGGTTTGGGTGGCGGCGCTGCGGTTGGGGTTGCTCAAAGCCATGGTTCGACTCCTTCACTGAAGGGGATAGTAAAGAGGGATTTTGCTGAATATGCAGAGATAAATTTCAGTAAAACTAAATGCAAAAAATGCACCACGGCAGGCAGTCTAAAATATATAGTAATTATAATATTTTATACGTAATGAGCCGTTGATGGCATTAAAAAAATAGACAAGTTTGTTATATTTAGGTCGTTTTATCAGCAAAATTGTAATCTACAGCACAAAAGGTGAGGTATTTTCAGCAAAACTTAATTTCTCCCGAGCAGCTCCCTCCCTCACCGGGGCCCCAAAGGCCGGAGGCCCGCCGGAGAGAGGTCTCCTTCCCCGGATTTGGCCCCGTTATTGCTTGTCAGCCCCTTGATCACCCGGGCTCAGTGCCGGGGGACAGGCCGTGGCGGCGAGGATCCTGGTAGTTTCAAGGGTCCCGCCGATTGCCTGCCCCTCAGGGGGCAGAGAATATCGGTTGTCAACTGGCCTCTCCCCGCCACCTGAGGCGAAACGTTCGGGGGGAGGGCCGAGGCTCAGGTTCTCCCAATCCCCAGATGCACCAGTTATGGTAAGATTGAAACAGGTGGAGCGGGGTTGAAAGGGGCGCCAGGAGGGGGACCCGACGACGAGGCCCGGCTCAGGGCAACCAACGCTCACCGGGGAGGTGACATGATGGCCAAGCAGCAAGTGCCCTCCGGGGTGAATCGCCTGGACCTGCTGCTGGGGGGGCTGTTCATCGGCGACAACGTCCTGTGGCACGACGACGCCGGGTCCTTGGCCCCGGTTTTTTGCCTGAATTTTCTTCAGGCCTCCCGGCTTCAGGGGAGGCCCATCATCTATGTCAGCTTCGACCGCTCGCCGAAGAACCTCCTGGACAAGCTGGGAGACCTGGCCCGCTATCCCTCCCTGGTCATCTTGGACTGCTTTACCCACGGCAAGGGCAACGGCTCGCCCATTTTCCTGAAATTTTACGAGGACCTGGAAGGGGAGGGGAGCTGCCGCCTCATCCAGGTGGCGGAGCCCCGTAACCCGGAGGCCTTCATGGACCTGCTGTACGAGGTGCACGCGGGCCTGGCCGGGGACGTGCGCTTCATCTTCGAAAGCCTTACCGGCATGCAGGAGCTCTGGGGCAGCGAGGACCGGCTGCTCACCTTTTACTCCCATTCCTGCCCCCGGCTCTACGAACTGAACACCATCGCCTACTGGGTCCTGGAAAAAAACGCCCACTCGCCCCGCTTCCGGGCCGCCATCAACCAGATCGCCCAGGTGGCCATCGAGCTCACCATCAAACGGGGCACCACCGCCCTCACCATCCTGAAGGCCGAAAACCGCAGCACCGAAGAATTTCACAAGCCCCATGCCTATTGGACCAAGGGGTTGGCCGTCACCTTTGAAGAGGACCGGCGGGTTACCGGCAAGATCGACTTGGGGCGGCGGCTGCGGGAATTCCGCCGGAAGCGGGGCCTGTCCCAAACCGAACTGGCCAAACTGGTGGGGGTCACCCCCAGCACCATCTCCCAGGTGGAGAGCAACCAGATTTACCCGTCGCTGCCGGCCCTGGTGAGCATGGCCGAGGTGCTGTCGGTGGATTTGGCCTCCTTTTTCGAGGAACGGCCGGAGCGGCAAGGGGGCCAGGTCTTCACCGCGGCCGACGCCGTGGAGGTGAAGCTGGCCAACCTCCCGGAGGGCGCCGGGTCCGCCAAGCTCCTCTATCCGGTGGATTTCGCCGGCAAGGCCGAGCCCTACCTCATCGAGATCAACCCCAAGGAAACCCTGCCCAGCCATTTCTTTTTCCACAAGGGGGAGGAACTGGGTTACCTGCTGTCGGGCCGGCTCCAGATGCACGCCGGCAAGCAGATGCATACCATCAAACCCGGGGACCTCGTCTATCTGACCGCCGACCTCCCCGGCCACTGGCGCAACCCCGGCCCGGGTGTGGCCCGGCTTTTGTGGGTGAAGGTGAAGTGAGGGGAGTCGAGGGACGGGGCAGGGCCGGTGGGCCCCTGCCTCCTCCCCCAACCTCCTTTCCCCTATGCCGTAGAGAGTGGAAATAAAGAGGCGCGGCCCTGCGGCTACGCCTTTTCCCAGAGGCGGGCGGGGGGATGGCAGGGACGTAAGATCCTTAGCCCGCCCCCTGCCAACCCTCAACTCCGGGGGGTGCGGAATTGCCGGGGGGCCAGGCCGTAGCGTTTGATCTTGTAGCCCAGGATGCGCAGGGAGGTGTCCAGGTAATCCGCGGCCTTGGACTGGTTGCCTTTGCAGGCGATGAGGGCCTCGGTGATGAGCTCCCGCTCCAGGGTCTCCACCTGGGCGGCCAGGCTCAGACGCACCGGACAGGAATCCGCCTCGCCGGCGGTGCGGGCCGGGTGCCAGCGCACCTGCAGGGTGGGGGGCAGGTGGGAGGCCAGGATGGTGTCGCCGTCGCACACCAGCAGGGCCCGTTCGATGACGTTTTCCAGCTCCCGGACGTTTCCCGGCCAGTTGTAATGCATGAGGAGGTCCAGGGCTCCCTGGGAGAGACGGCTCACCTCCTTGCCGTTGGACTTGGCAAACTTGGCCAGGAAATGCTCGGCCAGGGCCGGGATGTCGCTCTTGCGGTCCCGCAGGGCCGGCAGAAAGATGGGGAAGACGTTGAGGCGGTAGTAGAGGTCTTCCCGAAAGGTGCCCTCCGCCACCAGTTTTTCCAGGTCCCGGTGCGTGGCGGCCAGCAGGCGGACGTCGGCCTTGAGGGTGGCGTTGCCTCCCACACGGTTGAACTCCCGCTCCTGAATGACCCGCAGGAGTTTCAACTGGACGTTGGGGGAGAGGTCGCCGATCTCATCCAGAAAAATGGTGCCGCCCTGGGCCAGCTCGAAGCGTCCCACCTTGCGCTGCAGGGCGCCGGTGAAGGCCCCCCGTTCGTGGCCGAAGAGCTCGCTTTCCACCAGGGTTTCCGGCAAGGCCGCCAGGTTGACCTTGATGAACGGCCGGTCAGCCCGGTTGCTGTTATAGTGCACGGCGTTGGCCACCAGTTCCTTGCCGGTGCCGGACTCCCCCCGGATGAGGATGGTGGCGTTGCTCTTGGCCACCCGTTGGATCATCTCAAAGACCTGGCGCATCCGGCCGGAGGTGCCCACCAGGTTGCCCACCTGGTAGCGCTCCTGCAAGGCGCCTTTGAGCTGCAGGTTCTCGTCCCGCAGGAGCTCCTTTTCCCGGTCCAGGAGCATGAGGTTGTTGCCTGCCTGGGCGATGATGGAGGCGATGATGGTGAGCAGGCGCACATCCCGGTCCAGGTCCAGCTCCTGGTAGCGCCGGTCCACGCTGAGCGCCCCGATGGTCTGTTGATTGATCTTGATGGGCACGCAGATGAAGGAGATTTCTTCCTTTTCCCGGCCGCGGGTGCGGGTGCGGTTGAGAAACAGGGGTTCCTGGCTGACCCGGGGCACCACCATGGGTTCCCCCGTCTCCACCACGCGGCCGGTGATGCCTTCCCCCAATTTATAGCGGCCCCGGCGGCGGGCTTCGGCGGTGAGTCCCTGGGCCACTTCGATCTGGATTTCGTTGGTTTCCGGGTTGAGGATGGTGATGGTGCCCCGCTCCATGCCCGCCCTGACAGCCAGCACCTTGAGCATCTGGTGAAGGTTGCGGGGCAGGGGTCCGGGGGCGGCGAGGGATTGGGTAAGTTCAAACAGTAAAGCCAGTTCATCCATGGCGGCGCATCACTACGAAGAATGGTTGACCAGCGCGGGCCCCTCTGAAGCAAGGGCCATGCTGGGTATCGTTTCCATAATATTTCATTTTCGTGGGGAAGACAAAGACAATTTACTAAATTGTAATTTTTTTCCAGAAGGACGGGAAGGGACGACTTCGGTCCGGCGGCCTAAACAGGGGGACCCGGGGTTGGGACGGCCATGACCCCGGGCCCCCGGGAGTGGGCTGCTGCCGGCGCGCTCTTTCAACCTTGCCCGGCCAGGAGACGGTCGGCCACCTCCCGGGCCCGGGCCAGAAGTTCCGGCCTCTGGGCGACCTCTCCGGCCTCTTGCAGACCCAATCCCCGGACGAGGTGGTTGGGGCCGAAGCCGAAGTGTTTCAGCCAGCGCTCGTACCGGGGGTGAATGTCGTCAAACATCTCCGGCGGCGGCGCGCCCTGGGTGAGGATAAAGACCGACTTCTTGCCGGGGGCCAGGCGGCTGGTGAAGTCCGGGTTGGCGAAGGCGTAGAACCGGTCGAAGAAGCACTTGAGCTGGCCGGAGAGGTCGCCGAAATAGACCGGCGAGGCCAAAAGCAGCACGTCCGCCTCCCGCACCGCCTCATAGAGGGGGGTGAAGTCGTCCTCGATGACGCAGGCCTCCGACGTGGTCTTGCAGGCGCCGCAACCCTGGCAGCCCTTGAAGGTCAGCCGGTTCAGTTCCTGGACCTGGACCTGGGCGCCGGCGGCCATGAGCCGCGCCAGCACTTCCCGGGCCAAGACCGCGCTGTTGCCGTTGGGGCGGGGACTTCCCAAAATCGCGATAACCTTCATAACCAATGCTCCCAATGAAAACAATGGCTGGCAGGGGCCAGGGGCCCGGGGGCCTCCGGCCGCCCTCCCATCTCAGTTCAGGGGTGAAGAAAGAAGGGACGGAGGGGCCGGGGGAGCCAGGCTCCCGGCCCTTTCCTCGCGAGCTTCATTATACCACGGTGGCGCCCATGACCCGGGCCATGTGTTTCAGGGCGAAGGCGTGGGCCTCGGGATCGAAGTCGGCCACCCCGTCTCGATAAACCACGGCGGGCAGGTCCCGGTCGAAGAGTTCCTTGACGGTTTCCATGACGCAGATGGAGGTGCACACGCCCACCACCGCCACCCGGGTAACCTGCTCCCGGCGCAACAAATCCTCCAGGCCGGTGCGGGAAAAGGCGCTGTAGCGGGTCTTTTCCATCCGGAAGTCTTCCGGGGCCGGGGTGAGCTCCGGGATGATTTCCGCGCCCCAGGTGCCTTTGACGGCGTGGGCGGGGAAATAGCGGAACTCCCGGTCATCCGGCGCATGGGCGTCGCAGATGAAGACGACAATGCCCCCCGAGGCCCGGGTTTCTTGAATTTTGGCGGCCACGAAAGGGATGATGGCCCTCCCGGACGGTCCCACGTACAGGGACCCCCGGGGGTCGATGAAGTCGTTGAGCATGTCGGCCACGAGCAGCGCGGTTTTGGTCATGGAGGTCCTCCTGGGTGGATGCGGCCCAGGCGGGCCGAGGTGTTCACCTTTATCAGTTAATAGGTCCTGTCCCGCCAGAAGGCAAGTCCAAGGGGTCACCCAGGGCCGGCTTTTTGGGGAAACACCCGAAGGGTTCGAGAGGTTCGCCCGCTTGGGGGGGGAATGGCGCCAAGCCGGGCGGCGGCTCGGCGTGAAGATGAAAAACGAAAAAAAAATCCCCCGGCGGCGATCCCCTGGCTATAATATTGACCAAATAACCAGCCCGTGGCCGGGGAGCGGCAAAGGAGGGCCCCATGTCCAAAAAAGCCCTGTGGCTCCTGATTTTCTTTACCCTGCTCTTTCTTCTGGGGGTGAACACCGGGGATCTCGATTACCTGATGAACCTGGGGAACACCATTTGCCTGGCATGCATCGGGGTGGGGTGAATGACCTCCTTTCGCTGGCTGATTCAAACCATCATCACCCTGGGCACCAATTCCTACCTGCTCTTCCCCTTTGGCGGCTCGGTCATCTACCAGGGCCCCCTGAAGGCCATCTGCCACCCGGGTCTCAACTGCTATTCCTGTCCGGCGGCCCTGTTGTCCTGCCCCGTGGGGGCCATGCAGAATTTCATTGCCAGCCTGCGCTTCACCCCGCCGGGCAGCATCCCTCACCTGGGCACCATGGTGGTGGGCTACCTGGGATTCATTGGCACCATGGTGGGCCGGCTGCCCTGCGGCTGGCTCTGTCCCTTCGGCTTCATCCAGGACCTGCTCTACCAGGTGCCGGTGCGCAAGCTGAAGTTCTGGGCCCCGCTGCGCTTTGGGAAGTATGTGGTGCTGGTGCTGTTGGTGCTCATTTTGCCCCTTTTCCTGGTGGACCATTACGGCCTGGGCCATCCCTGGTTCTGCAAGCTCCTGTGCCCGTCGGGGACGTTGTTGGGGGCCCTGCCCCTTTTGCTTTTGAAACCCAGCCTGTGGGAAACGGTGGGGTTTTACTTCTGGAACAAGATCGCCATCATGGTGGCCATCCTGACGGCGGCCGTGACCGTAAGCCGTCCCTTCTGCCGGATGCTCTGTCCCCTGGGGGCTTTTTACGGGCTGTTCAACCGGCTGACCTTTATCAAGCTGGACTACATTGCGGGAAACTGTGTCCACTGCCAGGCGTGCGTCAAGGTCTGCCCCACCGGGGTGGTGCCCCACGAGACGCAATCCAGCCCCGAGTGCATCATGTGCCTCAAGTGCGTGGACTCCTGCCGGTTTCACGCCCTGGACTTCGGCCTCCGGCAGTTCAAGGAAAAGCCCGTGCGGACCACGGCGCCATTGCCGGCGGGAAAAAAGACTTGACAGCGAAAGTCCTTTTTTTTACCATTATTAATAACTTCACCATCCTCAGCGTGGTTAAGGCAGGTTATGGCTCTCACCAAAGAGAAACTCATCAGCCGCCTACAAACCCAGGCCGGTTTGAGCAAGCAGGAATCCCGGGCAGTGGTGGAACGGGTGCTGACCCTCATCAAAGAGACGCTGGCCGGGGGTGAGGACCTCCTGGTAAGCGGCTTCGGCAAGTTCTCGGTGAGACAGAAAAACGCCCGGCGGGGCCGGAACCCGCAAACCAAGGAAAACCTAATCCTCCGGGCCCGGAAAGTGGTGGTGTTCAAGACTTCCGGGGTGTTGCGCAACCGCATCAACGGCCACCGCTCTTAACCGGCCGACTTAAGAAGGCTGGCCTCGCCGTAACCTGTTAGCCCGGGCTCAAGGTTCGGGCTCATCCGCACCCCTCCGATTGCCCTGTAGGGCCTTGTTGTGTCCAACCGGGGGCGACGTCATTCTGAGGAAAGGCATGGGTCGATGACCTCCCCGCGGCAGCAATCCGGCCGCTTCACCCGCCGCACCTTCCTTCAAGGGGGCCTTTGTGCCCTGGCCCTGTTAACCCTTCAGGGTGCTCCCGCCCGGGCCTTGACCCCGGAGCTGCGCCGCGGGTTCGTGCGCCCCCAGCCGGCCCAGTTTTGCGACCGTCTGCCCAACGGCAAGGTGAAATGCCGGCTGTGTCCCCGGGGGTGCCTGGTCTCTCCCGGCGAGCGGGGCCAATGCGGGGTGCGGGAAAACCGCGGAGGCACTTATTATACCCTGGCCTACGGCAACCCGTGTGCGGTGCAGGTGGACCCCATTGAGAAAAAGCCCTTCTTCCATGTGCTGCCGGGAGCGCCGTCCTTTTCCCTGGCCACCGCGGGCTGCAACCTGCGCTGCAAGTTCTGCCAAAACTGGGAGATCTCCCAGGCCCGGCCTGAGGATACTCTGAATTTCGACCTGCCCCCCGAGATGGTGGTGGCCTCAGCCCGCCGCCGAAGCTGTCCGGCCATCGCCTATACTTACGTGGAGCCGGTGATCTTTTATGAATACATGCTGGCCACCAGCCGGCTGGCCCGCCAGGCGGGAATCCTCAACACCATGCACAGCAACGGCTATATTCAGGCCGCGCCCTTGGCGAAGCTGGCCGAGGTCTTGGATGCAGCCTGCATTGACCTCAAGTCCTTCGAGCCGGCCTTTTACGAGGAGCTCACCGACGGCCGGTTGCAGCCGGTCCTGGAAACCCTGAAAGCCCTGCGGGGTGCAGGGGTGCACCTGGAGCTGGTGAATTTGGTGATCCCCCAAAAAAACGACGCCCCAGAGCTGCTGGCCCGGATGTGTGCCTGGATTCGGGACGAACTGGGGCCGCTGACCCCGGTACACTTCTCCCGGTTTTATCCCCTACACCAGATGGCGGGCCACTTCCCCACCCCGGTGAGCACCCTGGAGCGGGCCCGGGAGATCGCCACCAAAGCGGGGCTGAAATACGTTTACCTGGGAAACTTCCCCGGCCACCCGGCGGAGAGCACCGCCTGCCACGGCTGCGGCAAAACAGTCATCGTCCGGCGAGGCCACCGGGTGGTGGAAATGAGCCTCAAGGCTGGCAATTGCCTCTCCTGCGGGACGAAGGTTCCGGGTATCTGGCAAACTTGAGTCTCGAGTTTCACGTTTCGGGAGGCTGGAGGCAGGAACATTTCGCCAGCCGGCGGGAAGGAACCCTGAACGCTCGGTAAAGGCAGGTTCGTCAGTCTGAGCGCAACGAAGGCTCAACCATGGGGGGACGGGATTCTTCGGTCGCTTTCGCTCCCCATGCCATTTAGTTCCGACAACTTTCATCGGATACTGGAATCCTTCAAAGCTCAATACTCACCATGGGTTGGCGCTGCGGCATCATCGGGCTTCCCAATGCGGGGAAGAGCACCATTTTCAATGCCCTCACCGCGGCATCGGCGGAGGTGGCCAGCTATCCCTTCTGCACCATCACCCCCAACACCGGGGTGGTGGCGGTGCCGGACCCCCGATTGGCGGCGCTGGGGGGGCTGCTCAAGCCGGAGCGGCTGACGCCCACCGCCATCGAGTTCGTGGATGTGGCCGGCCTCATCGCCGGGGCCTCCCAGGGGGAGGGGCTGGGGAATCAGTTCCTGGCCACTATCCGGGACACGGATCTGCTGGTGCACGTGGTGCGTTGCTTCGAGAGCCCGGCCTGCCCGCACCCCCTGGGTTCCCTGGACCCGGTGCGGGACGTGGAGGTGGTGGAGACTGAGCTCTTCCTGGCCGACCTGGAGGTAATTGCCCGGCAGGCCGCCAAACTGGAGAAGAAGGCCAGGTCTGGGGACAAAGCGGCCGCCGCGGCGCTGGCGGCCCTGGCCAAGGCGGAGGCCGCCCTGAACCAGGGCCGCTGGGTGCGGGACCTGGTTTTGACTGCGGCCGAGGGTGAGCACCTGAAGCCGGTGGCCCTGTTGACCGTGAAGCCCTATCTCTTTGTGGCCAACCTCAGCGAGGCGGAATTTCGTGAAGGCGGGGCCTACCGGGCCCTGAAAGAGCTGGCCGCCGCCCGGGGGGCGTCCCTGGTCCCCATCCTGGGGGACCTGGAAGCGGAGCTGATGGAACTCCCGGAGGCCGAGCGGCGGGAGTTTTTGGAGAGCCTGGGGCTCAGCGAACCCGGGGTCAACCGGCTTATCGCCGAAAGCTACCGGCTCCTCAATCTGGTCACCTTTTATACTATTGTCGGGCCCGAGGTGCGGGCCTGGACGGTTCCGGCGGGCACCCCCGCACCCCGGGCCGCCGGCCAGGTCCATTCCGACATGGAAAAGGGCTTTATCCGGGCCGAGGTGATGCGCTTTGACGATCTGGTCAGGATGGGTTCTCCGGCCCGGGTCAGGGAGGCCGGCTTGCTCATGGTGGAGGGCCGGGACCACGTGGTCCAGGACGGCGAAATTCTTCAGTTCCGTTTTCAGCGCTGATTGAAGGTTGTGGGCATTGTCCTTTTGTGATAAAATGCACGTGATGTCTGCATGGAGGTCAGAGGCGATGTTTAATGTGGGCGAAATGGCCGTGTACCCGGCCCATGGGGTGGGCCTCATCGAGTCCATCCAGGAACGTGAGGTTGGCGGGAAGCCGCAGCGTTTTTACATCATGAGGCTTTTGGACAACGACATGATCATCATGATTCCCACCAGCAATGCTTCCAACATCGGCCTGAGGACCGTGATCAACCCTCAGATGGTCTCGGAAATCTATTCCATTCTGCAGAGCCGGCCGGCCCGGCTGAACAACACCACCTGGAACCGACGCTACCGGGACTACATGGACAAGATCAAGACCGGTTCGCCGCTCAGGGTGGCCGAAGTGCTGCGGGACCTGACCCTGCTCAAGCTGGAAAAGGAGCTCTCCTTCGGCGAGCGGAAAATGCTGGACACTGCAAAAAATCTGTTGGTGAAGGAATTATCCCTGGTTAATAATAAGCAGGAAGAGGAAATCGAAGCCACCTTGCAGGAACTGTTGGCTCAATCGGAGTTGCCCCTCGAAGAGCCGGGCAACGGGCGGTAACGGCGGGCATCGCCACCGCCCGGGCTTCCCGGAGAAAGCGTGCTTGCTGACTGGGAAGTCACGCCGGCTCATCCCTAGTTCGTTGCCGATGCGTATTGCCAGCCCTCGCCTTTGTGGGAACAAGGAGGTGGGCCCATTTTGCTGAAGAAGCTGGCGGCCTTCACCATCCTGGGGGGCACCTGTGGAGTCAGCGGCTACCTCATCGGCAGCCAGATCCCCCAGCTGAGCCACCGGTGGTGGGCCGGCTGGGCCGGGGTGGCGGCGGGGCTGGCCTTGGCCGGCTTAACCCTAGGCCTGGAAGCGGCGGTCAAACGCATCCCTTTAAAAACCATCGTAGGCGGCACCCTGGGGCTGTTCATCGGCCTGGGCATCGCCAAAGTGGCCAGTTATCCCTTCGATCAGTTCCTGGAGCTGCCCACCCTGCAGATCCCGCTATACATTATGTTTTCTGCGGTCTTCGGCTATATCGGCCTGGTGCTGGGCGGTAAAAAGATCGGGGAGATGCACGCCCCCTCGTTTCTGGAACCGGAAAAGTCTTTCCGCAAGACCCTCTCCCTGCTGGACACCAGTGTCATCATTGACGGGCGCATCGCCGATATCGTGGAAACGGGCTTTCTGGACGGCACCCTGGTGGTCCCCAAATTCATCCTGGACGAGCTCCAGAACATCGCCGATTCGCCGGACGAACTGCGGCGAAGCAGGGGACGTCGGGGCCTGGACATTCTGCGGCGCCTGCAGCAGCACCACCGCCTGCACGTGGAGACCGTGGACGAAAACCTGCCGCCGGGCGGGGTGGACTCCAAGTTGGTGGCCTTGGCCTTAAAGCGCGGCGCCAAAATCCTGACCAACGACTTTAACCTGCACAAGGTGGCGGAAATCCAGGGCATCGAGGTGCTGAACATCAACCAGCTGGCCAATGCCCTGAAGCTGGCGGTGCTGCCGGGTGAGACCCTGTACGTGCAGATCCAGCGGGAGGGGAAGTCCCAGGGCCAGGGGGTGGGCTACCTGGACGATGGCACCATGGTGGTCATCGAAAACGCCCGGCGCTTCATCGGCAAGGAGGTGGAGGTGTCCGTCACCAGCGTCCTCCAGACCACCGCCGGCCGCATGATCTTCAGCGAAATCAAAAACGGCGGTGTGCTCCGCAAGGTTTAGCGCAGGTTTTGAAGGGAGGGCGGGGGAGCTTGGCTCTCCTGCCCTCAACCTGACCGTTCCAAAGGCTGCATATGGGCAGCGGTGCCCCAGGTGATACCGGCCCTCCTGACCACATCAGACTCAGCGTTCCGGAAACTGACGAGGGCCTGCGCCTGGACCGGTTCCTGGCGGGCAGGACGGAGTTTTCCCGGTCGCGGCTGGCCCGCTGGCTGAAAGCGGGGCAAGTGACGGTAAACGGAACGGTGCGCCCGGCCAGCCAGCGGTTGAAGGCCGGCGATCAGGTATGCCTTAGGGTGCCGCCTCCCGAGCCTTCCGGACTTACCCCTGAAGCGTTGCCCTTGGACATCCTGTCTGAGGACGCCGATCTCCTGGTGGTGAACAAGCCGCCGGGCCTGGTGGTGCACCCCGGCGCCGGGCATAAAAGCGGGACGCTCCTGAACGCCCTCCTGGCCCTCTGCCCAGGCCTGGCGGAAGTGGGGGACATCAGCCGCCCGGGTTTGGTGCACCGTCTGGATAAGGACACCAGCGGTCTGCTGGTGGTGGCCAAAAGCGCCTTGGCCCACGAACGCCTGGTGAAGCAGTTCCAGGAAAGGCGGGTGGAGAAGACGTATCTCGCCCTGGTGTGGGGGCGGCTGCCCGAGGTTGAGGGCGAGATTTCCGGGGAGATCGGGAGGCACCCTTCCCTGCGCCGGAAGATGAGCGTCCACGGGAAACGAGGCAAGGCGGCGGTGACCACCTGGCGGGTGCTGAAGGAGCTTCCCGGGCCGCTGACGCTGGCGGCATTGTCCCCCAAGACCGGGCGCACCCACCAGTTGCGGGTGCATCTCACGTCTCTGGGACATCCCATTGTGGGGGATGCAACGTATGGCGGCGGCGCGGCCCGCTTCAAGGGCCATCCCGAGCTCCAGGGCCTGAAAAAGCTGGTGCGCCGGCAGCTGTTGCACGCCTGGCGGCTGAGCTTTACGCATCCCAGGACGGGGGAACGGCTGAGTTTTGAGGCCGCGGTGCCGGAGGATTTTCAGGGGGTTTTGGATGCGATCCATTGAGGGGAGGGTTGGGGGAGCCTGACTTCCCCACCCCTCCCTCCATACACCACACCACCATGCGCAAAATCGCCCTGACCGGGGGGGCTGGGACCGGCAAGTCCACGGTGGCCAAGATGTTTGCCGATTTGGGGGCCGTGGTCCTTGATGCCGACGACCTTGCCCGGGAGGCGGTGGCGCCGGGCGAGCCTGCCTGGGAGGCTTTGCGCCGGGAATGGGGCCCGGAGTTTTTCCAGGAGGACGGCACCCTGAACCGGGGCAAACTGGCCCGTTGCGTCTTCGGCGACCCGGCGGCCCTGGCCCGGCTGAACGCCATCGTGCACCCGGAAGTGACCCAAAGGCTCAAGGCGCGGCTCGCGGCCCTGGAGGGGGAGGGGGCGACGCTGGTCATCGTGGAGGTGCCGTTGCTTTTTGAAACCGGCATGGAAAAGAGCTATGACGCGGTAATTGTGGTGGACGCGCCGGTGGCGGAACAGAGGGCCCGGCTGGTGGCCCGGGACGGCCGGGGCGAGGGCGAGGTCACCGGGTTGTTGCAGGCCCAGATGCCGCTGGCCGACAAGCGCCGCCGGGCTGACTTCGTGGTGGACAATTCCGGCACCCTGGGGGAAACCCGCCGCCAAGTGGAAAATATCTGGCAGGCGCTGCAAAATGAGCTTGACAAGGGACTGGAAAAAAGGTAGCGTCCCTCAAACCTGCAATCTGACCCCTAAAGATATCGTTTTCTTGTGCCGAAACGAAAGCTGGTGCGTGACCTCTTTTTCCCCCTGGTCAAGAATACCGCGTATTGTGCGACAACCAACAGGTGTTTTTTCTCACAAATCTAAATGATAGATACGATCCGGTTATTGTTTAACCGGGCGACTTCTTTATCACACAACCATTTCCATGCAACCCGGCCAACGGGGGTAGCCTTTCCGGAAGGCAGGAAACGACCGGTTGGCCAAATCGCCGTGCCAGGACGGATACGGAAGGGATGGCAGGCAAGGCTCGGCAGAGGCCGACAATGAGGCAAGGTGAATGAATCTTTCGGAATTGAAACACAAAAAAATCAATGAACTGGCCGCACTGGCCCGAGACCTCAACGTGGAAGGGGCCAGCGGTCTTAGAAAGCAGGAACTGATCTTCGCCATCCTCCAGGCCCAGGTGGAAAAGAATGGCATCATCTCCGGGGGCGGGGTGCTGGAGATCCTGCCGGATGGCTTCGGGTTCCTGAGGGCGCCGGATTATAATTATCTGCCGGGTCCCGACGACATCTACGTCTCGCCTTCCCAGATCCGCCGCTTCAACCTGCGCACCGGCGACACCATCGCCGGGCAGATCCGACCGCCCAAGGAGGGGGAGCGCTACTTCGCCCTGCTGAAGGTGGAAACGGTGAACTTCGAAGACCCGGCGGTGGCCCGGGACAAGATTCTCTTCGACAACCTGACGCCGCTGTACCCCGATGAGCGCCTGAAGCTGGAAACCGGACCTGACAACTACTCGGCCCGCATCCTGGATCTTATGACGCCCATCGGCAAGGGCCAGCGGGGGCTCATCGTGGCGGCGCCCCGCACCGGCAAGACCATGCTCTTGCAGAACATCGCCAACTCCATCGCCACCAATCACCCGGAGGTGGTGCTGATCGTGCTGTTGATCGACGAGCGGCCCGAAGAAGTGACGGACATGGAGCGCAGCGTCAAGGCCGAGGTCATCAGCTCCACCTTCGACGAGCCGCCCCAGCGCCACATCCAGGTGGCGGAGATGGTGCTGGAGAAGGCCAAGCGCCTGGTGGAGCATAAGCGGGACGTGGTGATCCTGTTGGATTCCATCACCCGCACCGCCCGGGCCTACAATACCGTGATCCCGGCCAGCGGCAAGATCCTCTCCGGCGGCCTGGACGCCAACGCCCTGCAACGGCCCAAGCGCTTTTTCGGGGCGGCCCGCAACATCGAGGAGGGCGGCAGCCTCACCATCATCGCCACGGCCCTGGTGGACACCGGCAGCCGCATGGACGAGGTCATTTTCGAGGAGTTCAAGGGCACCGGCAACATGGAGATCCACCTGGACCGGAAACTCACCGAGAAGCGCATCTTCCCCTCCATTGACATCAACAAGAGCGGCACCCGCAAGGAAGAGCTGCTGCTGCCGGCGGATGACCTGAATCGCATCTGGATTCTGCGCAAGCTCTTATCCCCCTTAAGTCCGGTGGACAGCATGGAATTCCTGCTGGAAAAGATGAAGGGCACCAAAACCAATGCGGAATTTCTGGCGGCTATGAACCGGTAGATCCGTCGGTCGCCCCAATACCCTGCGAATTCGGGAACAATCCCCCTCTCCTCCCGGGTTACTCGGCGCGTTTTCCCCAGCCTTATGGCTTGACAGACGCTGCAACCTGCGGGTAGTCTCTTGTCAGGACATACGTTCACATCACGTGATCCGCGAGGAGACCCGCATGCAGCTTCCGGCTCTGACGGCCATGACCGTGGAAGTGCTGGTGGACAATTTTTACGACGTGTTCGAGCCCTCCAAACCGGGGGTGGTGGAGCGGGTGGTGCCCGGCAGGCTGAAAAAACCCTTGTTGGCCGCCCATGGACTGGCCTTCTGGATCACCTTGCAGGAAAATGGCCGGGAGACCAGAATTCTGATGGACGCCGCCAACTCCCCGTTCCCTTTGCTTAACAACCTGGAGGCCCTGGAACATAACCTGGAGGAAGTGGACGCCCTGGTGCTCTCCCACGGCCACCCGGATCATTACGGCGGCCTCACCGCAGTGCTGGAACGCCGGGACCGGGCGCTGCCGGTGTACCTGCATCGGGATGCCTACCTCCCCAAGGTGCTGCTCACCCCCCGGGGGCGAGTGGGGCCCTGGCAACTGGAGCGGGCGGGACTCGTGGAACGGGGCGCCGAACTCCATGAGAATGCCGGTCCGTCGATGATTCCCGGGCAAGCGCTGATCACCGGCACGGTGGAGGCCTCCACGGCTTTTGAGACGCCGCTCCCCGGCCCCAAACGGCTGGTGGGGGACCAAGAGGAGAACGATCCCTTCACCGACGAACAGGCCCTGGTAGCCCACGTGGCAGGCAAGGGCCTGGTGGTGGTGGGCGGCTGCTCCCATCCGGGCATTGTCAACATGGTGAAATACGCCCAAAAGCTCACCGGCGTCCGGGAAGTGGCGGCCATTATCGGCGGTCTCCATCTCACCGCCGGGGGGCCGGACCTCATTCGCCGGACCATCGAGGGTCTGAAGGAAATCAACCCGGCTCTGTTGGTGGCCGGCCACTGCACTGGTTTTAAGGCCCTGACCCAATTGGCCCTGGCTTTCCCGGAGGCCTTCATGGTGAGCTGCGTGGGGACCCAGGTACACGTAGGGTGACCGAAAGGGGGCTTAGGGGGGAGGGCAGGGGACGTTGGCCCCCCCCTACCCCCTGGGGGGTAGGGTGAGCACGGCCACTGCAGCAGACGAACGATTACCCACACGATTGTCTGCCGTTGGATGATATCTTTCCTTTTCTCAAATACTTAGACATTCCCCCAGAATGGGCCGAGGCTGCGGCCCGCTTCCTGGAAATCGGCGGCACCGCCATGGTGCTGGGCGGGCCGGACAGCGGCAAGAGCACGCTCTCGCGCTACCTGGTGTATCGGGCCTTTGTGGCCGGCAGGCCTGTGGCCCTCATGGACCTGGACTTGGGCCAGTCACACGTGGGGCCGCCCGGAGCCCTGGGGCTGGCCTGCTTCCCTCCCCACCTTCCCGGAGACGACCCCCTCTTCCCCGAGAGCCTCTACTTTGTCGGCCAGACCTCGCCGGTGGGCGCAGTTCTGGAAGTGGCGGTGGGAGCCCGGGTGTTGGCGGACCAGGCCCGGGAATTCGGGGTAAACCATCTGGTGGTGAATACCAGCGGCCTGGTGGCCGGGGGCGTGGCCGTGCGCCTGAAACGGGCCCAAGTGGAGTTGCTGCGCCCCGCTTTGATATTGTCACTGGAGCGGGAAGCTGAACTTTCGCCGCTGCTTCTGGCCCTGGGCGAAGCTGCGCTCCGGGTGCGTTTGCCGAAATCCCCCAAAGCCCGGAGGAGGTTTCCGGAAGAGCGCCGCCTTTACCGGGAAGGGCGTTTTCGCCGATTTTTTCAGCAGGCGCAGGAAATCCGCCTGCCCCTGAGCGCGGTGCACGGCCGCGGCCTGGGTTGGGGGGAGGGACGGCAGCTCACGGCGGCAGAGCGGCGGGAACTGGCCGGCCGGCTGGGTACCCCGGTCCTGGCCGGGGAGTCCGCCGGCCGGCGGCTGGTGCTGCTCACCGCCGGTGAGCCCACCAAAGCCGGGCTTGAAGACTTTCCGGTGCTCCAGGTGACGCCCTGGATGGCCTGCCACCATCGTTTGGTGGGCCTGCTGGACCGCGGCCACCGCACCTTGGCCCTGGGGTTGATTCGGGCTTCGCCGTGGCAGGAACGCGCCTTTCGAGTGCTCACCCCGCTGGGGCGGGACCAGGCTGCGGCTGTGCGCTTCCTCTACTTTGGCAGGGTGCGCCTCAGTCCCGAAGGTCAGGAACTGCTTCCGATGACAACCTGTGGATGATAGGGACATTGCCGGGTGGGCGAAGCGGTAGCAAGGCAGTTTGGCACTGTTTTTGAAAAACCTTTTAAAAATTTTGTTTTCGCTTTAAGATTGCCGGCAAAAATTACCGACAGGAGAAAGGGGGGTGGATTTTGCATAAGCCGGCTGGCAGGCCGGACATGGGGGAGGCGAGCAGGAAGGCGGTCCGGGATATGGGACCTTAATATTATCCCCACTCCTGAATCTAATGGGATATGAACGCCGGGTGAGGCGGCGGAGGACTGGAACCTGGCGGCCAGAAGGGGCGGCCGGGAGGGAGGAAACGGCGCCGCTGGCCGATGGACAAGAAAGCCCTGCGGAATCCATGGCTCAGGAGGTGAGGGCACGATTGGCTGGTCTGGTATTTGAGTAACGCTCTAACGTTTACAAGTGGCTTGGAAGTCATCTGAATCAAAACAGCAACCGGCGCCGTACCAGGCGCCGGGAAAAAAGGAGACATGCATGCAACGCAAGAGGGCTGCACTCAGTTTGGTGGTTGCCTTCAGTGTGCTCCTCCTCGTCGGGGGGACCACCTTGACCCCTCAAACTGCCCAGGCCGGCGCTGAAGACGCCGCCATTTTTTACGAAGAACTCTCACAGTACGGCTCCTGGGTGGACTACGAGCAATACGGGCCGGTGTGGTTCCCCAACGAGGTGGACCAGGAGTGGCGGCCGTACGTCAACGGCCGATGGATCCCCACCAGGCAGGGGTATATGTTTGAAACGGAAGAGCCCTGGGGTTGGGCCACGTACCACTACGGCAACTGGATGCCCACCGAGGCCTACGGCTGGGTGTGGTGTCCGGGCCGCACCTGGTACCCCAGCACGGCAACCTGGCGGACCAGCCCCGAGGATGTGGCCCCGGAGGCCTCTTACATCGGCTGGGCTCCCATTCCCCCGCCCAATTACGTGCCGCCGCCCAATACCGGGTGGTATCCCACCAGCGGCTGGGCTCCCGGACAACCCATTCTGAACGTCCTGACCGCACCCTTTTGGGTGTTCGCCCAAGCCGCCAGCTTTCTGTTGGGCGCCGGAGCGCCGTATTCTCCGGCCTACAGTTATGGCGGCTGCGGCTGCCTGGCCCCCCCGGCCTATTACCCGGTGGTGTATCCCGTCACCCGGATTTTGAGCAACTGGTATTATCCCACCTATTACCCGGCCACCTACTTCGTGGGCGGAGCCATCCCGGGTGCTTACAACTGGGGGCCCACCATTCCCTACATCACCCGGGTCACCAATGTCAACCGCACGGTGATCAACAATTACTATAACAACTATAACGTCACCAATGTTCGCAACTCGCTGCCGCCCACGGTGGTTTACAAGCGCAACCCCGTGGTCTTTGATAAAGTTTTGCCGCCCCGGGATGTGAAGCACTGGGGCCAACCCATGAAGGTGCAAAACGTCAACGCGGTGCTCAGCAAGAATCAAATCGGCAACCCCCACGCCATTGTCAAACCCGCGGGGATAACCGCGCTTGACACGGCCAAGATTCCCAAGGGGAAGATCTATGCCGACCCGGTGGGTTCCATTGGGGGCGGCAAGGGGACGAAAGGCTTTGGGATCCCGCCGAAAGCCACCCAACCGATTACCCCGACGATGGAAAGCCACATCAAGGGGACCAAACCCATCAAAGGAGCTGAGCCCTTCACCGGAGTGGAGCACGGCAAGCCCGGCATCGGCTCCAAACCGCCCAGCATGGGAGCGGTGGAAGGCAAGCCCGGCATCGGCCACAAGCCCCCCACCATGGGAGCGGTGGAAGGCAAGCCCGGGGTGGGCGCCAAACCGCCTGCCATGGGAGAACCGGGCGGGAAGCCCGGCATCGGCCACAAGCCCCCCACCATGGGAGCGGTGGAAGGCAAGCCTGGGGTGGGCGCCAAACCGCCCGCCATGGGAGAACCGGGCGGCAAGCCTGGCATCGGCTCCCGGCCGCCCAGCATGGGAGCGGTGGAAGGCAAGCCCGGGGTGGGAGCCAAACCGCCCACCATGGGTGGACCGGGCGGGAAGCCCGGCATCGGCTCCCGGCCCCCCAGCATGGGAGCGGTGGAAGGCAAGCCCAAGGCTGGGGTGGGCGCCAAACCGCCCAGCATGGGAGAACCGGGCGGGAAGCCCGGCATCGGCTCCAAGCCCCCCAGCATGGGAGCGGTGGAAGGCAAGCCCAAGCCCCCCATAGGGCGCGGTTCGGGGCCGGGCCGGGGCCCTGCCGGACCGGAAGGGTTTCAGGGGCCCGGCAAGACCCCAATGGGCCCGGGTGGCGGCCCGTCAGGTCAGCCTGGGTTCCAAAAGGGACCAGGGGGCATGAAAGGCCCCGGAGCCGGTCCGGGTCCGGCGGGCATGGGTCCCCAGGGCCCGGCTGGTCAAGGCAAGCGTCAGGGCATGCCCGGTGGTCCCGGCGGGATGCCTTCTGGTGGCGGTCAGGGTCCGAAGATGAAACAAGCTCCCGCCGGTCCGCCCTCCGGGCCCCAGGGTATGCGGGGTCCGACTGGGGGTGGCGGCGGCGCCCCCAAGATGGCCGGGCCGCAGATGCAAAAGCCCCCGGCCGGCGGCCAGGCTCCCAAAGCTGCGCCCAGCCCCGCAATGCAGCAGCCTAAGGGCGGCGGTGGAGCCCCCAAGGCCCCGCAGCAGCAGGGGAAAAAGCCCAATCAGCTCTAAGCCGCTTCACTCCTACCTGAAACTCTGATATCATGCCATCAGGTTGCCGCTCCTGTAGGGCGGCAGCCTGATGCCTTTTCTGCCTTTCCCAACCATGATGGAAGTTGTGCGGCCGGCGCCTCCCCGGGGAGGGGGCGGCCTGTACCGGCAAAGGAGGGAATATGTCAGTCATTCAAGCTGTTTCCGCCCTGGAAGTATTGGATTCCCGGGGGTTTCCCACGGTCATGGCGGAGGTTCGGTTGGCAAACGGGGTGCTTGGCCAGGCCATGGTACCCTCGGGAGCTTCCACCGGCGAACAAGAGGCGCTGGAACTCAGGGATGGCGAGGGCCGCTTCGGCGGCAAAGGAGTCAGGCGAGCGGTGCGCCACGTCCAGGAGGTCATTGGCCCCGTCTTGCTGGGGAAATCCCCCCTGGACCAGGAAAGCATTGACCGGGAACTGATAGATCTGGACGGCACTCCGAACAAGAGTCGCCTGGGGGCCAACGCCATTCTGGCCGTCTCCATGGCGGTGGCGCGGGCTGCTGCGGCCACGGTAGGGCTGCCTCTGTATCGCTATTTGGGGGGGGCGGCGGCGGCCTCGCTCCCCATGCCCATGCTGAATATCATCAATGGCGGGGTCCACGCCACCAACAACCTGGATTTCCAGGAGTTCATGATCATGCCGGTGGGAGGGGCCACCTTTTCCGAGGCCTTGCGCATGGCGGCCGAGGTCTTCCATGCCTTGAAAAGAGTGCTGGTTTCCCGGGGTTTGGCCGCCGGGGTGGGGGATGAGGGCGGTTTCGCGCCAGACCTGCCTTCACACGAAGCAGCCCTGGAGCTCATTCAGGAGGCTGTGGAAAAGGCGGGCTATCGCTATGGTCAGGAAGTGGTGCTGGCACTGGACGCAGCGGCCTCGGAATTTTTCGACAAAGCTTCCCATCGGTATGTTTTAAAGAAGTCCGGCGGGGCGGCGTATTCCGCCGCCCAATTGACGGACTACTACCAGGCCCTCCTGGGCAAACACCCCATCGTCTCCATCGAGGACGGCCTGGCGGAAGGCGACTGGGAGGGTTGGGTGCACCTCACCCGGGTTTTGGGATCCCGACTGCAGTTGGTGGGGGACGACATCTTTGTCACCAACATCCAGTTTCTCCAGAAAGGCATCGACCAAGGGGTGGCCAACGCCATTCTCATCAAACTGAACCAGATCGGGACGGTGAGCGAAACCCTGGCTGCCATCCGCCTGGCCCGCCGGCATGGCTACCGGGCGGTCATCTCCCACCGTTCCGGGGAAACCGAGGATTCTTTCATCGCCGACCTGGCGGTGGCCACCGGGGTGGGCCAGATCAAGACCGGTTCCATGTCCCGCTCCGAACGCATCGCCAAATACAACCGGCTGCTCATGATTGAAGCGGAGTTGGGGAACGCGGCCCGCTTCCGGGAGGACCCGTACTGGCTGGGAACCGGTTGAGGCCGGGTTAAGGGGAGGCCGCCACGATGACGCCGACGGGCGGGGAAACCCTGGTCCTTCGACTGCCTGCCGCCACGCCCCGGCGGGGAGAGAACCGGCGCGGCTCTGCCGGCAGCCCGGGCTAGAATCCAAAGCTCTCCAGGAGGCTCAGGATGGAGGCCAGGCGCTCCGTGAGGTCCATCTGGATGAAACTGATGACCTCAAAGGCAAAATTGGCGGTGGTCATCAGAAAAAGGATCACAACCAGGTTGAAGAGGCCGTAGCCTGCCAGCGCGAAGTATTTTTTATGGGAAGAGCCCGGGATTTGTTTCACGCCCCCGTCCTCCTGCGTCGGTTTCCTTGGTTCTTCTATCGGCTCCTGCGCCCGGAAGCTTGAACATGGCGACATCCCTTGGGGAGGCCCTCTCCCACGAGACAGCAATCAACCTGCAACACGTAAAGCCCCTCAGGTTGTAGCCAGCAAGGGCTATGCCAGGAAGGGCAGAACGTCCGGACTCGATAACTTTCCGTGGTCGGTTGCCCTTTTTCTGGCGAAAAAAGATTATTCTTGAAAAAGGAGAAGCCCTCTTGTTTGCAAGGTGGATTGGGAGATGTTGCCGGGAAAAGGTTCCTGCCCTCCGCTCACCCCGATTTTTATTGGCCGGCCCATACCCCTATGTTATTATTTTAATTTGAATTTGCCTGAGCAGGAGCCTTCATGGAGTTTTGGTTGTTGGCCGGAGTGCCGGCCTCCTCATTTTTGGTGGCCCTCTCCGGGGCACTGATGCCCGGGCCGCTACTTACCGTAACGGTGGGGGAGGCCAGCCGGAGGGGTTTTTGGGCCGGGCCCCTCATCATTTTGGGACACGCCATCCTGGAGTTGGTCCTGGTACTGACGCTGCTGGCGGGCTTGGGCGTCTGGCTGAATCGCCCCCAGGTGTTGGGGACGGTGGGTCTCCTGGGTGCTGGCATGCTGGGTTGGATGGGCTGGAGCCTGCTTTTGGCTTCCCGCACCAGCCGTCTGACCCTGGAAGGCGCGGCTCCCGGCGGCCTGCATCCCATATTTGCCGGGGTGCTCATGAGCTTGGCCAATCCCTACTGGCTCATCTGGTGGCTCACCATCGGTCTCGGTTATGTGCTGTTCGCCGCCCGCTTCGGACTTTTGGGCGTCTTTCTCTTTTTCGCCGGCCACATCCTGGCGGACTTTGCCTGGTACACCCTGGTGTCAGCCGCCGTGGCTCAGGGCCGCCGCTTCCTCTCGGATGGGATCTATCGGGGGTTTCTGGCCGGCTGTGCCTTCTTCCTGTTCGGCTTTGGCGGTTATTTCGGCTTTCTGGGGATCAAATTCCTGTGGAACATTTGAGGCGAGGAGCATCTGCCGCTATGATACAAAAGCCCTTGATTGTAGGATTGCTGGAAGTTAACTGTTTCATTCTGGGGGACGAGGAGACCAGGGAAGCGGTGGTCATCGACCCCGGCGGAGATGAGGATGAGATCCTGGAAGCCTTGAAATATCACCAGTTGCAACTGAAATATATCATCGACACCCATGGCCATTTCGACCACGTGGATGCCAACCAGCCGGTCAAGGACGCCACCGGAGCCCAGATCGCCATCCACGCCCTGGACGCCCCCATGCTCAACCGGGCCAATGATGCCCTGATGTTCACCGGCAAGCCCATGCGGGTCTCCCAGGCCGACATCCTCCTCAAGGAGGGGGATGTCCTCGGTTTCGGCAGCCACCGCCTCAAGGTGTTGCACACCCCCGGACATACCCCCGGAGGCATCTCCCTGGTCATGGAAGGGGCCAACCTGGTCTATGTGGGCGACACCCTGTTCGCCGGCTCCATCGGCCGCACGGACTTCCCCGGTGGCGACTTCGACGCCCTTATTCGGGGCGTTCGGGAAAAACTCTTCACCCTGGGGGACCACTATATCGTCTATCCCGGACACGGGCCGGTCACCACCATCGCCCAGGAACGCAAGTATAATCCCTTTTTTTAGGGTGAGGCGGGGAGGGCCGGGGGGCAGCGGCTCCTCCGCCCTCCCTGCACCCCTCCCTACCCCCTGGTACAGGGTGGGGGGAGGGGGCAGGGGCCAGTCCCCAGCCCCTCCCCCAGATTACCACGAGCCATGACCTTCAACGGCAAACGCATACTGTTGGGAGTGAGCGGGGGCATCGCCTGCTACAAGGCGGTGGAGCTGGCCCGACGGCTGGTGACTTCGGGGGCCCAGGTCAAGGTGGTCATGACCAAAAGCGCCCAGGAGTTTGTCACCCCCATGACCTTTGCGGCCGTCACCGGCCAGCAGGTGGGCACCGCCCTGTTCGGGCCGGAGGTGCATCCCCTGGAGCACATCTGGCTGGGGCAGCAGGTGGACGCCATCATCCTGGCGCCGGCCACCGCCAACCTCATCGGCAAGCTGGCCGCCGGCATCGGCGACGATCTGCTCACCACCCTCCTCATCGCCGCCACCCGGCCCACGCTGCTCTGCCCGGCCATGAACTGCGAAATGTTCGCCAACCCCGTGGTGCAGGAGAACCTGGAGCGCCTCAGGAAACGGGGCATCTGGGTGCTGGACCCGGAGGCCGGCCCGCTGGCCTGTGGGGCCGTGGGTTATGGGCGCCTGCCCGAGGTGGAGAGCATGCTGGCGGCCCTGCACCGGCTGGTAAGCCCCCAGGACCTGGCCGGCCGCCGGATCCTAGTGACCGCCGGGCCCACCCATGAAGACCTGGACCCGGTGCGGTTTATCACCAACCGCTCCAGCGGCAAGATGGGCTATGCCCTGGCGAAGGCGGCCTGGCAACGGGGGGCGGAAGTCACCCTGATCAGCGGGCCCACCACCCTGCCTGAGCCTTTTGGGGTTGAGGTGGTACAGGTGCGCTCCGCCATGGACATGCTGGGCGCCCTGTGGGAGCGCTTTCCGGCGGCGGACGCCCTGCTGATGGCCGCCGCGGTGGGGGATTATCGGGCCGAATCGCTGGCGGAACAGAAAATGAAACGCGGCCCCCAGGCGCAACGCTTGAACTTGGTGCAAAATCCCGACCTGCTCCGGGAAATGGGCAAGCTCAGGACGCACCAGGTGCTGGTGGGCTTCGCTGCCGAAACCGGAGAGCTGGTGGGGGAGGCCCGGCGCAAGCTTACCGAAAAAAACCTGGATCTCATCGTGGCCAACGAAGTCAACCGGCCGGATTCGGGCTTTGCCGTGGACACCAACGAGGTCACCCTCATCGGCCGGGACGGCGAGCCCCTGCCACTGCCACTCATGAGCAAGGACGAGGTGGCCGGGCGCATTCTCGAGTGGCTGGCAGACTTTTGGCGTGACCGAGATGGAGAACGGGGCGGTGGGTGAGCACTCCACAGCGGAGCTTCATCAGCTCATCCGGGAACTCAGGGAGTGGCTGGCCTTCCAGGGCCGACTGGGATGGCAGGGGGTGGCGGCCCGGCCAGCCCTGCCGGCCGCGCAAGCAGAAGCAGCCCGGAAGCGGCCAACCCTGGCGGAGATCCGGGAGGAGATGGGGGAGTGCCGGCGCTGCAAACTGTGGCGGGGCCGCACCAACCTGGTGTTCGGTGAAGGCTCGCCCAACGCCGCCTTGATGTTCGTAGGCGAAGGGCCGGGAGCGGAGGAAGACCTCCAGGGACGCCCCTTCGTGGGCGCGGCCGGCCAGCTCCTGAACAATCTTCTGCGCAAGCTGGGGCTCAGCCGGGAGGAGGTCTATATCGCCAACGTGGTAAAGAGCCGCCCCCCGGGGAACCGGGAGCCGGAAGCGGATGAGATCGAGGCCTGTCTGCCTTTTTTGCAGAAGCAGATCGAGGCCATCCAGCCCCAGGTAATCGTCACCCTGGGGAGGGTGGCCACCCAGGCGCTTCTGGGAACGAACACCCCCCTGACCCGCCTCCGGGGAAAGTGGCAGGAATACCGGGGCATTGCGGTGATGCCCACCTTTCACCCTTCTTACCTCCTGCGATTCCCCAAGGAACGACACAAGACCTGGGATGACATGCAGCAGGTCATGGAGCGGCTGGCCGGACATGTTTAGATTCGCCTGGACAACCATGCTGGTTTTGCTCGTGTCGCTGGGGCCAGTCTTTGAGGGCGAGGGGGCGGGCCGCGCCATCCACGTGGTGCCGGCGGTGGGTTCCATCAACCCGGGGTTGGCGGAGTTCATCGTGGACAGCATCCGGCAGGCCGAAAAGGAGCAGGCCGAGGCCGTGGTGCTGCAACTGGACACCCCGGGTGGCCTTGACGCCTCCATGCGCAAGATCAACCAGGGCATCGCCAACTCCAAGGTACCGATCATCGTGTACGTCTCGCCCAAGGGGGCCCGGGCGGCCTCGGCGGGAGTCTTCATCACCGTGGCAGCCCATGTGGCGGCCATGGCGCCGGGCACCAACATCGGCGCGGCCCATCCCGTGGCCCTAGGGGTAGGCAAGCCGGACAAGGTGATGGGCGACAAGATCGTCAATGACATGGCCGCCTACGGCCGGGCCCTGGCCCTGGAACGAGGCCGCAACGCCGACTGGGTGGAGAAGTCGGTGCGCAAAAGCGTCTCCATCGACGCGGCCGAGGCATTGCGCCTCAAGGTCATCGACTACACCGCCGAAAACCTGACCGAACTCATCGGGAAGGTCCATAACTTCACGGTCAAAATGCCCGACGGGCCGCGCAAAATCCAGACCACCGGCGTCCCCCTGAAAGAGATCCCGGAGGGTTTGGGCACCAGGATCCTGAAGCACATTGCCGACCCCAACATCGCTTTCATTTTGATGCTGATCGGTTTGGCAGGGCTCTACTTTGAGTTGTCCAATCCGGGGCTGGTACTTCCCGGGGTGGTGGGGGCCATGAGCCTGCTCCTGGCCTTTTACGCCTTCCAGACGCTGCCCGTCAACTTTATTGGCATCATGCTGATAGTGCTGGCTTTTATCTTCTTCATCCTGGAGATTTACCTCACAAGCTTCGGGCTCCTCACCCTGGCGGGCATCATCTCCCTGTTGCTGGGCGGCATGATGCTCTTTCGGGGCGGCCCCGAAGTGGAGGGAGGCATGGCCGTGGCCTGGAATATCCTGATCCCGTCCATTGCGGTGATTGCCTTGTTTTTCATCGGCATCGGGGTCCTGGTGGTGAAAAGCCAGTTTCGGCGGTCCATTACCGGCAGCGCCGGCTTGGTGGGGGAGCGGGGGACGGCCTATACGGATCTGAATCCTGAAGGTCGAATTTTCGTGCACGGCGAATACTGGCAAGCGGAGAGCGACCGGCTGGTGCGTCAGGGCGAGCCGGTGGAAGTGGTGGAGGTGATGGGCCTCAAACTGAAGGTGAAGCCCGTCTCCGAGAAAGCCTGAACCTGCAGCTAACCAGAATAACTCGAGGTGATTATGATGTTTTCCACAACTACGGTCATTGTCGTATTAGTGGCGTTCTTCCTGTTCAGCGCCATTAAAATCCTCAATGAATACGAGCGGGGCGTCATCTTCCGCCTGGGCCGGGCCCTGCATGAAGCCAAGGGACCGGGTTGGATCATCGTTATCCCCATCGTGGACCGCCTGGTGAAGGTCAACCTGCAGTTGGTCACGTACGACGTCCCCAGCCAGGAGGTCATCACTCGGGACAATGTCTCCATCAAGGTGAACGCGGTGGTCTATTTCCGGGTCCTGGACCCTGTCAGGGCGGTCATCGAGGTCAGGGACTACTACTCCGCCACCCAGCTTTTGGCGCAGACTACCCTGCGGAGCGTTTGCGGCCAGGTGGAGCTGGACGACCTGCTGGCGGCCCGGGAGAAAGTGAACGCCCAACTGGCGGAGATCCTGGACAAACATACCGATCCCTGGGGCATCAAGGTGACCCTGGTGGAGCTCAAGGCCATCGACCTGCCCATCGAAATGCAGCGGGCCATGGCCAAACAGGCGGAGGCCGAGCGGGAGCGGCGGGCCAAGGTGATCAACGCCGAGGGCGAATTCCAGGCCGCCGCCAAGATGGCCGAGGCGGCCCACGTCCTGGCCACCGAACCCATGTCCCTGCAGTTGCGTTACCTGCAAACCCTGCGGGAAATCGCCGCGGAAAAGAATTCCACCACCCTCTTCCCCATTCCCATAGATTTGGTGAAACCCTTCATCAAACTCTATGAAAAGATGGAGGAGAAAGGGTAGGGGAGGGGGCGTGCGTTTAGGGGGAGGGACCAGGGGCCGGTAGGCCTTTTTCCTCCTCCACCACCGATCAGGAGAGGGGTTATGGCGAAAAAGGAAAAGAAGGACAAGAAGGAAAAGCCGCTGGAAAAGATGACGGCCACGGAATTGCGCAAATATGCCCTGGAGATGGGCGAGATCAGCGGCGTGCACGGCATGAACAAAGAGGAACTCATCGCCGCCATCAAAGCGGCCAAAGGCATCGTGGACGAAGGCAAGAAGGCGGCCAAATCCATCAACGTGCGCGATCTCAAGCTCAAGCTCAAAGAGTTGCGGGCGCAAAAGCTGGCGGCACTGGAGGCGGGAGCGTCCAAGAAATCCATTGAGATCATGCGACGTCGCATGAACCGGTTGAAGAAGCGCACCCGCAAGGCGGCGTAGCGGCGTTTGCGGTTTACGGCTTCGGGAAGGTCAGGCGGCCTGCCGCGTTGGGCGGCGGGAACACGGCCCCTGGGCGTTTTCCAGGTGAAGTTTCCTTAAGGAGGTGAATGGACATGTGTGAAATGGGTCATGGACACGGGCTTGGCCACGGACATGGGCACGGCCATGGCTGCTGCACCATCGGGGGCCGACATCACCACAGATGTTGCGGCGGGATGATGCCGGGCTGTTGCGGACCCGGTTGGCGGCGATTTATCTCCCCGGCCGAGGAACTGGAGAACCTGCGCCACTACCTGGAAGAGCTCAAGAAGGAGGTGGCCGGGGTAGAAGCCAGAATCAGGGAATTGCAAGGTTGACGGAAAGATGACAGGGCTGCCCCAGGGCAGCCCTGAATTTTTCCGGTGGCAGGAGGTGACAGGGTCTTCGTCCGATTCCGGGAAGGTTAACGGGAAACACTAGGCCAGGAGGTGTTCCATGAACCGCAGGAGAGTAGTGGCGGCAACGATCCTTGGTTTGATGGTGGCGATGCCGGCAGCCGGATGGGCTTGGGGCAATTCCCCCGGCCATTTCAGCCTGGCCGCCGCCCTGGCGAAACAAAACCCGGCTCTGGCCGCTGCCACCTTTATTCAGGCCAGCGCTGCCCCTGACATCGCCTGGACGCCGCTGTTCCAAACCACTGGGCGGACCTATGTCCACAGCCACGAGTTTGCCAAATCCCTGTTGGCCGTGGCCCAAACCGGCGAGGAAAAGCTGATGGCGCTGGCCTATGGGGCCCACCTCGTTGCAGATGACGTGGGGCATCGCAGCAGCGCCAACCCGGATGGTTATATTCCGGAGGCCAGTCCGGTGCATGAATTGGTGGAAGTGGCCATTGACACCATCATTTTCTATGACCACGAGCAGTATCCTTTGCCACCGGGGTTCTCTTCCTGGGAGCAGGTGAATGTGGGGTTCGACGCCAAGCTGCTGTACCGGGCTTCTCTGCACTATTCCCGGCACGTGCGGCGGGTGCCCCTGGTGTGGCCCTGGATGGCGGAACAGGCTCTGGAGAGCGTCAGGTCCGGCATTGCTGTGGGCTATGGCTACATTACGCTGAAACAGAACGCCGACCTGAGCGAGGCCTTTCTCCGGGAACTGGCCGAGCAGGGAGTGGTGCCCTCGGCGGATTTCTCCGGCGCCTATGCGGAGGCCGTGAGCAAGGCGGCCGCCTGGATTGACGCCCAGCCATAAAGAGAGGGGCAGACAGGAAGGGAGCCGGCAGGAGGCGACCCCCGGAGAGCCGGGACCGAACCGAAAGGGGCGGGAAGATCCCGCCCCTTTCGGTTTTCCCCAAGGGACCCTTGTCGTTACAGGGGAAAGATTTTCACCGAGGACACCGCCAGGTTGTAGAACCAGCCTGGGAAGATGCCCACCAGGACCACGGCCAGGGCGGTGGCCAGGAGGGTGGCGGTGGCAGCCGGGGTGAAGGTCACCGGCCCCAAGTCAGCCTCCGCCGGCTTCATGTACATGAGCACGGTGATGCGCAGGTAGTAATACACTGACACCAAAGAATTCATGACGCCGATAATGGTGAGCCAGATGTAGCCTGCCTGCACCGCGGCGGAGAAGATATACAGTTTGCCCACAAACCCGGCGGTGGGGGGCATGCCGGCCAGGGCGAACATGAAGACGCTCATGGCCGCAGCCAATCCCGGGTGCTGGGCCCCCAGCCCGGAGTAGTCATAGATGTTCAGATAGCTGTCCTGCTTCCGGCCCACCAACATGACCACGGCAAAGGCGCCGATGTTCATCAACGTGTAGGCCAAGAGGTAGTAGAGAATGGCCACCGCCCCCAACTGGTTGGCGGCCACCAAGCCCACCAGGAGGTAGCCGGCATGGGCGATGCTGGAGTAGGCCAGCATGCGTTTGATGTTGGTCTGGGCGATGGCGACGACGTTGCCCAGGGTCATGGTGGCCACGGCCAGACCCCACAGGAGGAGGTTCCAGTCCACCTTGAAGGCGGGGAAGGCCACAAAGAGCACCCGGGCGAAGGCGACGAAGGCGGCGGCCTTGACGGCCACGGCCATGTAGGCGGTCACCGAGGTGGGGGCGCCTTCGTACACGTCGGGGGTCCACATGTGGAAGGGAACCGAGGCCACCTTGAAACCGAAGCCCACCACGATGAGACCAAGGCCCAGGATGATCAGGGGCTTGGTGACCGCGGCGGTGACGGTCAGTTTCTTGGCCAGGTCGTTGAGATACAGGGTGCCGCCAGCGGCGCCGTAAATCAGGGCCATGCCAAACAGCAAAATGGCGCTGGCGAAGGCGCCCAAGACCAGGTATTTCATGGCGGCTTCGTTGGATTTAAGGTCTTCCCGGAAGAAGCCGGCCAGGACATAAACGGCGATGGACATGACCTCCAGGCCCAAAAAGATCATGATGAAGTGGGCGCCGGCCGCCATGATCATCATGCCGGTGGTGGCAAAGAGCAGGAGAACGTAGTACTCGGAAAAGTTTTTGCCGTAATCCTCCAGGTAGCGATGGGACAAGAGGATGGTGAGGCCGGCTCCCAGCACCAGGATGAGGTAAGCCAGGGCGGTGAAGCCGTCCACATAGATCATGCCGGCAAAATCCGTGCCCTTCTTGCCCAAAAGCGCCAGGCTCTGGGCCGCGGCCACCACCAGGGCTCCCAAGGTGACTGCCGGGACGGCGGCCGGCCGCTCCTTGGCCAGGGCGTCCCACACCAGGATGGCGATGGCGGCCGCGCTCAAGGTCAGCCAGGGACCGATGCTGGCCAAACTGAAGGTGGGTATGGTCAGGCTCATGGCGCCTCCCCCTTCACCGCGTGAGATAGACTGCTGATCTGGGTGGTCTTGGCCTTTTCCATCATGGCGCAGAAGTTCTCGGTGGTGGCCTTGACCTTATTTAAAAACGTGTTGGGATACACGCCGATCCAGACGATGAAGAGCAGCAGGGGCAGAAAGACCGCCACTTCCCGGGCGTTCATGTCTTTGAGGTTTCTGTTCTCTTCCCTGGTGACCTCGCCGAAGATGGCCCGCTGGAACATCCACAACATATAGCAGGCGGCGAAGATGACGCCGGTGCCGGCCAGGGCGGCGTAAATCTTGTTTTCCTTAAAGGTTCCCAAAAGGATGAGAAATTCGCCGATGAAGCCATTGAGCCCCGGCAAGCCGATGGAGGACAAGGTGACGATCATGAAGATGGTGGCATAGATGGGCATGACGCTGGCAATCCCGCCGAAGTCGGCGATCATGCGGGTATGGCGCCGCTCGTAGATGACGCCTACGCAGAAAAACAAGGCCCCGGTGGACAGCCCGTGGTTGATCATCTGGATGATCCCCCCCATGACGCCCTGGACGTTGTAGGTAAAAAGACCCAACATGACAAAGCCCAGGTGCGACACCGAGGAAAAGGCCACCAGGCGTTTCAGGTCCTTTTGCACCATGGAGACCAAGGCGCCGTAAATGATGCCGATGATGGCCAGGATGCTGAACAGGGGCACGAAGTAGTGGGCCGCCTGGGGAAAGAGCGGCATGTTGAAACGGAGGAAGCCGTAGGTGCCCATCTTCAGGAGGACGGCGGCCAGGATGACCGAGCCCACGGTGGGCGCCTCGGTGTGAGCGTCCGGCAACCAGGTGTGGAAGGGGAACATGGGCACCTTGATGGCGAAGGCCAACCCGAAGGCCAAAAACATCCAGAACTGCATTTTGAAGGGGATGTTCAGGCCGTAGAGCTTCAACAGATCAAAGGTGTACGTCCCCGTGGTCTTGCCGGCATAAAAGTAGAGCACCAAAATGGCCACCAACATGAGCAGGGAGCCGAACATGGTGTACAGGAAGAACTTGATGGCGGCATAGACCCGCCGGGCCGGGTTGCCCCAGATCCCGATGAGGAGATACATGGGAATGAGCATCACTTCCCAGAAAACGTAGAAGAGGAAGAGGTCCAGGGCGACGAAGACGCCGATCATGCCGCTGGTCAGGGCCAGGAGGCAGATCATGAATTCCTTGATGCGGTGCTGCACGTCCTCCCAGGTGGCCAACACGGCAATGGGGCCCAGGAAGGTGGTGAGCATGATGAGCAGGATGGAGAAGCCGTCCATGCCCACGTAATAGCTGATGCCGTATTGGGGCAGCCAGGTGTAGCGCTCCACAAACTGCATGCCCGGATTGGCGCTGTCGAACTTGAACCACAGGGGCAGCGAGATGAGGAACTCCAGCAGCATCACCGCCATGGTGAAGAGCTTCAGACGCTTGCCGTCTTCCCGGTCCATGAAGATCAGGGCCGCCACCCCCACCAGGGGAAGGAAGACGAGAATGGAAAGTATGGGTAGCTGCATGAGCAACTCCTGCTTCTGATTATCCCAGCAAATAGCCCACCACCAGGGTTACGCCCAGGATGATGGACATGGCGTAGTTCTGCACAAAGCCGGTCTCCAAGCGCCGCAGGTGGGCGCTCAGCCAAGCCACCAGGCCGGCGGAGCCGTTCACCGCGCCGTCCACCACTTTGGTATCCACTTCGGTCCACAGGAGGTTGGAGCCCACCTTGATGGGTTCCACCACCAGGTAGTCGTAAATTTCATCCACATAGTACTTCTGGAAGACCACGTGATAGAGCACCGGAAACTTTTCGGCCAACCAGCCGGGGATTTCGGGGGAGACGAGATAGAGTTTGTAAGCGATGTAAATACCCACGGCGGCCACTGCCATGCTGAACAACATGAGCCCCACCTCGGCGGAGATGGCCAGGTGCACTTCATGACCCAGGGGCGCGATGGAGGGCGACAGGAAGTCATGGAACCTCTGGGCCCCGGGGACGATGGGGAAATTGATCCAGCCGCCCACGATGGAGAGGAAGGCCAGGGTCATGAGGGGGATGGTCATGGCTGGCGGTGACTCGTGAATGTGGTGCTCTACGTGATGGGGGACCCGGGATTCGCCGAAAAAGACCATATACACCGCCCGGAACATGTAAAAGGCGGTGATGCAGGCGGCCGCGGTGGCGGTGAGCCACAGCCAGACGTTGCCGTTCACCAGGGAATACATGAGGATTTCGTCTTTGCTGAAGAACCCGGCGAAGGGAAAGATGCCGGCGATGGCCAACGTGGCGATAAGAAAGGTCCAGTAGGTGATGGGGATCTTTTTCCGCATGTTTCCCATGAGGCGGATGTCCAATTCGCCGGAAAGGGCGTGGCTGATGGAGCCGGCGCCCAAAAAGAGCAGGGCTTTGAAAAAGGCGTGGGTCATCAGGTGGAAGATGCCGGAAATAAAGGCGCCCACGCCGCAGGCCAGGAACATGTAACCCAACTGGCTGACGGTGGAATACGCCAGGACCCGTTTGATGTCGAACTGGCAGGTGCCCATGCTGGCCGCGAAGATGGCGGTGGCGGCGCCGATGACGGCCACCACCGTCAGGGAGACGGGGGCCAGGACATACAGGGCGCTGCACCGGGCCACCATGTAAACCCCGGCGGTCACCATGGTGGCGGCATGGATGAGGGCGCTCACCGGGGTGGGGCCTTCCATGGCGTCGGGCAGCCAGACGTAGAGGGGCAGCTGCGCCGACTTGCCAGTGGCCCCCACGAACAAAAGCAGGGTGGCGGCGGTGATGAGGCCGCTCCCTACCGGGTGCTGGGCGGCCAGGGCGAAGACTTCCCGGAAGTTCAAGGTGCCGAAGGCCCAGAAAAGCACAAACATCCCCAGCAGGAAACCGTAGTCGCCGATCCGGTTGACCACGAAGGCCTTCTTGCCAGCGTCGCTGGCAGACTGCTTCTTATACCAGAAACCGATGAGCAGGTAGGAACACAGCCCCACGCCTTCCCAGCCCACGAACATCATGAGGAAGTTGTTGGCTCCCACCAGGATGAGCATGAAGCAGACGAAGAGGTTGAGATAGGCGAAGAAGCGGGCGTACCCGGGGTCGTCATGCATGTAGCCGGTGGAGTAGAGGTGGATGAGGGTGCTCACCCCGGAAACCACCAGGAGCATTACCAGGGAGAGGGGGTCCACCAGGAAGGCCACGTTGACGGTAAAGGCGCCGGAGGTGATCCAGGTAAAGGCGGTGACCTCCACCGGTCGGGACGCGGCCGGCAACCTCAGATACTCGTAAAAGATGGCCACGGTCAGGGCGAAACTGAGACCCACGGCCAGAGTACCGATGGCCCCGACCCTGCCCTTGGACATGCTCTTCCCGAGCAGACCGTTGATCAGGAAACCCACCAGCGGGAAGACGGGGATCAGCCAGACGTAGGGAATGAAAAGCATAAAAATCGCCTCACCACTTGAGGATGTTCAGGTCATCCACGTACACCGTGGCCCGGTTGCGGTAGATGGCCACCACCAGGGCCAGGCCCACCGCCACTTCGGCGGCGGCCACGGTCATGACGAAGAAGACGAAGAGTTGGCCGTCCACCGCCTTGAAGGCGTCGGCAAAACCGATGAAGGCCAGATTGACGGCGTTGAGCATCATCTCGATGCACATCAGGATAATGAGGATGTTGCGTCGAACGAGCACGCCGATGGCCCCCAGGGTGAACAGGGCCAGACTCAGACCCAGGTAGTAATTGACGGGTACGACCATGGAAGGTTCTCCCAACCGTTGTGCGCCTCACCGGGCCCCAGGAAAGCCTCCGGCCCGGACAGATTCGGGTTATCGCAGTTTGGCCTTGGCCAGGACCACCGAGCCCACGATGGCCACCAGCAGGAGAATGCTGGTGACCTCAAAGGGAAGCAGATAGTCGGTAAACAGCAGCCGGGCCACGGATTCGGTGTTTCCCAGGCCCACCGGCGTCTCGGTCACCGGTTTGATGACCACCTTGGCGAAGCCCATGGCCAGAAGCACCGCCGAGAAGAGGGCCAGGGTGATGCCACCGATTTTCAGCCCCAGGCGGGGCCGTTCCAACTGTTCCTCCGGCTGCCGGAGGTTCAGCAGCATGATGACGAAGAGGAACAGCACCATGATGGCCCCGGCATAGACGATGACCTGGATGGCGGCGATGAACTCGGCGTGGGCCAGCAGATACAGGCCGGCCACCGCAAAGAAGTTCACGATCAGCCAGAGCGCGCTCCGCAAGGGGTGAGTCTGAAAGACCACCAAAGCCCCCGAAATCAAGGCGACTGCGCCCAGTGCCATAAAGAGGTATTCCATCTCTCAAGCTTCCTTGAACATTGGTATCCGTCGTTACAGCCAATCCGGCGCCCGCATTTCGGCCTTCTTTTGGGTGGCGCGCTCGATGTCCAGAATGAGAACTTCCTTCTGGTATTGGGCCAGCTCATAGAGGTTGTTCAACTTGATGGCCGCTTTGGGGCAGGCCTCCTGGCAAAAGCCGCAGAAGATACACCGGGTCAGGTCGATGACGAACTGGACCGGGTATTTCTCGTGGGCGGGGCCCTCAGCGGGGACGATCTCCTTGATGGCGTTGCTGGGGCAGACCACCTTGCACAGGGTGCAGGCCACGCAACGGCGCCCGCCGTCTTCGTTGACCACCAGCTCCGGGTGCCCCCGGAAGCGGGGATAGGGGGTCCGCTTCTCTTCGGGGTACTGGAGGGTGATGGGCTTGGAAAAGCAATAGCGCAGCGTCGTCGCCAGGCCTTTGAGCAACGGCAGAATCATGGGTGACCTCTTACTTGATGAACAGAATGACCACGCCGGTCAGCATGATGTTCGCCAGGGCCAGGGGCAGGAGCACCTTCCAGCCCAGATACATGAGCTGGTCGAAGCGGAAACGGGGAAACGTCCCCCGGACCCAGATGAAGAAGAACACCAGGGCAAAAGTTTTGGCCACGAACCAGAAGATGGGGGGCAGGAAGGGACCTTGCCAGCCGCCCAAAAAGAGGGTGGTGGCCAAGGCCGAGGCGATGATGATATGGCAGTATTCCCCCAGCATGAACAGCGCCCATTTCATGGAGCTGTACTCCGTCTGGTAGCCGGCCACCAGTTCATTTTCGCATTCGATAAGGTCGAAGGGGGTGCGGGCGCACTCGGCGAAGGCGGCGATCAAGAAGATGATGAAGCCCACCGGCTGATAAACCACAAACCACATGGACTTCTGGGCTTCCACGATCTTCACCAGACTCAGGGAGCCGGCCAGCATGAGCACGCCGATGACGGAGAGCCCCAGCGCCAGCTCGTAGGAAACCATCTGAGCCGAAAGGCGCAAGCCGCCCAACAGCGAATATTTGCTGTTGCTGGCCCAGCCGCCCAGCACCGCGCCGTACACCGCCAGGGACCCCATGGCGAACACGTAGAGGAGCCCGACGTTGACATCGGCAATCACTCCCTGATTGATCCCGGCCTGGGTCAGGTCCAAGGTCTGGCCCCAAAGG
This sequence comes from uncultured Desulfobacterales bacterium, assembly GCA_964480485.1. Lineage (GTDB taxonomy): Bacteria > Desulfobacterota > Desulfobaccia > Desulfobaccales > 0-14-0-80-60-11 > JAILZL01. The sequence goes on along the minus strand of CAYZOP010000001.1, from coordinate 314,863 downwards.
GTGATCTTGTCGGGCAAAATCTGGCTGGCGAAGGGGATCACCGCAAAGGGCAGAAACGCCGTCAGGGCGGTGATCATGGGGGCCATCACAAAGAGCACCCGGTTCACCATGGGCGGGGTGAAATCCTCTTTGAAGAGGAGCTTCACCAAGTCGGCCAGCGGTTGCAGGAGGCCCCAGGGACCGACGCGGTTGGGACCGTAGCGCAACTGGATGAATCCCAGAACCTTGCGCTCCATGAGCACGGTGTAGGCGATGGCCGTCAGGAAGACCACCAGCACCACCGTGATTTTCAAGGCCGTCAGCAGAATTAACAGAGGCACATTCATACGCGTTCGCCTTTTAGCGGTGCAGCAGTTTTTCCGGCGCCCCGCAAGGCGCCAGCCCGCAGGTTAAACCTTCTGAATGGTAACCCGTACCAGATTCGAGTTGAGCGTCAGGCTGTGGGCGGCCGGCCGGGCAAAATGCTCCGGCAGGAACGCCACTCCCGGCGGCAGCAATGGATCCAGGGCCACCTTGGCTTCCACCTCACCGTGGGAGGAGATGACCTTGGCCAGGCTCCCTGCCTTGAGATCCAGGGCGGCCGCATCCTCGGGGTTCAGGGTCAGAGCCGCCTCCGGACTGACCACCAAAGTGCCGCACGGCGCATGGGTGGTGAAGGAGCCGGAGTGCTGCAGCACCTTGCCCACGATGAGACTGTACGGCCGGCGCCCGGGCAGGCTGATGTCCAAATCGAAGGCCGCGAAGGTTCCGGTGAGTGTGGCCGGAATCCCGGTCTTGGCCACCGCGGTCTTAGGAGCCAGACCGGTGTACAGCGGCAAGTTCCGAGCCAATTCCTCGAAGATCTTGGCCGGAGACCGGTAAGCCAAGGGAACGCCCAGCCGGCCGGCCAGCTCGGAGATAATCTGCCAGTCCGGTTTGACGCCATCGGCGGCCAAGGCGGCCGTCAACACCCCAAGCTGCCCGCCGCTGCTGATGAAGGAGCCCTCCTGCTCGGCGTGGATGGCCACCGGCAAGACCACGTCGGCCAACGCGGCGGTTTCCGTCAGGAAGGCGTCCTGCACCACGATGAACTTGAGCTTCCGAAGGAGCTTTTCCGTGCGGCTGCGGTTGGGCAGAAAACGGACCAGGTCGCCGCCCAGCGCCCAAAGGGCCTGGGGTGCGGCCGGGTCATCCTGCTCCAGCCGGTCCAGCAGGTCCAGCAGGGTGAGCCCAGCCTCCTGCACCGGTTTCTTGTCGCCCCAGAAGGCCGGGGCGGCCGGCGAATCCAGGGGCAGCAATCCCGGCAGCCGATCAGGCAGCACCCCCATCTCGCAAACGCCCCGGGTGTTGGCCTTTTCCGCCACGGGGTAGAGGGCGCTCCCCGGCACGCCGGGTTTCCCCACCAGGAGGAACAGGTCGGCCAAGGCCAGGGCGCTGTGCTCGCCCTTGTCCTGCCCCAAAAGCTCAGTGCCGAAGAGAATGGCCGGCGCCTTGGCCTGGGCCAGGATGGCAGCGGCGGCCTCCAGATCGGCGGCCTCGAGGCCGGCCTTGGTGGCGTATTCTTTGAGGCTGAATTTTTTCAGCGTCTCTTTCAGATCCTCAAACCCCTGGGCGCTGACTGCCGGCGTGAGCTCGGGGTTGGCCGCCAGCAGGGCCTTCATGATGCCGGCCGCCACCAAACGCTCGGCCCCGGGCTTGTAGCGCAGGCTGACCGTGGCGTGGCGATCGAACTTGGTGGCCCGGGGATTGGCCACCACAAGCTGAAAGTCGTCCTTGAGCCGGGCGGCGTTGACGGCCCAGCCCAGGGGCGGCAGCTCCGGAGTCAGGTCGGCGCCGATGATCAGGGCGGCGTCGGCCTGGGGCAGCTCGTCCAGGCATCCCAGCACAAAAGCAAAGCCGCTTCCCTTGGTATCCTCTTTGACTTTAAAGGGAGAGGTGTAGGGAGCGGGCTTGGGGTAGGGGCCGTCGGCCTCCTTGACCTCGGGCCAGCCGAAGACCTGACCCAGGGCGTTTATAACCTTGACGTAGTGCAAGCGGCCGGCGTTGTCCAGGTTGTTGCTGCCCAGGCCCGCCCGGAAGAACTTCTGGAAGAGGTAGTTGGCCTCGTTGGTGGCCCGGGGCGAGCCCACGCCGTAAAGCGCCGCCGGCCCGGCCTCGTCCAGCACCGCCTGGAGTCCCTTGGCCGCAGCGTCCAACGCCTCGTCCCAGGTGGCCTCCTGCAATTGGCCGTTTTTCTTAACCAAAGGCGTCTTGAGCCGGTCGGGCGCGTCCAGCACCGGGTAGCCGAAGCGGCCCCGGCCGCAGAGGAGGACGTTGTCGCCGTTATAAACCCGCATGACCTGGCCGTCCTTGACGTGCAGCTCATAGGTGCAGCCGCCGCCGCAGAACGGACAGACCATCTCGGTCTTGGTGACTTCCCAGGAGCGGGCCCGGTACTTGAATTGCTTGTTGATCAGGGCCCCCACCGGACAGACGTCGATGCAGGAGCCGCAGAACTCGCAATCCAGGGGGAGGACGCCGGAGCCCAGTTCAGTAAAGTATCCCCGCTGCATGAAATTGATGGCCATGGCGCCCACATGATCCCGGCAGAGGCGGACGCAGCGGCCGCAGGTGACGCAGCGGTCCGGGTGCCGTTCCACCAGCAGGGACTCGTAATCCTTGTTGGGGGGCGTCTTCACCGCCGCCAGGTCCACGCTCTCCACTCCCAGAGCGTGGGTCAGTTCCTGGAGCTCACACTCGCCGCCCTTGTCGCAGATGGGGCATTCCAGGGCGTGGTTGATGAGCACCAGCTTCATGAGCTCCTTGCGGATGGCCTCCACCCGCGGGGAGTTGGTCACGACCTCCTGGCCTTCGGCCACGTAGGTGGCGCAGGCCGGCAGGGGCCGGGGCGGTCCCGGCTTCACTTCCACCACGCAGATGCGGCAGGAGCCGATGGGCTTCAAGGCCGGGTGATAGCAGAGGTACGGAATGAAGATGCCGTTCTCCCGGGCTGCTTCCAGGATGGTTTTCCCCGGTTCCGCCTGAATGGCCCGGCCGTCGATGGTGAGATTAACCATAAGTCTTTCCTGTTTCGGCGCGGCTTGTTGAGCCGTAGTGTTATACCTGGGAACAGGTCTTACGTGTACACCGGATTACTTCAGGAACGTTACCTTGCCGTCGTCCAGGTCGTAGTACGCCCCCAGCACCTTGACCTTGCCGGCCTTAACCGCCGGGGCCAGGATGGGTTTGGCGGTTTTGATCGTCTCCGCCACCAGGCGAATGTTGGCATGGACGGCGTTGTCCACCCGGTCGCCGGCCTGGCTCCGGGTCTTCTCCACCGCAGGTTTCAACGCCTTCACCAGGGAAGGCAAGTGTCCGGGGGCCGGCTGTTTCCCCTCCACCGCCTCCACCGCGGCAACCACGGCGCCGCAGCGCTTGTGGCCCAGGACCACCACCAACGGCACTCCCAGGTGGTCCACGGCGTATTCGATGCTCCCCAAAACGGCGTCATTCACGATGTTGCCGGCCAGGCGCACGATAAAGAGGTCGCCCAGCCCCTGGTCGAAGATGAGCTCCGGGGGCACCCGGCAGTCGGAGCAGGTCACCACCACCGCAAAGGGGGCCTGGCGCATGCCCACGTCCGCCAGGCACTTGGAGCCTTGCTTGGGCGGGGTGGTGCAATACGCCTTCACAAAGCGCTGGCTCCCTTCCTGGAGCAGCGTTTCAGCCTGGACGGCGCTGACGGTGGATTTCTCCCCGGCGGGGGCACCCCCCGCCAGACCCAGGACCAACAGGCCCGCCAGCCCAATGGTGTTCAGGATCCTCATTTTCAGCAATCCACGTCCGCCAGTACGATGTCCATGGTGCCGATCAAAGCGATGAGGTCGGCCAGCAACCGGCCCCGGGCCAGTTTGTCGGTGGCGTTCAGGACCACGAAGGACGGCCGCCGGATCTTTACCCGCACGGGTTTGCCGGTGCCGTCGGATACAATGAAAAAGCCCATCTCGCCCTTGGGGGCCTCGATGGCCTGATAGACTTCGCCCCGGGGGGGCCGGAGTCCCTCCTCAATCAAAAGGAAGTGGTTGATGAGGCAGGCGATGTCGGTATAGACCTTGTCCTTGGGCGGCAGCGAGATTTTCGGGTCGCTGACGTTGATCTCGCCCTTGGGCAGTTTTTCCAGGGCCTGCCGCACGATCTTGTTGGCCTCCAGCATCTCCTGCATGCGCACCAGGTAGCGGGAATAGATGTCCCCTTCCCTGGTCCCCAACGGCACGTTGAAGTCAAAGTCCTGGTAACTGGAATAGGGGTTATCCCGGCGCAGGTCCCAATCCACCCCGGAGCCCCGGGCCATGGGACCGGACCAGCCCCAATCCAGGGCCTCGTCCTTGCTCATGACGCCAACGCCGACGGTACGTTCCTTCCAGATGGGGTTCTGGGTGAGCAGGGTGTCGTAGTCCTTCCATTTTTCCGGGAATTCCTTGACAAACTCCCAGGCTTTCTCCACGAACCCTTCGGGCAGGTCGGCGGCCAGACCGCCGATGCGGAAATAGAGGGGGAACATCCGGCCGCCGGAGACCATCTCGCAGAGGTCCATGATCTTTTCCCGCTCCCTAAAGCCGTAAAAGAGCGGGGTCATGGCCCCTAGGTCGTGGGCGTGGGTGCCCAGCCAGAAGATGTGGGAGGCGATGCGGGTGAGTTCCGCCAGGATCACCCGGATGTACTGGGCCCGCTTGGGAACCTCCACCCCCAAAAGCTTTTCCACCGCCAGGCAGAAGCCCAGGTTATTGACCTCGCCCGCCAGGTAGTCCAGGCGGTTCATCAGGGGCAGGCACTTATGGTACGTGCGGCCCTCGCACAGTTTTTCAATGCCCCGGTGGAGATAGCCCAAGTCGGGTTCGGCCCGGACGATGAGTTCGCCATCCAGTTCCACCAGGACCCGGAGCACCCCATGGGTGCTGGGGTGCGACGGCCCCACGTTCAGGAGCATGGTATCGTATTGTTTCTCAGGTGCAATGGGAGTCATGGTCACTTCCTTCGCCTGGTCCTAACGTCGGCAGCGATGCCGTTACTCTCCCCGCTGGGGGTATTCCTTCCGGAGCGGGAACCCTACATAATCCTCGGGGAGGAGGATCCGTTTCAGGTTGGGATGGCCTTTGAAGGAGATGCCCATGAGGTCATAGGCCTCCCGCTCGTGGAAGTCGGCCGTGGAAAAGACGCTCACCACCGAGTCGATGACCGGTGCGGCTTCATCCAGGAAGGCCTTGAGGGTGAGGCGGTCGCGGTAGCGGTGGGAATAGAGGTTGTAGACCACCGCGAAGCGGGGGGTTGCCGGATGATAGTCCACCGCAGTCACCATGGACAGGTACTTGTAGTGAGTCTCGGGGGCGTCCCGCAGGGCCTTCAGAATAGCCACGATGGCCTTGGGGTTCACCACGATGGTGGTGTCGCCGCGAAACTCCACCACTTCCACCACGTCTTCGGGAAACTGGTTCTGGAGAAATTCCGCCGCCCGGTGCATCAGGCCGCCTCCTTCCTGGCCGCGAGCTTCTCCCGATACTGCTGGGTGAGGAACGGGTCCTTGAGGATCTTTTCATGAAGCTTGAGGATGCCGTAGAGCAACCCTTCCGGCCGGGGGGGACAGCCGGGAATATAGACGTCCACCGGCAGATACTTGTCGATGCCCTGGACCACGGCGTAAGAGTCGAAAATGCCGCCGGAGCAGGCGCAGGCCCCCATGGCGATGACCCACTTGGGCTCGCTCATCTGGTCATAGACCCGTTGGATAGCCGGCATCATTTTTTTGGTCACCGTGCCGGCGATGATAATGAGATCCGCCTGCCGGGGGCTGGCCCGGAAGGCCTCCATCCCGAAGCGGGCGATATCCCAGCGGTTGGCGGCGGTGACGATCATTTCAATGGCGCAGCAGGCCAATCCGAAGGTGGCTGGCCACAGGCTGCTTTTCCTGGCCCAGTCCACCAACTTTTCCAGCGAGGTGGTGAGGATGTTGTATCCCAGGTGCTCTTCGATGCCCATTACCGTGCTCCATGCGGGTGGGCGGCGCCCACCGAGGCATTAGGCGACGGGCTGCGCCCGCCCGCCGTGTAACCGATGGCAGGCTTGGAGGCCTGCCCCCCCAAAGATCATTCCCATTCCAGGGCGCCCTTGCCCCAGACGTAGACCAGGCCCACCACCAGGATGAAGATGAAGAGGGCCATTTCCACAAAGCCGAACCATCCCAGTTGCTTGAAAATCACACCCCAGGGGTAAAGGAAGATGGCTTCCACGTCGAACACGATGAAGAACATGGCGATGACGTAAAACCGCACATGGTAGCGGCTGCGGGCGTCGCCGATGGGGTCCATGCCGCATTCGTAGGGGATGTCTTTGCTGGGGAAGTGCTTCTTTTTGCCCAGAATCTCGGACAAAAGCACAATAAGCCCCACTAGACCCGCGGCGATGATCATGTAAATGAGAATGGGAAGGTAGCTGATCAGCATATCACGACCTTTAAGCTCAGTCTTACTGCCTGGTTAGAGAAAAGCTCAGGCCCCCGGTCTGCCGGCACTCAATGGCCCGCGGCCCGGGCGTGCTGCTGGCAGGCCCCGGTGGGGCAGTTGCCCGCCAAGTGGGCCGCATATTCCTCGGGAAAGCGCTCCATGGTGGTTTTGAGGAACGAATAGGGGCTCCAGCCCAGGGCGCAGTTGGCGCTCTCCGTCATGGTCTTGGAGAGGAAGAGCATCCGGTCCAGATCGGCTTGGGTGGCGGTGCCATCAGCGACCTGGCAGATCATCTCATACAGCACCCGGGTGCCCCGCCGGCAGGGAAGGCAGAAGCCGCAGGACTCATGCTGGAAGAAATAGAGCAGGCACTTGACCACATCCACGATGCAGGTGGTGTCGTCCAACACCAGCATGGTGCCGGAGCCCACCGCGCCTTCCACCTTCATCATGGCGGCGTATTCCAGGGGGGTGTCCACTTGGTCCGGGAGAATGAAGCCGCAGGCGGCGCCGCCGGGTTGCACCGCCTTGAGGCTGTGTCCGCTGCGCACGCCGCCCCCGAAGTGGTCGATGAGCTGCTTCAGGGGCAGGCCCATGTTGCACTCCACGATGCCGGGACGGTTGACGTGGCCCACCACCTGGAAGATCTTGGTGCCCGCGGAGTCCTCGGTGCCCTTGCTCTTGTACCATTGGGCGCCCTTGAGGATGATTTCCGGCACGGCGCTCAGAGACTCCACGTTGTTGACGATGGTGGGCTTGTTCCAAACGCCCACGGTGCCGGGGAAAGGGGGTTTCACTCTGGGGTAGCCCCGCTGGCCCTCAATGGAGTTGATGAGCGCGGTTTCCTCGCCGCAGACATAAGAGCCGCCGCCGGTCTGAATCTGGATATGGAAGCTGAAGCCGCTCCCAAAGATGTTGTCCCCCAGAAAGCCCCGCTCCATGGCCTGGTTGATGGCGGTTTGCAGGCGGTACATGGAAAGATAGTACTCACCCCGGCAATAAATGTAGCCGAAGTTGGCGCCGACGGCGTAGCCGGCGATGGCCATGCCCTCCAGCACCCGGTGCGGGTCGCCCTCCATGATGTAGCGGTCTTTGATGGTGCCGGGTTCGCCTTCATCCGCGTTGCAGACAATGTACTTGGGAGAGACTTTGAGCGGCCGGGTGAAGGACCACTTCAACCCGGTGGGGAAGCCGGCGCCGCCCCGACCCCTGAGGCCCGATTCCTTGACAACGTTCACCACCTCCTCGTCGGTCATGGACAGGGCCTTTTTCAGGCCCTCCCAGCCGCCCCGGGCCACGTAGTCGTCGATGCTCATGGGGTCGATCTGATCGACGTTCTGGAGCAGGGGGGTTTCATCGGGGCTGGGCGGATAGTCGCTCAAGGGGTTGGTGGTGCGCCGCACCTGGGTGTAGTCCGGGGCCTTGCCGGCCCGGTAATCGGCCAGGATCTGGCGGATCTTGTCGGGCGTCAGATGGCCGTGCACCACCTCATTGATCTGCATGGCCGGGGCCACCTCGCACACCCCCAGGCAGGCGGTGAGCTCCAGGGTGAACAAGCCGTCGGAGGTGGTTTCGCCCACGCCGAGGCCCAATTCCTGTTTCAGGAAGTCCAGCAGGTTCTCGGCCCCCAACACATGACAGGGGGGGGATTCGCACAGCCGGATGAGGTATTTCCCCCGGGGCTGGGTGGAAAACATGGTGTAAAAGCTCAGCACCCCATAGAGATAGGGGTAAGGGAGGTCCATCGTCCGGGAGACCAGTTGCAGGGCTTCCATGGGCAGCCAGTTGCCGCAGAGGCGCTGCACCTGGTGCAGGGCGGGCAGGAGTCCGCCCTTGATCTGCTTAAACCGGCTGCAGATTTCCTGGATGCCGGCGACCTGGTCGGAACTTAAGGAGGCACTGACGGGGCGCTTGATTTCCAGCATGGCTATTCCAAGGGGAGAAAATTGTGAAAAATTTCTTAATTCCCGACATTTTTAATCCCATCAGCAAAGGCTGTCAAGACTTTTTTTGGCGCCGGCGACAAAGCTCCAAGGTTTTGTCGGTTTTTAAAACAGGTGCTTTCAGAAGAAGGAGGACCCGTCAGCGTCGGCCCAGGACGCGGGCCAGGGTTTTAAGCCAGGCGCCGGACTCCCGGAGCACCATTTTGGTGAGCCAGAGGTAGCGGCGGTGCCGCCAGTAGTGGCTCACCGCGCCCGGAGCCGGCAAGGGGTGGAGGTTCACCGGATGGCGCCGGAAGTGGCGCCGGAAGAGAAAGTAGGCCCGCTTGATATGGAAGGCGTCGCTCACCAAGGCCACTTCCCTAAGGTTCAGGGCCAGGACCAGGGGCAGGGTGTTGTGGGCCGAGGCCTGGGTGTTGAGGCTCGCTTCCTCCAGGACCAAGCGGCTGGCTACCAGGTCCCGGAGAGCGGGGCCGCCCTGCTCCTCCCCCCAAGCCAGGGCGAGGTCGGCCATGGCCCGGGCCTCGCTGTGTCGCCCCCCCGGGGGGTGTCGGGACGGGCCGCCGGAGAGCACCAGGACCGGCCGGCTGCCTTGCGCCTGCCAGCAGGCCAGGGCGTGGGTCAGGCGCAGCCGGGCGATGCGGCCGGGGCGCCCTTCCGGGTTGAGCTTGGCGCCCAACACGATGAGGCCGTCCAGCGGCGGTAGGGTGGAAAGCATGGAAGACTCACTCTTCGTCCCGCCGGCGTCGTCGCCGCTCCCGGCGGGTGGCGGCCTTCCAGGCGGGCTCGCCGCTGCGCCGGTCCCTGGGTTTGGGTCCTTCCCGCAGGAAGGCGGGCAGGTCCAGCCGGAGCTCGCCGGGAAGGGGCGGGGAGACGGCCGGTTTTTCCAGCCGGGGTTTGGCCTTCTCCGGGGGCGGGGCCGGCAGTTCCAGGAAGGTCCGGGGAACGGCAGCGACCAAAAAGAGTTCCTCGCCATAGGCGGTGAAGCTCACGCCCTTCCTGGCCGCGGCCTGGGCCTGAATCTTCACCAGCACGGGTTCCGGCGTGCGGCGGCGGCCCAGGTTCAGGGCCATCTCCGGCCGTCGGGCCAGGGCCAGTTCTTCGGCTCCCGGGGCTTTAAGGCCCTCCTCCCACACCCGAGGGTGCGCCTTGGGGGTGATGGCGAAGTATAAATAAGTGGGCGGCGCCTCGCCTTGGCGGCGCAACTGCGGCGGCGCCGGGTCCAGGACGCGGATGCGGTCCCCGGCCAGCTCCAAGCGGGGCGAAGACGCCAGCGCCGCCACCTTTTCCAGATGATGGTGCCGGACAAAGGCCCAGCCGGGTTCCGCCGCCAGGGCGGCCAGCAGCTTTTTCAGGGGCACGAACCCGGCGTCATCCAAAACCAGCCCAAACTCGTCCGGCCGGTGGCCGAGAACGTAGGCCAGGATTCGAGCCAGCCTCTCCAATTGCCGGGGCAAGGCAGGCATGAGCTCCTCAGGGGGAGGGGATGTGGCCCCGCAGCCAAGGGGAAGGGCCCAAACCCCGCTTGAGGCTTACGGCCCCTGGTTCACTTTTACCAGAGGGGAGTTGACAGAGCAAGGAAAGATGGTAATGTTATTTGGTTGAATTGAATTTATGAACAATTATTTCAGCGAGGCCGAGAAGCGCATCCTCTGTCAGGCGGCAGCCATTGCCGAGGACCTGACCTCTGATTTCTACAAGCTCTCGCACAGCCGCTGGCTGAAAGCCAGGTATGACATTCTGACCTTACAGCAGCTCCGGGCGGAGGAAATATCCCCCCACGCCCTGGCGCTGGTGGCCCGGTATGACGGCCAGCCCGCCGACTGCCCCTTGAAGTCTGCGGCCTTCGATTTTTACCGGGTCTGCCTGCAGGATCACAATATTCTGGCGACCCTGCAACGCACCCAGGGGCTGACGCCCTTGCCCCTGTTTTGCTATGTCCTGACTCACGAGCTGGTCCATATCGTGCGGTTCAGCCGCTTTGAGGCGCGCTTCGACGCCACTGCCGGTGAACGGGCCGCGGAAGAGCGGGAAGTGCACCGGCTGACCCGGGTGATTCTGGCACCACTGAGTTTCCTGGAGCTGGAACCGGTCATCGAACAGTACGACATTCATGATCAAGGAGGTCGGCAGTATGCCTATTTATGAGTATCAATGCACCGCGTGCGGACAGACCGTGGAGAAATGGCAGAAACTTTCGGAGGACCCGCTCACGGTTTGCACCGCCTGCGGTGGCAGCCTGCATAAGATCATCAGCAACTGCGCCTTTCACCTCAAGGGTTCCGGCTGGTACGTAACGGACTACGCCGGCGGCCGCGCCAATTCTGCCACCAGCGACACGTCTCCCGCCACCGGGGAGGGGTCCCCGGCCGCGTCCTCCACCCCGGGCCCTGAGACCTCCGGCCCGGCCAAAATCAAGTGAGGGACCTGCTAAGACTCCCCGGGTGGGAGAGAAAGTGAGCATCCGTGGCAGAAATTAAAAGCGCCCTGGAGCTGGCCCTGGAAAAGGCCGAACGCTACGGCAAGGCTTCCAAGGAAGATCTGCTGAAAGAGCAGTACTCCGAAAAAGGCCGGGCTTTGGCGGTGAATTATCTGAAAGAAGAAGGAGATCTGGAGGAGGAGCTGAAACAGGTTCCACCCGAGGCCCAGACTGCCATCCGCCAAGCCGTCAAAGAGGTGCTGCTCAGGAACATCACCCTGCCCCGGGACGAGACGGTGGACTCCCGGCAGACCCGGGCCCTGGAAGGACTTTTAATCGCCGCCAGCAACAAGAAGGGCATGGGTCTGCTGAAAAAGGAGATCGAGCAGATTTGGCAGCAATTCCTCCTGGCCAGAAACGGCGCCTACCAGCAGCTCAAGGCCAGCTTCAGCCAGCAGCTCACCACCTACGCTCGGGCTCTGGAAGCCCAAACCGGCCAACGGGTGCGCCTGGAAGTGGAGCACTTGCCGCAATTCCAGGAGGAATGGCGGAAGTTCGAGGGCCAGTTGATGACCCAGTTTGAACCCGTCTTGGCCGACCGCAAGGAGCGCATGGCGGCGTTGTGATGGTGAGTGGGGAAGGATGGGGGACCTGAGTTCCCTGCCCGCCCTTGAACCTCTTCTCCCACCTCCCCACAGACCTCTGAATCTCATGAGGGGGCCGGAGTCTCGACTCCGGCCCCCTCACCATTTTTACCATAAGGGGATTGGCGGAGGGGAGCAGGTATGGGCCTGCGGCCCGCAGCCCCCCACCAGCAGCTTACCGCCGCACCAAGCGGCGGAAGGTGGCCCCCAGAACCTCCCGGGCCGCCTCCGACGGCAGTCTGAGGCGGGTGATTTTCTCCAGTTCCGCAACCGGATCGCCGAAAGGGTAATCGCTGGCGAAGATGAGGCGACCGGCCCCGTAGCGGCTTAAGTAATCCTCGATTTCCCCGGGGTTAGCGGTGGAGGTGTCGGCATAGACGCAGGGAAGCTGCCAGACCCCTTCGCGCTGCAGCGCCCGGTAGCCGCCGCTTAAGCCTCCCAAGTGAGGGATGATGAGGGAAACCCCGGCTGGCAGCAGTTTTTCGATGAAAAACAGGGTGTTGTTTAGGGTCTCCTCAAGCAGGATGGGCAGTCCCCGGCTCTGTACCGCTTCCAAAAACTCCCGGCAGCGGGGGTCGTCGTAGTGATACTCCGGCTCGTCGGCGTGGCGGTGCCATTTGACGGCAGCAAACTCAGGCCTCAGCTCCTCCCGGGGGAAGTCATTCCACACGAAGAAGTAGGGAAAAAACTCGGTCCCCGGGTCTTTCAAATCCAACAGGTAGCGGTGGGCCCGGCGGCGGCAGGCCTGCCAGGCGGGGGAGTCGGCAAAGTGCGGATCATAGCGGTCATAGACGTCCTCCACCGGCGGGATGACCCCGGCGCCGGTGATGCCGGCGGCCCGGTGCCGGGGGCGGAGGTGCTCCCAGGGCCAGTGGACGTTTTGGCAGCCTAAGTGCAGGTGCGCGTCGATGATGCGATGAGCAGGGGGGGAGGGCAATTCCATGATGATCAGGCCGCCCTTTCGGTGGTCAAAGCGGGTCGGGTGAGGAGGGAGAGCACATAAAACGCCGCCACGATGAGCAGCAGCGCCCTGATGCCGGTGATGAAGGTCACCGATTGCAGCAGGGCCCCCACCAGAGCCCCCATGAGATTGGCGCCCAAGGCTTCGTCCTTGCCGGGAAACGCCGCAAAGGAACGGATAAACACCACGCCGCTGAACAGCATGGGCAGCGTGGTGAGGCCGCCCACCAGGGCCGCCTTGGGCAGGTAGGGGAGAAAGGCAAAGCGGGCCAGATCCACAAAATACAGGCCCAGGCAACTGCCGATGAGCAGGGCGTACACCCAGCCCAGGGGCAGGCGGGGGAACCGGTAGGCCACCAGGTTGGCCAACAGAATCATGACAAGAACGCCGGAGACAATGACGGCGTTGACCTCCCAGGTATTCCCCAGGACCACTGCGGCCTTGCTGATGTTTTGCACCTCCAACAGGAGGAAGGCGGCTCCGAGAAAGAAGAAATGCCAGTGCGCTCGCCGCCACCTGGCCACCACCCCCTGGGCCTGCCAATGGCGGTAACTGCGCGCCAAAAGGAGCGCCATCAGGCCCCCTAACAGAAAATACAGCAGGGGGATGCGGGGCCGGTCCAGGTAGATATAGGGCCAATCGTCAGTGGTGATGCGGGTGGCATAGGCAAGCCGCAGGGGAAACTTCTGTTGCATTTCCTCAATGAAGGCCGCCAGCCGGGGGGTCCGGGCTATCTGGGTTCGGGCGGCCGACAGGTTGCCGGCAATGAACAGGACGCCGCCCCAGCCGGCGTTGCTAAAGGGTACCCGGAAGCTGAGGGGTTCCTGCTGAAAGACCTCGTGCAACACCGTGGCCATGCGGTCGGCGATAAAGTGTTTCTGAGCTTCAAAACTCAAGACCATTATGCCGCCTTCGGCCAGCAGTTCCTTGGCCCGGGCGAGGCTCTCCCGGGTATAGACGTAATGGTCCAGCCGGGCGTTGGTCATGGACGTGGTAGTATGGGAATCCAACAGGCCGAAAATGATGACGTCGAATTTCTCCCGGGAGAGCGCAAAATAGGAGCGGGCGTCATCCAGGACTACCTGAACCTGCCGCGAGGCATACGGTTTCTCGGGATGAAAATCCTGACCCAGGGCAATGATGGCCGGATCGATCTCCACCGCCACCACTTCCTTGAGCCGATGGCGCAGGGCGCCGGCGGCATCGTTGCCGGTGCCGGCCCCGACGATCAGGCACGATCGGGGGTGGGGATGAAACAGGAAAGGCAGGTCGTACTGACTGAAGGGCGGCGCCCCGGAAGAAGGAGAGGAGTCTGGAGATCCTACAGCCCCCTGGCTCAAGTCGATCATGGCCTGATAGCCGGTATTGTTCACGGTTACCGTATATTGGCCCACACCCCGAGGAAAGTGGCTGCTGCTCCACAAAACCAACTTCTGATAAGGCGACCAGACCACCTTGAGCGCTCCGAATTCCTGCCCGGCCAGCCACCCCAGGAGCACCAGACCTGGAATCAGGGCCAGGGTGAGGCGGGAAGTGCTCCGCCAATCGACAAAGAAGCTCAACAAGAACGCTAATAAGAGAAACCAGGCCACCGGCGGGAGAAACAGCATGCTGAACAGGACGAACAGCCAGGTCCCCGCTAGGCTGCCGGCCACATTGACTGAGTATGCCCAAATGGTGTAGGGGTGGTCGTCCATGAGGCGACCCAGGATCCGGCCGAGGGGAACAAAGATGTCCAGGATGAGAAGCATGAGGCAATAGGTCAGGAGCAAACCGAACAGCACAAAAAAGATGGCCTCAGCAGGATCGCTGGACACGGTTTGATGCCAGATTACCAAATCCCCCAGGATGCTCAGCATGGCGCTGATTTTGCCGAAGCCCTGGCGCGTCCAGGGGATGGCGATCAAACCAGTCAAAATGAAGAGGGCCAGGAGACCCTCCCGTAATTTCACGGGCTGGCGGCAGGTGAAACATCCCAGCCCCAGTCCCAAAAAGCACACCACCAGGATGGTATTCTGCATGTAAGCAAAGATGCGCACTTCGGTACTGATCCAGCGGATCAGGAGCATTTCCAGAAATAACCCCAGGACGCTGATGAGAAAGAGGCCCCAGGAGGGATTCACCGGGCCGAGATAATCGTCCTGCCTGCCGTGGCCCGTGGTCTGTACTCCAGTCATTGCTTCCCCCATTTCTCCTCCGGCGCCAAAGGTTTGGACTTGGTCATACGGTCAGGCTGAACAAAGTGGAGCCGTTATCGACGTGAGCGCCTCTCTCTTGCGCCTTGGCGCAGAGTAATCGAAAAATCGGTTTTGAACCAGCCGGCAGGAGGTGGTAGAGGCCCCCTGCCTCCGGTCCGGCGGAGACGTCAAGCCTGCGAACCAGGTTGTGCCCGGTGCAGGAGCGAAAGCGGCGATGTGGTACCATCGGCGAAAGCAAAATCCATGCCGGGCGGCCCCTGCTATTCCCCGGCCGCTCCGTACCGCCGCCACCAGGTGAGGGTCAGGGCAAAGAGGTGGGTGCCCAAGGCCACGCCCAGGACGAACCACTCCAGGCAATCCCAAAGGGCGGCCAGGAGAATGAGATAGACAAAATCCCGACTGGAGAGCTCCTTCACCAAACGGTGACCAGCCGGTCCGGGAACCGGTCTGGGAGGCGGCGGCGCCGGGGGGCGGGGCTGTCCCCAGAGGGGGTCGGTGAGCCGCCAGCACCACAGGTAGCCGGTGACGATGGGGATCAGGAGAACCAGGTAGCGTTCCCGGCCGGTGGCCTGATAACGGCCCACCGCCAGGGAGCAGAAGATCAGAAGGTTCAGGAAGGTGTCGCCGTAAAGGTCCAGGAACTGTCCCAGGCGGGTCTCCCGGAAGGTGAGGCGGGCCAGCATGCCGTCCAGGGCGTCCAGGACCATCACCACCGGCAACAACAGGGCCCCCAACAGCGTCAGCCAGTAGGCGCCGGTGAGCAAGAGGCCTGCCGCCGCCAAGCCCAGGGAGAGATTCAGCAGGGTGATCTGGTTGGGGGTGACCGGTGCGGTGGCCAGGCGAAGCAGCAGCAGGCGGGCCAACCGGCGGTTCAGGGAAAACTCCATGATCCCCTCCCCCCAGGGGGAACCCGGCAGGGAGGCCACCAGCCTTTGGGCCGCGGCTTTGAGGTCTTCGGGGCGGGCCACCAAGGAGAGGTCGAACGGGTCGGAGGCCACCGGCACCACCCGGTCTTGTTGGGCCACGTACTCCAGGTAGTCCGAAACCAGGGCCGGCACATCGGCCAGCCTGGATCCCGGGTCGGGTCCCAGCCCCTGCCGCCACTGCCGGAAGTCTTCCCAGGCGGCGGCGGAAAAACGGGTCAGTTTGGCAAGGGGTGGAGAGGGAGGTTCAGGGGCCGCCACGGCAATCTGCCCCGGAGCCAGGGGTTGCAGGAGCACTCGGGCCAGCAGGGCAGGGGAGGGCAGGGTGTCAGCGCTCAGCACCAGCCAGGGTCGGCTTTCTGCCGCCTCAAGGCCGATTAGGCTGGAGGCCGCCCGCGCTGCCCCGCCCCTGCGGCGGCAAAGACGGGTCAGACGCCGCCTAAGGCAGGGTTGGGATTGCTCCGGAGCCAGGACCGTGACCTCCTGGACGCCGGCCCGCCAGCAGGAGAGGATGAGGCGGTCCAGCAAAGGCAGCCCAGCCACCGAGCCCAAAAGATAAGGGGGCACCGGTTTGCCCTGCTCCGGCGGCACCAGGATGAGGCCACAGATCCCTTCGTTCTGCTCCACCGGACCAGCGACAGGCGGAGCCGCGGCTGCCGGCGGCAGCATCAGCACGTCAGATGCAACGCCGCGGCCAGGCGGCGTTTGCCGGCCAGGGAATTGATGATCCGGCAGGCTTCGGCGGTGGGCACGGCCACCAGCTCGATACCCCGGCTCCGGAGGTGGTCGGCCAGACCCGGATCCACCTGCATCCGGCCGGGCTGACCCTGGCCCACCACCAGAACCTCGGGCGCGGTGGCCAACGCCTCGAAGACGTCTTCCACCTGGAGGAGGTGGGATTGCCGACGCCACCAGTTTTTGCTCATCCCACCAGGCCACAGCAGCACATCCTGGCGATAGGAGACGCCGTCAATGACCAGGTGGCCGAACTCGTAGAGGTCGATGTGCATGGCGGAACCTGCTTCACCCGACGGGGCTACCGCCTGCCGTCGCGCCAGGGATCGAAGTACGGCGGCGTGTACCACTGTTCCAGGGCCGGATCATAATCATACCACTCAGGGGGAACGGGGTAGTAATATTTTTCCCAGACGGGGTAGGCACCCAGCTCGATTTCCCGGGCCTCGACCAGGAGAAAGCCGCCGGCTTTGCCAGCCACCGTGCCGGTGATGAAGACCTGCCGCTGGGGAAAGTAATGCCGGGGCGAGAGGAACCGGGGAATGACCACCAGGAAGGTGGGCCCCAGAACCGGGCGGCGAGCCCGACCCCGGGTCTCCGGCAACTGCTGGCTGACGGTGAGAAAGCTCCTCCCCTCCTTGAATTCCAGGCTCTGGACTTCGGCCACCACCCGGACTTCCTGTCCCCTAGCCGCCTCGGGGTCGGCGATCAGGGCGGCGAACTGTTGGGGAGCCATGGCCTGAAAGGAAGGGGACAAGGGAGCGCAAGCTCCGGCCAACGCCAGGAGACAACACCACAGGGCGATGAGGGTCATAAGTTCAATCCTGGAACAAATAAGGATAAAAACTGTTTAAAAAATTAACCATTTCGGCGAATCGGGGCAAGGTGAGGCTGCCCGAAACGGACTTGGGGAGCCTTAAGGTTTATGCTACAGTAAAAGCGATGAACCGAAAAGCCGAAAAGACCCTGGGGGCCTCCCAGGTTCGCCTGGAGAATCTGACAGTGGTGCTGCATCGGCCCAAGTTGCCGGAAAACATCGGGGCGGCCGCCCGGGCCGCTTGCAACATGGGCATCTCCCGCCTGGTGGTGGTGCAGCCCCAGGCGCTGGATGAGAAACGGGTGCGCATGATGGCCACCCCGGCCGCCGCCCACCTGGTGGAAGCCATTAAGGTCGCAGACGACCTGGCCCAGGCTCTGGCCCCCTTCCAGTACGTGGTGGGCACCACTGCCAGGCGGGGCGGGATTCGCAAGGAACTCCTCACCCCCCGGGAGATGGCCCTGAGGCTGGTGGAGCTTTCCGCCCGGAACCAGGTGGCCCTGGTCTTCGGCCCGGAGAACTGGGGCCTCACCAATGAGGAGCTGGCCCTCTGCCAGGCGCTGGTGACCATTCCCACTACC
This sequence comes from uncultured Desulfobacterales bacterium, assembly GCA_964480485.1. Lineage (GTDB taxonomy): Bacteria > Desulfobacterota > Desulfobaccia > Desulfobaccales > 0-14-0-80-60-11 > JAILZL01. The sequence goes on along the minus strand of CAYZOP010000001.1, from coordinate 297,190 downwards.
GACTGCGCCTCCCTCAATCTGGCTCAGGCGGTCATGGTGGTGGCGTACGAGATTTTCGTGGCCCGCCATCCCGACCCCCGGTTCATTCCCCGGCTGGCCAACAGCCGGGAGCTGGAATCCATGTACGCCATGCTCAAAGAGACCCTGGTGAAGATTCACTACATCGGACACCAGAACCCGGATTATTGGATGTTCAATGTCCGGCGATTCTTCAACCGCCTGGGGTTGCGGGCCCGGGAAGCCCAGGTGGTGAAAGGCATCTGCCGGCAGATCGACTGGTACGTCAATAGCCGGCTGGCCCCGCGGCAAAGCAGGCAGGAGAGCGATCCGGGGCCTTGCTAAATCCGCCGCAACCATGGCCCGTTCCGACGGTTTGCAGGAGTGAGAGAGAAATTGGAGGGCTCCGGGGGAAATCCCGGCGGCATTCGGCCCGGCAACAGGGTTGGGGTATAATACTTGCAATTAATAATTCAACGAAACTATTATTGGGGTGGGTGACGACGCCACCGAGTCCTGCAGAAGCACAGAGGTAACGCCATGAATTTAGCCCAACGCTTGCTCAAAGAAAAAATCCTCAGCCAGGAACAGCTGGGCCTGGCTTTGGCAAGGCAGAAGCGGCAACGCGGTTATTTGGCCAAACATCTTTTGGAGCTGAATCTGGTGGAACCGGAGGTCCTGGAGAAACTGACCCCCGCCTTTCCGCCGGCGCCCAAGACTTTTGCGGATGTAGGGGTGCCCGAGCCTCTCCTGGCCTCCCTCTTTCTGAAGCACGCCTACCATCTGGAGGTGATTACCGCCCGGGATATGGTGGATGCCTTGAAAATCCCGGAAATTCTGGTGGAGCGTATCATCGAATATCTCAAGGGGCAGAAATACCTGGACGTCAAAGCCCGGGACATCCTGAGGCCTGAGGTCACCCACCTGGCCGTGGAGCTCCGCTATGTTCTGAGCGAATCCGGGAAGCGCAAGGCCGAATCCGACATGGAGTATAACAGCTATGTGGGCCCGGCGCCGGTGCCCCTGGAAGATTACTGGGACTGGGTGGAATACCAGACTATTCAGCGGGTGGCCATAGATGAAAAGCGGCTGAAGGACGTGTTTGCCGACTATGTGGTGCCGGATGAACTGATTCACAAAATCGGTCCGGCGGTGTTGAGCGGACGCTCCATCTTTCTGTTCGGCCCCACGGGCAGCGGTAAAACCGTCTTGGCCAAAGCCATCGGCGACGCCTTTCAGGAGCCGGTTTTTATTCCGTACGCCTTGTATGTCTATGGGCAGATCATCCGGGTCTTTGATGAAGTGAATCATCAGCCATTGCCGCCATCGCACGACATCACCCGGCAGGACCGCCGCTGGGTCCTGTGCAAACGGCCCTTGGTCATCGCCGGCGGGGAAATGACCGAGGAATCCCTGGAGCTCAAGTTCAGTCCGGTGCTCAAATATTATGAAGCCCCCCACCAACTTCGGGCCAACAACGGGGTGTTCGTGATCGACGACTTCGGCCGCCAGAAGATTTCCGCCAGGAATCTGCTCAACCGCTGGATGTATCCCCTGGAGACCCGCCAGGACTTCCTCATTCTCAATACCGGTCAGCAGTTTGCCGTCCCCTTTGACCAGCTCATCATTTTTGCCACCAACCTGGATCCCTACGGTTTGGCCGACGCCGCCTTCCTGCGCCGTATCCGCCACAAGATTTTCGTGGGCCATGTCAACGTGGAGCAGTTCATGGAAATTTTCCGGCGGACCTGCGACCAGCAAAACATCCCGTTCAACCCTAACGTGGTGCGGGAGATGATGCTCAAGCACTATTTCCAGGCCTCCCGCCCGATGAACGCCTGCCATCCCCGTGACCTCCTGGAAAATCTGGTGGACCGGGCCCGCTTCCTGGGGATTGACCCGGAACTCACCACCGAGCAATTGGACGCCGCCTGCCAGAGCTATTTCGTGAAGCCCAAAGAGGTGATCGACTACGACACTGCTCTGGAAGAGCCCCGGTCCCTGATCTAAACCCGCCTGTAAAAAAGCACGGGCGACCCTCGGGTCGCCCGATTCTTGTCGTCTCAACAAGCCGGCGTCATTCATGAGGCCAGGCTGATGCGGTATTTCTCCACCAGCCGCACCGGATTGTAGGCGAGCTTGGCCGTTCGGAGCCCCGGCTCTCCCAGGTCCTGCTCCCGATTTACCCAAGGCACGGCACTCCAGGCGTGTTCCAGGAATTGCTGGTTCATGGCGGCATAAGCGTTTTTCACTTCGGGGGCGGCCTTTTCGATGTGGATTACCACGGTCTCCCGGTTGAGGAGTTCTCCCAGGGTGAAGGCGGCCACCCGGTCGTCAATAAACAGAACCCCCCCGGCCAGGCCCAACTCCCCAAAGTGGGTCAGCGCCTCCTTGATGGCCTCCCACTCCCCCAGGAGGCTGAAGTCCTCGGCGCAGCGCCGGAATTGGCACCAATGGTCCGCCAACTTTAGGCAGGGGGCCAGGTGGCGTTCCTCCAAGGGCTCATACCGGAAGCGGTAGGTGCGTCGGAAGGCATTGAGGTGATTGCGTTTGTCATGGAATTTGCGGCCGCTGAGGTGGATGAGTTCCGTGGTGTCATAGAGGTAGTCAAAATGGTCCCGCTGCGGCGCCGCCGCAAGACCAGGGGTGCTGCTGACCTCGGCGGCCAGGCGGGCGTCCGCCCGCTCCACCGACGGGTCGGTCAAGCCCAGTTCCTCCCTGAGCCAGGCCAACAATTGGCGGGTCAGGCGCTGGCGAGGCGGGGGGCCCACGGGCGGCCAGGCGAAGGGCTCACCCTGGGCAGGACGGCTGAGGAGCAGCAGGCAATCTTCAGCCAGGCACCAGGAGAGCCCATAGTGGTTCCGCCAGATGAAGAGGTTGGTAAAGGTAAGCTCTGAAGTTTCGGCCTGATATTCCCAGAGGATCTGCCGGATGGTGTCCTGGTGGGCCAGTTCCAGCGGCAGAAAATGGGGAAAGATCGGATCAGACATGGGCTGAAGGTCAGGTATCTCCCGGTTGGTCCGGAGGCAATTTGACAATCTGTAAAGAAAGCCGACAGGAGGGTGATCAAGGGGATGAACGCCCTGCCGCCGAAACCGGGCCTTGCCCAATGACCGGCACCGCCCCGAGAGCGCCGAAAACTGGGGGTTCAAGCCACCGTTAGCTGCGCATTTCTCCGGGGGACCGGGCAGCCCCCAAGCCCCGCAACGCGGCATGGGCCTTGGCACCGGCGTTGCAAATCCAGATCCCTAATGGGGCTGCGGGTCCCTGCCGTTCCCCCCCCATCTGAGCCATGGGGGGAAGGGGAAGGGCGGCGGGGTGGTATCCGTTCCCGAGGCGGTTCCAACGCCCCAATCCTGAACCGGGAGCGCTTCGTGGCTGAAGCCTGGAACATTCTGGTGGCCGACCGCAACCGCCATGTGCGCGATCTGCTGCGTCGGGAGCTGGCGACGGAAGGCTACCAGGTGCGGGAGGCCCGGGACGGCTACGAAGTCTGGATGCAGCTTACCGGGCCCGACCCCCCGGACATCATCATCCTGGACCTGGACATTCCCTACCTGGAAGATCTGGCGGAGCTGGCCCATTTCCGGGAGGGGGCCTTGGGGGTGCCCTTGATCATTTACTCCTACCTGGGGGACTACACCGAGGCCAGCCTGCCCCGGGGAGCGGCCCTCCTGGAGAAACGGGAGGACCCTGGACGCCTCAAGGAGATGGTGGCCGAGGTGCTGAAGCAGCGGACGCCCCGGAACCACGCCGGCGACTGACGAGGCCTCGCCTGGCGGGGGAAGGTTGCGGGTTGTGCTGCGCCATCTCCGTCCGGCGCTCCGACTACTTTTTCGCCGGGAGCTTTTCCGGAGCGACCCCGGCGGCCTTCATCTGCTGCAGGTACTTCTCCGGATCCTTTTTGAACACCTCGATGCAGGCGGGGCAGCAGAAATAGACCCGCTGACCCTGATAATCCACAAAGACGTCCTTGTTAATCTGCCCGCCCATAACGGGGCAGACCGTTTGGGCTTTGCCGGCTGGCGCCTGTTCCTGGGCCGGCAGGGAGGCGGCAAACAGCGTCAGACCGAACATCAGGGCAAGGGCGGCGGCTCCCCGGCGGTACCTGCGCATACGTTCCTCTTTTAGGGAAAAATGTGGGGGAAAAGGATTCAGAAATGCCGGCTGATGCCGATAAAGATACTAAATCCTCTAACCCCTCCAACCGAGGCCTGGGCGCGCTGGCGACCCGGGCCTCTCACCTGTTCAGCCACATAAGCCCCAGGCCCACCAGGATCAGCGCAAAGGCCACCAGGCTGCCCCAGTAGTTAAGACGCACCAAGCCTGGAGAAGGTTGGCGACGACGGCGCGCCTGACCGCGGGCCAGGTTGGCCGCCAGTAACAGCAACAGTCCTGCCAGAGCCACGCCCTGGCCCAACCAAGGGGCCTCCACGGCAACTCCTGAAACTGGCGGAGAGAGAGGGATTCGAACCCTCGGTGGAGGTTTCCCCCCACACTCGCTTAGCAGGCGAGCACCTTAGGCCTACTCGGTCATCTCTCCGCGTGCCAAGACGGGGGTGCCCGTCTCTCGAGATTCTATTATACCCGCGCCTGTCTGATTCTGGCAACCTCTTCGACACCGGCCCGGTGAATTATCGGAGGGGCGCAGGCGGGGGCACGCGCGGCGGGAGGCGGGGTGGTGTGCTTCTGGGATAAAAAATACGAAAATGATAAATATAATTATTCTATTTTTACATTTTAGTAGTTTTTAGCCAAATTAAAACATACATAATTGCTAAATAAAGTGGAATGGAGTGCGAGGGGGAATTTCCAGAAATTTTTATAAGATTAATCATTTCGTGGTGATAGCTGCTTGTGGGCAAGGCTGGCATACCTCATGCTTTATTTCTGGAAAAAATCACGCATAGAGGAACAGGCCATGCGAAAAGTGGCGATCTACGGCAAAGGCGGCATCGGCAAATCCACCACCACCCAAAATACGGTGGCCGGTTTGGCGGAAATGGGCCGCAAGGTCATGGTGGTGGGCTGCGACCCCAAGGCGGACTCCACCCGCCTCCTCCTGGGCGGCCTGGCTCAAAAGTCCGTGCTGGACACCCTGCGGGAGGAGGGTGAAGACGTGGACCTGGAGGACATCCGCCGGCTGGGCTACGGCCAGACGGTGTGCGTCGAGTCCGGCGGCCCCGAACCGGGGGTGGGCTGCGCCGGCCGGGGCATCATCACCTCCATCAACCTCCTGGAGCAGCTGGGGGCGTATGCCGACAGCCAAAAACTGGACTACGTCTTCTACGACGTCCTGGGGGACGTGGTCTGCGGCGGCTTTGCCATGCCCATCCGGGAAGGCAAGGCCCAGGAAATCTACATCGTGGTCTCCGGTGAAATGATGGCCATGTATGCCGCCAACAACATCTGCAAGGGCATCGTCAAGTTCGCCGAAGCCGGCGGGGTGCGCCTGGGCGGCCTCATCTGCAACAGCCGCAAGGTGGACAACGAGCAGGAGATGATCGAGGCCCTGGCCCGGCGCCTGGGCACCCAGATGATCCATTTCATCCCCCGGGACAACATGGTGCAGCGGGCGGAGATCAACCGGAAAACGGTCATCGAATACGATCCCACCCATCCCCAGGCCGATGAATACCGGACCCTGGCCAAAAAGATTGAAGCCAACGATTTGCTGGTTATCCCGAAACCCTTGACCACTGATGAGTTGGAAAAGCTGCTCATCGACTACGGGATGGCCGCCTGAGGCGGCCAGGAGGGACCGGCCGTGAGTATGGGACTGATGCTGGCGGCGGTGAAAGGATTTCTGCTCACCGTATACCGGGAGCAGGCAGACATGGCGGCCCGGGTGGAAACGTTCCAGGCCGCCCTGGAGGGATGACGCCATGATTATGATCCGATCGGTGGTGCGGCCGGAGAAAGTGGACGCAGTCCTGGCCGCCCTGATGGAAGCGGGGTTCCCGGCGGTCACCAAAATGAGCGTAGTGGGCCGGGGCAAGCAGCGGGGCATCAAAATCGGGGAAATCACCTATGATGAAATCCCCAAGGAACTGCTCCTCACGGTGGTGCATGACCAGGACAAGGACTTCGTGGTGAAGACCGTCATCAAGGCCGCCCGCACCGGCGACAAGGGCGCCTATGGAGACGGCAAGATCTTCGTCTCCCCGGTGGAGGAAGTCTACACCATCAGCTCCGGCATAAGGGAAACCGCCGGCGGCCAGATGGAAGAGGTCAAGCTATGAAAGAGATCATGGCCATCGTGCGCCTGAATATGATGAACCGCACCAAACAGGCCCTGGCGGAGGCAGGGATCACCTCCATCACCGCCCGGGAGGCCCTGGGACGGGGCAAGGGCCTGGTGGATATGAGCCTCCTGGAGGGCGCGGAGAAAGGCTACGAAGAGGCTGTGGCTCAACTGGGCCAGAGCCAGCGCCTCATTCCCAAGCGGGTCTTTTTCATGGTGGTGCCGGACCGCCTGGTTTCCAAAGCGGTGAAGACCATCATCCAGGTGAACCGCACGGGCAAATCCGGGGACGGCAAGATCTTTGTCATGCCGGTGCTGGACACGGTTAGGGTCCGCACCGGGGAGTCCGGCGACCTGGCGCTGGATGAAGCCTGACCCATCCGGGCGGCGCCGGCCTCAGGGCGAGAGACTGCCCGCAGGCAACGGCGGCAGGGCGTTACCGATGGCAACGATACGGAGAGACATCATGGCACCGATGCCTGACTTAGAACTCAGCGGGGCAAGCCTGGACTTGAATCCAGATGAGGTCATCAAGGAACTCCTGGCCAAATACCCCACCAAAGTGGCCCGCAAGCGGGCCAAGCAGATCGTCATCAACCGGGTGGACCCCGATGGCGTGGTGCCGGAGATCCAGGCCAACGTGCGCACCATCCCGGGCATCATCACCCAGCGGGGCTGCACCTACGCCGGCTGCAAGGGGGTGGTGCTGGGCCCTACCCGGGACATTGTCAACATCACTCACGGTCCCATCGGCTGCGGGTTTTACAGTTGGCTCACCCGGCGCAACCAGACCCGGCCCCTGGGGCCCGAGGACCACAACTTCATGACCTATTGCTTTTCCACGGACATGCAGGAGGAGCAGATTATCTTCGGGGGCGAGAAAAAGCTGCGCCAGGCCATCCAGGAGGCCTACGACCTCTTTCACCCCAAGGCCATCGCGGTGTTCGCCACCTGTCCAGTGGGACTCATCGGCGACGACATCCACGCGGTCACCCGGGAGATGAAGGAAAAGCTGGGGATCAACGTCTTTGCCTTCAGTTGCGAAGGCTACAAGGGCGTGAGCCAGTCCGCCGGCCACCACATCGCCAACAACGGCATCTTCACCCACGTGGTGGGCCTGGACGATACGGTGTCGGAAGGCCGTTTCCGCATCAACCTTTTGGGCGAATACAACATCGGCGGCGACGCCTTTGAAATCGAGCGGCTGTTGGAGGCGATGGGCGTCACCCTGGTGGCCACCTTCAGCGGTAACTCCAGCTACGATTATTTCGCCAACTCCCATACCGCAAACCTAAACGCTATCATGTGCCACCGCTCCATCAACTACGTGGCGGAGATGATGGAGGCCAAGTTCGGCATCCCTTGGATCAAGGTCAATTTCATCGGCGCCAAAGCCACCGCTAAGTCCCTGCGCAAGATTGCCCAATACTTCGAGGACCCGGGGTTGTCGTTCCGGGTAGAGGAGCTCATCGCCCGGGAACTGCCGGAAGTGGAGCAGGTGGCCGCCCGCGTGCGCCAGCGCTGTGCCGGCAAACGGGCCATGCTCTTTGTGGGCGGCTCCCGGGCTCACCACTACCAGGAACTTTTCCGGGAAATCGGCATGGAGGTGGTGGCTGCGGGCTACGAGTTCGCCCACCGGGACGACTACGAAGGCCGGCGGGTGCTCCCCCACCTCAAGGTGGACGCGGACAGCCGCAACATCGAGGAGCTCCATGTAGAGCCGGACCCGCACCGCTTCCGGCCCCGTCTGACCCCGGAACAGGCGGCCCGCCTGGAACAGGCCAGCCTCCGCTTCAAAGACTACGAGGGCCTGATGCCCGACATGGAAGACCTGAGCCTGGTCATCGACGATATCAGTCAGTTTGAGACCGAAAAGCTCATCGAGCTTTACCGGCCGGACATCATCTGCGCCGGCATCAAAGAGAAGTACGCCATCCAAAAGAGCGGTGTGCCCATGAAGCAGCTGCACAGCTACGATTCCGGGGGGCCTTATGCCGGCTTCCAGGGAGCCGTCAACTTCTACCAGGAGATCGACCGCATGGTCAACAGCAAGGTCTGGAAGTTCCTGAAAGCTCCCTGGCAGGTGCACCCGGAGCTCACCGCCAAATATGCGTGGGAGTGAAATGACCAGCCGGTCCGGCGCGGCCTGGCGGGCCGCCTGCCAATGGTCCCCAAACGCCATGAGGAAACCGTCATGCTACTCAGACATACCCCCAAGGAGATCGGCAGCCGCTCGGCCCTGACCATTAATCCGGCCAAGACCTGCCAGCCCATCGGGGCTCTGTACGCCGCGTTGGGCATCCGCAACTGCCTCCCCCACAGTCACGGTTCCCAGGGGTGCGCCGCCTACCACCGGAGCACCCTCACCCGGCACTATAAGGAGCCGGTGATGGCGGGGACCAGCTCCTTCACCGAGGGCGCCGCGGTGTTCGGCGGCCAGGCCAACCTGGTGCAGGCCATCCACAACATCTTTACCATCTATGAGCCCGAGGTCATCGCGGTGCACACCACCTGCCTCTCCGAGACCATCGGCGACGACCTCCCGCAGATCATCGCCAAGGCCAGGGATGAAGGCAAGATTCCGCCGGGCCGTTATGTCATCCACGCCAACACCCCCAGCTATGTGGGGTCCCACGTCACCGGTTTCGCCAACATGGTGCGGGCCATGGTGGAGTATTTCGCCGAGCCCGCGGACAAGAAAAGCTCCCGGGTCAACATCATTCCCGGCTATGTGGAGCCCTGCGACATGGAGGAGATCAAGCGCCTCTGCGGTGCGCTGGGGGTGCCGGTCATCATGTTCCCTGACACCGCCGACGTCCTGAACGGCCCCCTGACCGGGCGATTCTCCAGGTATCCGGCGGGCGGGGTGACGGTGGCGGAACTGCAGGACAGCGGGGCCAGCCAGGGAACGGTGGCCCTGGGGCCTTTGGCTTCCGGCCCCGCCGCCCGGGCCCTGGACGCCAAATGCAAGGTACCCTGCGAAATCCTGGAGCTTCCCATCGGGCTGGCGGCTACGGACACCTTTCTCGACACCCTGCGGCAAATCGCCGGGGTCCAGGTGCCGGATGCCATCAACCTTGAACGGGGCCGTTTGGTCGATGTCATCACCGACATGCACCAGTACTTCTTCGGCCGCAAGGTGGCCTTGGCCGGCGACCCGGATCAACTGGTGTCCCTGACGCAGTTCCTGGTGGACCTGGACCTGTGGCCCATCCATATCGTCACCGGCACCCCGGGCAAAGCGTTCGAAAAAAAGATCCGGGAGCTCACCAGGGAAGTCCCCCACCCGGTGAACGTGGCCGCCGGCGGCGACCTCTTCCTGCTGCACCAGTGGATCAAACAGACCCGGGTGGACCTGCTCATCGGCAACACCTACCTGAAATACCTGGCCCGGGATGAAGACCTCCCCCTGGTGCGCTTCGGCTTTCCCATCCTGGACCGCATCGGCCACAGCTATTTCCCCACGGTGGGGTATCGCGGCGCCCTCCGGCTGCTGGAAAAGATCCTGGAGGCGCTCTTGGACCGCCAGGACCGGGACGCGCCGGAAGAGAGCTTTGAATTGGTACTGTGAAGGGGGGCGGGGGCGAGCCGCGCCCTGAAGGCCGCACTCACCCGCCCCTTCATCCGGAAAGGGATCAAACCATGGAAAAACCCGCCCATCATATCTTCGTGTGCCTGAGTTTCCGGGGCCTGGAGCCCAAAGGGAAATGCGTCAAGAAAAACGCCGGCGAACTTCTGGGCTACCTGGAAGCGGAACTGGCGGACCGGGGCCTCGCCAAGGTCATGGTGTCCACCACCGGCTGCCTGAAGCTCTGCGACCACGGCCCCGTCCTGGTGGTCTACCCCGAAGGCTTCTGGTACCGGAACGTGGACGGCGAGGAGGCCATCGACGCCATCCTGGACGCCCTGGAAAACGGCGGCCCGGCCAGAGAGTATTTAATGGATTGAGAATGGCGGGAGGGAGTCAGGCTTCCCCGGCCCGCGCTTCAACCAGGAGGGGAACCGCGCATGAAACCAGCCATTTTTGCTGAACGCCAGGGGCAGATACACCGCAAGGGCGAGGCGCCCTTCCGGTTGGAATGCGACAAGGAGAGTCTGGCGGGCGCGGTGAGTCAGCGGGCCTGCGTGTTCTGCGGCTCCCGGGTGGTGCTCTACCCCATCGCCGACGCCCTGCACCTGGTGCACGGGCCCATCGGCTGCGCCGCCTACACCTGGGACATCCGGGGGGCTTTGTCCTCCGGCCCGGAACTGCATCGCCTGAGCTTCTCCACCGACCTTAAGGAAACGGACGTGATTTTCGGGGGCGAGGAGAAGCTGTATCAGGCCCTCACCGAGCTCATCGACCGGCACCATCCCAAGGCCGCTTTCGTCTATGCCACCTGCATCGTGGGGCTCATCGGCGACGACCTGGAAGGCGTCTGCAAGAAGGTGGCCGAGGAAAAGGGGATTCCGGTGCTGCCGGTGCAGTCTGAAGGCTTCAAGGGCAACAAGCGGGCCGGCTACCATGCCGCCTGCCAGGCCATGTTCCGGCTGGTGGGCACGGGCGAGGTGCACGGCATCGGTCCCCGCAGCATTAACATCCTGGGTGATTTCAACCTGGCCGGGGAGCTCTGGATCATCCGGGACTACTTCCGCCGTATGGGCCTGGAGGTGGTGGCCAACATCACCGGCGACGGCCGGGTGGACGACCTCCGCCGGGCTCACGGCGCCGCTCTCAACGTGGTGCAATGCGCCGGCGCCACCCTGGACTTGGCCAGAATGATGCAGGAGCGCTTCGGCACCCCCTTTGTCCGGGTTTCGTACTTCGGGGTGGAGGACATGGCCGAGTCCCTCTATACCGTGGCCCGCCACTTCAACGACCCGGAGATCATGGCCCGCACCCAGGAGCTGGTGCGCCAGGAGCTGCAAAACCTTTACCCCCAGCTGCAGGAATACCGCCGGGCCCTGGCCGGCAAAAAGGCCGCCATCTATGTGGGGGGGGCCTTCAAGGCCTTTTCCCTGGTGAAAGCCTTCCGGCTCCTGGGCATGCAGGTGGTGCTGGTGGGTTCGCAAACCGGCACCCGGGAGGATTACCGGGAGCTCCACGACATCACCGACGAAGGCGCCATTATCGTGGATGACTCCAATCCCTTGGAGCTCTCCACCTTTCTCCAGGAAACGGAGGTGGACATCTTCGTGGGCGGCGTCAAGGAGCGTCCCATCGCCTACAAGCTGGGCGTGGGCTTCTGCGACCACAACCACGAACGCAAGGAGCCCCTGGAGGGCTTTGTGGGCATGCTCAACTTCGCCCGGGAAGTCTATCACACCGTCATGAGTCCCGTCTGGCGGTTCGTGCCCAGGCGGGGTGGAGCCGAGAAGGCAGTGGGGGAAGGGGCTGGGGGGCGCACCTCCCTGCCTGCGCCCCTCTCCTGAGGAGGCCGGATATGCAAACCAAGGTTTCCACCACCAATGCCTGCAAGCTGTGCAAGCCGCTGGGCGCCTGCCTGGCCTTTCGGGGCATTGAAGGGGCGGTGCCGTTTCTGCACGGCTCCCAGGGGTGCGCCACCTATATGCGGCGCTACATTATCAGCCACTTCCGGGAACCCATGGACATCGCCTCCTCCGCCCTGGGAGAGAAGCAGGCGGTGTATGGCGGCTGTGCCAACCTGAAACAGGGGTTGAGAAACGTCATGACGAAATATGGCGCCCGGCTCATCGGGGTGGCCAGCACCTGCCTCACCGAGACCATCGGCGACGATGTCCCCCGGCTGGTGCGGGAGTTCCGGCAGGAGGCGGCCGGGGTGGAGGTGCCGGCCCTGGTCACGGTTTCCACTCCCAGCTATGCCGGCACCCACATGGAGGGCTTTCACGCCGCGGTCCAGGCGGTGGTGGAACAGGTGGCCCAGGGGGGGGAACCCACCGGCCGGGTGAATCTCCTGCCTGGCTTCGTCTCGCCGGCGGATATCCGTTATCTCAAAGAGGTGCTGAGGGATTTTGGTCTGATGGGGATCATCCTGCCGGATATTTCCGAAACCCTGGACGGTCCGGCCACGGCCGAATACGAAAAGATTCCCGCCGGCGGTACGCCCCTGGCCGACATTGCGGCCATGGGCCGCTCCCGGGCCACCCTGGAGTTCGGCCGCACCCTGGACCCTGCCCTCAGCGCCGGGGAATCTCTGGCCCGGCACTTTGGGGTGCCGCGGTATTCCCTGGGGACACCCATCGGGCTTCGGGAGACGGACCGCTTCTTTGGGATACTGGAGGAACTGGCCGGCCGGTCTTCCCCGGAACGCCATGTCCAGGAGCGGGGGCGCCTGGTGGACGCCTACGTGGACGGCCACAAGTATGTGTTCGGCAAACGGGCCGTGGTGTATGGAGAGGAGGACCTGGTGGTGGGCCTCACCGCCTTCCTGGTGGAAATCGGGGTGAAGCCGGTGCTTTGCGCCTCCGGCGCCCGAAGCCACCGCTTCGCTGCCGCCGTCGCCCAGGTGACCGCCGGACTCCTGCCGGAGCCGCCCCTGGTCCGGGAAGGCCTGGATTTCTACGAACTGGCCCAGGAAGCCGAGGTCCTGAAACCGGACTTCCTGCTGGGCCACAGCAAGGGCTACCACCTGGCCCGGCGCTGGGGGATTCCCCTCATCCGGGCGGGCTTCCCCATCCACGACCGCTTCGGCGGCCAGCGGCTGCTCCACCTGGGCTACCGCGGGGCCCAGCAGCTCCTGGACCGCATCATCAATGCGGTGCTGGAAAAAGCACAGCAGGATTCGCCGGTGGGCTATGGATATCTGTAAGGCATGAGTTTGGAATGGTGCGTTGTGGATGCAGGGTCAAGAAATCCCGCCACCGATCCCGCGAAGCATGAAACTATTGAGGAATATGGCCATGTTGAATCTCGCCAGGCATCCCTGTTTCAATGCCCGGGTCAAAGAAACCTGCGGCCGGGTGCACTTGCCCGTGGCACCTTTGTGCAACATTCTCTGCAATTATTGCAACCGGCGCTTCCACTGCGTCAACGAAAGCCGGCCGGGGGTCACCAGCGCGGTGCTCAGCCCCGCCCAAGCTGTGGCCTATCTCACGGAGGCGCTGGCCCGGGAGCCCCGTCTCACCGTGGCCGGCATCGCCGGCCCGGGGGACCCCTTTGCCAACCCTAGGGAGACCATGGAAACCCTGCGCCGGGTCCGGGAGCGCTTCCCCGAGCTGCTGCTCTGCCTGGCCACCAACGGCCTGGGGCTGCCGCCGCATATTGCGGAACTGGCCGATCTCGGCGTCTCCCACGTGTCCATCACCGTAAACACGGTGGATCCCCAGGTGGGTGGCCGAATTTATGCCTGGGTGCGGGACGGCAAGGTGGGGTACCGGGGAGTTGAGGCCGCCGAACTTCTGCTCAGCCGCCAGCTGGAGGCCATTGCCGGGCTCAAATGCCGGGGCCTCACGGTCAAAGTCAATACCATCGTCATCCCCGGGGTCAACGACGGACAGGTGGCGGCGGTAGCCCGAAAGATGGCGGACCTCGGGGTGGATGTCCTGAACCTGATGCCCATGTATCCCAATGCCGGCACCCCCTTTGCCGATCTGCCGGAGCCGACGCCGGAGGCCATGGCGGCCCTGCGGACGGAGGCGGAGCGCTATCTGCCCCAGATGCAGCACTGCACCCGGTGCCGGGCGGATGCCGTGGGCCTGTTGGGCGGGGACCTGAGCGGTGAACTGGCGGCCTGTCTCGGTGCCTGCGCCCAGCTGCCTCCCCCGGCTGCCGCCGAACGGCCGTACGTGGCGGTGGCCAGCCGGGAGGGGGTGCTGGTCAACCTGCATCTGGGGGAAGCCACCCATCTGCAGATCTGGGGTCCGGACGGTCAGGGCGGCTACGCCCGGGTGGAGGAGCGCCCCGCCCCGGCTCCCGGCAGCCCCGACCGCTGGTGGCGGCTGGCGGCCGGCTTGCAGGATTGCCGGGGAGTGCTGGTGAGCGCCCTGGGGGAGACCCCCCGGGAGATTCTGCAGGAATGCGGTCTCATGGCCTGGGAGGTGAGTGGCTTCATCGAGCTGGCCCTCAAGGCCGTCTATGAAGGCGGCGGCCTGGAGCTGCTCCAGACGCGGCGAGGCGGCTTGGGTAGGGCCTGCAGCGGCGGGGGCGGTTGCCTATAGCGTCAAACCGGCCTGCCGGGGGGAAATCCCGGGCACGCCAGATCCCCGGAGCCGGATCAGGGATTATGAGGCACGGGGAGGTTCACGCCACCCTTCCCGGGACATCGGGAACCCCTTGGTCTCAAGCCGCGGTATGCCTGGGTGTTCACCTGAGCCGCGGCAAGGGCCCGCTTCCCCGGGGGGCCTTGGCAGGGGGCGCTGGCCAGAAACTTCCTCATGGCTGCCCGGCCGCCCGGGTTTTCCCCGCAGGCCCTCCCCGGCGGGAGGCTGTTGGGCCTCCTCCAGCCTCTTTGGCGGTCAGCCCGAAGATCTTCGGTGCCCCGGTGGAAGGAAAAGGCAGGGGGCCTTATCGGGGTGGCCGGCCATCGCTTCGGGAGGGGTGGTTTCCGGACTCGCGGGTGAGGTCCGGAATCTGATGATTCTGGCCGGAGAGCCGCCTACGATGGCAAAGGCCGGGACATCACGGGTCACCACCGCTCCTGCGCCCACGATGCACCCTGGCCCCAGGGTGACGCCGGCCAGGATGATGCTGTGGCTGCCGATCCAGACGTCATCCCCGATGACGATGGGCCTGGAAGACAGGCCTTGGGACTGGATGGGGCGTTCCGCATCGGCAAAAATATGGCTCACGCTGTTAATGGCGCAATACGGGCCGATCATGACCCGGGCCCCGATGACGATATCCCCCGGCTCCAGGGCGGTAAGGTGGCTGCCGCGGCCGATGTAGCTGCAGGGCCCCATCTGCAGCATCCAGGGGTAGCGGATGTGGGTCCCCGAGCCGATGAGGAGCCTCTTGCCCCGGAGTGCGGAAAACATCAGGCCGTACAGCCAGCCGCGCCAAAAGTTTCCGGTTTTCCCCGGGATTATTCCCAACAGGCCCTCCAGCCAGGCCCAACCCTCCTTCTGGAGGTTGGCAGGATTCACCTGATACTGCTTACAAGTAATAGGCATGGGCTCATTTCCCCAGTCTGTACGGGTGAGGATTTTCCGCCGCCAGGCTCAGGCTTGGGAAGAAAACGGGCTGGTTCTCGCCTGCCGGTCTGGCCAGAAGGGTCTCGTAGAGCGTGTTGGTCCTGGCCACCATGCCCGCCAGACTGAAGCGGTTCCGGATGGTTTCCAGCTCCGGTCGGGGTTGGCCCCAGACCTGCCGGCACGCGGTAATCCCGGCGATTTCCTCCTCCACCGCGGCGGTCAGGGCCGCCACATCTCCCCGCGGCACCAACTGGCATTGCACGGCGGGGATTTCCCGCACCCCCGGGCACTCAAAGCCCACCACCGGCACCCCCATGACGGCGGCTTCAATGGCGGAGCCGGGAATGCCCTCAAAGGGCATGGAGGTGAGGAGGTACAGGTCGAACAAGGCGTAAAATGAACTCGGGTCGGTCTGCCACCCGGTGAAGATCACCGTGTCCTCCAACCCCGCTCGTCTGACCCAGGAAAGCAATTCCTGCTTGTAGCGTTTCTCCGCCGGCGTCCTGGCGTCCCCCACCAGAATCAATTTGACCTTGAGGCCGCAACTCCGCAACTTTTTCAGCACCTCCAAGGCATAGCCATGCCCTTTCCAGGGGACCAGGCGGGAGACGTTTCCCAGGACCACCGCGTCGCCTCCGATGCCCCAGGCCTGCCTCTGGACCAGCCGCTCTTCCCAGGACAGCCGAGCTTGGTGAAAGAAGGCCGAGAGGTCCCGGCCCCCGTAAATGACGGCGCATTGTTGGGGGGTGCAGATGCCCGCAGCCAGGTACACGTTCCGGATCTCCTGGCCGACGAAGAGGAACCGGTCGGTCATCCGGCCAATGAGACGCTCCAGGTTGCGATACACGAGGTAAGGCAAAGGGGGTTGGCTGGCCGCGAAACTGGCCCCGCAGACGGTATGCACCAGACGGGGAACCCCGGCCAGGCGGCCGGCCAGGCGGCCCAGGATGCCGGCCTTGGCGAGAACGGTGTGCACCAGGTCGAAGCGGCGCTGTCGGCAGATGGCGATCAGCGCCCGGAGGGCCAGGAGGTCCTGGTAGGGGTAAACATACTTGCGCAGGAGAGGGATCTGGGTGACAGGGATTCCCTGCCCCCGGGCTTCCGCCACCAGCCGGGGGGAGGCGTTTATGCCGGTGATGATCTCCACCTTCCTGCCCCTGCGCCTCTGGTCGCCAGCCAGGGCCAGGAGACGGGTGTAATTGACGTTTTGCAGGAAGGTAGTGATGATGAATCCGATGCTTAACGGCATGACCATTATCCCTTAAGGTAATTGTTTCGCCCAGGGCGTGGGGGAAGAGCCGCCCTCCTCGGCCCGGTCCAGCAACTCTCCCATTTTTTGGCGCAGGGCTTCCATATCCCTCCAGGTCGCCTGGGGCTGCAGGTTGGTAAGATCGCCTGCCAGGGTCCCCGCCTGCTGCCGGAGCTGCTGCCAGGCGGCAGGCGACAGCCGCCCCTGCTGCGCGGCCTGGGCCAGGAGGGCAAGATGGAGGTAGTCCTGCCACCCCCGGTGAAAGGCTTCCAGACGCAGAGTGGGGAGGGGCAGGCCGGTGCGGGGATGGGGATAGACAAAGGTGCCTCGGCGCAGCTTGGCGGCAGGCCCCGGGGGCTCGGTCCAGGGGTCCTCGGGCCAGACGTTCACCCCCCAGAGGTAATAGCCCGAAAAGTCATAACAAAATACCTGCCAGCCGATGAGGCGCTGGTGCGCCGGCGGCCGGTCGGCCCCGTGCAGCCGATTGTGGTAAAGCCAAAGCTCCTGTCCCTGCCTCCGGGCTGCTGCCAGGGCCTCTGCCTGATATGCCCTGGCCGACACGGTCCAGATGTCCACCACCCGGGTCAGGTCCCCGGAGGGGGCCTCGCCGCTGCATTCCAGGGCGAGGCCGGGCATGGCCTCCTTCAGTTGGCGGTAAACGCCGGCCACCTGGGGAAAGAGTCGGCGCGGGGGTTCATCCCACAATTTCACCAGGGCCTGGGACCACATGCCCTGGCCTTCCAGAAAGCGCCGCATTTCGGGGAAATAGACTGATGCCTGCTTTTGGAGGCGCTGGGAGTCGGAGCCCTGGGCCTTGACCCCCAGCGCCGCGGGCAGGCGGAAGCGGCGGTAGCCCAGCTCCTGGAACGCCACCTGCCACAGGCGGGTGAAGTCCTCAAAGGAGGTCACCGGCCGATTGGGACTCACCGCCTCGGGAGACAGGGGTGGCAGGCCGGCGATGGCGTTCACTTTGTAGCGGCGCAGAAACCGCAGGTAGGCCTCCCATACTGCGACCTGGTCCGCGGGCGCCTCCAGGCCGTAGCGCCGGAACCATTCCCGGACGGGGCGGAAATTGGCCAGGAGGGTGATGGGCAGATCCTCCGGCAAGGTGAAGCGCCACACCACGAGCGAGAGGGGCTGGACCGCACTGCCCGCCGGGCTGGTAACCTTTATGGCGGCCCGGAAGACTCCGGCAGGGTGGCCTGGGGGAATCGCCACCCGCACTGCCAGGACCGCGGGCGCTCCGGGCAGGGACAGCCCTGCGCCCAGGGGAACCAGCCCGTCCGGATAGAGGCCATCCGGCAGATGTGCCGGCAGGGGCCGCAGGTGCCAGACCTGGAATGCCCCCTGAGGACCCTCTGTATCCACCTGCAGCCGGTCAGGGGCAGCGCCATTGACCTCCAGCAGGAAGAGGGTGGATTCATTGCGGGCCAGCTTCAGGAGAATAGGCGGCGCCGGGTCGGCGGGGCGGCCCGGTGTGAGGGGATAAGCCGGCAACCCCAGGCGGCTGGCCGGCCCTGCCTCCAGGGAAGCTGCTGGCAGGTTCACAAGAAGCCCGGCTCCCAGGAGGGCCGCCGCGGCAAGTCTCCGGCTCCTCCCCCCCAAAGATGAGGTCGGCTTCATGACAGGGTCCTTCCAGGAAAAGGCTCTGGCTGTGGCTGCCTCGCTGTTCCACGGGAAGGCCGGTGCACGGCCAGAACCACCAGGAAGGCACAAAAAATCCAGAAGGGACGGAAGCGGATGCCGTTGTGAAAAGAATTGTAGAGGATCAGGGCCAGAGAGACCGCGGGGCCGTTCTTTAAAGACCGACTGAGCCAAAGGAGGCGTCCGAACCAGAGTCCGGCCAACCCGACTCCCACCAGGCCATAAGTCTTTAAAATGGCTCCGAAGATATGGTGCACTTCGGTGTCATCCATCACGCCTGCCGCCTTGCCCCCGCCGGCCCCCAGCACCCATTGCCACTCCTCGGCAAAGTCCAGCCGGGCATAATTCTTGTAGAGCCGTTCTTCCACCCGCTCCAGGTTTGCCTTGGCGCGCAGATAATCGGCAAAGTTGGCGTAATAGGAGGGGCGGACCGCCAACACCAGGAAGAGCAGAAGGGCCGCGCCCCCCAGGGTGGGCAGGGCGACTTTCAGGGGAGTCCTCCTGAATAGCTGCAGATCCAGGATCAGCAGGCAGGCCAGGGCCGTCTTGGAGAGCGACAGGAGCACCATGATGTGGGCCAGGGCGGCCGTCAGCCAGATGAGGAACCCCAAAAATTTCGACACGCCGGCGCGGCCGGGGACGATCAGGTGTTCTCTGGTGAGGAGCAGATAAGAAAGCAGAATGATGGCAAAATAGCCCATCTGGTTGGGATTGTTGAAGGACAGGGTGGTGCGGATCCAGTGCTGGTCATGGGTCCCCTGGATAAAAAAGGGGGTGACGGCCGACAAGGTGAGGCCGGTCAGAAACAGGGCAAGGCTGCGCTGGCCGAGCAACCGGGCAAAGACCTGGCTGAAGACCAGGATGATGGCGCTGACATAGAGCATCTCCCCCGCTTTTTTGAGATAGGCGGGGTCGTGAGGATTGGCGACAAAATAGACCGCGTTGAGACAGACGGCATAGCTAAGAAAGGGGAGGAGATAGCCGAGCTCCTGCAAGACCACCAGACCCCGGGGGTTTATCCTGCAGGCCATGATGAGCATGAGGGGGACGATGAAGAGATCGACGACTTGGGGCGAACCGGACGGGAGGAGATAGACCGGCAGGGTGGCGAACACCAACAGGACCAGGGTCCCGGACACCAGCCCCAGGCTCCCCGCCCTCGGCGCCTCGGCTGGACAGGGGCCGGCAGCGCTGGCCGCAGCCGGATTGGGGGTCCCGGTAATGCCGCTCCAGGGAACATCCATGATGCAGCGTTAACCTCGTCAAACCTCTTTAGCGGGTCGAGGAAGCCGTTCTCAAGGTCTTCAGCTCCCCAAGCCCGCAGGTCTGCCCCGGGTGTCCAAGGCACCGGAGATGGCCTCGGCCCGGAGCCGGCCTTGCATGGCCACAAGCTGCCTGGCGCCTCTCAAGATGAAGGCGATCACCACGCCATGGACCGTTAAGGTGATCCAGGAAGCCAGGCACGTGGACCAGGCGGCCCCCGCCATTCCATAGCGGGGCACCAAAAGCAGCCCGGCCAGCAGCAGCGCGGCATCATGACCGGCATAGGAGGCCAGTTGGACCCGCAACCAACGGGCGGCTGTCATGGCGTGGCGCAGGAAGGTGGCCAGGTAGACGGCCACCCCGCCCGCCAGCAGCCAGCGGAACACCGAGGTATGTCGGGCGTATTCCGGCCGATAGCACCACGTGAGGAAGGCTTCGCCGGCCAGGAAAAGCAAAAGCAGCCCGGCCACGCCTCCGGCGGCCACCAAGCCGGCGCCTCGGAACAGAAGGCGCCGGAAGGAAGCGAGGTCGCCGGCGGCATAATATTTGGCCAGGCGGGGACTGATGGCCAGACTCAGGGCCACGATGACCATGTTGCCCCCCACAACCACATAGGCCATGGCCACAAAGATACCCAACTCCTCCTCCCCCAGGAAATGGCCCACCAGGTAGCGGGGGATATTGACGTTGAGGGAGCTCAGGGTGTCCACCAGGGCCAGAGGGAGGGCCAGCCATACCAGGGAGCGCAGGGCGCCCCCCGGACCTGGCGGGTTGACGGGCGCCAGGGGAGACCGCCGGGGGCTTGGCCCCGCGTAACTCGCCGGTGGCAAGAGCCGGCGTACGCTGATGAGGTCGTAAGAGAACAAAACGATAAGGCGTACCAGAGCAAGCCCAAGGACGCCGGTGAGAACCCCCCCGGTGGCCCAGACCCCCAAGGTCAGAGCCGCGAATTCCAGGGGCCCCCGGAGGAGCAGGGAGCGGCCCAGTCGATCCATCTGCTCATGCTGTTGCAGGAGTCCATAAATAATGTCTTCCAATTGAGCCACGCACTTGGCCAGCCCCACCGCCATAATCACCAGCGCCGTTTCCCGGGAGAAGCCGCCGGCCACGGCGATCCCCATCATCACCAGGAGCGCCGCCCCGGAGGTAAAGAGCCTGAGCGTCCAGTAGTGGGCGAAGGAGAAGCGGCCCCGGGCGTCGGTGCCCTGGAGGTGGCGCAGATGGAGGTTGGCAAACATGATCAGGGGAGCGGCGATGGCCAGACCCAGGGCGAATTGGCCCACCATGGCGGGGGTGCCCAGCTTGGCCAGGGCCATCAGCATGCCCCACTCCCAGCCGACATAGATGGCGTTGCCGGCCAGGGACCAGGCCAGGTTGCGCTTCAGGGAGAGGGTGGGGCGAATAACCTCTGAGGAGCCGGGGCTGTCATCCGTGGTCTGCCCGACGACCATCTCCTCCTTGAGCGGGGCGGGGCAACCGGATGACATCATGGGAAAGCCGCGCCCACCGACCAGAAGGGTCCGATCCTTGGGCCCGGTGCTGGGCGGGAACCGGGACGCCTGCCCCGAACCCCTTCCCTGGCCGGGACTTCAGGAAAGCCTTGCATCGTTCCTCCGGCCGGGGCGGGGCAGGTAAGAGCGGTAATAGGCATAATTAGCGGAACCGTTAGGATCCACGTGGTTCAGGATGCCTCCCAGCAGGTTGGCGTGGACCTGGCCCAAGAGCTTGCACGTCCGCATCGCCGCCTCCCGCGAGGTGAAGCCCTGCTTGCAGACCAGCAGCACGCCATCCACCAGGGGGGCCAGGATGCGGGCGTCGGCAAATCCCAAAAGCGGGGGTGAATCAAGGATTACATGGTCATAGGCCTGCCGCAGCTCAGCCAAAAGTTCGGCAAACCTCTGGGAAATGAGAAGCTCTGCCGGGTTGGGGGCGACGGTGCCGGCAGGAATCATTGCCAGTTCCGGCCCCAGGGTCTGCAGCATTGCCTCCTTGCCGGCGTTGCCCGTCAGGTAATCGGTGAGGCCGGGGTTGAGAGGTCGTTCGAAACTCTTGTGGAGCTGAGGACGGCGCAGATCGCAATCCACCAGCACTACCCGGCGACTGCCCTCCAAAGCCAGGAAGTAGGCCAGGTTGCCGGCCAGGGTGGATTTCCCCTCCTGCGGGTTGGGGCTGGTGATCAACACCGTGCCGGGAGGGTGTCCGGCGCGCGCGAACATCAGGGTGAACCCGAGTTGGCGGAACGACTCGGCGATGAGGGAGTCGGGTTCACGGGCACAGACCAGGCCGGCAACCGGCTGGCGGCTTCCCGTCGCCTGGAGGCCGGGGGCCCAGGCGAAAAGACGCTCCCGCCAGGACCGGGAGCGGGACCCGGGGACTGCTCCGAAGCGGGGTATATGCCCCAGGGGAGGCAGGCGGCAAAAACGTTCCAGGTCGGTTTCGCTTTTCAGGGAATTGTCCAGCGACTCCACCAGGAAAGCGGCCCCGATGCCGAAGCCCAGGCCCAGGATGCCGGCCAGGGCCAGAAACAGACCAGGGCGGGGAAAATAGGGCTCACCGGGCAGATCGGCCGGGTCGATCAGGGCCACGGTGCTGGGGACCATGGTGCTGGCCACGGCTGCCTCACCCATGCGGTTTAACAGGGACTGGTAGAGCTTCTCGGTGGCCTGCACATCCCGCTTGAGAATTTGGAAGTTCACCAGATTGGTCTGGAGATTGGCCACCTCCTCCTTCTGCTGGTTGAAGGCCTCGGCCAGCAGTTTCTCGGCGCGTTTTGCGGCTTCGTAATCAGCCTTGATGCTGGTTTTCAGGCGGTTGACCTCGTTTTGCAGCCGTCCCCGGATCTCCTTAAGCCTCGCCTGTTCCACCTGCAGATCCGGGTGCCCCGCAAGGAGGATGGTGCCGAGGCCGGCGGCCTTGGCCTCCTGGGTCGCCAATTCCTGGCGCAGGGCAATGATCAGGGGATTGTTGGTAATGGGCGGGGAGTCGGCGCCTTTTTCCTGGATCTGCCGGAATTGGGCCTCCTTGCTCAATCGATCGGATTGCGCCTTGGTGAGCAGGTTTCCCAATTCCACGTATTTTTGCATGATGAGGTTTTCTTTGTCGTCGAGGCTGAAAAAGTCGGCCTGTTGGCCGAAGTCGTAGAGTTTTTTCTGGGAGACCTGAACTTTGTGCGAATAGGTTTTAAGTTGCCCATCCAGCCATTCCCGAACCAGCGAGTAGGAGTCCTCCCGGCGATTGATGGCCAGGCGCATATACTCCTTGGCGATGAGGTTGGGCACCCGGCTGGCCAGTTCGGGGTCGGAGGACTTGAAATACACCTCCACCAAGAAAGATTCCCGTACCGGGTACACCGAGAGCTTTTTCGTCAGAAAGAGGTCGATGAGATCATGTTTGATTTTGTGGGGGGCCGCGGCGGGGTCCTGGTCGGCGAGGCTTTTGAAGTCCGGATGTTCCTGCAGTCTGAGGGTTTCAATGACCTGCCAGGCAAGGGAGCGGCTGGTGAGAATCCCCACCTGGGTCGCCAGAAACCGATCGGCGTCGCGATTGAGTAGACTGGCCACCGGGTCATTATCGCCCAGGCGTTGCAGGGCGTGGTCTTCGGTGATCTGCAGCAGGACCCGCCCCCGATAGACCGGGGTCATGATGAGCATGCCCAGGGCCGTGAGGCTCAGCAAACCGAGGAGCACCCCGAGGACCCACCATTTGCGGGACCTGAGTACCCGAAACCCTTCCCGTACCGGGTGTTGCCGCTCTGCATCCAGCCAAGCGCAGCCGTTGCCGCCCCGGAGGCCGAAAACCGCCTCCCCGCCGGTATCGTTACTGAATCGATGGTCCGCTATAGCGTTCATAAGCCAGCCAGGGTGGGATGAGGGATAATGACGCGCCTTCCTCTGATTGATGGGTCAGAGGTTGACCCGGTAGGCGCCGTTGACGGAACCGGGCAGCAATTCCTTCAAGACCAAGAGGGCCTTGCGCCAGCCGCTTTGTTCCACCACCACCACATCACCCTCCCGGAGTCTGACGTCCGCCTGTTCGTGCGGCTGAATTTTGGCCAGATCCGCCGTGATCCTGGAGGAGTCCCCCTGGGGGCCCGGGCGCCAGGTGCTGGGGGCCTGCGGCCTGGAGTCGGGGCCCACCCGTGCGAGGAAGCCCCAACAGCGCCGAATGATCCGGTGGGAGGGTGGCATGCCTGGGGCAACCGGCAAGCAGACCGGCGCCAAGGTTCACCATCAGGGATATGCCCATGGTTTGCTGGGTTGTCGGGGCCGCGGCAGACGGCGGCTGCAATCAGCCAGAACCTTAGTTAAACATCAGGAAAAATAGGGCTAAAAACATCTTTAAACCTTAAAGCAATGTGCAAAAAAGCTGAAAAGATGTCAAGAAATTTTCTTAGCACGAGTACCGTTCGGGCGATCAGGGGAACATTCAAGTTCCGCATGGCACTGCCGATAGCTCAGGTGGAACAGGATCGTTGCCAGTGTCAGGAAGGGCCAGGCGGCCCAGGATAAGAAGACGGCCCCAAGGCGGCTTCAGGGCCGTGAAAAGGGCAGTCTTAAGGCACCTGCCGTTGCGGAAATAGAGCGCCTGGGGCTGAAGACTGCCTCTGTCCTGCCTGGCCAGGTCTCCTTGAGGAGGCGCAAGCATGCGGCAGGATGCCCCCCCCGTGGCCGGTCCCCCGGCGTGGTTTCAGGTAAATCCACTGGTCGTCTCGGTGACGGTGGTGCTCAGTCTGTGGGGGCTGGGCGCCCCGGCTCAAGCGGCCGGCCTCTCCCCGGAACAGCTGTTTCCCTGCACCACCCTGAAGCTGGCCCCCCCGGGGACCCCCCTGGCGCTTCTTCGGCAGGTGATCCGGAGTGCCCGCGGGGAGACCCATCTGGTGCTTTTGACCCTGGAAAATGCCGCGGCCGGCCGGATTGAAGTGGAAGTCCGGCGGGAGCCGGCGCCGGGTGGGGTGGTGGAAAGGCCGGAAGGGAGAAGCCCGTCTTGCTCCCCGGAGGGGCCCTGGGCGTCCGTCCCCCCCGCCTGGCTGGAGGTCCAGGCCTTCCTGGTGGTTCCTGCCCCGGCGACCCTTCCGGCCCAGTTCCTGGCGGACGGGCTGGTGCCCCTGGCCTCGCCGGCAGCCAGCCGGGAGGTCCCCGACCATTCTCCCACCATCGCCGTGCGTCTTAGGGTCACCCACCGCCATCCCCCGGGATGGCATTCATATGCCATTCAGGTGCGAAACGGCGGCCTGAGCGCCACGCTGCCGGTGCGTCTCGCCGTCTGGAGATTCGCCTTGCCCGCGGACCTGCCCATTTTCGTGTTCGCGTCAAAGTGGGAGACCAACGCCGAGTGGTATGCCCGCTACGCGGTGGATGCCGCCACCCTGAAGAAAACGGTGATCCCGGCCAGCCTGGCGGCGCTGCGTCGTTACAAGGTCAACGGCATCGGCCCGTTTTATCCCCTGCCGGTTGCGGAGATCGCCCAGGGGACCCCCGTGAACGACTTTCCCGAATATGTGGGACTGCTGCGCTACGTCACGGAAGCCCTGGGATTCCGGCGCTTCCGCATCCCGCGGCTGGATGGAGCGGAGACCCTGGGTCAGCCGGGAAGCACCTTTGCCTCCCGGGCCGGGGTGTATTACGGGGAATGGTGCACCTTCCTGGCTTCCCTGGGGCTTCTGGAACGGGCCCAGGTCAAGGTCATTGACGAACCCACCCCGGAGCTCTATCCCCAGGTGAAGGAGGCCTACGCCCTCATCAAGGCCATCTGCCCGGCGTTCTTCACCGAGTCGGCCGGAGCCTCACCTCCCCTGGATTTCACCTCGGTCCTGGACGTCTGGGCCCACAATCTGCTGGCCTATGACCCGGAGTTAGCGGCGGAGGCAAACCAGCGGGGGATGAAAAAATGGCTTTACGCTAACCGTTTGCACGGCATCGATCACCCTCCCAGCCACCAGCGGCTCATCGGCTGGTTCCTGAAGCAGCACCGGTTCGACGGCTATCTCCTCTGGTCCATGAACCATTGGCCTTTGGACCCCTGGACCACCCTGCCGGGAGAGCAGGATGCCTATCGCCGGGGAACCTTCCTGTACCCCGATCCGGCCACCGGCCTGCCCTGGCCGACGCTGCGGCTGGAAGCCTGGCGACGGGGCCTGGAGGATTTCCAGTATTTCACCCTGCTGGAGGAGGCCCATCACCAGGGGCGGGTGGAGGCTTCCAGCTATCAACACCTTATGGCCCGACTGGAGGCGCTGACCGCAGATGTGCCTACCCTCAAGCCCCGGGCTGCCTGGGCGGAGCTGGAAGCGGTGCGCTTGCGCATGGGCCAACTCCTGGAAGCGGGCAGCCAGCCGGTGGGCGCCCCGCCTGCGTGGGAACGGCCGCAGCGTGGAGAACCCCGGGTGGGAAAAGTCTTCCGGCCCAGGCGGGCGCAGCAATTCTCTCAGGGCGCCGGGCTGAGCACCTGCGCCGGCACCCCGGCGATCACCGCCGGGCGGGACCGCTTTCAGAGGCCGGCGGTCTCCACCCGCCCGGCATACGGACACCGGGGCCCCAATTCGCCGTGCGGCTCCACCATGACGAGCTGGAGCTCCTCCTTGAGGTAGTTGAGGGCAGGCCGGACTTCCCAACTGAGCCAACCGTGGCCGATCCGGAGGTCGGTCCTGGCCGGGCCGAAATGAATCCTCGCTTCCAGGCCGGCTACTCTCAGATGCTGGAAGAGCACCAGGGAGAGCCTGCCGTCCAGGAGATTCCAGATAACCGCGCCCACTGCCTCGAAACTGTACTAGATTCCGGGGCGGAGGAGCATGACGGCTTCGTGACCCAGAAGCCGGAAGGCCGCGTCCGGCGATCAGCAAAGAAGGGTATCCCGGTTCAGCCTCCTCAGGCGCATCCCTTTTCGGGGGTGCCGATCCCGGCCCACCGGCGCCCCGGGGTCATTGAGGGAGCGGCGCCGCTGGCCGCGCTGCCCCCCTCCGCCTTCGGCTTCCTACCGGAGGGGATGTATGGGGGAGAGCCGACGCACCGCCGCCATTCCGCCCGCAGGCCCAGCCGCCTCCTCTCCGACCTGCGCCGGAGCCCCCAGGGATTCCAGAATCCCGGCCCGGCAGAGCAGCCGCTTGATGGCCGGCACCTCAAGGCAGCTCTCCTGGGAGGATTTATACGCCCTCGTTACCCCTGGGAATTTTTCCCTTCCCAGGTAGCGATAGGAGATGTCCTGATAAAAGGCCTGCAACGCCGGGAGCACCACAAACATCTGGGGCAGTTCCAGGGTGCGGTGCACCTCTTCTTCGCTGAGCAACTCTTCGAAGAGCTTTTCTCCCGGACGGGGGCCCACGAAGCTGAGGGGGATTTCCTGGGGCTGAAAGCCATAGCTGGGGGCCAAAAGCTCCTTCATGGCGGTGGCCAGGGCCACGATGTTGACTGCCGCCATTTTGGTGATGAACACCTCGCCGCCGCAGGCCAGGAAGCAGGCCTCCAGAACCAGGCGGGCGGCCTGCTGCACCGTCATGATGAAACGGGTCATCTGGGCGTCGGTGATGGTGACCGGGCCGCCCTGCCTGATCTGGTTGAGAAAGATGGGCACCACCGAACCCCGGGAGCCCAGAACGTTGCCGAAGCGCACGCTGGAAAAAACCTGGTTCTTGTTGAGGTTCACGATGTTGGCGGCGGTGATGAGGCGTTCCCCCATGAGCTTGGAGGTGCCCATGACGTTGGTGGGATTGACCGCCTTGTCCGAACTGGTGAAGAGGACCCGGGGGACGCGATGCCGCAGGGCTGACTTGACGATATTGTTGACCCCCAGGATGTTGGTTTGCACCGCGTCCAGGGGGTTGTATTCGGAGAGGTAAACGTGTTTGTAGGCCGCCAGATGAAAGATAATGTCAGCGTCGTGAGCCAGCAGGTTCACCTTGTCTGCATCCCGGACGTCCCCCAGGTACGCCCTGACGCAGCCGGAGGATCGGTAGAGATCGTTCATAAAGAACAACTCGGTTTCATTGTGGTCCAGCAGGCGCAGTTCGGCGGGCCGGTAAGGGAGGAGCTGCCTTACCAGTTCCTGCCCCACCGTGCCGGCGGCTCCGGTAACGACAATGACTTTGTCGCGGAAAAAGGCGTCCATAATCCGTCAGTCTCCTGGTAGTCCGGGGGTGCGGGCCTTGATTGGGCGTGGACCGGAGGGCAGCCCAGGCGCCAGGTCATCCTGCGGCTGGAGGCAGGGCGCTCCGGGCCGCCCGGAGGGTTGCGACTGTGGAGAAAACCCAGGGTTGCCCGCCGGGAAAAGGTCGAAATCCGGCACTCTATTTTTACCTGATGGTTTAATCAGCAAAAACGAGCATTAAAATAGGAGAAATGCTGATATCTGTCAACGAATAATTAACCTGGGAGGGATAAAATAGGGCAGAAGGGCCAAGCCATGGCGGAAGGCCCAGGCAGGGGGAGAAGCGCTTCGGGTGGAGCGCCGGGGAGTCCGAAGGTGCAAAGCTGAAGCGGCGGCAACGAAACCAAGGCGGGCTCCGGCCCTCGCCCTCGGCAGCGCCCAACGGGAAGTGCGGTGCCGCCGGCGGGCCCCTCGTCCGGAACCGGGGGCGCATTGCAGAGAACGAGGGTTGGAGGCGAGCCGGGCAGGTCCGGATACCGGGACCCAGGCCCCTGTGGGCGCCCTGTCGGCGAGGCCCGGGCGGAATACGGGACCTCCCCCTGGCCAACTCGGTGAGGCCCTGGCCGACTTGGATACGAGGACAAGGGAATACGCCCGGAACCCGCAGCAGATTGCGGCTTCAGCCACTCAAGGCCACCTCCAGCACCGGAGCAGAGAGCTTCACCAGCAATTCTGCCGAGGGTGCAATCTCAATGAAGAAGGTTTCCGCGGGAGTGGGAATGTATAAAGGGGGTCTGGCTGGGAGCAGGGACACGGACAAGCTTGTCTTGGCCGTGAGGTTCAGCACATCCTGATACGTCTCGTAGCCCTCCCTGGTTATGGTCAGGGTGTGGGGCCCGTAATCTTGAAGGGTGCTGCCGGAGGCTTGTTCATAGTAGCCCCGGGTCACCGTCTGGGTGGGAATGGCGCCGTCCGCCCCCGTCGTCTGGTTGATTACCGTGCTGCCCAAGCCGTTCGTGAGCGTCACCACGGCCCCCGCCAAGGGCGCCCCACTCGCCGCATGCACCGTTAGGTCCAGGGAATATTGCCGGTTGATGCGCCCGCTGGAGCCGGACCAACTCATGGTCCAGGTGTCGGTATCGGCGTCGAGAATATTTCCGGTATTGGCGAAATTATAAGCCCGCACCAGGTTGGCGGCTCCCCGGGAGAAGGCGTTGCGGATGGTCCGGGAAGCCCCGGAAAAGTAAAGGGAGCCCTGGGTTTGGCCATGCAGGGAGAGGCGTTCCGCCAGGCCGCCGCCCCCGAAGCCATTGTCGGCATTGTCGATAATGAGGTCGAAAAAATCTCCTTTGTCAGCGCTGCTCTGCAGGATCTTGGTGCTGGACAAGTGGCAGTGCCAGACCCGCACGTTGGCATCGCTGTCGGTACAGCGAAGCTCCAGCAACGGGGTGGAGCTGCTGGGGCCTTCGTAGCGAAACGTGCAGTCGTACAGATTGACCGTAATATCAGTGGCGTAATTCTTTTTGAGGGTATGAAAGGTCCCGCTCAGATTTTTCAGATTAATCAAGGTGCAGCCGTTCTTGGTGGTTTTCTGGGCCTCGCTCACCACCTCTCCCAGCCGCAGGTAACTGTGTTTTTTGAGCTGGATGCAGTAACTGTAGGAAGAAGAGTCTCCCGAGGCGCTGTTAAAGATGAGCGTCTTCTTAACATCTGCCAGGTGGCCTTTGTTCCCGATGGTATCATCTCCCACGGTAATGCGAGCGTCAAAGATAAAGATATTGCCGAACCGCCAGACCACTCCCCAGCGGTTCTGAGACACGGCGAAGCTGTCACCGTTGCTCAGGCCGGTGATGACCAGGCCGTTGGCGTTGACGGTGCGGAACCGCAGACTGGTGGTGGCGGTCCCGGTGGAAAGGTTGAGCGTCTCGGATTGCGGGGCTCCCCAGGCGTCCGTGCCGCTGATGACCGCCGTGGCCCCGGGCCGGGGGGGGCAGGAGAGGTTCAACGCTACCGCCAGGTGTTCGCAGGGCTGAGGTTGGCTGGTGAGGCTGGTGGTCCAGGGGCTGCCGGGAGCCACCCCCGACAGCAGGGTGCGGCCGTTCACCGCAGCCAAGTCGGCGTTGTGGAGGTCGGCAAAGCTGCAGGGGGCTGCTTCGGAATACCCCACCACCGTCAAATCGTTAACGGTCTGGTTGTAACTGATGGGCATCTGGCACTCCTTTGCTGCACTGAGGGGATGGCGCGCCTCCGGGAAAACCAGGAGCCTTGCCGCGGTTGAGGACCTTTCCCGGCCTGAAAGCCCGGGGCTTTCTGAGACATCTACCGGGCTCCCCAACCATGGAATTGCCCCGAGGTCGCTTCCCAGAATGTAGGGAAAACCTCGGGTTTTTCCAGGAAGGACGGGAACCTTGACCACTTTTCCAGAGGGCGCCGCACCCTCTGCCTTGGGAGCTTCATCGCGAAGGTCCTTGGAGTCGCTGCCAAACACCATTTGCAACCATGGCAATAGATAATTTAAGATGATAGCTGAAAAGAGATGATCCCTCAGACCCCAAACCCCAAACCCGCCATGTGGAAACGGCTCACCCTGCGAACCCGCATCTTTCTGCTCCTGGCCGCCCTGCTGCTCACCACCCTGGCCGGGGGCCTGGTGAGCGTCTGGCACAATGAGGCCACCGATCAGTTGTTTGCCAGCCTCGTCGACCAGCACCTGGCCTCTTTTCAGGCGGCCGAGGAATTGGAAAACGCCCTCCTCCGGCAAAAGGGGTTCTTAACCTATTTCTTCATTGACGGCGACCCCGGGTGGCTGGAGCAACTGGAACGCTGCAACCAGTCCTTTCTGAACTGGCTGGCCAAGGCCCGGGCCTCGGCCCATACCCTGGCCATGAGTGAGATCATCGGCCAGATTCAGGTATTGTATGAGCGCTACCAGACAGTCCGGGAGGAAGTCATTGAATTGTACCGGCGAGGCGACAAGGAAGCGGGCTGGCAGCGGCATCAGAGGGCCCGGGTCCAGTTCGCCGCCATCTCGGAGCTCTGCGACCGCCTGAAATTGATTCACGAATACAGCATTTCCCGAGCCCGCAGTGAAAACCGCCAGCGGGCCCGGTTCATCAACAGCCTGACCACCGTGGCCATTTTCAGCGTGGTGGGACTGGGGGCGCTCCTGGTTTATGTACTGTTCAAGCAGATCCTGGGGCCCATCCGACGCCTGGCCCTGGAGGCCGGACCGGCCGATGGGGAATCGGCTGTCCCGGATGAGGTGAAGGCCTTGAGCCGCCGGGTGCACAATCTGATGGAGGATATGGACCAGGCGCAAACCCAGTTGGAGAAGAGTCAGGAAAGCCTGGTGCAGGCGGAGAAACTGGCCCTGGTGGGCAAGCTGGCCGCCGGGGTGGCCCACAGCATCCGCAACCCCCTCACCTCCGTGAAGATGCGGCTCTTTTCCCTGGAGCGCAGCCTGACGCTTTCGCCCACCCAGCAGGAAGACCTGGAGGTCATCTCCGAGGAAATCCGCCATATCGATACCATCGTGCGCTCCTTTTTGGAATTTTCCCGGCCCCCCAAGCTCAAGGTCCAGCGCCTGAGCCTGTCGGACGTGGTGGACAGCACCCTGACTCTGCTGAACCAGCGCCTGGAGTCCTACGGGGTGGCGGTGGAGGTGAAGCGCAGCGGCCGTCTTCCGGAAATCATCGGCGACCCCGAGCAGTTGAAAGAGATGTTGGTGAACCTCCTGCTGAATGCCTGCGAGGCCATGCCCCGGGGCGGGCGGATCAGCATCCAGGAGGGCAGGGGCCAGGCGGCGGCCCTGGGTCCGGTGGTGTTGGTGACGGTGAGCGACACCGGCCCGGGCATCCCCCCATCCGTCCGGGATAAGATTTTTCAGCCCTTTTTCAGCACCAAGGAAGAGGGCACCGGCTTGGGGCTCTCCATTGTCAGCCGCATCGTTCAGGAGCACGGGGGCGCCATAGATGTAACCTCCAGAGAAGGGGAGGGGGCTTCCTTCATTATCACCCTGCCCCTGAGAGAAGACGCCGGCGAGATGAAAGGGAGAGGGCTGGCCCACTTCGCCGCTTGACAGCGCCGAAGCAGGAAAAGGCGTTCACGGGCCGTGGGCCTCGCGCCTCTTCTGAAAACTCCCGATCCAGCCCCTTGCCGGGATGGGGTGGTCGGGGAAGGCCGGTTACCCCGGTCCTTTCGCAACCACTGCTCAAATACGCAAGGAACCCCATGGGCTTAATATTGGTGGTGGATGACGACCCGCAGTTACGGGCCAGTTTCGAAAAACTCCTCACCGAGGAAGGCCACGCGGTGGAGACGGCCTCCACCGGGGAGGCGGCCCTGGCTGCGGTCAAGGCCAGGGTGCCGGACCTGGTAATTATGGATGTGCGGATGCCCGGCATAAGCGGTCTGGAGGCCTTTGCCGCCATCCATGCCGTGGAGCCCCGGCTGCCGGTCATCATCATGACCGCCTTCGGCACCACCGAGACGGCCATCGAAGCCACCAGGCTGGGTGCCTTCGATTACGTCCTCAAGCCCTTTGACATCCCGGACATCCTCAAGCTCATCGATCAGGCCCTGGAAGCGGGACGCTGCATGCGCTCCCGGGTGCAGGTGGACGTGGTGCCGGGCGCCACCGCCGGAGAGGCTCTCATCGGCAAGAGTCTCCCCATGCAGGAGGTCTATAAGGCCATCGGCCGGGTGGCCCCCACCGACGCCACCGTGCTCATCCGGGGGGAATCTGGCACCGGCAAGGAGTTGGTGGCCCGGGCCATTTATCAGTACAGCCTCAGGTCCCACAAGTCCTTTCTGGTGATCAACTGCGTGGCCATCCCGGAGACGCTCCTGGAAAGCGAACTCTTCGGCTATGAGAAAGGCGCCTTTACCGGGGCCATCAACCGGCGGGTGGGAAAATTTGAGCAGGCCAACGGGGGCACCGTCTTCCTGGATGAAATCGGCGACATGCCTTTCAGCATCCAGGCCAAGATTTTACGGCTTCTCCAGGAACGGAGCATCGAGCGCCTGGGGGGCAGAGAAACCATCCCGGTGGATGTGCGCATCATCGCCGCCACCAACCGGGACCTGGAGGCGGCGCTGTCGGAAGGCCGGTTCCGGGAGGACCTGTATTTCCGCCTCAAAGTGGTGACCATCTGGCTGCCGCCCCTGCGGGAGCGGCCGGACGACCTGGCGCTGCTGGCCGAATATTTCCTGGCCCGGTTTTCCCGGGAGATGGGTTTGAACAATCCAGGACTGACGCCGGAGTCCGCCAATCTCCTGAAGCGGTATCACTGGCCGGGAAACGTCAGGGAACTGGCCAACGTCCTGCAAAAGGCCCTGATTTTCAGCCGGGGCTACCCCATCCGGCCGGAGGACCTCTCCCAAGCCATCGGCGGGGAGGGGACCCCGGGGGGAGAGGAGGCCCAGGGGGAAGAGCTTTTGCGACAATGGGTGCGGGGGCTCATCCTGGCCAAAGGCGGCAAGGCCCCTGGACTCTTTGACCGCAGCATGGATATCCTGGGGCGCCTGCTGGTCAGCGAGGCCCTGGAACTCACCGGCGGCAACCGCAGCAAGGCTGCCCGGCTTCTGGGCCTTTCCCGTCCCACGCTGCTGGCCAAACTGGACCGCTATCAGCTCAGAGTCGCCACTACCGTGAAGAGCGAGTGAGCCGCAGGGGGTGGCGGGAGGGGGCAGGGCCGCAAGGCCCTCATTTCCCTCAGAACCTTCGCCTCCAACCCCGTCGCGGGGGCACGAAAGGGGGCGGGAGGGGAGAGCCGGGGGTCTCCGGCTTCTCCTAAGCACGTTGACACGTTCCTAAAGAGGCAGGGCGGATGAAGCAGGACAGGTCTGGCATCCGGGTGGCTGAGGTGGCGGGGGGGCCGCGGCTGGAAGAATTTCTTCTGCTTCCCTGGCGGATCTATGAGGGCGACCCCTTCTGGGTCCCGCCTTTGCTCCCCGAACAACGCCGTTTCCTGGACCCCCG
This sequence comes from uncultured Desulfobacterales bacterium, assembly GCA_964480485.1. GTDB lineage: Bacteria > Desulfobacterota > Desulfobaccia > Desulfobaccales > 0-14-0-80-60-11 > JAILZL01. Next base: position 263,644 of record CAYZOP010000001.1, on the reverse strand, counting down.
GCGGGGGCCGTTTTTTGAAATCGGTGAAGCCCAGTATTTCCTGGCCTACCTTAACGGTAGGCCGGCAGGCCGGCTGTCGGCCCACATCAACCGGGCCTATGACCGGCACCACGACCCGGCCACCGGCTTTTTCGGCTTTTTCGAGTGCCTGCCGGAGCCGGCCGTGGCCCAGGCCCTCTTTGCCGCCGCCGCCCAGTGGCTGGGCCGCCGGGGCAAGACCCGCCTGGTGGGCCCTTTGAATTTCTCCGTCTATGACGAGATGGGGCTGTTGGTAGAGGGGTTCGATTCCATGCCGGCCATCCTCCAGACCCACAACCCGCCCTATTATGCAGAGCTCCTCACCGGGTTGGGGTTTGCCAAGGTGATGGACTGGCTGGCGTTGCGCATCAACGAGCGGCCGGAGGACGAGGCGGCCATGGAGCGGTTGCTCCACAAAATCATGGACGGCCAGCCCCTGGTCCTGAGAACCTTGCGGCGAGGGGAGCTGAGGCGCCGGGCCGCCGAGGTGTACCACCTCTTCAACGAGGCCTGGGAACCCAACTGGGGCCATGTGCCCCTGTCCCGAAGCCAGTTTGACCAACTGTTTCATGAACTTAGACCACTCATTCGGCCGGAGCTGTGCAATCTGGTCCTGGACGGCGACCGCTTGGTGGCCTTCAGCATCACCGTGCCCGACATCAATCCCGTGGTTAGGAGCCTGAACGGCCGCCTGTCGCTGTGGGGGAGGCTCAGGCTCCTGTACGCCGCCCGCTGCGGCGCGCTGCGCAAAGCCCGGGCCCTGGTGCTGGGGGTGCACCAGCCCTATCAGGCCCGGCGCCTGCACTACGCCATGGTCATCAATACCTTTCTCTACATTGTGCGCCATACTCCCTGCGAGGTCTGCGACCTGTCCCTTATTCCGGAGAACCTGACCTCCTACCTCAGGGCCTTGAAGAGCCTGGGGGCCCGGCCTTACAAGACGTTTCGGGTTTATGGCAGAGACATCGGATAAGCGCCCTGGCCTGTGGTTGGCAATGGGGAGGGACCCTTATTCAGGGTGCACGCCTCCAGGTTCAATTCAGTAGCTCACCCACCAGATCGGGGGCCAGGGCCCGGGTGATTTTCGCGGGCTGGATGGCCCCCACCGTTCCCTGGCCCGCAGTGATGAGCACCCGGCCGTCGATGTCCGGCGCCTGGGTGACGAGGCGGCCGCTCAGCAGGTAGTCGCTCTCCTGGCTCACTCCTTCCACCAGCACGGGCTGCACCGTGCCCACCAGGCTTTTCAGCCACTCTTTGACAATGCGGGTTTGCGGGGCCATGAGCCGGCGGGCCCGGGACCGGGCGGTGCGCCGCGGCACCGGCGGCCCCAGCCGCAGGGCCGGAGTGTCTTCTTCGGGTTCGTAGAGAAACACCCCCAGGTGTTGAAACCGCACCTCCCGGACCAACTCCAGCAGCGCGTCGAAATGCTCCTCGGTCTCTCCGGGAAACCCCACCAGCACAGTAGTGCGCAACGCCGCCTGGGGAAGGAAAGCCCGGATTTCCCGAAAAAGGTCCTGAAGATAGCGCTTGCCGTAGCGCCGGCCCATGCGCCGCAGCATCTCGTCGTGAGCGTGCTGGATGGGCAGGTCCAGATACGGGCAGATTTGGGGGTGGGAGGCCATGACCTCCAGGAGCCGCGGCGTTACCCGAGCCGGATGGCCATACAGCAGGCGGATCCAGGCGAACCCGGGAATGCGGGCCAGCTCCGCTAAAAGCTCCGGCAGCCCCGGCTGAAAGGCCCATTCGGCCCCATAGGCGGTGGTATCCTGGGCCACCAGGACCACTTCCCGGACGCCCGCCTCCGCCAGACGCCAGGCCTCCTCCACCAGGGTGGGCAGGGGTCGGCTGCGGTACGGGCCCCGGATGTTTGGGATGGTGCAAAAGGTGCACGCGTGGCTGCACCCCTCGGCGATCTTGAGGTAGGCTAAATACGCCGGGGTGGCGGCCAGACGGGGCAACGGCTCGGGGTAATCATAGCGGGGAGCCTGGCAGTGGAGGCGGTCCCGGCCGGCAGTCCCACCTTCCAGGAGCCGGGCCAGGCGCGGGAAGTCGTTCACCCCCACGAAGAGATCCACCTCCGGCAGGAGCTCCGGAAGTTTGCCGCCATAGCGCTGGCTGAGGCAGCCGGCCACCACCAGGCGCTTGGCGGGGTCTTGGACCTTGTGCGCCGCCAACTCCAAAATGGTGTCCACCGCTTCCTGGGCGGCCGGGGCAATGAAGGCGCAGGTGTTTACCAGGAGTACGCCGGCGGCCTGCGGCTCGCCCACCACTTGCCAGCCGTGCCGGGCCAGCTCTCCCAGCATGATCTCGGTGTCCACCAGGTTCTTGGGACAGCCCAGGGAGACGACAAAGACGCTTCTCAGGTTTGAGGGTGCGGTTTTCAAAGTCAAGGTTCTCTTGAAAGCGGTTCAGAAGGAGGTGCCCGACATCCCCTCAGCTGGAAGCGAAGGACAGGACCGTCCGGGCGTCGATGGCCGCAAACATGATGAGCCAAAAGGCCGCCTGCGTCAGCCAGAAGCGGCGCCGGCCCGTGGGGAAGGCCCCCAGCCGCCGGTCCACCGCCTTTAAGAAAGTGTACATGACTGCGCCTTCCAGGGCAAAGGGCGGAAATCCCAGGTAACCCAGGGCCGGCATCTCAAAGATTTTCCCGAAATTCAAGATGGGCAGCGTGTAAATCCACTTGGCCGCGGCAGGGTAATTCCACAACTCCCACCAGAGGCCCAGGGCTAGGCCGGCGGTGAGGAGGCAAAGCGCTTCTTCCATCTCTCCGGCCAGCAGCCGGGCCGTGAGACTCTTGCCGCCCAGGAGTTCCACCCAGGGATCCAGAAGGAAGAAGAAGGCCACCCACAACAGCGGAAAGGCATACGTGGGAAAACTCACGGGCAGGGTAAGGCAGGCGACTCCCATCATGAGAAACCAGGGCTGCCAACCCGGCCATTGCCGGGGTTTGACCTGCAGGCCGCCAAAGGCCCCCGCCGCCCGAAGCAGGCGGGCGCTGAGCAGTATGGCCGGCACCACCGTGGCAAAAGCCGAGCCATACCCAGGCCAGCGCCGCCAGATCCGGGGCTCCAGCCCGACATAACGCCAGTTCAGCAGGTGGAGGTTGAACGCCTCGAAGACCAGCCAGATGGTGATGGAGAAGCCCAGGGCCTGGAGAAACTCCCCGGGCCGATCCCACCACCAGGACTCGCCGGTTTTTAAGGCAAGGAGGCCGTCCAGAAAGAGGAGGAGAGGCCACCAGGCGAAGTGGTAGAGCCAGGTGACGAAAGGCTCCCGGCCGGCTGAGATCCCGGCCAGGGCCCCGGCCCAGATGAGGAGGGCCAGGAGGATCTGCGCCTGGGCCAAACATCTGCGAAGGTCCTGGGGAAACATGGTATTTATCTTGCAGGGGCTGCCCGATTAGGATGTCCCACCCGAAGGCTGGCCGGGAAAACCCAGCCATGAGGCCGGGGGATGGGGCCACTGGCCCCCAACGCCTCTTTACAGCCAAGCATCCTCTCCTTCGGTCCCGGGAAAGGGAAAGGGGAGGGCCGGGGTAGCCGGATCTTTCGCGATCTCCTCCAACAGGCTGCCCGACGGCTTCATTTTACCAGGAATTTCCTGGAGTTCACCGCAGAAACCGGGGGTTTGCGCAGAAAAAATGCGGCTCTGATGCGTTTTTTGCTTGATTGTGAAGGCGGTTCTCTGCTATGCATGGGGTTACCATAGTTGCTGCAGCCCGTCTCACGGGGGAGGCGGGACATCCGGTCCCGGAGCAATTTCGATCAGTCACCCACAATACGGGGGTTCTGTTATGCTTTCCTGGTGGACGGCGGTCATCTTGGCATGCGCGTTGACCCTGGGCTGCGGTGGCGGGCAGCGCGGCGGTCTGGTTAAACCGGAGGGCACGCCTCCCGAGTTGGCTGCCCAGGAGGTGGAACCGTTTGAGGCGGCGGCGGAAAAGGAGGAAACCCTGGGGGGGGAACTGAGCGCCAAGCGTATGGAGGAACTGGCGGCCAAAAGCGGCCTCCAGGGTCTGGATCCCTCCATTGAAGAAGAACTGAAGAAGTGGGACCAGAAACTCAAGTATGACATGCCCATTGACGTCAACCGCCAGGTGAAGGCGTATCTGGTATATTTCTCCACGGAACGCAAGAATATCATCCGTCGTTACCTCGCCCGCTCCACCCGCTACCTGCCCATGATCCACGAAATTTTCCAGGAGCACGGCCTGCCGGAGGACCTGGCCTACCTGGCCATGGTGGAAAGCGGCTTCAATCCCCACGCCTATTCCCATGCCAGCGCTTGCGGCATGTGGCAGTTCATCCGGGGTACCGGTCTGCGCTACGGGCTGACCATCAACAACTACGTGGACGAACGCCGGGATCCGGAGAAATCCACGGTGGCCGCGGCGAAGTACATGACGGACCTGTACAAGCGCTTCGGTTCCTGGTACCTGGCGGCGGCCAGCTACAACTGCGGTGAGGGCCGGGTGGAGAAGGAGATCAATACCAGCACCCATAAAAACTTTTGGGAGCTGTCCGACAACCAGTGCCTGCCCACCGAGACCAAGAATTACGTGCCCCAGATGATCGCCGCCATGATCATCGCCAAAAACCCGGAGAAATTCGGCTTCAAGGGGGTGCCCTACCTGCCGCCCCTTAAGTTTGATACGGTGAAAGTCACCGAGCCCACCTCCCTGAAGGCTGCGGCGGTGGCTTCCGGGGTTTCCCTGGAAGAGATTCAGATGCTCAACCCGGAGATCCGCAAGGGGGTGACGCCCCCAGACGTCGGCTCCTATGCCCTGAAAATCCCCCAGAACGCCACTGACAAGTTCAATCGCAACATCATGATGGCCCGGGGGGAGTTTCCGGCTTTGGCCAGCGAACCGGTAACCGCAGGGGTTTCAGGCCGCAGTTGGCGGCGGAGCAGCGCCGGCGGCAGCTCCCGAAAGGCCGCAGCCAGCGCCCGATATCGGAGCAAGGGCAAGACGGTGGCGGCGGCCAAGGGGAAGAAGCCGGTGCAGACCGCCGCAGTTACCAAGGAAAAGTCCGGCAAAGCCAAGGCCGCGTCCTCCGAGGTGAAGGTGCAGACCGCCTCCATTCTGGGAGGGGGCAAGGCCTCCAAACCGGCGGGCAATCCAGCCATCAAGTCCACCACTAACACCGCCAAGAAGACCAACAGCGGCGCCACTCCCAAGAAAGCCAAGAAGAAATCCAACCAGGCGGCACGCTCCGGCCCGGTGCGCCTGGCGAAAACCGGCGGTTAAAGATTGTAGCGGCCCTGGGAACCATGGGCGCGGCGGCGACGCCGCGCTTTTTTTTGCAAAAAATCTCCCTTCCCCCCTTGATTTTTCCTCTCCGGTGATTAATGCTTTATTAGCACTCAATGGCATCGAGTGCTAATAGCCCTCTCATACAAATTCACAAAGCAGTTTCCAATTTTTTAAATTGCCCATACCTAAAGGAGGTTGTTCAATGAAGGTCAAACCTTTAAATGATCGCGTTTTGGTCAAGCGGACCGAGGAGTTGCAAATGACCAAGGGCGGCATTTATATCCCCGACACCGCCAAGGAAAAGCCCATCGAAGGTAAAGTGATCGCCGTGGGCCCCGGCAAAATGAGCGACCAAGGCAGCCGCATGGCCCTCCAGGTCAAGGAAGGCGACCGGGTGCTGTTCAGCAAGTATGCCGGCAGTGAAATCAAGGTGGAAGGCGAAGAATACCTGATGATGCGGGAAGACGACATCCTGGCCATCATCGAGGCCTGATACCCTCATCTGCTTTTTCATCTCCAAGAACTATCGGGACGATTCTCACGAGGAGGAATACACCACAATGGCTGGTAAAGAGATCAAGTACGACGTTAAGGCCCGGGAAGCCATGCTCCGGGGCGTCAACACCCTGGCGGACGCCGTCAAAGTGACCCTGGGCCCCAAGGGCCGCAACGTCATCCTGGAAAAATCCTTCGGCGCCCCCAACATCACCAAGGACGGCGTCACCGTGGCCAAAGAGATCGAACTGGAGGACAAGTTCGAGAACATGGGCGCCCAGATGGTCAAGGAAGTGGCCTCCAAGACCTCCGACGTGGCCGGCGACGGCACCACCACCGCCACCATCCTCGCCCAGTCCATCTATCAGGAAGGCGCCAAGCTGGTGGCCGCCGGCACCAACCCCATGGCCTTGAAGCGGGGCATCGACAAGGCCGTGGCCAAGGTCGTGGAAGAGCTCAAAAAGATTTCCAAACCCACCAAGGATCAGAAGGAAATCGCCCAGGTGGGCACCATCTCCGCCAACAACGACCCCTCCATCGGCAACATCATCGCCGAGGCCATGAGCAAGGTGGGCAAGGAAGGCGTCATCACGGTGGAGGAAGCCAAGGGCATGGAAACCACCCTGGAGGTGGTGGAAGGCATGCAGTTCGACCGGGGCTACATCTCCCCCTACTTCGTCACCAATCCCGAAAAAATGGAAGTCAACCTGGAGGAACCCTATATCCTGGTGCATGAGAAGAAGATCAGCGCCATGAAGGACCTCCTGCCCCTGCTGGAGCAGATCGCCAAGATGGGCAAGCCGCTGCTCATCGTGGCCGAGGACGTGGAGGGCGAGGCCCTGGCCACCCTGGTGGTGAACAAGCTCCGGGGCACCCTGCAGGTGGCCGCGGTGAAGGCCCCCGGTTTCGGCGACCGCCGCAAGGCCATGCTGGAAGACATCGCCATCCTCACCGGCGGCCAGGTCATCAGCGAGGACATGGGCTGGAAGCTGGAAAACGTCACCTTGAAGGAGCTGGGCACCTGCCGCAAGGTGAACATCGACCGGGACAACACCACCATCATCGACGGCGCCGGCTCCCGGGAGGCCATCGAAGGCCGGGTGAAGCAGATCCGGGCCCAGATCGAAGAGACCACCAGCGACTATGACCGGGAAAAGCTCCAGGAGCGCCTGGCCAAAATCGTGGGCGGCGTGGCGGTAATCCGCGTGGGCGCAGCCACCGAAGTGGAAATGAAGGAGAAGAAGGCCCGGGTCGAAGACGCCTTGAACGCCACCCGGGCGGCGGTGGAGGAAGGCATCGTGCCCGGCGGCGGCGTGGCCCTGCTGCGCTGCGCCCCGACGCTGGCGGAGATGAAGCTGGAAAACCACGACGAGCAGTTGGGCATCAACATCATTAAGCGGGCCCTGGAAGAGCCCATCCGGCAGATCGCCAACAACGCCGGGTTCGAGGGCTCGGTGGTGGCCGAACACGTCAAGAACCAGAAGGGCGCCCAGGGCTTCAACGCCGAGACCGGCGTCTACGAGGACCTGATGGCCGCCGGCGTCATCGACCCCACGAAGGTGGTGCGCTTCGCCATCCAGAACGCCTCCTCGGTGGCCGGCCTGCTCATCACCACCGAGGCCATGGTGGCCGAGAAACCCAAGAAGGAAGAACCCATGCCCGCCATGCCTCCGGGCGGCGGCATGGGCGGCATGTACTAAGAGGAGTGGTTGGTACGGGAGGGGGCCGAGGGGGGGTGGGCCATTCCCCCATCCCCCAACGTCCCCCCATCCCGTATAGAAAAGCGAAGCGGGTTGGGCTGCTGGTGCGGCTCAACCCGCTTTTTTCATAATCTCAAGATCCCCGACGCAATACCAATGAAATCATTCGCTGCTCATCAATAGTTCCCATTTATCCTTATATTTTTCGACATCAAAACGACTAATTGCATACCATGTTCCCCTATCCGTTTTTTCAATGACCATTTTCCTGGAGATTATTTTGCTTGGCACGACATAATACTCAATATCATTATCGTTTTTTATATTTACCAATAGATAGAAGTGAGTATTACGGACGGTTTCTTTTGATTTTTTATTCAGCAACCAGGAACTCGTCGTATTTGAGTTTGTCTTTACCTGTATTAATCATGAACGATGGCAATCTTGGTCTGTCATTAGTAAATCAGCGCCATAAGCTTTGCGAGAGGTTGGAGATACAGTAAAATAATTTTTTGAAAGTTCAACAGCAACCAAATAAACTCCACGCACTCCTGCAATAATTTTGTCAATGGCCATGTCAAACCTCCAATCCTTATTTATTTTATAAAAAATGTTTATTTTGAGCTTTATCAGTTATACATGATTTAAACGAGCAGATTATATTTTTTTACAGCAAGCCTTCATCCTAATTAAGAATAAAAAGAAGTGGGTTGGGAGGGGATCTGGAGGGCAGGGCCCTGAGGTCTCTGGTCCTACCCGATCCTTTTTCCCTCATCTTGCCCAGATAACCCCGCCATAGCCCACGAAGCTGTCTCCCGGCATGACGTCGAAGCTGGTGTAGTAGTCCACCAGGATGGCTTTGGCCGCCCCCAGCCTCTTGGCGGCGGCCATGGCCGCCGCGGGCGCGCCGGCGGAGCAGGAGCTCTGGTCCCGGTTGGCGGCATGGATGGCCCCCAGGGCGTCCAGATGGAGGACCGCCTCCAGGAAGCGCTTGTCGTTCACCTCCTTCACCCACTTGACCGCCTTGGGCCCCACTCCCTGGGGCATAAAGCCGTAGTTGGGGCCGTAGTGGGTGAGGTCGGCGGAGCCGAAAAAGAGCACGCTGACTTTCAGGTCCTGGGCCACCTGGGCCACCGCCTCCCCCAGCTCCAGGGCCTCGGGGGTTTGGGGGGAACGCACCGCCAGGACCTTGGCCTGGGGGAAAAAGTATTTGACGAAAGGAAGGTTCACTTCGATGGTGTTGTCGCCGGGATATTCGGGTTTCAGGTGGACTCTGGCCTTGAGGGGCGCATAAAACTCGGTGGCCAGGGGCACCTGGCCCAAGGGGGTCTCCCAGGCCTCGTCGGTGACCAGCAGGGGCGCCCCGCCGGGCAGGTGCCCGCCGAAGAGCACCACCACCTGGGGCTGCGCCGCCTTGGCATTGAGGAAAAAGACCCGGGCCGCCAGCCGGCCGGAAAAATACCAGCCCGCGTGGGGTATTAGGCCCCCCAGGGGCCTGACGCCAGCGGGCAGGGGGGCCGCCCCGGCCACAAACTTCTCAATTTCCGCCTGACAGCCGCTCCGGCTGCCGGGATACCACCCTGAAGACAACATCCGGGGTCGCACGCCCATGACACCCTCCTCAAGGCCGCAGCAGTGGCCTTTGAGGGGAGGGCCGGGGGAGCCTGGACCCCCCCGCCTCCCCCTGAAACTCCCCCCAACTCCATCTCTTTAACCTTTGCCGGTTTTGATGAGGAATTCCTCCACCTGGCCGTTGATTTCCAGAAAGACGGGGGTGTATTCCTGGTCCCGGGGGAAGGTCTTGGCCACCCGGATGCGAAAGGTGTCGCCGTGCATGGTGACCAGGTACTCGGGTTTGTCGGCGTCCCCTGGGGCCAGTTGCACCAGGATTTCTTCGGTATTGTCGTGGATGTTAATGAACAGGACCTGTTTGCCCTGGCGTTCGCCGCCCACGCCTTCCAGGCGGGCAGCCACCTCTTCGCCCCGGTTCACCATCACCAGGTTGGCGGTGCTGACGGAAAAAGGGTAGGGCTGGCGCAGGGGCTGTGGGAGGCGAGGCTGTCCGGCGCTTCTGGTGCGATAGGTGAAGAAGGTCTCGGCCTCCGCCGGGAACAGCGTATAGGTGAGCAGGTCTTCCTCCCGCTCCAGGTCGGGCCGCTCCAGGAGTTGGCCCTCCTCGGCCAACTCGTCCTCCACGCCCTGAACCCAGCCCAGCACCCGGTGCTGGAGCTCCAGAGTAACCGGGGTGTGCAACCGCCCGAATTTTCCTTTCAGCAGGTCAACCAGGCTGGGGATCAGGGTGTCATACCGGCGGCGGGAGAGGGTGTTCTCCACTGCCTGGAGGCCGACGATCTCCAGGATGCGCCCCTTGAGAGCCGGGTAACCCAGGTCGGCCCACACTTGGTGCCCTTCCTTGAAGGCATGGCTCTGCCGGTCCCTGGCCTCCCGGCGGATGAGTTCTTCCCGGATGAAATCCTTGAGGAGGCCGGGGATGGTGGAAGGTCCGGGGAGATCATCCGGCTTGCGGATGGCGGGTTCCTGGTAGTGGTATTTATCTTTCAGGTGCTCGATGAATTCGGAGACCTCGCCCAGGACGTCCATATCGATGTTGGGGTCATAGCGGGTGCCGCCCAGGGAGAACATCAGGGATTGCAGGGGCGGGGGCCCGTACGGCCAGGAAAGGTCAGCCATGAGGGTGTCCACCATCTCGGCACCGCGGCGCACGCCCTCCTGACAGCAGGCCACCGCGGCCTGGAGGTTGTCGTGCAGGTGGAGGCGGACGGGCTGGGAGAAATAGCGCTTATAGGCGCCCACCAGGGTGGCGACCTGCAAGGGGGTCAGCACCCCGAAAGAGTCGTTGAAGCAGATGACGTCGGCCCCCAGGTTTACCAGGCGGCCGGCGATGTTCAGGTAGTCGTCGATGGTGATGTGCGGGTTCTGGCTGATGAGGACGGTGGCCTCCACCTGTTTGCGCAGCTCCTTGCCGATGTCCACCGCCACCGCCATGTTGTCCGGGTCGTTGAGATTGTCGTACACCCGGAGGATGTCCACTCCGAAATGGGCCGCCCGGGTGATGAATTTCCGCACCACCTCGGCGTGGTAGGGTTTGAAGCCCACCAGCATGCGGCCCCGGACGATCATCTGGATGGGCGTATTGGGCAGGGCCCGGCGGAGACGCCGCAGGCGCTGCCAGGGGTCCTCCTTCATTTCAGTTAGGGTGGCATAAAAGGTGGAGCCCCCCCAACAGTCGATGGAATAAAACCCGGCCCGGTCCAGGATGCCGGCCAAACGCGTCAGGTCTTCCTGGACCAGGAGTTTGTGGACGAAATCATCCTGTCCATCCCGGAGGGTAACGTCGGTTATCTTGACGGGGGTGAACATGGCAGTGGTTACCGTTTCCTGGCAATCTGGTTCAGATGACAAAAAAGGGCGGCGCCGGCCACGTAGAAGAGATCCCACGGCTCGGCCACATCCTCATATACCAACTCCGGCAATTTCCGCTCCAGAAAATCGGTGGTGAAGGTGCCGGCCCGGAATTCCTCGTCCTTGAGGAGACGGCGGTAAAAGGGGATGGTGGTCTTGATGCCCCGGATAATGTATTCCTCCAAAGCCCGGTCCATGCGACTCAAGGCTTCCTCCCAGGTCAGTCCCCAGACGCAGAGTTTGGCCAGCAAGGGGTCGAAATAAGGCGGCACTTCATAGCCGCCGAAGACGCAGCCGTCCAGGCGGACCCCGATGCCGCCGGGAGAGAAATACCGGGTGATGCGGCCGGGGGAAGGGAAGAAGTTGTTTCGGGCGTCTTCGGCATTGATGCGGCACTCGATGGCATGACCACGGAGAGTGACGTCCTGTTGGCTAAAGGAGAGAGGCTGGCCGGCGGCCACCCGAATCTGCTCCTTCACCAGGTCGATGCCCGTCACCAGCTCGGTGATGGGGTGCTCCACCTGCACCCGGGTGTTCATTTCCAGGAAATAAAAGTTCAAGTGCTTGTCCACCAGGAACTCCATGGTGCCCAAAGAATGGTAGCCCAGGGAGGCCGCCGCCTTTTTGGCCACCTCTCCCATCTCCTCCCGCTTTTCCGGGGTGAGCACCAGGGAGGGGGCGATTTCGATGAGCTTCTGGTGCCGCCGCTGGATGGAGCAATCCCGTTCGCCCAGGTGGATGATGTGGCCGTGCTGGTCGCCCAGGAGCTGGATCTCGATGTGCTTGGGCTCCTCGATGAATTTCTCCAGGTAGATGCCCTCGTCCCCGAAGGAGCGGCGGGCTTCCCGGCGGGCTCCTTCCAGGCTGTCCAGCAGTTCGGCCACGTTCCCCACCAGGCGCATGCCCCGGCCGCCGCCGCCGCCCTTGGCCTTGACCAGCATGGGGAAGCCGATGCGGGCGGCGTGCTCCCGGGCCTCCTGGTCGTCGGTGATGAGCGGCGAACCGGGAATGATGGGGGCCCCGGCTGCCGTCATGAGCTGGCGGGCCAGGACCTTGTCGCCCATCTGGCGAATGGCCTCGGGGGAGGGGCCGATGAAAGTGATCCCGGCATCGGCGCACGCCTGGGCGAACTCCCAGTTTTCCGCCCCGAAGCCATAGCCCGGGTGAATGGCGTCGGCTTCCGCCCATTTGGCCACCTTGATGATCTGCTCAAAATCAAGGTAGCCGGCCACCGGCCCGGGGCTCACGGAAATGGCTTGATCCGCCTTCACGATGTGAATGGCGTTGGCGTCCTGTTCGGTGTAAATAGTCACCGTGGGCAGGCCCAGTTCTTTGCAGGCACGGATGATGCGCACCGCGATTTCACCGCGGTTGGCCACCAGCACTTTGTTAAACAGCGGCATCCAGGTAAACCTTTGAAAATGATAATTATTTTTCCATATTAAACGGTAATCTCCGCAGTTTGTCAAGGCCGCCCCAGAAGCCTTCCGGGCCGGCAGGAAATGGCCGGGGGAGGCGGGAAGCTGAAAAGGGGAGGAGTTTCCCTCGGCTAGGCCGGTTGGGGCGGGCTGAACCACTCCGGGATTTTTTTCAGATATTTATGAAAAAGCCGGAGGTGCCTTTTTCGAAAGAGACGCGCTGAGGCTCAGGGGAAGGATAATACGCTTGTGAAGCTGCCGAGCTTTGGAAGCGGAGGGGGTGGATTTTAAACTTGACAAGGAAACTGCCAGGGAGTAATATGCCGCTAACATAGTGAGAGATAGATAAAACCGCCGAGTAATCCCTCGCATCCCCGTCGCCGACAGATAATCATTAAACGATTTTGAGCTTGCTACCTTGCGGGAAAGAAAAGCGGTCCCGAAAATCTCATGAATTTTTTGGGAATATAATACCTAAGTGCCTTCACAATACATACTATCGCTAATGATCAGGGTGAATTAAGGACGGTGTCTTTTTTGGTTATCTGCCCTTGAGGCGAATTAACGATTAAGACCGAAAATCACTCTTTATCATGGAAGTGCTTATCAGAGCGATGCGGTTCATTCATCTTTTCTCCACCGTCTCAGTTTTGATGTGGCTGGCCGGTTGCGGCGGGCCGGTTGCCAGCAGGCCCGTTCAGCAGGTGGCGGCCAATGTGGAAGTCCAAGCCCGGCAGACCCGGTTGCAGGAGCAGTTGCTGAAACAGATGGTCAAACCGGCGCCGACGGACTACCAGGATTATCAGGTAGGCCCTGAGGACCTGCTGGAGATCATCTTCCTGGATAGCGAAAAGCTGCGGGCTGAAACCCGAGTGAACGGGCAGGGGCAGATTCGGCTCATGCTGGTGGGAGATGTGCAGGTGGCAGGCTTGACTCCCCAGGAAATCGCCCAGAAACTGGCCCGCCTATACAAAGAAGGGGATTATCTGAAGGAACCCAGTATCACGGTGATCGTCAAGGAATTCAAGCACCAGCGGGTGGCGGTCACCGGCGCGGTGATAAAGCCGGATTTTTACCCGTTGATCGGGCCCCGCTCGCTGCTGGAGATGCTGGGTGTGGCCGGAGGGCTCTCAGACAAGGCCGGGGAAGTGGCCCACATCATCCGGCGCCGCCCGGGATCTGCCGGACCCCACGGAGGGACAGCTGGCAAAGGGGGTTTGGCAGCAGCCCGGGAAGCAGCCCCCCAGCCAAGGTCCCCCGGCCTTCAGGCCGAGGCCCCGCCTCCTTCCTTCTCGGCGGGCACGGAAACCATCGTGGTGGACTTGAACCGGCTGTTGCTCAAAGGGGACATGTCCCTGAATTTCTCCATTAAAAACGGGGACGTGGTCTATATACCTTATGCCAAGACCGCCTATGTTCTGGGCGCCGTGGCCAAACCCGGGGCGGTATTGCTCAAGGATAACATGACGGTGGCCAAGGCCATTGCCGAAACCGGCGGCCTCCACATCCTGCTGGCCTCCTCCAAAGCCACGGTGCTGCGTATGGACGAGAACGGCCAACGCCAGGTCATCCCGGTAAACTTGAGCAGCGTCACCAAAGGCCAGGAAGAAGACGTGCCCCTCAAGGAAAATGATATCGTCTTCGTGCAGGAAAGCGGCATCCGCCGCTTCCTCTTCGAGTTCAAAACGCTTCTGCCGGGCAGCGTGTCCGTGGCGCCGGCCGCCATGTTTTAGACCGGTCCAGGCCGGGGCCGGAGGGCCCCCACTGAACAAACCCAAACAGATCTGAGGCTCCGGAAGACTATCTTGCAGGGTCTGAGGCGCCGAGCAGGATTTACCTGATGGCTGATAACTTTCCCGCAGAAATCCCCGTAAAGACCTCGTCTCCCTTGGCCGCTCCTCCGGTGGTGGTGTACCCGGAAGATTTAGAGGAAGGCGTTCATTTGAGGGATTACTGGCAGGTCATCAAAAAGCGCAAGTGGTGGGTTGTGGGAGTGCTGGCAGGGGTGCTCCTGGCGGTCCTGCTGGTTCTCCTGTTGATGTCCCCTATCTATAAGGTCTCCTCCACCCTGCAGATCATCCAGGACAACCCTTCGGCCCTGATGGGGGAGAAAGCCGATCCCCTGGGGGCCATCACCGGCTCCGGTGAACTGGACCGGTTTTACGAGACCCAATATGCGATTCTGCAGTCCCCGGCCATGGCCTATGGGCTCATCGACTCCCTGAATCTGAAGGAGCATCCCTCCTATCAAGATTTGGCCAAGGACAACCCCGGCGACTCCCCGCAGGTTATCAGGCAGAAATACGCCGAATACCTGCTGGAGCACCTCTCGGTGGAACCGGTAAAGAAGTCTTTTCTGGTAAACATTTCCTATAAATCAACGGACAAGGCTCTGGCCCAGAAGATTGTGGAGGCGGTCCACAAGGAATATGTGAAGCTGGCCATGAGCACCCGGCAGCAGTCCTATTCCATGCTGCGGGAATGGTTGGACAGCGAACTGACCCGACTGGGTAAGAAGTTGGAGACGTCTGAACGGCTGGTGTACGAGCATGGTCAGCAAAAGGACTTTTTGGCCCTGGAAGACCCACAAGTCAACGTGATGATCCAGAAATACATCGAGGTCAGCAAGTTGCTGACTACGGCCCAGTCGGAAAAGGCGGCCAAAGAGGCCCAGTATCGGCAAATCAAGGAAAAGGGGGTGGACGCGCCCCCCATTACCAACAACCCCCTTATTCAACAGTTGCGCCAGCAACTCATTGCCCTCGAAGCCCAAGTCACCGGGGACGCCAAGATTTTCGGGAAGAACTTTCCTGATCTCAAGGCGCAGGCCACCAAAATGCAGGAGTTGCGGCAGCGCCTCAGCCAAGAGGTCAGACGTCTGGAGGCCAGCATCAAGGCGGATTACGAGGCCGCCAGCCGGGCCGAGAGCCTGTTGAAGAAGGAATTTGAGCTGCAAAAGGGCCGCATGATCGATCTTCAAAACGACTTGGTGCACCACCACATTCTGAAGCGGGATTTGCAGACCAATCAGGCCCTCTACGAAGGCCTGCTGGCCCGGATGAAAGAGGCCAGCGTGGCCAGCACCATGGTGCCCAGCAACGTCTCGGTCATCAACCCGGCGGAAGAGCCCTATGAGCCCTGGATGCCCCGGCCCCTGTTATTTTCCGTTCTGGCCGTGTTGGTGGGGACCATGGGAGGCATCGGGACGGCCTTTTTCGTGGAATACCTGGACAGCTCGATAAAAACTACGGAAGAATTGGAGAAGGTCTGCCGCATCCCGGCTCTGGGGATGGTTCCCTTTGTGAGCGGGAACTCCACCCCTCCGGGCCAAAAGGAGCAGGAGTCCGTGGGGCTTATCCCTTATACCCAGCCCATGTCCCTGGTGAGCGAGGCCATTTCCCATATCCGCAGCACCATCATGATGTCCTTCTCCGAGACCCCGCCCCAGTCCATCGTGGTCACCAGCGCCAATCCCAGCGAAGGCAAATCCACGCTGGCCACCCAGGTAGCCATCGCCATCTCCCGGCTGGATCGCAAGGTGTTGGTTATCGACGCCGACTTGCGCAAGCCCACCATTCACAAGATTTTTTCACTGCCCCTGCGGCCTGGCCTGACCAATTACCTTACTGGCAACGAATCCCTGGAAGATATCATCCGGCCCAGCGGCGTTCCCAACCTCTATGTCCTGGCCGCGGGACCCATGCCTCCCAACCCCAATGAACTGCTCAGTTCCAAGGCCTTTAGAAATCTGATCAATCAATTGCGCCAGGAATACCAGCACATCATCATTGACTCCCCGCCCATCATCGGCTTTGCCGACAGCCGGTCCATTGCCACCATGATCGATGGGACGGTGCTGGTATTCAAACACCATGGCACCACCCGGGAAGAAGCCCGCCTGGCCGTCCACCTGCTTTCTCAAAGCAACTGTCGTATCCTCGGGGGCATCCTCACCATGGCCAAGAAAGAGCGCCTGAACTACGGCGGCTACCACAACTACTATAAAAAATACCAGAGTTACTATAACCAGAAACAGGATAACTGAGAAAGATCGCCGGGGAGGGCGGCGTTCCCATACCCTGGCTCCCCGGAGTCAGGCTATGGGAAGCTCATAAAACCTTCGGGCAGGTTGCCACCAAAAGATGAACCTATGAGAGAATTTTACCGGAACAAGACGATCCTGGTTACCGGGGCAGCCGGCACCGTAGGTCAGCAGCTGGTTAGCCAACTGATCAAATTCGAGCCTGCCGAACTCCGGTTAATGGATAACAATGAATCGGGATTATTTTGCCTGGGTAACGCCTATCGCAATACCGGATTGGTGAGTTCCTATCTGGGGGATGTGCGCGACCCGCAGAAACTGATGAACGTTACCCGGGGAGTGGATATTGTCTTCCACACCGCCGCCTTTAAGCATGTCAGTTTGTCGGAATATAATCCTTTTGATGCAGTGCAGACCAACATCACCGGGGTGAAAAACGTAGTGCAGGCAGCAATGCACAATAATGTCTCCCGGGTGATTTTTACCAGCTCCGATAAGGCGGTGAATCCCACCAACGTCATGGGGACCTCCAAGCTCATGGGGGAGCGAATCATGACCGCCGCCAATATTGTGAACAACAATGGCCGGCAGGTCTTTTCCAGCGTCCGCTTCGGCAACGTTTTGGGCTCCCGGGGGTCGGTGGTACCCATCTTTGCGGAGCAGATCCTGCAAGGGGAGGCGGTCACGGTTACCGACGAGCGCATGACCCGGTTCGTCATGACCATTGAAGAGGCCGTTCAGATGGTGCTGGAAGCGGCCATGCTGGCGTGCGGGGGTGAGGTCCTCGTCGCCAAGATGCCGGTCATGCGCATCCCGGATCTGGCCAAGGCCATGATTGATTTGTTGGCTCCCAGGGTCGGCCATGACCCGGAACAGGTCAGCATTACCTATGTAGGTGCAACCCCCGGAGAAAAGCTTTATGAGGAGCTGATGACCCAGGAGGAAGCAAACCGAGTTAAGGAACTGCCCACCATGTTCGCCATCCTGCCGGCGTTGCGTGCCTTTTATCAGACCATTGTCTACCACTATCCCGAAGAACTGCCGGCTGAGGAAAACCGGCATCCCTACATTTCCTCTTTGCAAAAACCGATGAGTGTGGCGGAAATCAAAGCCTACCTCACCCGCCACGGTGTCCTGAATGATTTTCTCTCTTCCGGCCCCGCCCGCAGGCTACCTGAGGCTGTCCTGGAACCGCTTGGCGTCAAGAAGGTTTCTTTAGGAGCCTGACTCCTCATGCGGGTGTTGATTTTAGGAGGCGACGGCTATCTGGGGTGGCCCACGGCCATGTACCTCTCCCGCAAAGGGCACGAGGTGGCGGTGGTGGATAACTATTTCCGGCGGCAGGCCTGCACCTCGTTGAATTGTGAACCGCTGGTGGCGGTGCCCAATCTCCATCAGCGGGCCGAGTTGTGGGAGTCGCTCTCCGGGTGCCGGATCAAGGTTTTTATCGGCGATGTCTGCGACTACCCGTTGCTTGCCCGGGTTTTTCGGGAATTCGGCCCCGAAGGGGTCGTGCATTACGCCGAACAGCCCTCCGCGCCCTATTCCATGATGGGGCGGGAAGCCGCGATCTTTACGCTGACCAACAATCTGGTATCCACCTGCAACCTAATCCATGCCGTGGCGGAATTCGCCCCGGATTGCCACATCGTCAAACTGGGCACCATGGGGGTCTACGGCACTCCCAACATTGACATCGAGGAAGGCTACTTGGAAGTTACCCACAGAGGCCGCACGCATACCTTCCTGTACCCCAAAACCCCTGGCTCCCTGTACCACCTGACCAAGGCCCAGGACGGGGATCTCCTGTACTTTTACTGTCGCATATGGGACATCTGCGTCACGGACCTGAACCAGGGGCCCGTCTATGGGGTGCAAACCGAGGAGTCAGCGCTGGACGACCGTTTGGCTCCAATTTTCAATTACGACGCTATTTTCGGCACCGTGCTCAACCGTTTCATCGTCCAGGCGGTGGCTGGTTTTCCTCTTACCGTATATGGCCAAGGGGGGCAGACCCGGGGATATCTCAATATAAAAGACACCTTGGCCTGCGTGGAACTGGCTCTGTTGCATCCCGCAAAGCGGGGCCAGTACCGGGTCTTCAACCAATTTGTGGAGACCTTTTCAGTGAACGACCTGGCCGAAAAGGTCAAAGAGGCTGGCCAGGCGCTGGGATTGAAGGTCAACATCCAGACGATCCCCAACCCCCGGCGGGAAGCGGAAGAGCATTATTATCACCCCGTGCATACCGGATTGCTTGACCTTGGCTTGCAACCCCACCTTCTTACCCTGGAGGTGCTGACGGCAATGATGTCTTTTGTACGGCGATACCGCACCTTCATCATCAATGACTATATTCTGCCGAAAGTGACCTGGCAGCCAGCGTAGCCTTCTGTTGGAATGTCTGGCGATTTTTCTTTCTATCGCACTGCTGAAGGGGATTGACACGAGCATGGATAATTTGGAAGCCAAAATTCATAAGAGTAAGGAAGTGCTCAAAGAGGCCCTGGAAAAATATTCCGGGAAAATAGCGCTTGCCTGGACGGGTGGCAAGGATTCCACCACTACCTTGCATCTCCTCCGCGACCTGGGGCGGGGCAGGGTCGAGATCCCCATCTTAAATATCGATACCAGTGTAAAATTTAAGGAGATTTATGAATTTCGGGATCGCCTCGCCAGGGAATGGGATCTGAACCTGCTGATTGCCTGCAATAAGGAGGCGTTAAAAAATATCAGGATTGCCGAAAATGCCGAGGAGTGTTGTTTAAAGTTAAAGGCCGAGGTAATCGCCGATTCTATCATGACCTACGGTTGGCAGGCGTTAATAACCGGGATGCGGTGGGATGAACAGCCTGACCGGGTGCATGAAGCCTATTTCTCCCCTCGGGAACATCCGGCGCATGTCAGGGTGCATCCGATTTTACATTTTACCGAAAAGGACATTTGGGAATACATCAGAACCCATAACGTTCCCTATTGTTCGCTCTATGACCAGGGTTACCGGAGTTTGGGATGCGCCCCGTGCACCCAATTGGGGACCCCGGACGGGCCCGAGCGCGCCGGCCGTAATCAGAGCAAGGAAGAGATTATGGAGCAGCTTCGCAACCTGGGGTATTTTTAACTCGGCGTGCGATGCTCCGGAACCCTGCGTGGGGAAAGGTTTCAGTTGCCATCCGGCCGACCGAAAAAGAAAGACCCGAACAAAGGCTTCCCCCAACTGCCTGGGAAGAGGGAAAAGCCCGAGTATGTTGGAATCTGACCGGAAAGTAGTGGTCTTAGGTTTGGACGGAGTACCTTATTCGCTGTTGGCCGAATACCTGAACCGCGGCCTGATGCCCGCCTTGGCCCGCTGCTGTGAGCAGGGCCAATTACTCCGCATGCGCTCTTCCCTGCCGGAAGTTTCCTCGGTATCCTGGAGCAATTTCATGACCGGCATGAATCCCGGGCAGCATGGAATCTTCGGATTTGTGGAACTTAATGCGGAAACGTACGAATATAGCTTCCCCAACTTCAGCGCCCTCAAGGTGGCGCCCTTCTGGGAACGGGAAAATCTTAGGACTGTGGCCTTCAATATCCCCCAGACCTACCCCGCCCGGCCGATGAATGGGGTGATGGTCAGCGGCTTTGTGGCATTGGACCTCAAGAAAGCCACGTTCCCAGACCGGGTTTACCGATATCTTAAGAGCATTGATTACCACATTGATGTCAACGCCAAATTGGCTACTGAGAACCCGGAAAAGTTTTTTGTAAATCTGTTTGAGACGCTTGCCAAGAGAAAGCTTGCCATTGAATATCTCTATGACTCCGAAGACTGGCAACTGTTCATCGCTACCGTCACCGAGACCGACAGATTGCATCACTTCTTTTTCAAATCAGCCCTGGATGGTCAATATTACCCCATTTTTAAACGGTTTTATCTGGAATTAGATAACCTCATAGATTCCCTGAGCCAGCGGGCGGCCAGGGATGGGGCCCTCTTTTTGACGTGCTCCGATCATGGCTTCACCCCGATTCGTACGGAGGTGTATATCAATACGTGGCTAGTGGAAAACAACTATTTGCAGTTGGAAGGGCAGAAAGGCCTCGCCTCCATGACCTCCTCATCCGAGGTATTTTGCCTTGACCCCTCGCGCCTCTACCTTCACCTCCGGGAAAGATACGCCCGGGGAAAGGTGGAACGGGATCGTTATGAGGATTTGCTGGCAAAGCTCAAGGAGCAGTTGACTGAGCTGACGTTTGAGGGAGACCCGGTTATCCATCGCATTTTTTCCAATCAGGAGATATTTCAGGGAGATTTTTCCACCCGGGGTCCCGATTTATACCTCTTGCCGCATTACGGATACGATTTAAAGGGGGCGCTGGGGAGGCCGCGCGTCTTTGCGACCAGCCATTTCCAGGGGATGCACACGTATGATGATGCGCATCTGTTTATTTCTCAACAAATAGCGGTTGACAATATTGCCATTGAAGATGTAAGTAAGATCATTTTGCAATATTTTTCCCGGTAAAAGGCCGATCCAGGAGTAAAGCCTTGCTCAAAGCAAGCCTTTCAGATACATGGACTGCCAAGTTGTCCTGAACGCGTCTCGGATTAAGGACGTATCGGTTCTCAGGCGTCAATACCCCTCCCTCAATTGCTCGGAACCTGATCCGGGAGGCCGGGTGGACCCCGGGATCAGTACCGGCAACCGGCGTGCCGGTGGAGAGGCTCACGGCATGACCCCTCCCCCGGGGGGACTTGGTGCTTCCTTGCTTCCCGTGCCCTTTGTCCACCGTTCCATCCGTCAAAGCCACCCCCGGGCTCCTTCTTGCCACCGGCGCAGGGCTGACGGCGGCGCAAGCCGCCAGGCGGTGCCGGATCTTTGGCCATCCAGCCTGGCAGGAGGCCGGTTCCCGTTAACCCACCGAGATTTTCTGATATCCTGTTCGTGGGGGGGCCAATCTCGGGTCTCCAGAAATTGGGCGGTCGAAGGGGCTACAGAGCCTCCTGCATTGTTGCCATAGCGTTATGAACCAAAGCACCTCTTGTGACAATTTACAGAGCAAGGCATTGCAGGATGATGTGGAAAAGGTGGCCATCGGCGCCGGAGTCTCATTTTTGGGGGGGCTGGCTGGGAAAGGATTATTTCTCATCAGTCAGGTTCTGATTGCACGGCTTCTGGGAGTGGAAGGCTTCGGCGTATATGCTTTGGGCTTTGCCGTAATAAAAGTCGGTGATATTATTGCCAGGATCGGTTTAAATGTAGGGGGCATGAGATTTGTCTCCATCAATCTTGATGATTCGCCGGCAAAGTTGAAAGGGGTGTTGTTATCAGCCTCCTTGCTTTCACTGGTCAACGCGATCTTTCTTTCTTTCTTATTACACCTATGTTCCGGTTGGCTGGCAAATGCAGTGTTTCATAAGCCGGAGATGCAGAGGGCTCTGGAGATGTTCTCCTACAGCCTGCCATTTGTGGTCCTGTTGACCACGACCGCTTCCCTTTTACAGGGATTTCACATCCTGAAATATACGGTTTACAGTCGCGATCTTATCCAGCCGCTTGCCAATATCGTCTTGATTGTAATTTTTTATGTTTATGGCCTGAGCCTGGCGGGTATGATCTATGCTTTCGTTATCTCCCATGTGGTGGCAGTCATGGCAGCCCTGGTTTTTCTAAATTATCTGTTTCCCGCCATCAGGGAGGCGGCGGTGAAGCCGGTTTTCGAAATCCGTCGTCTGGTCGCTTATTCTATCCCGTTGCTTTTTGTGGGCTTTTTGCAGTACCTCATCGCTTGGACGGACACGTTGATGCTCGGCTGGCTCAGCACGAATAAAGAGGTGGGGTTGTATCGGGCTGCCTACCAACTGCCGTTTGCCATGACCATCTTTTTGGCGGCTGCCAATGCCATCTATGCGCCTTTGGCAGCCAATTTGTATCAACAGAACGAAATTGAGCGGTTATCTTTTATCCTGAAAGGCCTCACCCGGTGGGTTACCTTCATAACCCTTCCCATTTTTATCTTTATCCAATTTTCAGCCAAGGAGATCATGCAGATTTTCGGGGAGGAATATGTAAACCCCGGCTCTCTGGTGCTGATCATTCTTTCCTTCGGTCAATTAATCAATTGTATTACCGGGGGAGTTGGATATACCTTAACCATGACCGGGAGGCAGAAGACGGAATTGGTCAATTCGCTTATTTTGGCAGGGGCCAGCCTCGGGTTAAACTTCTGGCTGATCCCGATCTATGGGGCCCTGGGCGCGGCGATGGCCTCCTGTGTGGCGACGGTTCTGATCAATGTGGTAAGAATTCTGGAAATTTATTTTTGCATGGGGATAGCATCGTTATCAAAAGAAACCTATAAGGCGGTTCCACCGGTGGTGATCTTGTTTTCCTTGATGGGTGTTATCAATATCGTGGCAGAAGGCGCTATGAAAATAACCATAAATACGATATTGATCGCTGGTATTTTCGTCTTTTATTATAAAACTGCTTTCTCGAAAAGTGATGAGTTTATTAAGGATGTCTTGAAAAGAAAGATTGGTTTTAAGGTGCCTGCATGAATAATATGGCTGAAATTAATAAGATAAACCCCCTGGTCAAATTAATATGGCTATTCATGTTAATTGTGCTGATCACCTCCCCTTTGTTTCCTGGGAGAGGCACCTTTGGTTTCCATTCTGTTGAATGGAGTTTTTATTTTTTTGTTTTTTTCTTTATGTTTATAGTATTATTGTCTGTCTTCTTAAAAAAGGTGGCTTTGGCATGGGATAATATTTATAATTTATTCCTCATTTATTGGATGTGGGGATTTGCCACGATATTTTTTGCCGCAAATAAAACCCGGGCCATATTGTTTTGGGGGCAGTATTTTCCATTATTTTTTTTGGTAGTCATTTGTCTTAGTCTGTTGAAAACGGAGAAGATGGTCAATGAAATTGTTAACAAAATAACACTGATAAACATATTGTATTGTCTAATAATTATTATCAGTTTTATAATTTTTAAGGATCGAGGATATCTTAATGAATTTGTGCTGAACAACTTTCAAATGGACGTTACGAAGATATTGCCCTATATGGAGTTGCCATTATGTGTTGCCGTAACCAGGGTGGTCTCTGGTAAAAAATCGGGTTTAAGTTATACAATATTTATACTGGGGCTGGTAGCTATAGTGATATCCGGGACACGCGGCAGCATATTGGTTCTGGCGGGTATTTTAGGATTAGCATTTATAAAGAGTGGAAAATACCTAAGGGCTTTGTTGATAACGCTATTTGCAGGACTGTTATTCATGGCGGCGGTATTCTGGGCGCCCTACACGGTAGAAAGGTTCATCGAATTAAAAGAGCAGAGTGGAGAGAGTTTCAGTAGATTGTATACTGGAAAGGTTGCTTTCCGGACCATGCTGGATCGTCCGCTCTTCGGAGTTGGCATGGGGAACCTTTCTCAATATAGCGAGACTGCCATGAAGCAGGTTCAAGTGGCCAGCGAAGTAGAAGAATTCTGGAAACGCAGAATGCTCTATGAAACTACCTGTTCACCTTTAAAGATGGGGGCAGAAATTGGAATATTGGGGTTTACGGTTTTTTTTCTCTGGTATTTTACGTTGTGGCGTAGAATAAAAAATGCCAAAATTAATCAAAAAGGTGATGCCTTGATTATGCTTACAGGTTTAGAAATATTCATAATAGCATCGTTTGTTCATAATTTCATTGATCTGGGATTTTACAACTATTATTCATGGCTGTATTATGGAATTGTGTTAGCCGCAGCAAATGTATACAGTAAATCAAAAACCGCATATTAAGGAGATTAATTATGGGGAAAAAATTAATCATTATAGGTCTTGACGGTGGAACCTTTGATATCATCAAGCCGTTGACGGAGAAAGGGAGGTTGCCGTTTTTGCAGGGCATCATGCAGACAGGCGTGCGGGGGGTGTTGCAGAGCACCCGCCCGCCGGTGACGGCGCCGGCCTGGACCTCCTTTGCCACCGGCAAAAATCCCGGCAAACATGGGTTGTTCGATTTCCAGAAGATGAATGCGAACGGCGAGAAGGACCTTGCGTATTCCACCGATTGCCAGTCGGCCACCTTTTGGGATTATTTGACCGAGGCTGGCCGGCGCGTGGTAATGGTGAATATTCCTCTGACCTTCCCTCCCAAGCCCGTCAATGGAGTGTGCGTGGCGGGTTTTCCGGTGCCTTCCCACTCGGACTATGTCTTCCCGCAGGAGAAGCTTGCCTGGGTGCAGGCCCAAGGCTATATTGACGATTGGACGACGCTTATGAAACAGCGGCGCTGGCAAAGCAGGTTTCAGCTTTTGCGGGAGGTGGAGCAGAGGAGATTGGAGGTCTTTGGAAAACTATTACAGCAAGAACCGTGGGATGTGGCAATGGTGGTTGTTTCCGGAACCGATCACATTTCCCACCTGGAGTGGCAGAAAGGAAACCGCAAGGGGGTGGAGGATTATTATTGTTATATCGACCAACTTCTTAAAAAAATGGAAGATGCCGGTTTCTTTCAAAACGCCAGCGTGGCTGTCATGTCCGACCATGGTTTCGCCCAGGGGGAATATGTCTTCTTCATGAATATTTGGTTAATGCAGCAGGGATACTTGTCTTACCAGGTGTCCGTGAATAGAAACGTGGATAAGTTTCTGGAAGAACGGCAGAAAAATATTTATGGCAGCAAAGGAAATCTCAGTAACTTTTTGGGAAAACTCGGATTAACCCGGGAAAACCTTATTTTCCTGGCGAAAAGGACCGGGCTGATTCACCTGGAAAAATATGTGCCGCACCGGTTCATCAGCATGTTCCCGCCCAGCAGTCCGATTCCCGATTGGGGGAAGACCCGGGCTTACATGGTCTCAGATGCCTCCAAGGGGATTAACCTCAATCTCAGGGGAAGGGAGCAGCATGGCATTGTTGACCCCGCCGAATACCGGAGCTTATGTCGGGAAATCCTCGAAAAACTGCAAAGCTTGCGGCTGCCTGATGGCGGCGAGCTGTTCGAATACGCAAACCTGCGGGAACAAGTGTATCACGGGCCTTTTGTGGCGTCGGCTCCAGACATTGTCTTATGGCCAACGAAACGATGCAACCTCCTCATGGGCACCTGGGGCAAAACCCCCCTGGTCCAGATCACCAATGCCCACCACGCCTCAGACGGCATCTTTCTCATGCGCGGCCCGGACGTCCGGCAACAACAGGAAACCGCCTTGCGTCTTGAGGATCTCGCGCCCACCTTCTTGCATTACCTGGGGTTGAGTTGTCCGGACGACTTGGACGGGAGGGTATGCAAGGAGTTATTTACCCCGGAGAGCGAGCCGGCCCAAAGGGAGATCATGTGGCGCCGGCCCATTGATGTTCAGAGTCAGCAGGATCTTGAGGCGGTTGATGCGGAGAGCGTGGCCAATCAACTCAAGGCTCTGGGGTACCTATAAAGGCGACAGGCTCATGAGACACCTCTGCACGCGCCTTATGATCTTTTTGGTGATTGCCGTTACGGTGCACCTGCCACAGGTGGTGGCCGCAAAAAACGGCGACTACTTGATGGGGATATTCGGGGTCCCCGAAGGCAATTTTGCCGAACTGCAGAAGGCCGGCCTCAACTCCCTGTTGGTGCGCAGTTTCGAAGTGCAGCGGGCCAAGGGCCTGAATTTGAAAAAGATTTATGTGCTGGGGCTCACCCCCAAAACAATCAGGGAACGAATCGATCAATCTCCATCTTTCGAGGAAAAGCTAAACCTTTTCAAACAGGCAGGGGATGCCCACAATTACTATTTAGGCGATGATCTGAAATGTAAACAAGCCGAATTTATTAATAATATTAAAAAACGTGCCAATATCCAGCGAGGCATCGTGGGGGTTTTACAGGGAATGGAATGTTATCCGCAGGATGACATCCTGAAGTATCATTATCCATTAATGCGAAGGCAAACATCTTTACCCGAGATGCTCAGAAAGCAAGTTGAAATAGCTAATTATCTCCATACAACCAATAGAAGATTATATCTCTGCCCTCAAAGTCATCCGCAGATGTGGTATTTGGAAACCATAAAATTAAGCAACATCAGCGAAAAGGCCAAGTTATACCCGGATGGGCAGGTTGTCAGGATGCTCATCTATTATGCCTTGGCTACCGATGCGGACGGCTATTTCCTCTATGACCATAAGGCCCTCAGTGGCCAGTGGTCACGGGAACGTCTGCTGGGTGCGGCTCAGGGGATTATTGAAACCCAACCCTTGGTTCGCCTCCTGGCCAGATCCACGGGAGCGGAATTTTTTCACCTTCGCGACCGCGTGTTCGGAACCAAGATCGCGTCTCCTGATTGTGATGTCTACTTCGTTTTTCATGCTGATTCTTATACCCATCATCATCCAACAACCAATACGATAAGACAGGATCTCCATAATATCATACCGGGGAAAACCTATAAAGCTGTTTATGAATACAGTCCCTTGGGTTTGCGCCGCGTGGCCGGACCCCTGGAAATCCCCCAGGACCATGCACTGATTCTAATAGGGTTAAAAAACAACGTTACTCTTACACCACTGAAATTGGGATCTCAAGCCTTAGAGTCGTACGCCCAAATCCTCCAGGCCCGCGCCGATCAATTGGCCGCCAACCTGACCTTGCTAGGGCTGAGCATCCCCCCCCGGAAAGATGGTCATGGCTCAGTGACGGGCAGGATTGCCAGTTTGGTGAAATACCTCGACACCTTAAATGAACTGAAAAGAACTGCTTGGCTTCAGGCGAGCGCCAACCGCCTGCCGATGGATGGGGATATCCTCAACCAGCTCTTCTGGAAAAAAAAGCCTCTTCCCAGCCAGCGACATCAGTTGTTTAACTTTTATTATCGCTAGAAGAAACCAGATGGAAGGTTGAGCCTGACGCAAGAATAAAGGGAAGATAATGAAGCAATACGAATATCCGATATCGGTTATTTTGCCGGTTTATAATGGCGAGAAGACCATCGCCCCAGCAGTGGAAAGTATTTTGAATCAATCATTCCGGGATTTTGAGCTTATTATTATCAATGATGGATCAACGGATGGAACCCCCCAGATCTTGTCCGGTTTCACCGACCCAAGGATCAGGACATTGCATCAGGAAAACCAGGGATTGGTGGCCTCCCTCAACCGCGGTATCCTGGAGTCTCGAGGAAAATATATTGCGCGGATGGATGCGGACGATATCTCCCTGCCTGATCGGTTCAGGAAGCAATGGGATTTTATGGAGCAACATCCCACTGTGGCGGTGGTCGGCGGTTCCACGCAGGTTGTTTACCGCGACGGGAAAACCAGTGTGCGTCGTTATCCGAAAGACACTGCCGCCATTAAAAAGAATATCGCTCGCATCTGCCCCATGCCGCACCCGTTGGTCATGATCCGAAGAGAGGTCTTTGACCGGGTGGGACTATATGATAGCACCAAGGTGGGCGCCAATCTGTTGGAGGACCATGATTTGTGGGTCAGAATACTGGCCGCAGGTTATGATATGGCCAACCTTCCCGAGGTCATGATGATCAATTTTCGCGAGCAAGATTCCATCATGAGGAAAAAGCCACTGGCGCATCTTCTTAAACAAAGGGTTGGGGGACGGATCGAGATTATTACCCGGCTTAAACTAAGTTATTGGGAGTTTTTATCGATTATACCGGTCGTCGTTTTGACCTGTTTGACTTATTATAATCTCATCAAAGTTGATTCTATTTTAAATCGTATTTCCAAAGGTTTTCGTATTAAAGAAGCTTGAGCGTGATATTGAGCAGACACTTCGACCAGTTGAAAGGCAATCTTAAAACATCATGATTGGAATATTTTCCCAGCCATACAATCGGCGCCGACTTTTGTTGTTCACCGGGGATATCATCCTTGTTTTGCTCAGCCTTTTATCCATACAGATACTGGAATATTTTCAGAATACCATAAATCTCACGAAAATCGACCAATTCATTGCTGTTTATGCTGTTCTGGTGGTGTTAATAGTAACTATTTTCTATATCTTTGAGTTGTATGACATCACCAAACCGAAGGCGGACGCCATAAATTTGACGTCGATATTGAGTGCCTTTGTCATCATATTAATTGTCTATAGCTGCCTGGCTTATTTTTTCGTTTTATTGCGGTTCGGGAAAATAAAATTAATCATCTTTACGTGTGCGGCCGTCATCTTAACCTGGGCTTGGCGGACCCTTTTCAGCACATGGATCACCCTCAAGCCCCAAGGACTGCTGCTGGTGGGCAATGACCCTATTTTCACGGATATCCGGCGGGTTATCCAGGAGCAGTATGGGCAATATTATACCATTCAAGGACACTGGCACCGCCACAGCCATAATCCCACCCTGCCCAATCTTGTCAGTTACTTAAAAGATCATCAGGTGGAAGCTATTGTCTATTCGGTGAACTCCGAAGTCGCCAAACAGCTCTCCAATGATATGATCAATATTCAATTCAGCGGTAAAAAGGTCATCGATGCCTTCACCTTTTACCAGCAGCTGACCAGAAAATATCCGGTCTATTTTTTGAATGATTTTTGGCTCCTGATCAATGCCAAGAAGGAAATTATCTTTCCAACCATTGCCGGCAATCTGAAACGAGCTGTTGATATTATCTTCGCCGTGTTGCTTTTGCCGCTGGCCCTGCCAGTTATGGCGCTTTCCGCTTTGGCCATCAAACTGGACAGCCCCGGCCCGGTACTTTTCATTCAGGAACGTCTGGGGCGCAATGAGGTTCCCTTCCTTTTGTATAAATTCCGCACCATGATCCACCATGCCGAGGCCCTCACCGGACCGGTGTGGTCTGATGCCAAAGACCCGCGGATTACCAGGGTGGGCAGGGTGTTGCGCAAACTGCGCCTGGATGAATTGCCGCAACTCTTCAATGTGCTGAAAGGCGACATCAGCGTGGTAGGCCCCCGTCCCATTCGCAAGTTTTTTGCCGATAAGCTGGCCCAAGAGGTGCCGTATTACCGGCTGCGGTTTTTGGCCAAGCCCGGGCTCACCGGCTGGGCGCAGGTAAACCATGATTATGCCGGATCCACCGCCGGTCAGGCCGAAAAATTGCAATACGACCTCTATTACCTGGTGCATCAATCGTTCTGGCTGGATCTGTTCATTCTTTTCAAAACCATCAAAGTGATGGTTTGGGGTAAGGGGATTTGAAACAACCTGACCAAAACGTCTCAGCAAAAGAATGCCTGGTTATCGGCGGCGCCGGATTCATCGGCGCCAATCTCATTCGCCGGCTGACGGCCCAGGGAATCCCCCTGCGGGTGTTGGACAACCTGAGCGCCGGTCGCCTCCAGGATCTGGAGGGGTTGCCCCTGGAATTCATCCACGGGGACATCCGGGACCCCCGGGCGGTGGAAGAAGCCATGGCCGGTGTCCGCCTGGTCATTCATTTGGCGGCCCATACCAATGTGGTGGAATCCGTCCAGCACCCCAAGATCAACTTCGACACCAATGTCTGGGGAACCCTGCATTTACTGCAGGCAGCTGTCAAGCATCAGGTGGAGCGGTTCATCTTCGCCTCCACCGGAGGGGCTATTGTGGGGGACGTGGTGCCGCCGGTGCACGAAGACATGCCCCCGCGCCCCA
This sequence comes from uncultured Desulfobacterales bacterium, assembly GCA_964480485.1. Classification (GTDB taxonomy): domain Bacteria; phylum Desulfobacterota; class Desulfobaccia; order Desulfobaccales; family 0-14-0-80-60-11; genus JAILZL01. The sequence continues at coordinate 233,705 of CAYZOP010000001.1, read as the reverse complement.
TCTCCCCTTATGGCGCCGGCAAGCTGGCAGGGGAGGGCTATTGCTCGGCGTTCTGGGGATCGTATGGCCTCAAGACCGTGAGTCTGCGGTTTTCCAATGTGTATGGGCCATATTCCTATCACAAGGCCAGCGTGGTGGCCAAATTCTTTCGGCACGTGCAGTTGGGCAGGCCCCTGACCATCTTTGGGGATGGGGAACAGACCAGGGACTTTCTCTTTGTGGGAGACCTCTGCCGGGCGATCAGCGCTGCCTTGGAGGCCCCGGTGCCGTTCGGTCAGGCTATCCAGTTGGGGAGCGGCCGGGAAACCACCATCAATCATCTCGTCCAACTGCTTCGGGAGGTGGTGGGAGCCGAGAGGTTTCCCGGGGTGGTGCATGCTCCCTCCCGGGCGGGGGAGGTGAGGCGAAACTCTGTGAGCATCGCCCGGGCGCAACAATTCCTGGGTTTCTCGCCCGGCACCGAGTTGAGGAGTGGCCTGCAACAGACCTGGGAGTGGTTTTTACAGGCAGGGGAGGGCAACGACGGCACCCTGCCCGCCAGCACTCCGGCATGAAGGGCGGGCAGGGCTGAGCCGCCTGCCGAGAGATAGCTCCCAGGGGGCAGCAAAGGGGAGACGGGCCCCAGGGAGGCGGCAGGCCTGGTTTCCGCTCCCCGGGATCCGGCCTTCAGTCAGCGCAGATTGCTGCCGGGGAGGGAACTGGGATAGCTCCCGGTGGTGTCCAAACCCGGGGCCCTCTGCAGGGGTGAAGGGTAATCCGGGCTGGGCAGATTGGTGAAGCTCGCAGGGTAGCGATCCGGCACCACACTCTTGTATTTGCCGTAGGATTCGTCCATCCCGGAGCGGTCCGGAAAGGAAATCAGGGCAAAGAGCTCGGCTGCCTCCGCCGGGCTCGACTTACCCAGAATGGCGTATTGCTGCAGCGCCCCCTCCTTATTGCCCGCCATGAAATAGACGGCTCCCAGATTGAACTGGGCTTGACTGTTGTTGGGGTTAAGCGCAGCGGCATTCTGGAAGGCCTCCATCGCCTCCGACATGCGCCCCTGTTGGCTTAAAGCCACCCCCAGGTTGTTCAGGGTGGCGTCATCCTGGGGCTGGTATTGCAGGGCTTCGGTGAAGGAGGCCGCGGCCTGTTGGAAGTTTCCCTGCTCAATCTGGGTCAGACCCTGGCGGCCGTACATGTACGACAGCGCCTCTTTGGCCTCCTGGTGTCCGGGGTTGAGCCTCAGAAGCTCCTTGGTGTCCCGGATGCCGCCGGCCATATTCCCCTGCATGAACTTAAGCTCTCCCGAGCGCAGCAGGGCCTCGGGATAATTCGGTTTCAGCTTGAGGGCTTCGGCGTATTCCTTGAGGGCTTTCTGGGACTGGCCGTCGATTTCATACTTCAATCCCAGCATGTACCGGGCCTGGGGATCTTTGGGATTGGCCTGAACCGCTTTCTTCAGGTCCATTAACGACGGGCCCCCTGATTTCGCCAGAGCTGGGCTGACCCATACCACGGCGGCCAGGGCCGCCACCATCCACACCCAGGAACATCGCTTCATCGTCACCTCCCCGGCCTCTGCCCACCTGAGAAAAAGAGGGTAGGGGCGCCGGCCTTTCATTCTCCCTGAGTTGCCGCCGTTTTCACCGGCAATGGGACGGGGATCGGGGTCGTTTACAAGAGAGCCAAAAGGCTTGCCCTTCGCCCGCTTTCCCTTGCCGTTCTTGTGCCTCACTATAGCGCCTTTTGGTAGGCTTGGCAATGCACCTTTGCCGGCCCTGCGGGTGATCTCGCCCCATCGTCCCGGCTCGGCTGACAGGGGATTGGGGGCCGGGAGGGGGTCGGCGTCCGGTAAGGAAGGGTTTGATCGGCGCATTGTGGTCCACGGGACCCTGAGCCTCTCAGCGTGCCAGGCTATCGGCGCCTTCCGCCGGGGCGGGCATATCCGGGAAGGATGCCCTCGATGCTCGGGATTGTGCTGTCATCAGCGCAGCCTTTGGAGTAAAATCCACTCACGTGAGCGTTGGGAAATCCACGCAGGGAGGCCTTGATTGTCCCATGGTACTTGCCGAGCACTGCGGTTCCCAGGAACTCCATCGGCACTCCGCCCCGGTGCTGGTCACCGGCTCCACCGGCTACGTGGGCGGGCGACTGATTCCCCAACTCCTGAAGGAGGGCTGGCGCGTCCGGGCCTTGGGGCGGTCCGTGGCCAAGCTCCGGGCCCGGCCTTGGGCGGCGCATCCCAACGTGGAGCTGGCCCAGGGCGACGTCCTGGACCTCCCCTCTCTGACTGCGGCGGCCCAGGGATGTTGGGCTGCCTTTTACCTGGTTCACTCCATGCTGGCGGCGCCGGGGAGTTACCAGGAAACCGACCGTGAGGCGGCCCGCAATATGGTGAAGGCGGCCGCGGCCGCGGCGCTGGACCGGATCATCTACCTGGGCGGCCTGGGGGGCAAAGACGACCCGAACCTCAGCCGACATCTGCGCTCCCGCTACGAAGTGGCCCAGATCCTCCAGGCAGGCCCGGTGCCCGCCACCTTTCTGCGGGCCGCCATGATCCTGGGGTCGGGGAGCGCTTCCTTTGAAATCATGCGTTACCTGGTGGAGCGCCTGCCGGTGATGATCACCCCCCGCTGGGTCAGCAATCCCGTGCAGCCCATCGCCATCCGCAACGTCTTGGGTTATCTGGCGGGGTGTCTCACCCACGATGAGACCAAAGGCCAGACCTTTGACATCGGCGGCCCGGAAATCACCACCTATCGGCGATTGTTTGATATTTATGCGGAAGAAGCAGGTCTCCACAGACGCTTCATCATCCCGGTCCCGGTGCTCACTCCCGCCCTGAGCTCCTACTGGATTCACCTGGTGACCCCGGTGCCGGCCGCCATCGCCCGGCCGTTGGCCGAAGGGCTGAGAAACCCGGTGATCTGCCAAGAAAACCGCATTCGGGACATAATCCCTCAGGACCTCCTGGATTGTCGCACCACCATCCGACTGGCACTGCAGCGCATCCGCCAGGAGCAGGTGGACACCTGCTGGATGGATGCCGGAGCCACGTCCCCCCCGGAATGGCTGGCCTGCGGGGACGCGGACTATGCCGGCGGCACCGTCCTGGAGTTGGCGTATGCCATCACGCTGGCCGCTGAACCGGAAGAGGTCTGGCAGCCGCTGGCCAGAATCGGCGGCCAGACGGGCTGGTATTTCGGCACCGGCCTCTGGAAGCTCAGGGGATGGGGCGACCGTCTAATGGGAGGGGTTGGTTTCCGGGGGGGCCGGCGACACCCCACCGACATCCGGGTGGGGGATGCCCTGGACTTCTGGCGGGTGCTTATGGTGCGGCCACCCCACCATCTGATGCTGTTGGCCGAGATGAAGCTGCCGGGGGAGGCCATCCTGGAATTCGAGATCAACCGGTTGGCGCCCGGCCGTTCCCAGCTCATTCAGAGGGCCCGCTTCCTGCCCAAGGGACTGGGCGGCCTCCTTTATTGGTATACCCTGGATCCCCTGCACCGCTGGGTCTACAGGGGCATGCTGAAGGCCATCGCCCAGGCCACCGGCAAAGAGATACTCGATGGCCCGGAGCGCCTTGCCGGCAAGAAAGCGGCAAGAAGGTAGGCCGCCGGCGGCAATGGCCGCAACGGGGTTAAACCACCAGGGATCCCAGACTGGGCGCGGCCGCAGGGGGTGAACCTTCCACCCGGCCCTCCAACCCGCCTTTCCGGGCCTTCTGGCAGATGCTCTCCCAGCACTCCTTGAGACTGGCGAGCATCTCAATGACCTCATCCACCGCCCGGGCGTCTCCGGTAAGATTTGCCTGGGTGAGGTGCCGGGTCAGGAAGCTGTAGAGCCGGAAGAGATTGGCCGCCACCTCCCCACCTTCTGCAAAATTGAGGGAAGCACTGAGTTCTGCGATGATATCCAGGGCTTTTCCCAGATAACGCCCTTTGCCGGAGGCGTCCTTGGCGGCCAAACATGCCTTTGCCTGCTGCAGGAAACCGATGGCCCCTTCATACAGCATGACCACGAGTTGGAGGCGGTCCGCGGTGTTCACCTGGGTGGCAAGATATTGCTGGTGCACAGCCTGGGTTCTCATTGAGTCGCACCCTTCCTCTTCTCCAAAATGTTCTCCGGCAGGCCAGACCTCCCGGCGCTCCGACTCACCTCGGCAGGGCCCGGGCCGCGGTGAGCTTCCCCCCCCCCGGCCCACCCGCGGCCTCGCCGCAAGAGTCCTCAGGCCGATGAGTTGGTGCCCTGAAGTTTCTGAATCTGTCCGGCCAGATAATTGGACTGCTCGTTGAGCTGACTCAGCACCGCTTCCAGACGGCTGAACTGGTCGGCGAGGCGTTGCCGGTAGGCCTCCAGTCGGCGGGTCTCCCACTCGATCTTGGCGTCAATGCCCGCAATGATATCCTGATAGTTATCCATCAGAATATTCACCGGCCCGGAGGAGAGGCTCAGGAGCTCATCCAGTTTTTCCGTCAGGCTGCCGTTCAACCCCGACTTCAGGCGCACCCTGGCAGTATGGGTCCCGTCGGTCAAGCCCACCCGCACCGCCAGGCCATATTCCGGGAAGCCGTCCGTGCCGGTCAGGGTGTCGCCGGAGACGACAGCCGGGTGGCCGTTAATGGTGCCGCCGGTAAGCACTCCTCCCGCCACGGTGGCCGAAATTTCATAGATCCCCGGCCGGGTGATGCCCGGCAACGCACTGTAGTAGGTTAGGGTGCCGCTGGCGTCATCGCTTACCCCTTTGAACGAAACGGCCAACAGTTCCCCCACCGCCTCGGGGTCGCCGTTCAGAGCCGCCCCCAAGGCGGCCTCGTCAATCAGGAGCTGACCGAAGGTGGCGGAAGCCTGGTCAACATCCGTGGTAATGCCCAGTTGGGCCAGGTTGAGATACCGGTCCGGCGGGTTGACAAATCCCGGGACATTGCCGGTGGTTATCCCCTTGAGGCCGCTTTTGACCATCTGGACCACATAGTTGCCCAACAGCAGCCCCGCCTCTTTGGTAACCGGATCGAACCTGGTGATTTCCTGGATATAAGCGATGACTTCGTTGTAATGTTCCACCAGGGAGGCGATCTGTTCCTGCATGGCGGCGGTGTCCGCCGCCACGCTGACGGTTACCGCGGTATCCGAAGCAGCCTTCAGGCTCAGACTCACTCCGGGGATAATATCTGAGATGAGGTTGTCGTCCCGTTCGATCCAGGCACCCGGGGGGTAGCCGTCCAGACGCACTTGGGCGTTGGCCGCCGCCTGGGTCTCGGTGAAAGTGCTGCTGGTGAAATCGAGAGTCCCGGCGGTGCCGTCCAGGGTGGTGAGGGCGTCATCTACGGCAATGCCGTAAGCCGCGCCGGTGTCCTGCCCCTTGAGCATGAGGCGATAGCGGTCACCGGCATAGGCCGGTCCCATGTCCAGGACCAGCGCCACTACCCCGGGGTTGGCGCCGCTTTGATTGATGGCCGTGGCCAGGTCGCTGAGGGTGGCGCCATCTGGCACGCTCACCGAGACCGAGGTGGTGCCGTAGGTGAAGGCGAAGGTTTGGCCGGTGCCGCTGGCGTTCACCACCGTGTCGGCCGCGGAGGCGCCGCCGTGGACCTCAATCTCATAGCGGGCCAGTTGCTGCACCAGCACTTGGTGCGATCCCAGGGATGCCCCGGCCACGGCCGAGGCGGTGAGGACCCCGCCGGGGCTCACCGTGGCGGTCCTGGCCTGGAACTCGGCAGGCGTGTCCATGGCCGCCACCGCGGCGCGGAAAGCCGCCAGTTTGCTGTTCAGGGTTTGCAGCGCCTGGATCTTGGCGGTCCATTCCGTTTTCCAGGCGGTGAATTTCTCCAACTGCCGGCCCTCCGCCTCAACCAGCTTGGTGATGATGCTCTGGCTGTCGATGCCGGAACCCAGGCCGCTGAAGGTGATGGCCGGCTGGCTGAGCCACGAGGAGGCAATACTGGAAACCGAGGTGTCTGTCATGGTGTCAATCAGCGAGTAATGGTTTGCCGTCAGGAAAAGCAAGGCTCATGCCAGCCTAAGGGTTCGGGGGACACCGGCGGCCGGCGGTTCCCGGGGCCGGAACGCCAGGCGGGGCAGGGAAAAAATTGCCTCCCTGCCCCGGCAAAAAGGTTTCCCTTAGCCAGCGATGAGTTGCAAGGCCAGTTGCGGCAGGGAGTTGGCCTGGGCCAACATGGCCACCGCCGCCTGGGTGAGGATTTGGTTGCGCACGAACTCCGTCATTTCCGTGGCCACGTCCACATCGGAAATGCGGGACTCCGCCGCCTGGAGGTTTTCCGCCTGAATGGTGAGGTTGGTGATGGTGTTGCTCAGGCGGTTGGCCAAGGCGCCCAGGTTGGCCCGGATGGTGTCCTTGGAGGTGATGGCCGCGTCGATGGTCTCCAGGGCCGATTGCGCCGCCGCCTGGGTACTGATGGTGTAGCCGGCGCTGCCGGCACCGATGGCGTTGCCCACGCCCAAAGCCGAGGCCGTGGCTGCGCCGATGCGGATGTAGTAGTAGTCCTCCGCGGAACTGTTGCCGGTGCCGAAGTGGATCTTCAACTGCTGGCTGCCGTCCACTCCCGTGCCGGAGAGCGAACCGTCCAGGAGCTTGACGCCGTTGAAGTCCGTGGCGTTGGCAATCCGGGTGATTTCCGAGGCCATGGCCTGATACTCGCTGTCCATGATCAGCCGCTGGGCCGCGGTGTAGGTGCCGGTGGCCGCCTGTTCCGCCAGCTCCTTCATGCGGGTGAGTTTTTCGTCGATGACCGACAACGCCCCGTCCGCCGTCTGAATCAGCGACAAGGCGTCATTGGCATTGCGCACCCCCTGGTTCAAAACCCGGATGTCGGTGCGCATCATTTCCCGGATGGCCAGGCCAGCGGCGTCGTCTGCGGCGGAGTTGATGCGCAGTCCCGAAGCCAGCCGGGCCACCGAATTGGACAGGCGGTTATAGGTGGAGGTGAGATGGCGTGACGCGGTCATCGCCATCAAGTTGTGGTTGATCACCAGACTCATTGCGCTATCCTCCTTGATAAAGGGCGATCTGCATCCTTGCGTCAGAAGAGGCCCCGCCTGCCCGGCCCGACACACCCCCTTCCTGCAAAGTTTAGGGCCTCCCGGTGTCGTAAATCCCATCGGCACGGCCCACCGAAACTTTAACGGGCCGTGTGGGCCGGTGAAGATGCTGCCCGGTTGGTCAGGGGGCTCGGCCGCCGGGTGACTTTCCGGCGATTTCCCATGATTTTTTCCGCGCTCCCGAGGCAATTTCAAGTACAATGCCGAAGAGCGAGAAGTCCATGAAATCCCTGCTCTCCCGTCTCTATCAGCTTTTTCACCACGAGGACCGCCTCCTCATCCTCATTGACGCCGACCCTGACTCCATCGCCAGCGGCCTCGCCCTGAAGCGGCTCCTGTGGCGCCGCCTGTCGGGCTGTCTCATCACTCCCATCCGCGCCATCACCCGGCCGCAAAATCAGCGCATGGTGCGGCTCCTGGGCATCAACCTGACGCCCTACCCGGAAGTGGACCCGGGACAGTTCAACCGCAAGGCCATCGTGGACTCCCAGCCGCCCCATAACGACCTCTTCGCCCAACATACCTATGACCTCATCATCGACCACCACCCCCGGCATCCGGACAGCGCCGCCCGGCTGGTGGACATCCGCCCGGAATATGGGGCTACTTCCACCATCCTCACCGAATATCTCAGGGCCGCCCGCATCAAACCCTCCATCCGGCTGGCCACGGCCCTGTATTACGGCATCAAGACGGACACCTCCAACTTCGAACGCCCGGCCATCGAAGCCGACATCCGGGCCTTCCATTACCTCTTCAAGTACACCCGCCTGCCCTTGGTGCGCCGCCTGGAGTTCGCTGAACTCACCCTCCCCATGCTCCAGTATTACGCCCAGGCGCTGCGCCGCTACCGCCTCAAGGGCAACCGCCTCTACACCTTTCTGGGGACGGTGGAAGCTCCAGACATCCTGGTGATCATCGCCGATTCCTTCCTCCGGGTGGAGGAGATCTCCTGGACCATCGTGGGGGGAATCTGTCAGGGTAAGCTCATCGTCATTTTTCGCAATGACGGCCTGCGGAAAAACGCCGGCCGACTGGCCCAGGCCGCCTTCGGCAAGCTGGGCTCCGCCGGCGGCCACGCCACCAGCGCCCGGGCCGAGGTGCCGTTGGGCAACCTGCAAAAGATTATGACCTCCTGGTCGGGCCAGTGGCAGGAATGGCTGGGTTTCATGATCGCGCGGGTGGAAGGCCAGGGGAGATTGCGGGTCAGCCGGGAACCCGGGGCCACCAAGAATGAGGGAACCGAACAAAAGAAAGAAGGGTGAAGCGTCAGGCGGTGCCTCCGGCAGGTATGGCGGGAGGCCTGTTCAGGCGGGAAGCCCGCGGGGCGCAACACGATCCGCTACAGTGGCCCTGCCTATGGGTTGGTGAGCAAGGGAGAGCCTGGGGCTGGCAAGGTCAATCCCCGCTATCCCCCTGCCTGATCTGCTGGATGATGCCCGAAATGGACACTTCTTCCCGGAGGGGGACGAGCTTCACCGCGCCGCCGTACGCCAGGACCACTTCCTTGCCCGCCACCTGGTCCTCCGGGTAGTTGCTCCCCTTGGCCAGCACGTCAGGCTTGAGAACCTGGAGGAGATCCTCCAACTCGCCCGTGTCAAACAGGGTGACGTAGTCCACCGCGGCCAGGGCGGCCAGGAGGCGGAGGCGCTGCCCCTGGTCCAGCACCGGCCGGCCTTCCCCCTTCACCTGGCGCACCGAGACGTCGGAGTCCAAAGCCACCACCAGCACATCTCCCAGGCGCCGGGCGTCTTCCAGAAATTTCACGTGTCCCACGTGCAGCAGGTCAAAACAGCCGTTGGTGAAGACCACCCGCTTGCCCTGGGCCTTGAGGTGCAAGATGATGAAGCGCAGGTCGTCGGGGCTGACGATTTTTTCCTCTTGATGGACGTGGCCTTTAAGTTCCCGCTCCAGCTCGCTTGGGAGGATAGGCGCGGTGCCCTTCTTGGTGACCACCACGCCGGCGGCCATGTTGGCCAAGGCGGCGGCTTGGGAGGGAGGGAGCCCCAGCGCCAGTCCCAGGGCCAAAACCGCGGCCACGGTGTCCCCGGCCCCGGAGACGTCAAAGACCTCCCTAGGGGAGCGGGGGGGCAGGTGGAGGACGCCGTGGGCAGTCAGCAGGGTCATGCCCCGGGAGCCCTGGGTGACCAGCAAGGCCGACGCCTCCAGGCGCTCCCTGAGTTCCTGTCCCCGGGTCGCCAGCTCCTCCGGGTTCGTCAAGGGCTGGCCCAAGGCTTCCTCCAGTTCCTTCTGGTTGGGGGTAATCACCGTGGCCCCGGCATAGCGACGCCACGTGCGGCCCTTGGGATCCACCACCACCGGCAGCCCCCGGCTGCGGGCCAGGGAAATGAGTTCCCGCACCAAGTCGGGGGGCAGGGCGCCCTTGGCGTAGTCCGAAATGACCAAGCCGTTAAGGGCAGACAAGCGCGCCGCCACAAACTCCCGGGCAAACCTGACATATTTCGGCCCTGCGGCCGCAGTGCTCTCCCGGTCGATGCGCACCACCTGCTGGTGGTCCCCCACCACTCGGGTCTTGCGGGTGGTCTGGCGGCCGGGATCCAAAAACAATCCCGCCGGCTCCACACCCAGGTCCCGGAGACCGGCTTTGAGGAGCTCCCCGGGATGGTCCTGACCGATGAGCCCCACCACCTCCACGCCGGCGCCCAAGGCCGCCAGATTATGCGCTACGTTGCCGGCTCCGCCCGGGGTGCGGGTCTCCCGCTCCACCCGCACCACCACCACCGGGGCTTCGGGAGAGATGCGCCCCACGTTGCCCCAGATGTATTCATCCAGCATGAAGTCCCCGGCCACCAGGAGCCGCAACCCTTTGAAACGGGAGAGGTCCAGGAGCCGGAGCGCCTCAGGGGCAAACACGGTTTCGGTCATAGGATTCGGCGGCGCTGGTGCCTGTCAAATGGCAGATTGGGGAGAGGGGGCCAAGGGTCGCAGACCCCCGCCCCTCCCCGCAAAAACCGTGAACCATTAGCTCACTTCTTCAGCGGCTGGCCGATGTAGAAGTAGGTGAAGCCCAGTTTGGCCAGTTTTTCCGCTTTATAGAGGTTGCGGCCGTCAAAGATGACCGGAGCCTTCATCAGGGACTTCATGCGCTCGAGGTCCGGCTCCCGGAACAGGGGCCATTCGGTGTTGATGATGAGGGCGTCGGCCCCCTCCAGGGCCTCGTAACTGGAGGCGGCAAAGCGTACCTGAGGGTTGTCCCCCAGGTAATGCCGGGCTTCCTGCATGGCCTTGGGATCGTAGGCCTGAAACCGCGCCCCCAGTTTCCCCAGTTCAGTGATGACCGTGAGGCTGGGGGCCTCCCGCATGTCGTCCGTGCCGGGTTTGAAGGACAGGCCCCAGATGGCCAGGGTCTTGCCGGTGAGGTCGTGGTTGAAGTAAGCCCACACCCGGTCCACGAACAGTCGGCGCTGATCGGCGTTGATGGCCTCGGCCGCCTCCAGCAGGCGGGGGGTGTAGCCATGGACGTGGGCGGTGTGGATCAGGGCCTGCATGTCCTTGGGAAAGCAGGATCCGCCGTAGCCCAGGCCGGGAAACAAAAAGAGGTTGCCGATGCGGGGGTCGGAGCCGATACCCTGGCGCACCATGCCGATGTCGGCGCCGGTGAGGGCGCAGATGTTGGCGATTTCGTTGATGAAGGAGATCTTGCAGGCCAAAAAGGCGTTGGCCGCATACTTGGTGAGCTCGGCGGACACCACGTTCATAATGATGACCGGGTGGTTGGTGCGCACGAAGGGGGCGTAGAGCTCCTTCATGAGCTCGGCCACCCGCACGTCGTCCGCGCCCACCACGATGCGGTCCGGCTTCATGAAGTCGTCGATGGCGGTGCCCTCTTTGAGGAATTCGGGATTGGAAACCACGTCGAATTCATGCTCAACCCTGCGGGCCTTGAGTTCCTGGGTGATGGCCTGGCGCACCAGGAGGGCGGTGCCCACCGGCACGGTGGATTTTTCCACCACCACCTTGTAGCCGTCCATGGCCTTGCCGATTTCATGGGCCACCGCCACCACCGCAGAGAGGTCGGCGGAGCCGTCTTTGTCCTGGGGCGTGCCCACGGCGATGAAGATAATCAGACTTTTTTGCACCGCTTGGGCCAGGTCCGTGGTGAAGGACAGGCGCTGCTCCTCCACGTTGCGTTTCACATAGTCCTCCAGGCCGGGCTCGTAGATGGGCATCCGGCCTTCTTCCAGCGCCTTGATCTTGGCGGCGTCGGCATCCACGCAGATGACCTGGTTGCCCATTTCGGCGAAGCAGGTGCCGGTGACCAGCCCCACATAGCCGGTCCCGATGATGGCCAGTTTCATAGGTTCGTTGATCCTCCCGCACAGGATGGCCGCCCTGGCCGGCAGCGCCGGGGCGGTTTGGGACGTTACCGGGGTTCAGCCCCCTCCGGAAGTTTGACGGGCGGTTTCTGGTACTTTTCCATCAGCCCGGGAAGCACGATGGAAAAACTGAACCGTCGGTCGTCCGGCAGGGTGGCAAAGGTGAAGGCGACGCCCCAGCACTGCCGCAGCAGCACCAGGCCATACTGCTGTTCCAGCTTCTTGTTGGTCAGGAAGGTATGGCGGGCCTGCACCTGGGTCTTCACCGACGGCAGCAGGTTGACCGCCGCGGTGACGTTGATCTGGTTGGCGAAGTCCTTGAGATAAAGATACCCCAAACTCAGATAATTACTACGGTTTTTATCATAAAACACCGCCTTCAGGTCGGCCCGGTTGAAGCCTTCGTCATACGGCGAGAACCCCACGTTAGCGCCCAGGGCCGTGCCCGGAAAGGGATAAAACACGGACTCGGCATACAGATCGGCGAAGCGGTGGTGCGGCAGGTCGGTGCCGGCCAGACCCATGCTGCTGGAGTTGAAGAAGACCCCGTGGGTCAGGCGGAACCAAAACAGGTCCCGCACCGTGGCCTGCCCTTCGGCGGTTTCCCCCCGACGCAATAGATTGCTGCTGAAGCCGTACGTTAAGGCATTGACCCCGCCCAGCGGCGCGTCGCCCTCCCGCACCGGCAGATTGCGGGTGACATTCACCACCCAGCCCTGGTCGAAGGGGTCGAAATCCGGATAGCGCCGGGCCGAATAGCGGGGCATGTTCCAGTAGGTGATTTCCGGCCGCAAAAAATGACGATAGAAGGTGGGACTTTCCCCCTGTCGGCCGTAGTCCCGGTAAAGCAGGCCGCTGAGCGACAGCTTGACGTCGTACAGCGTCCGGAAGAGATTGTCGCCACTCACCCCGTCCGGAGCGTGCTGATCCATATGAAACACGGTTTCCCGAAGCCCCACCTGGGAATTCCAGAAAAGCCCCGGCACCGGTTGGGCCTGCCACCAGAGACGGGGGTAAAGCTCCAGTTTCTGGCCCGTTTGGGCATCCTGCTGAAAAAAATGGGTGTATGAACTTTCCAATCCAAAGAACACCGGCAGCCCGGCCACCGGCAGCATGCGGGTGGCCAGCGTCAGGCCGGGCAGCCGGTGATACGGGCGGGGTAACTCGTCCAGCAGGGTCTGATAGTAGCGGCTGTAAGCCGTGAGGTTCCCCCAGCTGAAACTGCCGCTGAGCAGGCCGGTGGACACGCGGTTCTGCACTTCCTGCTCTTCCAGGTTGCGGCCGAATTCCATGAGCAGATCCCGGGAGTAGCTGGAGAGGGCCAGATTGCCGTAGTTGAAGTTTTTCAGATAATCAAAGTCACTGACCCGGTCAAAGGTCAGGCGGAAATCCCAGGCGTCCCCCAGCGGACGGGTGGCCATGCCCGCCACCCAGTAGCGGTTGGAGGTGCGCACGCCCTCCTCCCGGTCGCTCAAATAGGCCGCTTGAATATCCACCGCCGCGCCCCCATGGCCCCGCCAGCGCAGGTTCAGTCCCTGCTGATAGCCCCGTTTGGAGAGGTAGTTCTGGTAAAAGGTGGCGTCGGCGTGGTTGTTGATGGCCCAATAAAAAGGGGTTTCCACCACAAAGCCCGCCTGCCTCTGATTGGAAAAAAAGGGCAGGAGGAAGCCGGACTGGCGCTCGGTGAGCACCGGAAGGATGGCATAGGGCGCATAAAACACCGGGATGCCCCCCAGTCGCAGGACATTTCCTTGGGTGCTGCCATAGCCTTCGATCTCTACATTCACCCGGCGGACGTGGAAACTCCACACCGGACGGTCGGCGTCGCAGGTGGTGATGGTGGCGTTTTCGGCGGTGAAGGTGCGGTCCCCGGTCTTGCGGATCAGGGCGCTCTCTACATGAAAATGGTTGCGCTTTAAAAACAGCCGGCCGTTTCTCAGCTCACCGGCCCGGGTAGCCAGGTTGAAAAATCCCTCCTGGCCGGTAAGGACGTCATCCTCCAGGACCAGCACCACGTCTCCGGTGAGCCGGGCCACCTTGGTCTGCTCGTTGAGTTCCACCCGATGAGCGCTGAGGCGGCGGTCGCCCTGGGTGATTTCCACCCGGCCTTCCGCCAGATAGGTCCGACGCTCGGCCTCGTAGGTGAGCGTGTCGGCCTTCAGCCGCCAGGGCAGGCCCTGAAAACGCTCTCCTCCAAAGAGTTCCAGATCCTCGGCGCGGGCCGGTCCGGCCAGGATGAACATGACCAGACCCAGCACCAGGGCACGGGTAAGCCGCCTCATCTCATGATCCCAACCAGGAAAACTTGTGCATCGTACCATAAGATGGGTGACGCTTCAAGCCGCCGGGAACAGGGACCCCCGGTGCGCCTGCCGCCGTCCACCCGGTGCCCCGGTTTTTTGGGCGGCCCCCGCGTTCCCCCTTTGGCCTCAGGTGTCCGCGCCTCCGGGTTGTGCTACAATAGGGCCACGTTTCCCAGCCGGCCGGGGGCGTCCTGCCGGGTGTGACAGGAGGGACGATGGCCAGAAAAAAGCACTTGGCCGGCAAAGAGACCAAGCTCTCCCGGCATCCGCTGACCCGCATCCTGGCCCGTTCCCAGGAAGAGGAGGAGATTGGTCCTCCTGCATCGCCCAAGCCGGAGGAGGACCGGTCCACGGCCGTGACTTCCCGGCCGGCGCCGGCCTCTGTTGTCAGGGCGCGGCATGACCGCCGGCGGCACCTGGGGTGGCTGCTGCTCTTTGGCCTCGTGGCCGTGGCGCTGGGGCTGGTTTTCCTGCGACCGCGCCACGACCATCACCTGCCTCCTCCACCCAAACCAGCGGTGGTGCAGCCGGCAGGGCCGGAATTCATGTCTCCCTCTCCGGCCACCGCGTCCCAGCCGGCAGAAGCCCGGCCCCCCACCGGGGCGCCCCGGGAGGAAGAGGGCGCCGGTCAGGCCGCCGCCCAGGTCAGGGCCTTGGTCCAGCGCTATCTGGCGGCCGGCTCGGCCAGGCACCTGGAGCAGCTTATGTCCTGTTATGCGCCGGAAGTGGACTACCTTAACCGGGGCCGGCTCAGCCGCACCCGCCTCACCCGGGAGAAGCGGGCTTATTTCGCTTCCTGGCCCACCCTCCGCTATACCCTGGTGGGCGACATCGAGGTGGAGGACACCGCCAGAGCCGACCGGAAACGGGCCAGCTTCATCTTGGCCTTCCATCGCCGCAATGCCGCCGGAACGGTGCAGGGCAGTGCGGCCAACGTCTGGTTGGTGGAAAAGAGGCAAGGCGGCTGGCGCATCATTGAGGAAAAACACCGGGTTCTGGAGCGCCGCCGGTGGCGGTCTGAAGTCCAGGAACCCGGAAACAGGGGGCAGGAGTGAACTTGATGGAGAAACTGGCCGGCCGCCGGGCCCTGGTGGGGATCATCGGCCTGGGATATGTGGGTCTGCCGCTGGTGTTGCGCTTCCTGGAGGTGGGGTTTCGGGTTCTGGGTTTCGATACGGATCCCGCCAAAGTGGAAAAACTAGAGCGGGGGGAGTCGTACATCAGGCACATCGCCGCCCACCGTCTAAAAGACTGGGTGGGGGGATCCGAGCCCCGGTTTGCCGCCACCCCTGACCTGGGAAGGGTGGGAGAGCCCGATGCCCTCATCATCTGCGTCCCCACCCCGCTGACCCGTCACCGGGAGCCGGATTTGCGCTATGTGGAGAACACCGCCAAAGCCATTGCCCCGGCCTTGCGGCCGGGCCAGCTCATTTCTCTGGAGTCCACCACCTATCCCGGGACCACCGAAGAGGTGCTGCTGCCGCTCCTGGCGGGCAGGCACCGGGTGGGCCGCGATTTTTTTCTCGTCTTCTCCCCGGAGCGGGAAGACCCCGGCAACCAACAGTTCCCGCTGCAGACCATCCCCAAGGTCGTGGGAGGAGTCACCCCGGCCTGCCTGGAGCATGGCCTGGCCCTCTACAGCCAGGTAGCGGACCGGGTCGTGCCGGTTTCCTCCCCCCGGGTGGCAGAGATGTCCAAGCTTCTGGAGAACATCTACCGGGCGGTGAACATCGCCTTGGTAAACGAACTCAAAGTCCTGTGTCTGCGCATGGGGATCGACATCTTCGAGGTCATCGACGCCGCCAAAACCAAGCCCTTCGGCTTCCAGGCATTTTATCCCGGCCCCGGTCTCGGGGGCCACTGCATTCCCATTGATCCCTTTTACCTTACCTGGAAGGCCCGGGAATACGGGTTGGCTACCCGTTTCATCGAGCTGGCCGGGGAGATCAACACCGGCATGCCGCAGTTTGTGGTGGAACGCGTCGCCCAAGTGCTCAACGACGCCGGCAAACCTCTCAAAGGCGCCCGCCTCCTGGTCCTGGGCATCGCCTACAAAAGGGACATCGACGACAACCGGGAATCCCCGGGGGTGAAGATCATTGACCTGCTGCAACAGCGCGGCGGACGGGTGGCCTACCATGATCCCCTGATTCCTGTTTGCCGGGGCATGCGACATTACCCCCACCTGGACCTGGCCTCTGTGCCCCTGACCGCTGAGACCTTGACCCAAAGCGATTGCGTGGTCCTGGTCACCGACCACCGCGCCTTCGATTACGCCTGGATCGCCGCGCATGCCCCGCTGATTGTGGACACCCGCAACGCCTTTCGGGGCATTGCCGGCGGCCACATCCATCCGGCCTGATCCTGGCCCTCGGGTCGGCCGCCGGAACAGAGCAGCAGCGGCCACCCGGTGGTCCGGCCTGGATGGATTCCCATGCGTTGAACCGGGGTGGGCAAGGACCGGTGCGGTTGCAGGGGCCTGTCCCCTCGCGTATAATGAAGCGGCAGCAGCCACCAGGGAAAAGAAGAACCTCCGGTCAACGGCGGCGTCCGAATGGCGCCGGACCGCCCCAGAGAAAGGGTTGCACCCGCGCCCCCGTAGCTCAGAAATGGACAGAGCAACGGATTCCTAATCCGTGTGTCCCCGGTTCGAGTCCGGGCGGGGGCGCCAAAAGTGTTAAGGGGTTGGGTCATCCAGCCTAACCCCTCTTGTATTTGGCCCGGGCATCATGGGATCTAAAAAGGACCGGGCAAGCAAACCCGGAAGGTGAGCGGAAGAGTCCAGGGCAACCGAAGGCTTCAGGAGTTCAGGCCCCGGCTCAGTTCCCGCTTCGGCTCCGAAACGGCCATGCTCCTGCTCCCTTTGATGCTGGCGGCATCCCCTTCAATGGCTGGCCAAAACGGGGAGCTCCGGGGGGCCGGAGGGTTTGCCGGATTTTCCTTACGGAAGGATTTGATTTTCCGGAAAAGGTTCTGGTATCATGCCGCACATGAAGGCGGCCAGCCTCTGGTGGGGGAAAACCAAGCGCCTGGCCCGGCACCGGGGCCAACGCCTGGCGCTCTTTGCCTGTCTGGTGGCCAGTTTTTGCTTCTTGGACCTGGTGGCCGCCGGCGCCGCACCGGAGACGGACTATCGCGACGTTTGCCGGGAATTGGAAACTTCTGGGTTTAAGGTGGTGTACTCCGGCATCGCCTACGGGATCCCGTTCGTCGAAATCGAGATGCCCGTGGGCTTTTCGGTCACCAGTTTTTGCCGCCGCATTCCCAGCCTCAACCGCGAGTTCAGTCGCTGCCGGAACGCCATCGCCTTTTTCAATGCCCTGAACCCCTCCTATGTCAAGACCCGGACTCCGGAGCCTTTCTCCATTGAAAGCGACACGCTAAAAGTCCCGTTGGATTTTGCCAAGGTGCCGGAAATCTTCCCTCCCTTTGACAGCTCTCTGGCGGAACATGGCAAGTTCCTGCTCGTGGATATCGGCAAGGGGTTTTTGGCCTTTTACCTTCAGGGGGAATTAAAGCGGGTTTATCCGCTCTCGGCCGGCGCCCCGGGCAGACGGACCCCCCTGTTTTCCTTCACGGTACAGGACAAGTTTCAGAGCTACTGGTCCAACATTTACGATACCTGGATGCCGTGGGCCCTCCTCCTCAAACGGCCCTATTTCATTCACGGCGGGGCACTCCCCGGCAAGAACGACTCCGCCGGCTGCATCAGGCTGTTCACTAATCACGCCAAGGAGTTGTTTGAGCTGGTGGAGGTGGGCACCCCGGGTCGGGTAATCAACACCCCCAAGGTGGACCGTAATTATCCCGCCGCTTTCTGTCGTTGAGGAGGCTTCCGAAGGGTTTCCTCCTCCCTTTTGAAGCCTTCCCTTGACGCCTGCCGGACAAGTGCGGCACCGCAGCCGCCTTGCTGTGGTTCTCATCTTAACCCGTTAGCGCTCCCCTGCTTCCCAGGGAAATCCCCTGAGCCGCAGGCGGCGTGCCGCCCGTCCCATAAGAAGCCTGAGGATGTGTCAAGGAGATTACCGGAAGAAGCTAACCACCCCGGCCAAGGCGGTGGCATACCTCGCCCAGGGCAGCACGCTGGTGCACGGCATGGGCGCAGGGGAGCCGCCGGCCTTGTTGAGCGCCATCGCCGATCGGGTCCGGGTCGGGGATCTGAAGGGCCTCAAGGGCTTTCCCTGCTTCCCATGGAGCACCTGGGAAAGACCCTGCTGGCTCCGGAACTCCGTGACCGCCTATCGGCCTATTGCTGGTTTGTCAGCGGCTCGGACCGGGAATTGGTAGTGCGGGCTGAACCATTTCGTTCCCAACAAGTTCCACCAGATCCCTCGGTTGATCCGGGATTTCATGAAAGTGGATGTTACCATTACCACGGTGTCCTCCATGGACAAAGGGGGTTTTTTCAGCTTCGGGACGGTAAACGGTTATATCTCCACAACCGCGCGCCACTTAAGGAGACTGATCGTGGAAGGAAATCGTCATAGGCCCCGGGTCTTTGGGGACTCTCTGCTCCATGTTTCGGAAGTCGATGCCCTCGTGGAAAACGACGTTCCCCTCCTGGAGGTAGCCCCCGCCAGACCCAAGCCTGAGGCAGAGGCCATCGGCCATACCATCGCGGAGATGCTCCCTGACGGCGCCACCATTCAGTGGGGGATCGGCGGCATTCCCAACGCCGTCTGTCTGCATTTGGAAAGCCCTAAGAAGTTGGGGGTCCATAGGGAGTTGTTCTGCCCCGGCATGATGCACCTGATCCGGAAAGGGGTCATCACCGGCCGCTGCAAGAAGCTTCATCCCCGCAAGCACGTTTTCACCAACGCCTTGGGGGATCGGGAGAACTAGGCCTGCATGCATGACAACCCCAGTATGGAAAGCTACCCGGTTTCCCATACCAACGATCCGTCGGTCATCCCCCAAAATGACCATATGATTTCAATTAACTCAACCATTGCAGTTGACCTTCTCGGACAGTGCAATTCCGACTACCTGGGCGGCTTTGAATTCAGCGGCACCGGCGGTCAACTGGACTCTGTCCGGGGGGCCTTCAACTCCCGGGGGGGCAAGTCCATCATCGCCTTCTATGCCACGGCTCACCAGGGCGAGACTTCCAGGGTGGTCCCCAGGTTATCGCCCGGCACGGTGGTCACCACTCCCCGAATGGATACTCACTTCCTGGTAACGGAATACGGCGCGGTTAACCTCAAGGGCAAATCTACCCGGGAGCGGGCTCTCGATATCATCAGTCTTGCCCATCCCCGGTTTAGAGAAGATTTATTGAAAGAAGCGGAGAACCTGCGTCTGCTTTAAGGGAAAGCCTGCCAGGGGGTATGCCTCTATGACCGAAGCCATTCTTACCGAACGCCAGGGGCTGATCGGCACCGTCATCCTCAACCAGCCCGCCAAACGCAACGCCTTGGGGCAGGTGTTGCTGGAAGAACTGATCAGTGCCCTGAACACTTTTCAAAACGAGGGCATACGGGTGGTGATCATCCGGGCCCTGCCCGGAGCGCAGGTTTGGTCATCCGGACATGACATCTCAGAGTTGCCCTCGCGAGGGGACCCGCTGCCCTATTCCGTACCCCTGGAAAGGGTATTCCGGGCCATCAAGGAGTATCCCGGTCCGGTGATCGCCATGGTGCATGGCTCGGTCTGGGGCGGCGCCGTGCAGTTGGTGCTGTGCTGCGACCTCGTCATTGGGGACGAAACCTGCCAGTTTGCCATCACCCCGGCAAATCTCGGTCTGCCTTTCAATACCACAGGCCTGCTGGATTTCATGCGCCGCCTGCCTCTCAACCTCGTCAAGGAAATGTTTTTTACGGCGGCGCCTGTGAAGGCACCCGAGGCCCACCAATGGGGGATCCTCAACCACTTGGTGGATTCCCCGGAGCTGGAGCCCGTTACCTACCGCCTGGCTCAACTGATGGCCTCCAAAGCCCCCCTGGCCATTGCCGTCGTCAAAGAACAACTCCGGGTCCTGGCCGAGGCCGAGCCCATTGCCCCGGCAGTCATGGAGCGCATCGCGGAATTGCGGCACATGGTGGCGCACAGTGAGGATTACGCGGAGGGCATTCGGGCCTTCAAGGAAAAGCGCCAGCCGGTCTTTGCCGGGAAATGAGCCAACAACCCCGGCAGGGGAGGCCTGGGGGGCAAACCCTGATGGTCCGCGCCCTGCCCAGTTCCGGAGGGAGGAGGTCACGGGCAAACGCCTGCCTGGACCTGCATGGCCCGCAACCCCCGGAAACCGGGGCAACCGGCCTCCATGTGGGGAGACGCCGGGGCTCAGTCTTGGGGGCGAGCCCTCTGGCTGCAGGGGTGGGGCCCGGCTGGAAGACTCTGTGGCGGAGGGAGTAGGATTCGAACCCACGGACCTTTCGGTCAGCGGTTTTCAAGACCGCCGCCTTAAACCACTCGGCCATCCCTCCTGGCTTCATTCTAATCATCTGGGCCCATTTTTGTCAATTTGGGTGGCGGGGCGACGCTCCCTTCAAGATCCCAGAGTCGGGGAGCATCTGGGAGGCCCCGCCGGTCCGGGCGGTTGGGTTCTTGCAACCGAGTTGAAAAAAGCATACTATGAACCATGCTCAAAGGCGGTAGTTTTTCCGAGGCCTTGCGGCACCTGGGAGTCCGCCCCACCGCCTTGCGCCTGGCGCTGTTGGAGACCCTGGCCTCTGAACCCCGTGCCTTTACCGCCGGCGAACTCCTGGGCCTGATCCGCCGGCGGCGCCGGGTCAACAAGGTGACGGTTTACCGGCTCCTGGAGGAGTTCACCGGTCTGGGACTGGCGCGCCGGGTGGCCACCGTGGGCAAGGCGGCCCATTATGAGTTGGCCGGCGAACGCCACCCGGATCATCCCCACTTCCAGTGCCGGGCCTGCGGGGCGGTGCACTGCCTGGAGCCGGTCCCGCTGGCCGCGGTCTGGTCGGCCTTGAAGGGAACGGCGGGCATCCAGGCCGATTGTTTGGAAATCCGGGTGGCGGGGCTGTGCCGACACTGCCGGGATGAGGGCGGGAGGGTCCGCTAAATGAACCTTTGGTTGCGGCTCTTGAGGGAACCCGTCAGGGGACGTCCAAAAATTTCCCTTTTTCCTCCGAACCGGAGCGCCGGTTGGTGGTTGCTTGGCCTGCTGGCCGTCTTGCTGGGGTGGGCGAATGCGGTCCCGGTGGGCGCCGGCCAGCCGGCGAAAATCCCGGTGGCCGCCAGCATTGTCCCCCTGGCCGATTTTTGCCGGCAGATCGGGGGCGACCGGGTGGCGGTGAGCGTCCTCATCCCGCCGGGAGCGAGCCCCCATGTCTTTGAGCCCTCCCCCGCGGCGGTGGCCGGGGCCATGAAGGCCAGGGTCTTCGTCTATGTGGGTGCCGGGCTGGACCCCTGGGCCGAGCGCCTGGTGCAGGCCCGGCGCCTGGCCCCGGACTCGGCGGTGGTACGGGCCGTGACCGCCGTGCCGCCCGGGGAGGCCCTCATCCGCGACGTGATCACCCACCGGCACGAAGAACAGGAAAACTCCCACAAACCCGGAGCAGCAGAACATCGGCGGGCCGAGGAGCAGGTTGGGATCGAAAACGCTCATGTCCATGAGGAGGGCAACCCCCACGTCTGGCTGGATCCGGTGTTGGCCCAAAACCTCTGCCGGCTCATCGCCTCAGCCCTGATCCAGGTGGATCCCCAGCACCGGGACCGCTATGAGGCGAATCTGGCAGGCTACGTGGCCGAACTGGAGACCCTGCACCGGGAAATTCAAGGCCAGGTGGCCGGATTCCGCCTCCGGGAATTCGTCTCCTTCCACCCGGCCTTCAGCTATTTCGCCCGGCGCTATGGTCTGAAGGAAGCGGGAGTCATCGAGGCGGCGCCCGGCCGGGAACCGACGCCCGGCCACCTCCGGCGTCTGGTGGGGGATATCCGGAAGTCGGGGGTCAAGGCGGTCTTCGCCGAACCCCAGCTCAGCCCCCGGGTGGCGGAAATCATCGCCCGGGAGGCCGGGGCCCAGGTCCTCATCCTGGACCCCCTGGGCGGCCGGCCCCCTTACGGCAGCGACTATCTCAAGCTCATGCGCCACAATCTGGCGGTCCTGACGAAGGCCATGCAATGAACGATACCCCGGCAGTCAGCCTGACGCACCTGTGGGTCACCTATAGTCACCGTCCGGTCCTGGAAGACGTCAGCCTTGTCATCCAGTCCGGGCGGTACGTGGGCATCCTGGGGCCCAACGGCGCCGGCAAGAGCACCCTTCTGAAAGTGATCCTGGGGCTCGTTCAGCCCAGTCGAGGCGAGGTCCAGGTGTTCGGCGAACCCCCGGCGCGCCTGCGCAAGAGCGGCAGGCTTCTGGGCTACCTTCCCCAGAAACCCTTAAGCCATCCCCACTTCCCGGTATCGGTGCTGGACGTGGTGCTCATGGGGCGCTACGGCCGCATCGGCCTGGGAAAGCGCCCCGGACCCCGGGACCGGGAGGCGGCTCTGGCGAACCTTAGCCGCTTGGGCATCGCCCACCTGGCGGAGCGGCCCATCGGCGAGCTTTCCGGCGGCGAGCAGCAGCGGGTCTTCATCGCCCGGGCCCTGGCGGTGGAGCCCAAGCTTTTGGTGATGGACGAGCCCACCATCTCCCTGGACGCCTGCGCTCAGGACGACCTTTTCGAGTTGGTGCATGGTCTCAAAGAGGAACTGGGCCTGACCGTTCTTATCGTGTCTCACGACATCGGCGCGGTGGCCCGGCACGTGGACGACGTGGTCTGCCTTAACCGCCGCCTGCACGTCCACGAGGCTCCCCCCATCGGCCGTCTGGCCCTGGAGAACACCTTCGGCTGCAGCGTGGAATACCTCTTTCACGGCGAGATCCCCCACCGGGTGGTGCGCCGGGATGATTGAGCTTCTGGGCCTGGGGTTCTGGCAGCGGGCCTTGCTGGCCGGTGTGGTCCTGGCGGTGCTCTGCGGCTTCCTCTCCGTTTTTGTGGTCTTAAGGCGCCTGGCCTTCATCGGCGTGGGGATTTCCCACTCCGCCTTCGGGGGCGTCGCCCTGGGGTTTCTCTTCGGGATGGACCCCCTGTGGACCGGCATCATCTTCTCGGCTGGGGTGGCCCTGGCCATCGAGTGGGCCCAATCCCACGGCCATATCGAGGAGGACGCGGCCATCGGCATCTTCTTCGCCGCCTCCATGGCCGCGGGCGTCATCTTCCTGCACCTTTCCCGCATTTACAACGTGGACGTCTTCGGCTTCCTCTTCGGGAATATCCTGGCCATCGGGGAGCGCCAGGTGATCCAGGTCCTGGTCGTGGCCCTGGTGGTGCTGGGGATCCTGGTCACCCTCTTCAAGGAATACGTCTATCTGAGCTTCGACGAGGAAATGGCCTGGGTGAGCGGCCTGCCGGTAAAAACCCTGCGGTCACTCTTCCTTTTGCTCATGACGCTGGTCATCATCGTGGCCATTTATCTGGTGGGCATCATCCTGGTGAGTGCGCTTTTGGTCATTCCCGGGGCCGCGGCCCGGAACCTGGCCGGCCACATCCACAGCATGCTCCTCATCTCCGTCAGCGTGGCCGTGGGCGCCACGGTGAGCGGGCTGTTCGCCTCCGCCCTCCTGGACTGGCCCTCCGGCGCCACCGTGGTGCTGGTCCTCTCCCTGGTTTTCTTCCTCTCCACCCTGCGGAGCAAGGCGCAGTGATTTGGGGGAAGGGGCAGGGGACCGCAACCCCTGGCCCCTTCCCCCAAACCCCATCCCCAACCCCTGCCGTTTCAGGACGTGAAACATGCAGGGCCGATCCTGCCGACGCCCGGCGCGGCGATTCCCTCAAGCCGGAACTGCGCCGCGGCCACGTGGGGAACAGCACTTAACGCCAAGAGGCACGGGCGGCAAACCCGTGCCTCCGGAAGCACAAGGGATTGGGGGAGGGGGCGTGGGGGTGGGGGTAAGGAGCCACCGCCCCGTAGCCCCCTCCCACCTGCTCACAGGAGCGACAGGCGTTCGTCGTAGATGTATTCCCGGGTGTGGCGGGCAACGCGGCCGGGTTCCAGGTGGTGGCGGGCGGTGCCGCTTTTCATGGCCGCCTGGGCCGCGGCTTCGGCCACCACGGGCGGCACCCGGAAGTCCATGGCACCCGGGAGGATATAGCCCGGCTCCAGGTCGTCGCCCACCAGCTGGGCGATGGCGTGGGCCGCGGCCAGGTTCATCTCGTCGTTGATGGCGGAGGCCCGCACGTCCAGGGCGCCCCGAAAGACACCGGGGAAGGCCAGGCAGTTGTTCACCTGGTTGGGAAAGTCGGAGCGGCCGGTGGCCACCACCGCCGCGCCCGCGGCCCTGGCTTCGTCGGGAAAGATCTCCGGGTCGGGGTTGGCCATGGCGAAGACGATGGGGTTTTGGGCCATGGAGCGCACCATTTCCTGGGTGAGGGCCTTGGGGCCGGAGAGGCCGATGAAGACCTCCGCCCCCCGGATGACTTCGGAGAGCGGGCCCTGGAGGCGGTCCGGATTGGTGAGCGCCGCCAGTTCGTCCTTGATGGCGTTCATGCCCGCAGCCCGGCCCCGGTAGATGGCGCCCTTGGTGTCGCAGACGACGAGATTTTGCGCCCCGGCTTTCATCAACAGGCGGGCGGTGGCGATGGCGCTGGCCCCGGCGCCGTTGAAGACGATCCGCACCTCGGCGAGGTTGCGGTCCACCAGCTTCAGGGCGTTGAGGAGGCCGGCCAGGGTGACGATGGCGGTGCCGTGCTGGTCGTCGTGGAACACCGGGATGTCCAGGCTCTCCTTGAGGCGCTGCTCCACATCGAAGCACCGGGGACTGGAGATGTCCTCCAGGTTGATGCCACCGAAGGCCGGGGCGATGACCTCCACCAGGCGCACCAGAAGGTCCGGCTCCTGGGTGCTGACGCATAAGGGGAAGGCCTCCACGCCGCCGAAGGTCTTGAAGAGCACGGCTTTGCCTTCCATGACGGGAAGGGCCGCCCGGGGCCCCAGATTGCCCAGACCCAACACCGCGCTGCCGTCGGTGACGATGGCCACCAGATTGCTCTTGGCGGTGAAGTCATAGGCCGCCATGGGGTTGGCCAGGATCTTCTGGATGACCTCGGCCACCGCCGGCGGCGCGTACAGCCGGCTGTAGATGAAGGCGTCCTTGATGGGCACCTTGGTGTAGACCTGGATGACCCCTTGGTAGCGGCGGTGCACCTCCAGGGCCTCTTCATCAATGGAAAGCTTGCCGTAGTCCTGGCCCTCCTGGGGGAGCCAGGCCAATTCACCCTCGTAGATGTAGCGTTCAGTGCGCTCGTGGACCTTCTCGGGCGGCATGACCTCCGGGCCGATTTGAGCCACTTTAGAGCGCTGGGCCGCCCGGGCCACGGCCTCGCTCACCACCGGCGAAATATGCCAGTCCATCTGCCGGGGGATGATGTTGGTGGGGGAGAGCTTCTCCGGGGGGATCATGTCCGCCAGGGCCTGGGCCGCGGCCAGGTACATTTCCAGGTTGAAATTTTCGGCGCCCACGTCCAGGCAGCCCCGGAAGATCCCAGGGGTCACCAGAGAGGAGCGGATCTGGTTTTCGCTGTCTGAAAGGGCCGTGGCCACCACCGCGGCCCCCCCCGCCTTGGCCTCGGCCTCGCCGATCTCCGGCTCAGGGAGCGCCAGGGCGAAGACGATGGGGTCCTTGGCCATGGAAGCCACCATCTCCCGGGTGAGGAGGTTTTTGCCTGACAGGCCGATGAAGACGTCGGCCCCTTTGATGACTTCGGACAACGGCCCCCGGACATGGCGGGGCCGCACCAGCCGGGCGATTTCGCTTTTGGCGAAGTTCATGCCCTCGGTGCGGTAGGTATGGATGGCGCCATGGCGGTCGCAGAGCACGATGTTGTCCACCCCGGAGACAATGAGGCCCTGGGCCACCCCGATGCCGGAGGCCCCGGCGCCGCTGATGACGATGCGCACCTCTTCAAAGCGTTTGCCCACCACCTTCAGGGCATTCCACAGGGCGGCCAGCACGATGATCCCGGCGGCATGGAATTCGTGATGCAGCACCGCCACCCGCACCGCTCGGCGGATGCGGTTTTCCACCGTAAAGCACTTGGGCGCGGCGATGCTTTCGAGGCAGATGCCCCCGAAGGTGGGGGCCAGGCAGCGGACGATCTCCACGATCTCGTATGGGTCCGGGGTATTCAGGGCGATGGGCACCGCGTCCACGTTGGCGAAGGTCTTGAACAGGACGCTCTTGGCCTCCAGCTTGGGGAGCACCGCCGCGGCCCCGACGTTGCCGAATTCGTAAGTGGCGCTGCCGTCGGAGATGAGGGCGATGGCATTGCCCCGGCAGGTGAGCTGGTAGGAGGCCACGGGATTTCGGTCGATTTCCCGGCACACCGCGCCCACGCCGGGGGTGTAGATGCGGCTCAGGACCGAGCGGTCCCGGATGGGCATTTTGCTTTTCACCCCGATGAGGCCGCGATAGCGGCGCCGGTAAGAGAGGGCGTCGGATTCCTGAGTCATGTCTTCCATACTTTTCTGTTTTGTTAACGGTTATGCCCGGTTGCTGATGCGAACCGGATCATCAAGGGGGAAGGACGGGCGTTCCCCTTGGTTGAAGCAAGAATCGGGGGGGAGGTTGAGGGCGTTGCCAATTCCCCCTGAGCCCGTGGGGGCCAAAGGATTCCCCGTCTCGGGGCCGAACCCGGCCGACGCCGGCGCGCCCCCGAGGTCAGGAGGGCTCGCCACCGGACGGAAGCCTTGAAGCCTAGGGAAGCGCTAATCCACCTTGTCGTGCATGAAGTAAATGACCTTGAATTTCTGGCGCAGCTCGGACTCCAGGGCGGGTTCGTCGGTGACCTCCCTGGCCCGGATGAACACGAAGCGCCAACCCTCGGGCGCGTTCTCATAGCCGGTGAGGATGCTGGCGATGCGGCCCCCGTGGGCCCGGATGACGTCGGTGACTTCCATGATGGAGCCGGGGCGGTCCTCCAGGGCGAAGCCCATGGCCAGCTCCGCCTGGTTGATGCCGGAAATGGCCACAAAGGCCCGAAAGATGTCGCCCTTGGTGATGATGCCCTCCAGGTTGCCCTGGGCGTCCACCACCGGCAGGGCCGAGATATTGTGCTTGAGCATGAGGGCCGCAGCCTTTTCCAGGGTCTCCTGAGGGGTGATGGTAAAAAGCCTGGGGGGCATGACGGTTTTTACCGTGATTTTGTCCAACAGGTAGTAGAGCTCGTGGATGTCCAGCGCCGTGGCCTTGGAGGGCTGGGCCTCCTTGAGGTCCCGGTCGGAGACGATGCCCGCCAGGCGTCCGGCCTTCAGCACCGGCAGATGCTGAATATGGCGCTGCTTCATGAGCTTGGAGGCCTGCATGATGGAGGCCTCGGCATCCACGACCACCAAATTCTTACTCATCCAGTCCTTAACCGGCATGGCTGTTCTCCTCTGGTGCAGCTCATCGTGCGGCCGGAGGCAGGCGCCCACCGGGAGCTGAAATGGCTTCACCGGGTATGGGAAACGGGGGCAACCCCCAACCCGCGCCGCCGCCTTCCGGATGGCAGGTTCACGGTACTTAATACCTGCTTATGCCGAGAATGCCAAGAACAGAAACACCGATTTTCGGAAACAGCGGAAAACCGGGGGAAAGGGCAGGGCCGGAGGGCGGTGGGGCCGGGGCCTCAGTCCCACCCGACCGGCGGATGCCGGGGGTGCCGTCCGGGGCTTGGCGAAAAACAGGCTCCATGACACAATAAGGCTGCCGCCTCTGTCCATCAGGCCCCGGGAAGCCGAACCAGGCCCCGGGCCTAAAATAAGCGGAGCCGGACGCGTCTTTTGGCGAGGTGAACTGCATGGCCACCTGGTGTGATTTAAGCTGCCCCCATGCCTCCTTCCCCCGGGCGTCGGCGGTGGACGGGGCGGGTTCCTGCCGGACCTTCGCGGCCCTGTATTGCGCCAAACTGGAGAAATTGGTGCACAAGCACGGTCCCTGTCAATGTCCCGAGGATGCTGAGGAGGGGCCGGAGCAGACCGCCCGGCGTGCTTTTTAAGTGCGGCGTTGGCCGGGTCGGAGAAAGAGCGCCTCAGCTTGTCGGGATCTCCTGGTCCCGCAGGCGGTAGCCCACGCCGGGGTCGGTGAGGAGAAAGGCGGGCCGGGCCGGATTGTCCTCCAGCTTGCGGCGCAGGTTGAGGATGAAGATGCGCAGGTAGGCATGCTGGTCCACGGCGGCGGGACCCCAGACCTCCTTGAGCAGTTGGCGGTGGGTCACCACCTTGCCGCAATATTTGATGAGCACCGACAGGAGCTTGTATTCGATGGGGGTAAGGTGCACCTCCTCCTCGCCCCGGAAGACCCGCCGTTTTACCAGGTCCACCCGAATCTTTCCCATGACGAACACGGACTCCGGGTGGCCCTCCCGATCCTGGGCCGAACGCCTCAGGGCCACCCGGATGCGGGCCAACAACTCCCCCACCCCGAAGGGCTTGGTGAGGTAGTCGTCGGCGCCGGCGTCCAGAGTGGCCACCTTTTCCCGTTCCTGCTCCCGGGCGGACAACACGATGATGGGTACTGCCGACCACTCCCGGACCCGGCGGATGACCTCAATACCTTCCATATCCGGCAAACCCAGGTCCAAGAGGAGCACATCCGCTGCCTGGGACGCCGCCAGACCCAGTCCCTGCCGCCCGGTTTCCGCCTCCAGGAGCTCATAGCCCTGGGTGGGCAGGCTGGCCCTCAGGAACCGGCGGATGTGCAGGTCGTCCTCAATGAGAAGGATGCGGGGTTTCATGATCCTGGGTCTCTTCCAGGTTGGGGAGTTCTTCTCCCAGGTCGGGAGCCCCTTCCTCCAGCGGCAGGGTGAAGCTGAAGACCGCGCCGCCGTCGGGGCGGTTGCCCGCCCAGATACGGCCGCCGTGGATTTCGACGATGCTGCGGCAAATGCTCAGACCCAGGCCTACCCCCCGTTTGCCCCCCGGGGCGGCTTGGTAAAACTTTTGGAAAAGGCGGGGCATGTCCTCCGGCGGCAGGCCCGGCCCGCGGTCCGCCACCTCCAACACCACCTCCTGACCGGCAGGGTGGCCGGTGATCTCCAGGGGGGTCCCCTGGGGAGTATATTTCAGGGCGTTGTCCAGGAGATTGATGAACACCCGCTCGATGAGCAAAGCGTCCAGGTTCAGCAGGGGCAAATCAGGCGCCACGTCGATTTTCAGCGGACGGCCCTGCAACTGGGTCTCCATCTGGTTCAGGGCGCTGCCCAGAACTTCTTCCAAGACGTGCCATTCCTTGTGAAGTGTTACTTGGCCGGACTGAAGTCGGCTCATTTCCAATAGATTGCGCACCAGGCGGTCCAGGCGCTGGGCCTCGTCGTAAATGGTCTGGGCCAGCTCCCTTTTGGTGGCTTCTTCCAGACCGGTCGTCCCTTCCAGCAGGGTGCTGGCCGAGCCGGCGATGACCGTGAGCGGGGTCTTGAGGTCATGAGACACGGAACTGAGCAGCGTGTTGCGCATCCGTTCCGCCTCGATTTCCAACTGGCTGGCCCGGGCCTGGTGGGAAAGCCGCTCTCGGGCCAGGGCCAGTCCCAGTTGCCGGGCCAGGGCCTCCAGCAGGGGCAGGATCTCGGAAACCGACCGGGCTTGAGGGTCAGGCAGCTCCAGCCGCAGCACCCCCACCGGTTGCTGGGGCGCAATGAGCGGGGTATAGATGGCTTTGACTGCGGACAAGGTGCCGGTACCCGCCCCGGCGGTGTGGCCATAGCGATAGACCCAGCGGGCCACCATGGCCTCCCGGACGTCCTCGGGCAAGGGGGGCCCTTCGGCCACGTGAAGTTCACCCTCGGCGTCTGGCAGGAGAATGGTGGCGCAGCCGTCAAATACCGCTTCGATGTGGGCCACCGCGCTGGCCAGCAGGGTTTCCAGGCCGTGGGCGGCGCTTAAATTTTGGCTCATGTCGTAGAGCGCCGCGGTCTGCCGTTCCTGGCGCCGGGCCACCCTGGCCTGGTAGCGGATGCGGGCCGTGAGTTCGCTGATGAGGGTGCTCACCCCCAGCATGACGATGAGGGTGAGGGCGTATTCCGGGTTGGCGATCTTGAAAGACCAGTATTCCGGCACGAAAAAGAAGGAAAAGGCCGCCACGCTGGTGCCGGCGGAAAAAATGGCCGGCCCTCGGTTCAGGGTGGAGGCGATCACCACCACCGTGAGCAAGTAGAGCATCACCAGGCTGGTGAAGGAGAGGTAGGGAAAAGAAAACCCCGCCAGAACGGTGCACCCGGCCACGCCGGCGACCGCCAGGGCATATTCCCTGAGCCGCCGCCAGAACCGGAAGCGAGCCGGAGCCGGGGTAATGGATACCGCTTCCTCCCCTTCGGCCCCGCCCATGACGAACACGTCAATCCCGCCGCAGTTCCAGACCAGGTGATCAACCAGGCACCCCCCCAAGAGCCGGCGCCAGCGGCCCTTCTCGGGCTTGCCCACCACGATCCTGGTCACCTGGTTTTCCCGGGCGAAGGTGAGGATTTCGGTGCCGATGCGAAAGCCGGAGACCTTGACGGCCCGGGCGCCCCCCTGGGAGGCCAGGCGCAGGGCCTGGGAAACCAGGTCCTGCTTTGCCGGGGGCAGCCGCTCGAAGCCGGGCGTCTCCACCGCCAGGGCGAACCAGGACCCCCCCGGCGGGACCAGGCGTTTGGCCGCCTCTACCAGCCGCAGGGACAGCGGCGAGGGGCCGATGCACACCAGCAGGCGGTCGCCCTCCACCACCCGGGGCAATTCCCGGGACCGACCCGGGTCTTCACTGGATGCCGGCATATCCCTCTCATATCCTTGGAAAAAGGATACGTGAAGGATACCCGGAAAGGCCGCTCCGGTCAAGGGTCGGGCAGGGGAGGGGCAGGCGGGGAAAAGGAGTCTGGGGGGAGGGCCGGGAGAACCCGTTTCCCCCGGCTCGCCCCCCAAAGCACCTCAATAAAACAGCAGCAGATAGGCCATGGAGATCAGGACGGTGAGGATCATGGGCCACCAACAGGCCCGCATGTAGCCCAAAAACGAGATGTGGTACCCGGCCTTTTCCATGAGGCCCACGGTGACCACGTTGGCCGAGGCGCCGATCATGGTGCCGTTGCCCCCCAGACAGGCGCCCAGGGCCAGGGACCACCAGAGCACGCCGCTCTCAGCGCCGGGGATGGCCTGGTTCAGGAAGGCCACGATGGGCAGCATGGTGGCGGTGAAGGGGATATTGTCGATGAAGCAGCTGGCGATGGCGCTCACCCAGAGGATCAGAACGATGGCCAGGGAGAGGTTCCCCCGGGCAAGGTCCCGCACCCACTCGGCGATCATCTGGATGAGGCCGGTGGCCTCGGCCCCGGCGATGACCATGAACAGCCCGATGAAAAACACCAAGGTGGGCCACTCCACCTCGTGCTCCAGCATCTCCACGATGTCGATGCGGGCGATGGCCAACAACCCCATGGCGCCGATGAGCGCCGCCACCGAAGGCTCCATGTGCAGCACCCCGTGGATAATGAAGAGGAAGATGACGAAGGCCAGCACGCCTAAGCCCATGAACGTCAGCTTCCGGTTGGTGATCTTGTATTCCTCTTTCAGGAAGGCGATGGTGCGGTTCACATCCTTGACGTCGGCCTCCAGGTAGCCTTTCCGGTACCACCAGAGATACCACAAAGAGGTGAGAATCAGGCAGACGGCGCAGACCAGGGCGAGGTTGACCACGAACTGGGCGAAGGTCAGCTTGGCGTAAGAGCCGATGAGGATGTTGGGGGGGTCGCCGATGAGGGTGGCGGTGCCGCCCACGTTGGAGGCGAAGACCTCGGGGATGAGGAGGGTCAGGGGGTGGATCTTCAGGGTGACGGCGATCTCGATGGTCACCGGGATGAGAAGCAGCATGGTGGTGACGTTGTCCAGGAAGGCGGAGGCGATGGCGGTGACGATCTGGAGGATGAAGGCCAGGACAAAGACATTCCCCCGGGCCAGGGCGTAGCATTTGTAGGCCAGCCACTGGAACAGCCCGGTCTTTTTCAGCACCCCCACGATGATCATCATGCCCATGAGGAGAAAGATGACGTTTAAGTCGATGGCCCCCATGGCGTCGGCAAAGGAGAGGATGAAATAGTTTTTGTCAAAGGTGCCGGCGGTGTAGGAGACAAAGAGGATGAAGGCGGCCCCCAGGAAAGCGGCCAGGGTCCGGTGCATGAGCTCCGCGGCGATGAGGACATACACCAGAAGGAGCACCGCCGCGGCGATCCAAAAGGCCGGAGTGACGGTGCGGGTGAGGCTAAGGTTCGCCTGGGCCGCAAAGAGACGGTTCCCCGCCTCGTCGGTCCCGGCTTCCAGAACCGTGAGGGCCCCGGATTCCTGGGCCTGCCAGCTGGGCTTCACGGCCCGGATTTTCACCTCAGCCTCCGGGAGCGTCCCGGCAGGGAGCAGGAATTGGCCCACAAAGCCGCCCGCAGGGCCGCTGGCCAAATGTTCCTCCCGGCCGGCGGGGGCCACCGGGCGGCCGTTCACCAACACCTCAACGCTCACCTCCTTGACGCCCTTGCCCTGCGCGTCGGTGAGCAGGCCGGAAACGGAGAGCCGTTCCCCGGATGCCTGCGGCGTTGCGGCCAAACCGGCGCTGCCGGTGAAGAACGCCAGGCACAAGGTCAGCGCCGCAAAGACGGCTGGTTTTTGTGACCAACTCATGAGTATTCCTCCATATTTCAACTTTTTCAGGAGTTCCCGCCCAAAAGACAAAGGCCTGCCAGGGTGTCAGTCTCCGCCTGGCAGGCCTCGCGACTACTTGGCCTGATTCTGTCGAAATCCGGGGGCGTTCCCTGGTCCGGCCGGGGGAGCCCCGGGCTGCCGGAACCCCCGCCCTGAACTCTTCGGTTGCGGTGCCTGGCGCCTGGCACCGAGGCTTGCCGGGTAGGGGCGGCTTCGAAACCCGGGCCTGCCCGGCGTTGGGTGTATTATACCGTATCCGTTTAATAGAAAAGCAACAGATACGCCATCGAGATGACCACGGTGATCATCATGGGCCACCAGCAGGCCCGCATGTAGCCAAGAAAAGACACGTGATAGCCTGCCTTTTCCATGAGGCCCACGGTGACCACGTTGGCGCTGGCCCCGATCATGGTGCCGTTGCCGCCGAGACACGCTCCCAGGGCCAAAGACCACCAGAGGACGTTGTTGGTCACCCCCATGCTCTCGTTCAAGAAGAACACGATGGGCAGCATGGTGGCGGTGAAGGGGATATTGTCGATGAAGGCGCTGGCGATGGCCGAAACCCACAGGATCATGATGATGGCGATGGTGAGGTTTCCCTGAGAGACATTCAGCACCCACTCGGCAATCATCTGGATCAGGCCCGTCTCTTCGGCCCCGGCGATGACCATGAACAGGGCGATGAAAAAGACCAGGGTGGGCCATTCCACTTCGTGTTCCAGCATCTCCACGATTTCCACCCGGGAGATGGTCAGGAGCAGCATGGCGCCGATGAGCGCGGCCACCGAGGGCTCCATGTGCAGCACCCCGTGGACGATGAACAGGAAGATGACGAAGGCCAGGATGCCTAAGCCCATGGCCGTCAGTTTTTTATTGGTGATGCGATATTCCTCTTTCAGATACTCGATGGTGCGGTTGACGTCCTTGACATCCGCCTGGAGATAGCCCTTCTTGTACCACCAGAGGTACCACAGGGCCGAAACTATCAGGCAGATGGTGCACACCAGGGCGAGGTTGATTACGAACTGGGCGAAGGTCAGCTTGGCGTAGGAGCCGATGAGGATGTTGGGGGGGTCGCCGATGAGGGTGGCGGTGCCGCCCACGTTGCTGGCGAAGACCTCCGGGATGAGGAGGAACATGGGGTTGATCTTCAGGGTGACGGCGATTTCGATGGTCACCGGGATCAACAGCAGCATGGTGGTGACGTTGTCCAGGAAGGCCGACGTCACCGCGGTGACCACCTGGAGGATGAAACTCAGGACAAAGATGTTGCCCCGGGCCAGGGCGTAGGACTTGTAGGCCAGCCATTGGAAGAGGCCGGTCTTTTTCAGCACCCCGACGATGATCATCATCCCCATGAGCAGGAAGATGACGTTCATGTCGATGGCCCGGATGGCGTCCTCGAAGGAGAGGATGAAGTAGTTCTTGTCAAAGGTGCCGGCGGTGTAGGTGATGAACAGGACCAGGGCGGCGCCCAGCAAAGCCGCCAGGGTGCGGTGCATCACCTCCGCGGCGATGAGCACGTACACCGCCAACAGGACCAGGGCGGCGATCCAGAAGGCCGGGGTGACGGCCCGCTTCAAGGGAAAATTTTGGACCGCGGTGAACAGGCGGTTGCCGGAAGCGTCCTGGCCGGCCTCTACCACCTGCACCGCGGTGGGGGCCAGGGGCTGCCAACTGGGCTTGTGCCCCGTGACTTCCACTTTGGCCGCAGGCAGGGTGCCCGGGGGCAGGATGAAGTCGGCCACGAACCCGCCCTTGTCGGCGGTGAGGATCTCCTCTTCCTTGCCCGCGGGTTTGACCTGGCGGCCGTTCACCAGCACCTCGATTTCAACTTCCTTGACGCCCCTGCCCTGGGGGTTTTTCACCACCCCGGAGAGGGTGAGGCGGTCGCCGACCTCTCCCTTAGCCACCTCCTGGGCCGCCGCGCTGCCGGTCCACCCTGCCGCCAGGCAAAGCAGCACCGCCAGGGCCACTGCCCAGGACCATATGTCTCTCAGACGGGATTCCACGTTTTCAGCTCCATTCCCTAACTGAATGACCTCAAAAGGCCACCTTGGGCACCAGCACCGGCATGCCCTGGAGGGGCCAGATAAACCAGACGAAGACCGCCAGCACCCCCATGAGCACGAGGCTGGGGATGATGCCGTAGATAAAGAATTCGCCGGTGGTGAACTGCTTGCTCTCGTAGGCGATGGCGTTGGGCGCGGCGCCGATCAACAGGTTGAAAGGCATGCCCGCGGTCACCAGGGAAGCGAACAGGATCACGTGGGGCGCCACCCCCAGATATTGGGCGATGACCAGGGAGACGGGCAGCGAAATGGCGATGGCCGCCACGTTCATGATGAAGTTGGTCATGCACAGGACGAAAAAGGCGATGCCCAGGATGAACACCAGCGGGTGGGCCCTAAGGAACATGGTGAGCCAGTGCACCGCCAGCCATTGGGCCGCGCCCGTCTTCCAGAGGCAGAAGCCGATGGACATGGCGCCGCCGAAGAGCAAAATGATGTTCCAGGGAATGGTCTCCAGATCCTCCACCGTGAGCACCCGGGTGAGGAAAAAGGCCACGGTGGCGATGAGCATGATGCCGGCCCGGTCCAGGTCCTGGAAGATCTTCCAGGGGGCGAAGGACTTGAGCATGAACAGGACGATGATACCCGCCATGGTGAAGATGACGAATTTCTCCTGATTGTTCATGGGGCCCAGCTCTTTGGCCAGGTCCTTGGACTTCTGGCGCAGGCCGTCGATGCGGGGCCGCTCAGGCTTGAAGCAGAAGATGATGATGAGCCAGATGACGAACACCATGAGCAGCCCGATGGGGAACATATACCAGGTGAGCTCGAAGAAGCCGACGTCCTGCTTGGTGAACTCCTTGAACATGCCGGCTGCGGCCACGCCCCGGGCGGCGCCCAGGAAGGTGATGATGGAGCCGGCGCCCGCGGCCCAGGCCATGCCGATGAACAAGCCCTTGCCGAACTTGGTGGGCTGGTCGGATTCGCTGTACAGGGCGTTGATGGCCATGAGCAGGGGAAACAGGGCGGCGGCCACCGCGGTGTGGGCCATGAGCAGGGTCATGGCCGCGGTCACCAGGAAGGTTCCCAGCAAAATGAAGTTGGTGTTTTCCCCCACCACGTCCAGCATCTTGTAGGCCATGCGCTTGGTGAGGCCGCTGGCGGTGAAGGCGGTGCCGATGACCACCGAGCCGAAGATGAACCACACCGAGGGGTCCAGGAAGTCTTTCAGGGCCTCGTTGGCGGTGCGGATGTAGAACAGGACCTGGAAGAGGCCGATGGCGATGGCGGTGGCGCCGATGGGCATGACCTCGAAGACCCACCAGATGCCGGCCATGAGAAAGAGCCCCAGGGCCATCTTGCCTTCCCAGGGCAGTTGGAACACCTTGCCGGCGGGGTCCACCGCGTCAGGCAGGCCGGGAATCAGATAGAACACCAAAAAGATGCCCAACCCCAGGCAGATGAAAAAGACGCGCTTCCAATCGATGACCTTTTTGGGCGGCGCCAGGATGATTTCTTCTGGCATCTCCGGCAGGCCGGCGCCCACCGGCATTTTTTTGACCTCGTCAGCCATGTGTCCGTCTCCTCAAACAGATGGGCGATTCTCAGTCGCCCAGGACGATCTTGGTGATTTCCTGAAAGAGCTCGCTCATGCGCACCATGCCGGCCACCTTGTGGTCCTGCATCACCGGCATCATGCCCACGTTTTCCAGGATCATGACGGCCAGGGCCTTGGCGATGGGGTCGTCGCCCTTCACCGTCACCTTGATGGGGCTCATGACCTCGCTCACCTGCTTCTGGGAGGCCTCCTTGAGGCCGGGGCCGAAAAGGTCGCCCACCAGCACCGCCAGGTTGGGGTCGGCCTTGAGGAGGCCGGCGTCCTTGAGGAACCGGGGCTCCAGGCCCTTGATGATGTCCCTCAAGGTGAGCATCCCCATGAGCTGGTATTTTTCGTCAAAGACCAGCACCGCCCGGGGCTCGAAGGAGCCTTCGAACTTGATGCTGGCTTCCCTGACGATGGCCATGGCCTGGCGCAGGGTGAACCAGTAGGGGATGTGGGGGTAGTCCTCCAAGGGGATCATGAAGTCCTTCACCTTTTTTTCTTGCGGCATGGCATCCTCCAAGAGTATTCTCCCAAGACCGCCCGGCGGCCGGCGACGGCCACCGGGGGGCTGCCGGGGAGAGACAATTGCCCTGATGAATAGCAGGAGGCGGATAAAATTGGGGTTAAAAAGCCGCGGCGGACTGTTAAGATTCCGTTAAGAGGCGCGCCTGCAGGCCAGGGGGAAAGCGGCCGGGAGGCTGGGGGCGAGGCTTGACCTCTTTGGTTAACTATCCTAAAATGTTTATAAAAATATCTACCTCCCCGTCTGCGGGGCCGGTGCGGCCACCTCACCCTGAGGCAGGTCCGCCGTGGCAACGACGCCAGTCAGGATGAGACGGTTTTGAGCCCAGAGGGTCTTATGCCCAATTTCTTAGAAGGCCTCGGCTTTCCCCGGCTGTTAAAGCTTTTGGGCATGCTGGTGGTGGTGCTGCTGGCGGTGGCCTTCATCCTGGGGCTCCTGTCCCTCAGGCGCACCCAGGAAATCATCTCCGACGACTTCCAGGAACAGCAGCTCATCCTGGCCCACAGCGCCGCCCGGGACATCGAAGAGGACCTGGCCTTTCTGCGCCGGGAGCTGAAGATCCTCGCCTATTCGCCGGCCATCCAGTACCTGGAGGCCCCGGCCTGGGCCAACCGCATGCGGGTGAGCTTCGACGAGCTGGCCCGCCTGGGGGTCACCGTCATCCTGCGCATCGTCCACGAGGGGCACACGGCCTACATCCTGGACGCCAAGGGCAACCGGGTGTTGAAAGAGGATTTTTCCCAAACCCCCGAGGCCCTCTGGGCCCATGACCTGGTGAACAAGGGGCGCATCTATCATGGCCCGGTGGTGGTGGAGCAGCAGGGGAACTATCGGGTGCCCATGATGACCATGGCCACCCCCATCTACCTGGAGAGCGTGGACGAATCGCACCCCCGGGCCCCGGGGGGGCTGGGGGGCGTGCTGGTTTTCAAGATCGACCTCAGCGTCTTCCTGGCCAGCTCCTGCGGCGCCATCCGGTCGGGCCGCTCGGGCTACTGCTGGGTCATCGACCAGGAGGGGCTGTTTCTCTACCACCCGGAGCGGGAGTTCGTGGGAGACGATGCCTTCACCGCCCGGGGCCGGCGCAACCCCGCCATCAGCTTCGACAAGATCAACGAAATCCAGAAGGCCCGTATGCTGAAAGGGGAGGACGGCACGGC
The DNA here is from genome assembly GCA_964480485.1 of uncultured Desulfobacterales bacterium. GTDB lineage: Bacteria > Desulfobacterota > Desulfobaccia > Desulfobaccales > 0-14-0-80-60-11 > JAILZL01. Next base: position 196,081 of record CAYZOP010000001.1, on the reverse strand, counting down.
CCGCTATATCTCCGGCTGGCACCGGGGGGTCATTCAGCAGATGGAAAAATTCGTGGCCTTCACCCACGCCCACGTGGATACGGAGGGCCCCCGCCACCATCCCCACGTGGACCCGGTGGGCACCCGCATCTGGGCCGTGGCCGTCACCGCGCCCACCGAGGAGGTGGCCGGGACCATCTCCTCCCTCTACATCCGGCAGTTCCTTATCCAGGGCATCCTCATCTTCTCGCTTTTGGGGGTGGCCCTGGTCATCTTCTACCACGAACGGCGCTGGACCAAGGGCTTGCAGCTGGAAGTGGACCGGGCCACCGCCCGCCTCAAGAAGAGCGAAGAGCGCTACCGCTCGGTGGTGGAGCGCTCCCCGGACTTCATCTTCATGGTGGACAACCAGGGCTTCATCCGGGCGGCCAATTCGGCCACCGCCCGGGCCTTCAACATGCCGGCCATCGGCTTGCAGGGGCGGTCCCTCCATGAATTTTTCGCGCCGGAAGACGCGGCCATCATCATGGACCAGATCCACTATGTCTTCACCACCAGCCGCAACGTGGATTACAAGGGACAGATGACCATCCGGGGCCGGACCTTCTGGCTCTCCAGCCACCTGGTGCCCCTCTACGGGGAAGACGGCCGCACGGTGGAGCGGGTGCTCATTTTCGCCCGGGACATCACCGACCGGCACCGCATGGAAGAGCAGATGGCCCGCACCGAGAAGCTGGCCTCCATCGGCACCCTGGCCTCGGGGGTGGCCCATGAGATCAACAACCCCCTGGGGATCATGCTGGGCTTCACGGAGATGCTCATGGATTCGGTGCCCAAGGACAGCAGGCAGTATGAGATGCTCAAGACCATCGAGCGCCAGGGCCTCAACTGCAAGCGCATCGTGGAAAATCTCATGAGCTTCGCCCGCACTCCCGTCAAGGCCCAGGAATCCAGCGATCTCAACCGGGAACTGGAAAATCTCCTGAAACTGGTGCAAAACACCCTGATGGTGAAAAAAGTGGAGCTGGAGACCCACCTGGCGCCCAACCTGCCCCGGGTGCGGGGGGACGCCGGCGAGCTGCAGCAGGTCTTTTTGAACCTCATCACCAATGCCATCGGGGCCATGCCCGAAGGGGGCCACCTCACCATCACCACCCGGCTGCATCCCCAAACCCGGCAGGTGGAGGCCATCGTGGCGGACACGGGCACCGGCATCCCCCGGCAATACGTGGACCGCATCTTCGACCCCTTCTTCACCACCAAACAGCAGGGGGAAGGCACCGGGCTGGGTCTCTCGGTCAGCCATGCCATCGTGGAGAAATACGGCGGGACCATTCGCTTTGAAACCCGCACGGCGCAGGACCCCGGCAGCGGCCCCACCGGGACCACGTTTTACGTGACGCTGCCCCCGGCCTGAGACGGGGCTGGCGGAGCCGGAGGCTGTGGCCTTTAAGGAGGTTAATTCGGAATATGGGACGCATTCTCGCCGTGGACGATGAACTGGACATGCTCTCCCTGCTCAAAATGATGGTGGAGGGCTATACCGACCACCAGGTCACCATTATCAACAATCCTTTGGAAGCCAGGCAGATTCTGGAGCAGGAGCAATTCGACCTGGTGCTTACGGACCTCAAGATGCCGGGCATGGACGGCCTGGAGCTCCTGGAGTTCGTGAAGCAGAAGGACGAAGACACCCTGGTCCTGGTGATCACCGCCTTCGGCTCCCTGGAAACCGCCGAGGAGGCCATGTCCAAGGGCGCCTTCGACTACATCACCAAGCCCTTCCGCAAAGAGCAGTTGCTGCTGGCCATTGACAAGGCCATGCGGTGGCGGGAAATGGTGCGGCAAAACAAGGAGTTGCGCCGTCGCTTGGAGGGCGGGCAGCTCTGATGATCGGCGGCCTTGGCGGTCTAGGCGCCGTGGCGGCAAAAAAAATTACCCCCTCGGCAAGACACCGGGATGCAAGGGCGCCAAAGATAGCAACGTCATCGCACTTGTGGAGGTCTTATGGCAGGCGACAAGAAGGTCAGAGATCTCATGATCCCCCTGGAAGATTATCCCCATATCCCCTACTGGTTCACCCTGCGCCAGGCCATGGCCATCATCCGGGAGGCGAGCATCAAGTTCGAAAAGAGTTTCGAGCCCCGCTCCGTCCTGGTTTTTGACGAGAAGTACCGGCTCATGGGCATGCTCACCATGCGGGACATTATCCGGGGGCTGGAGCCCGAGTTTCTCCGGAGCGCCGGCCCGGTCAAGGGAGACCCCGGTTTGGCGGTGTTGGCGGGCCTTTTTGGACCTGGCCTCCAAGAAAAGGCCAAAACCCAGGTGAGCGAGGTGATGAGCCCCATCAAAGTGACGGTGAACGCTCATGACCCTCTCTCCAAGGCCCTGGCCCTGATGATGACGGAGCAAGTGGAAAGGCTGCCGGTGATGCAGGAGGATAAGGTGGCCGGCATCATCCGCCTGAGCGAACTCTTCGTGGAGATCGCCAGCCTCGTGTTGAGTGAGTGAAGAACCTCGCCCGGGGGACTGGGCGGCGGGAGTCGGCTTCTTGGTCGAAAGGCCCGAGCTGGTGCACCGGAGGTTGGAAAAGACCTTTCCTGGCAGCCTGGGCGTGGTGCAGGGTCCGGACAAGGGCAAAGGATCGGGGTTTTCCTCTGTCCGGCGTAACCCATCGTGGCCATGGAGATGTTGCCAGGGCTGTTAGTATTAACGATAGGAAAGGATGACGTTATGACGCACGCTGGTCCTGTCCTGGAGGCCCGGGAAGTCTGGCATCGGCTTCTGGAAGGGAACATGCGGTTCGTCCAGGGTCTCTTCAAGGGGAGGAATCTTCTGGACTTGAGACAAAGCCTTACCAGGGGGCAAAGCCCCATGGCCGCGGTGCTCTGCTGCTCGGATTCCCGGGTGCCGGCGGAGATCGTCTTCGATCAGAGCCTGGGGGATCTGTTTGTGGTGCGCACCGCCGGCTTGGTGCTGGAGCCCACCAGTCTGGGGAGCCTGGAATACGCGGTGGCCCACCTCAACGTGCCCCTGCTGGTGATCAAGGGCCATGAAGCCTGCGGCGCGGTCACCGCGGCGGTGCATCACCCGGACCTGGAAGAGGGCCACATCACCTCGGTGATCCGAAAAATCGCCGGGGCGGCGGCCCGAGCCAAGGAGGCTGGTCTTCAAGGCCCGGAGCTGATAGAGCTGGCCACCAATCACCACCTGGCCGCTCTGCGGCAAACCCTGACACAGGAGAGCCCTATTATCCGTGGGGCTTTAGCTGCGGGCCGCCTCCACCTGGTGGTGTCCAAATATTCGCTGCACAACGGTCAGGTGGAGATTCTGGATACCACCCTGTGACCCTTGGCCCAAGCCGGCAAAGAGAACGAAGAACCAGCTCGTCTTATGGTTGTTAAGGTTTTCAAACAAACCCTCAAGCGTCTGAAAGAAACGTTGGCGCCCAGTCCCCCCTCGGGCCTGGCTGGCCGCTACGCTCACTTTCAGCGGCTGTTGCAGGCCAACAACCGGACCCTGGCCATCATGGCCGACATGGAAGAGAAGCTCTCCGGTGACTACCTCTTTGACCTGGCCTATATCCGCTCCTCGGTGAGCGAGCTGCTGCAGGAAACCCGCACCCTGGTGGAGGCCCTGAACGGCTTGGGGGAGGGGCGCTACCAGGAGCTGGCCGAGGCCGCCCAGCGCCTCAGCCGGGAGGTCATGGCCATCCTGGAGCAGCGCCGGGAAATCCCGGTGGGTCCGCTGGTGGTGGATTTTGCCCAGCTGGACCTGTCCCAGGCCCAGGCCGTGGGGGGGAAAAGCGCCAACCTGGGGGAAGTCATGAACCGGCTCAAGCTGCCGGTGCCTCCGGGCTTTGCGGTTTCCACCTATGCCTACAAACGCTTCCTGGATTACAACCACCTGGGGGAGCGCATCAATGGGCTCCTTAAGGGCTGGAGCCTGGAGGACCTGGACACCCTGGCCAAGGTGAGCGAGGAACTCAAGGCGGTTATTCAGGGGGCCGAGGTGCCTCCGGAGCTTAAAGCCGCGCTGGCGGAAGGCTACAATGGCCTCTGCCGTACCATGGGGAGCCGGCCGTTTCTGGCGGTGCGCTCCAGTGCCGTGGGGGAGGACCTGACCTTCACCTTCGCCGGGCAATATCTCAGTTTTCTGAACGTGGCCCCTCAGGATCTGGAAAACCGTTACAAGGATATCGTGGCCAGCCTGTTCACTCCCCGGGCCCTGTTTTATTACAAAAACAAGGGCTTCAATGAAGAGGAGTTGGCCATGGGGGTGGCGGTCATGCCCCTGGTGCACGCCCGGGCCAGCGGGGTGCTGTTCAGCCGGCACCCGGAAGCCCCAGAGCGTCCCGCCTTTCTGGTGAACGCCGTCTGGGGCCTGGGCAAATACGCAGTGGGCGGCAAGATTTCGCCGGACCACTATGTGGCGGCCTATGAGCCGCCGGGGGAGATCCTGGAGCAGAACATTCCCCCCAAGCCGGTGAAACTCGCCTGGCTGGCGGAGGGAGGGGAAGTCCAGGTGCCCGTCCCTCCCGAGGAGGTAAACGCCCCCTGCCTCACCCGTGACCATCTGGCCCAATTGGCAACCTGGGCCCGGCGCCTGGAGGAACATTACCAGCGTCCCCAGGATGTGGAGTGGGCTTTGGATGAAGACGGCCGACTCTGGCTGCTTCAGAGCCGGCCTCTGAGGGTGCAGGCCAAGCGGGCGGCGGCGGCCAAACCCCGGCTCCTTGCCAACCATCCGGTGCTTCTCGATCAGGGCAAGGTGGCCTGCCGGGGGGTGGGGGCCGGCCCCGTGGTGCTGGTGAAGAAAGACGAGGACCTGAAAAATTTTCCCGAGGGTGGGGTTTTGGTGGCCCGTTTCACCTCACCCAAATTCGTCACCGTGATGCCCAAGGCGGCGGCCATCCTCACGGACGCCGGGAGCGTCACCGGGCACATGGCCCTCCTGGCCCGGGAATTTCAGGTGCCCACCATCCTCAGCACCGGCAATGCCACCAAAATTCTGCAACCCGGCCAGGAAGTCACCGTGGACGCCAACTACAACAACGTCTATGCCGGCATCATCTCCGAACTCCTGGAGACCGAGGGGGGCCCCAGGGAAAGCGACCTGATGGACAGCCCGGTTTTTCACACCCTGAAGGCGGTGCTCCAGAAAGTCGTTCCCCTGCATCTCATCAATCCCCAAGCCGAGACCTTTGCCCCGGCTTACTGCCGCTCCATTCATGACATCGTGCGTTTCGGCCATGAATACGGCATGCGGGAGCTGTTCCGCATGACCGAGGTGGATTTGTCGGAAACCGGCAAGGTGGTGGAGTTGGAGGCTGAAATCCCCCTGAAGCTCCTCATCCTGGATCTGGGGGGCGGCCTCAGAACCCGCCGCCGTGGGCGGGTGAGGCCCGGAGATATCGACTCCATACCCTTCCGGGCCTTCTGGCAGGGCCTCGAGTCCATGCCCTGGCCCAAAGGCGCCCCCGGAAACGTGCAGAGCCTCTCCTCCATTTTCGTCAAGGATGAGACCGAGGTGGCCCAGGGAGCCGACCCCTGGCGGGACCAGAGCTACGTGGTCCTTGCCCGGAATTACATGAATTTCAGCATCCGCCTGGGGTACCACCTGTCCACCGTGGAGGCCTATGTCTCGAAGGCGGTAAACGATAACTATATCTCCTTCGGCTTCCGGGGAGGCGGTTCCACCCCGGAACGGCGGGAGCGCCGGGCCCGCCTCATCGAGAGCATCATCGACCACCTGGACCTGCAGCACCATCGCACGGGAGAATTGATCCAAGCCCGTCTGGCCAAATACCCGCAGGAGGAGATGTGTCGACGCCTGGCTCTCCTGGGGAAACTCACCGTGTACACCAAACAACTGGACATGGTGATGTTCTCCGAGGGCATCGTGGACTGGTACATCAAGGAATTCCTGCGGGAGCACCTGAACGTCGGGGGCCGACCTCAGGCGGGGAGTTGACAGGCCGGCGCGCAGTGGCTAGTTTTTACAATAATGGAGAAAAGAAAGGAGGGAGGCTGAATGTGCTGCCACACCAAGGACAAGCATGAGCATGAGCACCGGCACCAAGCCGCGACTCATACCCATGACGGCCATGAACACAGCCACGAAGCCAAGGTGCATACCCACGAGCACCTCCACGGCGACGGACATCACGAGCACGGGCACACCTGCTGCCACTAACGGAAAGCCTCGATTCTGCTGAAGCAGAAAGCCACGAAGGCCCAACCCGCCTGAAGACGGGAGTAGGTTCCGTGGCTTTCCTTTTTTTCAGCCCTCAGCCGTAGAGCCGCACCAGGGGATGGACGGGCCTGAGCTTATGGTCTTCGGGCTTGGCCACCAGCAGCTGGATGTGGCCGTAGCCCTGGGTCAGCAGGAAGTGCCAGGCCTCCTGGACGTCATAAAATCCCTCATTAGCGCCCACCAGCTCCACCCGGTCGGCGGGGAAGCCCAAATCGCGACATTGTCCGGCCAGATCAATGCCTTCGGGCAGCTCAGCTCCACCCACCAGATAGACAATAAGCCCGCTTTTCATTTTTTCCCCTCCAGTTCTTTCAACGCCTGGGCCAAGTGGTCCAGGAAGATGTCCACCACGCCGTTCACATACCCCAAACCCTTGGTGATTCCCTCAATGCGGTAAGGTTTTTGCTTCAACAACCGGCTTTTCCAGCTGTCAGGCTCCTCCCCCAGGAGATCATTTTGCACATGCTCCCCGGCCACCAGCATGAGGGGCATCAGCACTACGGCGTCGGGGTTGGCTTTTTGTACCGCCGCAAATGCTTCCTTGGCCTCGGGCTTGCCCTCCACGCTGGCCAGAAAGGCGCGGGGGTGGCGGGAGCGCAGCAGCCGGGCAAACTTCAGATAGGCCCGCTCTCCTTGGGGGACCGGGCTGCCATGGGCCATGAGGAGCGCCACGGTCTTGGGATCCCCGGGCAGAAACGGCGCAATGGCCTTCAGGGTCCGCTCCTGGTCTTCCTGGCTGCTGAGCAAGGGTTTTCCCAGGGCCACCTTCAGGCCCGGCACCTCCCGGCTCACCTGGACGATCTTTTTCTCCCACTCCTCCCCCGGCACGATGTGCAGGGACTGGATGGCTGCCTGGGTAACCCCGGCGGCCTTGAGTTCCCGCAAAACGCTGCCCAGGTCCTGTAGCTTGCGGCCCTGTTCTTTTTCCAGCTTGTGGCGCACCTTGTGGGAGGTGAAGGCCCAGCGCACCTCATAGCCCGAAAAGCGCTCCTTGACCTGCTTTTCGATGTGGTCGTAGGTGGCGAAGGCCTCAGTTGTGGTCCCGAAGGCCGTGAGCACGATGGCTGGCTTCGCCGCCGGGGCCGCATGGAGGGTTCCGGCCGCACTGAGCCACGCCAGGGCCAAAACCAGGACCAGTAATAACCGTCCGCCGCTCCTCTGTTTCTGCATGCCATCCTCCTTGCTGTAGTTTGCCCAATAAAAAAATCCTTAAGCCACATGGACTTAAGGATTGCACCCAGTTTCTTGATCCTTAATCATCAGCCTGACGCCCACCATACCTCGTGGCGGCGTCAGCTACCCATTCGGGCAGGTCTTCTGACTTCCGGATCGTCCTCCCCCGGCGCCTTCCCATTCCCCTAAAGGCGGAACAGTGGCATCGTGCCGGGTTCGTCCCCGGTTACAGCGGCGGGACCGTGCCGGATTTGCACCGGCTTCCCTCTTCATGCCCTATCTGGGCACCCGAACTATGTGATCCACAATATATGGGGGATGAATACGGCTGTCAAGGAAAAAAGCGCGAGGTAGAGCAAGGTTTTTTGGGGGCGGGCGTTTCGGTTTTCAGCAGATGTCCCCTCGGCACCTGACATCGCATCCCGTAACCATTTTTGCGATTTCATCTACATTGTGAGAGGATGCGCCAACCTCACACCGGGCAGCAAGAGTCTCTGGCATATCCCGTACGGTTCTTGACCTTGGGATTGCGCTAGGGATCAGCCTTAAACGCCACCAAACAGCGGTCCAGACCCGTGGGTAACGTGGGCGGCAACTTGGTATAACCTTTTTTGGCCGTCTTGGTAAGCTTGACCTCATGGGACTTTTTTTCCGGTCTCTCCACCTGACGACTTCGCCCCGGGCCATGTCCTCCTCGCCCCTGGCGATAGCCCGACGCTCCTTTTGGGTGGGCTCCACTTCCTCGGACTCCTGGATGAACTTGAGATACTCCCACACTCCCTCCCGGGCTTCGTCGGAGAGGAGGTCCCGGGCCGTGAGGATGTCTTCCCCCATGCCCCTGGGCAATCTCCTGGCAAACGCATCATTCACTACAATCTATAATTTAAAGCTGAATCCAGATTTAACAAGCGTATGCCGATGGGTATAAACCCTTTCTCATTCTTTTCGCCAAAAATCATCTTTTTGTTCCTGACTTGCATCATTTCGAATGTTACCAAACTGCTCGGCTAATTTAAAAAATCCAGGACCATGGTTGTCATTATCTTGTCTTACCACAACCGCGCTTAGCATAGGTCTCTTATGAGTATTTTCATTTTCACTAATTTCGCCTACCATCCATCATGTTTGTTTAACTATATGATTGCCATGGGTATTTATTCAAACTAATATTGCGATGTAACCCTAAGTGACCTTTCCTCAAAGAATAGCTGCAAGTATGAACTGTATTGCATATTCATTAGTTCCTTTATATTTTTTAAGGAACGGTCATGGATAACCTCCTTTCAATCACCTTGATTTCTAAGGTCTTTTTAATCTTTCAGATCATCCCATGATACTCTTGCAAACTCTTCACTTCAAGCTTCCCTTCCTTCAAGGCCTTAATCGCCAGGAGGGTGGCCTTGGCCGCGGCCAAGGTGGTGGTGTAAGGCACGTTGTACTCCAGGGCGGCCCGGCGGATGGAGTAGGAGTCGGAGGGGGTGTAGCGGCCCCGGGGGGTGTTCACCACCAGGGCGATCTCCCGGCTCTTGATGCGGTCGATGATGTGGGGCCGGCCCTCCCGCACCTTGTGCACTTCGTTGACCTCGCCGATGCCGTGCTTGGCCAGGCACTGGGTGGTGCCCCGGGTGGCGAAGATGCGAAAGCCCAGTTCCTGGAAGCCCTTGACGATAGGCGCCATCAGGGGCTTGTCCGGGTCCTTCACCGAGAAGAGCACGCCCCCGGCAAGCGGCAGAACCTGGCTGGCCGCGAGCTGGGCCTTGGCGTAGGCCAGTCCGAAGTCCACGTCAATCCCCATGACCTCGCCGGTGGAGCGCATCTCCGGCCCCAGCAGGGGGTCCACCCCGGGAAAGCGTCGGAAGGGAAAGACGGATTCCTTCACCGCGAAGTAGGGCGGCTCCATCTCCTGGGTAAAGCCCAGTTCTTCCAGGGTATGCCCCAGCATCACCTTGGTGGCCAGCTTGGCCAGCGACACCCCGGTGGCCTTGGAGACAAAGGGGACGGTGCGGCTGGCCCGGGGGTTTACTTCCAGCACGTAGATGTGGTTGCCCTTGAGGGCGAACTGGATGTTCATCAGGCCCACCACCCCCAGCTCCGCAGCCAGGGCTTTGGTCTGGCGCTTGATCTCCTCCTGCACCTCTCGGGAGAGGGAATAGGGCGGCAGCACACAGGCCGAGTCCCCGGAATGGATGCCCGCCTCCTCGATGTGCTCCATGATGCCGCCGATGACCGTGGCGGTGCCGTCACTGATGGCGTCCACGTCCACTTCGATGGCGTCCTCCAGGAATTTGTCAATGAGCACCGGGTGGTCCGGGGAGGCCACCAGGGCCCAGTTCATGAAATTGATGAGGGTCTGGTCGTCGCTGACGATCTGCATGGCCCGGCCGCCCAGCACGTACGAGGGCCGGACCAGGACGGGGTAGCCGATGTCGTGGGCGATCCTCAGGGCCTGGCGCACCGTAGTGGCGGTGGCGTTGGGGGGCTGGCGCAGGCCCAGCTTGGCCAGCAGCTGCTTGAAGCGCTCCCGGTCTTCGGCCCGGTCTATGGCGTCTGCGGGGGTGCCCAGGATGTGCACCCCGGCCTTCCCCAGAGGCACCGCCAGGTTCAGAGGGGTCTGGCCGCCGAACTGCAGAATCACCCCCCGGGGCTTTTCCTTCTCCACGATATGCAGCACGTCCTCCCGGGTCAGGGGCTCGAAGTAGAGCTTGTCCGAGGTGTCGTAGTCGGTGGACACGGTCTCGGGGTTGGAGTTCACCATGAGGGATTCCACTCCCAATTCCCGGAGGGCAAAAGAGGCCTGACAGCAGCAGTAATCGAATTCTATCCCCTGGCCGATGCGGTTGGGGCCGCCCCCCAGGATGGCCACCTTCTCCCGGCCGCTGGGCCGGGCCTCGCACTCCCATTCATAGGTGGAGTAATAGTAGGGAGTGTAGGCCTCGAACTCCGCGGCGCAGGTGTCCACCAGCTTGTAGACCGGCTGAAGGCCCAGCTCGGCCCGCAGCTCCGCGATATACTCCTCTTTGCCCCCCCACAGGTGCGCCAGCTGCCGGTCCGAAAAGCCCCATTCCTTGGCCTGCCGAAGCATCCGGGGCATGTGCTCCTGGCCCCGGCCCTGGCGCAAGAGCTTGCCGAAATTGCCCAGCTCTTCGGAGAATTCCACCAGGTCCTTAAGTTGGTGCAGGAACCAGGGGTCGATTCTGGTGAGTTCAGAGAGCTCGCTGACGCTCATGCCGTCCCGCAGCGCCTGCCGGAGATAAAAGAGGCGGTGGGAGTTGGGGGTGATGAGGCGGGCCCGCAGGTCCTCCGGGGAGAGGTCGGGAAGGTCCTTGCCGTCGCCCCCCAGCCCGAAACGGCCGATCTCCAGGGAGCGGATGCCCTTTTGCAGGGCCTCCTTGAAGGTGCGGCCGATGGCCATGATCTCGCCCACGGACTTCATGGAGGTGGTGAGGATGTCCTCGGTGCCGGGGAATTTTTCGAAGGTGAAGCGGGGGATTTTCATCACCACGTAGTCAATGGTGGGCTCAAAGGAGGCGTAAGTTTCTTTGGTGATGTCGTTTTTGATTTCATCCAGGGTGAAGCCCACCGCCAGCTTGGCCGCGATCTTGGCGATGGGAAAGCCCGTGGCCTTGGAGGCCAGGGCCGAGGAGCGGGACACTCGAGGGTTCATTTCGATGACCACCATCTCGCCGGTGTCGGGGTGCACTGCGAACTGGATGTTGCTGCCGCCAGTCTCCACCCCGATCTCCCGCATGATGGCCAAGGACGCGTCCCGCATGGCCTGGTATTCCCGGTCGGACAGGGTCTGGGCCGGAGCCACGGTGATGGAGTCGCCGGTGTGCACCCCCATGGGGTCCAGGTTTTCGATGGAGCAGATAATGACCACGTTGTCGGCGAAGTCCCGCATCACCTCCAGCTCGTATTCCTTCCAGCCCAGGACCGACTCCTCCAGCATGACCTCGGTAATCATGCTAGCCTCCAGGCCCTCGGCCGCCAGCCGGCGCAGGTCCTCGATGTTGTAAGCCACGCCCCCGCCGGTGCCCCCCAGGGTGAAGCTGGGGCGCACGATGATGGGGTAGCCGATTCCGGGGGCCGCGGCCAGAGTCGCGTCCAGGTCCCGCACGATGACGCTTTTGGGCACCCTGAGGCCGATCCTGAGCATGGCGTCCCGGAAGAGCTCCCGGTCCTCGGCCTTCTTGATGACCGCGGGGTTGGCCCCGATCATCTCCACGCCATATTCTTCCAGGATGCCGGAGTCGGCCACCGCGATGGCGGTATTGAGACCGGTCTGGCCCCCCAAGGTGGGGAGCAGGGCGTCGGGCCGCTCCCGCCGGATAACCTGGGCGACCATTTCCGGAGTGATGGGCTCGATGTAGGTGCGGTCGGCAACCTCCGGGTCGGTCATGATGGTGGCGGGGTTGGAGTTGATGAGCACCACTTCAAAGCCCTCCTCCCGGAGGGCCTTGCAGGCCTGGGTGCCGGAATAGTCGAACTCGCAGGCCTGGGAGATGATGATGGGCCCCGAGCCGATGATGAGAATCTTTTTAATGTCGGTGCGTTTGGGCATGTGCGCGTCGTGTGGCAGTGGTTGTGGTTGGGGAGGGGGATAGGAACGCCGGCCCCTGCCCCCTCCCTAAGCCCCACCCCCAACCCCTTAACACATTCTTCCTCGCCCCCTTAAGGGGGAGGGGACCGAGGTGAGGGAGCTAACTAAAATAATCTTTCCGGCTTTGCCTTACCCCTGGCTTTCACCGGGGCCAGGTACTCCTCCAGGATGATGAGGCCGTCGCCGTTTATATCCAACTTCTGAAAGGTCTTCCGGGCCAGGTCCAGGCACCGCTGGTCGCCGGGCTGGCAGGACCACATCTTGGCCTGGTATTCGGCAAAGGTCACCCGGCCGTCCCGGTTCAGGTCCATGGTCCGAAACATGGCGGTTTCGCTCTCCACGGTGCGCAAAGGCGTCAGGGCCAGGGTGGGAGCGACAATCAGGCCAAACAGGAACAAAAGCAACCCGCAGGCCAGCAGGCTTTTGCCATCCCTCATACGCAGGTCCCCTTCCACCGGCCTGTCCTCACCCGGAACAACTCCTGGTGACACAGGCGTCCCGCCTGTACCGGGCACAGGTTGAAAACCCTTGCCACTTCGTCAGCGGTAACATGTAAGTTTAAACATAAGATCTAACGTTCATTCCTTGTTGACAATTATTTCTTAATTTCTTCCAAACCCACTTAAATTTCATGAAATATACTCTCTTGTTAGAATTGCTCGCTATATTTATACAATAATCGATACACCACCCCCGCCTTATCGTCGGAAAGATACATCGTCCCATCAGGCTTCACCAAAATATCCACCGGGCGGCCCAGGGCCCCTTGGTCCGTCAGCCAGCCGGAAATGAAGTCCTCCACCCCCAGATGCTTCCCTTGGGCATCAAGTTTAAACCGCACCACCTTGTAGCCCGTGGGCACGCTCCGGTTCCAGGAGCCGTGGTAGGCCACCAACAGGTTGTGGTGATACTCCTTCGGCCAAGCCGGAGTGGCTGGCACGAAGGCCAGCCCCAGGGGCGCGGAGTGGGCCGGGATGTCGAGGTAGGAGGGCACGGTTTCCCGGCAGAAAGCCTTTTTTACGCCTTTGGAGTCGAAGTCCCGGTCGTGCACCCCTTTTCCATAGCAGTAAGGCCAGCCGTAGTCTTTGCCTTCCTCCACGATGTTCAGTTCGTCAGGTGGCAGTTCGTCCCCCAGGAAGTCCCGCCCCATCTCCGTGGCCCACACCTGGCCGGTGACCGGGTGGCGGGTGAGGAAAACCGCGTTCCTGAGGCCCGTGGCGAAGGTCCTGAGATTCCGGCCGTCTTCGTCCGCCGCCAACACTGCGACGTAGCGCCAGTCCTTTTCCACGCAGGTGTCGCAGGAGGAGCCCACGGAGATGAGGAGGCGGAGCACAGGCGAGACACCTGTGCCACCTGGCGTTGCCGGGACAAACAGCAGCACCCGGGTCCAATGGCGCCCGCCGGGAGGCAGGTCGATGATCTTTTGGGGCCGGGTGGCCTTGAAAGTTTGGGTGTCGTAGTCGTACACCGCCACCCGCTGGATCTCGGAGATATAGAGCCTTTTCGGGTCCGCCGGGTGGAAGGCGAAGCCGTGGGGGCGGTCCAGTCCGGCAATCACGGTGGCCACCTCGTCGGCCACCCCGTCCCGGTTGCGGTCCGGCAGGGCCACGAGGCGGCCTTGGGATGGAATGCTGGCCAGGAGCGTGCCCGTCTGGTCCAGGCCCAGGACCCGGGGTTTGTCCAGATCGCGGGCGAACACCGAGAGGGTGAAGCCCGGGGCCAGTTTTAGAGGAAAACCGGCGGCCGTGGAGGTGGTTTCAGCCGCCGGGGCCGCATCTTTTTCCAGCAGGCGGGTTATGTCCGTGGGCGGGGCCTTGAAGGCCGGTGCGGCCCCCCGGAGGTGCCACCAGTAAAAGAGGCCGCTATAAAGGAGCGCTCCCAGGAAGACTGTCGCCAAGGTCAGGGAAAGAAAACGCTTCATGAAGGACATGTAGGGTGCGCACCCTACAAAATGATTACCTTTTGACAAAATGTAAGAACTCATCAAATAAGTAATTGGCGTCGTGGGGGCCGGGGCTGGCCTCGGGGTGGTACTGCACCGAAAAGGCCGCCAGCTTCGGGTGCCTGAGGCCCTCCAGGGTGTTGTCGTTCAGGTTGACGTGGGTGAGCTCCACCGCGGGATCGGGGATGGAGGTCAAGTCCACCGCGAAGCCGTGGTTCTGGCTGGTGATCTCCACCCGGCCGGTGAGGCGGTTTTTCACCGGCTGGTTGGCCCCCCGGTGCCCGAACTTGAGTTTGAAGGTCCGACCCCCCAGGGCCAGCCCCATGAGCTGGTGGCCCAGGCAGATGCCGAAGGTGGGCGCCTGCCCCAGGCACTGGCGAACGTTGTCGATGGCGTACGTCACCGCCGCGGGGTCGCCCGGGCCGTTGCTGAAGACGATGCCGTGGGGGTTCAGGGCCAACACCGCTGCGGCCGGCGTGGTGGCCGGCACCACCAGGACCTCCAAGCCCCGGGCCCTGAGGCAGCGGATGATGTTGAACTTTACCCCGTAGTCGTAGAGAATGACCTTTTTGCCGGCGCGTCGGCGCCATAAAGCGGGAAGTTGATCCGGCAGAGGCTGAAAACCTGCGCCACCAGGGGAATGAGGAGGGGAAGGGGCCTGCGGCCCCTGGGCTCCGCCCTCAATACTCTCATCCCACCAGTAGGGCGCGGCGCAGGTGACCAGGGGCACCAGGTCCAGGCCGTTCATGTCCGGGACCTCCTCCCGCACCCGGCGCACCAGACGCTGGGGGTCCAGGTCCTCGGTGGAGACAATGCCCCGCATGGCCCCCACCTGGCGCAGGCGCTTGGTGACGGCCCGGGTGTCGAAGCCTTCCACCCCCAGCTTGCCCGCGGCCTTGAGGTAGTGGGCCAAATCGCCCTTGGCCCGCCAGTTGGAGGGGTGGGCGTGGTATTCCTTGACAATGAAGCCCTCCACCTGAATGCCCCCGGATTCAATATCCTCGGGGTTTACGCCGTAGTTGCCCACCATGGTGTAGGTCATGGTGACGATCTGGCCCTTGTAGGAGGGGTCGGTCAAGATCTCCTGATAGCCCGTCATGGAGGTGTTGAAGACCACCTCGCCTTTGGCCTCGCCGGGGCCGGTGAAGGACCGTCCGGTGAGCACCAAGCCGTCTTCCAACGCCAATAACGCCTGCACCCTGCACCTCATAACTGAAAAAATCACATTAATATACCATATTTCTTTCCTTCAGGAGGGGGTTTTTGAGATCTCGGGGGAGCCACCGCTTGCCGCAAGATCCGCCGGATCCTTGATAGCAGAGGGGACCTGAGGAAGGGTTCGGGGCAGCGCAGAGGACCGGCGCCCTTTCACCCCCCCTCACTCATCTGACTTTCGCAGGCGGGGGAAGGCGGCCATCAGGCAAGCAGGCAAGGCAGGGGAGCGCCCCGAAAGCATCCGGCTCAGCTCCAGGGCGTTGGCTGCGGCCTGGCCAGCAGGATGATTGTTGAAGATGACATAAACCTCCGGGGCCTTGGCCAGCAGTTCCCGGGTGCGGGCCGCCAGCTCTTCCAACTCTTCGGGGGGATACAGGTAATCATAGCGGGCTTGGCGGTCCTCCTGGAACTCGAACCAGACGTCCTGGCGCCGGCCATGGGCCCGAAGATACCCCCGGCTGCCGGTAACCCAGACGGTGCGGCCCAGGGAGTAAGACACCAGGGGCTGGTCGATATTGACGAAGTCCAGGCCCACCTCGGCCAGAAACTCCCGCACCTCCCGGCGTTGCCAGGAGCGGTGGCGCACCTCCACCGCCACGGGGAACTCCGGAAAAGTTTCCCTGAGCCGCACCAGGTAGGCCCGGTTGGCCTCTTCATGGTGAAAGGAATAAGGAAACTGGGCCAGGAGCACTCCCAGGCGGCCCGCCGCCAGCAGCGGCAGCAACCCCTCCCGGAACTCGCCCACCTCCTTTTCCGGCAGACGGCGCTCATGGGTAAAGACGTTCAGGAGCTTGGCGGTGAAGCGAAAGTTGGGGGAATCGGTAACTGCGCCCAGCCAGCGTGCAGCCAAATGGGGGCCGACGGGCCGATAAAAGGTGACATTAATCTCCACCGCGTCAAAGAATCCCGCCAGAAAGGTAAGGCGGTCCGTGCCCTTGAGGCCCGGTGGATACACCACCCCCTCCCAATCCCGATAATCCCAGCCCGCGGTGCCGATGCGCAGCATGTGTAAAGGGAAGGGTGGGGGAGGGGGCAGGGATCTCAGGTCCCTGGCCCTCCCCCCCCACAAACTAATGAACAGCGGTGTTGGTCCCCGCCTCCCGGGCCAGGACGGCTTTCAGAGCAGTGAGGGCCACTTCCAGCATGGAGTCGTCAGGTTCCAGGGCGGTGAGGCGCTGGGTGAAGAGGCCGGGCCACAGGAGCAGGCGGGCCAGGGGGTGGTCCGGGTGTTTGCCGCCCCAGCGGATGATCTCATAGGAGACCGCGGCGATGGGAACCATCAGACCCACCTTGACCACCACCTGGACGAGATTTTGGAGCAGACCCTTCTTGGTGAGGGCCGGCACCAAGGGGAAGAACACCGCGAAGACCACCAGGCTCACCAGGAGCACCACCAGGATGAAAGAGGTGCCGCAGCGCGGGTGGCAGGTGCAATGGGCCCGGGCGTGGTCCACGTCCAGGGGCTGTCCGGCTTCGTAAGCACAGATGGACTTGTGCTCGGCGCCGTGGTACTGAAAGACCCGGCGGATCTCCTTGAACCAGGAAATCCCCCAGATATAGAGGAGCAAAAAGAGCGCCTTGATGAGCCCGTCAATGAGGTGGAAGGTGAAATCCGCCGGACTGAGGGTGCGGCCCACCAGGTGGCCGGCCAGGCCGCTCAAGTAATGGGGCAGAAACCCGAACACCGCGAAGGCCAGGATAAAGGCGCTTCCCAGGGTGAGGGCCATGCTGCCCCACCCCAGTTGCTCTTCCTCTTCCTGGAGGGCGGCCTGGGCGGAAAAGGTCAGGGCCCTGAGGCCGGTGACCAGGGCTTCCACCAGGATCACCGGTCCCCGGAAAAGCGGCTTCTTGAAGAGCGGGTAGCGCTCACCCAGGGAGGTGTAGGGCTCGTCCTTGAGGAGCACCGAGCCGTCGGGCAGGCGCACCGCGATGGCCAGAGCATGGGTGGAGCGCATCATCACGCCCTCCAGGACCGCCTGGCCGCCCACGGCCAGCGTGGTGTCCGGTGGCATCACTCGGAGGTGGCTTCAGTTTGGGCCTTTTCTTCCAGATGGGCATACTTCCGGCGGAAGCGCTCCACCCGGCCGGCGGTGTCCACCAGCTTCTGTTTGCCGGTGAAGAAAGGATGACACTTGGAACAGATCTCCACCCGGATGGCTTCCCGGGTGGAGCCGGTCTCAAACTCGTGGCCGCAGGCGCAACGTACCTTGGCGGCGTGAAACACGGGGTGGATATCTTTTTTCATGCCTGAGGCGCCCCTCTGTCAAGAGTGATGTGCAAATTACATTTATATAAATTCTTTTCGGTTTTCGCCACCCTAAAATAACTTCCCGGTAAAACCGCGGCCGCCGCCAGTTCAGCCGGAGGCGTGGGGCGCCGGCATGCGGCGGCCGGGTGGTCGGCGTTGACAACGGGGGCAGAAAAACGTGCTGCGCCCGGCCTGAACCAGACGTTCGATGAGGGTTTTGCACGTCAGGCAAGGCTCCCCCGCCCGGCCATAGACCGCCAGTTCTACCTGAAAGAGGCCGGTCTGGCCGGCGTGGTTCAGGTAGTCGTTCACCGTGGTGCCGCCCTGGCAGATGGCCCGTCTCAGGATACGCCGGGTTTCGGCCAGCAGCCGTTCCCAGTGCGCCGGGGTGAGCGCTCCCGCCGGAGTTTCCGGGTGCAGGCCGGCGGCAAAGAGGATTTCCGAGGCGTAGATGTTGCCGATGCCCGCCACCAGGCGGCCGTCCAGGAGAAAATTCTTTACCGGCCGCACGCGGCCCTGAGCCTGCGCAGCCAGCCAGGCCGGGGTGACCGTGCGGGAAAAAGGCTCCCGGCCCACCTGCTTAAGCGGCAGCAGCGGCGCTCCGGGCCGAAAGACCAGAATCTGGCCGAAGCGGCGGACATCCTGGTAGCTGAGGCGCAGGCCCCCTTCCAGGGTGATGGTCAGGTGGACATGGCGGCGGTCTGCGGGAACAGGCAGGGGTTCCAACAGCAGCCGTCCGGTCATGCCCAGGTGCAGGAGCAGCTTGACCCCCCCCTCCAATTCGAAGAGCAGGTATTTGCCCCGGCGTCGCAGGCGGCAGACCAGGCGGCCGGGGAGCCAGGCCCTCAGTTCCGCCAGGGATGACTGTCGGCGCACCGGGTGATCGCCGGCATTCACGGCCAGAATGCGGCGGCCTTGAAGGTGCGGGGCCAGACCCCGGCGGATGACCTCCACTTCCGGGAGTTCGGGCATGGAAGGCGCTCTCTTGGGCAAGAAAAATCTAAGAGGTTTTATCAGGCTTTTTCCGAAATTTCACCAGTTTCCTCAAGAAACCGGTGAGTTCCGCCGATGTCTCCCATAGAACCGGAAGGTTTTGGATGCCGGGATGGTCATGGTTGAGGCGAAAGGAATTCCAGAAAGGCCCGGTGTGCTCCGGAAGGCCGGCCTGGTTGCCGTGGTGGCCCTGGCGTTGCTGGTGCAGGGGTATCTGCCGGCCCTGGCGGTTGACCAAAGCCGTCTGCCGGGTCTGGCGGAACCGCCCCTGCGCCTGCTTCTCGCCCTGGATGCCGGCGACCCCTCCCGGAGGGACTCCTGGCGGCTCCTGACCCAGGTCGCCCGCCTGCTCATCACGGT
Organism: uncultured Desulfobacterales bacterium; assembly: GCA_964480485.1. Taxonomy (GTDB): domain Bacteria; phylum Desulfobacterota; class Desulfobaccia; order Desulfobaccales; family 0-14-0-80-60-11; genus JAILZL01. The sequence goes on along the minus strand of CAYZOP010000001.1, from coordinate 177,316 downwards.
GCTTCCGGACGAGGAATGGCTGGGGCTGTGGGTTGCGGGTGAACGGCCTCACCTGTCGGTGGAGGTGGCGCCATTGACCCCGGCCCACCGCCATGCGGCGCTCCGCCAAGTGCATCCCCAAAGCGCCGGGCCCTCGGCGGCGGGCCCGGCAGCCTCCCTGAAAGCCTGCCTGCCGCAGGTGGCCCGTGAGAAGGGCAGGGGAGTTCTGGTGGTCCTGAGGGCGGGGCGCCACATCTCGGCCGCAAATCGGGAGGACTCCGGGGCCTACCCGGGGCTGGAAGAGGCCTGCCGCGAGCACCACCTTCCAATGGTGGCGGTGGAGTTGGGTCAGAGGAGCCGGGGGGAGGTGCTGCGGCGGATCGCCCTCGCCACCGGTGGCCGCCATTTCCAGGTGGAGAGCACGTCCGGTCTGGCGGACGCCTGTCTGACCCTCCTGAATCATTTGAAGCCGCCTCAGATGGCGCCGGTAACGGGCCAGGGGGTGCTTCTTGATCCGTCGGTGCGACGGGCGGCGTTTTTTCTCCCCCGGCGCCACCCTTCCCGGCCCATCGTCCTTTCCGACCCCCGGGGAAGGAAGCTGAAACCGGATGATTTGGGGGGCAGGGGGGTCTGGTTGCAGGAACCAGCCTTTGATCTAGTGGTTCTGGAAAAACCCCGGGCCGGGCGTTGGGAGGTGCAGCACCCTGATCTTAAGCAAGTCCGCTGCTTCCTGGAAACCGACCTGCGCCTGGAGGCCTGGGTTTCAGCGGGGAGTCTCCGGGCAGACACTTGTCCTGTAGTGGTTGCCGGGCTCCTCCGGGGTGGGGCCGTCCTGCCGCGGGCAGCCTGGCCGGCCACCGGCGGCTTCTTCTTGGAGTGGCGTTCCCCCTCGGGAACAAGGCGGCGTCTGGAACTCCAGGAGTCCCCCCGGGCCTGCGGCGGGGGGGTACCGGCCGGCTTCCGGTGGCTGACCCTGCCCGAACCCTTGCCGACAGGCACCTGGGAGGTCCAAGTCCGGGCCGAGGGTCCGGAGTTTTGCCGGGAGCGCCTTCTGTCTTTTCAGGTGTTGGACCCTCGTTATGCCGCTCAGCCCGAGACTCCCCGACGCCTGCGCTTGGTTCCCGCCCCGGACGCCCCCGCCGGGGAACCCCTGTCGGGGTCACTGACGGTGAGCTCCCACCAGGCCGGGCTCGCGGGTCGTTTCGTAAGAACCCCGGGAGATGGCATCCTCAGGTGCGAAACCTCCCGCCTGCCGGCAGGAGCGTATCAGGTGGCCGCGCGGCTTGAAGGGTGCGATATCCAGGGCTACCCCCTGAAAATCCGTCCGCCTGCCATAGCTGTCACTGTGCCCGCCATGGATCCCACCCAAGATGGGCCCCCGTTATCCCGCTGGGCCCGGTGGCGCCAAGCTGCCACCCAAATCATAACCGCTCCCTGGGTCCGGTTCCCTCCTCTCCTCCAAAAAGGCCGAGCTGTCCGGTCATTGGCCCTCGCCGGGGTATTGGCCGGCGTGGTCCTTTTCGGAGTGGTGCTCCTTAGCCTCTTCCGTCGTCCGCCGACCTCGGCAGACGCGGCGCCGGCAGGCAACCAGCCGGAGGGGTCGGGGGGAGAACAGCTTCAGGAGCTGCGCCGGGAAAAAGCCGAACTGGAAGCCAGACTGGGGGAGATGGAAGGGGAAGTGCGCCGGTTGCTCACGGACCAGCAGAAGCTCCAGGAGGAGTTGGCCGAGCGCTCCCGGATCATCCAGGAAAAATCACGCCTTATCCATGAGCTGGAGGCGACCATCCAGAAAGCCTCGGCAGAGGCCCGGGCGGTCCAGGAGGAATATGCGGCCTTGTATGTGCGCTCGGCCAAAGAAAAAAAGGCCCTGCAACAGGCCTGAGGTGCACCGAGAGGGAAATCAGCGTCCGCTAAAACAGCATGTCCACGAAGTGGTCGTAGTATTCTTTCAGCTCTTTGTGGCACTCGCCGCAGAACAGGCGAACCTCCCCCTGGATTTCTGATTCGTCGCTCACCGCCGAAAAGCTGCCGTCATCATTTTGCACGTAAAAAGTGGTAATGGTGACGCCTTCGGCGACTTCATAAAAATCCGTGTCGTTGCCGCAGTGCGGGCAGGCAACCTTCAATTTCCCTGGTCTGGACGTAGACTCTCCTTGGGATTTTGCCGGTAAAGGGCGTTGGAGGGTTCAAATTTCCTGGCCAGGCCCATTTCCATTTCAGCCAGTTTGGCCTGCTGTTTAGCCTTTTTTTTCAGGCCCTGCCTCAGATAAATCTGTTCCTGGCGGGCGAAAAGCCTGGCCAGATAATAGTGGGTGCGGGCATCCCGGGGATTGATCTCGTTGGCCGCCTGCAGGGCCTGCCGGGCAGACTTGTACTGCCGCTGGTGGAAGCGGACTATACCCAGGTTGCGCAACAGGCCGGCCCGGGAGGAGCGGTCCTCCTCTTTCAGGGCACCCAGGAGCAAAAGCTCCAGGCGGGCGATGGTCTCCTGGTCCCGGGAGGTGGAACTGCCTTCGGCTAAGAGGCGGTCACTCAATTCCAGGGCTTCCCGGGGATTCAACCGGCGGCCTTGCAGGCTGGCTTTCAGGAGCGCCTGGTCCTGGTTCTCATAGCGCTCCGGCGGCGGAGGCGGCGGCGCTGCGTCCGTCGGCGGGATCACCGGAGCCCGGGTGCAGGCCAGGGGTGCCAGGCAGATCGTCATGATGAAAACCAGTATGCTCCGAATATCGAACGACACAGATATCTTCTTCCCGATGGGCATGATCAAGTACTATGCCATCCGGCGGGTTGCCGTCAATCTTTTTCTAACGGGGTGGCTGCGGCCGATTAACCGGCAGCCTGGACCTGCTTGGGATATTGAAAGCCCTTGCGCACCACCTGCTGGTCTACATACTGGGGCTTCAACCGCTTGAGGAAATGGCTGGCCAGCAGGTCGGCCTGCTCCTGGTCCCCGCACGTAAAAATATCCAGGACCAGATAGCCGAATTCCGGCCAAGTGTGGAAGGAAATGTGAGATTGGGCCAACAGGGTGAAGCCTGTGACCCCGTGAGGTTGGAATTGGTGGAACCGGGAGCCCAGATTGGTGAGCCCGGCGGCCTTGACCGCGCTTTTCACCAGATTGTGGAGATATTTCCGGGAATTGATTTTATCCGCATCGCAGCCGAACAATTCCATCATGATATGGTATCCGTCCGGCCGGGGATTCTGGACCAGGAATTCCCTTTTCATGGGCAGAACCCTCCTGGAAGAAATTTAGTCAGGGAATGAGTGGTTGGGAGGTCACCCCCTTGCCCCTGCTGGGCCTGACAAAATTCTTACTTTTTTACCGAAATCCTCATAAGAAGTCAAGGGCCTCCGCCGATGCCGGTATCGGCGCGGTATTGGACGATTTCCCGGCGTTCCCCTCGTTTTCCTTCCTTGACGTCAGGAAAGAAAGGATTTTTTATGTTACAGTAAAAAAACAGGGGAAAGGGTCGCCTTGGCAGATCGCCCGGGCCTTCTTCCCCCTGATCACGCTGGACACTCCAAGCCATTGAAAACCTGATGGTTCCGGCTGCGGGATTGCAGGCGAGGGGTTTATAGTTAACCTTACCAGATATCTCCCGGCGTTCAAAACGATCACCGAGGTGATGTCCGGGGGTTAAGTGGCTTTTCAGGAAGGGCGGCTATGGACCTGGTGTTTCGACCCCGGCGGTTAAGACGGACGGAGGCCTTAAGGCGCATGGTGCGGGAGACGCACCTTCGCCCCGAGGACTTTATTTACCCCATGTTTGCTGTGGCGGGCTCAGGCGTGCGCCAAGCCATTGAGGCTATGCCCGGCGTATCCCGCCAGTCTCCGGACAAACTGGTGGAGGAGGCTCGGGCCGCCTTTGATCTGGGCGTGCCGGCGGTGCTCCTCTTCGGCCTCCCCGTCCGGAAAGACGACACCGGCTCCGAGGCGGCCTCCCCCAAGGGCGCGGTGCAGCAGGCGGTCCGGGCCTTGAAAAAAGCCCTGCCCCAGCTCGTGGTCATCACCGATGTGTGTCTGTGCGGCTACACCAGCCACGGCCACTGCGGCCTGCTGCACGGGGAGGAAATCGACAACGACGCCACCCTGGAGGTGCTGGCGGAGGTGGCGGTGTCCCATGCCGAGGCCGGGGCCGATCTGGTGGCGCCCTCGGACATGATGGACGGCCGGGTGGGGGCCATCCGGGAGGCCCTGGACGAGCGGGGCTTCGAAATGACGGCCATCATGAGCTATGCCGTCAAGTACGCTTCCAGCTTTTATGGGCCGTTTCGGGAGGCGGCGGAGAGCGCCCCGCAGTTCGGCGACCGCCGGGGCTACCAGATGGACCCGGCCAACGCCCGGGAGGCCATGCTGGAGGCGGCCCTGGACGTGGAAGAGGGCGCCGACATCCTCATGGTGAAGCCCGCCCTGCCGTACCTGGACGTGATTTCCGCCCTGGCCGGGGAGTTCGACCAGCCCCTGGCGGCCTACCAGGTGTCCGGGGAATACTCCATGATCAAGGCCGCGGCGGCCAGGGGCTGGCTGGACGGGGCCGCGGTGATGCTGGAGTCGCTTTTGTCCATCAAACGGGCCGGCGCGGATTTGATTCTCACCTACTTTGCCAAAGAGGCGGCGAAAATATTGGCGACGGGCAAGTAGGATGGATTTTGGCATCGGGCACCGGTTGACAACCTGTGCCGCCCTTTTTTGCTCCCTGGCTGGAGTTATTCCAAAGAGACAGGAAAATTACCTTTAAGATCACATGAAGCATTCTGCTAAAACCACTCCCCTGATCCCCCCCCTGCGCCTCCTGGCCTGGGAGACGACGAGGCGCTGCAACCTGGACTGCAAACACTGCCGGGCCGCGGCCACCCAGGGGCCTTACCCCGGCGAGCTCACCACCGAGGAAGGGAAAAAGCTCTTAAGCGACGTGGCCTCCCTGGGGCAGGTGGTCATCATCATGACCGGCGGCGAGCCGCTCCTCAGGGAAGACATTTTCGAGCTCACCGAGTACGGCCATCGCCTGGGCCACCGCATGGTCATGGCGGTGAACGGTACGCTCCTCACGCCAGCCATCGCCCGGCGCCTGCAAGAGGCGGGCATCCAGCGCCTCTCCATTTCCCTGGACGGGGCCACCGCAGCCAGCCACGACGAGCTCCGGGCCGTGGCCGGCGCCTTCGAGGGCGCCCTCCGGGGCATCGAAGCCTGCAAGGAAGTGGGGCTGCCCTTCCAGGTGAACACCACCGTCACCCGGGGCAACTTGAAAGAGCTGCCCGCCATCCATGACCTGGCCATCACCTTGGGGGCCGCGGCCCACCACGTTTTTGTGCTGGTGCCCACCGGCCGGGGGGCCGAGATTCTGGATCAATTGGTGACCCCGGCGGAGTACGAAGAGACCCTGCGCTGGCTCCTGGCCCGGCAGAAGGAAGGCGTCATCCACCTCAAGCCCACCTGCGCCCCCCAGTTTTACCGGCTCTGGCGGGAGGACGCCCACGCCCGGGGGGAAACAATCACCCCCCAGACCCACGGCATGGAGGCCATGACCAAGGGCTGCCTGGGCGGCCAGGGCTTTGCCTTCGTCTCCTACAAAGGCGAGGTACAGGCCTGCGGCTACCTGGACCTGGTGGCGGGCAACATCCGGGAGCAGCCCTTCCCGGAGATCTGGGCCAACTCCGAACTTTTCCGGCAACTGCGGGCGGTGGACGACTACCACGGCAAGTGCCACGCCTGCCAATACCGCAAGGTCTGCGGCGGCTGCCGGGCCCGGGCCTGGGCCATGACCGGCGACGCCCTGGCCGAAGATCCCATCTGTCCGTATGTGCCGATGGGTGTGGGGGGAGGGGGGAAGGGGTCACCGAGCCTTCGCTCTCTCCCCCAGGAGCCATAAACCAACCGGGGGACCACATGGACGATCTGGATCGGGCCATCTTAAACGAAATCCAGTCCCATTTTCCCATTGCCGCCCGGCCGTATGCCGAGGTGGGGGAAAAGGTCGGGGCCAGCGAGGCGGAGGTGCTGCTTCGGGTGCAGAGGCTCTATGACGCCGGGGTCATCCGGCGCATCGGGGCCAATTTCACCTCCCGGAAGCTGGGCTATACCAGCACCCTCTGCGCCGCCCACGTGGCCCCCGAAGACCTGGAGCGCTTCGTGGAGGTGGTGAACCGCTACCCCGGAGTGACGCACAACTATCTCAGGCGGCACCACTACAACGTCTGGTTCACCCTCATCGCCGATTCCGCGGCCCGCCTGGAGCAAATCCTGGGAGAAATCTCCCGGGCCAGCGGGGTGGAGATCCTCAGCCTGCCGGCCCAGGAGGTCTTCAAAATCAAGGTGGATTTCCCGGTTTAGGGAGATTTAGGGTATGAAGCCAACCAAGACGGGGGAGGAGTGGAACGGCCAGCGGGCCGGCGCAGCAGGCGCTCTCCTGGGAAACTGGAGGATAAGGGGCTGGGGTTGGGGGGCTTGGCGCCAGGCCGCCCCCCTGTACCCAGCAATTCAATCCTTCAACTCCGGGCCGGGAACGACCAGCACCGGACAGGGCAGGAGGCGCACCACCTTTTCGGCGGTGGACCCGAAGAAGATCTCTTCAATGGGCCCCCGGCCGGCATGGCCGTAACCACCCACCACAATGAGGTCAGCGGCCAACTCCCGGGCCAGGACCGCCACTTCCTGAAACGGCAATCCCATCGCCACCATACTTTCCAGGTTCACCCCCTCGGCGCCATGTCGGTGGAGGAACTCGCTGAGATTGGCTTCGGCCCGTTGCTTAAGTCGGGGCACCAGGGTATCCTGGTCGATTTTCAGGAAATCACTGAGAATTTCCAGGCGCCTGAGACTGATGACGTGCACCAGGATGATTTTGGCCTCAAAGGTTTGGGCCAGTTTCTTGGCGGCCTGAAATGCGGCGCCGGAACACTCGGAGAAGTCGGTGGCCACCAGGATGGCCTGCAAGTTCATAGCTGCTGATCCCCTGCCGCCAACCTTATTTGACCGCCGCCCTGATGCCCTTCAGGGCTTCATCGGCATTCTCAAAGGTGCCGATGTGCACCCAGAGCACCTTGCCGCTCTTATCCACCAGCAGGGACACCGGGTAGGGGCTGAAGTTGATGGCCTGGCTCAGTTTGCGGTCGGCATCGGGGAGCACCGGAAAGGGCACCTTGTGGAAAGCCTTCCACATCCGGACCGCAGACCCGTCATTTCCCTGGCCTGCTGAGATGAATTTGATCTTGTCTTTAAGTTTGCCGTCCTTGGAGACCATCTCGAACAGGCGGTTCAGGATGGGGGCCTGCATCATACAATGAGGGCAGGTGGTGTTGAAGGACTCCACCAAGACATAGGGGGCTTTAATGTCCTTGAGGGAAAAATCGGCGGATTTTTCCAAGCCCAGGTAATGAGCCTCTTCCGGAGTAAGGGGGGCGGAAAAGGGGATGTTGCCGGCGTTGAGGCCCACCGCGGGCTCGGCCTCGGCGGCCAGGACCGCGGTGCCGGCCAGCAGGAGCGCGCCACCGAGGACCAGACAGATCCACACATGCAGGCGGTTCATGGGTATCCTTTCTTCCTGAGAGGGATAACGGATCAGCAGTGCCATGATAAACCAATCGAAGCCGAAAAGGAAAACGAAATAACGGAATTCCTTACTTCTGAAAAAACCGCTCTTCCTGCCAGGCCACCGGCAAACGCACCAACAGCCCCTGGCGGTGCTGGTAAATGAGGTGTCCCTCCCGGGCGCCATACTCAAAGAGGCGGCGGGTGAGGAGGACATCCTGGCGGCAATAGGCCTCCAGCTCGTCCCAGCGGCCGGCCTTGTAAAGCTCCAGGGCCAGGAGACCGTCGCCGGTCTTTTTCTCGCCCAGGGTCTTCTCCGCCAAATGGCCCAGGGACAGGCGGAACCCCAAAACCTGATAGATGTCCTCCAGGATGTCCAGGGTGGGCAGGTCGTCCAGACGGACGCTGGTGTAAGGCTGGAGGACCCGGTAGTCGAAGCGCCTGAGGTTGAAGCCCACCACCAGGTCCAGTTCCTGAAGCCGCCGGCCCAGCTGCTCCAGGTCCCTTTCCCGATAGACGCCGACCCGCTCGGGGCCGGTTTCCGCCAGCACCGCCAGGGAGACCCCCATCTGCTGACAGCGTCCCCAGCCGCCCACTTCTTCGGCGGAACAGCAGGTTTCCAGGTCCAGGAAACCCACCCGCCGCCGGGCTAGCCAGGGAAGGGGGGCGCCGGGCAGGGGAGGGGAGGGCGGGGGTTCGGCGGCGACGGCCACCTCGGCCTGTGCCTCCACCGCGAGCTGGTCGCCCAGGAGCCGCGAGGCGATTTCCCAGGCGGCCTGCTTGTCCAGGGGCTTGTTGCCAGAGCCGCACTTGGGGGAGTGGATGCAGGAGGGACAGCCCTCCTCGCAGGGACAGTCGCTGATCAGCGCCCGGGTTTGGCGGAGCAGCTCCTCCAGAATCTGGAAGGCCCGGGCCGCCAGCCCCACGCCGCCGGGATAGCCGTCGTAGATGAAGACCGCGGCTTTCCCTACCTGGGGGTGGGCCGGGTGGGCGATGCCGCCGATGTCGTAGCGGTCCGCCAGGGCAAAGAGTGGGAACATGCTGATGAGGGCGTGTTCCAGGGCGTGGATGCCGCCCATGAAGTGAAGGCCCTGGGCATAAACCGCGCTCTTGATGTGGTCGGGGATTTCCAGCCAGACCCCTACGGTTTCAAAGATCTGGGGCGGCAGTTCCAAGGGCACCACTCCCAGGAGTTCCTGGCCCGGCAGACGCCGCTTTTCATAGGCCAGGAAGCGCTCCGTCACCTTGAGGCGGCCGGTGTGGGCCATGAATCCGGCCAAGCCCCGGCTTTCCCTGATTTCCAAAATTTCTGTATCCTTGTCCGTTTGGATGCGGGTGAAGTAATCGGGCTCCACCGGCGACACCCAGATGTTGCGGCGCTCCAGGTCCAGCTTCTCCACCGCATAGGTGTGGGCCTTGTGGAGATAGACCGCGCCGGGGTGGCACTCCCGGAGGGCCCGGTGGCCGTCCACATGGCCCAGGGGCCGTTTCTTGCCCTGCTGGAAGATGGCGAAACTTTCGCCCACGCCCCGGATGTTCACCTCTTTTTGGGGGAAGCGTTCCCGGGCCAGGAAGGCCTGGCCGTCCACGCTGGCCAGGAGCCGGCCGGTGCGGGTGAGCTTCTCCAGGGCCGGCGCCAGCGCCTCAAGGTCGAAGTGGCGCTCCCACTCCCGGTTCAGGGGGAGCTCCTGGGCGGCGCAGGGGAGGTGGGCGGCCACCACCACCGGGTTGTCCGGGTCCACCACGGCGCACTCCAGGGGCCGGCCAAAGAAGTGGTCCGGGTACTTCATGAAATACTGGTCCAGGGCGTCCGGCTGGGCCACCAGCACCACCAGGCAGTCCCGGCCCTGTCGGCCCACCCGGCCGATGCGCTGCAGCGCGGTGACCATGGTGCCGGGGTAGCCCACCAGGATGCAGACGTCCAAGCCGCCGATGTCGATGCCCATCTCCAGGGCGCTGGTGGAGATAACCCCCCGCATGCGGCCGGAGGCCAGGCGGCTCTCGATTTCCCGGCGCTCTTCGGGGAGGAAGCCCGCCCGGTAGGAGCTGATGTAGCGCCTCAGGTCCGGCACCATCCTCAGCGCCCAGAGGTGGATAAGCTCAGTGAGTTTGCGGCCCTGGGTGAAACAGATGGTGGCCAGGTTCTGCCGGATGGCCTGGGCGAAGATTTTGGCTGCGGTGGCTGCGGCGCCTTCCGGCGGGTTCAAGAAAAGAAAATGCCGCCCGGATTGGGGCGCCCCGCTTTCGGTGATGAGGGCCACGTCCAGGCCGGTGAGCTGGCGGATGAAGGCCGCGGGCTCATTGATGGTAGCGGAAAACATGAGAAATTGCGGGGTTGAGCGGTAGTGCTGGCAAAGGCGCTTCAGGCGTCGCAGGACCTGGGCCATGTGGCTTCCCAGGATGCCCCGGTAGGTGTGCACCTCGTCGATGACCACGAATTTGAGGTTCTGGAAAAAGCCCCGCCAGTGGTCGTGGTATGGCAGAAGCCCCAGGTGCAGCATGTCCGGGTTGGTGATGAGCACCCGGGGCGGCCGGCCCTTCAGGGCTTGGCGCTGGGCCGGCGGGGTGTCGCCGTCATAGATGGCGGCGCTGACAAGAGGGGAGGGGAGGGCGGCATCCAGTTCCTTCAGGGCCTTGAGCTGGTCCTGCTCCAGGGCCTTCAACGGAAAGAGGTAGAGGGCGTGGCCCGTGGGGTCGGTGAGGAAGTCCGCCACCACCGGCAGGTTGTAAATCAGGGTTTTCCCGCTGGCCGTGGGGGTGGAGACTAGAACGTGTTTGCCTTGGCGCACCGCCTCCAGGGCCTCCCCCTGGTGGCGGTAGAGCCGGGGGATCCCCAGGCGGAGCAGAGCGGCGACGAGGGGCAGGGGCAGGCCCGGGTCGCCGGGGTAATACGTCACCGGTCGGGCTGCCTCATGGCGGTAATGGACCAGGATGTCCTGGTATTCTGCCGACTCCCGGAGCGATTTGACGAGCTTGGTCAGCATGGTGGTTGGTTGGCGGGGGGCAAGGGGTCGCAGGCTCTTTCTTCCTCCCCGCCCTTCAAGGTTCGTTCCAAACCCCGGGGGATCGAGGCCGGCAGCCTCCTCTTGCGCAGTGTCCTACCCGGATGGCAGGGTGGAAGGAGGGCGGGGACATAGGTCCCTGGCCCTCCCTGCACCAGTCATCTGGCTGCTCACTTGGTGCCCACGTCGAAGTGGGCCCAGTCGGTGTTATAGCCGAAATAGGTCCATTCCTGGGGCAGGCGCAGGCCCACCCATTTGGCGGCCCGATAGACCCAGCCCGGCAGGTTGCGGGCGTCCAGTTGGTGCATGGCGTCCCGGTCCATTTGGCGAGCGGCCTTGCTGATGGGATTGGGGGGGCCGTCCAATACCCCGGTATAGTTGAAGTCGTTTAAGTCCAAGGCCAGCCCCAGGCGGTGGTTGGAGGCGGCGCTGTGGCGGCCGTGGTGCAGGGCGGCCATATGGGGAAACTGGCAGGAGGCCACCCGGGCGGCCAGGGAGGGGCCTTCCTCGTCAGGGAAGCTCAAGCACTCGGCCTGCACCGGGCCGGTATAGGCGCTGGCCGCGTAGGTGTCCTCGCCGCTGCGCACCACGACCAGGGGTATCCTTTTGGCCGGTTCATACCAGCCCTCCCGGAAGAGGTATTCCAGGAACAGGGCCGCCAAGGGCGCAAACCGACTGTTGATTTCAAACTGGATGTGCTCGGCCCGGTAGGCGGCTTTGTTATTGATGTCCGAAAGGCTGGGGGCGAACCACACGAAGCCCGAGGGCCGGGGCAGATTGAGGGCCACGGTTTGCCACCTCTTCTCAAAGCCGGCGTAGGTCACCACCCGCCGGGCTTTGGAGGGCACCCACACCGGCACGCTCAAGGTCACCCCTACCCTGCCGCCGTTTTGGGGCCAGCGCTGACGCCTCAGGTATTCCCAGGAAGGCTCCCGCTCCCCCCGGGAGTTCAACAACGCCAGGGACTGGTGGCGGAGATCCACCAGCCGCACCAGACCCAGGCTCTTTTTGGCCAGCGAGAGTCTGTGCCGGAAATCCTGATCCCGCTCCTGGGGCGTGAGGGTGGGGTCGTAGCTCAGGTGTAAAAGATTGAGGAGAGAGGCAGTGGCAGGTGCGGCTTCCTGGTTCACCAGATGCGGCCGGGGCGGCCGACCCACCGGTTGGCTGACCGCCGGAGCGACCGCCACCTGCCACGCGGCCACGAGAAGCACCGCCGCCAAAAGGGCGCGGCCCGGGAAAGTGACTGGCATACCATAATTGTACGGGATGGTCACCGGGGAGTCAATGGAACCCGCTGAGCCCGTCTGGCCTCCCAGGGTATGGTTGAATGCAGTGCTTCAGAATAACCTCCTTGAAAAAAATCGCCTCTTGTTCCCGCCCCTTGATGGGGAGCGGGGACAAGGCGGGGGTGATGGACCCTTTTAGAGACAAAGCCTCCCTTTTCCCCCCTCCTGCGCAGGAAGGGGGAATCTGTTGCCCCTATTGTTAAAGCTATTTCAGAAACGCCATGCCCGGAAATGCCCTTCAGGTAAAGGTTAGCAGCTGGTGTGGTTATTACCTAATTTATTCAATTAGATAGCAGCATGACCTCATGAGAGCCCCGTAGAGCGACGATTGCGGGACAGGCAAGGGTTTACCCTTCCCATCAAAAGGTCCGCCCAACCCTCGAGGCCCACCCGGCCCCCGAAGCACTTCCGGCCAGGCAGCATGCCATCCGTGCTCCCACCCACCGATCTCCCCGTCCTCTCCAGGCGAGGTCCGGGGAGTTGCCAGGGAAACCATGGCCCAGGATAAGCCACAACCAGCAAGGCAGGGCAGGGGAGGCAAGGGGGTGCGCCACAAATTACGCGTCAGCCGGCAGGAGGTGGGAGTTATTTATTAAATAATAAGAGATGATCAGCTTTAGCATTATTGTTGATTAATAATATATTACAAAAAAGCAATGTGCCGGGTGCAATTAAATTATCAATAAAAATAAGACCTTTAAATACATGCTCTCGGGAAGCGATAAAAGGGCCGGGTGATCCCGGGCAGCATTCCGGCGTTCCACCACCCGGACTTGGCGATGGGCGGCCGCGGCCGCCTCACGCACCAGCGTCAGGAATTCCTCTTCTCTCAAATTATAAGAACAGGAACAGGTGATCACGCAGCCTCCAGGCTGCACCACCTGAAAGGCCAGTCGGTTGATTTCCAGGTACCCCTTGATAGCCGCCGGCCGGTCCCGACGGCTTTTGGCGAAGGCGGGGGGGTCCAGGATCACCACGTCATAGCCCTTTCCCTGCCTGACCGCATTTTTCAAGAAATGAAAGGCGTTGGCTTTGTGGGTGACCACGTTTGCCAGCCCGTTTCTGCGGGCGTTTTCCCGGGCCACGTCCAAAGCGGTGGCCGAGGCGTCCACCAGGGTCACCCGGTCTGCCGCCGCCGCCATCTGGAGGCCGAAGCCCCCCTGGTAGGCAAAGACGTCCAGGACCTCGCCTTTGGCGAACATTCGGGCTGCCAGGTGATTTTCTTGTTGATCGAGAAACAGCCCGGTCTTCTGCCCGCGTAAGATATCCACCTGGACCGTCAGCTCACCCTCCCTGATCACCAGGGTGTCGGGCAAGCGGCCCCAGACCGTCTTGACCTCCAGGGGCAGGCCCTCCAGGAGACGCACCTCGGCATCGTGGCGCAGCGTAAGGGATGCAGGGTGCAGCCGGTGCTTGAGCAACTCCAGCAACTCAGGCAGCCACTGCTCCATGCCCGGGTGCAGGGTTTGCACGGCCAGATGGGGACCGTAGGCATCCACCACCAAGCCCGGGAAGCCGTCGGCCTCTCCGAAAATAAGGCGGCGGGCCTGGGCCTCCGGGGCCGCCAGGGTGCGGTATGCCACAGCCTGGTCCAGCCGGGCCGCCCAGAAATCCCGGTCCACCGTCGTTTCTTCCCGGGTGAGGAAGCGCAGGGCGATGCGGGAGGTGGCGCTGTAAAAGGCCTGGCCCAAAAAGTCTCCCTGCGGATCCAGGACCGCCACCAAGGCTCCGGGCGGCAGCGTCGGGACTTGGGCCAGGTCATCCCCATAGACCCAGGGATGGCCGCTCAGGGCCCAGCGCCGGCCCTTGCCGGTGAGCCGGATGCTTGGCAGGCCTCGCCAAGGTATGCCCAATGGGGTGGTCATGGCTGCGGGATGTAAGGGGATGCCCGGCAGGTGAGACCAGGATCCCAGGCGCTGCCGGCATTACGGCCGGCGCCCAAGACGCGCTCCCGACCGGGGTTCAGCCCTCCCGGTACCATCGGGCCCGCTCCTGCTGCTTCTGGTATTGCTGGCGGAGGAACCGGGGAGCGAACTCAGGGTGGCTGACATAGCGCTTAACCGAGGCCCAAATCCAGGACTCCATCTCTTGGAGGAGAGCAGGCATGCGCGCCTGGTCCACAAAGTTGCGGGTCTCCTGGTGGGAAAACCTGACTTCCGGCCCCAACAGCGCCAAAACCTCAGCCAGTTGACCCTTGAGCTCGGGGGGCAGGGACCCCTCCTCCACGGGCACCGCGATGCGGGCTTCCAGGGTTACCTGCCAGCGGTCGCCGGCGGTGGGACGGGACAGGTCCCAAAATTCCAGGACCAGGCCGTTTTCCAGTGGATGTCGGGAGACGAATTTTTCCGGGGCCATAATTGCTGCCGTCTCGGTGAACTAGCGTATAATACATAGACAATTTTCCGGTAGAGTTCAATACCCGGCCTTTTCCGGGGCCGGCAGGAGCAGACATGCGGCGCACTCTCCTTATCGGCGGCGTGGCCTTGTTGTTGGCGGCAGGTTTGGCGGGCGGCTACCTCTATTGGCAATGGCTCCATTCGCCCCGCTATGCCCTCCAGCAGATGGTGGTGGCTCTGAAGCAGCGCGATGTGGATACTTTATTCAACTATTTGGATATACAGGCAATAATCGATAATTTCGGGCAGGCCGCCAGCGAGGACCTGGCAGCGCTGCGACCGGAAACTCCGCCGGCGGACGAGATCGAGCGCTTCGGGCGTCGGTTGATGGAAAAGGTCATCCGGGCCATCCCCCCCAAGGTGGTGGAAGCGCTCAAACCCCAAATCAAGGCGGGCGTAGGCAAATTCCTGGAAAACCTGAGCACCGCGCAGATTGTGGGGTTGGCGGCTGCGGCAACCACCGCCGCCATCGACACCCGGGGGGAGATGGCCACCGTGACCCTGGAAGACCCGAAAACCCGGGACAAGTTCCGTTTCACCATGACCCGGGATCCCAAGGACGGGATCTGGAGGATCTCGGGCGTCCAGTATCAGGATTTCAAGAGATTTTTAAAACAGGAATTTCAATAATGTCTGATAATATATATTATGTCAACTAAAGAAACGGCATCGGAAATTTGCCCCGGTTGCGGTCAGATAATCGGCCGCTGCCGCAACCCGCTGCCCACGGTGGACATCATTATCGAATATGAAGACCAGGGGGTGGTGCTCATCCGGCGGCGGAAGCCGCCGTGGGGCTGGGCGTTGCCCGGGGGGTTCGTGGAATACGGGGAGACGCTGGAGGAGGCCGCCAGACGGGAGGCCCGGGAGGAGACGGGGCTGACAGTGAGGCTCCTGGGGCAGTTGCACGCCTACTCCGCCCCCGACCGGGACCCCCGGCAGCACACCATTACAGTGGTCTTCGTGGCCTTGGGGTTCGGTCAGCCCCTGGCGGCGGATGATGCCGAGGCTGTGGGGATTTTTCCGTTGGAGGCCCTGCCGGCGCCGCTGGCCTTCGACCATGCGCAGATTCTGGCGGATTACCGGCGGGAACGGCAGCGCTGGCTAACGCGAGCCGCCGCCCCGCAGATCTGAGACCAGTTCTCAAATTAGCAGAATGCGGTTTGACCGTTTGATCTTGCTGGCTTATAAAGGAATCAGCAGTCTGGCCGGACTGGTGGCGTGGCCCTTTTTTTACCGGCATCTGAAGTCCCGAGGAGGCGGCGAAAGCTTTCCGTTCCGGCTGGGGCTCAAGGCGCCTCCGGATCCGCCCCCGGGAAGTCCCCGCCTTTGGATTCACGGGGTCTCGGTGGGGGAGATTGCCAGCGCCCCGCCCCTGGTGGCGGAGTTGCGGCGGCGGCTGCCGGGAGCTTCCTTCACCATTTCCACGGGCACGGAAACCGGCCAGGCCGTGGCCCGGCGGCTCTTTGAGCCCCAGGGTGCCCTGGTCTGCTACTTCCCTCTGGACCTGCCCTGGGCCGTCAACCGGGCCCTCACCGCCCTGAGGCCGGACGCCTTCATTGCCCTGGAATCCGAGCTCTGGCCCAATTTCCTTACCCGGGCCCAAGCCCGGGGGGTGCGGCTGGCCCTGCTGAACGCCCGCCTGTCGGACCGCTCCTTCCGCCGCTACGCCAGGTTTCCCCGGCTGGCTGCGGCTTTCTTCGATCTGTTCGGGGTGATTGCCGCCGGTGCCCCGGAAGACCGGGCGCGACTGGAGCGCCTGGGAGTGCGGCAGGGAAAGCTTAAATTCACCGGCAACCTCAAGGTGGACCGGCTCCTCACGGCCTGGCAGGAGCGGCGGCAGGCAGAGGGCGCCTGGCCGCCCCCCCTCCCCTGCTCATCCGGGCCATGCTCCTCTTCGCCGCCGGAAGCCGTCTTATTTGGCGAGCATCCGCCCCCGCGCCCCTTTGCCGTTCCCTTGCATCTGGGAGGCCAGCCGGTCTTCCTGGCCGCCTCCACCCATGCCGGGGAAGAAGAGGTGGTGCTGGAGGCCTATCGGCGTCTCTTGGCCCCCTACCCTGCCCTGGTACTCCTGCTGGCGCCCCGCCACCCGGAGCGCGCCGGGGAGGTGGAAGGCCTGGCGGCCCGGCACGGCCTCGTCTGCCAGCGCTTCAGTCGGTTGAGAAACGGGATGGAAACCCGGGAGGCGCCGATGGTGCTGGTGGACACCATCGGGGACCTCCTGGAACTCTACGGCGCCGCAGACGTGGCCTTTGTGGGCGGGTCGCTCATTCCCCACGGCGGCCAGAATATTCTGGAGCCGGCGGTCTGGGGGCTGGCGCCCCTGGCCGGGCCGCACCTGGATAATTTCCGCTGGGCCCAGGAAATCCTAACGGCCGCGGAGGCGCTCACCATCGTCGCCGACGCCGCCTCCCTCACGGCCGCAGCCCAAAGCCTCCTGGACCACCCGGCCCTGCGCCGGCAGATGGGCTCCCGGGCTCGGGAGGCGCTTCTCCCTCACCGGGGCGCCGCCGCCCGTCAGGCCGACCTGGTGGTGAAGCTGCTGGCGGGGTCCCCTGAGAGGTTTGCACCCCCCCTCTATCCCTGCCGACGGCCGGTTAAGACCGAGGTCCGGCCGGGGGAAAACGCCTGTCGCCTTTAACTTGTGGGTTGGGCCGCCAAATCGGTGGCATTGGGCAGGTCGACACCCGATACGGGGAAGAGGGGAGACCTCGCCTCCGGGTGAACAACCTGGGATTATCCGCAGGCGGCACGTAACCCGAACCCTCTGTTTGGTATGGGGCCGGTTATTGTCCGCGCAGGCAGTTTGAGGTCTCCCCCCTCGAATCGGTAAGAGTCCGTTGCTTGCCGCTGAGCCGGTAGGACAAGCGCTCCCGCTCACCAGTCAGGCCACTCTTGATGACGATTTCTTTTCCCCTGATCTCATAAGTACCCTTGTCCACCATCTGGTTAAAGCTATAACCCTCATAGGTGGATGGCCCCATTCTCAAGACTTCGCCGTCCTTGCTGCGCCAGACCCCCACCAGGGAAACAGCGGGCTGTGGCTGGAGGGACGGCGCCGCTTCCGGGGATGACGGGGGCGGCGGGGAATCAATGCTTGACTGAGGTGGAGCCGGCGCCGGTCCCGGGGTTGGGCCATCCTGTTCTTTGGCCCACAGCAGCAGCCACCCCTTGGGCACCAGGTACTTGAGAACCAGGCGGGGGGAGCCCTGCTCCCAGCGGGGGACCAGCACGGTGAAATTCATATCCTCCACCGGGCGTTTTTGCTCATCCCGGGACAGCAACCTGAGGGTCGGCTTGAGCTTGGTATCCAGGAGGACTGGTACCGCGACCGTCGATCTTATAAACGAATGTGCAAGCCTAAGGGGATTTGCCATACCCTGTCAAGAAAAACGCCCAGGGAGGCAGATGAAATCGGTGCTCTTAAGCTCATGGTTGAGCAGACTGCCTCCGGGGCGGGAAACCTGGAGGGCCAAAGGTTAAGGAGGTTTTGCAAACAGCGGCGTCAAACCCATAACCGGTCTCCTTTCCAGGGAGGGCATGGGCCTCTGGGGGGTGGGGCCGGTTATCGGACCGGAGGTGCTTGGCAACTTCCCGGGCCGAACCTGGTGGAGCCGGGAAGTTGCGGCACCGGCTCACCCGGGGGCTGCCGGTCTGGGGCAGGGGTGCCTGGACGGCAGGCCCCGAATCATCCGTTAGAACAGTGCCAATCCCACGAAGCGGGTAAGCAACCCCAAAGCCAGGGCCAGGGCCAAAGAACCGAAGACGGCCAGGAAGGCCCCCCGCCAGCCCGTCTCCCGGCTCAGAGCCGCAATGGTGGCAGCGCAGGGGATGTAGAAAATCACGAACACGGTGAAGGTGAGGAGCTGGGTCTGGGTGAGCACCGTGGCCAACTGGGTGGTGCCCAGAGCTTCGTGCAGCATCACCAGGGAGAGTTCCTTGCGCATGATGCCGAAGATCAAAGTGGTGCCCACCGCCATAGGCAGGCCCAGGAGGCCGGTGATCGGAGCCAGCCCCGCATTGACGGACTCGTCGAAGCCATAAAACTTGAGGAGGCTCAGGACGGTGCTGCCCCCAATGAGGATAGGCCAGCCCACCAGCATGAAGTCCTTGAGGCTGCGCCAGGACTTGTGCACCACGTTCAGGAACGAGGGGATCCGGTATTCGGGAATCTCCATGAGCAGGCCCGGCGAGACCTCCCGCACCAGCCAGGTGGAAAGCCGGCCCAGGACGGCGATGACCACCAGGTTGAAGAGATATACCCCCAGGGCGCCATACGGCCCCAACGTGGCGGCCACCAGGGCGAAGATGATCACCGAGCGGGCCGAGCAGGGGATGAGCATGGCCAACAGGGCCACCACCATGCGGTCCCGGGGGCTCTCCAGGATGCGGGCGGCCATGACCGCCGGGACACTGCAGCCGTAACCCAGGATGAAAGGGATGATGGACTTGCCGTGCAGACCCAGACGGTGCATGAGGTTGTCCATGAGAAAGGCCACCCGGGGCAGATAGCCGCTGTCCTCCAGGAGGGCCAAGCCGATGAGAAACGGCACCAGATACGGGAGCACGATGCCCGCGCCCCCGAAGATACCCAGAAACAGCCCTTCGCCCACCAGGTGATAGGCCAGGGTCTGCTCGCCCACCAAGCCCTTCAGCAGGTTTTGGGTGAGCTCCAGATAAGACAGCAGGAAATTCTCGGTATGCTGCCCTACCCGGAAGACGCCCTGGAAAAACAGCCCCATGACCAGGAGGAGCAGACCGTAGCCCCAGATTTTGTGGGTGGCCACCCAGTCCAGATGGTCCCGCCACTTGGGCTTCTGCGCCGGAGTAACCCGGGCCACCTGCTCAAAGAGATTCATCGCCAGGGCATGGCGCTCCGAGGAGATTACCGTCTCCGGTGGCCGGCCATGGCTGTGGGCCAAAATCTTCTGGTGATTCCGCAGGATGGGAATGAGCCGGGGGTGCCGGCGGCCCACCTCCTCCAGAAGATAAGGGTCATCCTCCAGGAGCTTGACCAAAAGAAACCGCCAGGGGAGGTTAAGCTCCTGGGCCAGCCGGCGTTCCAGGCTGTCGGAAAGTTCGGCGACTTCCTCCTCCACGTCCCGGCTGAAGGTCACCGCAGCCGGCCGGATTTTCAGGCGACCGGCCTCCATGGCAGTCTCCAGCAGCTCCGTGAGCCCCTTGCCCTGGGAGGCCACGGTGGTCACCACCGGCACCCCCAGAAGATGCGAGAGCTTGGTGGGCTTGAGGCTGATGCCCTTGCGCTCCGCCTCGTCCATCATATTGAGCGCCACCACCATGGGCCGTTCCAGACTCATGAGCTCCAGGGTCAGCTCCAGGCTGCGGGACAGCAGGGAGGCGTCAATGACGTTGACGATGACGTCGGCTTCTTCCTTGAGCAGATAGTTGCGGGATTCCAGCTCCGCCTGGTCGGTGGAGGTCAGGGAATAAACCCCGGGCAGGTCCACGCAGGTGATTTCCTCCCCTCCCAACGCCACCCGGCTGAGGGTATATTTCACCGTGGTGCCGGGAAAGTTGGAAACGATGGCCTTATAGCCGCTGAAATAGTTGAAGATGGTGCTCTTGCCGCAATTGGGCTGGCCGATAAAGGCGATGATCATAAGCGTTACCTTGGGAAAGTCAGGTCGGCAAAAGGCCGGGCCGCTGGCCCCCTCTCCTCGCTCCTCTTCGTAAGCTCCGGACCCGGGCGGAAGAAGCCCGCCCCTGTCCCGCAAGGCGTGAAGGAACAGGAGGGATTGGGACCCCACGAGTGCGGCCCCCGCCGTTGAAGAAGCCCGGCCTCCGCCAGGAAATCCTAGGCAGATGGTAGAAATAAATGTAACCTGTTTTTACTGAGATGCAATAACAATTTTTTTCTGCCGGGGAAAATCTCCCTTTCTTGACACCCTTGAATGTTTGTTTAAAATAAAGTGTTTCATTACCCCGGAAAGGTACAAGGGACGGTATGCAAGCATCTTCCTGGCTCATTGCCATCGGCCGGATTCCGGCGGTGGGGCTTGACCTCACCCTCGACCTGGACGAAGCCTGGTTTGCCCGCTGGCGGCGGCAGGACCCTGGTCTGGAAATCGCCGACCCCAGCGCCGTCAGCGTCAGGTTGCGGGTGGAAAAGCATGGCCGGGACCTTCTCCTCCGGGGGCGCCTGCACGGCCGCCTGACCTTGGCCTGCAGCCGTTGTCTGACCCCGTTTGCGGCCCCCGCAGAGGCGGCCTTCGACCTGCTGTTGGCCCCGGGGCCGGAGCCGGTGCACCCTGGCGAAGAAGAACTGACCGCCGAGGAGTTGGACATGGATTTTTATTCCGGCGACACCCTGGACCTGGAACCCATCCTCAAAGAGCAGGTGATTTTGCTGCTGCCGGTAAAGCCGTTGTGCGCCGAAGATTGTAAGGGCCTGTGCCCCCGCTGCGGCGCCAACCTGAATACCGAACCGTGCACTTGTGGCGAAGAGCGGTCCACCCCGCTTTTGGCCCCATTGACCAAACTGAAGCCGTAAAGGAGGCGTTTCCATGCCTTTACCCAAGCGGAGGCATTCCTCTACCCGCCGCAACAAGCGGCGGAGCCATTATCGCTTAACCCTGCCGGGGCTGTCGGTTTGCCCCAAATGCAACGAACATCACCTCCCCCACCGGGCCTGTCCGGCCTGCGGCTACTACAAGGGGCGGTTGGTGGTGCCGTCGGCTGCGGAATAGCGAACTGATATCGAAAAGGGATGCCCATGGATTATCTGTTGACCGAGGAGCAGCAGATGCTCCAGGATTTGGCGCGCCGCATCTCCTACGAAAAGATCAAGCCGGAGCGGGCCCGCCTGGATGAAGAAGAGGAATTCCCCTGGGAAATCATCAAGGACCTGTCCCAAGCCGATCTCGCCGGCACCATTATTCCGGAGCAATACGGCGGCTTGGGGATGGGTGCCTTTGAAAACGTCCTGATGCTGGAAGCCCTGTCCGAAGGCTGCGTGGGCGTGGCCGTGAGCTTCGCCGCCAGCTTCCTGGGCGCCTACCCCATCATCCTCTACGGCTCCGAAGACCAGAAGCAGGCTTACCTGCCGGCGGTGGCCAGGGGCGAGCAGCTGGTGGCCTTCGCCCTCACCGAAGCCCAGGCGGGGAGCGACGCCGGCGCCATCGCCACCACCGCCGTGAAAGACGGCGACTCTTACGTCCTGAACGGCACCAAGCAATGGATCACCAATGCCGGGGTGGCCGACCTCAACGTCATCATCGCCCTCACCGACAAGGCCAAGGGGCCCCGGGGGGCCAGCGCCTTTATCGTGCAGAAAGACGACCCCGGCGTCTCCTTCGGCAAGAAAGAGCGCAAGATGGGGATCAGGGCCTCGGTGACCCGGGAAATCATCCTGGAAGAGGTGCGCATCCCCAAAGACCGCCTGGTGGGCCGGGAAGGTCTGGGCTTCATCATCACCATGAAGACCCTGGACTTAGCCCGCCCCGGCGCCGGGGCCATGGCCTTGGGACTGGCCCAGAGCGCCCTGGACGAAGCCGCCTCCTTTGCCAAGGAGCGCCACCAATTCGGCCAGCCCATCTTCGCCATCCAGGCGGTGCAGCATCTGCTGGCCGACATGGCTACCAGGGTGGAGGCCTCCCGGGCCCTGGTCTATGCCGTGGCCCGCTACATCGACAGCGGCCCCAAGGACTTTTCCAAGGAAGCCGCCATGTCCAAGGTCTTCGCCACCGACATGGCCATGCAGGTGGCCATCGACGCGGTGCAGGTCATGGGCGGCCATGGCTACATGCGGGAATACCCGGTGGAAAAGATGATGCGGGACGCCAAGATCCTCCAGATCTTCGAGGGCACCAACCAGATCATGCGAAATATCATCGGCCTGGCGCTGAATAAAGAATACGCCAAGAAGAAATAACAATTGTTGTTAATTTTTGGCAAGAGGACGACGGGCGCTTTCTCAAAAAAAGATTGGTGAGGGCAGGGCCCAAAGCCGAGCTCCCGGGCCATCCCCGTAAATTCTCTCCCAACCCTTTGGGCATTAGAGGAGGGGGTAACGGGGAGGAGCTAAGAACCCGCGGGCCCTGAGCCCCTCCCCCACCCGCTTTCACCTATGCTGAACATCATCGTCTGCATCAAGCAGGTCCCGGACACCGATGCGGTGCGGCTGGACCCCGAGACCCACACGCTGAAGCGCGAAGGGGTCAAGGCCATCATCAACCCCTTTGACCTCTATGCGTTGGAAGAGGGCTTGCGGGTTAAAGACTCCCAAGGCGGCGAGGTGACGGTCCTCACCATGGGGCCGCCCCAAGCCGAGGAGGCGCTTAGGGAGGCCTTGGGCTACGGCGCCGACAAGGCGGTCTTGCTTTCCGATAAAGCCTTTGCCGGCGCCGACACCTGGGCCACCGCCCTCACCCTGGCCCGGGCCGTCCAGAAACTGGGCTTCGATCTCATCTTCACCGGCAAGCAGGCCATCGACGGCGACACCGCCCAGGTGGGCCCCATGCTGGCCACGATGCTCCACATCCCCTACGTGGCCTGGGTCCGGAAGCTCACTTTCCCGGACGGCAAGAAAATGGCGGTGGAGCGCCTTCTGGACCACGGCTACGATGCTTTGGAGGTGAAGCTGCCTGCGGTGGTGAGCGTGGTCAAGGAGATCAACGAGCCCCGGGTGCCCTCTTTCAAGGCGAAGATGAAAGCCAAAAAAGAAGCCATCCCCACCTGGGCCCTGGCCGACCTGGGGCTCAACCCCCAGGACGTGGGCTTGGCTGGCTCCTTCACCCAGGTGGTGAAGGTTTTCCCGCCCCCGCCCCGGGGGGAGTCCGAGGTGTGGGAGGGCGACCCGCCGGAGTTGGCCGCCCGCCTGTGGGCGCGGCTTAAGGAATTGGGAAGGAGATAACTTTCGGGGGGTCAGGGGTCAAAACCCCTGCCCTCCCCTGAACCTCCTCCCAAACCCCTCTGGGATTGGGGGGGTTGGAGGAAGGGGGTAAGGGCCCACGGCCCTGAGCCCCCTCCTCCCAAAACCATATGCCATGAGCCTTACCGTATATTCAGAAAAATGTACCCTTTGCGGCGCCTGCGTGGACGCCTGCCCTTTCGGGGTGCTCTCCCTGGAAGGGGAACGGCTGGCCATCGGCGAGGGCTGCACTTTGTGCGGGGCCTGCGTGGAGGTGTGCGAGGCCCAGGCCCTGGAGTTGCCCGGGACCGAGGGCCCGGCCCCCCGGCCCGGGGTGCCCCCGGACGGGGTCTGGGTCTTTGCCGAGCAGCGCCACGGCAAGCTGGCGCCGGTGGCCCTGGAGCTTCTGGGCGAGGCCCGGCGGCTGGCCGGGGAACTCCAGGTCAGCGTGGCCGCGGTGCTCCTGGGCGGCCGGGTGGAGCACCTGGCCGGCGGCCTCTTCGCCGCGGGCGCCGACACGGTGTATGTGGCGGAGCACCCGGCCCTGGCCGAGTTCGTGGAGGGGCCCTACACCGCCGCCCTGGCGGAGATCGCCGGCAGGTTTCAGCCGGAGATCATCCTGGCCGGTGCGACTTACGCCGGCCGGGCCTTCATCCCCCAAGTGGCCGCCGCCTTGAAAACCGGTCTCACCGCGGACTGCACCGCCTTTGCCATCGACCCGGAAAAGCGGCTGCTCCTGCAAACCCGGCCGGCCTTCGGCGGCAACATCATGGCCACCATCATCACCCCCCGCACCTATCCCCAGATGGCCACCGCCCGGCCCGGGGTTTTCAAACGCCTGGCCAACCCCTATGCCGCCAACGGACAGATAGTGCACGTGGAACTGACGTCGCTGGCCGAAGGAGGCCCCTGCGCCTTTGTGCGGACGGTGGAGGAAATCAAGGAACGCCTGCCTCTGGCCGAAGCCGAGGTCATTGTGGCTGGGGGCCGGGGCCTGAAAGAGGCCAGACATTTTCGGATGCTGGAGGAACTGGCGGACCTGCTGGGCGGCGCGGTGGGCGCCACCAGGGCAGCGGTGGACGCCGGCTGGATCCCCTACGCTCACCAGATCGGGCAGACGGGCAAAACCGTGGCCCCCAAGCTCTATATCGCCGTGGGCATTTCCGGCGCCATCCAGCACTTGGCGGGCATCCAATCGTCCGACTTCATCCTGGCCATCAACAAGGATCCGGACGCCCCCATCTTCCAGGTGGCCGATATCGGCTTGGTGGGCGATCTCTTCGAAATCATCCCCGCCCTGATCACCGAGATCAGGAGGGACCGGCAGTAGAAGGACTAAAGGGCGGGGGAGCACTGTCCCCCGGCCCGCGCCGTAAAAAAAATCTACCGCCAAAAAAGGCGGGCAGGCTCTTTCTTTTTTTTACGAATCGTTTTATGTTTTAGCGTTAATGCTGGCGAATGCCGGAAAAAACCACGAATAACGCAAACATGACTGCCGAATCTCACGTCGCCTTGATCACCGGGGCCGCCCGGGGCATCGGGCAGGTCATCGCCGCCACCCTGGCAGCACCGGGCATGACTTTGTATCTCAACGACCTGCGCTGGGAAGACCCCCCAAAAACCCGGACCGCGGTGGAGGCCAAAGGGGCCCGGGCCCATCTCCTTACCTTCAACGTCACTGATTATGTTCAGGTGGAGGCCGCGGTGGACCGCATTGTCAAGGAGAGCGGCCGCCTGGACATCCTGGTGAACAACGCCGGCATCACCCGGGACAATCTGGTGATGCGCCTGAAGGAGGAGGACTGGGACCAGGTTCTGGCGGTGAATTTGAAGGGCGCCTTCAATTGCATCAAGGCCGCCTCCAAGCCCATGCTCAAGCAGCGCGGCGGGCGTATCATCAACATCAGTTCGGTGGTGGGTTTCATGGGCAACCCCGGTCAGGCCAATTATGTGGCCTCCAAAGCCGGGCTGGCCGGGCTCACCAAGGCCGTGGCCCGGGAGTTGGCTTCGCGCCACATCACGGTGAACGCCGTGGCCCCGGGGTTCATCACCACGGACATGACCGAGGCGCTGCCGGAAAAGACCAAGGAGCTCATGCTAGCGCAGATTCCCCTGGGGCGCTTCGGCACTCCCGAGGAGGTGGCCTTTGCGGTGGCCTTCCTGGCTTCCCCCCAAGCGGCCTACATTACCGGTCAGGTGATTCACGTCAATGGCGGCATGCTGATGGTTTAATGACGAGGAGGATACTTATCCATGGCTTCTCTGGAAGAAAAAGTGATTAACATCGTGGTGGATAAACTGGGGGTGGATCGCGGTGAGGTCACTCCAGATGCGGTGTTTGTGGACGATTTGGGTGCCGACTCCCTGGACCTCGTGGAACTCATCATGGCCATGGAGGAGGAGTTCGGCTTTGAGATCGCCGACGAAGAGGCGGAAAAGCTAAGGACCGTGGGGGATGTCATCAGTTTCATCAAAGCCAAGGCCGCCTGAAATCGAAGTCCTGGCCATCGGGTGCGACCACGCTGGCTACCAGCTCAAGGCCGAGATTCTGCACCTGCTGGAAGAGATGGGGGTGCCGGCCCAGGACCTGGGTTGCGCCGGACCGGACGAGTCCGTGCATTATCCCGTGTACGGCAAGATGGTGGTGGACGCGGTGTTGGCGAAACCTGGGCGCCGGGGCATCCTCATCTGCGGCACGGGGTTGGGGATGAGCGTGGTGGCCAACCGCTTTCCCGGCATTCGGGCCGCCTTGTGCCATGACCTTTACACCGCCGAGATGAGCCGCCGCCACAACGATGCCAACCTCCTGGTGTTGGGAGGGCGGGTGATTGATCCCAAGCTGGCCAGGGCGATCGTCCGGGTCTGGCTCACCACCCCCTTTGAAGGCGGACGCCACGCTGAGCGGCTGGAGTTGCTGGAGCAGTTGGCGGCCGAAGCGCGGCAGAAGTCCACAGATTCGTGACCTATGGATACCAAACCGCCTGCCCCTCACTGCCCCCTCATGGGCGCCCTGCTTCAAACCGACCCGGAGATCTACCGGGCCATCGAACAGGAGCATCAGCGCCAGCTGAGCAAGCTAGAACTCATCGCCTCGGAAAACTTTGTCAGCCAGGCGGTCCTGGCGGCTCAGGGTTCCATCCTGACGCATAAATATGCTGAAGGCTATCCCGACCGACGCTATTATGGCGGCTGCGAGTTCGTGGACATCGCCGAAAAAAAGGCCATGGAACGGGCCAGACAACTCTTCGGCGCGGCCTACGCCAACGTCCAGCCACATTCCGGCACCCAGGCCAACATGGCGGTGTACTTC
Source organism: uncultured Desulfobacterales bacterium (assembly GCA_964480485.1). Taxonomy (GTDB): domain Bacteria; phylum Desulfobacterota; class Desulfobaccia; order Desulfobaccales; family 0-14-0-80-60-11; genus JAILZL01. Next base: position 150,943 of record CAYZOP010000001.1, on the reverse strand, counting down.
GCCCTGCTCAAACCGGGGGACGCCATCATGGGCATGGACCTGGCCCATGGCGGACACCTCTCCCACGGCGCCTCGGTGAATTTCTCCGGCCGGCTCTTCAAGTCAGTGAGCTACGGAGTGGACAAGGGCAACGAACAGGTAAACTTCGACCACCTGGCCGCGCTGGCCAAGCAGCACCGGCCCCGGCTCATCGTGGCCGGTGCCAGTGCTTACCCGCGGACCCTGGACTTTGAACGATTCGCGGTTATCGCCCAGGAGGTGGGGGCCCACCTCCTGGTGGACATGGCCCACATCGCCGGTCTGGTGGCCGCGGGGCTCCACCCCAACCCGGTGCCGGTGGCGGACTTTGTCACCACCACCACCCATAAGACGTTGCGGGGTCCCCGGGGCGGCCTCATCCTGGCCCAGGAGAAATACGCCAAGGTCCTGGACAGCCAGATTTTCCCGGGCATCCAGGGCGGTCCCCTGATGCATGTCATCGCGGCCAAGGCCGTGGCTCTGAAAGAGGCCCTGGCCCCCAAGTTCGCCGTTTATCAGCAGCAGGTCCTGGCCAACGCCCGGGTGTTGGCGGAGGAATTCACCGCCCGGGGCTACCGCCTGGTGGCCGGGGGCACCGACACCCACCTCATTCTGGTGGATCTGACCCCCCAGGGCCTCACCGGCAAAGACGCGGAAGAGGCCCTGGATCTGGCCGGGATCACGGTGAATAAGAACGCCATACCTTTTGATCCCCATCCGCCTAAGATCACCAGCGGCATCCGCATCGGCACCCCGGCGGTGACCACCCGCGGTATGAAGCAAGCGGAAATGCGGGTCATCGCCGACTTTGTCCACCAAGCCCTGGCAGCCCCGGACGACACGGAATTCCTGCGGAAACTGGGAGCGCAGGTGCTGGATTTCTGCCGCAGCTTTCCGCTCTTCGCCAGGGAGTGGCTCACCTGAAGGCGGCTTCAGCCTCATGCGCTGCCCTTATTGCCACAGCACCAACAACCGGGTCATCGACTCCCGTCCCAGCCGGGAGGCCAACGCCATCCGGCGCCGCCGGGAGTGCCTCAAGTGCGGCCGCCGCTTCACCACCTACGAGCAGGTGGAGGAGACTCTGCCCCTCATCGTCAAGAAGGATGGCCGCCGGGAGCCCTTCCAGCGATCCAAGGTCTCCGAGGGCATCAAAAAAGCCTGCGAAAAGCGCCCCGTCTCCATCGACACCATTGAGCAGTTCCTGGATGACCTGGAGCGGGAGCTCCTGGAGAGCGGCCAGCGGGAGATTCCCTCCACCTGGATCGGCGAGCGGGTCATGGCCAAGCTCAGGGAGTGGGATGATGTGGCCTATGTGCGCTTTGCCTCGGTGTACCGGCATTTCACCGACGCCACTGATTTTATGGAGGAAATCCGCCACCTCCTGGCCTCCCGGGAAGGCGGCGGCGAGAAGTAAGGAGACGCGGGGGCGGCCAGGGAGCCACCTCTCTGCCCTCCTCTCTCAACCCCTTACCGGTTGGGGGGAATCAGGGAAGAGGGCACGGCCCGCTGGCCCTTTGCCCCTTGACTAACGCCATCGAGGTTTCCATGCAACCTATTACTATCACCTGGCAGCGCCTGGTGGACGAGGACGGCCAAACCTGCGCCCGCTGCGGCGGCACGGAGCAGGAACTGGTCAAGGCGGTGCGCTTCCTCACCAAGGCACTGGCCCCGGTGGGCATCGTCTTTTCCCTGGAGCAGGTGGAGCTGAGCCAGGAGGAATTTGCCAAAGATCCCCTGCAGTCCAACCGCATCCTGGTTGACGGCCGGGACCTGGCGGTGTGGCTGGAAGGCCAGGTGGGCCAGAGCCCCTGCTGCGGCCCGTGCGGCGACTCCCAATGCCGCACCCTTACGGTGGGGGGACAGGTGCATGAGACCATCCCGGCGGAGGTAATCATCCAAGCCGGCCTGAAAGCCGCCTACCAGAAGGCAACCAAGCCCTGCTCCCAGGGGCCCCAGGCCAAGGGGTAACGCTTTCCCAGCATCCCGGTCCCGCCATGTCGTGGCCCCCTCACGAAGAACGGCTTATGAAGCTGGCCCTCAAGCTGGCAGCCCGGGGCGTCGGCTGGGCCTCCCCCAACCCCATGGTGGGCGCGGTGGTGGTGAGAGACGGCGAAATCGTGGGCCGGGGCTGGCACCGGCGCTACGGCGCCGCCCACGCCGAGGTGGAGGCGCTCAACCAAGCCGGAGAGCGGGCCCACGGAGCGACGCTCTACGTCACCCTGGAGCCCTGCAACCATGAGGGCCTGACGCCGCCCTGCTCCCGGGCGGTGCTGGCCGCCGGCATCTCCCGGGTGGTGGTGGCCATGGCCGACCCCAACCCCCGGGTCGCCGGCGGGGGGTCGGAGTTTCTGCGGCAGCGGGGGGTCACGGTGGAGATGGGCTTGCTTGCGGAACCGGCCCGGCGTTTGAACGAAGCTTGGCTGAAATGGGTGACGACGGGCCTGCCTTACGTCATTGCCAAGGCCGCCTGCTCCCTGGACGGCCGCATCGCCACCGCCGCCGGGGAGTCCCAGTGGCTCACCGGCGAGGCCGCCCGGGCCTTCGGCCACCGGTTGCGCCATGCCTGCGACGCCATCCTGGTGGGTGTGGGCACGGTCCTGGCCGACAACCCCCGGCTCACGGCCCGCCCGGGGGGCAGCGAAAGGCTGGTGGGGGAAGAGAATCAGGGAGCGCAGCCCCCTGCGCCTTGTCCCGACGCCCCTCCCTCCGCCCCTGATGATGTCAGTGGCACCGGTTTTCGACCGGTGCAGGAAGGCGCAGAGGAGCGGCCGGTTTTTCACTCAGTGGCGCAGACTTCCCACCTGCGCCTCGCAAGCCGCTTCAAAGACCCCATCCGGGTGGTCCTGGACAGCCGGCTCCGCATCCCTCTCACCGCCCGCCTCCTGCACTTGGACTCCCCGGCCCCCACTCTCATCGCCGCCACAGAGAATGCACCCCCAAAGAAGGTTCAGGCCCTGGAGAAACTGGGCGCCGAGGTGCTGATTCTGTCGGAGGATGCCGGCCGGGTGGCCCTGAGGCCCTTGCTCCAGGAACTGGGAAAACGCCGGATTACCAGTTTGCTGGTGGAAGGTGGCGCCGACACCCTGGGGTCTTTCTTCGACGCCCGCCTGGTGGACAAGTTCTTCTTTTTCTATGCCCCCAAGATTTTGGGCGGCCCCCCGGCCTTTCCGGCGGTGGCTGGCAAGGGCGTGAACCGCCTGGCCGAGGCCCACCAGGTACGGGACTTGACCGTCCGCCGGTTGGGAGCCGATCTGCTCATCTCCGGTTATCTCCCCCAGGGAAGCGAAGCAAAATAAATCGACGGGGCGCGCACCTTAGGCCAGCTTAAGGCCTCAGTTCCAGCCGATAGGCGATGGGTCCGGGGGTTTTATCGAACTCCGGCGCCCGCACAAAGCCCAGGCTCTCGTAAATCCGGCGGGCGGCGTGCATGAACTCCCCGGTGTAGAGGTAGACGACCCCGATCTGCAAGGCCCGGGCCCGATGGAGGCACTCCTGAACCAGGCGGGTGCCCACCCCGTGCCCCCGCCGGTGAGGCGCCACCGCCAGCACCCGCATGGAGGCGGCGCCAGCTGGCCATTTCCCCAAACCGGCTCGACCGGCGTCCGGGTAGAATTTCACCACCCCGGCCAACTCCCCCTCCACCTCGGCCATGAGCAGTACGCCCTCAGGGGAATGCACCGTCTGAGCGACATTAGCCATCCACTTCTGCCAGATTTCTTCGGAAAACTGCGGCCGGAATTCGGCATAGGCCTCCCGCACCAGGGCCTCGGCCCGCTCCACTTCTTCCAGGGCCGCCTCCCGGATAAGCACGGTCATGGCTGCGGCTTGGCCTTAAGGGGCTCCTTCAGGGCCGCCACGAAGTCGCCGATATTTTGCAACAGGGCCTCTCCCTGGAGGCGAGCCACCCGCTCCACGATGGCGCTTCCCACCACCACGCCGTCCACATAAGGGGCCAGCCAAGCCACCTGCTCCGGAGTGGAAATGCCGAAGCCCACGGCCACCGGGCAATTCACCAGGGTGCGCACTTCCTGCAAGGCCGCCACCAGCTCCGGGGGCAGTTCGCGTCGGGCCCCGGTGATGCCGGTGATGGAGACGTAATAGAGAAAGCCCCGGGTGAGCTTGCCCAGGCGCCGGATGCGCTCCGGCCCGCTGGTGGGCGCGGCCAGAAAAATGGGGGCCACCCCGGCGGCAAGGGCCGCCTGCCGCCAGGCTTCCGCCTCCTCGGCCGGCAGGTCGGGGATGATGAACCCGTCCACCCCCCGGCGGGCCGCCTCCTTGGCAGTGCGTTCCAGGCCGTACTGGAAGATGGGGTTGTAATAGCCCATGAGGACCAACGGCAGGTCCCTCTCCTGCCTGATCTCACCGGCCAGGCTGAGCACGTCCTGAAGATGCACCCCGCCTTTGAGGGCCCGGAGGCTGGCCGCCTGGATGGTGGGGCCGTCGGCCAGGGGGTCGGAAAAGGGAATGCCCAACTCCAGGAGGTCCGCCCCCCGGTCCGCCAGGGTCAGGGCCAGGCGACGGCTGGTCTCCAGGTCCGGGTCGCCCGCGGTGATATAGGGGATGAGCGCCTTCTCGCCTTTGGCCTTCAGGCGCCGTAATACCTGCTCAATGCGTTTCATGGATGACCTCCGGATGGTATGTGGGAACGGGGGCTGAGGCCGCAGGCCTACCCCCTTCCCCCCTCCCCCTCCCCCCATCCCGTAGCCTTCTGGAGGGGGTGGGGAGGGGAATTTGAGGAGAAACCAGGGGAGCCCTGCTTCCCCGGCTCTCTCCTCAACCGATCTCTTTTTCCAAAATATCCGCCACGGCTTCCACGTCTTTGTCCCCCCGGCCGGAGAGGTTGACGATGACGATGTCATCAGGGCCGTATTCCGGGGCCAGCTTTTTCAGGTAGGCGATGGCGTGGGCGCTTTCCAGGGCCGGGAGGATGCCTTCGGTTCGGGCCAACAGTGTGAAGCCCTCCAGGGCCTCGTCGTCGGTGACCGCCACGTATTCGGCCCGCCCGGATTCCTTGAAAAAGGAGTGCTCCGGGCCCACGCCGGGATAATCCAGCCCCGGCGCCAGGGAGTGGGCCTCCCGGATGTTGCCCCAGGGGTCTTGGAGGAGGTAACTTAAGGCGCCGTGCAGCACCCCGATGCTTCCCGCCGCCAGGGTGGCGGAATGCCGGCCGCTGTCCAGCCCATGGCCGGCGGCCTCCACCCCGAGGAAGCGCACCGGGTCCCGATAAAAGGGGTAAAAGAGACCCATGGCGTTGCTGCCGCCGCCCACGCAGGCCACCAGGGCCGCGGGCAGTTTGCCGGCCTGCCGCAGCACCTGGGCTTTCGCCTCCGTGCCGATGACCGCCTGGAAGTCCCGCACCAGCCTGGGGTAGGGGTGCGGGCCGGCCACCGAGCCGATGACATAGTAGGTATGGCGCACATTGGTCACCCAGTCCCGGATGGCCTCATTCATGGCGTCCTTCAGGGTGCAACTGCCGGATTCCACCGGCACCACCCGGGCTCCCAGCAATTTCATGCGCATCACGTTCAGCCGCTGGCGGCGGATGTCCTCGGTGCCCATGAAGATGTCGCAGGAAAGGCCCAGCAGGGCCGCCACCGTGGCGGTGGCCACCCCATGCTGGCCGGCCCCGGTCTCGGCGATGAGACGCCGTTTGCCCATGCGCCGGGCCAGCAGCCCCTGGCCCATGGTGTTGTTGATTTTATGGGCGCCGGTGTGGGCCAGATCTTCCCGCTTCAGGTAAATCTGCGGCCCGTTCAGGCTTTCGGTCAGATGTCGGGCGAAATACAGGGGTGTGGGCCGCCCCACATATTCCCGGAGATGCCAGGCCAATTCCCGTTTGAACTCCGGCTGGCGACGGATGCGCCGATAGGCCTGATCCAACTCCAGCAGGGCCGGCATGAGCGTCTCCGGAACGAACCGTCCGCCGAACCTGCCAAAATGCCCCCGTTGATTGGGTAACATAACGCCTCCTGGTAGATTTGGGGGGAGGGCCGGGGCGCGTGGCTCCCTAGCCCTCCCCTCCCAACCCTTTATCAGAGTTTGTTGGTGAGGGCTTGGGGGAGGGGGTAAGGGCCTGCGACGCTTACCCCCCTCCCTCGGTTTTCTGTATCGCCTCCATGAAAGCCCGGAGTTTGAGCGGGTCTTTTTTGCCGGGTGTGGCTTCCACGCCGCTGGCCACGTCCACGGCCGCAGGCTGGGCGGCGGCGATGGCCTGGGCGACGTTCCCCGGAGTGAGGCCGCCAGCCAGGATGATGGGGCCGTATTCCCCGGCCTGGCGGGCGAGGTCCCAGTCAAAGGTCTCCCCCGTGCCCCCGGCCAGCCCCGGCCTGTAGGTATCCAACAAGAAAGCCTGAACTGCGCCCCGGTAATCAGCCAGCGGCGCCAGGCTTTCTTGTCCGGCAATACGAAACGCCTTAATCACCCGCCGCCCCAAGGAACGGCAGTACTCCGGGGATTCGCCGCCGTGGAGCTGGAGCCAGTCCAAGCCGGCGTAGGCCGCGAGGTCCCGGACCGCGCCGGCTTCCTCGTCCACGAACACCCCCACGCTGAGGACCAGGGGAGGAAGTTCCCGAATGATCCGCCGGGCCTCCTCCGGACCCACCGCCCGGGCACTCTTGGAAAAGAAGACAAACCCCAAGGCGTGGGCTCCCAGGGAAACGGCCAGGAGGGCATCCTCCAGGTTGGTAATTCCACAAATTTTTATGCGCACCATTTGCTTCTTAAATATTAAGAAAATATCAACTCAGCGATTATTCTTTCCTGGCAAGAAATTTTCCCAGGGTGGCGCCTGGATCTGCGGAGGCGGTCAGGCTCTCGCCGATCAAGAAACCGTTGATGCCTGCTGCCAACAGGCGCTCCACTTCCACCCGGGTTTTCAGGCCAGAGGCCGCCACCAGGGTCACCTCCGGCGGCGCCAAGGTGGCCAATTCCAGGCCGCGCTCCGGGTGCATCTTTAAGGTGTCCAGATCCCGGTGGTTGATGCCGATGACCCGGGCCCCGGCGCTCAGGGCTTGGTCCATCTCCTGGCGGGTGTGCACCTCCACCAGGGCCTCCATTCCCAGGGAACGGGTGAGCAGCAGCAGGGAAGTAAGCTGCCCCTGGTTCAGGATTTTGACGATCAGGAGCAGGGCGTCGGCACCCAGGGCCGCGGACTCATAGACTTGAATGGGCTCCAGAATAAAATCCTTGCGCAGAATCGGTATCCGGATGTCCGGCCGCATCCGCCGAATGAAATCCGGGTCGCCATGGAAGTAATGCCGCTCGGTGAGGACGCTGATGGCTGCGGCGCCGTTGGCTTGGTAGATCCTCGCCAACTCCACCGGGTCCCAGTGCATGGCAAACGCACCTTTGGAAGGCGAGGCCCGCTTGACTTCGGCAATGATGGCCGCATCGGACTGGGAGTCCAGCGCCTGCTTCAGACTCAAGGGCGGCGGCCGGGTGGCGATGGCCTCCTTGAACTCCTGGATGGCCCCGGCCTCAAAGAGCTTGAGCGAGTCATTCAGGGTGCGCCTGACGATGTCGTCGAGAAAACCCATGCTCATTCTTTCTGTTCGTCTGCGAATGGCCAGGAGTTAGTTTTCCTTGCCCAATTTTTTCCTTGCTGACTACTGACTGCCGTCCCCTGAGGCAAAGCTCTTACTTTTGGCCACCAGGGCCTCCAGTTTGGCCAAGGCCTTGCCGGTGTGGATCGCCTCCCGGGCCAGGGCGATGCCGGCGGGAAAATCCGGCGCCAGGCCGGCGGCGATGAAGGCCGCGGCGGCATTCAGGCACACCATGTCCTCTTTGGGGCCCCCCTCCCCGGCCAGCACCCGGCGCACGATCTTGGCGTTCTCAAAGACGTCGCCGCCCCTGATGTCCCCAAGCGCCGCCCGTTTCAGGCCAAAGTCTTCGGGGGTGACGGTGTAGGTGCGCACTTGGCCGTCCGTGAGCTGACTGATGCGGGTGGGCCCCACGATGCTGATTTCATCGTAGGAGCCCTCGCCGAAGACCACAAAGGCGCTGCGGGCCCCCAGGTTGGCCAGCACGTGGGCCAAAGGCTCCGTCAAAGCCGCTTCATAGACCCCCAGCACCTGGACGTTGGCGCCCGCGGGATTGGTGAGGGGCCCCAGGATATTGAAAATGGTGCGGATGCCGATCTCCCGGCGGGGACCAATGGCGTAGCGCATGGCCCCGTGGAGTTGGGGGGCGAAGAGAAAGCCGATGCCCACCTCGTTGATGCACTGGGCCACCTGGTCGGGAGTGAGGGCCAGGTTGATGCCCAAAGCCTCGATGACGTCGGCGCTGCCGCAGCGGCTGGACACCGCCCGGTTGCCGTGCTTGGCCACCTTGAGCCCCGCTCCGGCCACCACAAAGGCGGTGGTGGTGGAGACGTTGAAGGTCTGGGTGGCGTCTCCCCCCGTGCCGCAGGTGTCCACGATGGTTTCCCAGTCCACGTTAATTTCGTCCCGGTCCAGGTCCACCAGATTGTCGCCCAAGGGAATGCGGGTGGCCTTGGCCCGCATGACCTTAGCCGCAGCGGTGATCTCCGTCACCGTCTCCCCCTTCATGCGCAGGGCGGTGATAAAGGCCCCGATCTGGGCCTCGGTGGCCTCGCCCCCCATGATGGCCTCCATGGCCGCCACCATCTCCTCTTCCGACAGATCCTGCCGGGTAACGACTTTCAGGATGGCTGTTTTGAGCATTTCAGGCTCCGTTTGATGAACAAGACGACTGGCGTAGCGTCTCGGAAATACCCTTAAGAGATCCCCGGTAATTATCCCCCCTCCCTTGGCGGGAGGGGGAGTTAACTGCCGATTAACATACTATAATTTCTTGTTATTTTTTGCACCCCCCACCTTAGCCCTTTCCCATCAAGGGAGCGAGAGAAAGGGAAGAATTTTAGAAACTATTTGCGGGATGCCGCACCAGATCACGCTGGCTGCTGGTCCTCTGGCGCATCCGCGGCGGTGCCGGTGAACAAAAAGCCGGTGCCGGCGAGCCGTTGTGGGGAGCCCAGGACGATGAGCAGGTCGCCGGCAGCCAGCTCCAGGTCCGGGTCGGGGTTGAAGACCAGCTCGCCGTCCCGGCGCAGGGCCAGGACCGTGAGTCCGTATTTCTTGCGCAACTCCATCTGGGCCAGGGTTTTTCCGGCCAGCGGGGCACCCTTGGCCAGCCGCAGCGCGGTGATCTCCATGTCCTTCAAGAGCGGCCTCAGATCCGCCATGGTGGCACCCTCCCGGGGCGGGGTCCGGAGCATGCGGTAGCCCTCGGCCCGCACCTCCTGGACAAAGCGCTCGATTTCATCTTTAGGGAGCAGGTATTTCCGCAGCACCCGGGTGAAGATCTCCACCGAAGTCTCAAATTCCTCGGGAATGACCTCGTCAGCACCCAACTGGTAGAGGGCCGACAGTTCCGCCAGATAGCGGGTCCGCACAATAAGATACAACGTGGGATTGGTTTTCCGGATCAGTTCGGTGACACGCCGGGTGGCCGCCGGGTCGTTGATGGCCACCACCACGATGCGGGCTTCCCTCAGGTGGGCGTGCTGCAGCACCTCGGGGTTGGTGGCGTCTCCGAAGTAAATGGGCTCCCCTTTCTGCCGTTCGGCTCGCACCGTCTCAGGGTTCATCTCGATGATGACATAGGGAATCCCTCCGGCCTGGGCCGCCCGGGCCAGGTTGCGGCCGGTGACCCCGAAGCCCACGATGAGGAGGTGATCCCGTTTTCCGGCCTCATGCGGCGGTTGGCGCAGCAGCGAGCCGCTCTGCAGGCGGGACGGCAGCGGCAGGCGGGACATCTTTTCCGCCAGCCGGGGAGCGGATGCCATGATGAAAGGGGTGAGGGCCATGGTCAGGACCGAGACGTCCAGGAAGAGCTGGTAGTTGTCGCCGGACAGCAGGTTCTGGCTCACTCCGGCCTTGGCCAACACGAAGGAGAACTCCCCTACCTGACAGAGCGTCAGGCCCACCAAGATGCCGGTACGCAAGGGAAAACCGAGCATGATGGCCGCGCCGCCGGCGATGAGGGCTTTGGCCGCCAACACCAGGGCGGTCACCAGGATGATGGTGCCAGGTTTTTGGAATAAAAACTCCACGTTCAGGAGCATGCCGATGGAAATGAAAAAGATGCTGGAAAAGATGTCCCGAAAGGGCAAAATACTGCCCAGAGCCTGATGACTGTATTCGGTCTCGGAGAGAATCAGGCCGGCGAGAAAGGCCCCCAGGGCCAGGGAGAGCCCGGCTTTGGCTGTACCCCAGGCCACCACAAAGCAGAGCACCAACACCGCCAGGAGAAAGATCTCCCGGTCCCGGGTTCGGGTGATCTGATAGAGCACCTGGGGCACCACCCACTTGGCGCTGACCACCACCACCCCCACGACCAAAAAACCCTGGAGCAGCAACCCGAAGAATTTCTGCCCCACCTCATCACCCCCGGCCCCCGCCAGAAAGGGGATAAACAGCATCATGGGCACGATGATGATGTCCTGGAAGATGAGCACCCCTAAAGAGGTGCTGCCGTGGGGCGTCTCGACTTCGGCTCGGCTCTGAAGAATTTTGAGGACGATGGCGGTGCTGCTCAGGGACATGAGAAAGCCGATGAAAACGCTTTCATTCATTCCCAACCCGCTTCTCCAGGCCAGGACAAAGGACCCCAGGCAGGTGAGACCCACCTGGATAGGCCCGCCAATGAGCACCGAGCGCCGCGTATGCAGAAGGTTGGCGAAGGAAAACTCAATGCCGATGGTAAACAGCAGGAGGATCACCCCGATCTCCGCCAGGGTCTCCACCTCGTGGACAGCCCTAATGAGCCCGATCACCTGGGGGCCGGCCAAGACTCCGGTGAGAATAAAGCCCACCAGAGGCGGAATTCCCAGCCGGTGGCATACAAAAATGACCACCAGGGCCAGGACATAGACAATGAGGAGATCGAAGAGAATTTCCATACGCTAGCTTGCGGAGTCCAAGCCGGCTCTCTGGCTCAGATACCGTTTGGCCGCCGCCACCCCGGCCTCCAGGGCCTTCCGGTTCAAGTCGGCGTGGCTCTTGGGCACCCGGGCCAGCACTGCGGCCTCCAGGCTCTTAAGGGAGACCACTCCCGTGATCGTCGCCAGCGCCGCCAAGGCTACGATGTTGGCCATCATTACCTGGCCCAGCTCCCGGGCCATCCGGGTGAACGGCAGACCGATGGCCCGGGTGGTGGGCAGGTGATGCACCAGGCTGGAGTCCACCAAGAGCGTGCCGCCCGCCTTCAGGTCGAAGATGTACGTGTCGCAGGCCCGCTGGTTCATGCACAGCAGAATGTCCGGCTGAATGGCCTTGGGATAGTCGATCTCGGCGTCGCTCACCACCACCTCGGCCCGGGAGGCGCCACCCCGGGCCTCCGGTCCGTAACTCTGTGTCTGGGCCACAAACTTCCCCTCATGCACCCCCGCAGCCTCCGCTAAAATCACCCCGGCCAGAATCAACCCCTGGCCCCCCGAACCCGCCAACCTGATCTCCAGCCGCTCTCCCATACGTGCCTCGCGTTGGTTGTTTGGGGGAGGGGGTAAGGGTCGTGGGCCCTTACCCCCTTCCCCAAGCCCCCACCCGCAAACCCATACAGGGTTGGGAGGGGGGCTTGGGGGGAGGGCAGGGAACTGCGTTCCCGGGCCCTCCTCCCCAATCCTCTTTAGCCGCCTTCCAGCGCGGCCCGGGCGGCTTCCTGGATTTTGCGGTATTCCCGGGTATAGCTGGGGAGGTCCCGGTCGGTGAGCACGCCGATGGTGATTTTGCCGGCCAGTTCCGCTTCACTCATGGTCTTGGCCTTTTCCACCCGCACGGCCACTTCCTTTTGCCAGCGCATCATGTCCGCGGGGCCGCCCATGAGGTTTTTGCGGCCGTACAGGGTGTGGCAGTGGCTGATGGCCTCCACCACCGCAAAGCCTTTTTTCAGGATGGCGGCTTCGATGAGCTGATCCAGCAGCGCGGCGTGGTACACGGTGCTGCGGCCCACCCAGGCGGCGCCGGCGGTGATCGCCAGCTCGGCGATGGAAAAGGGGTGCTCCAGGTGGCCGTAGGGGCTGGTGGCCGATTTGGCGCCGTAGGGGGTGGTGGGGGAGTACTGACCGCCGGTCATGCCGTAGGTGTTGTTGTTGATGATCAGGGCGGTGAGGTTGATGTTGCGCCGGGCGGCGTGGATGAAGTGGTTGCCGCCGATGGCGGTGGCGTCGCCGTCGCCCATGACCACGATGACCTGGAGCCGGGGGTTGGCCAGCTTGACGCCGGTGGCGAAGGTGAGCGCCCGGCCGTGGGTGGTGTGCAGGGTGTTAAAGTCCACATACACGCTCATGCGCCCGGAGCAGCCGATGCCGCTCACCAGGACGATGTCGTCCTTGGTGAAGCCGGTGCGGTCGATGGCCCGGATGAGCGCGCCCAGGACGATGCCGTTGCCGCACCCCGGGCACCAGACGTGGGGGAATTTTTTCTCATGGCGGAGGTACTCGTGAATCAGTTTGGTAATCTCGGGCATGGTTGGTGTTCAGCTTTCAGCCATCAGATTTTCATGTGAGGCGGGCACGGCCCGCCGTCCGAACCCAGCAGCATCTAACGAGTCTGGTGACCAAGGCCTCTGGCCTTGTGCTGCCCAAACGGAACGCTTGGGTCGCCTGGCCTTATATGCTTCAAGGGGCGACCGGCCTCAAGAACCTTTGGCGGCTGCTACCAGCTCCGCAAAGACTGCCTCCCCGAACTGGGCGGCCTTGTCGGTGCGGTATTCCGCCCAGGCGCCCTGCACCACCCGCTGGGCCGGGGAGGTGTCCTGCTTCACCCGCTCCACCTGCATCTCCCAGAGGGCCATGGCGGGGCTGGCCTCCATGGGGTCCCGGACCAGGCGCAGTCGCCCCAGGATGCCGAAAACCTGGTCGTTGGCGGCGACAACTTCCAGGCACACCCGTCCGTCGGCCCCGAGATTCGCCGAGGTGGTGCTGTTTTTCACCAGGCCGATTAGGAGGGTGCGGTCATCTTTGGCGTAGATCAACGTGACCGGGCAGGCGTTGGGCCAGCCGTCCGGGCCCCTGGTGGCGGCCACGGCGATGATGCGGTTGGGGTGGTCGTTGAAGAGCTTTCCCAGGTCAAGGAGCTTTTCCTGGCCGGGCTTCCCCACCTTGACTTTCAGGGTTTCTCCCACCGCCTTGCTCATGGCTGGCCTCCTTAAACACTTGCCGAATTATTTGGGAGGGGCCTCCGTGCCCGCCATGGCCCCCGGTTATTCTTCTGTCCTCACAATTTCACCAGCCGCCCCATGATCTCATCCGGGGTGATAAGTCGGCCGTCGATGCGGTTTACGGTCTCCACCCGGGCGGCGCCCTGGTTGACCCGCTTCACCTCCCGGGACATCTGCCCCAGGTTGAGCTCCGGCACCAGCACCGCCTTCACCCGCTTGAGATACGGCTCCAGGGCCCGGCGGGGGAAGGGCCACAGGGTGATGAGCCGAAACAGCCCGGCCTTCACCCCCCGGGCCCGGGCGTCGGTCACCGCCCGCCTGGCCGAGCGGGCCACGCTGCCGTAGGCCACCACCAGGACCTCGGCGTCTTCGGTGAGGAACTCCTCCACCATTTGGATCTCGAAGAAGTGCTGATGGATTTTCCGAAAGAGCCGGTTCATGAAGGGCACGATCTCGTCGGGCCGCTCGGTGGGAAAGCCCCGGACGTCGTGCACCAGGCCGGTGACGTGGTAGCGGTAGCCGTCGCCGAAAATCCCCATGGGCGGCACCCCCCGGGGGTTGTCTTCGTAGGGGATGTACCACTCTGGCGGCATGGTGGGCTTGACCCGGTCCACCACCTCCACGTCGGCGGGGTGGGGCAGGAGGATGTTTTCCCGGGTGTGGGCCACGATCTCGTCGGACAGGAGAATCACCGGGGTCCGGAACTTCTCCGAGAGGTTGAAGGCCTTCACCGTGAGTTCGAAGCAGTCCCGGGTGGTGGCCGGCGCCAGCACGATGATGGGGTGGTCGCCGTGGGTGCCCCAGCGGGCCTGCTGCACGTCGCCCTGGGACACGTGGGTGGGCAGTCCGGTGGAGGGCCCGCCTCGCATGACGTTGACGATGACGCAGGGCACCTCGGCGATGATCGCGAAGCCCAGGTTCTCCTGCATCAGGGAAAAGCCCGGGCCGCTGGTGGCGGTCATGGCCTTGGCGCCCGCCAGCGAGGCGCCGATGACCGCGCCCAGGGAGGCGATCTCGTCTTCCATCTGAATGAAGACGCCGCCCGCGGCCGGCAGCCGGTAGCTCATCACTTCGCTGATCTCAGTGGCCGGGGTGATGGGATAGCCGGCGAAAAAGCGGCAGCCCGCAGCCAAAGCGCCTTCCACCATGGCTTCGTTGCCTTGCAGAAGCAGGGGCCGGCCGGGATTGGGCGACTCTTTCAAGAAGCACTCCAGTGTGTTCAAATTTCAAGGTTGTTATCAGCCTGCCGTCACTGAAATGGAAGCGGGAGGTAATTACCAGCTTTTCGATGCCTAAAGCACCCCGCCTTCAGTTCTTTTGCACCCTGAACCTCAAACCCTTCTTTACTCCACTTCTTCCTTGGGCTCTGCCAAATCGCACTCCCGGACGTTGATGGCAAAGTCCGGGCAGTGCAGTTCACAGAAACGGCAGCCGACGCAGCGCTCCGGATGGGCAATGACCGGCTTGCCCGTCTCGTCCAACTCGATGCAGCCTTGGGGGCAGAACGAGGCGCACAGGCCGCACTCCTTGCACCAGGCCCGGTAAATGTCGATGGCGAATTTTTTCGCTGGCGCCTGGGCGGTGGGGGCAGCCTCGGCGGGGCCGACCTCCGGCGGGGTTACCCGCCGGCTCTTCCTGGATTCACTCATCCTTTCTGCCTTTTCAGGAAATTGCGCAGCAGGTTGAGGCCCTCCCCGGTGAGGATGGACTCCGGATGGAACTGCACCCCCAGGACCGCGTGGGCCTTGTGCCTGAGGCCCATGATTTCGCCCACCGCGGTCTGGGCCGAGACCATGAGGCACTCCGGCAGCGTCTCCCGCTCCACGATGAGGGAGTGGTAGCGGGTGGCCTCGAAGGGGTTGGGGAGACCCTGAAACAGGTCCCGGCCATCGTGGTAGATGAGGGAGGTCTTGCCGTGCATCAGCCGGGGGGCCCGAACCACCCGGCCGCCAAAGGCCTGGCCGATGGCCTGGTGCCCCAGGCAGACTCCCAAAATGGGAACCTTCCCGGCAAAATGCCGGATGGCGGCCACGGAAATGCCGGCTTCGGTGGGGGAGCAAGGTCCCGGAGAGATCACCAGATGGCTCATCTGGAGGCGCTCCAGGCCGGCCAGGTCGATTTCGTCGTTGCGAAAGACCCGGACCTCGGCCCCCAACTGCCCCAGGTACTGTACCAGATTGTAGGTGAAGGAATCGTAGTTGTCGATCATTACCAGCATATTTGGCCTTTTACCTTTATCCCGGAGGGGGTGCGGGGGAACCTGGCGTTGTCCGAAAAGGGGTCCCCCCCATCCTCACCACAAGCCCTTTTCGGCCAACTCCAGGGCCCGCATCAGGGCCATGGCCTTGTTCACCGTCTCCTGGAACTCCTTGGGCGGGTCGGAGTCGGCCACGATGCCGGCTCCCACCTGGAGGAAGACCTGGCCCTGGTGCACCGTGAAGCTCCGGATGGTGATGCAGAAGTCCAAGTTGCCGCTGAATCCCAGGTAGCCCACCGCGCCGGCGTACGGCCCCCGCCGGCTGGGCTCCAGCTCCTCGATGATCTCCATGGCCCGGACCTTGGGCGCGCCGGCCACGGTGCCGGCGGGGAAGGTGGCCTTGAGGAGGCTGAGGCCGTCTTCGCCCGGGGCCAGCTCGCCCTCCACCTGGGAGACCAGGTGCATGACGTGGGAGTAGCGCTCCACGGTAAAGAGCTCGGGCACGGTGACGCTCCCCACCGCGGCCACCCGGCCCACGTCGTTCCTGCCCAGGTCCACCAGCATGATGTGCTCGGCCCGCTCTTTGGGGTCGGCCAGGAGTTCCTGCTCCAGGGCCAGGTCCTCTTCCGGGGTCCTGCCCCGGGGCCGGGTGCCGGCGATGGGGCGGTAGGTCACCCGGCGGCCCTCCAGGCGCACCAGGATCTCCGGGGAGGCGCCCACCAGTTTCAGGTCGCCGAATTCCAGGAAGAACATATAGGGGGAGGGGTTGATGCAGCGCAGGGCCCGGTAGAGGTCCAGGGGGTCCTGGGCCAGGGGGGAGCGGAAGCACTGGGAGAGCACCACCTGGATGACGTCGCCCGCGGCGATGTACTCCTTGGCCCGGGCCACCATGGCCTGGAACTGCTTCTTGGTGACGTTGCTGGCCAGCTTCAGGCCGGGGCCGGGCACCAGCGGCCGGCTTTCGGGCACCGGCTGCCGGAGCCTGCCGATGATGCCGTGGATGGCGGCCACGGCCTCCTCATACTGCTCGTCCAGGTGCTTCGGGGAGGCGAGCCTGACCAGGACCACCACCTTGATGGTCTGGCGCAGATTGTCGAAGATGAGCAGGTGGTCGGGGAGCATGAGGCAGGCCTCGGGCATGGCCAGGGGCGGGGTGCGCTCCGGCAGGCGCTCGATGTAGCGCACCATGTCGTAGCCCAGAAATCCCACCAGCCCCCCCCAGAAACGAGGCAGGCCGGGGGTGGGCACCGGCCTGAAGCCCTGAAGCAGACGCCTGAGGTGCTGAAACGGGTCCAACCCGGGGTCCTGGAGCTCTTCCTTGCCGTCCCGCACGAGACAGGTCTGGTGGTCCCGCACCGTGAAAAGCAGGCTGGGATTAAAGCCCAGGAAGCTGAAGCGCCCCCATTTTTCGCCGCCCTCCACGCTCTCCAGGAGAAAAGAGGGCCCTTGGTTGCGGAGCTTTTTATAGGCTGACACCGGGGTCTCCAGATCGCCCAGGATTTCCCGGAATACCGGAATGATGTTGCCTGCGGCCGCCATCTGGCGGAACGTCTGAAAATCAGGAATGACCATGGCGTTTCCCGTCAAGCTGAGCACCTCGAAGCCCCTTGAGGCCTCTTCCGCTTCGGTCCTTCAGGATGACGCTTCCTCCCAGGGTTCCGGTTCGGTCCGGAAGGTTTAAGGCGCCGGCAGAGATATGGAAGCCTTGTTTCAACACGGCCTGCCTCGATCCCCTGCCGCCGTCTCGACAAAAAAAGCCGCAGCGCTTGGAGGCCACGGCTTTGGTTCCAACAAAAACCGGGGCCCCTCCCGTGAGGGGCCCCAGCCGGATTATCAGGGCGAGCGGGGGGCGCACCTCACGGGTCCGAAATGCGCCACCAGCACCAGGTTTCTCGGCGATTCACTAACATATGGCAAATTTACAACAAAGGTCTTGGTTAGTCAATCTTTCTGACCCCGAGGTTCGGGAAAAATTCTTAAGCACCTTTAAGTCCCCTAGCCTTCCTCCAACCGGTGAGGTTGCCGAATGAAGCCCCAGGCCGTGGCCTGAATTGCCCCAGCGAATGGGGAGCATGGGATGTTTCCGGAATGGGCGGAGCGGACGCGCCCCCGGTCTTCCCCTCGCAAACCTCCTAGCGGCCTTCCTCCTTAAGTGGCGGCAGGGGTTGCTCTGCCTCGGTCACCGTCTCCCGCTGCCAGAGGGGCAGGGCGTGGGTGGACTGCTGCCGGTGGGTGCAAGGGTCGTAGCCGCACACCGGACACTCGGGCTGGGCGCAGGGGTCCAGGTGTACCAGGATGTCGGCTTGGCCGCCGAAATGGGTGTTGAAGATGTGCTCCAGCTCCTTCACCTCCCGGTGGCCGTCCTCCAGGGAAAGGTCCCGGGGCAGGATGAGGTGAAAATCAATAAAGATCCGGTCACCGGCCCGGCGGGCGCGCAGACGGTGGACGTCGATCCAGAGATTCTTGCGGTGCTCTTTGAGCACCTGGACGATGCGGTCCAGCAGGGCCGGGTCCGATTCATCCATGAGGCCGGCCACCGACTGGCGCACCAGATTGCCGCCGGTGACCAGAATGTTGAAACCCACGGCCATGGCCACCACGCCGTCCAGCCAGAGCCAGCCGGTGGCATGCATGAGCCAGAGCCCCGAAAGCACGCCGGCGGTGGTGTACACATCAGTGAGGAGGTGTTTGCCGTCGGCCACCAGGATGAGAGAGTCGGTGCGCCGGCCATAATAGATCAGGGCCAGGCCCATGCCTAAGTTCACCAGGGTGACGCCGGCGAGAAAGGCCAGCCCCTGCCCCAGATGGGGCAATTCCACCGGTTCCAGGAGCTGGGGCCAGGCCGAGTAAAAGATCCCCAGGGCGGCCAGGACGATGAGCGCGCCTTCAAAGCCGGCCGAGAAAAACTCGATCTTGCCATGTCCATACGGGTGGCTGGCGTCGGGGCTGCGGCCCGCCAGGATGACGCTCATCAGGGCGAAGGAACTGGCCGCCACATTGATAATGGACTCCAACGCATCAGACAGGATGGCCGCGGAGCCGGTAAGCCACCAGGCATAGAACTTCACGGCCATGAGGAGCACGCTCACCGCCACTGCCGTACCCACGGTGACGAGCCGTGTTCGGTGGCGCTCCGGGGTGGGGATGATGATGTCCATGACAAGACCGCCTTGGGGTTGTTTCCCTCAAAACCTCGGCTGATAGGTCACCGCGGATGGTTGCCGGGTTCCATTTGCAGGTGTGGCGCTCCGGGTTTCACTTCCGGTTCCGCCAGCCTGAGGGCCGCCAGCATGGCCTCGTGCACCCGGCCGTTGGTGGCCACGATGGTGGGCGCCGAGATTTGGTAAGGTTCGCCCGCGAAGGTGCTCAGGCGACCCCCGGCCTCGGTCACCAGGAGCATGCCGGCCGCGGTGTCCCAAGGCTTGAGCCCCTCCTCCCAAAAGCCCTCGAAGCGGCCGGCGGCCACGTAGCACAGGTCCAGGGCGGCGGATCCGGCCCGGCGCACGCCCTGGGCCTGGGCCACCAGGTTATGGAGTCGGGCCATGGTCTGCGCCAGCCGCTCCCGGATGTCGTACGGGAAGCCGGTGACCAACAGGGCGGCTTCCAGCTTCTGGGTGTCCGAAACCCGCAAGCGGCGCCCGTTCAAAAACGCCCCCCCTCCCCTGCAGGCCTCGAAGAGTTCATCCCGCAGGGGGTCGTAGATCACCCCCACCTCCACCACCCCCGCCACCTCGCAGGCGATGGAGACGCAGAACATGGGGAAGCCGTGGGCGAAGTTCACCGTGCCGTCCAATGGATCGATGATCCAGCGATGAGTATGGGTAGGGGGCAGGGGCCCCCGGCCCCCGGCCACCTCCCCCGCATCTTCCTCCGCCAGGAACTCGTGGTCCGGAAAGGCCTGGCGGATGAGGGAGATGATGATGGCCTGGGACTGGAGATCGCTTTCGGTGACCGGGTCGATGACGCCCTTGAGGGTAATGTCGTGAGGTTTTTGAAAGTTGAGGCGCAACACCGCCCCGGCCGCCAAGGCAGCCTGTTTGGCCACCTGCATGAGGTTTTCCGTCATCGGTCTCGTAATCCTAAAGAGGAAAAGCCGCTCCGGGGCAATGCTCAGCCTCCTTCATCAGGCTTTCCGGCGGTTTTTCATGGGCCGCTTCTTGGTGGGGGCCTTGAGCACCTCGGCCACGGTCTGTTGATGGGACTCCACCGGGGTGAACAGAGTCACTGCGAAGAGACCGGTGGCAAATCCCCCCAGGTGAGCCACCCAGGCCACCGGCCCGCCCTGCCGGAGGCCGTAAAATTGCAAAGCCAGCCAGATGAGCAACCAGACAAAGGCCGGCACCTGGACCGTTTCCAACCTGAGGCGCCAGAACATCAGCGTGAGGATGGGACTCTGCGGCAGGCGCAGGAGGTAGGCGCCCATAACCCCGGCGATGGCGCCGCTGGCGCCGATGAGCGGGGCCGAGAGTTTGCTGGAGGCCAACACATGAAACAGGCAGGCGAAAAACCCGGAAAACAGGTAGAATAAAAGAAAGCGGGCATGCCCCAGGTCGTCTTCCAGGGCCTCCCCGAAGACCCAGAGGAACCAGAGGTTGCCGATGAGGTGCAGCCAGCCGGCGTGCAGGAACAGGGAGACGAACATGGTGGCCACTAGCGACAGGGATCCCTGGGACAAGAGTTTCAGTTGGCTCAGCTTGGCCGGCACCGCCCCCCCCTTGAGAAACAGGTTGAGGGTGGCCTGAGGGCCGATGTGCAGGGTGTAGAGAAAGACCAGGATATTGGCCGAAATCAGGCCCAGGGTTACCCAGGGTCTCAGCCCCTTGGCCGCCGCGCCGCGCAATGGGATCATGGCAAGATAATGTTGGTCTTCCGCCGGGAGGGTCGGGAGAGCAGGGACTCCCCTGCCCTTTCCGGAAACTCCCCTCCCGAGCCCCTTTCCGGGATCGGGAGAAGGAGCGGGGCATTCTGGGTCCTACCCTCCTTATGCCCATCCTTTGGTTCCGCCGTCATTTTACTCTCCTCCCCCGTCCCTGTCCAGGGGGTAGGCCAGGGAGGGCGCCGGTTGACAAGGGGCCGCAATTGGGATTTAATAAGTCCCATGGCTGCCGGGAAGAAAAAGCTCTTTCTGCGGACCTTCGGCTGCCAGATGAACGTGGCCGACTCCCAGCAGATGGTTCAGATCCTGGGGGAGGAGTACGAGCTCACCCAGAACCCCGAGGAGGCCGACCTCTACCTTATCAACACCTGTGCCATCCGCCGCAAGTCGGAACAGAAGGTGCGGAGCCTCCTGGGTAGCCTGAGCCCCCTGAAGCGCCGCCGGCCCCAGCTGATTTTAGGGGTGGGCGGCTGCGTCGCCCAGCAGGAAGGGGAGCGCCTGTTGGCGGCGGTGCCCCACCTGGACCTGGTGTTCGGCACCCACGGCGTCTGGCGCCTCCCCGAATTGGTGCGCCGGGCCGCCACGGCCCGCACGGTGGAGGTGGCGCAGGCGGAAGGGTACTCCGGTCTGGCCCGCCGGCAGTGGGCCCCAGGCGTCATTCAGGGCTTCGTCACCATCATGCAGGGCTGTGACAATTTCTGCTCCTTCTGCGTGGTCCCTTATGTCCGAGGCCGGGAAGTAAGCCGCCCCCCGGAGGACATCGTGCAGGAGGTCAGGGATTTCCTGGCGGCCGGCGGCAAGGAGGTCACCCTCTTGGGGCAGAATGTCAACTCCTACGGCCGCGGCCTTCCCCAGGCGCCGACCTTCCGCCACCTCCTGGACCGGCTGGCGGCCTTGCCCGGGTTGGCCCGCCTCCGGTTCGCCACCTCCCATCCCAAAGACCTCTCCCCCGACCTCATCGCCGCCTTTGCCGAGCTGCCCCCCCTGTGCGAGCATCTGCACCTGCCGGCCCAGTCCGGCTCGGACCGGGTGTTGGCCGCCATGAACCGGGGCTATACGCGCCAGGATTATCTCAAGAAAGTGGCCCGTCTCCGCCGGATTCAGCCCGGGCTGCACCTGTCCACCGACCTGATCGTGGGCTTTCCCGGAGAAACCGAGGCCGATTTTGCCGGCACTCTGGAACTGGTGCAGGAAGCGGGCTTCGAATCTGCCTTCTCCTTCAAATATTCACCCCGGCCCCAGACCCGGGCCGCCGCCTTCCCGGACCAAGTGCCCGAGCCGGTCAAGGCGGAGCGACTGGCCCGGTTGCAGGCCGAACTTTCCCAGCTTACCCTGGCCGCCCACCGCCGCTTGGTGGGCGAGACCCGGGAGGTGTTGGTGGAGGGCGCCAGCAAGCGCACCGGGGAAGAGCTTTCCGGACGGCTCCGGACCAACCAGGTGGTCAATTTCGCCGGCCCCCGACGTCTCGTCGGGCAGTTGGCACAAGTGGAAATCACCGAGGCGCACCCCCATTCCCTCAAGGGGCGGTGGGTGAGGGAGCGGACGGACTGCTGAATGGTGAGGTCCGGCGCTTCAAGGAGGTTGTTATGTTTCGGCAGATGGTGGTGTCGGGCCTGACCATCGACCCCTTTACCAACAGCCCCATCATGATTCTCAAGGATGTGGACTCGGATAAGGCGGTCCCCATCTGGATCGGTTTGCTGGAGGCCACCGCCATTGCCAGCGAACTGGAAAACATCAGGTTCTCCCGTCCCATGACCCACGACCTCCTGAAAAACATCCTGGATACCACCGACGTCCGCATCGCCCGCGTGGAGGTCTGCGATCTCCGGGACAATACCTACTTTGCCCTCATTTACCTGGTGCGGGACGGGAAGGAACTGAGCATCGACTCCCGGCCCAGCGATGCCATCGCCTTGGCGTTGCGGGCCAAATGCCCCATTTTCATGGCCGAAGAGGTCATCCGCAAGGCCCGCCGCGTGGACCTGGCGGCCCAGGAGGCCATCACCAACGACGAAGCCAAGAAATGGACCGAGATTTTGGAGTCTCTGGACCCCGATGATTTCGGCAAATACAAGATGTAGCCGTCAGCATTCAGCTGTCAGCTTGCCTGTAACCGCTGAAAGCTAAGGGCCGCTGGCTGGCCGTTTTTCCATGATCGACCTGCACACCCATACCCTGAACAGTGACGGCGAACTCATCCCGGCGGAGTTGTGGCGCCGGGCTCAGGTGTTGGGCTATCGCTTCCTGGGCGTTACCGACCACGTGGACGCCAGCAATTTTAAGGAAGTCTTTGGGCGCCTCAAGGCCGCGGCGGACAGCCTCAACCGGGGGGCGGCGCCGGTCTTCATCCCGGGCCTGGAGTTTACCCACGTGCCCCCGGACCTCATTCAACCTCTGGTGTCCCAGGCCCGGGAACTGGGGGTGCCCTTGATCGTCATCCACGGCGAAACTCTGGTGGAGCCGGTGGCTCCGGGCACCAACCAGGCGGCCCTTAAGGCCGACATCGACATCCTGTCCCACCCCGGCCTGCTCACCCCGGAGGAGGCGGCCTTGGCCCAGGCCCGGGGCATCACCCTGGAGCTTTCGGCCCGCAAGGGCCACTGCCTGGCCAACGGCCACGTGGCCAAACTGGCCCTGGCCGCGGGCGCCGCCCTGACGGTGAACACCGACGCCCACGCGCCGGGAGACCTCATCAACCGGGAGACGGCCCGCCGGGTGGCCCTGGGCGCCGGGCTGAATGAGGCTCAGGCCGACGCTCTGTTCGCGCACGCTGAGGCCCTGGCCCGGCGGCTGGCGGCGCGCTAGCCTTTGGACCTTGGGGGAGGGGGGACGGGTATGCGACCCGCCCCCCCCTTCCCCAAGCCCCCCTTCCCATCCCCTCACAGGGGGTTGGGAGGGGAGCTTGAGAAGAGATCGGGGGTCCACCGCTTCCCCTCTCCTCAAAAAGGTTTTGAACAAGGGCCATCACCACGTGCTCACCTCCTTGAGGCAATCCCTGAGAAACATCGCGGCTTATGCCCTGGACTTTTTCCTGCCCCGGCTGTGCGTCTTTTGTGGTGAAGCAGTGGAGCTCGCGGCCAACACCGCGGTCTGCCCGGCCTGCGACGGCCTCATTGAGCGGGTGGCGAGCCCTAAGTGTCCTTGCTGCGGCCGCCGGTTTCCCGGGCAGGACGGGGCCGACCACCTGTGCGGCCCCTGCGCCACGGAGCTGCCTCCCTTTGCCGCGGCCAGGGCTGCCGTAATTTATGGAGAAGACGGCCTCACGGGCCAAGCCATCAAAGGCCTGAAATACGCCCGCCGGCTGGAGTATCTGCCGGTGCTGCAAAGTTGGCTTCAGGAGCCGCACTGCCGGGAAGTTGCCCACGGGGCTGAGGTCATTGTGCCGGTGCCCCTGCACCCCAGGCGCCTCAGGGAGCGGGGCTTCAACCAGGCGCTGCTCCTGGCCCAGGCCCTGCCCGGCGATCTCCTGAGGAGCACCCTGGTGCGCACCCGGTACACCAAGCCCCAGACCGGCCTGGATCCCAGGGCCCGGCGGGAAAACGTTCATGGGGCCTTTGCGGTAACCCGTCCCCGGGATATCCGGGGGAAAACCGTGCTTCTGGTGGACGACGTCTATACCACCGGGGCCACCGTTGGGGAATGCGCTCGGACGCTGCTGGCGGCCGGCGCCCAAAAGCTCCTGGTCCTCACCGTGGCCCGGGTGGGGCCCCGGTAATATGAGGGAGGGGGCTCAGGGCCGACGCTGCCCTTCCCCTGTCCCCCTCTCTTAAGGATGTCTTTTGCCGGGGCGGTAAGAGCTGCGGGCCCCGCCTTCCCGGGGCCCCCAAGGGGTCAGGGGGGCGGCTAGACCGGGAGTTGCGCTACCTGGCCCTCCCCCAAAGGATAGTCTATGACCGCCAACAAGCTGGTGAGCCGGGCCGAGGCGGTCCGCTGGGTTCGGGCGCAGCAGGCCCAGGGCCGGCGGGTGGTGTTCACCAACGGCTGCTTCGATCTGTTGCACCGGGGGCACGTGGAATATCTGGAAGCCGCCCGCCGGCTGGGGGATGCCCTCATCGTGGCGGTGAACACCGACGCCTCGGTGCGCCGCCTGGAGAAAGGCGCCGGGCGCCCGGTGAATTCCGAGGCGGACCGGGCCCGGGTGCTGGCGGCCCTGGCTTCTGTGGACCGGGTGGTGCTCTTTGCCGAGGATACTCCCCGGGAGCTTGTTGCTGAACTCAAGCCCGATGTCCTGGTGAAAGGCGGCGACTACCGACCCGAAGAGATCGTGGGCCGAGAGGAGGTCCTGGCCGGCGGCGGCCGGGTGGTGGCGGTCCCTTTTCTTCCGGGTTATTCCACCTCCGAGCTTATGTCCCGCATCGCCGGGCTTAAAGAGACGCAATGAATTTCAAGTTTTGCGGCTGGATGCCGATGAGGAGGAAAAAGCTCTGGGAAAGGACCTCCTCATGTTTTCCAGAACGCACCTGTCCCGTCTTGTCCGGGCGGAAGATGGGGCCAGCGCCGTGGAATACGGACTGCTTATTGCTGGCATCGCCCTGGTCATTTTTGCCTCTGTCATCCTCCTGGGCCAGACGGTCATGACCCGCTTCTACCAAAATGCCGAAAAACTCTTCTCTTAGGCCGCTCTTCCTGCCGGGGGCGGCCTGAACTCCGCCCCTTGGCACTTTTGCCCGCCGTTACCCCATCTTTGTCTTTGCCGCGTCCCGCCTTTGGGGTATATTCCACACCAGATCCTCTGAGATGAAAAGGTACCCATGGCAGTCCGCCTGGAGATCGGCTGGCGCCCGGATCTGCCGGACGCCCAAGGCTTGTCCCTCAGCCGCAAGGCTCAGGAGTACTTTGGTCTGGCCCTTGAGCAGGTGCGGGTCTGGCGCCTGCTGACCATGGACCTGGAGCTGAGTCCCCAGGAATGGGAGGCGGTGCGGACCCAGGTGTTCACCAACCCGGTGACCCAGGTGAGCAGCTTCAAACCCCTGGCCCGGGACTTCCACTGGGCCGTGTGGGTGGGCTTCCGGCCGGGGGTGCGGGACAACGCCGGCGCGGTGGCCCGGGAGGCCATCGAGGCCTTTCTGAAGCGCTCCCTGCCCCCGGAGGCCCAGGTTTACACCTCCCAGCTCTTCCTCATCACCGGGGCCGGCCTCAATCGGAAGGCCATGGAGCGCCTGGCCCGGGAGCTCCTGGCCAACGACCTGATTCAGGAATACCGTATCTATTCCCGGCAGGAGTGGGATCCGGAAAGGGGTGTCGGGCTCATCCTCCCCAAGGTGCACCTGGCCCATCAGCCGGGGGTGGCGGCAATCCGGTCCGACTCCGTAGAGGCCCTGCGGGAGCTGAGCCTGGCCCGCAACCTGGCCTTGCGGGACCAGGATCTGCCGGTGATTCAGGCCTATTTCTCCCGGCCCGAGGTGCTGGCCCGGCGGGCCGCCTTGGGCTTGGGGGGGCTCACCGACGTGGAGCTGGAGTACATCGCCCAGGCCCGGAGCGACCACTGCAACCACAATACCTTCCGGGGCCGCTTCCATTATACCGACTTGGCCACCGGCGAGCGCTTCCTCCTGGACAACCCCTTCGAGCAGTGCATCAAGGACCCCACCCTGGCCATCGCCCGAGAAAAGCCCTGGGTGGTGTCGGTTCTGTGGGACAACGCCGGGGTGGGCGCCTTGGATGAGGACTACTGTTACGTCATCAAGGGGGAAACTCACAACTCCCCTTCCAACCTGGAGGCGTACGGCGGTTCCCTCACCGGCATCGTTGGGGTCTATCGGGACCCCTTGGGCACTGGCCAGGGCGCCAAGCTCATCGCCGGGCTGTACGGCTTCTGCGTGGGTCCCCGGGACTATGCCGGGCCGCTTAAACCCCGCCTCCACCCCCGTCGCCTGCTGGACGGAGTCGTCGAGGGGGTCAAGGACGGCGGCAACAAAAGCGGCATCCCCACCGTGGCCGGCGCTCTGTACTTCGATGAGAGCTACCTGGGGAAATGTCTGGTCTTGGTGGGGGCCGTGGGCCTGCTGCCCCGGGAGGTGGCGCAAAGGGCCGGCCACACCAAGGCGGCCCGGCCCGGCGACCTCATCCTCATGTGCGGCGGCCGGGTGGGCGCTGACGGCATCCACGGCGTCACCGCCTCCTCGGAGGTGGCCAGCGCCGGCACTCCCGCCGGCCACGTCCAGATCGGCGATCCCTACACCCAGAAAAAAATGCACGACTTTCTGCTGGAAGCCCGGGACGCCGGCTACCTCAATTTCATCACCGACTGCGGGGGCGGCGGGCTGTCCAGCGCCGTGGGGGAGTCGGCCCGGCTGGCCGGCGGCGCCCAAGTCTGGCTGGACCGGGTGCCTCTGAAGTATGCCGGGCTGGACCCCTGGGAGATCTGGGTCTCCGAATCCCAGGAGCGCATGGTGGTGGGGGTGGCGCCGGAACATGAGGCCGCCTTCCGGGATCTGGCCGCCCGACACGAAGTGGAGGTTTCGGCCATCGGCCGCTTCACGGACTCCGGGGTGCTGGAAGTGCGCTACCGCGACCAGCCGTGCGCCGCGGTGGACCTCTCCTTTCTGGAAGAGGATTTTCCCCCCTGGGAATTCGAGGCCCACTGGACCCCGCCGGAGCTTCGGCTCACCGAGCCGGTGCTGGGCGAGATTTCTGACCACGCCGGGTTCCTCCTGGCCCTGTTGGACCGCCCCAACACCTGTTCCCGGGAGTGGATTCCCCGGCAGTACGACCACGAGGTGCAGGGGACCAGCGTGGTCAAGCCCCTGGTGGGGCGGGCCTGCTCCATCCCGGCGGACGCCGCGGTGCTCCGGCCCCGGCTGGATTCGCCCCGGGGCCTGGCCGTGAGTCTGGCCCTCAACCCGGCCTACGCCAAAATCGATGCCTATCACATGGCGGCGGTGACCGTCGATGAGGCGGTGCGCCGCCTGTTGGCCGTGGGCGCGGAGCTCGACGCCATCGGCGGGGTGGACAACTTCTGCTGGCCCAGCGTGGAATACCATCCGGTGCACAATCCCGACGGCAGGTTCAAGGCCGCCCAACTGGTGCGGGCCTGCCGGGCCCTCAAAGACCTCTGCCTGGCCTACCGGCTCCCCCTCCTTTCCGGCAAGGACAGCATGTATGTGGACGGGGTGCTGTCCGGCGCCTTCGGCGAGACCCACCGGGTGTCGGGCCTGCCCACCCTGTTTTTCACCGCGGTGGGGGTGATTGAGGACCTGGCCCGGGTGGTGACCCCGGACCTCAAGGCCCCGGGCGACCACCTCTATGTCCTGGGCGACACCCGAGCTGAACTGGGCGGCTCGGAGTGTTACGAACTGCTGGGCTATACCGGCCTCAGCGTCCCCCGGGTGCGCCCCGGGGAATTTCTGCCGCGCTACCGCCTGCTGGCGGAGGCCGTGCGCCAGGGCTTGGTGGCCTCCTGCCGGGCCCTGACCCGGGGCGGCCTGGGCCTGCACCTGGCCCTGGTGAGCCTGGCCGCCGGCCTGGGGGTGGAGGCAGACCTCGGTCCCCTGCTGCCGGAAAGCCCAGCCTTTGCCGCCATGTATGCCGAATCCGCCGGCCGCTTTCTCCTCAGCGTCGCCCCCCAAAACCGGGCCCGGCTGGAGGCCCTCGTTCAGGGCGAGCCGCTGACGTTCCTTGGCACCGTGCGGCCGGACCAGGCCTTTCAAATCTCGCGCAATTCTAGTAAATTAATAGACATTACCACCAGCGAACTGGCCGCCGCCTGGCAACGCCGCTTCGGCCGGCTGGTGTGAGATTAAGGAGGAGTGATGGGGGGAGGAGGCTAAGGGTCAAAGACCCTTACCCTTTTCCCCCGTCCTCATGCCCCAATCCCCTATCGGCGGGAGGGGCGCTTGAGGGGGGGCCAGGCTCACCCGGCCCTCCCCTCAAAACTCTGCCAAGGAACCTGCCATGCATGCGGAGATGTTGATTTTGCGGTTTTCCAAGGAAGTGGTGGACCAGCCTATTATTTACCGGTTGGTAAAGGATTACGACCTGGAGTTCAACCTCCTCAAGGCCACCATCACCCCTCGCCAGGAGGGGTTGATCGTCATGGAGCTCAAGGGCCATCCCAAGAATTTCCGCCGGGGCATCAAGTATCTCAAGGACGCCGGCGTCAAGGTTCAGCGGGTGGCCCATGAAGTGCGGCGTAACGAAGAGCGGTGTTATCAGTGCGGCACCTGCACCGCCATCTGTCCCTCCGGGGCCCTCTATGTGGAACGGCCGGAGATGGCGGTGGGCTTTGACGCCGGCAAGTGTAGCGCCTGTGAGATGTGCTGTGTGGTGTGCCCGGCCCGGGCCATGGAAGTCCGCCTGAATCAAAAGGCTCTCGAGCGCTAGGCTTGCTGCTCAATCTGTTCATCAGTGCGTATGCGCTCATTATCTCGGCCCTGTATTTTTTTCTCCCCCTGCATCTGAAGGACGCCCTGGGGTTCAGCGGCGCCCAGATCGGCCTGCTGTATGCCGCCTTGAGCCTCACCGCCTTGGTGGTGGCCTTTCCGGTGGGGGTCACCGGCGACCGCTATCCGGCCCGGCTCCTGACGCTGGTGGGGCTTCCGGCCACCGCGGCCACCCTCTGGGCCCTGGCTGAAGCCCGGCGGTTCTGGCCCTTTCTCCTCATTTTCTGGCTGTTCGGCGTCAGCCTCCAGCTCATGCGCCAGTCCCTGGACATTCTCCTGTTCAAGGACAATCCGGCGGGCGACGCCGGGCGTTTCGGGCGCTACAACGCCTGGCGCATGGGCGGCATGATGGCGGGCATTCTCCTGGGGGGCCTTATGCTTTGGGCTTTCAGCTTTCCCGCCCTGTTTCGCCTGCTGGGGGTGGGGTTGGTGGGCCTGATGCCCGCGGCCCTGCACCTCCCCCAGACCAGAGGCCTCCGCATTCCCTGGCGGCAATACGGCCGGGATTTTGCCGATGGGCGGGTGTTGTTCTTTGCGGCCTGGCTCTTTCTGTTCACCCTGCACTGGGGGGCCGAGGGCACCAGTCTGGGGCTCTTTCTCACCACCCGGCTGGGCCTTGATCCCTTGGGCATGGGTCTCTATCTGGGCGGGGAGTTCGCCGTGGTGGCAGCCTCCGCCTATGTGTACGGCCGTTTCCTGGCGGGCCGGCTGTCGCCCCTGGCCTTTCTCATCATGGGGTTGGCCGCCTCGGGCGTGGGCCACATCCTCATGACCTACCCTTCCCTGGCCTGGTCCTTCGCCTGGCGGGCGGTGCACGGCGTGGGTGACGGCCTCATCCTCATGCTCACCTACGGCACCATCGCCCGGCTCTTTCACGTGGACCGGGTGGGCGGCAACTCCGGGCTCATCTCCCTGACCACCACCCTGGGCGTGCTGGCCGGCTCCCTCATCTTCGGCCCCGTGGGCGCCGCCCTGGGCTATGCCCTTCCCCTCATCATCTCCGGGAGCGTCAGTCTGGCCCTGATTCCCTTGGTGTATGTGGGGTTAAGGGAATAATGCGGGTGCAGGGCCAGGGAGCGCACCCCCCGCCCTCCCCGTCCAAGCGGATATGGTGAGTTCACGCAAGGCCTTGGGCGCCGGCTCCGGCTGCAGGCCTCAGCCCATGGGCGAGGGGGCCCCTGCCCCTCGCCCCTACCCTACCCTCCTTCATTCCTTCAGCAGCAACGCGGCGAAAAAGGCGTCCAGGTTGTGGGCGGCGGGGGAGGTGCGAAACCAGCCGGGGGGATCGAAGAAGGCACGGACTGCCGTCGGCAGGGCCTCCGGATCGGCGTGGAGCCGGAATTCAGGGTGGTCCCGAAGGAAGGCCTGGACGAGGACCTCGTTTTCCTCGGGCTCGGTGGTGCAGGTAAGGTAGAGCAGGCGGCCGCCCGGCCGGAGCGCCGGTGCCGCGGCCTCCAGCATGGCCCGTTGCCGGGGCGGGAAGGTGGCCAGGTCGGCTTCGCGCCGGCGGGTCTTGATTTCCGGGTGGCGGCGAATGACCCCCAGGCCGGAACAGGGCGCGTCGATGACCACGGCATCGAAGGCGGCCGGCGCCAGCGGCAGGGGCCGGGTGGCGTCGGCCAGCACCGGGTGGGCCACGGCTGCCCCCCACCGCCCCAGCGTCTCCTTCAGCTGATGAAGACGCATTCGGTTCGATTCCATCGCGGCCACCAGGCCCCGGTTCTCCAGCCGCTCGGCCAGGTGGGTGGTCTTTCCGCCCCGCCCGGCGCCGATTTCCAGGAGGCGCATGCCTGGCCGCAGGGGCAAAAGCTCGCCCGCCAGCATGGCCGCCTCATCTTGAAAGAGCCACAGCCCCTCTCCGTGGGAAGGCACCGCCTGGGGCGGGGTTTCCCAGGAAAGGATCGTCAGGGCGGTGGGAGACCAGGAGCCACAAACGGCGTGCACCCCTTCGGCGGCCAGCCTGAGCAACAGCTGTTCCGGGCTGGTTTTCAGGGTGTTCACCCGGATGGTGAGGGGGGGCAGCCGGTTGTCGGCGGTCAGCCGGGCTTCGGTTTCTTGAAAGCCCCACCGCTCCAGCCAGCGGCGCACCAGCCAGGAGGGGTGGGCGTGAGCCAGGCTCAGGGCGGCAACGGGGTCGGCCTCCGGGGGCGGCAACCCCGGCGGGCCTTCCCGGGCCAAAGTCCGGAGCAGGGCATTGATAAATCCGGCCTGGGCCTCCGGGAGACGGTGCGCTCGAGCCTGGGCCACTGCTTCATGGAGAGCCGCTCGGGCGGGAATGCGGTCCAAAAAGAGCAGCTGGTAGGCGGCCACCCGGAGGATGACCAGGGCCAAGGGATGCACCTTCTTCAGGGGACGGGCGGCCAACTGCCCCAACACCCAGTCCAGCCGGATCTCCCAGCGCTTCACCCCCTGGACCAGTTCCAAAAGCAGGGCCCGCTCGGGCCGGGACAGGTCCGGATGGCGCCTAAGCCCTGCGGCCAGTAGGTCCTCCACGGATTGGTCACGCCGGGCCGCCTGCGCCAGGATGCGCACCGCCAGCTCCCGGGCGCCGGGGCATGGGGGGGGCATGCGTACTCAGGTCAGGGCAAAAAAATGGTGAGGTGGCGCTTCATAACCGGGTTGAACCGCGTCGGGGGGCTTTTCTCCCTGCCAAGCAGCCAGAAAGATCCTGGCCCCCCCCCCAACCTTCCGGGCAGGGAAGAGAGTCGGGCTTAAACGTTTTCCGGCCGGGGAGCAGGGCTAAGGAGCACGAGGCCTCCTGTCCCTGAGTCATCGCACGGCCTGATATCCGCCAGCCACCCCGTGTTTGGACAGCACAATCTGCCAGAGGTTGTTCTTCCGGCAGCGGAAGGCTCCCGCAGCAGCCAACAGGTAATATTTCCACATGCGATAAAAGCGTTCCCCATAACGGGGCCGCAACGTTTCCCAAGCGGCATCGAAATTATGAAACCAGGCCATGAGAGTCATGTCATAGTCCGGCCCGAAATTGTGCCAATCCTCGATAATGAATAACTGTTCAATGGCCTTACAGATCTGGGTGGCGGACGGAATAAGCGAGTTGGGAAAGATGTATTTTGCAAACCACGGGTCCATCGTCTTGTAAGAGGCGTTCTTGCCGATGGTGTGCAATAAGAACAATCCGTCGTCCTGCAAATGGTCATGAACAACCTGCATGTAGGTCCGATAATTCTTATAGCCCACGTGCTCGAACATCCCGATGGACACGATATGGTCGTAGGTCCCCTTTATATCGCGATAATCCTGGTAGACCAAGTCCACCGGCAGCCCGGCACACCACTCCCGGGCCAAGGCCACTTGTTCCCTGGAGACGGTGATGCCCGTCACCGACACCTGGTAGCGCTCGGCGGCGAACCGGGCAAAACTCCCCCAGCCGCAACCGATGTCCAGGACCCGCTGTCCCGGCTTCAGTCGCAACTTCCGACACACCAAATCCAGCTTGGCTTCCTGGGCTTCATCGAGGTTGCGGGCTTGGCGCCAGTAACCGCAGGAATAGACCATCCGTCGGTCGAGCATGGCCTGATAGAGATCGTTGCCGATATCGTAATGATGTTCCCCGATGCGGTAAGCGGCTTTTCTCCGTTGCGGGTTGGTCAGCCGCTGCCCGATGATCCAGGCCAGCGTCTGCCAGTCCCCCCGGACTTTCTCTTCCAGGTCCGCGGCCAGCAGTCTGGTAAAAAAGGCGTCCAGCTCCTCGGCGTCCCACCACCCGTCCATATAAGATTCTCCCAGGCCCAACGAGCCCTCCCGCAGCAGGCGGCGGAAAAGGCGGGCATCATGGACCTGGAAATCCCACGGTCGGCTGCCGTTGACCCTGATGTCCGCAAGCGCAAGCAGTTCCTGAACCATCGCCTCGGCGGAGCGCATAGGCGTATCCCGAAGGTGGCGACCAACAGTGTGGCGCGGCTGTGAGCTAACCCGAAACCGGTTTTCTTGCCGCCCGGAGCCGTTAACGAAGGGTCCGGGGCTGGAATCCACTCGCGGCTTTCCTTCGCCGGGCCGGGCCCCGGCGGCTCACCCTGAATGCGGCAAGGGCCTTTAAATCTCAGGGTAATGTCCTCGGATTATTTGTCAATCTCAACAGAATATCTACCAGATAATTGACTTGTTGGGGAGATGACCGGTCCGGGTCGAGGACCAGAGCCCGACAGGCCATGAGGCGTTTTGGTGCCGGGAAAGCCGCTGGGTCTCCTGACTTGCCGGGGATGCCCTGCCCCCGGCGCCTAGGGGACGGGGTGCGGGTGAGGGGAGACTTCAGAGCGGAGTCAGGGTTCCGGGACAGGCGCGGCGGGGGAGGCCGGAGGGGAGGCCAGGAAGGTGTTCAGGGCCTCCTCCACCCGGGCCAGATCCACCTGGGTGTCGAAGCACGGACCGTGGGGGCGGTTATTGGTGATGCCGAATACGGGCAAAGGATAGCTGTCCTGGATGCCGCTGGCCAGATCCCGTTCGCAGGCCACGGCGATGATGAGCCGGGGTCGCCGCTCCACCACGATGCGCCGGGCCAGGGTGCCGCCGGTGGCCACCGCCAGGCCCACCCCATAGCGCTCCGAAATCTCCGCCAGGCCCTTGATGGGGCATTTGCCGCAGCGCTTGCAGTGCATGACGTTGCCGGTGATGCGGAACTGGCAGTCATGAAATTGCAGGCAATGGGGCATGAGCAACAGCAGCTTGTCCGCGGTGGCCCGGGGCCGCTGGGCCAGGACGAGCTGGTTGTTGATCTCGATGAAGGAGCGGCGCACCTGGTCTTTGCTGATGCCCAGGAGCTGGCCCACCCCGCTCATCAGCGGCAGCAGCAGTTTGATCAGGATGCCCCGGAGCGTCCGGGAAAAAGGCAGGTCCCTTCCCAGAACCACCGTGAGTCCCAGGATGCCCACCGCGGTGACGACCACCAGCGCCGCCAAGGCAAAGAGCACCCCCAGAATCAACGGCAACCAGGGGTGGAGGTTGTGCAGGCCGACATACGGGACATACCACAGGAGGCCCAAGAGCAAAGTAAAGAGGAGGACGGTGAGCGCCAGGAGACCCAGGAAGGTCCGCTTCTGCGGCCGCAAGGCGTTGCCTCCGTCCAGGATGGGTCCGTTGTCAGCCATCAACCGTACCCAAGACCTCCCCGAGCAAGGCGTGCCCGCGCAGGAAGGTGGCGGCCTCAAGGCGCTTGTGGCCGGCCAGCTGCACCTCCCGGACCGTCAGGCTGCCATGCCCACAGGCGATCTCCAGGCCACCGGGCGTGAGCTTCAGGACGGTCCCCGGGAGACCCGGGTGCCCGGCCTCCTGCCACACCCGGCCGCCATAGAGCTTCAGGCGCCGGCCCCGCCACAGGGTGTAGGCGCCGGGAGCCGGGTCCAGCCCCCGAATCCAGCCGGCCACCTCCCGGGCGTCCCGGGTGAAGTCCACCAGCAGCATCCCCGCCGAGAGCGGCGGGGCATAGGTGACGCCGGCTTGGGGTTGGGGCGTCTTGATAGCCTCGCCGCGGCGCAGCCGGTTCAAGGCGGTCACCAGGAGGCGTCCGCCCAGGTCCGCCAGCCTGGCCGCCAGCGTTCCGGCATTGTCGTCGGGGGAGATGGACACTCGCTCCTGCAGAAAGATGGGGCCGGCGTCCATCTCCTCCACCATCCACATGATGGTGACCCCGGTTTCAACGTCACCCTGGATAAGGGCCCAGTTCACCGGCGCCGCCCCCCGGTGCCGGGGCAACAGGGAGGCATGCACATTGAGGCAGCCCACCTGCGGCAGCATCAGCAATTCGGCAGGCAAAAGGCGGCCGTAGGCCGCCACCACGAAAAGCTGGGGAGCCGCCTCCCGGAGCTGGCTGAGAAAACCGGGATCTTTGAGCTTGACGGGCTGATACACCGGCAGGCCATGATCTTCGGCCACTTCCTTGACCGCCGGCGGTCTGAGCCTTTGACCCCGCCCCCGGGGTTTGTCGGGTTGGGTGACCACCGCGGCCACCTCCTCGCCGGCCTCCAGCAGGGCGGTCAAGGTGGGCACCGCAAAGGGGGGCGTGCCGAAAAAGATGACCCGCCAGGGTCCCTGCTTCATGCGGGCGCCGCCTGCTTCTTGAGCCGCCTGAGGTACATCCCCTTCTTTAAACGGCTGATGCGGTCCAAAAAGACCTTGCCCTCCAGATGGTCCAGCTCATGCTGCAAGACGATGGCCAACAGACCCTCGGCTTCCAGGGACACCGGCCGGCCCTCCCGGTCCAGCCCCTGGACGCACACCCGGGCCGCCCGCCGCACGTCGGCGGTGAAGTCTTTCACCGACAGGCAGCCCTCGTTGTAAATGATCTCCCCTTCCCGGGCGGTGATCACCGGATTGATGAGGACCCGAAGGTCCGGGGTGCCCTCCTTCTGGGCCACGTCAAAGACGATGAGGCGCTTCAGTTCCCCCACCTGGTTGGCGGCCAGCCCCAGGCCGGGGGCATGATACATGGTGGCGGCCATGGCGTCGATGAGACACTGGAGATCGCCGTTGATGTCGCACACCTCCTGCGCCGGGGTCAACAACACCGGGTCAGGATACAGACGGATGGGCAAGATGGTCATAAGGTTCTGCTATTCATTTAACTAGTTTCAATTCTTTTAATTTAAGATTTTGCTCCTGATTTTGCAAGCCGTAAAGAAGCGCCATCCGGGGAAACCTCCATGGCGTTTCCGGCAGAATGCCGACGTCTGGCCGGTGCGCCAGCCCTCCGGATCCATCGCTTCGCCCTGCGGCTCCCCCCGAAAAGAGAGAGGAGGGTGGGGAACCGGAGTTCCCCCGCCCTCCTCCACCCTCAGGATAAAAGGTTATTCCAGGTCCGGCTCAAAGGCCAGGGCGCCATCCAGCAAGCCATCCGGGTCCATCTCGCTGCGGGGACCGGGACCGGGGCCAGGACCGCCCATACCCGGGCCCATGCCCCGCCCCATGCCGGGGCCCATGCCGGGGCCGAACCCGCCTCCGAAGCCCATCATCGCCTGCGGGGCGATCTTCTTCAGGGCCAGCCGCATGGCCACGGCTTTCTCCATGAGTTGGCCCTTGACCCCGTGCAATTCCTTGGCCTTGGCCACAATGGCCTTTTCGTCCGGGGTCTCAGCCTTCCACAGGGCCAGAAGCTCAGCCCGCTTGATGAACATTTCCCGGCGCAGGGCGGCGGTATCGTTCATGAATTTCTGCCGGAGATCGAAGACCTGGGCGGCCTGCTCCGGGGTGAGGTTGGCCATCATCATCCTGCCCCGGCCCATGCCGGCGGCGGCAGGCAGGGCCAGAGCCAGCACCAGGGTGGCCACCAAGCCCGCCAGGGCGGCGCGGTGCCAACAAAACCGTTGCTTCTCCATGGAAATCGCTCCTTGTTTGGGGTATGCTTGAGATGTTGCCTCTGACTGGTAAAACCAGGCTGGGGGGAAAATCCGGCGGGGAAAAACTTCGAAGCAGCTAAAAGCTGACCAGCCCGACTTCGGAAGCTCGCCGTCCGGCACCCCTGGCATCGGCCAACGGCATGAGGTTTTCCCTTGGCAAAAAAGCACCATGGTGTATGAAAAAAGAAAACTCTGAAGGAGTGAAGCTTCATGTCGGTTTATCAAATCCATCCCCTGGTGGTGGGCCTCAACGAGACGGATCAGGGGGTTATGACCTACCTTAAAGGCTACGGCAAGCGCATCTACCTCCCCATCTATGTCTTTTACCTGGAAGGGGGGCCGGAAAAAATCCTGGTGGACACCGGTCTGGAACAATTCATGGTGCCGCCGGGGGTGGACCAGGAACTGGGTCTGGAAATCCTGGAATTCGAGGCCGCCCTGGCCAAATTCAACCTGGCCCCGGAGGACATTGAC
Organism: uncultured Desulfobacterales bacterium; assembly: GCA_964480485.1. Taxonomy (GTDB): domain Bacteria; phylum Desulfobacterota; class Desulfobaccia; order Desulfobaccales; family 0-14-0-80-60-11; genus JAILZL01. The sequence goes on along the minus strand of CAYZOP010000001.1, from coordinate 114,463 downwards.
CTCATCATCCACACCCACCTGCACAACGACCACTGCGAAAACGACTACAAGTGCAGCAATGCCCGGGTCTATGTGCAGAAAAAAGAGTATGAATTCTTCAAGGCACCCCATCCGGTGGACCACCGCTATTTTCCCGATCTGCTGGATGAAAACGAGGTGGTGCTGGTGGAGGGCGACACGGAAATCGTCCCCGGGGTGCGGGTGCTGCTGACCCCAGGGCACACGGTGGGGGGGCAGTCCGTGGTGGTGGACACCGCCAAAGGCACCGCGGTGATCACCGGCTTTTGCTGCAACGATCAAAACTTCCCGGCCAGCGGCCCCATCGTGCCGCCGGGCGTGCACCTCAACCTTCTGGAGGCTTACCACAGCGCCCATAAGGTAAAGGAAGTGGCAGACATCCTCATCCCGCTGCACGACTTGGCCGTGGGCCGGCAACACACCATTCCGGCGTGATCGGGCAGATTGTGGAAGGGGGGCAGGGGACTTGGACCCCTGGCCCCCTCCCTCAACCTTCATTCACAGGAGCAGAGCATGACAGGCAGGCGCGTTCTCCAAGCTATGCTGGTTGCGGCGCTCTTCCTGGCCCCGGCGGCCCAGGCCCAGAGCCCCCGCATCATCCCGGTGCCGCCGGAGGTGACCCCCCGGTGGACCCCGTGGCCCGGCTCGCCACAGGTGTATTACGCCCCCAATCTGCCCACCGACGTCTTCCGCTACCAGGGGCGCTACTATTTTCTCTGGGAGGGTATCTGGTACATGAGCAAGAGCGTCAAGGGGCCATGGCGCCGGGTGCGGCCGCCCGAAGCCCTTGAACGCCTGGACCGCTCCACCTTTAAAACGGCTGGTGGACCCGGCGGGCCTTCCAGAACGGGGGGCGGCGCCGGCAGGGCCCAAGGACCGGGCGGCCTCAGCCTTCCCGAAGGTTACCAGGGGCCGTCGGTGGGGGACTTCACCGCGCCCCCCACGGATGTGGGCGACCGCTTCAAACCGCCGGCCTCGTTTAAACCGCCCCAGACCGGCGCCGCGCCGGCGCTGCCGCCGGGTCAGGCCGGCAGGCCCTCGCCTTACCACCCCTTGCCCGGTCAGGACCAGACGCCGGTGGCCGAGCCGATTCCCATGCCACCAGAGCCCCCGCCGGTCTCTGACCCCCGGGTTCCCAAAGCCATGTGAGTCTGTGGGGGAGAGGGCTGAGGGGCGCATGTCCCTCACCCCCTTCCCCACTCCCTTCCGGCCTAAAGCAGAAGGGGAAGCCGAGGCCGCAGACCTCGCCTTCCCCGAATCATAGAGGGGTGGATGGAGGGGAGAAAACCCCAATCCCCGGCCCTCCCCCTCATTGCCTACCCTTCATATTTTGCCGCGATGGGGATTCGGCGGCCCATGCCGAAGGCCTTGGAGGTCACCCTGAGGCCCGGCGCGGCCTGGCGGCGCTTGTATTCGTTGTGGTCGATGGCCCGGATGACCCAGCGCACCGTTTCCGGGGCGAAGCCCAGGTCGATGATCTCCTGGGCCGACCGGGACTCCACCAGGTAGTGCTCAATGATCTGATCCAGGATGTCATACGGCGGCAGGGTGTCCTGGTCCTTCTGATCGGGCCGCAACTCGGCGGACGGCACCTTGGTGAGGATGGCCTCCGGGATGAGCGGCCGCTCCCGGTTGAGGAACCGGGCCAATTCGTACACCATGGTCTTAGGCACGTCGGCCAGCACCGCCAAGCCGCCGCTCATGTCGCCGTACAGGGTGCAATAGCCCACGGCCAGCTCGCTTTTGTTGCCGGTGGAGAGCACCAGGTGCCCGAAGCGGTTGGAGAAGGCCATGAGGATATTGCCCCGGATGCGCGCCTGGATGTTCTCCAGGGTGACGTCGATGGGCTCCACCGGAAAGTGCTCCTGCAGGCTGGCCTTGTAGGCCTGATAAATCGGGGTGATGGGCACCACCCGGAGCTCGATGCCCAAATTGGCGGCCAATTCCCGGGCGTCGGCCAGGCTGGCCGGGGAGGAATACAAGGACGGCATGGCCACCCCCAGGACGTTTTCCGGCCCCAGGGCTTTCACGGCCAGGGCGGCCACCACGGCGGAGTCCACCCCCCCGGACAGGCCCACCACCACCCGGCGGAAGCCGCATTTCCGCAGGTAATCCCGAAGACCCAGGAGCAAGGCCCCATAGATCGTGGCGAGGGGCTCCTGGGGCACGTAGAGCCCCGGGGTGCCGGCCTGGGTCAGATCCACGGTGACGCAGGCCTCCTGGAAGGCCGGCAGCGCCGCCAGGGGCTCCCCCCGGCCGTCGAAGGCCAAGCTGCGGCCGTCAAAGATGAGTTCGTCATTGCCCCCCACCTGATTGATGTAGATGAAGGGCCGGCCGTATTTGCGGGCGTGCCGGCCCATGATCCGGTAGCGGGTTTCTTCCTTGCCCACCTGGAAGGGCGAGGCCGACAGGTTGATGAGCACGTCCGCCCCCTGCTCCGCCACCATGCTCACCGGGTCCAGGTCATAGAGCCGTTGGCACCAGGCTTCCTCCTGGCACCAGGCGTCCTCGCAAATGGTGACGCCCAGGCGTTTCCCTTTAAAGGGAATGGGCTTGATGATCCGGGAGGCGTCGAAATAGCGGGTCTCATCAAACACGTCGTAGGTGGGGAGGAGGGATTTGTCCCGATACCCGACGACCTCCCCCTGATGGATAAGGAGCGCGGCATTATAGAGCCCCTTGCCCCGGGCCTGGCCGGTGGGCCGGGGCGCCCCCACCAAGATCCCCAATGACGCATAGCTTCGGGAAAGCTCTTTCAGGTCCTGCACCGCCTGCCTTACCCCCGCCATGAGGCCGGGGCGCTCCAACAGGTCCCGGGGCGGGTAGCCCACCAGGTAGAGTTCCGGAAAGACCACCAGATCGGCGTTCCCGGGGACTTGGGCCAGGACCTCGGTGAGCTTGGCGAGGTTGCCACAGATGTCCCCCACGGTGGGATTGACCTGAGCCAGGGTGACGCGCATGCCGCGCCTCCTTCAAACGAGTGGAATCGCTGGGGGAGAGGGGGATCAGGGGCCGGCGGGTCCCTTTGCCCCTACCCCGTACCCCTCATCGTAGGGAAGGGAGTGTGCGGGGAGGGTGAGCAAGCCGGAGCGACCCAGCCTCCCGCAACCTGCTGCTGCTGTCATTTTATGGGAAAACCCGGGGCAGGGCAAATAAAAGGCCGGCTCCCCCGGGGTCCCCTTCCTTGACAGGGTGCGGCGAACGGGATAAAAAAGTTCATTTGTCACTTATGATGCGCCATTCCCCCGGAAGCGCCGCCTCCGGGAGGCCGAACCTCAAAGTTTTTGGGAGAACTCCCGTGTACTGGAACCCCGAAGTTGAACCCCTGGCCCCTGGCCAGCTCCGGGAGCTGCAGCTCAGGCGCCTCCAGGAGGCCGTTTCCCGGATGACGGCCAGTCCCTTTTACCGGGAGCGGCTGCGCCAGGCCGGCATGAGCACGGATAGCCTTAAGAGCCTGGACGACGTCCGGCGCCTGCCCTTTACCACCAAGAACGATCTGAGAGCCCGGGGCCTGGACTTTCTCACGATGCCGCTGGACCGGATGGTGCGGTTGCACGCCTCTTCGGGCACCACCGGCCAAGCCACGGTGATTTATTACACCCGCCGTGATATCGAGGCCTGGGCGGATTTGGTGGCCCGCTCCATGTATATGACCGGGGTGCGCCCCGGCGATGTCTTTCAGAACATGATGGGCTACGGGCTCTTCACCGGCGGCCTGGGCTTCCATTACGGCGGCGAGCGGCTGGGCTGCCTCACCATCCCGGTGGGCGCCGGCAACAGCCGGCGTCAGCTCCAGCTCATGCAGCAGTTCCAGACCACGGTGGTGCACATCATTCCCAGCTACGCCCTGTACCTGCTGAATACCTTTGCCGAGGCTGGGGTTGACCCCCGAGACCTGCCGCTCAGGATCGCCTTCATCGGCGCCGAACCCCATACCGAGGACATGCGGCGGCGCATCGAGGCGGCCTATGGACTCAAGGCTTACAACTCCTACGGCCTTTCGGAGATGAACGGCCCCGGGGTGGCCTTCGAGTGCCCCGAACAGAACGGCATGCACGTCTGGGAGGACGCCTTCCTCCTGGAGGTCATCGACCCCGAGACCCTGGAACCGGTGCCGCCGGGGGTGGTGGGGGAGCTGGTCTTCACCAACCTCACCCGGGAGGGCATGCCCCTCTTGCGCTACCGTACCCGGGACCTGGCCTCCTACGACGACGCACCCTGCCCCTGCGGCCGGAGTCACCGGCGCCTGTCCCGCATCCAGGGCCGCACCGACGACATGATCATCATCAAGGGCGTCAACATCTTCCCCATGCAAATCGAAAAAGTCCTCATGGCCTTGCCGGAAGTGCACACCAACTACCTGGTGGAGCTCACCCGCAAGGACTTCAATGACCTCATGACCGTCAAGGTGGAAGTAAAGGAGAGCTTCTTCAAAGAAGACTTGAAGTATCTGACGGGCCTGCGCAAACGCCTCACCGAGGCCTTGAAGAGTGAACTCTTGGTAACTCCGGTAGTGGAGCTGGTGGAGCCCAACACCCTGCCGGTGAGCGAAGGCAAGGCCCTGCGCATTGTAGACAAGCGGAGTTGATGGGACCCGAGGGATGGGCCGGGGGACCGGTGGCTCTCTGGCCTCCCTCCCAACCGGCATCTGATAGAATGGCCTGCGCCATCGTTCGACCTTTCTCCGATTGGGGGCCACGTTCTTCAGGGCCCTGCCCCTGCTGGAGCCCTGGCGCCGGCGGATGGTGGAGGATTGCCGGATCATACCCGCGGCGGCGCTTCCCCTGGCGGGGTTTTAACCCCCGTAAGGCAGGGTGACTATCCGGCATACTGCATCCGGGGAATGAGAAGCCTGCTTCCCCGCCCTTCAGGAGCACCCATGACCAAGGTTGAGGAGACGGTGGAGAGCATCCTGGGCGGCCAGGTCAGGGCCGCGGCCCGGCTCATGCGGGACCTGGATGACGGCGTTCCCGGCGCCCGGGAAGTCTTGAAGAGGCTGTACCCTTACAGCGGCCGGGCCCACATCGTGGGCCTCACCGGTTCGCCGGGGGTGGGAAAAAGCACCCTCACCGACCGCCTCATCCAGCATCTCAGGGCCCAGGGCCAGACCGTGGGGGTGGTGGCGGTGGACCCCACCAGCCCCTTCTCCGGCGGGGCGATTTTGGGAGACCGCATCCGCATGCAGCGCCACGCCACCGACGAAGGGGTCTTTATCCGTTCCCTGGCCACCCGGGGGCATTTCGGGGGCCTCACCGCCTCGGCCCGGGCGGTGATCACCGTCTTGGACGCCATGGGCAAGGACTATGTCCTGGTGGAGACCGTGGGGGTGGGGCAGGACGAAGTGGAGGTCGCCGCCACCGCCGACACCACGGTGGTGGTGACTGTGCCGGGGTTGGGGGATGACATTCAGGCCCTGAAGGCCGGGCTCCTGGAAGTGGCAGACCTCTTGGTGGTGAACAAGGCCGACCGGGAGGGGGCCGACCGCACCGTTCAGGATCTGCTCCTCATGGTGGATATGCGCCACGGCAGCCAGGCGCCGGACGCCTGGGTCCCTCGGGTGATCCGCACCCAGGCCAAGGACGACGTGGGCCTGGAGGAGCTGTTGGTCGGCATTGCCGAGCACCGGCAGTTTCTTGCCGGGGTCGGAGCCGCCGGCTTGCAGGCCGCCCGCCGGGAGCGCCTCCGTCAAGAATTCCTGGAACTGGTGAAGGAAGGAGTGGCCGACTTTCTCAAGGACCGCCTGGCCCGGGACGGCCGCCTGGAGGAGATTCTCTCCGAGATTTTGGCCCGGCAAACTGACCCGTACACTGCCAGCGAGGCGGTCATCGCCCAGCTCGTAAGCACCTGCAAGGATTAAGGGATTGAGGGGGCCAGGGCCCACCGGCCCCTGGTCCCCTCCCCCGGCGACCCCCATAAAGAATTATGCGCGGCAAGAAACCGGATCATGGCCGGGGCACGGCCCTGGCGGAGGCCCCGCCGGTGGCTGGGGTCCAGATCAAGGGGAGGCTCTGGCTGGAAAAGGGCGGGGAGACCTTTCTCAGTTGGGGCCGGGTGGTGTTGTTGGAGCGCATCCGGGATCTGGGGTCCATCGCGGCCGCCGCCCGGTCCATGGGCATGGCTTACAGCCATGCCTGGAAGCTGGTGGCGGACATGAACCGCCTGGCCGGCGCGGAGCTGGTGGCCCGCAGCTTCGGCGGCCGCCAGGGAGGGCGGGCCTGGCTCACTCCGGAGGGGGAGGCGGCCATTGTGCGCTTCTGGGAATTGGTGGCCGGGTTCCGCCGCTGGCTGGCACAACAGGAAGCAACCGCAAGGTTAGGTGAGGAGGCTGCCGATTCCAGGGCACCAGGTCCTGTAGGGTTGGAACCATAACGTTTTCCTGGATATGGAGATCAAAAAGAACAGCTTCGCGATCTGGGGAGCGGCAATGAAAACGATACCCGTATGCGCGGCCCTGTTGTTGGCCAGCCCGGTCCTGGCTCAGACGCAGTTGACCATTTACAACCAGAATTTCGCCGCGGTCAAGGAGATGCGCACGCTGGAGCTGCCCCAGGGGGAAAGCGAGGTGCGCATCACCGATCTCACCGCCCACCTGGAACCGGATTCGGTGGTGCTCAGGGACCGGAAAAAAGCCGACGCCATCCGCATCCTGGAACAGAATTATGAAAGCGACCCCCTGAGCGAAGGCCTGCTGCTGCGCAAGTCCGAGGGGAAAGTGCTGGACTTTGAGGTCACCCTGCCCCATACCGGTGAGAAAAAGATCGTCAAGGGGAAAATCCTCCGGAGCGGTTATGTCCCGCACACCTCAGCCTTTCAGCAGTACGGCTCGCAGTACGCCATGCGGCAGTCGGTTTACAGTCAGCCGCAGGGCGGGGGCCAGCCCATCGTGGAGGTGGACGGCAAAATCCAGTTCGGCCTGCCCGGCAAACCCATCTTCGACTCCCTGGATCCCAGAGCCTTTCTCAAACCCACCCTCCAGTGGCGCTTGTGGACCGCCGCCGCGGGCAAACACGAGGTGGAATTCTCCTACCTCACCGGCGGTATGCGCTGGGAAGCCGCCTATAACGCCGTGGCCCCGGAGAAAGGCGACACCTTCGACCTCGTAGGCTGGGTCACCCTGGAAAACATGAGCGGCAAGGACTTCGAGCAGGCCACCGTTAAGCTCATGGCCGGCGACGTCGCCCGGGCCAAGCCGGATGGCCGGATGCTGATGAAAGCCGTTCTGGCCGCGGAGGCCAGGCAAGAGGCCCCCCCGGGGGTTACGGAACGCTCTTTTGAAGAATACCACCTCTACACCCTGCCCCGTCCCACCACGGTGCTGGACCGGGAGATCAAGCAGGTGGAATTCGTCCGGGCTGCCAAGGTCCCGGCCAAGCGCCTGTACGTGTACGACGGCTTCACCTCGGACCAGCGCTACCGCGGCTGGAATTCCCACGCCATTCGGCAACAGCCGGAATACGGCACCCAGTCCCATCCCAAGGTCTGGGTGATGCTGGAGTTCCAGAACTCGGAAAAATCGCACCTGGGCATGCCCCTGCCCCAGGGCAAGGTGAAACTATATCGCCGGGACCTGGACGGCCGCCACGAGTTCATCGGCGAAGACCAGATCGGCCATACCCCTAAAGACGAGACGGTGCGGCTTTATACGGGAAACGCCTTCGACCTGGTGGGGGAGCGCCGGCAGACCAATTTCAAGCTGGACACCGGCAAGAAACGGCTGGAGGAGTCTTTTGAGATCAAGGTGCGCAATCACAAGAAGGAGGCGGTGGAAGTGCGGGTGGTGGAACACCTCTACCGCTGGATCGAGTGGCAGCTTGCCGCTCATTCCCTGGACTTCCGGAAAACCGACGCCCGCACCATTGAATTCCGCCCCTCGGTGCCGGCCAGTGGTGAGGCGGTGATTACTTACACGGTGGTTTATACCTGGTGAGAAGCCGCCCGGTGGGCAGGCCTGGGGTCCGGTGAGGGATGCGGCACCGGTGGGGCCGCCCCGCGCGCCCTGGCTTTCAGCCTTGCCCCGCCTTCCTGGCCTCCAGACGGGCCAGACATTCAATGTGGGCGGTATGGGGAAACAGGTCAAAGGGCTGGATGGCAGTCAACTCATAGCGGTCCGCCAGGAGGGCCAGGTCCCGGGCCAGGGTGGCGGGGTTGCAGGAGACCATGAGGAGCCGGCTGGGGGCCAGCTCTTTGAGGGCCTGGATCACTTTGGGATGGAGGCCGGACCGGGGGGGATCGGTGATCACCGCGTCGGGCCGGGGCCGGCCGCCAGGAGGAGGTTTCATGGCCTGACGGATGGTCTCCTTCAGGTCGCCTGCCAGAAAGCGGCAGTTCTCCAGGCCGTTGAGGCGGGCGTTGAGCTTGGCGTCGGCCACCGCTTCGGGCGCCAGTTCAAAGCCCACCACCCGCCGGACCTGCCCGGCCAGGGACAAGGCGATGCCGCCGATGCCGCAGTACAGGTCCCAGACGGTTTCCCGTCCGGTGAATTCCCCCAGCTGGCGCACTGCGTCATAGAGGCCTTCCGCCGCTTCGGTGTTGGGCTGCAAAAACGACTGGGGCGAAACCCGAAGCTTAAGGCCCAGGAGGTGCTCGGTGATATACCCGGGCCCCCACAGGATGCGGCTGGCCGTGGTCCGGTTTCCCGACGTCCTGCTGCCGCTCGTGGAGTGCACCATGGTGGTGATATCCGGGAAGCGGGCCTGGAGGTGGGCCGCCAGGGCGTTGATCACCTCCTCCCGTCCGTCGGCCCCGCAGAGGAGATGCACCAGCATCTGGCCGGTGCGCTTGCCCTCCCGCACCACCAAGGAGCGCCAGAACCCGCGGCGGGCTTGGGGGTCCCAGGCCGGCAAACGGCTTTCCCGGCACCGGCGACGGACCTCGGCCACCAGGGGAACGGTCCGGGGGGACAGCAAGAAGCACTCCTCCACATTGAACACCTGGTTCGCCGGGGTGGCCACATGCAAGCCCAGGGCCAGGCCGCCGGCGCCTAAGTCCATGGCCGCCGGAGCCGTCCAGGTTCGGGGGGCGAAGGCAAACTCCATTTTGTTGCGGTAAAACCGCACGCCGGGGGACGGCACCGGCGGCAGGATGACCTCCGGGGTGAGGCCGCTCAGATGCCGGAGGCTCTCCTTCACGTGCCGCCCTTTCCAGGCCAGTTGCTCCGGGTAGGCCAGGTCCTGCCACTGGCAGCCGCCGCAGAGGCCGAAGTGACGGCAAAACGGCGGGTTGTAAGCGGGGGATTGCGCCAGGACCTCCACCACCCGGGCTTCCAGAAACCGGGCCCGGGTCCGGACCACCCGCACCCGCACCCGCTGCCCGGGGAGGGCATGGTCCACAAAGACCACCACCCCCGCCACCCGGCCCAGGGCCTGGCCGCCGTAGGCCAGGTTGTCGATGACCAGGTCCAGTTCGGCGCCCGGCGCGGGCAGTGCGGAGGGGCTGGGAGGTTTGGCCATGGGCGCAGTTCGTGGCGGCGGGGGCCTATCAGGCAGCGGTTTCCGTCGAAGCATCGCCGGCTGAGCGCCGCCGGTGGTATGTCTACCAGTTTACCAAATCCTGGAAAGGATGGGGCGCCGGAGCGAACCAGAGGGCAGGATTTTCTTTGAAAGTCAAAAGGGTTCCCATCCCTCCCCCGCTCCTCTGTTCCCGACCCGCCTGCTCTTCAGCGCGGTTGTTTGGTGGCAAGGTCATGGAGAACGGCAAACTGCAGGTCTATACCGGCGACGGCAAGGGCAAGACCACCGCGGCCCTGGGGTTGGCCCTCCGGGCCGTGGGCCGGGGGTTGAAGGTGTATGTCATCCAGTTCCTCAAGGGCCGGCGCACCGGCGAGCTGCTGGCCGCCCCCCGGTTGGCCCCGGAGCTGACCCTGGAAAGTTTCGGCCGGCCCGGCCTGGTGAACCTCAAAGACCCGGCGCCCGTCGACCGGGATTATGTGGCCCGGGGGTGGGAGGTGGCCCGTCGGGTCATCGCTTCGGGGGAATACCACTTGGTGGTGTTGGACGAATTCAACCTGGTTCTGGCTGCCGACCTGGTACCCCTGGAGGAGGCCCTGGCCTGCTTCCGCGAGCGCCCGGCCAAGGTGGAGGTGGTGCTCACCGGCCGCCGGGCGCCGGCGGATCTCAGGGTCTTGGCGGATCTGGTGACGGAGATGCACCCGGTGAAGCACTATTTAAAGGCGGGGCTCCGGGCCCGGCCGGGGATCGAATGGTAGCGGCCGCTTACTGGAAGCTGACTCCCGCCCACCCGAAGGAGCCGGCTCCGGCCAGGCCCAATCCCAGGGCGGTGACCCCGGCCATGGCCAGAGACACGGCATAGAGCAGACGCACTGCGTCCCGGTAATGGCCGGGGTCCAGCGGGCGGCCTGGGGGGTCGCCGATGGCGGGCTTTTCCACCCGGGTGCCGAAATAGACCGCCGGCCCGCCCAAGCGGACCCCCAGGGCTCCGGCCAGGGCCGCCTCGGGCCGGCCGGCGTTGGGACTGCTGGCTTTGTGGCCGTCCCGGTGTAGGATACGCCGGGCGCCGGCGGCATCCAGACCCAGGCCCCAGGCCGCGGCCACGATGAGCCAGGCCGTGAGCCGGGCCGGCAGAAAATTCAGGACATCGTCAATCCGGGCCGCGGCCCGGCCGAACTCCCGGTAGCGCTCATTCTTGTAGCCCACCATGCTGTCCAAGGTGTTGGCTGTCTTATAGAGGGCCAACCCCGGAATCCCCAGGAGGAGCAGATAGAACAGCGGGGCCACCACCCCGTCCGAGAGGTTTTCCGCCACCGTCTCCAGCACGGCCCGGCGGACTTCGGCGGGGGAGAGCTCCGCCGTCTCCCGGCCCACGATGCGGCTGAGAGCGCGCCGGGCGCCGGGAAGGTCGGCGGCGGCCAGGGCCTCCTCCACCCGGCGGCTTTCCAGGTGGAGGCTCCGGGTAGCCAGGCCGGTATAGCACAGGTAGGCCGGTACCGCCAGCTGGACGGCGCCGGGCAGGTAGGGCAGCACGGCCAGCAACAGGACCACCGGGGCCAGAACCCCGCCGGCCACCGCCAGCCAGAAGATCAGACCCGCCGCCACCCGGGGGGCAAAGAGCCGCCTTTCGGCAGCCTCAATGATCCGGCCGATGAGGCGCACCGGGTGGGGCCAGCCGGGGGGGTCGCCCAGGAGCAGGTCGGCGGCATACCCCAGGAGAAACGGCCAAGCCAGGTTCACCGCGACGCCGGCCCCCCCAGCACCTCGGCCAGGGCCGCGACCAGGTGTTCGTTTTCCTCCCGCCGCCGCACCGCCACCCGAAAGAAGCGCTCATCCAGACCCACGAAATTGCTGGCGTCCCGGATCACCAGACCCCGGCGCAGCAACCGGGCGCGTAGCCGGGCCGCGGTCCAACCCGGAGCGGTGAGTTTGACCAGGAGGTAGTTGGCCGCGCCGGGAAAGGGTTTGAGTCCTGGCACCGCGGCCAGGTTTTCAGAAAACCGTTGCCGTTCCCGGCGCACCACCTCCCGGGTTTGGGCCATGAAGGCCATGTCCATCAGGCAGGCCCGACCCGCGGCCTGGGCCAGGGTGCTCACCGACCAGGGCTCCTGGACCGCGGCCAGGCGCGCCGCCACCGCCGCCGCCCCCAGGAGATACCCCAGGCGGATGCCGGGAATGCCGAAAAATTTGGTGAAGGAGCGCAGAATGAGCAACCGGGGGTAACGGTCCAGGCAGGCCTTTAATGAAGCCTCCTCCACAAAGTCGACAAAGGCTTCGTCCACTAGGACGTAAGCCCCGGCATATGTGAGCCCGGCCACCACCTGTTCCAGGGTGTCCGGGGAGAGCAGCGCCCCACTGGGGCTCGCGGGGTTGGCCACAAAGACCAGGTCCGCCCCTTGAGGGTCGATGGGCCCGCTCAGGGTGAAGGCCTGGGGTTCGGCGGTGAGATGCCAGGCCACGTCGGCCCCGGCGGCCCTCAGGGCCTTCTCGTATTCGCTGAACGCCGGGGCCACGATGAGACCCCGGCTCACCCCCAAGGCCCGAACGGCCAGGTAAATGAGCTCGGTGGAGCCGTTCCCGACCAGGACCTGGTCCGGGTTCAGGCCGTGAAACTGCGCCAATTCGGTGCGCAGGACCGCGCAGGTCCGGTCCGGGTAGTGCACCACCTCCCCCAAGGCCGCCTCCAGGGCCGTCGCCAATCCCGGCGGGTACCCCAAGGGATTGATGCTGGCGGAAAAATCCACCACCTCCGCCACCTTCAGGCCCAGAGCCCGGGCGATGCCATAGACGTCGCCGCCGTGTTCGGGAACCGGGCCGTGATTGAGCTGGTTTGCCTTCATTTCCTGATCAGGTCCCACAGGGCCGTCAAGTCCAGATGTTGTCGGAGGACGCCGGCCAGACGGTCGAGTTGTTCTTCCTGGAAGGCTCCAAAGGAACCGGGCTCCAGGGCCGCCTCCCGCCCCAGGGTGCGGGACAGGCCCGTGAGAAAGGCGCCCCGGAAGTCGTCCCGGTCAAAGAGGCCATGGAGATAGGTGCCAAAGATGCGGCCGTTGGCGCTCAGCCAACCGTCGGTGCCCCGGGCCGGCTGACCGCTGATGGTGGTGATGGCAAAAAGGGGCTCTCCGGGCCCAGTGGGCTCGGTAACTCCCATGTGAATCTCATAGGCCTCCAGGCAGTGCCCCCGCCCCTCTCCCGCCAGCGCCCGGGCGGTTACCTGGGTGGTGGTCTTTTCCCCGGCCAAGGTGGTAACCACCGGCAGGAGGCCCAAACCGGCCTCGGTCCGGGGCGGGCCCTCCACCCCCAAAGGGTCCCGAACCTCCACGCCCAACATCTGGTAGCCGCCGCAGATCCCCGCCAGGCGGCCGCCGGCGTGGGCAAAGGCCTGGAGCCGGGCGAAGAGGCCGGATTCCTTGAGCCAGAGGAGGTCGCTAATGGTGTTCTTGGTGCCTGGCAGGATGACGAGGTCGGCCAGGTCCAGAGCCTCTGGCGACTCCAGGTATTTCAGGGCCACGCCGGCCTCCCGTTCCAGGGGGTCGAAGTCAGTGTAGTTGGAGATGTGCGGCAAAGATACCACCCCCACCCTCAGACGCCCGTCTCCGGTCCAGGGGTCGGTGGCGCGGCGTTTTTTGGCCAAGGCGACGCTGTCCTCTTCCGGCAGGGCCAGATCTTTCACATACGGCAGCACCCCCAGGACCGGCCGGCCGGTGCGGCGGCGGATGATCTCCACCCCCTCGACGAAAAGCCCGGGATCCCCCCGGAACTTGTTGATGACAAACCCCCGCAGGCGCCGCCGCTCAGCGGGCGTTAACAGGTGAAAGGCGCCGATGGTGGCGGCGAAGACTCCGCCCCGTTCGATGTCCGCCACCAAGATGACCTGGGCATCCGCCCGCCGGGCCATCTGAAAGTTTACCAGGTCGTTGGCCTTGAGATTGAGTTCCACGGCGCTGCCCGCGCCCTCCAGGACGATAAGTTCGTACTGCTCTGCCAGGCGCCGGAAGCTGGCCATAACCCGGCGCACCAGCCGGGGCTTCAGGCGGTAGTAGTCCCGGGCGGCGAAGTTTCCCAGGACCCTGCCGTGCACGATGACCTGGGAGCCCACTTCAGAACTGGGTTTGAGCAGGATGGGGTTCATGTCCACGTGGGGCGCCAGACCCGCCGCCTTGGCCTGGACCACCTGGGCCCGGCCCATCTCGCCGCCCTCCGGGGTGATGAAGCTGTTTAAGGCCATGTTTTGGGCCTTAAACGGCGCCACCCGGACGCCTTCCTGCCGGAAGATGCGGCACAGGCCCGCCACCAGGACGCTTTTGCCCACATCCGAGCCCGAGCCCAGCACCATGAGGGGGCGGTATTTCACGGGGCCGCCTCGCCCGCTTCAGCCACAGCGTATTTTTCCAGGTAGCCCCGGGGGGTCACCAGGTAGCCGCCATAGCTGAAACTCCGGGAGTTGCCGACTATTACTAGGGTTTGCATATCCACTGCCTGCGCCGCCAGGTCTCCCAGGGTGGTGAGGACCGTCTCCTGGCCTGCCCGCATGGCCCGACGGACGACGCCCACCGGGGTCGCCGGGGACCGTTCGGTAAGGAGCAGCTCCTGCACCGCGGCCAACTGCCAGTCCCGCTTTTTGCTCTTGGGATTATAGAGGACGATGACGAAGTCTGCCGCCGCCGCCGCCCGCACCCGCTTTTCAATGACCTCCCAGGGGGTGAGCAGGTCGCTCAGGGAAATGGCGCAAAAGTCGTGCATCAAGGGCGCGCCCAACAGGGCCGCGCCGGCGGCCAAGGCGGGCACGCCGGGGATGACCTCCAGGTACAGGTCCACCGGGGCCAAACTGCCCGGCGGGCCGAGGTTCAGGTGCAGGGCGGCGGCGATTTCCAGGACCAGCCCGGCCATCCCATACACCCCGGCATCGCCGCTGGAGACCAAGGCCACCCGGGCCCCGGCCCGGGCCCGTTCCAGGGCCAGACGGCACCGCTTCACTTCCTGCTTCATGGTGCTGGCGGCCACCTCCTGGCCGGCCAGCAGGGGCCGGATGAGGTCGATATAGGTCTGATAACCCACCACCACCTGGGACGCGGCGAGGGCCGTCCGGGCCCGGGGCGTGAGGTGCTCCGGCGAGCCCGGCCCCAGGCTGACCACGCTCAGGAGGCCCGGGCCACCGCCAGGGTGAGGTTGGCGGTCTTCTGCTTGGGGACGATGAGCCTCCCCCCCGCCGCCTTCAGGGCCGCAGCCTCGGCCACACTGGGCGTTCCCAGGGCCTTGGCCGGGTGGGGCGATGGGTTGGGCGCGTCCATCTTTGCCAGTTCCGCCGGCGTAAACCATAATAACTCCACTCCCAGGCGCCGGGCCGCTTCCTGAAGCCCGGGCTCGTCCTTTCTGGCCGCCACCGTGACCAGGGCCTTGAGGCAGGCCAGGGAGAGCCGCTCCCGTTGAAAAAGGTGCGCCAGAAAGGCAAGAATCTCTTGACTGCCGGTCCCTCTATGACAGCCCAGGCCCACCACCAGCACTTTGGGTCGGAGCCTGAGCCACTCCGGGGGCCAGGACTGCTCCCGGCACCCCACATAAATCCCGGGTCCGGACCGGGCCAGAGCGGCCTCCAGGTCGTTCTCCGGAGCGAAGCAGCCGGGGTGCGCCGCCACCACCTCTGCCAGGCGCCCCTCCGGGTCCACCAGGGCCACCTTCTGTCCGGCGAGCAGAGCCCGGGAGACCGCCCGGACTGCCGTCAGGTTCTCCACCTCCAGGCCCAGTTCGGGACCCAAGGCGTCCAGGGCCGGAAGCCCGGCTACATCCGTGGCCGTGGTGATCACCGGCTGGGACCCCAGGAGGGCCGCCACGGTGCGGGCCAACTGGTTGGCCCCCCCCAGGTGGCCGGACAGCAGGCTCACGGCGAACTGCCCGTTTTCGTCCAGAACCACCACCGCGGGATCCTGGTCTTTGCCGGTCAGCAAAGGTGCGATGGTGCGAACCACGATGCCTGCCGCCATGATGCACACCAGGTTCTCCCCCGCGGCGAAGGCCTGGGCCGCCACCTCGGCAAAGCGCCCAAAGGTCTGGCAACCTTCGGCATCTCCCACGCCGGCGGGCAGCCAACAGGCGGCCCCGGGGAGCGTGGCAGCCAGCCGCCGGGCCAGTGGCGCGCCCCTGGGAGTCAGGGCCACCACCCGACTGGGACGGTTTAAGACCGGTGGGAGAAGCCGCGGCTGAGGCACTGTTGTAAAAATATAAGAAATGTTATTAGATATTATGTGTAATATCTTTAAATTATTGCTGTTTATCTATTCTCCCGGTCTGGCGTTCCTGGCCGCCAGCCGTGGCTGAAGGCCCGGTCATACAATTTGGAGAGCGCTCCCGGGTCCTCCGGGCCCAGGGTGGGCCCCACCAGGATGAGCGTCTGGCGCTTAAACCCCGCAGCTTTGACTCGGGCTGGCAGCTCCGCCAGGGTGCCGGTGATGAAGCGCTCCTCCGGCCAACTCACCCGGTAGGCCGCCACCGCCGGGGTCTCCGGCGGGTAGCCGGTCAACAGTTCCCGAACCACCTCCTCCACCAGGTGGACGCTCAGGTAGATGGCCATGGTGGCCCGGTGCTGCGCCAACCGGCTCAGGCCCTCCCGCTCCGGCACCGGGGTGCGCCCCGGCGCCCGGGTGAAAATCACCGTCTGGGTGACCTCCGGCAGGGTAAGCTCCCGTTTGAGGCTGGCGGCGGCAGCAAAGGCGGCAGTGACCCCGGGAATGACCTCATAGGGGACGCCCTCCCGGTCCAGGATGGCCAGCTGCTCTTGGATGGCTCCGAACAGGGCTGGGTCGCCGGAATGGACCCGGACCACCCGCCGGCCGGCCCGGTAGCCCCGAGCCAGGTGGCCCACGATGTCCTCCAGGGCCAGGGGGGCGCTGTCGATGAGCTCCGCCGCCGGGTTGGCCCAGTCCAGTACCGCCGCCGACACCAGAGACCCGGCATAGACCACCACGTCGGCCCGGGCCAACGCCCGTTGCCCCTTCACGGTGATGAGCTCCGGGTCGCCGGGTCCGGCCCCCACAAAGACCACGGGAAAAGCCGTCGCCATCTCAGCCGCCCCCCGGCGCGCCGGCAATCAACCACACCGGGTTCAGCGCCTGAAAATAGAGGTCCTGGGCCAGAGGCCGGGAGCGGCTCACCTGGAGCTGGGTCATCTCCACTGCCAGGCCCAAGTGGGCCAGGACCTGCCGGGCCGTTTCCAGGGTTTTCAGCCGGGTGGCGGCCACCACCACCCGGCCCTGGGGTTTCAGGCGGCGGACGGTTTCCGCCAAAATGGCCGACAGGGCTTCCCCGCCGCCCCCCACAAAGACCCGGTCCGGGTCGGGCAGATCCGCTAGGGCCGCAGGCGCCTCCCCGGCCACCACGCTGAGCTGCCAGGCCCTGAATTTCTCACGATTGGCCCGAATCTGGGCGAGGCGCGCCGGGTGGCGCTCAATGGCATAAATGCGGCCGCCGGTGGTCAGGAGGCCGGCCTCCAGGGAAACGGAGCCGGAGCCGGCCCCCACATCCCAAACCACCTGGCCCGGCAGCAACCCGAGTTTGGCCAGGGCCACGGCCCGCACCTCCACCTTGGTGAGGAGGCCGGCTTCATGGGCCAGGGCTTCTTCGGGCAGGCCCAGGTGCAGGGGCCGGCCGGAAGGCCCCTCCAGGTGGACAAACACCAGGTTTAGGGGCGAAAATTCCAATTCCGCTGCCTCCGCCGGAGCATACCAGCCCAGCCGTTCCTGGGGCTGGCCCAGGTCCTCCAGCACGGCCAACTGGACCTCCTTGAGGCCCCGGGCCAGGAGCTCCCGGGCGATACCTGCGGGGGTGTGCTCCGGGTCGGTGTAGATGAAGAGCTTTCCGGGCACGGCCAAGGCCGCCGCCAGGTGCTCCCAGGGGCGGCCGTGGAGGCTCACCACCCGGGCGTCGTGCCAGGCCAGCTTGAGGCGGGCCGCAGCGGCCTGCACCGTGGTGAGGTTGGGCCAGATCTCCACCCGGTCAGCCCCGAAGAGCTGCACCGCCAGGGGCGCCACTCCGTAAAAGGTGGGATCGCCGGAGGCCAGGATCACCAGCCGGCGATTATCCGTGCGGCCAGCCAGTTCCCTTAACGTGGCGGTTACGTTGCGGTCCAGGGGCACCTTCTCCGCCGGGTGGTCCGGGAAATAGGCCAGGAGCCGGTGGCCCCCCGCCAAGACTTCGGCCGCGGCCAGACGCTCCCGGGCTGCCGGGGTCAGGTCGGCGGGAGACATCCCCAGCCCCAGCACGGTGACAGGAACCACGTCCATCCCCTACCCTTCCCCCTGCCACAGGGGCAGGCCGGAAAAATCCAGAATTACGGCCGTCAGCCGGCTGCCGGCGTCCAGGTGGGCCCGGAGGGCGGCCAGCAGGCGGCGCCCCGCTTCGGCCACCACCACCTCGGCCCGGCTGGCCTGCAAGAGTTCCAGGGCATGGCGGGCGGTATTGGCCTGGGCTACGGCCTGGGCCAGGTCGTCAGGGCCGCCGGCGGACCTGACCCAACGCCCCAGTTCTTTCAAATCAGCCAGCCCCCGGGAGGCGTGCGTCTGCCGGAATCCCTGGGCCATTTTCACCGCCTTGCCGAAAAAGGCCGCCACCGTGACCCCGGTGAACCCCAGGTTGGCCGCCGCCTTCAGGGAAAAGCGGAGATAATCGCCCATGAGCACAAAACACTCCGCCGGCAGGTGAGGGAAAAGGTGACGCATGGCCGCTTCGCTCTTGCCGCCGGTGGTGAAGACCACCTCCCGCCGCCCCTGAGCCCGAGCCACCTTGAGGCTGGCGGCGATGGTGGCCCGCCAGGCAGCGTGCGAATAAGGCCGCACCAGCCCGGTGGTCCCCAGGATGGAAATGCCCCCCAGAATCCCCAGACGGGGGTTCAGGGTATGGCGGGCCAGTTCTTCTCCCTGGGGGGCGAAAATCTCCACGCTCACCCTCAACGGCTTGGACCTGCCGGCGCTCTCCCAGACCTCCCGCAGGGCCCGGCGCAGCATGCGGCGGGGTACCGGATTGATGGCCGGCTCCCCCACCGCCACGGGCAGGCCGGGCTTGGTAACCCGGCCCACCCCCTGGCCCCCGGTGAAATTGATGACCTCGCCCGTCCCCGTACCATTGGCCCACCCCACCCGGGCGCCGATCCGGGCCCCGTGGGTAACGTCGGGATCGTCCCCGCCATCCTTGACTACCAGGGCCTCCCCCCGGGTTCCCAGACCTCCATGGCTAAGCAGCGGCACCGCCAGGGTAGTGCCGCCCACCGGCAGGCGAATGTCCAAAACCGGGGGACAAGGGAGCCCCAGGAGCTCCAACAACGCCGCCTTGGCCGCAGCGGCGGCGGCGGTGCCGGTGGAGAAGCCGGTGCGCAGGGCACGGCCAGGTGGGGCCTGCTTGTCCATCTCAGCCGAAGGCTCCATAAACCAGGGTCACCAGGGCCATGCTCGCCAGCCGCAGTCCCTGGCTGGCCACGAGCAGCCGGACCCCCAAGCCGGGGGCAAAGATGCCGGCATGCGAAGGAAGTTGGTGGCGCAGGGCCCGGATGGGCGTGGCCACCATATTGGCCAAGACCAGGGCATAGACGGTCTGCCGCACCGTGAGGGCCCCGGACTGGAGCAGCGCGCCGGCCGCGGCCATGCCCGAGGTAAATTCCGCCGCCACGGAAAAGACCACTACGCTGGCCGCCTCCACTGGCAGAAAGCTCATGGCCAGATATGCCGCAGCGCCTTCCCGCAGCCAGTGAAACAGACCCCAGTCGCCGGCCGCAAAGATGGCCAGATAAACCGGCAGGGTCACCGACGCCACCCGGGTGAAGCGCCTTTGAAATTTCCGCCAGATGCCCGCCCAGGCAGGGTGCTGCCGGTTTGCCGCCGGGGTCGCGCTTTCGGCATCCCCGGTGCTGACCAGAGAGAGTGTCAGGCGTCCATACGTCAGAAGCACGAGCGTGCGCAGCAGCGCCGCGGCCAAGGTCAGCCCCAGGTAGATGAGGCCCGCTTGCCGGGTGAAGGGCCAGATAATGAAGAACGTGGTGGGCAGGTGGAGCAGAAAAACCGGCAGGCCGCCGTTTACCAGATAGCTCAGGACCAGTTCCCGGCGGGAGATTCTGCCCTCCTGGTGGAAGGTCATGAGCAGGGTGTTGCCCAGGAGGCCGGAAAAACAGGCCGCCGTGAAGCTGGCGGCGCTCTCCGGTTTCAGGCGGCCCAGCCGCAGCAGGGGGAGGACCATACGCCCGGCCCGTCCGGCCCAGCCCAGGGACTCCACCGCCTGGCCCACCAGGAGGCCCAACCCCAGGTAACAGAGCAGCCGAAGCAGAGGTCCGGCCAGCTCCCGCTGGAGCTTCTCCAGACTGGGGTGGGGAGCCAGGACCCACCAGAGGGCCAGAGCCCCGCCTCCCACCAGCAACCCCAAGGCCGCCGGCGACCACCGGGGTTTTACTGATGCGGCCGCGCCGGGATGACCCATTCAGCTCCGCCCCTTTTTCTTGATGATGAGCATGGAGAGATACGGCAGGTCCCGCCCCTTCAGTTCCCGCAGGTTTTGCACCACCGTCTCCCCTTCCAGCCCCACCCTGCTGATGAAGGTGGCGCAGTCCAGCAGCTCCAGCTCTTCCAGGGTGCGAAAAATCTCAGGGAAGCACCGATAGGTCTTCAACAGCACGACGTTGTCGGTCTGCCGCAGCGCCTCTTTCAGGCGCTCCGCCCCCAGCGCCCCGGACACCACGAAAAAGGATTCCTCCCCTTCGGAAAGCGGGATTTGGCTCAAGGCCGCGGCGGCGCTGTAGGAAGTGATGCCGGGGATGGTGACAACCCGGACTTCCGGGTCCAGACGCTTCAAGGTCTGTAAAAGATAGCCGAAGGTGGAATAGGTCAAGGGGTCCCCCAGGGTGACAAAGGCGGCATCCCGGCCCTGGGCCAGCACCGCCAGCACCCGGAGGGCGTTGCGCTCCCAGGCCTCCGTCAGGACCTCCGGATCCTTGGTCATGGGAAAGGGCAGGTTCTCCACCCCGGCGCCGTTGAGGTGGCAGCGCACAATGTTCAAGGCGAGGCTGTAGCTGTTTTTGGAAGAGGCGGCGGCAAAAATCTGAGAAACCTTCTTAAGTATTTTTACCGCTTTTAAAGTGATGAGCTCCGGATCGCCGGGCCCCACCCCGATGCCGTACAGGGTTCCTGTCGGTGCGTTCATGTCGCCTTCTCCTCCAGGGCCAGGATGGCCAGTGCGTTCACCACGCTGGCGGCCACCGCCGAACCGCCCTTGCGCCCCAGAACGGTGATGTGGGGGTAGTCGGTGCGGCTCAGGGCCTCCTTGGATTCGGCGGCATTGACGAACCCCACCGGCAGCCCCACGATGAGGGCCGGGGGCGGGGCTCCCTGGGCCAAAAGCTCCAACAGGCGCATGAGCGCGGTGGGGGCATTGCCGATGGCCACAATGCCTCCAGCCAGCCCGGGCAAGGCCCGTTCCATGGCCACCGCCGCCCGGGTGATCCCGCGGCGGGCCGCCTCCGCCGCCACTTCCTGGTCATCCATGAAGCAGTGGACCGTTACCCCCAGCCGGGACAGGCGCCCGGTGGAAATGCCTGCGGCCAGCATGCGGGTGTCCGTGGCCACCGGCCGCCCCTGAACCAGAGCCGCCACTCCGGCGTCCAGGGCCCGGGGGTGGAGCCGCACCGCTCTCAGATAGTCGAAGTCCGCCGTGGTGTGGATCATGCGCCGGATCACCGACCAGGCCCGGTGGGGAAAGCCGTGCCGCCCGGCCTCGGCGTCGATGCGCCGGAAACTCTCCGCCTCAATTTCCTCCGGACGAACCAACCACGCCTCCATGGGGATCTCCTCATTGAGCAACTGGAAAGGGCCTGTGAGGAGGGGGCCAGGGAATGCACCCCTAGCCCCTTCCCTTCCCCTCAGCCCCTAACGGGATGGAGAGGAACGTGTGAGGGAAATACGGGGAATTGGCAATCCCCGCAGTCCTCCCGCCACATCATCACCCCCGGCTGTTTTTAAAAGCCCGGCAGGCGGCCACCAGGGCCCGGGCCGCTTCCGGGTTGCTGCCGAAATGCAGGTGCACGTAACTGGCCAGGACCGAGCCCTGGGCGAAACCCTCGGCCAGGGGCTGGCCGCCGGCGCGGGGGCTCAGCCGATAGACTCTGGTGACGGCCTGGGTTTCTTTGACGATTTCCGAGTAGTGAAATTCATGGCCCCGCACCCTGGTGCCCGCCGGTCCCAGGAGGGTGTCGGCGGCCAGGGTGACCTCCCGGTAGCCCAGGGCCCGGAGGCGGGGCAGCAGGCCAAAGCTCAGGGGCAGCAGGCCGGCCATGGCATGGAGTTGGCCGGCCAGGTCCCGGATTTCCTCCCCCAGGTACATAAGGCCGCCGCACTCGGCATACACCGGCAGCCCGCCCTGAACCCGAGCCCGCAGGTCCCGCTTCAGAGGCTCGTTGGCCGCCAGTTCCCGGGCCGCCAGTTCGGGGTAGCCGCCGCCCAGGTAGAGACCGTGCAGGTGGGGGGGCAGGCAGGCGTCGGTGAGGGGAGAAAATGCCACCAATTCCGCCCCAAAATGAACCAGCCAGTCCAGATTATCCGGGTAGTAGAAGCAGAAGGCCCGATCCCGGGCCACCCCCAGGCGCACCTCCGGGGGCGTGGCCAGGGACTGCGGGGACGGTCCCGGCCTGAGCGCCGGAAGGGCCGCCCAGAGCCCGTCCAGATCCAGGTGCTGTTCCACCAGCTCCGCCAGACGGTCCAGGTAGTCTCCGGACAATGGGTGGTCTTCCGCGGTGGCCAGCCCCAGGTGGCGCTCCGGGATGGCCAGGTCCGCCTCCCGGGGAAGGCCCCCGAAGCAGGGAATGCCGGGCAGTCCTTCCATGGCCTCCTTCAGGTAGCGCAGGTGAGCAGGTCCCCCCACCCGGTTGAACACCACTCCCGCCAGGGTCAGGTCCGGATCGAAGCCGGCAAACCCCTGCACCAGGGCGGCGGCGCTGCGGGCCAGGGCCCGGGCGTCCACCACCAGGAGCACCGGCAGCCCCAGCCACTTGGCCATCTGGGCAGTGGACCCGGCCTCGCTTTTGCCATCAACGCCGTCGAACAGGCCCATTACCCCCTCCACCACGGCCACGTCGGCCCCCGCCGCCCGGCGGCTGAAGATCGCCAGGTTTTCCTCCCGGGGCAGCATCCAACCGTCCAGGGTGCGGGAGAGCCGACCGGCGGCCTGGGCGTGGTGGCCGGGATCGATGAAGTCGGGACCCACTTTGAAGGGCTGCACCGTCAGCCCCCGGCGCCGCCAGGCGGCTATAAGGCCCAAAGTGAGGGTGGTCTTGCCCACCCCGCTGTGGACTCCAGCCACCACTAAGCCGCGTCCCGGCTCCGGAACCCCCCTCATGGCGCCGTTTCCCCTCGGATTTCACCGTGGAGCAAGTCGGCCAACCTCGCCACCGCCTCCGCCGAGCGCGGTCCGGGCCGGGAAAACAAGTCCTCCTCCACCAGGAACACCCGGCGGTTTTTCACCGCCCGCAGCTCCTGGAAGTTGGGCCGGCGGAAAATATCCTCCGGGCTCTTGTTCATGGGCCCCCGCTGGATGATATAGACCTCGGGATTGACCTGGAGCAGGGCTTCCAGGCTGTAGGGCACCAACTTCTTGGGATGCTCAAGGGCGTTGACGCCGCCGGCCTTTGCAATGATGTCGCTCACCAGGTTATCTTGGCCTGCGGCCAAAAGATTGGGATAGCGCACCTCAAAAAAGACGGAGAGGCGGGGCTTGCCGGCCACCCGGCGGGCCACCTCGGCCAGCTTGGCCTCCATGGCGGCCACCAGGGCGGCAGCCTGCTGCTCCCGGTTGGTGATGGTCCCCAGCCGGCTGATAACCCCGAACAGCCCGGCGAAATCCCGGGGGTCGAAGAGGGCCACGGCCACTCCTTGGGCGGTGAGCCGCTCCAGGGCCGGCAGCCCCTTGGCCACCCCCCCCTGCACCACCAAATCCGGCCGGAGGGCCAGGATCATCTCCACGTTAGGCTGGAGGTGCGTGCCCACGGTGGGCGCCGCGGGCACCGTCTGGTCCCCCTGGATACGGCCCACAATCCGGTCGCCAAGGCCCAGGGCTGCCAAAATTTCGGTGAGGCCTCCGGACAACGAGATGAGCCGCTGGGGTGGGGCGGGCAGCGACACGGTTGCCCCCCGATCATCCTGGATGCTGAGCCCCGCTGCCCCGGCCGGACCCAGGGCCAGGCTGAGCAGCAGCCCCACCGCCGTCAGCCGCGCCTTCATGCCGCGCCCCCTGGGCCCGCCGCCGCAGCCTGAGGCCGCGTCAAGGGCAACGCCAGGGCATAGGGCTTCCCGTAGTCCGGATAGGTGGCCACTGCCATGGGGGTGTCATATACCCGTTCCAGGGTGGCGGCGGTAAAGACCCGGTCAGTGGGCCCGTCCTCCACCACCCGGCCTGCCTTGAGAAACATCAGGCGTCGGCAATACAGGGCTGCCAGGTTCAGGTCGTGCAGGGCGCAGACGATGGTGAGGCCCTGCTCATTGAGCCGCCGGAGCAACTCGAAAATTTCCACTTTTTTGCGCACATCCAGGGAGGAAGTGGCCTCATCCAGCAGCAGCAGGGCCGGTTCCTGGGCCAGGGCCCGGGCGATGACCACCAGCTGGCGCTCGCCGCCGGACACCTCGGTGATGGGCCGGTCCATGAACTGCCCGGTGGCGGTCTCCCGCATGGCCCACAGGGCTTTGGCCAAATCCTCCGGGGCCAGGCTGAACTGGCGGCGCCGGTGGGGATAGCGCCCCATGAGCACAAGTTCCAGGCAGGTAAAGGGGAAGCGCACCTCGGTGGATTGGGGCACCACCGCCACCAGGCGGGCTCTCCGGCGGCTGGCCAGGGTCTTGAGCGGCTCGCCGTTCAGCCAAATCTCCCCCTGCTGCGGCGTCAGCAGGCCGGCCAGGGCATTCACCAGGGTAGTCTTGCCGCTGCCGTTGGGCCCCAGAAGCCCCACGAACTCGCCGGCCGCCACGGTGAACTTCAGCCCGGCCAGCACCGGATCAGGGCTATAGCCCAAGGTGAGTCCCTGCACCCGAATCACCAGATCCCCCTGGCCCGCCGGGTTTTCAAGAGGTAAAAGAAAAACGGTCCGCCCAGCAGGGCGGTGACCACCCCCACCGGCAACTCCTGGCCGCTGGCCAGAAGCGTCCGGGCGATGACATCGGCCCAGATGAGGGTGAGGGCGCCGCCCAGGGCTGAGAGCACCAGCAGCCGGCCGTGCGCCGGACCCAGCCACATGCGCATGAGGTGCGGCA
Organism: uncultured Desulfobacterales bacterium; assembly: GCA_964480485.1. GTDB lineage: Bacteria > Desulfobacterota > Desulfobaccia > Desulfobaccales > 0-14-0-80-60-11 > JAILZL01. Next base: position 89,733 of record CAYZOP010000001.1, on the reverse strand, counting down.
CCACCAGCCCCACGAAGCCGATGACCCCGCTCACCGACACCGCGCCGGCAGTAAGGAGCGAAGCCCCCACCAGCAGGGTGAGTCGGACCCGGGAGACCGCCACCCCCAGGTAGTGGGAGTGTTCCTCCCCCAAGGCCAGGATGTCCAGCTCCCGGCTGTGGCGCAAAGTCAGGAGGGTTCCCAGCAAGGCGTAGGGGAGGAGCAGGCCTACGTGCACCCAGCCCCGGCCGGAAAAGCTCCCCATAATCCAGAAGACGATGGTTGACAGGGATTCCTCGTCCAGGCTCTTGATGAGACTGATGAGGGCGGAAAGAAAGGTGCTCACCACAATGCCCGCCAGGATGAGGGTTTCCTTGCGGATGCGGCCCGCTTCCCGGGAAAGGAGGAGCACTGCGCCCAGGGCTAAGAGCGACCCGGCCAGCGCGGCCAAGGGCAGCGGGGTCAGACCCAGGAAGCTGCCGCCGGTGCCCATAAGCACCAGCACTGCCACCCCGAAGGCCCCGCCGGTGGAAACCCCGATGGTGAAGGGGTCGGCCAGGGGGTTCAGGAGCAAGCCCTGAAAGACCACCCCGGCCAAGGCCAGCGAAGCGCCCACGAGGCCGGCCAGGATGACCCGGGAGAATCGGATCCCCCAGACCACCACCTCGGTGGTCCGATCCACCGTGGCCGGAGCCCATCCCAGCTTGTCCAGCGCCACCGCAGCCACCGCCTCCCAACTTAAGTCCATGCGACCGAGGCGTACCGCCAGCACCACTGACAAAGCCAGCCCCACCAGGAGGAGACCCACCGCCAGGACAAACCGCCGGCGGCCTTGCCGCCGGCGGGCCAGTGCCAAAGCCAGCGCGGCCGCCGGCCCTTCCTCCGCCAGCCCCGTCCCGGGCTCTCTTACCCCGGCCGCCGTTCCCGGACTGCCGACAGGTGACACCCGAGTCCGCCTCCCCAAAAAAAATCCCTAAGCCCAAAAGGACTTAAGGATGCACCCAGTTTGCTTGTCCTTAAGCTGTCGGAGCCGCTTGTCCAGGGCGACTCCCGTGCCTGGACCCCCGTCAACCGCAAGGGTTTGCCAGACCGCCGGGCAGGTCTTCTGGCTCCCGGATCAACCTAATGCCTGCGCCTTCCCATCCCCCTTCGGAGGGACAGTGGCATCGTGCAGGGTTCGTCCCCGGTTACAGCGGCGGGACCGCGACGGCTCTTCCGTCTTCCCTTTTACATCCCCATGGATACCCGACTACGGCTATCTTATCCGGCAAACCGCGGCTTGTCAATTTAAAAAGACTGGCCGGAAGACGTGACCGCGGTGCCTGAGGGAAAAGACCAAGAGGCAGGATCACCCAGATGATAAGGTCGCCTGTCCGCGAGGGGGCGAAAGATTCTGGCGGAGGTAATAGTGCCCCAACACCTGTCTGACAAAGCCCTGGGTCTCCTTGATGGGCGGGACTTGGAAGCCGCAGTCGATGATCCGCTGGAAACCGGCGTTGTAAGCGGCCAGGGCCAGGATCAGGTCCTGGTTGAATAGATTCAGGAGCATCCTCAGGTAGCGGGTGCCGCCGAAGATGTTTTCCCGGGGACAGAAGGGATTCTGCACCCCCAGGTCCCGGGCGGTGCCGGGCATGAGCTGCATCAGACCCAGGGCGCCTTTGGGGGAGACGGCATGGGGCGTGAAGTTCGATTCCACCTTGATGACGGCTTCCACCAGCGACACCGGCAGGCCGTAGGTCTGGGCGGCCTTAAGGGTGATGGGGCGCACCGCCTCCCGGACCGGCGGCATCCCGGCGCCGGGTTGCCAGCTCGGCGCCCGGGGCGCATTGACGATCAGCAGGCGTCCTTTTGGATCCCGCCTGACGCTTACACCCGTTTGCCCTCCGTTATATAACGGCACGTTGACAGGCGTGGTAGTGAGCAAAGGTGCGGTTGCCGGGAAGGGCGGCCCACCGGGTGGACCGGCGGCCGCCGGCAAAACCGGTTCAGCCCGGGATTTGCACCGCGGCGCGCTGACGATGTGCAAGGTTCCTTTACGGTCTCGGAATTGTTTGATGCCCTTGCCCTGGCCCGAGGCCGCCGCTCTATTGTCGCCTGGGGCAGAAGCCGCCGCCACGACGATGCGCTTGACCAGATCCCGGGGCATTCCCTTCGCCGCCCTGGCAGCCACCGTGGTGGTCGCCGCCGACTCCCGGGAAAGCCTTTCCGGCCACCGGTAGCCGGCCAGGTGGAGCAGATTCTCCTGCATCCTGGCGGCTGCGGTGGTGATGTGCACGGTCCCCTGGGAATCCTGATATCTGGCCACCGGGTGACCTTGGCGTCGGTTCAAACCCGGCGTGGCCGAGGCCTCGGGAGTGAGCGTCCCGGAGGCTCCCGACAATGCCGCCCGCCGCGGCCTCTTGGAAGTCGCCGCTGCCAGGGTCTGGGCCTCAGGGACGTTGGTGAGATGAATGGCCCCGAATCGGTCAACAATCCTGCGGATGGGCCTCGGGGGGGCCGCCTCGGATTCATGCGGCTGCTCTGATTCGGGTGGAGGAGGCGGCGCCGGCGCCTCGGGCATGGGAGGCGGCGACTCCTCCACAGGGGGCGGTTCAGGCTCCGGCGGGCTGGCGTTGTTGGGGGGTTTGGCGTCCTGGGATTTTTTGACGGCAGGCGGCGGCGCACCCAGATTGGTGATATGCACCCTCCCCTGGTCGTCGACAAAGCGCTCCACTGCGGCGGCGGCGGCAGGGTCAGCCGAAACCAAGACCGCCAGCGTCAGCAACGGCGCCACCCAGAACTTGGCTGGATACATAAATTTTATTAGGTAGGGCTTCCCCGGCGGGCCCCGTTTTCCCCCCGACGCCGCCGTGGATGGGATATAACACCTAACTGCTTATCACATAGCAGAGTTTTCTACCCTGATCAAGAAATTTTTTTAAAAAATCTGGCAGACAATTACCGTCAAACAGCCTGATCTTCCGGTTCCCCAACCTGTCAAAAAATCTCTCCCTTAAGCTTGGCAACCTGTGCCGGCAGGTTCTTCCCGCTCTGCCTCGCCGGTTCATTACCCCAGGCCCCCGGATCCCCCGGTCTCCTGCAGAACTGGCTAAAATTCCGCAGCCTGCAGTTTGTCAGTCAGCAACCGCACCAGCAATTCGGCATCCTCGGAGCTCAGAGAACGCATGGCTGCTTCAAAGCGATCGATGCGACTCTTTTCTTCCTGGTAGAAACTGATATCAGCCGTTACCCTCAGGGCATCGGTGAGCAGGCCGTGAAGGTTCATCAGCTCCCTGCCGTCCAACGCCTTGCCGGCATAGTCTCCCAGCACCTCCGCCAGGCGGTGGTACTCCGCCTGCCAGTCCCGGTAATTGTTTTCCAGGCGGACATAGATTTCCGCGTCCCCCACCATCCACAGCCGGACCAGGTCCTGCTCCGGTTGGGTCAAGGGCTGCCTGGCCTTGAGCTTTTCGACGATGGCCCAAAGATCACGGCTGGTGCTGGCCTGGAAGGCTTCTTGCACCCAAGTTCGGCACGTTACCAACTCGCCGCTCAACCCTGCCAAATCATCGGGGGTAAACCCGTTTGCCGCACGGGCCATTACCGCAGCCAGGCCTTGCAGACATGCCACACCCATTGCTCCTCCTGAAAGGCGTTTCCAGTTGCCCCTCCCTGAACAGCAGGACTCCGGGGAGGGATAACCGTCTGAGGTTGAAGGTCTTTCATCACATTTCGTTTGGTACATGATTAATTATAGATTCCCTATGGTTATCAGCATAAATTAACAACTGTTGTGAAACTTAGTAGGCCCCCGAAGCCGCCAGCCGCTTGATCCACGGCGTGCTCACCCGCACCGACATAAGGAATTCATTGGCGATCTGCTGCAGGGAGGCGGTCGCCTTGTTTCTCTTCATGAGCGGGAACGGGGTCATCTGGTTTACCGCCAGTTCCACCGCCGGATCAAATGCCAGGTGGCCCAGGACCTGGGGTTCAATGCTGAGAAAATCCTGGCAGACGGTCTGGATGATGTTGGCGGATTTCAAATCCTGACTGCTCTTCACCATATTGATGAGCAGATGTACCTGAAACTCCCGCAGCGCCTGCTGCAGGCGGGCCTCCTTTTCGGGAGCGCTTTCCGACAGCCGGTTGGCCAGGTCCTTTAAGGAGTGCAGATTGACCTCCGGGTCCTTGGTGCCCATGTGATAGAGGAACTGGAGGACCTCTTCGTCCTTGGCGAAATCCCGGGAGAGCTTGCGATACAGGGCGCTCTTGATGAAGCCGTAGACATTTTGCAGCGAGGTTACCTGGCTGGTGAACACGGCGATCTTGCCGGGGGAGAAATTGAACAGGTCCAGGGTGTTGAAGGAGGTCCCGGCTCCCAGGTCCAACAACACGAAGTCGGCCGGCAGCTCTTCGATCTGTTGAATGAGCCGGACTTTTTGGGAAAAGGTGGGGTTGGCGGCACCCAGGATGTCGTCCGCACCGCAGATGAGGCCGATGCCGTCAATCTGGGTCTTGAGAATAATATCCTCCAGGCGCTGGACCTTTTTCAGCAAAAAGTCCTCCAGGGTCACCTGGGGATAGCGCACGCCCATCAAGGTATGCAGATTGGCCCCCCCCAAATCGCCGTCGATGAGAATGACGTTTTTCCCCATCTTGGCCAGGCAGATGCCCAGACCCAGGGTAAAAATGCTTTTTCCCACGCCACCTTTGCCACCGCCGACGCTCCAGAGTTTAATCCGTCCCTTTTCTCGCATTGTCGTCCTCCTGACGAACCCGAAAGCTCCTGCCGCTTTAGGCAGTATTGACCTTGCTTTGTCGAAGTCTCCAGTATCCCCGGGCCCCGATTCCCAGGCCTCCCAGCAGAATGCTGGCGTAGTTCAGGATCACCGGCACCTTTACCCCCACAAAAGGCATGAAAAATCCCACCAACATGAGGGTCAGGCCAATGAGATAGGCATCCCGATAATCCGTTTCCGATTCGGCTCCCCTGGTTCTGGTTGCCTCCCACCGGTTCCAGAGGTCAAGGGTATCCTGGGGCCCTCCCATAGTGGCGGCCAGGAGCGCGTTTTCCACTCCCTCCTGAAGTCCCCTGAGTTCCACGCCGATGAGGAAACTGCGCTTTACCCCCAGTTCTTTCAGCCACCTCACTTGGCCGGCCACCTCCATGACCCCCTGCCCGCCATTTAACCACACCAAGGCAAAGCGGCCCTTCAGATGCTCATGCACCAGGGTTTCCGGCATCTGGGTCACCTTCAGGGCCACCAGGTCGCCGATTAAACTATAAACCGACGCAGGTATGGTAAAGTGACCCTCCCCCTTCACATCGGCGATTTCCACATACAGCGGCGCAGGCTGTTCCCGGCCCCCCAACGCCGATTGCCCATTGGCACGCGTATCCATATACTAACCTCCTTCATACTCCCCGGCACCCCGGGCCGGAAGATTTAGGTCAGGACCCCGGTTTTCAACCACTGATGCATGTCCAGCCGCAGCAAGGCGACGCTCAGGCTGCTGCCCGCCTCCAGGCGCTTGATGAGCTCCAACCGGCGGGGTGCCGCCAGCTGGAGGTAAAAAGGGTGCTCCAGCAACTCCCGAACCAGATGGCGCCGTCCGCCTGGTGTGGCGCAAAGGGATCGCATCTTGTTCCATTACTCAGCCGTGGTGGCAGATTTAGGCCGCTCCCCGAGGAATTCCCGGGCCATTTTGGCGGCTTTTTCCAGCTTGGCCCGAAACGGCAGGCCATTGTGCTCAGGGTTGATGTCAATATAATTCTTCAAACAAAACTGCAACATCTGTACCTTGGTAGGGTCTGACAGATCAGGATTTTCCTTTAAAAATTCCTGAAGGGTGGATTGCACCCCGGCCAAGGGTTGGGTAGTGCCGGCGCCGAAGGCAGCCTGCAATTGGGAGCTGGTGTCCACGGACTCCCCCACCATGGGAAGGTCATCCGTCCGGCGGGACTTCAGGCGTCTCTCATAGGCCGAAATCTGCCGCTCCAGGGAAGCCGCCCGGGTGGAAGCCTCCTTGAGCTGCAGGAGCATGGACTCGTAGCTGCTGCGGTCCACGATGACCCGTTTCTCCAGAAACTTGAAGACATCCCCCAACTGGGAGAAGGAACCTTCCGCCGCCCCCCCCGCCGAACCGGATGACGATCCTTCCGGCCCCGGGCCGTCCAGCCAGTTGACTCCGGCCGGAGGGCTGGGTTTGGCGGCCGCCGCCCCCCCGGTCTCCTCCAGGCCGGAGTCCTCTTCGGGCCAGGAACCGGCTTCCGGCTCGAACTCCCGGCAGGCCTGGTTTACCAGTTCCTGCAAATATTCAAAGCGTCCGGGACGCTTTTGGGCGTCTCCCAGGGGTGCATGCCAAAGCAGGCCCAAAAGCCAGGCGGACTCGGTAAACCCAGCGGCCAGCGCCGCGGCGGCCAGCCGGTCGTAATAAGCCTCCGGGGTTGCCGCCGGCGCCAGAATGGCCTTCATCAGCTCGCTGTGCGGCTGCAGCCGTTCATAGATCTCCTCCCAGCCGGGCACCTGATCTCCCGGCTGGCTGCCCACCAGTCCGAAGTTTTCGGGGTGTTTCGCCAGAAACCGCCACACCGCCGGACCGGGCAGTATGGGAGCGGCCTCCCAGGGGGCTTTCTGCCAGCGCCAGGACTCCAGGGTCTCCGATTCCACCGACGGGGGCGCCACCACCAGACCGCCCTCGCCATACACCCAAACCCCCGGCTCCAGGAGACCGCCCGTCAAGGGCGCCGGGCTGCCGGCGGGCAGCAGGTAATAATGCTGTTCCCAGCCGGCGGCGGTGCGGGCCGAGCAAGGCGACCGCCAGGGTCCGAAGCCATCCAGATAACGGGCCGGCTCCGCCCCCTGAATCTCCAGAACCAGCAGCCGGGAGGCGCTGCCCGTAGGCAAGGCCAGGGAGAGCCGCAGGACCTCAAAACCCAACTCCGCCAGGCGCTCGCTCAGAGAGTCCGGGGCCTGGCAGAAATCGATGCCCACCTCCGGTTGGCCCTCGGGTCCCACAGCGCAGGGCCGCCAGCCCCATTCCTGGTAGCGGCCGATCTGCTCCAACAGGATGTCGGCGTAATCCAGGTTCTCCCTGAGATTGAAAATGAGGCCGATCTCATCCTGCCCCAGGCGGACGGCGAAATCCTCCGGGGTACCGCCGTCGTCCCCGCCCCCGTTGGGGATTTCCCACAGATCCTGGCTCATGAGCTTCATCTCCCGGCCGTGGCCCGTTTACCGCCGCCGCGGCCGCCGGACAGGCGGCCGCCATGGTCCTGCCGTTTTACTGCACCAGTTTGGGCAGGCTGGAACGCATGCTGTTGTCTTCATCCCTGACCGGGCTGATTTCATCGCTCACCGGCGCCACATACCCTCCCAGGGCATAGCCTTCCACAAATTTGTTGCCGGGCGGCCCGATCTGCGTCACCTCAAAGGCGCAAAACCCCAGGACCGGCAGGGTCTGATTGAAGCTCTGGTCGGCGTTGATGACCGGGAGGATCACTAGCCAATGACCGTCGTGGGCGCTTAGCTGGCGGCGCATCTCATGGAGTACCGAGGTATCCCAGCCGTTGTTCAGATAAATCAGGTCCCCGACGCTGACCCCCGGGCTGGGCGCCTCGCCGCTCACCAGCTTCTTCAGGTCATTGGCGCTGGCCGAGGGGTCGGTGAAGGTGTGCCAGGCCCCCGTGTCGGTTTGGTCCGGGGCGAAGCGCACCGCCAGCCGCCCCCCGGGGGGCGGGACAAACTTGTCACCCAAGGCGATGGGAAAGCCGCAGCCGGGCTTCAGTTTCTTCACCCAGCCCAACATGGCGATGGCCTGGGCAGAGACATCGGTGAAATCCTTGCCCAGGAAGCGGGCGAACAGGGTGGGGACCGCCCCGTTGACTGCTTCGGTCCGGCGGGTGATGACCCGGATGGCGTTGATGGAGTTGGAGCACGGGGCCGGGGTAAAGGCCCATTTGCCGCCCGTATATTCCCATAGACCGATTTGCACGTCGGCGGCGGGGATATCCAGGGCTTTGCCGTCAGACTTGTTGAGCTTGACGGTGGCCAGGGCCACGGATTGGGCCACATCGCAGAGGGTGGTCCCGGGGACGGGGTTGGTCACCGAGCTGGTCATGTAGATGGCCTCAGCCCCGGCATTGGCCCCGGCGTCCGCGGCATTTTGCAGCTCTTGTTTGACCACGTACAGGTGACCCAGGTCATAGACCAGGCCCACCAGAGTTATCAGCATGACCACGGAAACGGCGGCGAAGGGCACGGACACCCCCCGCTGGTCCAGCCAAAAACCAGGAAACCTTGCCATAACGCCCTCCTGTCAACCCTGATCCGGGTCCGGCCTCGGGGAGGAAAAACCTGCCGCGCTGCCCAGGGTGGACGGGGGGCGGCTGGGTTAGTCGGCCTTCCCCTTCTCTTCCTTCCCGAAGGTCACGGTCTGGAGTTTTTCCAGCGCCCGATCCAGGTTGGTTTTGGCTTCATGGTAATGGGTAGGCCGAAGGTCCAGGGCCTTTTGGAAACACTTGGCCGCCTCCTCGTACCTCCCCTCCATGAAGTAGTGCACCCCGATGTTGTTATAGGCCTGGGCTTCGTCGCCCGCCTTGAGAAACGCGGCGAAGGCCTCGTCATAGCGCTTCTGGTTCGCCAAGGCCATGCCCAAATGATAATTAAGCCTCTGATTATCCGGGGAGACGTCAAGGCCGCGCTTGAACGTCGTGGCCGCTTGGGAATAATTCTTCAGTTTCAGGTACGCCTGCCCCAGCGTCAGGTAAGGCGCCGGGGTGCGGGGTTCCAGGCGGATGGCCGTCTCCAACTCCGGAATCGCCTCCCGGGGCCGGTCGGCAATGAGATAGGTCAGGCCCAGCAGATACCGGGATTTGGCCCGCTGGGGCTCCTGGCTCACTGCCGTCCGGAACTCCTGGATGGCTTCGTGGTTCTGGTTGTCCTGGAGGTGGGCCAGCCCCAATCCCTCCCGGGCGGCCAGCATCTGAGGCTCGGACTTCAGCACCTGGCTGAACTCCCGCCGGGCCGCTTCGTGCTGGCCGGAGAGAAGCAGGATGACACCCACCTTGTATCGCACGTCGTTACGCCCCGGTTGCTCTTTTAGAATTTGCAGATAACTCGCCAAAGAGCCCTCATACTCTTTTCTCTGGAGGAGCATGTCTCCCATGGCCTCCTGCCGGTCGGGCATCGCCCCCTTCAGGTTTTCCGGAGGGGGCTCCTGCCTGCCGGGGCCATACATCCGGTCCAGTTTGGCGATCTCCGACTTTTTAAACGACCGTACCGAGCCCTCCTGTTTCTTGCCGCAATGACTGGCCAGCGGCAGCAACATCGCCACTATTAGGGCTTTCGAGAGACGTCCGGCTGCTTTCATGGCGACTGTCCTCCTCAGTCAGCCAGTTTAGCCGGGACCTCCTCCTTTTGCAACCAGCCCCGCCCCCGAGCCCCCGTGCCTTCCAGCCCCTGGTGCCGGGCGGCTTCGGGCCGGTTGGTTTCCTTTACCTCACCCAAACCGGCAGGCAACACCGGCCGGGTCCCGACAACTGGCACCCGGGGAAGTTCAACGGCCGGCCTCTCGCTCCATTTTGACCAAGGCGTCCGCCAGCCCAACCCGGGGCTGCCGGGGGCCAGCAGCCAGAGACAGGCCACCGCCAGCAACAGCCAGGAACTGACCGGCAGGAAGGCCGGGTTGGCCCTGGACGCCGCCAGGGAACCGGACTTTCCTGAGATCATTGCTGCGGATGAGATGGGTTGCGGTTCATTGGCTGACTAGGTTCCTATAGATGGAAATGGCCGCCGGTCCCAAAATGACGATGAAGATGCTGGGAAAAATGCAAAAGAGCGTGGGAAACACGATCTTTACCGGCATTTTGGCGGCGATTTCCTCGGCCCGCTGAGCCCGTTGCACCCGCACGAACGTCGCATGGTTCCTGAGAGACTGGGTGATGCTGGCCCCCATCTTCTCCGATTGCAACATCAGGGCCACCAGGGACTTGACGCTGGGCACCCCGGTGCGCTCGGCCAGGTTCTTCAAAGCCACATCCCGGGGGATGCCCGCCCGCAATTCCGCATTGGCAATGGACAGCTCCCGGTGAAAATCTTTGGAAAGCCGCTTGATCTCCTCGGCGACGCGGTTCAGCGTGGCCTGCAGGGAAAGGCCGGCCTCCATGGAGACGATCATCAGGTCCAAAACGTCCGGCAGGGTCCGGTCGATGCGGTCCATGCGCTGTTTCGCCAGAAACTTCAGGACATATTTGGGAATGTAGTAACCGATGCCGCACAAGAGGGCGGCCACCATGACGTTCATGTTCAGAGGCTGGCCTTTTAGCCAGAAGACGAACAGGGAAACGGCCGGGAGAAACATGGCCAACAGGACCCGGATGCCGAAAAAGGCGGCCGCCGCACTGGAGTGCCGGAACCCGGCCTTAATCAGGGTGAGCCTGAGGTCCGACAGAGAGGCATCGCCCCCCTTGTCTTTCATTGCCAGTCGGCCGAAAGAGGAAATCCACTCCATCAGGCGATTTTTGACCTTGGTCTGGCGCTCCTTTTTGCGAAGGGACACAAAGGGGTCGGCCTCGGCCTTGGGCTTCTTGAAGCGGTGGCTGAGGGCCAGCTTCTGGGCCCTCAGCGTCAACGCCCCATAGGTCATCAGGCAGACGGCGGCAAAGGTTGCGGCCAGGATCAAGAATATGGTCATACCTCCCCCTACACCTTGATGGTGATGATCTTCTTCATCCAGACTATGCCCATGAACAGACTCATCAGCCCGGCGGCAATCAGCTGGAAGCCCACAGGTTCATTGAACAGGATGTTAATGTAATTCTGGTTCAAGATCGTCAAGGCGCCGAACACTACAAAGGGCAGACAGGCCAGGATGATGGCGGAAAACCGGCCTTCGGCCGTGAGCGCCTTGATCTTGCCCTTCAACTTCAGGCGCTCCCGAATGAGAAAGCCGATGTTTTCCAGGATTTCCGCCAGGTTGCCGCCGGTCTCGGTCTGCAGCATGACCGCGGTGATGAAGAATTGCAGGTCCTGGCAGTCCACCCGGTCCCCCATGCGCTTCAGGGCCTCATTCACCCCCAGCCCCAGGCGCTGCTCCTCGTACACCACCTTCAGCTCCACCCCCAGGGGCGCGTCAACCTCCTTGCTGCACAACTCGATGGCGGACGGCAGGGCATGGCCGGCCCTCAACGACCTGGCCAAAAGTTCCATGCACTCCGGCATCTGTTGCTCGAACAGGTTGGACTTCCGCCGTTTCTTAAACCTTACCAACAGGAAGGGAGTGCACCCCAAGAGGCCGCCAATCAGCACCCCGGGAGCCGGGTTGCCCTGGATCAGCAGCAGGCAGAACCCGGTGCAGAACAGCAGGCCCACGATCCCCAAAAAGGTGGTGGGGCGTATAAACATGTCAGCCTGCAGGAGGCTGCGTTGCAGGTTTTCGATTTTGCCGATGCCCGCCAACTGCTCCAGAATGACCTGGAACAGGCTTTTCTCATCTTCGCCGGCCTTGAGAATTTGCACCCGGGCCAGCTTTTCCCGGCGGCCCTGTTGAATGCGCCGCTCGATCTCGCGCTTGGAGATCAGGGGCTGGACCACCAAGTGGTTGATGCCGGACAGCAGCAGAAAGACCCCCACGAAGATGCCGCACAAGCCCATGATATATTCGAGCCCGGCCATCTGGTTCATGAAGCTCATGCCCACCATATCCCCCCCTAAACGCGGGCGCTCTTCCCATCTTTGGCCCGATGATAGACGAAAGCCCGGGTGGGATATTCAAAGATGGAATCACGCAGAGGTACCCCGAAGAGTCGGCAGCGGTCGGCAAAACGCGGCCTTACCCCGGTGGCCACGAAGCGGCCCACCACCTGTTCCTTGTCGTCCACTTCGTGCCGTTCAAAGAGAAAGATATCCTGCAGGGAGATGACCCCGCTTTCCATGCCGGTGATCTCCGACAGGGAGATCATGCGCCGGGTGCCGTCGCTCATCCGGGCCAGTTGGATGACCACATCGAGCGAAGAGGCGATCATCTGCCGCATGGCCCGCTCGGTGATATTCACCCCGGAAAGCTGGATCATGGTCTCCAGGCGGAGCAGGGCATCCCGAGAGGTATTGGCGTGAATCGTGGTCATGGAGCCTTCATGACCGGTATTCATGGCCTGGAACATGTCGATGACTTCTGAGCCGCGCACCTCCCCGATGATAATCCGGTCGGGGCGCATTCTCAGGGCGTTGCGCACCAGATCCCGCTGGGTGATCTCGCCCCGGCCTTCGATGTTGGGCGGCCGGGTTTCCAGCCGGCAGACATGCTCCTGCTGCAACTGGAGTTCGGCGGAGTCTTCAATGGTGATGATGCGCTCCCGGTTGGGAATGAAGCCGGAGAGGATATTGAGCATGGTGGTTTTGCCCGAGCCGGTGCCGCCGGAAATGATGACATTGAGCTTGGCCACGGCAATGGCCTGCAGCACCTCGCCGATCTCCGGGGTCAGGGAGCCCTTGGCCACCAGGTCTTCCAAGGTGGGGCGCTGCACCGAAAAACGCCGGATGGAAAGCATGGGCCCGTCCAGGGCCAAAGGGGGGATGATGGCGTTCACCCGGGAGCCGTCCGGCAACCGGGCGTCCACCATGGGGGTGGACTCGTCGATGCGGCGTCCCACATTGGAAACGATCTTATTGATGATTTTGAGCAGATGGGCGTTGTCCTGAAAGCGCACCCCCACCCGGTTCAGCTTGCCGCTGCGCTCCACATACACCTGATCCCAGCGGTTCACCAGAATATCGGACACGGTGAGGTCCTTGAGCAGCGGCTCCAAGGGCCCCAACCCCAGGATTTCAAACTCCAGGTCCTGGATAAGCCGGTTGCGTTCGCTTAAATTGAGCGGCTCGCTCTCCTCATCCAACAACTGGTCCAGAGCCTGGCGGATCTCCTTGGCCACCACCGCTTCTTCCAGGGATTCCAGCTGCCCCAGGTCCAGCCGTTCCAGGAGGCGGTGATGAATCCGGGTCTTCACCTCATTCAGCTTGGCGGTGCGGCCATCGTCCGGGCGGTCCAGGGGCGCGGCCAGGACGATGGGGGCCTCCGCCTCCTTGCCTCTGACCTCCTGCAGCGTGCGCTTATGGGAATATCGTAAGAAGGCCATGGTTCATTTCCCCTCTTAAAAAATCCAGAACCGGCGTTTGGCCCGGGCGCCGTTGCTTGACACCTCCTCCTGGAGGCCCATGTGGCGCTGCAGGCGTTGGGCCAACTCCTGCAAGGCCAAGTAGAGCTTGCAAGAGGGCGCGGTTTTGGCCAGGGGCACGCCCCGGTTGATGGCTTCCAACAGCGGTTCCCCATCGTTGGGCAGGGTGGCAAACACCGGTTCCTTCACCACCTGATCCAGGTTTTTCAGACTCAAGCCGTTGCTTTTTTCGTAGCGGTTGACCACCAGCTTGATGCGGTCCTGAACCAGCTGCCACTCCCGCAACAGCGGCCACAGACTGCCCAAATTGCGCAGGTCCGGCACGGTCATGGCGGTGAGCAGCAGGACCAGATCGGCTTCGCTTAAAACCTTGAGGAACAGATCGTCCAGCCAATGGCTCAGGTCCACCACCACCCATTTGTAGAGACTCCTGAGCAGGGTGAAGATTTTTTCCAAGGCCTCCAGGTCGATGCTGTCCTGTTCCTTGAAGTCCGCGATGCCGTGCACGATGAAGAGATTGCCTTCGTAAGGCTGGATGATCTTTTTCAGGAAGGCGTGATCCAGCTCCTTGATGTTCTGGATCAGATCAAAAATACTGTAATTGGCTTCCTGATCGAGAAAATGTCCCACATCCGGAAACGGCCGTCCCAGATCCACCAGCGCCACGGACTCATCCCGAACCTCCCCCAGGGCGATGGCCAGGTTGATGGCCACGGAGGTGGCGCCCACCCCGCCCTTGTGGCCGGTGACCACGATGATGCGCCCCCGGGTGGTGGTGGGGTCCACCAGCCGCAGTCGGGCTTGGCGAACCCGCTGCAAGGCGGCTTCCATGGTGTCCCGGGTAACCGGCAGCGGCAGAAATTCCCGCACCCCCATCTGCATGGCCCGGATCAAAAATTCCGGCTCGGTGCGGCTGGAGCACAACATCACCGAACTGCGCGGCAACCGCAGGCATAGATCCTCCAGCCAGGGGGGCAGCTTCTCCTGGCCGTCGAGGTTAACCAGAACCAGGTCAGGTGAGATTTTGAGGCCCTGACCAATGATCTCTTCAGGGCCGTTTCCCTGACTCAACAGCTTGACCCGCGGCATACCGGCCACCAGTCCGGCCAGATCAGACCCTTCCTGGGGTGCCACGTGAAGGATGGAAATGTTTAAAAACTCAGCCAGCATCCCTTAGTTCCTCCCCCATGGAATTACCGGTTAGCCTGAAGGTATGCCCCAACGGCTAGCGAAGTCAGGGGCAGATAAAAGCCTGGGCTGTACCCGCCGTGGCCTTGCCCCATACAGCACCTCTCCTCTGCTGGTTGGCACCAGCGCTGGCAACCATCCCGGCTGTGGGCCTGTCCCACGGCCCTGCCGGCGGCGACCCCGCGTCCAGCGATCCTTCCCCCAGTCTCATATGAAAGGCGACTCTCCAACAGACCCTCCTGACCTCGGTTCATAAGGTGCCCCTCTGCTCCTGGCCCGGGGTGTATGCTGCTCCATAAATGGACCTTTCCTCCCGTCGGAAGGAAAGGTGCAGCAGAACCTGGCGGATAGTGAGCCTATCCTCCTCACAGTTCAGTCCGGCTTCTCCCCATGCCCTTGATCACTTCCACGTGGGGGGCGCCGGCTCCCGGAGCGGGGTGCACCGCCCCCGCCGGCGCAGTCGAGGTCTGCCCGATGAGGCTCGAGGTGGCCACCCCCCTGGTGGCGATGGTCTGGGCATTATTCCGATTGCGCAGCGCCAGCCGGATCTTGCCCTGGTTGCTGGCCAGGTTGAGGACCTCCGCCTGTTCCGGGACCAGCGCCAGGGTGACGGTATTCACCACCACCGGCTTCGGCTGCTCGGGCTTCTGCTCCCAGGTCTGGCCGGTGGTGAGGACCACGACGTTTTGCAGAATGGTCTTGGAAAAATGTTCGTTCTGTTGACCTGGCATAGGCAGATCCATGAGCACATCCACCCGGTCCCCGGGATGAATGAAGCCGGCCACTCCCGAGACATCATCCACCCGAATGGTGAAAGCCCGCTGATTTTCTTCCAGCAGTGCCCCCAAGCCGGCGGCTGTGCCCTCCGGTGCCAGTTTGGAAATCAATACCGGCTCTCCCTGGATCAGAGGAATGGTAACCACCCGGCCCTCCACTTCCCGCAGGGAGACCGCCGCTTTCTGGGGGATCAATTCCTTGGGCCAGCTCACCAACCGCAGCACCCCGCTGTTTAAAGCGGTACCCGGGGAGACGTCTTTTGCGGCCACCACCACCTGGCCGGTGGGCTTAACCTCCACATGGGTCTTGAGGCTGACATAGCGGTGGATCAGGAAGGTGGCCGTCAGGCCCGCCACTACCGCCAGGGCCATGTATTGGATGCCTCTGGAAAGTTTCATAACGCCCTCATTTTCTCGGAGTCTGGGTCTGGGATTCCTTGGGGGGCAGCATATTTTGGGGTATCCTCACCCCCTCAATCAGCCCTTTATACAACGCGGACCCAGGATTGATGACGGTGCTCGCCATCGCCGCCTCACCGCGGCCTCCGATCTCCTGGCCGGGCCTCAGGCTGATATGGTACTGCACGAGAAAGGTGACGATGAGACCCGCCACCGCCGCTGAAATCAGAGATTCCACGCCTTTCAGACTTTTCATGGCTCACTCACATTTCATGACGGTTTCCGCCGTGTAGGTGACGCTTTCCCACGCCGCCACCAGGGTTCCCAGGGGATTCCAGGCGTTGTTGCAGGTGACTCGCACGATAATGTCTTGGCCGGGGGTTCCAGTCAGCCCCGGACCGGTGACCACCACGGCGCAGGCATCCGCCGTGGCCTTGGGCAAAAACTTGTTCAGATAATCCCGCACCACCTGCTCAATGGAAGGACTCAAGGCGGAAGGCAAAATCCGGTTGCCGCTGGCATCGGAATGGTAGATCACCGCATAGCGGGCCCCTTCCCGACTGGCGCAGGCCATGCCGTATTTGGTATACCAGGCCAGGCCGAACTGGATGGTGCCCAGAACGATGAGCAGGAGCACCACCAGGATCAGGGAGAACTCCACCATGGCGGCGCCTTCGCATCTTTTGAGACCTTTGAGGCTCTGATTGAGGGAACTCATAGCAGTCCTCCCCTGAGGAAGAGGATGGCCATGCCGCAAAAAATGGCTACGCCATAAGGGATGCCGGGGGTGCCCACCGGCGTGGTCGGGGCCGGCTGGGCGGCCGCAGGAGCGGATGCCTCCTGCATCCTCCCGAACGGCCGCCTGAGCCACCAGTTCACCAACAGCACCCAGCCCTGGCGCAACTTGGCCCTGAGCAAGCCCCGACGGATCAGGACCAGCAGGGACATCACCCCCCCGGCGACGCCCATGTAAAGAAATAATACGAACGTGAGCCACGGACCCAACCAGGCCCCCAGCGCGGCCAGAGCCTTGACGTCCCCAGCCCCCATACCTTTCAGCCAGTAGAGGGGAAACAGCAGGCCAAAACCCAACAGCAGGCCCCAAACCCCTTCAGCCAGGCCGGTCCAGCCTCCCGTCGCCCCCTGGAAGCCCAAGCCGCTCAGGGCGATGGCCAGATTGAGCAGATTGGGAATCCGGCGGGTACGGACATCCCCCACCGCGATCCATGCCGCAAAGGCCAGCGGGAAGAGGAATCTCCCATCCTGGTTCAGAAGTTCAAGGACTCCCGCAAATTCGGACATGGGTTAATTCCTCCCCTTCCTCGTTTCAGCAGCGTTCGCAAAGAGCTGATGTGGCCGACCTTGGCCGTCTCAGATCAGCCAGGCGGTCCAGGAAAGACTGATCAGGGACAGAGACAGGGCCAACGTGGCCAACAAGGCGGCGATTTCTTTCAGTTCTGCGTGAGTCATGGCGCTCTTCCTTTCTCTGAATCTAAACCCTGGGTTGTTACCCTTGTTTCACTGCCTGGCCCACTGCGTTAAAAGCCTTCTGCATCGCTTCGCTTAAAAAACTGATGGCAAAGATCAGCGTAATAGCCAGAGGAAACAGCATGAGAGCATATTCCACCATGTTGGCACCCGCCTCTTCCACCCAGATGCTCTTTAATATTTCCATAAAATCTTTCCTATACCAGGATGAGCGCCTTGGCGGCCCGACAGACTGCCGCCGGACCGCCAAAGCCGTGTAGGGCCTCTTAGGACGCAGCGTTGTTCATTTCCGTGGCGGCCTTGTTGAAGGTAGTCTCAATGCCGCCGGACAGGGCGGTAATGGCGGTAATGAGCACCACCGCAATCAAAGCCACCAGCAGGCCGTACTCAACCATCGAAGCGCCGGATTCATCCTTGAAAAACTTTTTCATCACTGCTCCCTCCATAGATTTTTTGTTCGGATTTTGGTGATTCGGTTTGGCAGGTTGCCGGTTGTGTGGTTTAGCCGTGTCTCGGGCCGCAGCCCATGGTCATTGAACGTTATCCCTGGTCAGTTTCCCTCGTTCTCTACCGGTTCCCCCTTTCCCAAAGAGTGTCAGGTTTCCTGATATTCTTCCAAGAAACATGCCATTCGCTGGAACTTTCCTCACCGGCCTTCTCATTTTTTTAGAAACCGCTGCACGTTTCTTCCAAACCGCTGGACCTTTACCACCCCCGGGTTACCGCCCGCCCCCACCCCCGCCGGTTTCCCAGCTCAGCCGAGCCTCTGGTTTGCCACGGCCCTTTTGGAGTTGCTGGGAAGATCTCAGCAAGAAGGAGACCGGAGGCTCTCGCTCCAGAGGAGCAAAGGGTCGGCCGTTCCGGCCGTTGCCTTTGCCGCCTCATCGGCGTCGGGGGAAAGGCCGGCCAAGGGGCTTTAGCCCCAAAGGGGGAGGTCGAAGGTAAGCCCGGCCCTTCAGCCTGTGGGCGCTCAGGCAAGGGGCGACCGGCATCCAGGCGGGAAGGAAAGAGACGCCATCGGCTTCCCCGGGCGGCAATGCCCCGGCAGCCGGTGGCGGGAAAGGGCAGGCAACCTGGAGGCGCCTGCCTCCAGGCTGATTATCCTATTGATATGTTAGGGGATTATTTAGGGAGGGAGGTTTTCTTATTGTTTAAGAAGACATTTTCTTGGTTTTTAATATTTTATCTTGTGCTTTTTTAACAGCGCATACAGCCGGGGCACCGAGAGGGCCGACACCACGCAGGCTTCCTTGATATTGTTGTTGACCAGGTTCATGAGGTCCTGCAGATACTGCTTTTCGGCCCGGGCTACCGCCGCCTCCCGGAATTCCTTCAATTTGGGGAGCAGGGGCCGGGGAACTTCCCGGGAACCGTTGGGGCTTTCTTTGCTGACGGCGATGCGGGCTACCTTGATGCGCAGGTCGCTGGGCAGGTGGTTGGGAAACAGCGTGGGTTCGTGGCGCGCCGCAGCCAAAGCCCGCTCCAGGGTGTTCACCAGTTCCCGCACGTTGCCCGGCCAGTCATAGGCCATGAGGGCTTCGAAGAATTCCGGCGCGAAGCCCTTGGGGCCGACGCCCGAAGTCTGGCACAGGCGGCTGGTGTGCAGCAGCACCAGGTCCCGGATGTCCTCCAGGCGTTCCCTAAGGGGCGGCAGGGTCATGGTCAAGGAGCGCAGGCGGAAGAGCAGATCCTTGCGGAACGTGCCTTCGCTTACCATCTGGTCCAGGTCCCGGTTGGTGGCGGCCACCACCCGGAAGTTGCTCTCGATCTCGGCCCTGGCTCCCAAAGGGCGGAAGCGCCGCTCCTGGAGAACCCGTAAAAACGCTTTTTGCATGGTCAGGGGCAGCTCCCCCACCTCATCCAGGAACAGGGTGCCCCCGTCAGCCTGCTTGATCAGGCCCACCTGGGCTTTGTCCGCGCCAGTGAAGGCCCCTTTCTCGTAACCGAAGAGGGCGCTCTCCACCAGGGATTCGGGCAGGGCGGCGCAGTCCACCACCACAAAAGGCCGATCCTGGCGGAGGCTGTTGAAATGGATGGCCCGGGCAAAGAGCTCTTTGCCGGTGCCGGTTTCCCCCACGATGAGGACGTTGGCCTCGCTGTCGGCGGCCTGGGCCAGCAGATCGTAGCAGGCCCGCATCGCCGGGCTGCTCCCCACGATGCCTTCCAGCTTCAGGGCCATGGCCGCAGGTTTGCGGGTCTTCTTCTCCGAACGGTATTGCAGGGCCCGGGTGAGCGCCAAGGTCATCTTCTTAATGGAGGATTGCTTTTCAATATAGTCCCAGGCGCCGTTGACGATGGCCAGTTCAGCGCCGTCGGGGTCCCCGGCCCCGGTGATGATGACCACCTCGGGCGAGGAGGAGAGTTCCCGGAGACGGGGCAGCAGCTCCAAACCGCTGCCGTCCGGCAGGCGCACATCCAAAAAGACTACGTCAAAATCGTGCTCCCGGGCTAACGTAAAACCGTCTCCCAGCGTGCGGGCAAATTGGACGCCAAAGCCCATGTCCTGGACCATGTCCGACAGCATTTCGCAAAACAGCTCGTCGTCGTCGATGATCAGCACCCGGGCCGTGGCCGAAGACTCCTGGGGGAGCTCCTGGCCAATCTGTTCCTCTTCCGCAAAAGAGGCGTGCAACATGGGATCCCAGCCCTCCTGGCCTTTGGCAGTATCAATCCCTGGAAACCGCCTGACTCTTCCCCGGCAGGATCCTCTGGATCGCCGCCGTCAGATCGCTGATGGACAGCGGTTTCATGGCAAATTCACGGATGCCGGCCTCCTTGGCCTTCTCCGGGGTGATCAGATCGCTGTAACCGGTACAAAGGATAATGGGGATATCAGGCCGGATAGCCAGCATGGCTTTGGCCAACTCGAAGCCGGTCATGCGGGCCATGGTCTGGTCGGTAATGACCAAGTCGTAGTATTCCGGCTGCTTGTTGAAGAGTTCCAAGGCCTCGGTGCTGCTCATGGTGGTGTGCACGTCGAACCCCAGGCTCTGGAGGATCTCCTGCCACATTTCCACCAGCCACTCCTCGTCATCCACAAACAGGATACGACCCTGGCCGCGATCCATGGAGGCGTTCTCCCGGGAGCCGCTCACCTCCCGTTCTTCGATGCGGGGCAGCAGGACATGAAAGGTGGACCCTTTGCCCGGCTCGCTGTCCACCACAATGGCGCCGTGGTGTGATTTGATGATGCCGTGCACCACGGCCAGCCCCATACCGGTGCCCTCCCCCGGCGCCTTGGTGGTGAAAAATGGGTCGAAGATGCGTTCCAGCACCGTCTTGTCCATGCCATGGCCGGTGTCGCTGATGCTCAACTGCACGTACGCCCCTGGCTTGAGGTCATGGTATTGCCTGGCGCTCTCGGTATCCAGGTTCACCGGCCTGAGTTTCACCTCCAGGACCCCGCCCTGTTCCCGCATGGCATGGGCGGCGTTGGCGCACAGGTTGATGAGCACCTGGTGGATCTGGGTGGGGTCGGCCAGCACCGTGTCCTGGCGGTTCTCCAGGCTCATCTTGAGTTCGATGGTGGTGGGCAGGGTGGCCCGGAGCATCTTTAGGGTTTCCTTGATGATGGCCCCCACCTGAGTGGGACGCCGTTCCTGCTTCATGGGCCGGCTGAAGGCCAGGATCTGGCTCACCAGTTCCTTGCCCCGCTGACCGGCCTTGAGGACCTGCAAGAGCTTGCGTTTCAGGGGGCTGTCGTCGGGAAGCGCGGCCAAGGTCATCTCGGTATAGCCCAGCATAACTCCCAGGATGTTGTTGAAGTCATGGGCGATGCCACCGGCCAGGGTGCCGATGGCCTCCAGCCGCTGGGCCTGGCGCAGCTGGTCCTCCAGTTTCGGGCGCATCTCCTCGGTCTTTTTGCGCTCCGAAATGTCCACCACCACCAGTTCGGCATGAGATAGGCTGCCGTCCGGACGGTAGATAACCTGGGCGTTTTCCTGAACCCACAGGGTGCCGCCGTCTTTCTGTTTGAGGCGGTACTCCCGGGCTTTGGGCTGTTCCAGGCCCGGAGGTTGGGAAAACAGACGCGCCACCGTCTCCCGGTCTTCCTCGGCCACCAGATCCAGCCAATGGAGGCTGCGGTTGGCGAACTGCTCCCGGCTGTAGCCGGTGAAGGCTTCGATCTGGTCATCGAAACACGCCACACTCCAGTCGGGCTGGAGCCGCACCACCAGAACGGGCAGGCTGCTGACCATGAACTGATAGCGGCCCTGGAATTCCCTGAGCTCCGCTTCCATTCGCCGTTGTTCGCTGACGTCCACACTGTGTTCGATCACCCCGAGGCGGGCGCCGGTTTCCAAGTCCGTGAGGGGATAGGTGTGGACCTCCAGCCAGCCGACCTCCTCACCGTGGGGTCCCCGCCGGGGGACCAGCGCCTTGCCCGGCCTGCCGGTTTCCAGGGTCTGTTTGGTGGGACAGAATTCGCAGGGCGCCTCCCGACCGTGGTAGGCTTCGTAACACTTGCGCCCCACCAGGGGTTGGGCGTGGCTGTACCACTGGGACAGAACCGGGTTGACCTGGAGGATGGTGTACGTGGGGTCCAGGATGGAGATGCCGCTTTGCAAACCGCTGAACAGGTTGGCCAGGAGACGTTGTTTATCCCGGAGAGCCTGCTCCACCCGTTTGGCTTCGGTGAGGTTGCGGATGGTGATCAGGCCGCCCGCCACTTCCCCCGATTCGTTCAGGAGAGGAGTGAAGCTGGCGTCGAAAAAACCTTCGGGGCCGGTGAGGGAGAGCTGCAATGGCCGCTCGGTGTCCAGAAAATGGGGCTGGGGCGTGGTGCTGAAAACCTGCCGGGATTCCTGAAGCTCTTTGAAAATCGGCAGTACTTTGAAGACGTTCTTGTTGATGACCTTGCTGCGGCTCAGGCCGGTCAATTCCTCCATCGCCCCGCTCCACAAGGTGAGGCGGTAGTTGCGGTCGAAGGCCAAAATGCCGTCGCCGCAACCGTCAATGACCTTGGCGCACAGTTCCCGGTCCCGATGCATTTCCTGTTTCAGGCGGTGACGCTCCATGGCGTAAAGCAGGGAACGCCCCAATTGCTGTTCCACCAGGGTGCGGTACTTGTCCTCGGATTGCCGAAGCTCCTCTTCCACTTTCCGCAGATCGCTGATGTCGCTGGCCACCCCCTCGAAGAGCCCCAAGGAGTGGTCCACCGTGCCGGATAGCAACAGCGAAACAATGGCCCCGTCCCGCCGGTAAAACCGGATCTCGAAGTTTCTTAGATCGCCGTTTCTGAGGCTGGCCAGCAAACGCTCCCGGGTGCTGGCGTCAACGAAGTGCTCCGAAGGGATGTAGTCCTGAAGGAACTCCTCCCGGCTGTCATACCCCAGCATCTGGGCCAGGCGCTGATTGCACTCGAGAAAGCGCAGATCACTCAGACGGGCGCGAAAAACCCCCACCTGGGAGCTATCATACAGCCTTCGGTATTTTTCCTCCAGTTCCTTGTGCGTTTGCTTGGACTGCCACCGTTCGGACAGGTTCCGGGAGGCGATGAGAATGACCTTTTTCCCCCCCAGCTCCACCACCCGGGCATGGATCTCCACCGGCAGCACCGTGCTGTCCTTGCGGAAATGGGCCGATTCAAAGGTGGTCTCCCCCCGCTCCAGCAGCTCCTTGAGACGCTCGTTTTGCAGCCGGGCGTATTCCGGGGTTTCCAACTGAAAGCTGTTAAGCGTGAGCAGTTCCTCTTCGGTATAGCCCAGCTCCCGGGCGGTGGCCCGGTTGAACCACAGAAAACGCCCTTCCAGATCCTGGATGAAGACCGACTCGCTGGCAAAATCCAGCATGGTGGCCTTAAGTTTCAGATCATTTTTGAGATTTTCCCGCTCCGCCTGGGTCCGCAGCACCATGACCCCGAAGGCCGTCGCTTTGGCCAGATTGGCCAACATGCTCTGTTCGGCTGGCGGAAAGGCGTCGGGGGGTTCGGCGAAGATGGAGAGGACCCCGAAGGTCTGGCCCTTATCGATGAGGGGCAGAGCCAGGCAGGAAGCCAGCCCCGCTTGCCGGGCCGCCTCCCGCCAGGGTTCGAAGGTGGGGTCAGTCTCCAGATTCGGCGCATAGACCGGGACGCCCCGCCTGAAGGCCACACTGGGAGGGGCTTGGCCCAGCTCGGAGTCGTCCAGGGTAAAGGTGGCGGCTTGCAAGAAACCGTCTACATCGCCCACCACGGCCACCGGCATGAGCCGGCTGCTGCCTTCTTCCCGGTAGCCCACCCAGGCCAGGGAATAGCCCGCCGTCTCCACCAGGACCCGACACATTTCCCGCAAGAAGGGCACTTCTTCGCTGGCCTCGATGAGTGCCTGGTTGCTCTCCCGGAGCACATTCAGAACGCGGAAAAAATCCCTGAGCGCCTCTTCTTCTCTGGTGATCTTGGCGGATTTTTTCATGAGCCTCTCGATCAGGCCAGAACTCCCCCTGTGGTCACTTGCCCTCTTTTTGTTAGCAAAACGAGTGCCGGATAATCTGATTTTCTCTCTTCATACCAAAAAAATTATCGTTTTAAAAGAAGTTTTTTTTCGCCAGAAATTTATTATCGCATAATAATAATGGCCAGGGAATATAATAAGCTTTTCAATATGTTAACTTACGTTCACCCTATTTTCCCCCTATCCAGGGGGAAATCAGAGGCTTTAATTCCCGAAGAGGGCTTCTGAAACGATGCCCTTGGGGGGGGCCGCCGATGACGCCATGGTGGGCTCATGGGGCCAAGCCCCGATGTTTTATAAGACCTCTCGGGGTTTCGGGGGAACCAAAGCCTTGTGAACCACGGTGAAAGGCCAGAAGAACCGGTACCCTGAAAAACGTTTTTCGGCGAGGACGCTTGGTCCGGAAGTCCCCGATGAACCGGAGCAATCTTTCCGGCGGGGGAGAATCTTCCATAAGTCTTCTTGCTTGTAAAACGATAAAGGAAAAAAGACCGTCGCCTCCCACTCCTTCCGCCCCCCGCCGGGAATGCGGAGCGGCCTTGAAGTCCGGCGGATGGCACCCGCCGGCAGCGGCGCCGGGCCATAACCGGCGAGGACCAGATACCCTCTCATCCCGTTGCCCCGACGGTCTGCAGGATTTTCTATGGGGCCGGGAAACATCCGAATCTGGCTCCCCCGGAATCTTGTTAAATTTTCAACCGTCGGGTCGCACGGTTTCCCTGGCCACCCGCCACCGGGGGGCAAGGCACCATCCAGGGGGTTGCCGGGGTCTCCCCCAAGGGCACCGGAAAGTCAAGCCATCACAAGGGGATCAGTTCCACCCGCCCCCAGGCCCCCAGGTGCTCTCCCACCACCACGACGCCTCCCAGCACGCCGGGAATGCCCGCCAGCCAGTCCAGGGCTGCGGCGATGTCTCCGGCCTGCCGCACCCGGTTTCCCAACGCCGTGGCCAGGGCATCGGCCAAGCTGGCGGCGGGCGCCAGCACACAGGCGGCGTCGGCCCGACCAAAGCTTAGGGAGTGGCCCACGGTGCCCGCGGAGGTGCACACCCCCAGGGGCGTGTCAGCCGGGTGGACCCGCAACCCCACCCGGTAGCTCAAGGGGGATTGGCCGGCGTACAGGGCCAGCGTCGCAGGGTGGGTCACGGCCAAAAAGATATCCCCGCCGTTTTCCACGATGACCTCGGAACTCAAAGCGAGGAGGGAATGCCCCACCCGCTCAGCGATGGCCCCGGCCACCGCGGCCATGGGTCCCACCCCTGCCCGGCCTCCGGCGGCCACCATATCCCGCACCAGCGGGGGGGCGAAGGGGTCGTCGGACCAGGGGGTGAGCGCCGAGAGGAACTCCGGGTGGACGGCGATGTAGGCCTCCAGTTGAGCCCGCTCCTGCACCACCACCCGCCGGGCCTCGGCACTCAGATCCCGGGCCGCCAGGATGAAGAGGTCCGTTTCCTTCACCGTCACCTGGAAGGGCACCAGCCCTTCCCGGGCCATGCGGGTGCGGTAGGTGCGGGGCTGGAAATGACTTGCATCCTTGCTCATGACCGCCTGCCTACCAGCAGCCCCGGGAGCGGGAGCCGGCGCCGCTCCGGTTCCCCTCTTCCCCGAGCCGGAAATCCCGGTGGCGCTCCATCGCCGGCCAGGCGCTCCATTTTGAGGCTCACCGGCCCTTGAGAGCGATGAGGACGGCGCCGCCCACCATCAGGAGAACCCCTGCCAGCCGGGGCCAAAAAGGGCGCTCGTTGAACCAAAGCCCCCCCAAAAGCACGCTGAACAAAAGGCTCAGGCGCTTCACCCCGATGAGGTAGGCCGTGGGCACCAGCCTGACGCCGAAGGTGAAGCACCAGATGCTGGTCACCACGCAAACCCCCAGGAGCAGGCACCAGGGCCAGCGCCCCCGGAGGCCTTCCCCCAGGCGCACCCGGCTGAAAGGATAGCCGCTCAACATCACCCCGCTGAACAGCAGCGGATAGGTTACCCCCATGAACAGAGGCTCGGAGTGCAATATGGCCAGTTTGTACAGGGTGGCGGTGAGGGAAAAGATGAAGGCCACCGCCAGCATCAGTCGGGCGCCCCGCTCCTGCCACAAGGCGGCCAGGGGGGCCAGCCACCCGGCCTTCCCGGTTCCCAGGCTCAAGACGTAGCCGCCGGCGCCGATGAGCACAATCCCTGCCAAACCGGCGTGGTTGGGCATCTCCCCCAGCAGCAGATGGCCCGTGGCCAGGATGAACACCGGGGTAAAGGACAGGAAGGGGATGCACAGGGACAGGTGGCAAATCTTGAGGCTGGCCATGTAGAGCAGGGATGAGGCCACCTCCAGGACCATCAGGGCGGCGATGGCCAGCCAGAAGGTCAGATCCAGGGGCGGCCAGGCCACGAACCAGAGGCCGGCGGCCAGCCAGGGGGTGGTGCTCAAGATGCGCATCAGGCCCATGCCGTACGGCGGCAGATGGCTGAAATACCGCTTGGTGAGGGCATCGGCCCCGGCGTCCCCCAAGGCCGCGCCCAAACCGAACAGCAGCCACAGGGGCGGCACCCCTCAGTTCCCCCCCCTGCCTTCGGCCCGACGGGCAGCCAGCAGGTTGCTCAGGTTGACAAAGTCGGCCACGCTCAGGGTTTCAGGGCGCCGCCCCGGATCCAGCCCGGCCTCCTGAAGCAGGGCGCTGACCGCGCCAGGGGCGAGGTCCAAGGCGGCGGCTGCCGCTGCCAGACTGTTCTTCAAAGTCTTGCGACGCTGGCCGAAGGCGGCCTTCACCACCCGGGCGAACAAAACCTCGTCCAGCGCTCCCGGCTCCGGCGGCCGGGGTCTAAGGCTCACCACCGTGGAATCCACCTGGGGAGGGGGGTAAAAGTTGCCGGGACCCAAGGTGAAGAGGCGGCTGGGAGCAAAGTGGTATTGCAGGATGGCACTCAGGATGCCATAGTCCTTGCCGCCAGGTCGGGCGATGAGGCGCTGGGCCACTTCCTGCTGCATCATGAGCACCGCCAGTTGCACCGCTTCTTTTTCAGCCGCCAGTTTGAACAACAACGGCGAAGTGATCTGGTAGGGCAGATTTCCCACCACCTTGAGCAGACAGCCTGACTCCCGGGCCAAGGCCGGCAGATCGAACGTCAGCACGTCCTGGCAAAGCACCGTGACGCCGGGGTGCTGGCAAAACTCCTCCGCCAGGAAGGCGGCCAACTGGCGGTCCACCTCCAGGGCCACCAGCCTCCCGGTGCCTTCAGCCAAAAGGCCGGTGAGGGCTCCCAGACCCGGACCCACTTCCACTACCACATCGCCGGCCTGGAGGGCCAGGGCCGCCACAATGCGGGCCGCCTGGGACGGCTGTGTCAGGAAATGCTGGCCCAGAATTTTCTTGGGCTTGAGGCCGAGACGCTCAAGAAGTGCCCGGGGAGAGCGGCTGAACACCGGAGGTCTCGAAGCGGCGGCGGTGACGCCGAACGGCCCAGAGGGTAAGGAAATAGGAGGCCACCGCAGGCGGGAGGGCGATGATGACCCCGCCCACCTGCAGAGCCAGACCTCCCCGCCATAAAACTTCCAAAGCCGCCTGCCAGGTCCATGAATCCGGCAGGCACAGGCCGCCCCCGGGAAACAAGACCAGGCAGCCCACCTCATAGGCCAGATAATACAGCGGCGCCATGGTTACCGGATTCATGATCCAGATGCCCATGTAGGCGGTCACTATGGAGACCCTCAAGAGCGGCGCCAGGGTTAGCACCGTCACGGTATGGAAGGGAAAGGTGGGGGTGATCCCCACGAAGACGCCCAGGGCCATACCCCAGGCCAGCCGCCGGGGATCCCCCCGCAGTCGGGTGAGCCTGACCCAGTAGTACCTGAGAACCCGCCGCAACGTCATCCCTGTCCCCAACCTGTTTCGCCTCCCCGGTGCCCCAGGGGAGCGCTGGCGCCGGCCCTCAGGCGGTGGCTGGCCACCCTGTCGGCCTCAGGGAGTTCCCGGCGCCTCCCGCAACTGCCGGCGTAGGATTTTACCCACCGTGCTTTTGGGCAGCTCCCCTCGAAACTCCACCAGCCGTGGCACCTTGTAGGCCGCCAGCCGGTCCTGGCAGAAGGCGATCACCTCCTCTGGCGTCAGTTCCGTCCCTCCCTGGGGCACGATGACCGCTTTCACCACTTCGCCCCGGTAGCGGTCCGGACAGCCCAGAACCACCGCCTCCTTGACTCTGGGGTGCTGATAGAGGACCTCTTCCACCTCCCGGGGAAAGATCTTGTACCCGGCGCTGATGATCAGGTCCTTTTTTCGGTCAATTATATAGAAATATCCGTCTTCGTCCATCCTAGCCAGGTCGCCGGTGTAGAGCCAGCCATCCCGGAGCACCAGGGCGGTTTCCTCAGGCCGGCGCCAATAGCCGGCCATCACCTGGGGGCCCTTGAGGCACAACTCCCCCACTTCCCCTATGGACAGCTCCCGCTCGCCGGTCTCCGGGTCCATGATCCTGGCCTCGGTCCCTGGAAAGGGCAGGCCGATGCTGCCCGGCGGCCGCTTCCCCATAAACGGATTGAAATGGGTCACCGGGCTGGCCTCGGTAAGCCCATAACCTTCCAGAATCCGGCAACCGGTGAGCTGCTCGAAGCTTTCCCGCACCTCGGCCGGCAGCGGCGCCGAACCGCTGACGCAGGCCCACAACCTGGAAAAATCGAGACTGCCGGTCTGAGGGTGATTGATGAGTGCCACAAACAAGGTGGGCACTCCCGGCAGGATGGTGGGGCGCTGCCGTTTCAGCAGCCTGAGGAAATCGGTAATCTCAAAGCGGGGCAGGAGCAGGACGTTGGCCGCGATGGACAGGGGCCAGTTGAGGCAGACCGTCAGGCCGAAGGCGTGGAACAGAGGAAGCAGGCCCACAATGCGTTCACCCCCGAAACGCACCTGCTTCATCCAGGCATTGATCTGGGCCACGTTGGTCATCAGGTTGGCATGGGTCAGGATCGCCGCCTTGGAGATTCCGGTGGTGCCGCCCGTATATTGGAGTACCGCAACATCCTCCGGCATCGGCACCGGCGGCCGGTCCAGGGGCGGCGACTTGAGCAGGCCGTTCAGGGACAGGCGCCCCGGCCCCGGGGCATAACCCTGGGGGAGCTTCTGCCGCCAGGCCTTCAGAGGATACAGCCAGGACAGGGGCCAGGGCAGGGCCTCCCTGAGAGAGGTGACGATCACCCGCTCCAACAGGCCCGCCTCCAGGGATTCCTGCGCTTTGGGAAGCAGATGGTCCAGGACTACCAGCATGCGGGCCCCGGAATCCTCCACCTGGTAGCGCACTTCCTTGGGGCTATTTAAGGGATTGAGGAGCACCGCCACGGCGCCCAAAGCCAAGGCGGCGGAATAGGCCGTTGCCAGTTGGGGGCAGTTGGGGAGCATGATCCCCAGGCGCTCCCCGGGGCTCAGGCCCAGTTCTTTGAGCCCCTGGGCCAGGCAGGCCGTCTGTTGCCGCAGTTGGCCGTAGGTGGTGGTGCGGCCATAAAACGTCAGGGCCGGCAGGTGGGGAACCCGGTCGGCCGCGTCCCACAAGAGCCAGGGCACCGCCCGCCGGGGCGGCTCCACCTCAGCCGGCACCCCGGGATCGTACTGCCGCAGCCAGGGAAAGCCCATGTCGCTCTCCTCGCCACCGGTGCGGAAGCGGGAATAGGAGGGAAACACCGGGGCGGTCTGGACTGGTCCGGACCGCCTCCCCCCGGTCACCTCAGCCGCCCTCGTGGCCGCAGACCTCGCAGGTACAGCCCTTCAGGTCCTCGGGGGTGGCCTCCCGGACCTCCCGCACGGTAATACTGACATTCATGGCGTGGCCGGCCAAAGGATGGTTAAAGTCCACCACCACCACGTCGCCCTTCTCTTCCACCAGGATGAAATAGACTGGGTGGCCCTCTTCATCTTCCGTTTCAAACACGGTCCCGGGGGTGAGGTCCGCCTCCGGGTCGAATTCGGCTTTGGGGATCTCGATAATGAGGTCCTGGTCCACCTCCCCATAGGCTTGCTCCTTGGTAAGGTGGACCACCTTCTGCTCCTCCGCCTGCATACCCAGGAGCGCTTTTTCCAGGTCTGGGGGCATGATGCCGTGGCCCATGACAAAGGACAGGCGCTCCGGGGTCCCGGTGGCGGGAAAGGATTCCCCGTTCTCCAATCGGATGAGGTAATCCACGGTGACAAAAGAATCGTTGGTGATCTGCATGGCGCGTTCCTTCCG
Source organism: uncultured Desulfobacterales bacterium (assembly GCA_964480485.1). GTDB lineage: Bacteria > Desulfobacterota > Desulfobaccia > Desulfobaccales > 0-14-0-80-60-11 > JAILZL01. Next base: position 60,122 of record CAYZOP010000001.1, on the reverse strand, counting down.
GTCAGGGGCTTCGCAACGCCGCCGGCGGCGGTCAGCAAGCGGTCCTCCGCCTGCCCTCCGGCCGAAACCCGCAACACTAATTGCTTGCCGGGAATCAGCGCCCCGGCCCCCGGTCATCCCGGCCATCGGCAAAACCGTCAGGGCATGGGGGCGAGGGAATCCCAGGGTATCCTGTTGCCGGGATCGGTGGGCTCCAAGCCTCGCTTAGCCATCTCAAAACAAGGGGGATGGTCCGGGGAACCGGAACCATCCCCTTGAGGTTGCTGATCTTTCGTGCACCCTTGAGCCAATGGCGTCTGGGGTGAATCAGGCGGGCTTGCTTCCCAAAATAATCCGCCCTGTCTTGAAAAGGTTGCAGGGAATGGCCCGCTCAACCCGGATGCCCACCTCCCGCAGCACTTTGATGACATCCAGGTCGGTGGTGAAGCCGATACGCACGAACACCGGGGCCAGCAAGTCCTCGAGGCGGCCCCAGTAATTGCCGTTTTCGCTGCGGGTATGGTTGACCACGATGAATTTGCCGCCGGGTTTCACCACCCGGAGCATTTCCCGGCAGACCCGGTAGGGATCGGAGACCGTGGTGATGACATAGGCGCTCATGAGCACATCGAAGGTGTTGTCCGGAAATTCCAGGTTTTCGGCGTCCATGACCTCCAAAGTGAAGCGGCTGCCGCTATTGAGGCGTTGGGCTTTGGCCCGCGCCTGCTCGATCATGGCCGGGGAGATGTCGATCCCCACCAACTCGGTGTATGGCGGGTAAAATTCCAGGGTGGAGCCGGGACCCACGCCGATTTCCAGGATCTTCTGGTGCGGCTGCCGGTCCAGATAATTGAAGGCCTGGCGCCGACCGGGGGCCAGGAGGTGTCCAAAAACATGATCATAAAAGGGGGAGTAAAAAGAATAGAGCTTCTGCATATATGAAGAGCAGACTTTGCACTTCATCGGTAGACCTCGCTTAGGTTCTGGGATGATGAGAATTTTCCGGGAAGATGTCAGGATTTTATTAACAGGCCAATTGTATCGCGCAATCTTTCCCAAAGTAAAAGGATTTTTTCAACCCCCTGGGTCATCCCCGCAATTTTTCTCAGGTATTTGAGGTTGCTCCGAGGGCCGGGCAGGCATCCCGCCCTTGAATTGGATCCCTTCCCCCTCACCGCTACCCAAGCCGCCCGCCAGGAGTGGGCAGTCCAGGAGTAGGCCAGGAGGAAGCAGCGGCCGTCCCCTGCTTGGACCAGAAACCACGACTCCTCCGGCGAGCGCCATTCCCGGAGGATGTCCTCCACCTCCAGCCAGGCCTCTTCCCAGGTGAAGCGCCGGGGCCGTTCATGCAGCCGGCCGCCGCAGTAGGTCTGCACCTCCACCGTCGAGGCGAAGCGGCCGCCGGGCTTCGCGGCCTGAGGCTCCATAACCGCACCTTTCAGAACCACCGGGGCTCCCGGCCCTTCTCCTTGCCCCGGGGGTTGCCTTGGTGACCTTCCGCCTGGATATGGTATCATAGCGGGCGGAGGTGCCGGACAATTCTGGCGGGTATGGGCGAAATTTGGTAAAGTATGAACACACCGAAGAGGCAATGGGTCCGGAAGCGCCGCCCGGAACCGCCCAGCCCGGCATTCAGAGCTGTCGAAGCCGGGCCGACCAGACAAAACGGCGGTTGGCCGCGCCCTAGCAGTTCACCCCCACCGGAAACTGGCCAAATACTCATTGCCTCGCACCGGGTTTAGCGATATGTTCAAACAAGATCCCCACAAAGGGCGGAGGTTGGTGCATGGCGGGCAATAAACCCCAGGGCCTTAGGAGAGTGGTGGTTACCGGAGTGGGCATGGTCACCTCCATGGGCCTGGACACGCAAACAGTCTGGCAAAAACTCCTGGCAGGAGAATCGGGTATCAGGCGCCTCAGTTCGGCCTATGATGAGGCCGCCGCAACCTTCCGGGCTCCGGAGGACTTTCCCCTCATCGGCGGGGAGATCATTGGCTTCGACCTGAAGCAGCTCATGCAGGAGCGCAAGCAAAACGTCACCAAAGAGGACCTGAAGCAGACCAAATACACTGACCGTTTCACCCAGTATGCCTTGGCTGCCAGCCTCGAGGCCATCAAGGACTCGGCCATCGACCTGGAGGCCGAGGACCCCGAGCGCGCCGGAGTGATCATCGCCAGCGGCATGGGCGGCGTCGCTTCCTGGGAAGATTCCATGATGCGCCTCCTCAATGAAGGAGTGCGTCGGGTGTCCCCGTTTCTGGTGCCCAAGATGATTCCCAACCTGGCCGCCGGCAATGTCTCCATCAGCTTCAAGGCCAAGGGTCCCAATATTGCCCTGTCCACTGCCTGCGCCGCCGGTTCCCATGCCATCGGCATGGCCCTGCGCTCCATCCAGTTGGGCGAGGCCGACATGATGGCGGCGGGCGGCAGCGAAGCGGCCATTACCCCGCTGACCATCACCGGCTTCTACCGCATGGGGGCGTTGGCCCTGGGCTATAACGACCGACCGGAGGCGGCCAGCCGCCCCTTCGACATCCAGCGCTGCGGCTTCGTCATGGCTGAAGGTGCCGGAATCCTGGCCATGGAGGAGCTGGAGCACGCCAAACGGCGGGGAGCCCGGATTTACGCCGAGATCGTTGGTTTCGGCATGACCGGCGACGCCTATCACATCACCGATCCTCACCGGGAGGGAGCCCGGCGTTGCATCCAGTTGGCCCTCCAGGATGCCGGCTTGACCCCGGAGCAGATCGATTACGTCAACCCGCACGCTACGGCCACGCCGGTGGGGGACCGCAACGAAGTTCAGGCCCTGCTGGAGATTTTTCCCGAAGGCAAGCGGCCCCTGGTGAGCGGCACCAAGTCCATGACCGGCCACCTGCTGGGGGCCGCCGGGGCGGTGGAAGCCATCTTTACCATCCTCTCCATCCGGGATGGTATCGTGCCGCCCACCATCAATCTGAACGAGGTGGACCCGGAGTGCCACGGCCTGGATTATGTGGTGGGGAAGGCCAGGAAGAAGGATATCGCCTGCGCCCTGTCCAACTCTTTCGGGTTCGGCGGCACCAACGCCTCCCTGGTGTTCAAGAAGTATGAGGATTGAGTAGCTGGGGCAGGGGAACAGGGGCTGCGGGGCCTTTGCCCCCTCCCCGAGGCTCCGCCCCCAACCCCTCATGGGTTGGTTGCCAGGGGAAAATGAGGGGGGGCCAGGCTCCCCTTCCCCCTGCACCGCATCACTCCCAGGCTCCGGCATGCCCCAGACCCCCGCCACCATCCGCATCGCCGTCATCGTGGACCGGGACCACGCCGGCTGCCTGCCGCTTTTGCTGCCGTTCTCCGTGGCCGGTTATCCGCAGGTGGACCTGGAGTTCTTCAAGACCCCGGGGGCACCCGGCGCTTCCCCCCCGCCAACGGGTGGCCCGGAAGCCACCCCCGAGGCCGTGGAGTTGGGTCTCATCCGGGGAGAACCAATCACCGTCCTCAAACCGCTGACCGACCTGAACCCCGAAGCCTTCGACTTGGTCCTGGACTGGCAAAATTGGCTCACCCGCGTTTTGGGGATTCCGGCGGATCGGCAGTGGAATCTTATCACTGGGCCCGGCACCCCCTACCTGGAACGGGTGTTGTGCCAGTTTGAGGAATTGCGCCAAAAGATCGAGCTCAGCGCCACCATTTTGCTGAACGTCACCGACGCCATCGTCACCATCAACGAACAGCACACCATCATCGGCTATAACTACGGCGCCGAGCGCATGTTCGGCTACGCCAGGGCCGAGGCCTTGGGCCAGGACCTGAAAATCATCATTCCTCCGCCTCACAAGGAGGTCCACCGGGAATACGTGCGCCGCTTCCTGGCCACCCGACAGTCCCGGGTCATCGGCAAACATCTGGAGCTCACCGCCCAGCGCCGGGACGGCAGTGAGTTCCCCATGAGCATCTCTTTTTCCATGGCCGAGATCCAGGGGAACGTTTATTTTACCGGGATTGTCCGGGACATCTCCGAAAGCAAGGAGATGGAGGAGCGCCTGCTGCAAAGCGAGCGGCTGGCCGCGGTGGGCAATACCGTGAGCCACATCGCCCACGAAATCAAAAACCCTCTGGCCATCATCGGCGGGTTTGCCCGCCAGTTGGCCAAAGCCGAGACTCTGGATGACAAAGGCCGCCAGAAGCTGAACATCATCGTGGAGGAAGTCTCCCGGCTGGAAGGAATGATCGCGGAGATGCGGGATTTCGTGAAGCGCCCTCCGGCCCGCAAGGTTGTCGGCAGTCTGGAAGCTTTGCTGGACGAGGTCTTAGAGCTCTTTGAGGACAGCTTGGGGGAACAGCATGTCGAACTGCGCCGGGTTCAGGAAGCGGCCCTGCCGATGCTGGAATTTGATCCCCAGCAGCTTCACCAGGTTTTGGTGAATATCCTAAAAAATTCCCTGGAAGCCATGCCCCGGGGCGGGCAGTTGACCGTGGCCACCGGGCTCACCCCGACTCACGCCGAAATCCGCATCACCGACACCGGTGAGGGCATGAGCCCGGAAGTTCAGGCCAAGATTTTTCAACCCTATTATACCACCAAGGTCAAAGGCACCGGGCTGGGGCTGGCCATCTGCCGGAACATCGTCGAGGAGCACGGCGGCTGCCTCCTGGCAGAAAGCGCCCCCGGCCGCGGCTCCACCTTCACCATCCAGATTCCCCTGTCCGGGGCCGCCACCCCGTGAGCCCGGCTGCGCCTTCCCCTCTGCTCACCATCCAGGACCTGACGGTACACTTCCACCTGCCCGCCGGCCGCCTCCGGGCCGTGGGCGGCGTGAGCCTGGAGTTGGCGGCCGGCGAAACCCTGGGGCTGGTGGGAGAATCAGGCTGCGGCAAGACAGCAACCGCCCAGGCGGTACTGCGGCTGCTGCCCCCGGACACCGCCTTGGTCCAGGGGGAAATCCGCTTCGCCGGCGACGACCTGCTCACGCTGCCAATAGAGCGGCTGCGCCAGATCCGGGGGAACCGCATCGCCATGGTCTTTCAGGAACCCATGACCGCGCTCAACCCGGTCTTTCCCATCGGCGAGCAGGTGGCTGAAGTCCTCCGGGTGCACCGGGGTTTCAGTCGCGCCGCAGCCCTGGAGCAGGCCGCCCGGGCTTTGGCCCGGGTGGGTCTCAGCGACGCCCCCCGCCGTCTCCGCCAATACCCCCACCAACTCTCCGGAGGCTTGCGGCAGCGGGTGCTCATCGCCATGGCCCTGGCGCTGGAGCCGGCCATCCTCATCGCCGACGAGCCCACCACCGCCCTGGACGTCACCATCCAGGCCCAGATCCTGGAACTTTTGGGCCGCCTCAAGCAGCAACTGGGCCTCTCGGTGCTGTTCATCACCCACAACCTAGGCATCGTGGCCCAAACCGCCGACCGGGTGGCGGTGATGTACGCCGGCCTGATCATGGAGGAGGCTCCCACGCACCAGTTGTTTCACCGCCCCTGCCATCCCTATACCCGGGCCCTCCTGGCTTCGGTGCCCCGCCTGGACTTCCGGCACCCGCCCGGGGAGAGCCTGTCCGCCATCCCCGGCCAAGTTCCCAACCTCTATGCCCCCCCGGCGGGTTGCCTCTTCGCGGCGCGCTGTCCGGAACGCTTCGCCCCCTGCGGGGAGGAGCCGCCCTGGGAGGAGGTGGGGCCCAGCCACCGGGTGCGCTGCTGGCTCTACCGCTGACCGACAGACCTTCAGTCTCCCGGTCCTCCCTTGACAATACCCCCACCACCCGCTAAAGTGACAGGCGCAGTAGGGGCCCCTTCTCCCTGCCGCAAACCGGCATCTTCCCACCTGCCTCCGGCAACAACCTATGGCCAGAATTCTTTATGGCGTCCACGGCACGGCTCATGGCCATGCCATTCGGGCCCTAACGGTGGCCCGGGCCTTTTTGCAGCATGAGTTTCTCTTCCTGACCTATGGCCGGGGGGCGGCCGTCCTGGCTCCCGAGTTCCCGGTGGCGGAGCTGAGCGGACCGCTCACTGTCTTTCGCCGGCACCGTGTGGCTCTGGGAGCTACGGTGTGGCAGAATGCCCAAATCCTTTTGGGGGCGCCCCGGTTCCTCGCCCAGGCGGCCCAAATCCTCAAAGACTTTGGGCCCGACGTCTGCCTGAGCGACTATGAGTTCTGGACGCCGCTGGCCGCCCGCCAAGCCGGGGTGCCCTGCCTGTCTCTGGACCATCAGCATGTCATCACCCTGTGCCGCCACACCATCCCTCGCTCCCAGGCCTGGCCCCACTTTACCACCGGACTGGCGGTGCGCCTGCTGTTCAGTCAGGCTCGTGAGTACCTAATAACCTCTTTTTATCGGCCGCCGGTCAAGCCCGGAACCCAAGCCCGGTTGACCGCGCCCTTGCTCCGGGAGAGCGTCCTGAGCCGCCGCCCCCGTCCCGGCGACCACGTGGTGGCCTACCAAAGCGTGGCCACCTTCCCCGCCTTTGTGCCTTTTCTCAGGTCCCTTTCCCGGCCGGTGATGGTGTACGGGTTCCATCAGGAAGCCAGGGACGGCAACCTGACCTTTAAACGCAATTCGGAAGAGGGCTTCCTGGAGGACCTGGCCTCCTGTGCTTATGTAATCTGCGGGGGCAGCCACACCCTGATGAGCGAGGCCCTGTATTTCGGCAAGCCGGTGCTGTCCTTCCCCATCCAAAACGCCTTCGAACAGTTCCTGAACGCCCATTACCTGGAGCGTCTGGGCTACGGCGCTGCCTGCCTGGATTTCCGCCCCGGCCCCGGACTCATCGCCGACTTTGAAAGCCGGTTGCCGCAGTTCCGGGAAAATCTGGCGCAGGGGGACTTTTGCGGCAATCGGGAGATCTTCAGGCTCCTGGCTTGTTTTCTTGAACACCGCACCCTCTTTCCCCGGCCCAGGCCGGTGCCGGCCAACGGCCCGGCAGGCTGACGGCGTCTACTCATGCCCCCCCGGATCCGGCTCGCCGTCACCGTGGACGTGGAAGAAGAAGGCCTGTTTACCGGCCGTTATCCCCGGGAGGCGGCCGGGGTCAGAAATGTGGCCTCTTTGCGCCGGGTGGCCTTCATCACCCGGGGTTTCGGCCTGCCCCTCACCCTGCTCACCACCTACCAGGTGGCCCGGGACGGGGCCGCCTGCCGCGTCCTGGCTGATTGGCGGGACCGGCTGGCGGCGGAAATCGGCGCCCACCTCCATCCCTGGAACACCCCGCCGTTTCTGCCGGTCCCCGAGCCCCGGCGTTGCCAGGACCTGCCGCGCCACCTCCTGGAGGCCAAGCTGGCCACGCTGCAACGCACCTTGACCCGGGCCTTTGGGGCGCCCCCCGGTTCTTTCCGCATGGGCCGCTTTGACTGGTCGCCCGAACTGCTGACGCTCCTGCCCGATTTCGGTCTGAGGGTGGACAGCAGCATGGTGCCGCTGACCCAGGTTATCGGCGGCCCGGACCATTTCCTGGCGCCCCCCGACCCCTTTCGCCTGGACCTTCCGTCCGGCAGGGCTTCCTTGGTGGAAGCCCCCCTCACCATGGTCCCCCTCCTTCCCCGCCTGCCCCGGGCCGTCTATGGCGTCTCCCGACGCCTGCCCCTGCCGCTGGGGCACGCCGGACGGGCTTGGTTTCCTTTTGCGGCCGCCGCCGGCATCCAGCCCCTCTGGCACCCCTTGCCGGTGATGCGCCTGGCGGCGCTCTTGCATGTCCGCCGGGGCGGCGGGACGCTGGTCATGTTTTTCCATTCCTCCGAACTCCTGCCCGGAGGCACCCCCCACCTTGCCAGCGAAGCAAAAGTCCGGCGCCTCCTGGGAAAGATCCGCGCCTTTCTCACCTGGCTGACCCGCCGCTACCAGGTAGCCGGGATCACGTTGTCAGCGTTGGCCGGCGATGACCGTATTCTTTCGCGGCCGTCCTTTTTTCTCGGCGGAGCCGGGGCCCATGCCATACAATGGTATTAGTGGCATGTCCCACGAGTATTTCTGAAAAATTCTTGCCGTTATTCTCCCCCCTGATGGGGGAAGGTTACGGGGGGATAACGAGAAAAAACCTGGAACTAAAGGCAGATTACTCAAAATTACCCCCCATCCCCCGGGGATGGTCCCGGTGACGTTTCATGGATTTCCGGAGTACTCTGTTAATTAAAGATATACTTAAGAAATAGACCGTGGTGTCCGGTAGGGATCTTGCAACATCCTGGTTGTTAAGTCCCCCCCCGGTGGGAGAGGGTTGGGAGAGGCGGATAAAGAGGTTTTCTCATTCCCTGTGCCTAAAATCGCCACCCCCTCCCCAGCCCTCCCCCATGAAGGGGGAGGGAGCAGTACGGCCTCTTTTTTCGTATGCCGGGAAAAGAGCAGAGGCGCAGTGCGGGAAACCCCGCCTCGATGACTTTGGTCCTGATGAGGCTTCGGGCAAATTCCGCGCCGGCCACCACTGATGCCTAGAGGTAAAAAGGGGCGGGATTTCTCCTGCCTTCTCGAAATCTTCCCAACCTGGAGACTCACGTTCATGGCCGCGGTTCTCCTGGAAGCCCGCAATCTCAGCCGCACCTTCCGCCTGGCTGGCTACTGGCGTCAGGGTCCCGAACTCAAGGCGGTGGATAATGTCAGCTTTACCCTGGAAGAGGGAGAAACCTTCGGCCTGGTGGGCGAATCGGGCTGCGGCAAGTCCACCCTGGCCCGCCTGATCCTGGCGCTGCTGCCGCCCACCCGGGGGGAGGTCTGGTTTTCCGGGCACCATCTCCACAAACTGGACCGGGCTGCCCTCAAGGCGGTGCGCCGCCAGATGCAGATCATTTTCCAGGACCCCTACTCCTCCCTCAATCCCCGGATGACCATTGCCCGCCTCCTGGAAGAACCGTATGTTATTCACCGGCTGGGAAGCAAGACGGAACGCCGGGACTGGGTGGCAGAACTCCTGCGGGAGGTAGGGCTCGATCCGGAGCATGGCCAGCGCTACCCCCATGAGTTTTCCGGCGGACAGCGCCAGCGCTTGGGCATCGCCCGGGCGCTGGCCCTCAGACCCCGGCTCATCGTGGCCGACGAGCCGGTAAGCGCCTTGGATGTCTCCATCCAGGCCCAGATTCTCAATCTGCTGGCCGAGCTGCAGAGACGCCACGGCCTGACCTACCTCTTCATTTCCCACGACTTAAGCGTCATCTCCCAGGTGTGCAGCCGCATCGGGGTGATGTACTTGGGAAGGATCGTCAATATAGCCTCCCGTCGGGACGTCGCCCGGGGGCGCCTGCACCCTTACACCGAAGCCCTGCTCCAGGCCGTGCCCCTGCCGGACCCGGAGCGCCCGTATCGCCCGGCTCCCTTGAAAGGCGACCCGCCTTCACCCCTTGAGACGCCCTCGGGATGTCCATTCCATCCCCGCTGCCCCGAGGCCCGGCTGCCGGAATGCCGGGACGAGGCGCCGGTCTTCCGGGAAATCTCCGCTGGCCACTGGGTGGCCTGCCATTTCCGCTAGTTTAAGGGCCCATGGCCGGCCGGTTCTTTCTCCCCCACCTGGAGCCCCCACCCTGGCTCTACGCCATCCTGGGGCGGGGCTTCATCCTGCGGGGCATCCACCGCCGCTTTGTGGGCGACCTCCAAGACCTCCTGCCCCCGGGGGCCAGCCTCCTGGATGTGGGCACCGGCCCCGGCTTTCTCCTGAGCCAACTGGCCCGGTCCCGCCCCGACGTGCGGCTCACCGGGCTGGACCTCTCCCACCCCATGCTGCGGCACTGCCGCCGCCACCTGGCCGGTCTGGTGGGGGCCCCGCCCCCCCGGCTGGTGCAGGCCGACGCCCAGGCCCTGCCCTTCCCTGCCGCAGCCTTCGACGCAGTGCTGGCCACCTTCACCCTGCACATCTGGCCCGACCCGGCCCGGGGCGTGGCGGAGGCGGCCCGGGTCCTCAGGCCCGGCGGCCGGGGCTATGTTTATGAACTGCGCCGGGAGGCGCGCTGGCCGGACAGCCGGGCCTTCGCGCGCTTAGCCGGCCTGCCCGCCTGGCTGGTCCACCCCCTCATCAGGGCCTTAAGTCCCCAGCACGCGGTGAGCTCCGCCGAATTTCACGACCTCCTGGCCCGGGCCGGCCTGCCCCGCTGGCATTTGACGCCGGTCCACCATCTCTTCTGGCGCCTGGAATTGTTCGGCTGATCACGCTTGCAGAATCGTTGGCGACGCAGCGGACAGGCCTGCCAGACGCCGGCTCAGGCCGGCGCCTGGCGGGAGAGGCGGGGTTGTTAACGGAGAGTGGCGATTTCGCCGGCTTCAGCGGCCGCAGCCTTGCCGCCGCTGTTGGCCACCTTCACGAAAATCGGGTTGGAGTAAAACCACAGGTCCTTCCAGGCCTCTGCGGCGCCGTCAATGCCCAGGTTGACACTCACTAGGTAGTCGGGCAGGGGGTTCCCCTCGGCATCGGTTTCATACGGGGTATTGGGGGCCAGGTTGGTGCCCCGGAGGCGGAAATACATGTCCTTGGCAACCTGGACCTGGTGCTGGATGACGGTCCAGCCGTCGGCGTCCACCTCCCAGTCGGCCGCCGTGAAGGTGGCGATGACCTTGGCGCTCTCATTGGTGGCCTTGGTGTAGTTGGGGCTGGCGGGGTCGATTTTCCCGGTAACTTCGCCGGCGATGAGGTCGATATGGTCCACCACCGGGATATCCCCGTTGTTGTTGAAACCGGGGCTCTTGAACTTGATGGTGAGCTTTACCGGGGTGCCCTTGCCGCCGCCGGCCACCGTCAGGGTCTCGCCCATGGCGGCTGCCTGGTTGGTGCACTGGGCCTTGAACTCCAGGGCGTTGATCAGGTCGCCGTGGACGAAAAAGGAGTTGCCGGAGCGCAAGCCGTCGGCGATTTCCTTCAGGGAATACTCGCCGTCGCCGTCCTGATCCTTAACAAAGACCCAGGTCTTCTGGTATTCGCCTGGATAAAAGTCGTCGCCGCCCACGGTGTAATGGCGGTGATAATCGGAATTGGCGAAGTTGAACCAGTTCCGGCCCTCGCCCAGCAGCGCATCCCACAGACCGCCCACTTTGGCGGAGTAATAGCCCACGCCGCCGTAAGTGCCGCCGAAATCCTTGCTCCGCTGGGTGTCGTCGGTGATGGCCGGGGAAGGGTTGACGGGATTGCCGAAGCCCCGGTCATCGTTGACTTGGTGGCCCGGCGCGCCCTCAAAGCCGAAGCAGATGTCCGGCGCAGCGTTGTTGAAATCCCGGAAGTGCTCCACGTTGTAACCACCGCCGGTGGCCGGGTTCCAGGCGCCGTCCCGCTCGATGTGGGCGAAAATGATCCAGGCATTGTCAACAAGCCCTTTATTGTAGGCTTCCTGCATCCAGGAACAGGCCGCCACCGCGTCCAGATGACGGTCGGGAAAGCTCTTGCTGGAGGAGATCACCGAGGTGGCGCCCTGGGAGTAATTGAACCTGCCGTTCTGTTTGGTCAGGGTGCCGAACTTCGCCATGCGCGGGTCGCTGGCGATGTCGGCGAGAAAATCCCGGTCCGAGGCGTCAAACTGGTATTCGAAGGCGCTGAGGGCCGTGCCGTCCTCATCCAGGACCCCCACGCTGCAGTGCTCGTGACCGGGCGCATTCCACTCGACGCCGGAGAAGATGCGCCGTTTTGGATAGAGGTCCCGGGCTTCCAGGATATCGGCGAACACAAAATCCCTGAGGCTCTGCCAGCGCCACATGACCCGGTGGCCGCCGCTCAGTTCGTAGGCGCCGAGAAGGCTCACCGGCGGGTTCAAGGTGTCCCAGAACAGGCCTTCGCCGTTGCGGTTGCGGCTGCCGCCGTGCTCGGAATTGGCCCACCAATCCAAGCCGAATTCGTCGTTTTTCTGCATGACGAAGTCAAAGCTGGTGGACCCGTCAGTGTAAAAGGTGTGCTGGTGAAAGTCGCCGGACAGCCATTTTCCCGCAGGCTTGGGGCCCAACTGGGCGAGGGCGCCGGACGCCAGGAGGGCCGCTACCGCCAACCCCATGACCGAGATCCGTATTAGGGTTGCCAGCCGGGTGAATGGGGAACCAAGTGATTGCATGCCAAACCTCCTTGACCGGGTTCCAGCCGCCTGTGGCGGCCGGGGCGGGTCGGCCGGCCCCCAGACCGGAGGGGACGCCAACCAGCCCGCACGGCCTTATTTCTAGAGGAAGTTTGTTGGTCAATTGTGCGGGAATCTCTGATTTTTGATGAAATTAGCGTAAGGGAAGCATGGGGCGGTGGCAATAAAAAAACCGCCCCTGACCCGCCAGGCCAGGAGCGCCAAGTGGGGCGTCAGGCGGCCGCCGGTCCGGCGGCCGCCCGCCTCAGGTCCCAAGACCCGGATTAATAGACGTTGATGATGATGTCATCCAGGTAAACCGTGGTGGTGCCGCTGGTGGAGGCGGCATAGACCTCAAATTTGCATTTCACCGCGCCCTTGGGAACAAAGGCCCCCATCGTCAGGATCGCCCAGGCGCCGCTGGTGGTGGTGCGCTCTGACCAGCTGCTCTGGTCGCCGTGGACGTCATCTGCCGTGACGTTATCGCCCTTGTCGTCATAGAATGTAAAGCTCGTGCTGGTGGAGCCGGTGGCGAGGGTCCGGTGTTCCCAGAGTGAGGCGGTGACGTGCTGCCCCGGCTGCACCGCAAACTGCTGGCTGGCGGCCGCCCACTTGCCGGAGTTGGCCTCCAGTTTCAGGCTGTAGGCGCCGTTTTTCTTCTGCGCCGTGCTGGCTGTGGCGTTGCCGGTGCCGCTGGTGGTCCAGCCGTTCAGGTTGCCCGTCTCGAACCCCCGGTTGTAGAGCCGGGAAGGATACTGGGCGATGGCGATGGGCAGGCCCCCTGTCCACCAGGTGTTGAGGTTCTCCACCATCACCCGACCGGCCCCCTCCACCAAAATCCGGTGCCCGGAGTTGGTTTCCGGTGCATATCTGCTCCAGAGGTTGTTGACCCATAGATTGCGGAGGTGCAAGCCCCGGTAGAGATTGCCGTCGTGCACCCTGAATAGGGCGTTGGTGTAACTGCTGGCAGGCTCGTTGAAGACCAGGTGGCAGCCATCCAGCAGGATATAGCCATTGGCGGCGTTTACGTTCACCCAGTACCCGGAGGTGGCAACGGCGCCGCTGTTCTCCAGGTGGCAGTCTCTCAGGGTGGCATTGCTGTCCCCGTTGATTTCCAGGTAGAGATTGTCAAAGGCACACTTATCGAAAAAATACCCCCCGGTCCCCAAGACCACGCCGTTGCCGTTGCCGTCGGCGAAGAAGCAGTTGCTGAACTCCATCTTGGCGCCCATGTTGGCGAGCCCGGCGGCGGCCCAGATCCCGCCCCACTTGAAGTAACAGTCCTGAACACTCACCAGCCAGGCGTTTTGCAGGAACCGGAGATTGTATTGGAACCCCTGGATGGTGCAATTGCTCACCGTAAATACCGAGTTGTTGGCCTGGGTAGCGTGGCCGATGCAGACGCCGGTGTGGGCTTTGATGCTCCCGGAGGAGAAGCTTCCGATGATGAACAGGCCTTGCAGGGCGGTTTTCCGATTCTGGTAGCGGCCCCCATAATCCGCCGAGGAATACACCTGGATGGCATAGCTGTCCACCCCTGCTGCGGGAATGCCGGAAAAGTCCAAAGTGGTGGCCTCGCCCAGCAGCTGGGTCTTGGAGACGTCAAAGGCCGTCAGTTTGGTGTTCAGCTTGTAAACCGCCTGGCGAAACTTCACCGGCTTCTGCCAGACCTGAGCTACGGCCAGGCACTTGTCCACTGCGGCGAAGTCATCGGCGGAGCCGTTGCCCACCGCCCCGAACCACTCGGGCAGGGCGGCGTCGATGGCCGGCGAGCCGGCCACCGTGCCGCTGCCGCTCCAGGAAAAGATCTGGTAGCGGCCGGCGGCCAGCGGCCCATTGATGGTCAGGGTGACCCCGTTGGCCAGCACCAGGCGGCCCCCCTGCTGCACAACCAGAGAAACGTTGGCCGGGATGGTGGTATTGGCGGCGATCGCAACGTCCCCGGCGGGAATCACCAGGCTCGCCGGGTTGGCGCCGATGCTGGCCAGGGACTCCTCCAGGGTGGCAAAGCCCGGGTCGCCCAGGGTCTTGTAGCGCCCCAGATGGGCGTCCGCCGCCTCCAAGGCGGCGTCGAACCGGCTTTTTTCCGTCTCCCCCCGGGCCCCCAGGCTGGGCTTGTAAAAGAACTGGTTGGCGGTGTGCTCCCCGGCTTGGGCTGCCCCGGCGGCCCCCAGGACCGCCAGCAACAACCATCCCCCGATCTGCTTTTTCATTCTGCCTTTCCCCCTGTCAGCCGGCGGTTGCCCGGCGGATGCCTGCCGGTACCGCCTGGTGCCCGCGGCCGGGGGCTTTCCCCCCTGGCCGCCTGCTATCATGGAGGAGTGATACGGCATATCGCAGCCGCTGGCCAGAAAGGCTGCGCCATGCGTCACACAACGATCCGGCGCCGGGAATGGTCCGGACCCTGTCTCCCCTCCCCCGGCAACGGGGAACAGCGCCCGACGGTTCAGGCAGCCAGGGCCGCGATGATGCGGTCCTGATCTTCGGGGCTGAGGTAGGGGTGCATGGGCAGACTGAAGATCTCCGCCGCGGCCTGCTCGCTCGCCGGGAAATCTCCTGGACGGTAGCCCAGGAAGGCGTAGGCCGGCTGGAGGTGCAGGGGGATGGGGTAGTAAATGGCGGTGGGGACGCCGGCCCGGTCCAGTCGCTCCCTGAGCTCGTCCCGCCGGGGGCTCAACACCGAATACTGGGCCCATACCGACAGGCACTCCGGAGCTACGTATGGGACCGTCACCGTCCCGGCCAGGGCCCGGGAATAGCGCGCCGCCACCTCCTGGCGCCGGACTATTTCCTGGTCAAAAATGTCCAGCTTGCACAGCAGCACCGCCGCCTGGAGGGAATCCAGGCGGCCGTTCAGTCCCAGACGCACATGCTCATAGCGGTGGGAGCCCTGGCCGTGCACCCGGATGGAGCGCAAGGCCTCCGCCACCTCGTCGTCGTCGGTGAACACCGCGCCGCCGTCCCCGTACCCGCCCAGAGGTTTGGCCGGGAAAAAAGAGGTGGCCGCCACCTCCGCCAAGGCCCCGGCCTTCTTGCCCCGATATTCTGCGCCGAAAGACTGGGCTGCGTCCTCCAGGACCAACAGGCCGTGGCGGGTGGCGATGGCATTGAGCTCGCCATAGTCCGCCGGCTGCCCGAAGAGGTCCACCGGAATGACCCCCTTGGGGGTCAGGCCGGCGGTGCGCCGGTCTCCCCCAAAGTTCGCCAGGGCGGCTTCCAGGGCCGCGGGGTCCAGATTGAAGGTCTTAGGATCAATGTCCACGAACACCGGGGTGGCCCCCGCCAGGCAGATCACCTCCACCGTGGCCACAAAGGTGAAGGGGGTGGTGAACACTGCGTCCCCAGGCCCCACTCCCTTGGCCATCAGGGCCATGAGCAGGGCGTCGGTGCCGGAGGCGCAGGAAATGGCGTGCTTCACCCCCACATAGGCGGCCAGACGGGCTTCCAACTCGAAGACCTCGGGGCCCAAAATATACTGCCCGTGGGCCAAGACCTGGGCGAGGCGCTCCATAAGGGCGGGGTAAACGAGCTGCTGCTGGGTCTTAAGGTCAATAAAATCCAGGCGCTTGTCAGCCATGACGCGTCCTTGCAAAGAGGGTGGAAAAAACGGTTTACCTTACCATCGTTGCCCCGGCGGCGCAAGACGGCCTCGAACGTCCGGCCTTCATGCGGTATAATGAAAAAGAGACCGGGGCCCAGGCCCGCCGGCTTCTGCCCCGCTTACTCGAATCCTTGGAAGGGGCGGCACCGGGGATGAGGCCTCGCCTGCTGCCGTAAACGACCTGAGAGGTGGGAATGGAAACCAAGATTCGCCTGGGAATCAGCGCCTGCCTGCTGGGCCAGCCGGTCCGCTATGACGGCGGCCACAAACTGGACCGCTTCATCGCGGACACCCTGGGAAAGTACGTAGATTTCTTGCCGGTCTGCCCGGAGGTGGAATGCGGCCTGCCCGTTCCCCGCGAGGCCATGCGCCTGGTGGGCGACCCCCAGCGGCCCCGCCTGGTGACCAACAAAACCGGCATCGACCAGACGGAACGGATGCTTACTTGGGCCCGCCGCCGGGTGGCGGAGCTGGAGCGGGAAGACCTCTGCGGCTTCATCTTCAAGAGCGACTCCCCCTCCAGCGGCATGGAGCGCGTCAAGGTCTACACTCCCCAGGGCATGCCCTCCAAAACCGGGGTGGGCCTGTTCGCCCGAGCCTTCATGGAGCATTTTCCTCTCCTGCCGGTGGAGGAGGACGGCCGCCTCCATGACCCCAAGCTCCGGGAAACCTTCATTGAGGCCATCTTCACCCTGAAGCGCTGGCGGGAGAGCCGTGACCAGGGCCTCAGCCCTGCCCGCCTAGTGGAGTTCCACACCCGCCACAAGCTCCTCGTCCAAGCCCACAGTCCGAAGCATATGCGGGCCATGGGCGCGCTGGTGGCCCGCCTCCGGGAAGGCCCCCTGCCGGAAATCTTTGAACAATATCAGACCCTCCTCCTTACGGCCCTGCGCCTCAAGACCACGGTGAAAAAAAACACCGACGTCCTCTACCACCTCATGGGCTACTTCAAACACAACCTCAGCGCTGATGAGAAACAGGAGCTCCTGGAAGTCATCGGTCACTACCACCAGGGGCTGGTGCCCTTAATCGTGCCCCTTACCTTGATCAATCACTATGTGCGCAAATACGATCAACCCTACCTCAAAGCCCAGTATTACCTGAACCCCCACCCCCTGGAACTGCAACTGCGCAACCACGCCTGAGGGCGGTTTGCGGGAGGCCGCCGGGGTCCCCCCGGCCCTCCCCTCAGCCTGCCTTCTCCTCCCACAGGCGGGCCAGGGCGGCCAGGTGGGCCTTCTCTTCGTCGGCGACGGCGAACAAAACCTGCTTGGTGCCCGCCTCCCGGCAGCGCCCCGCCAGCCGCAGGTAGAGGTCCAGGGCTTGGGTTTCCACCATCATGGCTAGTTCCAGGGCGTGGGGCAGGTCGGTGAGAAAGGCGGCGTTCCGGTCCAGGAAGTCCTGGAGCCGGAAGCCCCCTTCCATGATTTCGGTTGATACCCCGGCGGCAAAGGCAGCCCGGTCGGCCTCAGGCGCCAGCGCCTGGTAGCGCTCCCAGAGGCGTTGCTGGTGGGTCTCCTCCCAGTGGCCCATCTTCTGGAAGAAAAGCGCCAGCTCGGGTTCCGCCGCCTGTTCTCGGAGACGTTCATAAAAGATTTGCAAGGCCTTTTCCATGCCGTAGGCCAGGGCAAGGGCCTCCCGAGGCGATTCGTCGCCCCGCACCAGCTCCAGGGTGAGCTCCGCCGGCCCGGAGGCCTTGGCCCCTTGGTAGGCCTTGATGCCCCCGGACAGGTTATAAACTTCCTGAAATCCCATGCCGCTCAGGAGTTGGGCCGCCACTCGGCTGCGGCCCCCCACCGCGCAGTAGGCCAGGATGGGCTTGGCGGGGTCCAGTTCTCCCGTCCGGCCGGGCAGCTCCGCCAGAGGCATGAGCTTGGCGCCGGGCAAATGGCTCTCCTCATATTCCCAGGGCTGGCGGACATCCAGCAGGGTGTAGGTCCCTTCCGGCCGTTCGGCCAGGAAGCGGCGGGCCTGCTCCGCGTCCAGAGCCGCCACCGGGGTAAAGAGTTTGCGCAGTTCCATAGGCACAGGCTCCCCACCATGGTGCTGGCGTGCATGGGGCAAAGAAAATCCCCTTCATGACAGCCCGGGGAAGTTGGAATCCCCTCACCCCCACAGGGATTATACAATAAGCCACCCCCTAAGAGAATGCCAAGCCCCCGGCGGCTTGGCCGGGGGCCTCCTTCCTTCAGGCCTTGCACCTGAAACGAGAGCAGGGGTTACTGATGGGCCTTGGGCACCGCCAGGGGCGGCAGTTTGGGCAGGGGCGGGGCCTCCTTCTCATACATGATGCCATAGGCCGGCATCTCCAAGGCCTTGGGGTTCACTTTTTTCATGAGGTCAATCTCTTCCTTGCTCAGGATGCGCACCGCCCCGTATTCATCGATGATGGCGAACTTTTCGCCCCGAAGCACGCAGCTTTGCACGGTTTCCTGGCCGCGCAACTCCTCCTTGGAGATGCAGATGAGCTTGTCCGCCCCAGCCGGAGCCGAAAGCAGCAGGGCACCGGTCAGGGCAAAGATGATCGCCACGGTTAGTTTGCTGTTCATCTCGGACGTCCTCCTTACTTGCCCTTAACAATACCATTCCCGCGAATTCTTTTTTAGCGTTCCTCAGAAATTGGCGGTCACGCTGACCCCGCCCAGGATATGATTCTGGTTCCGGTCCCAGGAGAGGGAGCGCAGGGTATAAGTGGATTCACCCCCCAGGCCATACCAATACATAATCTTGGGGGAAATCTTGACATGCTTCCCCACCGGGAAATTCACGGTGGCCATGAGGTGGCCGGCGTTCAGGCTGCGGTAGAACCCGCCGTCCTTGGTGGGAAAGGCCGCCTTGTCATTGGAGAGCTCGGCCCCCCAACTGGCCCACAGATCCAGGGTCGCCCCGGCAAAGGGCAGGTCAAAACTCCGGGTGATATACCAGCTCAGATACCAGCCAGGGAAATGCGCAACCTCCCGGTAGGCCGCAAAACCCACTTCGAACCAGGGGAACTTGTAGCCGAAGC
The DNA here is from genome assembly GCA_964480485.1 of uncultured Desulfobacterales bacterium. Classification (GTDB taxonomy): domain Bacteria; phylum Desulfobacterota; class Desulfobaccia; order Desulfobaccales; family 0-14-0-80-60-11; genus JAILZL01. The sequence goes on along the minus strand of CAYZOP010000001.1, from coordinate 41,552 downwards.
CCCCGTAAATCTCAAAAGAATCGTGCGGCGAGTTGTTGCTGTCCAGGGCATAGTAGATCATGCCGCCGGTCAGATTGAAGTTTTTGAAGATCTCCCTGGTATAGGACAGGGTGAAGTCCGTTTCATTCCACTTGGGGTTGTTTCGGTTGGGCGAATTGATCCCGAAGGGGTTCTTCTCGTTGGTGTCGAAGTTACCCCAGATGTTCAGCGCCAGCCCCTTATAGCTCACCGTGAAGGTGGGCTGGATGACGGCGCTGTCCCGGCTCAGGGCGATGCCGCGAAAGACATACTGGCTGAGGATGTCAGCCCCGAAGGTGAACTGGACCTTCTCTTCCGTGGCCTTGGCCTGGGCCTCCTCCACCTTCTTGGCCTCCTCGGGCTTCACCTCTTCCGCCCAGGCTGCATGAGCCCCCCAAACCGCCCAGGTTACCAGGAGTGCCAGACCCACTCCCCTAAATTTCCTCGTTTCCTTATCCATGGCTCAGTCCCCCTGCCGTAATGATATTCCTTCGGATCGGGAGCGGGCGGAGGAGTCGGACCTCTCTCCTCCGCCCGCTCGGTTTATGGCCTCACACCGCGCCGTCCCCGGTTTCTCCGGTCCGGATGCGAACCACCTCCTCCACTGGGTACACAAAGATCTTGCCGTCGCCGATGCGACCGGTGCGGGCGGCGGACATGACGGTCTCCACAATGGTCTTGGCCTTGTCGTCCGAGGCGATGACCTCGATTTTGACCTTGGGGAGAAAATCCACCTGATATTCCATGCCCCGGTACACTTCCCTGAGGCCCTTCTGCCGTCCGAATCCCTTCACTTCGGTTACCGTCATGCCCTGCACGCTGATGCCGTGCAGCGCCTCCTTGACCGCTTCCAGCTTAAAGGGCTGGATGATGGCTTCAATCTTTTTCATGGTGCGCCTCCTCGGTTACGCTACAGGCTGTAGCCCGCCTCTTGATGTTCAGTAATGTCCAGACCGGCCACTTCATCATCCTTGGACACCCGTAAGCCCATGAGGGCGTCCACCACTTTGAGCAGAATCCAACTCAGGACAAAGGAGTACACGATGGTCACCAGGACGGCCACCGCTTGAATCCCCAACTGGGCCGGGTTGCCGAAAAACAGGCCGTCGGCGCCTGCGGCATTCACTGCCTTGGAGGCAAAGAGACCGGTGGCCAGGGCGCCCCAGAGACCGCCCACGCCATGCACGCCCACGACATCCAGGGAGTCGTCGTAGCCCAGCTTGACCTTGGCCAGCACCGCCAGATAGCACAGCACTCCGGCGCCGGCGCCGATAGCCAGGGCGCTTAAGGGCCCCACGAACCCCGCCGCCGGCGTCACCGCCACCAGTCCGGCCACCGCCCCCGAGGCGGCCCCCAAGGTGGTGGGCTTGCCCCGGAAGGCCCACTCCACCGCCAGCCAGGCTAAAACCGCGGCGCAGGTGGCCAAATGGGTGGCCACGAAGGCCGAGGTGGCCAGGCCGTCGGCCGCCAGGGCGCTGCCGGCATTGAAACCGAACCAGCCGAACCAGAGGAGACCGGCCCCCAACACGGTCATCGGCAGGTTGTGCGGGATAAAGGCCTCCCTGCCGTACCCTTCCCGCTTGCCCATGATGATGGCCGCCGCCAAAGCCGCCACGCCGGCATTGATATGCACCACCGTGCCGCCGGCAAAGTCCAGGGCCCCAAAGGTCTTGAGGAAGCCGCCGTCCCCCCAGACCCAGTGGGCCACCGGATCATACACCAGCGTCACCCACAGCAGGATGAAGACCAAAAAGGAGCTGAACTTCAGGCGTTCGGCCCAAGCCCCGGTGATGAGGGCCGGGGTGATGATGGCGAACATGGCCTGATAAATCATGAAGGCGGAATGGGGAATGGTCTCGGAATAGGCCTTGAAGGGCTCTGCGCCCACACCATTGAGACCCAGCCATTCCAGCGAACCGATAACCCCCCCCACATCCGGGCCGAAGGCCAGGCTGTAGCCGATGAGGGCCCAGTGCACCCCCACCACCGCCAGGAGCACGAAGTTTTGCATGATGGTGGCCAAAACGTTCTTGCCCCGCACCATGCCCCCGTAAAACAGGGCCAGCCCCGGGGTCATGAGCATCACCAACGCCGCGGAAACGAGCACAAAGGCGGTATTTGCCGGGTTCATAAGCTTGCCAACCTCCCTACGCCATTTTGGAATAATCAGTAAAAATCCTTGACGGGAGATAAGGCAAGCATCGTGCCATAATATTATCTAATAATACCAATAAGTTATCAAAACTCCTCCACCATCATAACGACAAATTTGTTATTTTTTTTATTTCTATAATGTCAATTTTGTATATTAGTTCCATTTGCCGATATCAAAGAAGCTACATAAGTGTAACTTCCCTTCTTCCGGCGGCCGCCGCCAATGTGCTGATTTCCTTCGGTATTTCCCTGGGCCCGGCAAGACCCCCGGCGGACCGCCGGCGGGCGGATTGACAAAATCGTCAGGTCGGCGGGCCGGCGCCGGGGAAAGTTGGCAGCAGGCAGCCTTTCAGGGAGAACTAGTTTTTCAGGGTTTGGAGCACGGCCAGGATGACCCGCTCCTGGTCGGCGTCCGTCAGGTCGGGATAAAGGGGCAGGATGATGCTCCGGTCCTGGAGCAGTTCGCTCACCGGCAGGGGGAAGCGCAGGGGATGATCCCGGTAGGCCGGTTCCCGGTGGGCGCACATCACCCCCCGGCGGCTGTCCACCCCCTTGGCCTTCAAAGCCTCCATGACGGCCCGCTGGCTCAAGGGGCACTTTGGCGACAAAATGATCCAGTATGACTGCCAGTTGCTCCGGGCGTAGGGCGGCTCCTTCGGCAGGATCAGCCACGGGTGCCCGGCCAGGGCTTTCTGGTAGCGGACCGCCAGACGCCGGCGGGCGGCGATCATGCCGGGCAGGCGCTTGAGCTGCTCCCGGCCCACCGCCCCCTGGATGTCCGTCAGGCGGTAGTTGTAGCCCACCTCGGGGTATGCCTCAAACACCACCCCCGCCGCCTTATGCCGCTCGGCGGTGGATAGACTCATGCTGTGCGTCCTGAGCCGCCTGAGGAGCTCCAGAAGACCCTGGTCCGCACCCGTCACCATCCCCCCATCCCCGGTGGTGATCACCTTGCGGGGATGAAATGAAAACGTCGCCGCCACCCCGTGCGGCTTGCCGACGGCCTGGAAGCCGGAACTGAAGGGTGGGCCGGGGTCTTCGATTCCTGGCCCCCCTCCCTCAACCCGCACCTGCGAACCTAAGGCGCAAGCGGCGTCCTCGAGGACGGGGAGGCGGTGTTTTTGGGCAATCGCCAGGATCTCAGGCAGGTTGCAGGGCAGGCCCAGTTGGTGGACAACCAGGATGGCCCGGGTCTTTTCGGTGATGGCGGGTTCGAGGAGGTTGGGGTCCAGGTTGCCGGTGGTGAGCTCCACGTCCACGAAGACGGGGGTGGCCCCCACATAGCGCACCGCGTTGGCGGTGGCGATGAAGGAGTGGCTCACGGTAATGACTTCATCGCCCGGACCGATCCCCAGAGCCAGGAGGGCCAGGTGCAAAGCGGCGGTGCCGCTGGAGCAGGCCACGGCCCAGGGCGCCCCCACGGCCGCAGCGAATTCCTCTTCAAAGGCCGCCACCTCCGGCCCTTGCACCACCCAGCCTGAGAGGATGGCCCGCCGGGCGGCCGCGGCCTCCTCCTCTCCCAGGACCGGCCTGGCCACCGGGATGAGGGTGTTGGGGGACTTCATGGCTGCACCGAGGCAGGGGCTTGATTTCTCATAGGCTTCAGGCTCTCGAAGGCTTGCTCCGGTCGTGCAAGGGATTCCCCGGATAACCCCGTTTCGGGGGCAAGGGCGGGTTTTTTTCGGCCGTGGAGGTGTTCCCGGAAAGGATGGCGCCCTTAGGAAGAAAGCAGCCGCGCCAACCTCGCCAGGGCCCGCCGGTAACTCTTTTCCAGCAAGCTGACCACCTCAGCCTCCGGGGCGCCCTTGGCGCCAAAGGTGCTGGACCACGCTACTTCGCTCTTGCCGAAGCCCAGGTCCCGCACGCTCAACTGGGCGACGCAGCCTTCCAGGGGCAGGGTGGTCTGCAGTACCGTGAAGCTCAAGGTCCGGGCCTCGTCATTCAGGCTCTCCAGGCGCTCCACCTGCCGGGCGCCGTCCTTGTCCGTCAGGGTGCGAATGGCTCCCACGCCGCTGCCCGTCACCTGGAGATTGGCAAGATCCGGCTGCCACTTGATGATACCGGCGAAATCCCTCAGACTCCGCCAAACCGTCTCCGCCCCCACCGGCAGGTTCATCACCACTCTCACCTTGGCCATAATCGATGTACGCTCTCTTTCTTCAGGAGAAGTGTGGAAAAAATGTCTCAATCAGGCTTGACCGGCAAGACCTTTTCTGAACGTCCCTCCTGCCATCCTCCTCCTCCTCCTCCTGGGTTGAGGAAACCTCAGCAGGTTCATTCGCCCCCGGTCCCCCGGCCTGAGGAGGCCCGGGCCATCATGGCGCCCCGCCGGCGGGCAGGGCCTCCCAAGCCAGCTTGGCGGCTCCCAGCAGGCCGGCGTCGTCTCCCAAGCGGGCCGGCACCACGCTCACCGCCGCGGGCGGGAACATGGTGAGGCGGCGGTGCAGTTCTTCGGCCAGGGGCACCCGAAACAGCTCCCAGGCCCGGGTGAACCGCCCTCCCAGAACGATGCGGGACAGCCCCAGAAGGTGCACCACATTGGCGATGGCGATCCCCAGGGCCTTCCCCACCCGTTCAAAGGCCTTCAGTGCCAGCGGATCACTCATCTGGGCCGCCACCACCAGGGTTTCGCCGTCAATGGCCCCGGGAGCTCTCTCATAAAGGTCCGAGAGCCAGGAGGGTGTCCCCTCCTCCAACTGCTCTTTGACGTATCGCACGGTCCAGGACGCCGAGGCCAGGGTTTCCAGGCAGCCCCGGTTGCCGCACTGGCATTTCCTGCCGTCAGGGTCGATGGTGACATGGCCGATTTCCCCGGCGGTGCCGGCGGTTCCGCTCCACAGGCGGCCGTTCAAGATGAGACCGCCCCCCACCCCGGTCCCCAGGGTGATCCCCAGCATCTGGTCGTGGCCCTTGCCGGCCCCCATCCAGAACTCCCCCAGGGCGAATAGGTTGGCGTCGTTTTCCAGGCGCAGCGGCCACGGCAGGAGGGGCGCCAGACTGGGCACCAGCGGACAGGTGTTCAAGGCCGGAACATTGGGGGAAAAGGCCACCACCCCCTCTTCGGGCAGGACCCTTCCTGGCACCCCCATCCCCACGGCCGCCACTTCCTTGTTGAGCCCTTCCGCCTCCCGACTTGCCGCCAAAAACAGCATCGCCAGGGAATTGATGAGCACTTCCTGCTCCGGCATGGTGGCCGTGGCCCGCTCCCATCGGCCCAAGACTTGGCCCTGGGCCGTCACCAGGGCGCAGCGGCAGTTGGTGCCCCCCAAGTCCAGAGCTATGACTACCGGTTCTTTAGCCATGCGCCTCCCCGTCGGTTTGCAAATCCGGCACCAGGACCCGCAGTGCGGCTGTGGCCACCGCCCCCGCCCGACGCAAAACCGGCGGCGTGACCGAAACATCCACAATGGTGGAAGGCAGCCCTCCAGGGCAGGGGCCGTCATCCACAATCAGTGCCACCCCAAGGCCGAATTCCCGCGCCACCTCCGACGCGGTGACCACCGGCGGCCGTCCGGAGCGGTTGGCGCTGGTGCCGGTCAGGGGAACCCCCAAAGCGGCCAGAAGGCTCAGGGTGGCGTTTTGGCGGGGCTGCCTCACCCCCACCGTGCCGGTGTTGCCGGTAAGGTAAGATGACAGTTCCGCTCGGGCCGGCACAATCAGGGTCAGGGGACCCGGCCAAAACGCATCCATGAGCCGCCGCGCTGTCTCCGGCACCTGAGTTGCCGCCTGGGAGAGCATCTCAGGTCCCGACACCAGCAGGAGCACGGGTTTGTTCAGGGGCCGGTCCTTCAAGGAGAACAACCGCTTCAGGGCCTCTTCCCGGAACGGGTGCGCCGCCAGCGCGTAAAAGGTCTCGGTGGGCACCGCCAGCACTCCGTCGGCGGCCAGAATCGCCCGCGCCTGAGCCGCAATGGCCTGAGCCGTTTCCACCCGCCACACCCGGATGTCGGTCATGAGGGCATGATACCCTCGGAACCGGCTCCTGGCAAGGCTTGACGGAATTTTCCCCGGCTGGTAAAGAGGTGCCACATCGGCAGGATGCCGTTGCCCCGGGCAGGTTGAGGCCTGGCGGGACCAGAGCCGGCACCCCCCGGCCCCCGGGTCCCCTCCCCCGATACTCCCTGCCGTTAGAGCCTTATCATGAGACCCATGCGCATTTTGCCGGTCTGTTACGACTGTCTTGAGCGGCTGGTGGAGCTCACCGTGTCCCTGGCCACCTCGGACCCCGACCTTCAGGAGCGGGCAAGGCGGGCCTCCCGGGAAATCATCCGCCAGGAGGCCGGAGCCGAGGCTATCCCCGCCCTGATCGCCACCCGGTTCCACCGGGTCATCCGGGAGATCACCGGCAACCCCGACCCGTTCCTGCCCCGCAAACAGCAGGAAACCGAGCTTTTGGCCCGGCTTTATCGACGGGTGGCGCCGGATGCCCCGCCCACCGACTTGGCCGCCCTCCTGGCTTTGGCCGCCACCGGCAATGCTTTGGACTTTTTTCGCCCCGCCGGGGAAGTCGCCGGGGATATCATTAAGGAATCCGCCTTTGCGGTCTCCCATCTGGAGGCCCTGCAAAACCTCCTGGACCGACGGGTCGGCTTGCTGCTCTTTTTGGCGGACAACGCCGGCGAACAGCATTTCGACCTGCCCTTGGTCCGCCGCCTCAGGAACCTGGGTTGGGAAGTGGTGTACGTGGTCAAGGGCGGGCCGGTGCAAAACGACCTCACCCGGGAGGACCTGGCCGCTTCGGGACTGCTGGAAGCCCTGGCGCCCGTCGCGGATACCGGCGCCCAAACGGTGGGCCTCATCCTCCAGGAGGCCAGCTCCGCCTTCCGGCGCCTCTACCGTCGGGCCAGCGTCATTGTAGCCAAGGGCATGGGACATTTTGAAACCATGGGCAGACTTGGCGATCCGCGTCTCTTTTTTCTGATGCAGGCCAAGTGCGCCGCGGTGGCCCAGGCCCTGGACGTGCCCACAAACAGCTTCCTTTTGCTCTGGAGCCGGGCGCTGACGGCGGCTTGACCCCGCGGCCGAACGCCCATCCGAAGGCAATCCCTCCCTGCTGCCAGTAACTCCTGCCCAGGGTTCTCACGCGGCTATCAGCCCCTTGTGCAAAGGGCACCTCTGTTCCTAGTTTTTTCAAATTTCCTTTACCCAAAAGCAAGCGCACGCCGATAAGCAAGCGAGGGGGGCGGCCGCCGCCATGCGGGGCTTCGCCGAAGATCGACGACGCCTGCCTGTCGGCGGCCGACCCGAAGCTGGAGACCGGCGAGGATAGGTTGCGGTTCGGCTCTGCCAGAGCCGGCTCATGCCCCCTGAGGTCTTGGCCAAAAGATGGTGGGCGATGGCAACCTTGGCCCTGGCCGCGTGCCTCGGCTTCCTGATGCTGTCTCTGGTGCTCTTCTGGCTCTCCCGGCTGATTCACCCGCAGCTTTTCGAAGACGCCGTCATCACCGCCGGCTTCTCCCTGGCCGCCGTCGGCGCAGCTCACCTCTGCCACCTTGGCCTGTTTAACGGGGCCGCGTTGCCGCTCCTCCTCCTGGCGGCCAGATAATCACCGGGGTCCGGTTTGGTCGGGGCCCCGTCAGGTGAGTTCCCAGGTCAGTTCTTTGGGGTTTCACCCGGTGAAACCATGGAGGCGCCCGACGGGACGGTCTTTTCAACCGCCGCCTTCCAGAGCCGCCCGCAGTTCCTGCACCGCCGCCTTAGCCGCAGCAATGGCCGCCTCAAACGCGTCCGTGCGGTAGGTATCATAAAGACCGCAGCCGCAGTCCGACAGTTTGTCATACACCTGGTTGTTCTCGATGTAGGCCACCAGCTCCTGGGTGGCTTGGAGTAATTTGGCTGCCTGTTCCCGCACTGTCATGCTCCTCGATGTCTGGTAATGGTCCGCCGGAGGGGCGGTAGGTACGTCTCATTGTAATCCGAAGCTCTGGGCGAGGGCAGTATAATTTTCTCACCTATGCTGATATCTTCACCCGGGCAGGCAGACAGCCGCGGCAGTCTTCCCGGAGTTCCCCGAAACCTTGACACCGTCAGGGTTCTCCTATAAGGTTACTTGGTGAATCTGGCCAGGGAACCGGAGTCTTTGCCGCACCTGTCAGGCTTGGCCAGTCATCGGCGACTTGGGTGCGGCTTTAAGCCCGCTGGTTTCCCCAGAGCCCGAAGGAGAACGCTTCATGTTGCGCGCCGTCCGCCTGAAATTCTTATTCCTGTTTTTCCTCACCGTGGTCTCCCTCCTCCTGATCCTGCCATCCTTTCCGGTGCCGCTGCCAGAGTGGTGGACCAAATACGTCAGCCGGGGATTGAACTTGGGCCTCGACCTCAAAGGCGGCATGCACCTGGTGCTGGAGGTGGACCTGGACCAAGCCGTGAACAACGCCTTAAACCGGTCGGCCATGGATCTCAAGGACCTGGCGGAACGGCGCAACCTGGCCCTCAGGGTGGGGGAAGCGGCCAAGCAATCGCTGGTTGTCACCCTGGTGAACAAGGACGAACAGGCGGCCTTCGGCAAGTGGCTCAAGGAGGAATTTCCCCAACTGGAGGCGGGCGCCCCCCAGCGTCAGGACGGCAGCCTGGTGTACACTTTGAAGCTCAAGCCGGACGAAATCCGGCAGTTGAGCGAGCGCACCCTGTCTCAAAGCCTGGAGGTGATGCGCAACCGCATCGACCAGTTCGGAGTGGCTGAGCCGGTCATCGTCCGCCAGGGCACCGACCAGATCGTGGTGCAGCTCCCCGGCATCCAGGACCCCCAGCGGGCCATGGACCTCATCGGCCAGACCGCCCAACTGGAGTTCAAACTGGTGGACGACACCACCGCCCTCAACCTGGAAGAGCTCATCGACAAGGCTCTCAAAGACGGCAAACTCAAGCCCGGCTACACCCGGGAGCAGCTCAACGCTGCCCTGGCCGACAAGCTCCCTCCGGAGACCGAAGTCTATATTGAGAAACGCCTGGACCGGGAAACCGGGAGGGTGCTCAATGTCCCCATTCTTCTGAAGAAAAAGGTGCTTTTGACCGGCGACGCGGTGAAAAACGCCGCGGTGCGCATCGGCGATTATAACGAACCGTATGTCTCGGTGGACTTCAACCGCCGGGGCGCCGAGCAGTTTGGCCGCATCACCGGCGAAAACGTCAAAAAACGTTTGGCCATCATCCTGGATGGCGTGGTGCGCTCCGCGCCGGTCATCCAGGAGCGCATCGGCGGCGGCAAGGCCCAGATCACCGGCTCCTATACCTCGGAAGAAGCCCACGACCTGGCCATCGTGCTCCGGGCCGGGGCTCTCCCCGCCAGCGTCAAGATCGTCCAGAACATCACCGTGGGCCCCACCCTGGGCGCCGACTCCATTCGGAAGGGCCTCTACTCCGGCCTCATCGGCACCCTCCTGGTGGTGGCCTTCATGATCTTCTATTACCGCTTTTCCGGGTTCGTGGCCAACTACGCCCTGATCTTGAACATCATCATGCTTCTGGGCTGTCTGTCGCTTTTGGGCGCCACCCTGACGCTCCCCGGCATCGCCGGCATCATCCTCTCCATCGGCATGGCGGTGGACAGCAACGTCCTCATCTACGAACGCATGCGGGAGGAGTTCGCCGCGGGCAAGCCCCTGAAGTCGGGCATTGACGGCGGCTATGACAAGGCCTTCTGGACCATCATCGACTCCCACGTCACCACCCTGATCACCGCCCTGGTCCTGTTCCTCTTCGGCACCGGTCCCATCAAGGGCTTCGCGGTGACCCTTTCCCTGGGCGTCACCTTGAACCTCTTCACCGCCTTGTACGGCACCCGGGTGGTCTATGACTGGCTCCTGCTGAAGCGCTGGCTCAGCGCCCTGAGCTTCCGCCAGCTTTTCCAAAAGCCCAACCTGGACTTTATCAGCCAGCGGCGCTACGCCTATATTCTCTCTGCTCTGCTGAGCATCATGGGTCTCCTGGCCTTCGTTCAGTACAGCCGGGGCGTGGGCAACCTGGGCGTCGAGTTCTCCGGCGGCGTCATGGTGCAGTTCGAGGCCGCCAAGCCCTTCCCGGTGGCGCAATACCGCAGCGTCCTGGACCAGGAGGGCTGGGGCCACGCCGAGATCCAGCCCTTGGAGGGCGGCCTGATGCTCAAGGTGAAGATGACCGAAGAGAGCGTCGGACAGTTGGCCGACAAGCTGGCCGCGGTGCTGAACAAGGGCCTGCCCGAGGGCGGCTTCAAGGTGGCGGGCACCTCCGAAATCGGCGCCTCCATCAGCAAGGACCTCAGGCAGAAGGCCATCATCGCCATCGTCATTTCGCTCATCGGCATCATCGCCTACATCGCTTGGCGCTTTGAGTTCGTCTTCGGCGTGGCCGCGGCGGTGGCCACCTTCCATGACGTTCTGGCGGTGCTGGGCGTCTTCTACTTCATGGGCAAGGAGATCACCCTGCTGGTGGTCACCGCCCTCCTCACCCTGGCGGGCTACTCCCTCACCGACACCGTGGTGGTCTTTGACCGCATCCGGGAAAACCTGGCCCGCCGCCGGGGCACCCTGGGGGAGATCATCAACGCCAGCGTCAACGAGGTGCTCTCCCGCACCATCGTCACCACCACCACGGTGTTTCTGGTGGTGGTGGCCCTCTACTTCTTCGGCGGCGTGGTCCTGGAGGACTTCGCCCTGGCCATGATCCTGGGCGTCGTGGTGGGCACCTACTCTTCCGTCTTCGTGGCCAGCCCCATCATCTTCTCCTGGCGCAAGGAAGTGAAGCGGGTGGAGGTGAAGCGGGAAAAAGTGGTGGAACTGGCGGCCCAGAAACAGAAGCGGGAAGATAAGAAAGCCGCCCCTGGCAAGAAGAAGGGCGGGAGGAAACAGTAAACAGGGCCGGCGAGCACTGGCCAGTGGCCAGAGAGCCTTGAGTAGTCAGTAGTCGGCAGGTCAAAACGGACAGGACAACAAACGGCGCGCCACCCACTTCCCTTACCCATCCTAGGCCGCTTTTGGGCCCTGCCCCCCGGGCCGGAGAATGCCCGGTGAGGCGGGCGAATCTCCAAGGCATCAGGGACCTTTATGGTTCAAGCCGGAAGCCGGAAACCTGCAACCGAAACCCCCGAACCAAAGCCCAGAGCTCTGGTCCTCTACGGCTACGGCCTCAACTGTGACCATGAGACCCAGTTCGCCCTAAATAAAGCCGGAGCAGAGGCGGTGCGGGTGCACACCGGCGACCTGTTGGCCAACCCCGGCCTGCTCTGGGACTACCACCTCCTGGCCGTGCCTGGCGGCTTCTCCTGGGGCGACGACCACGGCGCCGGGGTCATCCTGGGCCTGCGCCTGAAAATGGCTTTAGGACAGGCCCTTCAGGAGTTCGTGGACGCGGGCCGCCTGGTCATCGGCATCTGCAACGGCTTCCAGGTGCTGGTGAACTTAGGATTGCTCCCGGGACTACCGGGCCGGGCGCTCAGGCGCGAGGTGGCCCTCATCCCCAATGACTGCGGCAATTTCCGGGACGCCTGGGTTCACCTGCTGGCCCCCCCCTCCCCTGCCGTGTTTACCCGGGGGCTGGTCCTCTTTGAGCTCCCTATCCGGCACGGCGAAGGCAAGTTTTTCGCACCGCCGGAGATCCTACAGGAACTGGCGGCCAACCGGCAGGTGGCCTTGGTCTATGCCACCCCCGACGGCCGGCCCGCCGAGGGTCGCTTTCCTGAAAATCCCAATGGTTCGCTCATGGACATCGCCGGCATCACCGACGCCACCGGCCGGGTCCTGGGCCTCATGCCCCACCCCGAAGCCTTCATCTCCTCTTATCAACACCCTCTCTGGAGCCGGGAAAAAGAGGCCTGGGTCCGCGCCGGCCGGCCCTACCGGGAAGCTCCCGGCCCCGGCCTGACGCTCTTCCGAAATGCCGTGCGCTTCTTAGAGGGAACGGGGTAGGCCGGCCACTTTCAATCCTCTCCCCCGCCTCATCCGCTTTGCCGTTTTCATCTTCCGCAGTCGTCTTGAACGCACCTTTTCGCGTGCTTATGTTCATTATCAGGTGCCCTGCGCCTCTTCCTTGAGGCTTCTCTCAGCCTCGCTCATCCCCCATGTCCGAGGAGGCCCGAAATGCCATTTGCCACCAGACCTACAAAGTTCCTCATTCTCTCGGGGGTTCTGGCCCTGGGAGGTGCCCTGGCGCTGTCTTCCCAGGCAGCCCCGGAAAAAGGCAAGGACAAGCCCTCCAGCTATGCCCCGGTAGTCATCAAGGAGGACTTCGGGGCCACCCTGGCCCGTATGAAGGCCGAGAAATCAAAGGTCATGACCACTCACCAGGAACTGCTCCAGAAGCGCTATGACCTGGCCAATCGCCCGGCCCAGGGGGTCACCATGACCCGGGGCAAGCCCCTCCAGGAGGGGGTGCGGGTGAAGTTGCCCGCAGGTACGACCTGGGAGAAACTGGCGGCCATGAGCCCACAGGAAATTAAGGAAAAAGGCTTGTGGCCCGCCGGTTTCCTGCCGCTGCCCCACCCCAGCCACCAGGAGGGTGGCATGGTCTTTCCGAAATTCCATATCGAGGAGATCAAGAAACAGGAAGGCCGGGACCTCACCCGCTTCGACCTGGACTTCGACCTGCCGGATCACTTCCTGCCAGAGTTTCCGCCGCCCATCTTCCTCACCACCCGGCCGGACCTGGGCGACGTCTCCCAGGGGAAGCTGGTCACCCTGATGAACTACTACGAGCTCTTCAACGGCATCCTCAACCCCAAGCAACTGGAGGGCCTGCGCCTGCTGGTCACCCCCTTCCCCCAGCAGCAGTTCAACCAGACTGAAGACCGGCGCTCGGAGCTCCCCAGCCGGGGCGTGGCCTGCTTCGACTGCCATGTCAATGGCCACACCAACGCCGCCACCCACTTGGTGGGCGACATCCGGCCCCAGGAATTTCGCCACCGCATCGACACTCCGCCGCTGCGGGGTGTTAACATCCAGCGCCTCTTCGGCTCCCAGCGGGCCCTGAAATCGGTGGAGGACTTCACCGAATTCGAGCAGCGGGCCGCCTACTTCGACGGCGATCCCGTAATCGCCACGAAAAAGGGCATCAACATCCTGGACCGGGGCCACCAGGTGCACGCCATGGCGGAATTCCAGGCCATCCTGGATTTTCCTCCGGCTCCCAAGCTCAACCTCTACGGGAAACTCGACCCCCAAAAGGCCAGCCAGGCGGAGCTCAAGGGCCAGGAGCTCTTCTTCGGCAAGGCCGAGTGCGCCCACTGCCACCCGGCCCCCTACTACACTGACAACCTGATGCACAACCTCAAGACCGAGCGCTTCTTCAAGCCCCAGCTGATCAACGGCCGCATGGCCAGCCAGGACGGCCCCATCAAGACCTTTCCCCTGCGGGGCATCAAGGACTCGCCCCCTTATCTGCACGACGGCCGCCTCCTCACCCTGGAGGACGCCGTGGAATTCTTCAACCTGGTGCAGGGCCTGAAACTCAGCGATCAGGAGAAAAAAGACCTGGTGGCGTTTTTGCGGGCGTTGTAAGAGATGTTGCGAAAAGGGGGAGTGGGGGCGGGGCCGGGCGGCGGAGCCCCCGGGCCCCCCCCCCCCCAACCGTCAACGCGCCCGCCCCCCCCGCCGGGGGGGCCCCGCCAGGTACACCACC
>CAYZOP010000001.1:0-27784 GCA_964480485.1 uncultured Desulfobacterales bacterium | reverse complement strand
AACTCGGGGGTGGTTTTTGGGGGGGTTTTTTATTTTTTTTGGTATTTGGGGTTTGGGGGGGGGGCCCCGGCCCCCCCCCCCCCGGCCCCGCCCCCCCACTACGCTTCACCGCTCCAGCAGCCGCGGCAGGAGGTCCGCAGCCTGTTCCAGCAGCAGGCCGGCCTCCTGGGCTGCGGCCTCGGTGTAGGGCCGGCTTTGGCCGGAGTTCTGACGGGAATCATAGAGGATGAAGGGCACCGGCTCAGTGGTGTGGGTCTTCACCGCGATGGGGGTCAGGTGGTCGCAGAGAAGCAGCAACCGGTGGTCACCCAAATCTTTCAAGCCCGCGAGCAACGGGCCCACCACCCGCCGATCAAAGTCCTCCACCGCCTGGAGCTTGAGTTTCACCTCCCCTTTGTGGCCCGCTTCATCCGGGGCCTCCACGTGGATGAAGACGAAGTCCAGGGTCTTTAAGGCCTTCAGCGCCGCCTGCACCTTGCCTTCGTAATTGGTGTCCAGATACCCCGTGGCGCCGGGCACCCGGATGGGGGTTAAGCCCGCGTATAGGCCGATTCCCCGGATGAGGTCCACCGCGGAGATCACTGCGCCCTTGAGGCCGAAGCGTTCGGTGAGCGTGGGGAGGGCCGGGGGCTTTCCCTGGCCCCAGAGCCAGATGGAGTTGGCGGGGCGCTTGCCCTCCGCCCGGCGCCGCTGGTTCAGTTCATGCTCCTGGAGCACCGGCCACGACTCCCGGATCAACTGCCATAGAGGCTCGCGGCCGCCCTCCGGCGTCATGAGAGGCGCGATGTCCCGGCCGCTCCAGTCGTGAGGCGGGTAGGTCTTCCAGGCCGCGTCCCCCTGGTTCCAGACCAGAAGGTGCCGGTAGCTGACGCCGGGGTAGAAGTGGCGGCCGTTCCCCCCCAAGGCGGCTTCCAGTGCAGCGATGAGCTCTTTGGCCTCTTCGCTGGTGATATGGCCGGCGGCATAGTCCTCCATGAGGAGCCGGCCCCTTTCGGCCCTGAGGGTCACCAGGTTGCAGCGGAAGGCTACCTCCGTTGGGGCCAGCTTCACCCCCAGGGCCGCGGCCTCCAGAGGCGCCCGGCCGGTGTGGTAGAGGGCCGGGTCATAGCCCATCACTGCCAGGTTGGCCACGTCGCTCCCGGGTTCCATGCCCGGGGGGATGGTGCGGGCCAGCCCCAGTTCGCCCCGGCTGGCCAGGGAGTCCATGTTGGGGGTGGCCGCGGCCTCCAATACCGTCCGGCCGCCCAACTCGTCCAAGGGGTAATCCCCCATGCCGTCGCCTACGAGGATGAGGTATTTCATCAAGTAACCCCGGAATACAACCCTGAGGTTGTGGTAGGGAATATGGGTAATAAGAATTTCTAGTTTTACACCATAATCCTCTGAAAGACAAAGGGTGGGCCAAGCCCACCCCGCCTCCTGCCAGATTTCTCATCTCCACGAAACTATTCCTGACTCTCCTTCCCGGCCATGCGGTGCTCCACCCGCATGTGCTCCAGGACGTGCTTGATCTCCGTCAGGGAGTCGTGGATACGGAAAAAGATGATGAGGATTTCGCAATAGAGCCGCACCAAAAGCGGGCCGAACAACAGGATGAGCAGGCCCCAGAGGACAAGGGGGCCCCCGCCGTATTGGGCCTGGGCGCCCTTGGTCAGGTACCCCAACCCTACGACCACGGCAATCACGGTGCCCACCCAGAACATCGCCTGGATCAGGATAGGGGTTAACATGCTGCGAAAAGTGAGAAAATCTTTCATGGCCTCCCCTTGCGACCAAAGGTCAGTAACGGCGAGCCCTGCCGGCTTGTGGCGGTGGGCCGCCCGAGCCGGCCGGGTTCGTTGCCATTATGCCGACATGTACACCTGCCAGCCTAAACTCACACCCGGCACTCGCACGTGCCGTCCACCAGGAGGCAATACTCCCCCTTCTTCTCTTCCGGCAGAGCCTCGTACTCCTCTTCGCTGAGGAAACAGTCCAGGGGGAGACTCCCCATATCCTCACGATACGGGCTGCCGGGCTGGTAAATCTCACAATTCTTGTGAATATAGGTTTTGGCCATGGTTATCTCCTTGGACCGGTTTCCAGGGGGGAGGGCGAGGGGCCGGTGGGCCCTCCCCTTCTCCCCGGGATTTCACCCCCAACCCCTTGCAGGGCCGGGTGCAGGTCTGGGTGAGGGCAGGGACTCCCTGGCCCCCCCGGAAACATTCTCCCGCCGCCTCAGATCCGGGCGCTATTCAGGTGCGGGTCCTCGATGCGGTACATCACCGTGGGCGGGCTGACCACGGGCAGTCCATCGATCTCGGCCAGGGCCTGGGCCACGTCGGCCTCCCGGGCCTCGTGGGTCATCATGACGATGGGCACCGCACCCCTGACTTCCCGGCCTTTCTGGATGACCGCGGCGATGCTGATCTGGTATTTGGCCAGGATTCCCGAGATTTGCGAGAGGACCCCGGGACGGTCCAGCGCCGCGAAGCGGAAATAATAGTTGGTGACGATGTCCGCCAAGGGCTTCACCGCCCGGCGGGTGGCCAGGGCGGCCTCCGAGCCCAGGGGCGGCTGGCGCCTCCTGATGCCCAGGCTGAGGTTGCGGGCCAGGTCCAGGATGTCGCTCAGCACGGCGCTGGCGGTGGGAAGTTGGCCGGCGCCGGCGCCGGAGAGCAGGATGGGGCCCACCGCGTCCCCGGTAATGTGCACCGCGTTCATGGCGCCGCTGACGTTGGCCAGCAGGTGGTCCCGGGGGATGAGGGTGGGGTGGACCCGGGCCTCCAGGCGGTCGCCGTCGTTTCTGGTGATGGCCAAGAGTTTGACGACGTAGCCGAATTCCCGGGCAAACTGCAGGTCCACCGGATCCAGGCCGCTGATCCCGGAGACGCTGACGGCCTCGAAGTCGATCCTGGCGCCGTAGGCCAAAGCCATGAGGATGGCCAGTTTGTGGGCCGCGTCAATGCCCTCCACGTCCAGGGTTGGATCCGCTTCGGCAAAGCCCTGACCCTGGGCCTCCGCCAAGGCCACCTCATAGGACAGATTTCCCTGGGACATCTGGGTCAGGATGTAATTGGTGGTGCCGTTCAGGATGCCCAGGAGTTCCTGGATGCGGTTGGCGGCCAGCCCTTGGCGCAGGGCCAGGATGATGGGGATGCCGCCGCACACCGAGGCCTCGAACGCCACCTCCACCCCGGCCTGGGCTGCGGCTTCAAAGAGCTGGTTGCCGTGCAGGGCCAAAAGCGCCTTGTTGGCGGTGACCACATGTTTGCCTCGTTCGATGGCCGCCAGCACCAGATTCCGAGCGGCCTCGGTGCCGCCGATGACTTCCACCACGATCTGGATGTCCGGGTCTTCCAGAATATCCCAATCCCGGTAGGTGAACAGCCCGGGATCCAGCCCGGCGGCCTCGATGCGGCCCCGGTCCACTTCCGCCACCCGGGCCAACCTGAGAGGCACCCCCAACCTGCGGCTGAACTGGTCGGCCCGGTGCACCAAAAGCCGCGCCACTCCCTGACCCACGGTGCCGCAGCCGATGATGCCGACGCGAATCGGCGGCATGGCTAGCGCTCCACCGAAAACAGGGCCAGTTCTTTGGCGAATTCCCGTTCCATAGCCTCGGCTGTGGCCCTGATCTGGTCCTCCGGCATTTTGAGCAGCTTGCGGAAGCCCCGGATGGCCTGGTTGGTGCGGTGCACGTTTTCCACCAGGGCGAATCGCACGTAGTCGTCCCCAAACTCGCCGAAGCCCCGACCCGGCGAGACCGCAGCCTTGGCCTCCCGGATGCAAAGAATGGAAAAGAGAAACGACTTCATGTGATTACGGAATTTGCGGGGGATTTTGGCCCAGACGAACATGGTACCCTTGGGGGGCTCCACCCGCCAGGGGATGCTGTTCAGGCCCCGGCACAGGGCGTCCCGCCGCTCCCGGTAGAGATTGACGATCTCTTCCACGCAGTCATAGGGACCGTTTAACGCGATGATGGAGGCGATCTGAATGGGCTGGAAGACGCCGTAGTCCAGGTAGCTCTTGATGCGGGTGATGGCGTGCACCAGCCGCTTGTTGCCCACCACGAAGCCCATGCGCCAGCCGGGCATATTGTAGCTCTTGGACAGGGAAAAGAGCTCCACCCCTACGTCCTTGGCGCCGGACACCTGGAGAAAGCTGGGAGCCTGGTAGCCGTCAAACACCAGGTCGGCGTAGGCAAAGTCGTGGATGACAAACATGTCGTGGCGTTTGGCGAAGTCCACGATCTCCCGGAAAAAGTCCAGGTTCACGCACATGGTGGTGGGATTGTGCGGGAAAGAGATGATGAGCATCTTGGGCCGGGGCCGGATAAGCTCGGTGATCTGCACCAGGTCGGCCAGAAAGTCCCGGTCGTGGGCCAGGGGTACACTCACCAGTTGGCCGCCGGCAATGACCACGCTGGCCGCATGGATGGGATAGGTGGGGTTGGGCACCAGGACGACGTCGCCGGGCATGACCGTGGCCAACACCAGGTGCGACAGACCTTCCTTGGCGCCGATGGTGGCGATGGCTTCAGTTTCCGGACAGATGTCCACGTTGAACCGGCGCTTGTACCAATCGGAGATGGCCACCCTGAGTTTGGTGATGCCCTTGGAGGCGGAATAGCGGTGATTGGCGCTTTTCCCCGCTGCCTCAATGAGCTTGGCCACGATGTGGGGCGGGGTGCCCTGGTCAGGGTTGCCCATCCCCAGGTCAATGATGTCTTCCCCCCGGCGCCGGGCCTCCATCTTCAGGGCGTTGACCGTGGCGAAGACATACGGGGGGAGCCTTTTCATCCGGGGAAATTCTTCCATGACCAGCCTCCTCAGTCTGCCGAAGTATGAGGAATTCAGGGCAACCAGCCAAATCTTGCCCCCTGCCCCCCTCACCGAGGAGGCAGGGGTTTGGCGGCAACGCCCCCGGCCCTTCCCCCGTCGATGGGGACGCCCATCGGAATCCACTGAATGGGCGAATTTTCAAGGAATGATTATCTCAATACCCAGGCTTTCTGTCAATTGCCCGTTTTTTTAAAAAAGTGAGCAAAATGCCCAAAAATTGAAATTTATAGTACTTGCAAAAGCCCCGGCATTCAATAAAAATATTTTTCTGAATGATGCATCGGTTCAGGCGGCCCGTCTCGTTTTTTCGGGGCATCGAGCTTGGTCCGCGTTTTGCTAAGTGCCAGGGTACCTGCAGATCCTAACCTGCCCCATGGCCCAAGCGGCCTGCCGGGCGGGGGCTTGCGGGCGAAGGGGGGGAATACATGCGCAATCCCGCCATCCTGACAGCCACCTGCACGGCCTGGCTGACCTGCTTGGCGGTGCTGGTGCCGTGCCTGGGCTCCATGGGTTGTCAGACTCAGCATGAGCCCATGAGTCCAGCCGCCGCCGCCTTTCGGCGCGACCTGAGGGAAACCCTCGGCAAGCTCAGCAAAGTATTGGTGGAGCCGGTCTGCCAGGGCGATGCGGCAGCCTGCGAGCAAGCCATCACTTCCCTCTATCCCGAGATTCCCAAGGACACCATGACCTTCCCTTTCCATGTTGGAGTCATCAATCAAACGGGTATTCTGATCTACACCATTCCTCCAGTAAAAAGCATCGGTGACGACTACTCCCAGTACCAGGCGGTGAAGGATGCCTTGCGGGAGCGCCGCATACAGAATGTGCGACTCTATGCCCCCAACGGGAAGGAACTGTTCCTGATCATCTCCCCCTTGAGGAAAAAGGGGCAGGTCGCGGGTCTGCTGGTGCTGCGCCTGGATCCCCTCCAGGTGCGGAAAAAATGGGGGCTGACCGAGCAGGAATTTCTGGCTCTTGACCTGAATTGAACTTCCTGTGGCGCTAACCCCGGAGGCGACCGCTGAACGCCGGGAATTGCGGAGAGGGGACTTTAGACCTCTCCCACCGGCACCCCGCCGCCGGCGCCCGACTGGGAGACGGTGAGCGTATGAAGCAGCAGGCCGCGGCGGTCAGCCGCTACACCCTGAAGGTGACGGGCCAACCAGGGCAGGAAGTCATCCTGGCGCCAGGGGGACAAATCTCCTTGGACAACCTGGCGGCCTTCCTTTCCGAGGTTCGGGGCCTCCTGTCTCGTCTGGGTCCCAGCCGGGTGACCCTGGACCTTGAGGAGATAGACTTCCTGGACACTGCGGCCACCCTGATGCTCACTAAGCTGGCCGCCGATTCCCAAGCCGCCGGGGTCCCTCTGGAGTTCGCCCGCCCCAGCCCCGAGGCCCGGCGCATGTTGGGTCTGGTGAGCTGGGAGGCAATCCTGGCCGCTCCCGGGCCGCCGGCCAAGCCCAAAAGCAACCTCCTGGAGCGGCTGGGGGACTGGACTCTGGACGTTTTGGCCGACTTCGTGGCCCTCATGACTTTCCTGGGCGCCCTTATCATGGACCTGCTCCACCTCACCTTAAATCCCCGCCAGGTGCGCTGGGATGAGGTGGTTACCGCCATGAAGCGGGTGGGGGTGGATGGCTTGCCCATCATCACGCTGCTCAGCTTTCTGTTGGGCCTCATCGTGGCCTTCCTCTCCGCCATGCAGCTCAAGCAGTTCGGGGCCAACATCTACGTGGCCGACCTCACCGCCATCGCCATGGTCCAGGAGTTGGGTCCCATCATGACCGGGGTCATGGTGGCCGGCCGCTCGGGCTCTGCCTTCGCCGCCGAAATCGGCACCATGAAGGTCAACGAGGAGGTGGACGCCCTGACCATTATGGGCTTTGATCCCTTGCGCTTTCTGGCCGTGCCCAAGGTCATGGCTTCCCTGGTGGTGTTGCCGCTGCTCACCTATTACGCCAATCTCTTCGGCATCCTGGGCGGCATGGTCGTGGGTCTCCTCTATTTGGATCTGACCCCCTACACCTTTCTGAAGGAAGTTCAGGTCAGCATCGCTTTATTCGACATTGCCTATAGTACAGTGAAATGCCTGGTCTTTGCCGTGCTCATCGCCGGCATCGGCTGCCAACGGGGCTTTCAGGTCCGGGGCGGAGCCGAAGCGGTGGGCGCTGCCACCACCTCCGCCGTGGTGGCCAGCATTTTTATGATCATCATTATGGACTCGGCCTTTGCAGTGGCGCGACAGTATCTGCGCCCCCCCAGCTTTGTTTAACATGCCAAGCTTATGACCGCCGACACCGCCCGCCAAGGCCCGCCGGAAGAGGCGCGAGCGCTCCCGGTGAAACGGGAACCCGTCATTGTGGTGGAAAACCTCACCTGCCGGTTCGGGGACCGCACCATTTTGGAAAACCTCACCTTCCAAGTCTACCGGGGAGAGATTTTCGTGGTCCTGGGAGGGAGCGGCTGCGGCAAATCCACCCTGCTGCGGCACATCATCGGCCTGCACCCTCCGGCCGCTGGCCGCATCGTGGTGAACGGAATTGACATCACCAGAGGCGACGAGGAAGCCTTGCGGCGGATGCGCCGCGGCATCGGCGTCCTCTTTCAATCCGGGGCGCTCTTCGGTTCTATGACCCTGGGGCAAAACATCGCCTTGCCCCTGGAGGAATACACCAACCTGGAGCAGGCGGCCATTGACCTCATCGTCCGCATGAAGCTGGGTCTGGTTAATCTCCTGGGATTTGAGGACTATTTGCCGGAAGAACTCTCCGGCGGCATGAAGAAACGGGCCGGCTTGGCCCGGGCCATGGCCCTGGACCCGGACCTCCTGTTCTTCGACGAGCCCTCTGCGGGTCTCGACCCCATTACCGCCGTGGAACTGGACACCCTCATCAAGAGCCTTAACGCCGGCTTGGGCGCCACCATGATGGTGGTCACCCACGAGCTGCAGTCCATCTTCAACATCGCCCACCGGGTCATCATGCTGGACAAGAGCACCCGAGGCATCATCGCCGAAGGGGACCCCCGAGATCTCAAGGAGCATTCCACCGATCCCCGGGTGGTGAACTTTTTCAACCGGCGGCCGGCCGCCGGCTGACGCCAAGGAACAGTAATGATCAAGCGACAGATACCCCGGTTTGTCGTAGGGCTCTTCACCCTGTTGGGATTCATCCTGGCCATGGCGGCCATCGTCTGGGTGGGTGCCAGTCACTACTTCGAAAAGGGCACAAAATTCATCACCTTTTTTGATGAGTCCGTCCAGGGCCTCCAACGGGACTCCACGGTGAAGTACCGGGGCGTGGATGTGGGCCGGGTGGCGGACATCCGGGTGGCCCCGGACAACCGGCTCATCGCCGTGGTCATGCGCATCAACCTCAGGGAGGATGTCACCCAGAAGCTGGTGGCCCAACTCCAGTTGGCCGGCATCACCGGCATCGTTTTCGTGAACCTGGACATCCAGCGGCCGGAAGACCAGGAGCGTTCTCCCAAGATCACCTTCCCCACCGAGTACCCGGTCATCCCATCCCGGCCCTCGGAGGTCACCAAGATTATGGAATCAGTGAACGTGGTGGTCAGCAAATTCGGCGAAATCGACACCCGGGGGGTGCTGGACCAGGTGAAGGCCACCGCCGCCGAAATTGAGATCTTTTTCCGAGGCAAGCGCATGGAGGCCATTCTGCAAAAAGTGGAAGGCACCCTGGCCAATCTGCAAAGCATCACCACCCGGGTGGATAAGCTTTTGGCCGAGGGTAAGGTGGACCGGGTGCTGGTGGAGGGCGCCGACACCTTGAAAGAGGTGCGCCTTTTTGCTGTTCAGATGAAAACCGAGATCGACGAACTCAACCTGCGGGAAACAGTGGGCCGGGTGAACCGCCTGGTCTCCGAAGTGAAATACACCGGCGCCAACCTGCAACAGACCATGGAGCATCTGGAGGCCCTCATCAGCCGCTTGAGAAACCGACCCTCGGACCTCATTTTCGGCACCAGCCCGCGACCCCGGGAAAATGAAAGCTACAGGTGACGCCATGATAAAACGGGAATGCCGGCCCGCCCTTCCGGGCCCCCGCCTCCTGCCGGCGATGCTCTGGCTCTTACTGGCTTTGGGCTGCAGCCGCGCCCCCATTATGATCAATAAGTATATCCTGGAATATCCGGCGCCTCCGGCGACCCGACAGGCTCCGATTCCTGAAGCCATTAAAATCCAGGAATTTGCCGCGACCGAGGCCTACAACACCACGGCCATGCTTTACCGTCCCGACGCATACCGACGGCAGGCCTATGTCTATAATCAATGGCGGGTTACGCCGGGACCCCTGGTCACCGACTGCCTGGTGCGGGATCTGCGCCACGCCGGTCTGTTCAAGGCGGTCTTTACGGGGGACTCCCTGGACCGGGCCAGGTTTCGGGTGGAGGGCGGCGTCACCGAAATCCAGGAAAATAATGAACCCGGAGGGTGGGAAGCGGTTTTGGCGGTGAGCGTCACCCTCCTGGACACCGCCTTTCCATCCCGGGAGGTGAGCAAGCGGGTGGTCTTTCAGAAGTCGTACCGGGCCTCTGAACCCCTGGTGGAGCACACGCCCCAAGGTCTGGCCCGGGGCATCAGCCAGGCCATGGCCAGGCTGTCCCGGGAGATCATCTCCGACATTTACCGGGCTTCCCGGGAGCGCCTGGCCGCCCAAGAGCCGCCGCCCGCCTCCTGAGGTTTTTTAGACCTTGCACCTTGAAGTGGCGGGAGCAGGATTTATCTTTGGTCCAATCGAGCCGAATCGGTTCCAGCCGGCGATTCCCCCACCAAAAGGAGAAAACCTGATGCAAACCCGAAAAACCCTTGGACTTTTGGCCGTGGTCGTGGTGCTGACCCTGGCGCTGAGCGCCTTTGGCGCCAAGGAAGAGCCCCTCTACCCGGTGGGCAGCCTTTCCATGGAAGCCACGACGGTGGCGGCGGGGTTGGGCTTCAACTGGGGCGACGGGATCCTAAAGTTTAAGGGCAAGGAAGTCAAATTCAAGGTGAAAGGCCTGGATGTGGCCGCCGTGGGCATCAGCAAGGTAACCGCCACCGGCGACGTGTATAATCTGCAGAACGTCTCCGACCTGGCCGGCACCTATACCCAGGCTGGCGCCGGCATCGCTCTGGCCGGTGGCGTCAAGGGGATGCTGGCCCGGAATCAAAAGGGCGTGGTGATCGATTTGAAGGCCGTGCAGCAGGGTGTCCAGTTCAACCTGGGGGTGGGCGGCTTTACCATTGAGATGGCCAAATAGACCAGCCTGCGGGCCCGATGGCCGCAGGCGGTGATTGAGGTTCTGAGCCCCGGGAAGGCGCCGGGGCGTTTTATTTTCTAAACGTTTTTCTTAGCTCAGGCGTGACAGCCTTGGTGCGCTTCGGCAAGCCTATTCGCGAAGCTGAGGCGCTCTTCAGGGCACCGCCCACCGATCTTCCCCTATGAATCTCTTTGCTGCCCTCTGTGCTGTGGGCTTCCTGGCCCGTTTTTCCTACGCCCTGGCCCGGAATCCGGTGTTGCCGCTGTTCGCCCTGCACTTGGGGGCCAGCCCGGAGGCCATCGGCTTTGCCGTGGGCATCTCCACCATTACCGGCATCATCTTCAAAATGCCCTCCGGGGCGCTCTCCGACGTCATGGGCCGGCGCCGCACCCTGCTCATGGGGTTGGCGGTCTTCGGGGTGATGCCGTTTACCTACCTCTGCATCCACGACTACCGCCAGCTCGTCATCATCCGCTTTCTGCACGGGTTCGCCACGGCCGTTTACGGCCCGGTGGCCATGGCGGTGGTGGCCGACATCGCCGGATCCAGGAAGGGCGAGCTCTTGTCCTGGTTTTCGTCGCTCACCATCATCGGCACCCTCCTGGCCGCGCCGGCAGGCGGCTTCCTGCTCACCTACCTGCCGGCAGGCGGCGGCCCCACTCTTAAGGACTTCCGGGTGGTCTTTCTGATGAGCGGCTTGGCCGGAGCCGCCGCCCTGCTCCTGGGCCTCGTGGCCCTAAGAGGCCGGGAAACGGTCACGCCCCATCCCGGCGCCTTCCGGGAGCGCCTGGGGCGGTTCGTCTCAGGCCTTCAGGAAGTGCTGAGCGACCGACGGGTGATCATCACCTCCAATATGGAGGGCCTCCAGAATCTGACGGTGGGCGCGCTGGAGGCCTTCCTGCCGGTTTACGCCATCAAGGTTGCGGGCCTCAACGAATTCCAGGCGGGTCTGCTGTGGGGCGGCCAGATGCTCACCACCATTCTCTCCAAACCCCTGATGGGACGGCTCTCCGACCGCCTTGGCCGCAAGCCTGTCATCGTCCTGGGACTGGTGCTGTGTGCCGGCTCCTTCGCCGCCATTCCCCTGTGCGCCGCCTTCACCCCCCTGCTGCTGGCCGCCCTGATCTTCGGGCTGGGAGAGGCGTTCGTCACCTCCTCCACCGCGGCGCTGGTGGCGGACCTCTGCCGCTCCCAACACTTCGGCGCGGCCATGGGCACGTTCGGCACCATCTTCGACGTGGGCCACGCCGCCGGCCCCATCCTGGCGGGACTGCTCATCGCCCGGCTGGACTTTTTCCCGGCGTTCCTGCTGCTGGGGTCCCTGCTTCTGGCCGCCATCCCCGTCTTTGTCCTGGGGGTGGATCTGAAAGACCTGAACGATTCAACTCCGTGACCTTGGTCCGCTGCCTCTGCGTTTTTTGAAAAAAAAGAGGTTGCGGCGTGAACCGCAACCCCTTGATTTTCCTGGTAGGCGGTGCAGGATTTGAACCTGCGACTTCCACCGTGTGAGGATGGCACTCTACCACTGAGTTAACCGCCCCTGGGTGGTTTAAACTATATCCAAAAATTTTACCGTTGACAAGATTTTTGGGTTATTAAAGAGAGAAAACCCCAAGCCTGAGGAGGATCGAGTGATGATTGGGACCAGGACAGTAACGTGTTGGCGTGTCCTTCCCGCGGTGTTGGTGGCGGCCAGCTTTCTTATGCTCATCGCCGCCGCGCCGACCCTGGCCCGCCAACCCCGCATGGAAAATGCCCTGGCCGCGTTGCAAACCGCCAAGGCTGAATTGCAGAAGGCCTCCAAAGATAAAGGCGGCCACCGGGAGAACGCCATCCGGCTTATTAATGAAGCCATCTCCGAGGTGCAAAAGGGAATCCGCTACGACGAACAGCACATAAGCCCCAGTGAACGCAAGCAATACCGTCCCTACTAATCACGGGTGCGCCCCGTTGCCGAAAGCCGCCGGCCTCATCCCCAAGGGCAGGCGGCCTTCTCATTCTCCCGGAAGCGTGACCAGGGCGGCGCTTAGGGATGGGCGGCTGCGGATTATCTCACCGGCCAAATCCACGATCTCCTTCCGTGCATCAATGAGGTGGGTATCGCTGGTGGCGATGGCTCCTGAAAAGGCCAGGAGTTCCGTCTCCGGCACTGGCACTGCCCGGGTTTCTCCTGGCAGCCCTGCGGCCCTCAGGGCTTCCCTGGTGGCCTGGGCCAGCTCGCCGCTTTTGCGCATAGGCGCATCGAACAGCACCGCCACCGGACCGGTCACTGCCTGTTGCAGCGCGGCCACCATCAACGACAATGCCTGGGCGGTTACCGGGCCCGGACGGTAAGCCCGGGAAATCTCCGCCACATCCCGGATGCAGCCGTCGTCAGCCGCCACCAGGGGCAGGCCCCGTAGGCCCGCCTCCAAGGTGATGAGCACATTGTGGCCGTCCACCGCCAAAGGCCGGTCGGTCAGCTCCTGCAACTTCCTGAGCTTGTTACGCCGGTTTGCAGCAGTCACGCGGTCAAAGACGCCCCGGTGCAAAAGTTGCCGGGCGGTGCGCCTGAGGTGATACCGGTTGCCCACCAGCGTCAGGCTGGCCTCCCGGGGATACCCCCGGTCCAGCAGATACCGGAAATCGACGGCGGCCCGTCGCAGGACTGAAATGTCCACAAGGAGCATGGCGGTATGTGCGGGGGAGGAGACCAGAGACCGGTAGGCCCCCGCCCCCTCCCCCCACCCCCGTACAGGGGGGAGGGGCTCCGACGGGAGAGAGGGGGAGACGGCTAACCCCCCCTCTCCTCAACTCACGGGACCGCCAGGTGCTCCCGGGCCAGTTGGGCGCCCAGGGCCCGGGCCTGATCCAACTCCTGGGGGTCCGGGACATACCGCACCTGGAAGCCTTCGTGCACCGGTTTGAGCTGCATGGCTTCCAGCTCCTTGTTGATGAGCCCCACAGCCTGGCCGCTCCATCCATAGGAGCCGAAGGCCATGGCCGCCTTTCTTTTGGGCTTGAGGCCCTTCAGGTAGGTAAGAAACTGCCCCATGGAGGGAAACATGCCGTTGTTGAGGGTGGGGGAGCCCAACAGCAGCAGGCCGGCATCCAGAAGCTCGGCAACGGTGTCTGAGTAATGGGTGGCGCGCAAGTGGTGCAATTGGGCCTCCACCCCGGAGTCCATGAGTCCTTCCAGAAAGGCTCTGGCTAACAGCTCGGTGCTGTTCCACATGGTGTCATAGATAACGAGCCCTTTTGGTTGGGTAAGGTTTGCGGCCCAATCCTGGTAGGCCTTCAGCACCCAGCCGGGATTTTCATAGACGCAGCCGTGATCCGGGGCGATGATGGAGAACTCCAGGCCCAGCTTGGCCACCTTGTCCAGGAGTTGGGTCACCAGGGTGCCCATGGGCATGAGGATGTTGGCGTAGTATTTTTTCAATTGATAGAAATACCCCGCCGGACAGTCATGCTGATCCCGGATGACCCGTTGGCTGGAGGCGAAATGCGCCCCGAAACCGTCACTGGAAAACAGGATCCGCTCCTCCTTGAGGAAGGTCATCATGGAATCCGGCCAATGGAGCATGGGGGTTTCCAGGAAGAGCAGATTGAAACGCCCCAAAGAGAGCTCGTTGCCGGTTTTGACCTCCACGAACGGCCAGTTCTCTTTAAAATGGCGGCTCAGCCCCACCTTTCCCAAAGGCGAGCAAAAGACCTTTTCCGGCTTCACCCGGGCAATGGTTTCGGCCAGGGAGCCGGAGTGGTCCATCTCGGTATGATTGGAGATGATGTAGTCGATGCGCTCCGGCGGCAGGATCTCGCTGATGCGGGCCAACATTTCCGGGAGAAAGCTCTTTTTCACCGTGTCGATGAGGGTGACCTTGTCATCCACGATGAGAAAGGCGTTGTAGGTGGACCCGACTTCCGTCAGGTAGCCGTGAAAGTCGCGCATGGTCCAGTCAATGGCCCCCACCCAATAGACGTTGGGAGCAATCTGCACGGGCATGAGGTCCTCCGGTGAATGGTTGGGTTTGGGGTTTTCCCGGGGGTTCGGGAAAGTTCGGCTTCCCCTTCTTTTCAACTCCCCGGCTCTCGACAAAGGGTTGGGAAAGGGGGGCTTAACGGCAAGGCTGCGCTTGTAAGGCGCCGGCCCCCTCCCCCCAAGATGCTAAGCCCCCCTCGTGCTTACAGACCCTCCCGGGCCAGATCCTCCAGCAGGGTTTTTTGCTTTTTGGTGAGGTCTGCAGGGATGTCCACGATGATGCGCACAAACTGGTCCCCGCGGCCCTTGCCCTGGGCCTGCGGCAAGCCGTAGTTCTTCAGACGCATCTTGGTGTGGCTGGCAGTTCCCGGGGGCACCTTCAGGCTCATGGTCTTGCCGTCCAGGGTAGGAACGGTGACTTTGGTGCCCAAGGCCGATTCGGTCAATTTGATGTGGCGGTCAACATAAAGGTCGTGCCCTTCCCGCTTGAAGACCGGGTGCTCCACCTCTTTGAGCTTGACGTACAGATCCCCGGGCGGGGCCCCCATCGGCCCGGGGCGGCCTTTTTCCGCCACCCGCAACCGTTTGCCCGGGAGGGTGCCGGGGGGCACTTTAATGGTAACCTTCTCCACCTGGCCGTTGCGCTGAAAACTGATGAGCTTTTCAGCCCCGAAGGCCATCTCGTGCAGGGTAATGGGCACCTCCACCTGGATGTCATCCCCGCGCACCGGCGGCGCCTGGGTCTGGAACCCCCCGGACTGAAAAGGGCCGCCGCCGAACTGGAACACCCGGGTGCGGCCCCCTTTGGCCCCGGCCTTGCCTCCCAGGCCGCCGAAGAGGCGGCCCAGAATGCCCTCGTTGATGCCCAAGTCGAAGATGTCGTGAAAGTCGAAACCCCGGAAGATGTCTTCCTGGCTGAACCTGGCCCGAAAGGCCTGGGACCCGTGGGTGTCGTATTCCTGGCGTTTTTCAGGATTGCTCAGCACCGCATAGGCTTCGCTGATCCTCTTAAACTGTTCCTCGGCCTCTTTCTTGTTCCCCTTGGCGCGGTCAGGGTGGTATTTCTGGGCCAACCTGCGGTAGGCCTTTTTAATCTCTTCCTGGGTGGCGTCACGTTTCACCCCCAGAATCTGATAATATTCCATCTCCGCCATACTGGTACCTTCGCCCCCTTCGCCAAGTGTATTCTAATTATAAAGGGGCCGACGCACTTGTCAAGGTTGGGTTTAGGGATAACATTTTATTTTTATTAATATTTTCTCTTTGCCTGGGAAACCTCCCGGATTTCTCGGCTTGCTAATTTTCCGGCTGTATGCTAAGAATCAGCCAGCAAATCTGGCCGGTCCGGCGGTGAACCGGCACGCGTGGCGAGTCGAGATTACCCCAAGGAGGGACATATGACGGCATTGGTTGGCGGACTGGTAGCAGTGGCGCTGGGCCTCATCGGGATGGGCATCTGGTGGCAGCAGTTTCTCTCCCTGCTGGGCGGCAGTATCCCCCTGCTGCTCCTCTTAGGCGGCTCCTTGGCGGTTTACCTGGGGTTTGAAGAGGCCAAGGACAAGCTTTTCGCCAAGCAGCAAACCAGCGCGCCGGAGGTCGCCAGCGTGGCTCCGGCGGAGGTGGAAAAATATAAAGAGGAAGTGGAGAAACTGAAAAGCGAAATCGAAGCCTTGAAAAGCAAAAAAGAGGCCAAATAACGCCCTTCTTAGGCCCCCTTTCCCGCCCCGGGCCCGCCCATCGGGTCCGGGGCCAGTTCCCCGGAAGTCACCCGCACCACCTTTCCCTCTCCCGTTTGCAGGAGCAAGGCGCCGTCCGGGGCTACGTCCAGGGCTAGGCCGGCGAGCTCCCGCTGGCCCTGACGCACCCGGGCCGGTCTTCCCAAGGTGACGGTGCGCCGCCGCCACTCCGCCAGGATAGCCGGAAACTCCCCCTCCAGAAAGAGCTCATAGAGCCCCTCAAACTCCTCCAGCCAGGCTTTGAGGAGTGCCAGGCGGGAATGGCGCCTCCCGGTGGCCAGCAGCAGGGAAGTGGCCGTGGGCGCCAGGTCCGCCGGGAATGAGGCGGTATTGACGTTGAGACCCAGGCCCACCACCAGGTAGCGGATGCGGTCGGCTTCCGTTTCCAGCTCGGTGAGGATGCCCCCCAGTTTTTTTCCCTGAAGCAACAGGTCATTGGGCCACTTAATGCCGGCCAGGGCTCCGGCGGTGCGCTCCAGGGCCCGGGCGGCGGCCACCGCCACGGTAAGGGTGATCGGCGGCAGTTCCGTAGGCGGCAACGGCGGCCTCAGGAGCAGGGAGGCATACAGGCCCACCTTCCCGGGGGACTCCCACTGGCGGCCCATCCGGCCCCGGCCGGCATCCTGGGCATCCGCCACCACCAGGGTGCCTTCGGGGGCACCTCTGCGGCCCAGGTCTTTGGCCAGGTCATTGGTGGAGTCCAAGCGGGCCGCATAGTGCACCGGCCCGCGTAAACGGCGGGTGGCCAGCCGGTTAACCACCTCAAAGGGCAAGGGTTCGTCCGGTGCCGCCAGGAGACGGTACCCCTGGCGGGGTTCCCCGGCAATGTCGTAACCCAAGGCCTTGAGCCGTTGAATCCGCTTCCAAACCGCCGCCCGGCTGATCCCCAGGGAGCCTGCCAGGACCTCCCCGGAAATTGCCTGATGCGCGGTGCGCAACGCCTGGAGGAGCGTCCCCAGGTCCTGGTCCGCTTCAGTGGAAATCAGACCGGCTGCCCCCGGCCAGGGGTGATATCCCGTTTTTCTCATAACCCGATGAGGTTCGCCGCAGGCGAAGGGGCGCAGACCATTTTCGGCTCCTGCTCCCGCTCCTGTCAGCTTGGACGCCTGGTGCCTGCAGGACGGCACTACCGACCCGATGGCGGACTGGGCGGCCGGGGTTCCAGCAGGTGGCGTTTCAGAGAATTGTTATACACCGCCGCCCCCAACAGGCCCCCAACCACCAAGCCCACGATGGCAGCCCAAGGCGTGGGGGACACCAGGAGGGCGATGCACAGTCCCGTCAGGCCATAGGCCAAGGGGATGAGCACTTGGGCGGAGCTCAGCGGGCAGCCTGGCAAAAGGGTGGCAATCAAGACCAGCGCCACCAGTCGGCCCCCCGGGGGCAGGTGTCGGCCAGGAGAAGGGCAATGCCGCACCGTCAACAGCCGGAGTCCCCACCGGCTTTCCCGGGAACCGGGCCGCTTTCTCATAACCGGCCCCACAAGCCCCAGGCAAACGTAATCCCCAAGCCTGCCTGCTGGAGCACCAGCAGCCGGACCAGGAGCCGGAGGCGCTCCTCCCTGGCATAGGCCCGACGCTTGATAAGTTCCTGGTTCAGGATAGCCAAACCCAGAAGGAGAAACAGCCCAAAGCGGGCTGGCGTGGGCGAGGCGGGAAAGAGCAGGACCACGGTGAGGCCTGCAATGGTCAGGATGTTCACCACCGTAAAGAGCAGGCCCACCGCCGGCGGGCTCAAGCGGGACGCCAACCCCAATGCCGCATAGCCCGAAGCCGGCGGGGAAGGCACTCCGCCTATCAGGAAAAGGTTAAACGCGGCGAAACTTAAGGGCAGTCCCAGGAGCAGTATTTCCGTGATAGCATGCCCACATTGCACATAATAGCCGGCTGCCAGCGGCAGCAGGCCGAAAGCCAGGCTTGCGGCCATTTCGCCCGCCCCCCGGCGACACCAGCTCAAGGGAGGCGCAAAGACAAAATAACCCAGGAGGATGCCCATCCCACCCAAGGGGATGGTAAGGTCTCCGGTTCCCCAGGAAAACTGCAACAGAAGCCCCTGGGCGGCGGCCAGGGCCAGCATTGTATAACCCACCCGGCGCCAGGTTGAGGCCGGCCACCAACCCAAAGCGGGCCACCTGCCGGGGAACGGTGCGTAGCCCTCCCTGGCGGCCAAGGCAGCCCACTGCAGTGACAGGGTTCCTCCCAGACCTAACCCTGCCACCGCCCATTGCACAGGATATCCGGATGCCCGCGCCAGGAGCGTTCCCACCAGGAACGGCAGCAGTCCAAAGACGGTCAAAAGGATATTGCCGAACACGGCCGAGGCCAAGACCTGTTCTCCACGGCAGGATCTCAGGAAGGCCGACAACGTCGGGCGGCCGGAGCCGGGGCTCCTCCCTGCCCTTCTCCCCCCAGCAGCGGCGCACCGGTGGCAGCCAGCCCATTCAGGCCATAGGGGCGGTCATCACCATCCATCCTGCATCAGCCGACTCCATAGTATTAGCGTATGCCAGAATCCCGGTCTGGTCAAGTAGCCGCTCACCGCGCCCAATCTGGCGAGGGAGGGCCTGCTTCGTTTTGCCGTTTTGAGGATTGACAATCTCTCTGAGGCTGGTGATAATAGAGGCCGTCGGGCCGTTAGCTCAATTGGTAGAGCAAGTGACTCTTAATCACTAGGTTCGGGGTTCGAGACCCTGACGGCCCACCAGGGAATTCAAGGGGTTAGGTCAAGCGGCCTGACCCCATTTTCTTTTGGGGTAGCATCTGGGGTAGCATTTTCTTTCCCCTTACTCCGATCAAAATTAGTGACTCAGCCGAAATGACCAAGCTTGGCATGGCAGAGGCTTGGGAGAATTCGCCAGAGTCGCGGCCCTGGCTGCAGGTGATTTTTCTGGGCGCCGGGGACCGCGGCAGGGACGGGGGCAGCAGCCCACAAAGCCAGCGCTTGGGGGAAACCGTTTACAATGTGTCTTTCTCGTCCTGAACTTGCTCAGCTTTCCGCCGTCCGCGTTTTGCTCCTCGTTGCATCAGCACCTGCCAGCTGACTGGTGAAGTGCTTCTCTTTGCGCGCCACCTCGTCCCCCGTGAAGACCTCCGCCTCCAAGTCGGGGTCGAAGCCCAGGCGGTCCTGGTAAACGTATTCGCCGGTCAACCCCTGGCGCACCCGGCCCTCCACGCCGCGCATGAAGGAGAGGGCGTTGGTGATGTGCTCCCCCTGGGGCACTGCGGCCCCGGCTTTTCCTGCCCTTTCCGCCAGCCGCTCCCAGGCGGCCCACTTGTCCACCACCTGGTCATAGAAACGCTGGCCCTTCTGGAGCAGGCTCTCCTTGATGCCCTTGGCGGTGGCTGCCACGTTGCGGGGCTCTTTGGGCTCCGTCGGCGCCAGGTACCTGTCCCGATAGGTTTCAATGGCCGTCTGGTCTTGCGGCCGGAGGGAGTATTTGGGCTTGCCTTTTTCTTCCTGGAAAATTATATTTGTATTAGAAAGATTGCTTTGGCCCTTAGCGTCCGGGGTTTCTTTCTCCGGCCTTTGCGGGGGGGAACTTAAAGAGGGGGCCTTGCCGGGTGCAGCCGCAACGGGTACGCGCCGTTCCCAAAGCAATCCGAATTTTTCAATGTATGCAGGTCGTCCCACCCACGCAGATTTAATCGTGTAAAAGTCTTCCTTTTCCCCCGGCACCAGCTCAATCGCCGCAATTTTGTTCAAGCCGTTCGGCTTCACTAACAGGAGGGCAGCTCCTCCTCCCTGCCTTATCTGGATATAGTTAGCTGCCACGTCATGAATAAAGGATTCCGCATTGGGGTAGCCCAGCCTTAGAATTTCCTCCTCGTGCCTAGCTTTGATATGGATTAACCCAAACCCTCTCCGGCCCTCCCCTTTTCCAAGCTGCAATCTGATAGGCCCGGATTGCCTGCCAATGGCTTGGGCCGCTTTTTTGTCAATCTCCCCGAAATTTATGGACCCTTCGGGAGTTTTGACGAAATTCTCCGGCAGGTTGCCGGTTTTCTCATAATTCGCCGCGCCTCCCATCTTGTAACTGATGGGCTCCCCTAAAACACCTGCCTTCCGGGGTTGCCGTCCCCAGACTTCCCCCCGGTGGATTTTCCCGAACACCCCCGCATAGGTGGGTCGGAAGGCCTCATAAATCCGCCGGAAGAATTCCAGGATTTTCTGGAACAGGCCGTGCGGTTTGACCGGCTCCCAGGTCTCGTAGGCCCGGGCCTCGCAGAATCTTAAGACGGTCATGAGATGCACCTGAGAGGCGGTTGCGCGAGAACCCTGCGCTTTGCTCCAGGGGCGTAAAGGATAGTTCCACGGCACCGCTGGAAGCCAGGCTCGGCGGCTTCGCAGGGGAGCGGAGTAAGGCAGGTTTCAAGGGGTAGGACTGTGAAAAGAAAACCAGGGGACGACAACCCCGCCCCCGGTTACTTTATGACCCGTCCGGGAATTTTTCAAGAAACTATCTAATCCATTGGCCCACGTCAAAATTCTTGAACCCAAGGCGGGTAAAAGGCATGGCTTGCCATTTTCAGACGAAAATCAAGTGGGGCGGGGGTGAGATCGAAGCTTTCAGTCAGATGATGCTGGCGAGATGGGCTCCTCGACAGCATGGCTCTGTGACAAGCCCGCAGAGAGACTTTAATTCAACAAACCTCTTCATATGGACCAGAGAAAAAAGGGCCAAGGGTAAACCCTTGCGCCTGGTGGAGTTGTCAATTCCGGAAGGTTTTTTGGGCGAATAGCACGCCTGGGAAGAGATTACCTAGCTGCAGAAATCCACCAAACCGTTGTAATGCAGGGGCTTCGTCGGGAGCTTGGGGACAAAGGGCGGCGCAGGCGGCAATCGATTCAAGGTTTAAGCATCAGAGCGGAAATCTTCTGGACTGAGGCCCCCGGACTCAGGTAAAGAAACCGGAAGAATTAATTTTTGCAACAATCTCATTATATTAGGTTTATAATCCATTTCTCTCATTATTGGCCGAGGCTTTCTTGTTACGGTTCTTGTATCTTTCCCAGATGTCACCAAGATTGAGGCGCTTCAACTCCCCTTTCAGTCTTTCCAGGGCTTTTTTGGAATAGCGCTGAAATCTAGACTTGCCGATCATGATTTCCTTGAAGCTTTCCGGGTCGGCTTGAAGGCCCAGGTGCCAGATAACCGCCGAAGTCTTGAGGGCGCTTAAGCCTACCTTGGCAGCCAAGTCCTTATGGGAGAGACTGTAATAGTCTAGCTCATTGACCCGTTTGATGGCTACGACACCGGCACCCGGCGTTCCCTCCGGTACGATCTGCATCGGGATACCCTCTTTCTTGGTAATTCTGAGATCAATGGCGGGACCGTGCCCCTCAGCCACAATGTTGATGGAGGCCACGCCAGGAAAAATCTGTTCCCAGGATCGTCCCTCCCGGATTCCCCGATGAATCTTTTGAAGGTCAGCTTGGCTCGGCTGGATGGATTCCCCCTGGATGGCCCCTTCCATAATGGCCAGGGCCCGGGCCTTGGCAGTGGCCTCCAGGCGACGGCGAGTCCCCGGCAGCAGCAACCGCTTGATCTCTTCCACTTCATGGGCAAACAGGGCCGTGAGGTCCATAGGCGGGGTGGTGGATAAGGGTAACACCCGGTTAGGAAACCGAATGGTCAGGTTTTTTCCAAAAACGGCATGCATCAGGTCCTTGAACAAGGTCAGCCCTGCCTGGGCCAGAAGATAGAGGTGCTGCTCCGAAATATCCACCAGGTGATGGTGCGCGGCATCCCGCAGGCTATTGATGGATTGCAGCAAGAGCGCCTGCTCCTGGCTCAAAAATTTTATGTTGCCATCGCTCACGGCAATGCGCACACACTTGTCGAAACCGATGGTCTGCTTGGCCTGAGGCTCGCGTATTCTGCCGCCCCTATGCAGAATGGCGGCCTTGAGGAGCATTTCGAAGGCGTGGTCCAGCAAAATTAGGACTGCCTCCACCCGGCCTTGGTCCCACGGTCGATTGAAGTGCTCCACGCTGAGAATCAGAGAATTAACGGCTTTTTCCAGGAGAATTTTGGCTTCTTTCTTCAAGCCGCATTTTCCTCTTCATCTTGATAGTCTGCCACCGCTTCCGTCGGCTCTGGCAAAGCCTCCCGGGCAATGGGTTTCCCCATGGCTCCCTCGATGCGCTTCAGGAGAGCAGTTTCCCGGGCCTGGAAGAAGGCGTCAAAATCGTCCGCCCGCAAGTGCGCCGGCTCAATTACGTGGGACCGGAGAATGTCATCCATACGAGCGTCCTCGATGCCGGCGTGCTTCTGGAGGTGAGCCAAATACAGGGAAGGCGGGTTGTTGCTGACCATGCGGTTAGTTCGGGCGGCCAGGGGCGTTTTGTTGACAATGCTGTCCGCCCGGCGGGGGTCTATTCCCCGGCTCTTGCACCAATCCTGGGGAAAGATGTGGTGAATATCGATTTTGTCGTCAAAATAAACCTGGACGTCGATGGGCTCTCCGGTGCGGAAATCCAAGCCACCGTCCCGCATGAGAATGGCATAAAGGCCTTTATATGCGGCGCTGTTCCGGGTGCGCAAGGTCAACAGCCGCCCTGGAGCGAAGTTAGCATCCACTACGGTGGCCGGCTCTGGCCCCCCTTCCAACCAGGCCAGCACTTCGGGCAGGTCCTTGGCAAATCTGGTTTCAATGGACCCCCCATAAAGCTCGCCAAAGACCCCACACCAATACCAACGGGCTAATCTATTGCGGACACCATCGTGTTCAGCCTTATCTCCCAGGATGGTCAGGATGGCAGCAAGGGGGGTGAGTTGGGTGCGGTAAGGTAAATCCCGAGAGGAAAAAAGTTTCTGGCTGAAGAGCAGTTTTGCGGCCCTCTCGAACCCCTCGGTGACGGCATCTGCCCAGGCTTGGTAATCAGCCAGGGTAAGTTTGAGAATGTCCTTGCGTTTACAGCTAATACCCGGAGCATCTCCCGTGGGGGTCCCTTGGGCAATTTCGGCCAGACGCCTGGCCCGGGTGGCCAACAAAGTCACCGCCTGCAAGAAATCACTGCTTTCGATGCTCCCCAAGACCTTTTTTTGTCGCATGGTCTTTTGCCGTTTTTCCCAATCTTCTCTCAGGTTGAAGTCGTCGGCGGCATAGGTGGCAGTGAGCAATTCAAAGACGGTCAAAGGCACCCCGCCGGTATTGACCTTCTCGAAAACCTGGCACACGGCTTCCTTGGGGGTATCCTTGCGCAGAATAATCACCGGGATTTGATATTGCAAAAACCGCTGAATAACTGTGGTCAACAGTACATTCCAGCGCTCCAGGCGCTCCGGCATATGGGTGGGGTCAGACTGAAGATACTTCATCTGCCAGTTGGTTAAGGCCACAGTGTCAAAGACTATGGAAAGGGGGAGGAATGCGGCGGCACACTCCTTTTCCAAAGTGGAATAGTCCGCCTGGACCTCGCCCCGGAAGTTGCGCACCAGGCGGTCTTCCGGCAAACCCACTATGGCCTCCTCAAAATCCCCATTGGGGCCCAAGGCTTTGCCAATGTCCAGGTAATACCAGCGTTTGATGGGGTTGCCTCTGGCATCTGTGGTATCCACGACCTTGCCGGAATAAAGGGACTGGAACAGGGCGGTAAGGCGCTGCTGGCCGTCAAGGATGAACCTTTCGGGGGAGACCGGCTGCTCCAGGGACACCCCCTCGATCAACCGAGGCCGGAAGCGAACTTCGCTATTTCCGGTTTCCAGCATCATCACAGCGCCAATGGGGTAGGATAAAGAGATACTGGCCAGGAGGCTCTTAATATGGTCATCATCCCAAATCCACCCTCGCTGGAAATCAGGAAGCTGAGTCTTGCCCTGGCGAATGCTCTTAAGCAAATCAGGCAGTAATTCTTTGGTGCTGTCGAAAGTGCTTATACCTGGCATCCTGTTATCTCCCTTTTAATCTAAGAAATTCCCTTTAGGAAATGTATAATTGCTCGTATTGCTAGTGCTATCTCATGCTGCTTTTAATTTTCTTTAAACCCCCCTTCCAAATCCAACTCTTGCAGGGACATGTCGAGTTGCTGTTTAACTGCGGGTTCTTTGATCTTTGCTTGAATAGTCACTTCGATTTTTAGTACTTCAGCGCTGCTCAACCGCGACAGAACCCGGTGGCTGAAGAGGTTCCACTTCTCTTTGGGTATGGTGCCGCGCCAAATTATATCCACTGGCTGTTTCTCCTCAGGAGAAACAGGCGGTGGAGAAATTGGCTCTGGTGGAATGGCCGGTGTCGGTCCCGGTGGCATGGGACTTGGTGGAATCACTCCGGTGCCTGTTTCGCCAGCCTTATCAGCCTCGGCTCGGGCCGGAAGCAGAAGGTAGGTTTCGTAATCGAACATTATCTCCACCGGGTCCAAGTCCTCCTTGAACCAGACCCGCATCATCTTGGTCTCGTCTTTGCTGACGCCCAGGCCAAAGGTACCTCTTTTAACGGCCATGACTATCATCTGCTTCAGGCTTTGGTCCGCCTTTTCCAGGCGGGTCAATCTGCCTTGAAAAAAGGCAGCGAGCAGGCTGGCCAAGGGCCACGCTCCCTTCTCCTTGAAGGCCTCGGGCCAGTTACGTTCCACATATGAAGCCGCCACTTCCTGGTTCAACTCCCCGGCGTGGCGCAGCCGGGCCTGTATCGCCCCGGTCAAGCTCCGGGCTTCGCTTTTGTGCATGTGGGATAAATCGATTTTTTTCAAGGTCCCATGCTTGCCATCCCACAAGAGGAGATGTCGGTATATGGTCCAAACCTGTTCCTCCACCCTGTCCTCGGCTTTGCGAAACTCCGAGGGCACCATGCGCTCATCTTCTTTTTCCAGTTCACCCAGAAGGCCGCTTTCCAAGTCCCTTTTGATGCTGTTCCAAGCCAGCCATTCTTTCACCGCTTCCTGTAGCCCATAACTTGAGGCCGGCACCAGCCAAAAGACTCCGCCCGGATACTGCCGTGGGGTCTGCCCGCAATTCTGCGTCCATTGTGTGAGTTCGGTCTGCAAGGCATCGTTCAATTCTCGGTCTGGACCCAAAACCGCGAGAACAAGCTGTGGCCGGTCGGCAATATCGCTTGAAGTTTTCGGAAAGAAATTGAGATTAATCTCGGCCTTGTTGCGGAAAAGCTGCTGCACCACGGCATCAACTTGCTTTTCCACCTGCTCGGGATTTATGGAAGCCTTCCGGTTGGCATGCACCTGGCGCAAGTTAGGTTTATAGCCAAAACGCCAGCCCAACTCCCCCACTTGCCGCAAGTAGTAGCATCGGGTATAGAGCGCATGGACCGCCGAGTCGATGGCGGTGGTTTCGGTGTCCGGGTCCCCCAAGGCGAAGCGCAGGTCTGCCAGAGTCGCCGCCTTATCCGGAGCCATGCCCCCACAGGACTCAAAAAAGAGGGCCGTGGCCACTCGCTGGTGGAAGCGCCCTTTCCCCGAACCGTTGGGCAGTTCTTTGTCCAGGGCCGAAGCAAATGCGTTTTCCCCGGCAATGTCATAAATGATGGCGGCCTCCAGTCGCCCCTCGTTGAGCTGCTCCAGAATCTTGGAACGGAATTCCCGGTCATCCAGGGGTGCACTCCCCAGGGTGATGAGGGGCTCCCGAAACGCTTCCTGGTATCCTGTCTGAAAGGCCCGTGCTATCCACAGGCCTAACATGACCAGGGTGCCCCGGGTCTGTTGGAAGGTGGGAAGGGCCTGCCATTTCCGTTGAAAAACTGTCAGCGTGCTGGGATGAAAGGGATAACAGACTTCGAACCGCTTCTTGATGTCCTCTTCCGGGAAGTTGGCGGACTCCGATGGCAGACGGTCCCGGCGCGAGAAGACCCACCTGGCATATTGGCGGGCCACCGCCTGCTGCATGCTTTTCCGCCCAGGGTCCTTGAAGAGCCGGCGCTTGATGATTTCGGCGATTTCCTCCGTCTCCGTGGCCAAAAGGGGTTTCCCCTCCCTCCCCACCAGCTTGGTTATCCGGGTCTGCCACTCAATCATGGAAGGAGGCATCTCCAATACGGTGGAAATGGGGAGGCTCAACAGCCCCACCGCCCGCTGCGAGGCCGTCAGCGCCCCGGTGAGATTTTGCAGGAAGGCATAAAACTGCCCGGCTTGGTCAGGATAGCGCTCGATGTAGTTCAGCACCTCATCAAACAAGAGAAGCACAGGCTTTGCCGCTAACTGGAAAACCTTCTGGATTTGCGGGGTTGAGGGGGCCCGGACCTGGGCTTCCTCCCCCAGGGCCTGGCGGCCTGGCTCACCCGCCAGTTGCTCGGCAATATCCAGCCAGGGGGTCTCCCGATCGGCCTCGGCATGCCAGGAGTTCCCCACAAACACCGCTGTCTTCCCCTCGGGGACCTCTGCCAAGCCGATGTCTCGCAGAAGCTTCTCCACCCCCTCATAGCTCCGAGCTTTGGGGCCGGAGTTCACCAAGTGATAGAGAGTGGCCAGGGTATGGGTTTTTCCACCGCCGAACTGGGTAAGCAAGGAGAGCACCGGAGAGGTGCCCACCGTTTCCCCTACCAGGCGGCGCAGCACCATCCGGCAGTAATCGGTTAAGGCCTGGCCAAAAAAGGTGCGGGCGCAGAACTTGGCCGGGTCCCGGTAGTCCTCCGGCGCAGTGCCGGCCGCTATCTGTTCCAGATGCACGGCGAATTCGCTGGGGTCCAGGGAGCGGCCTTCCCTGAGTTCTTTCCGGGGCATGGTGACCTTATACCAGGGTTCCATGGTGTTTCCTCAACCTATTCTTTTTCCCAAAGTCGGCGGACAAGCTCGTCTTTGGAGATTTGCAAATGTTCTGCCACATCCCGTAGGATACAGTTCAGGTTGCCGATTTTTAGAGAGGGATGGCGGGGAATGGTAATATGGCGTTCACTCGGGATAGTGGCCGTCAGGCGAATATGGCTCCCAGTCTGGCGGGTAGGCCGGTAACCCACCTTTCCCAAGCGCTGGGCCAACTCCTCGCCGCTCACTTCACGGGGCAGTCTCATACCGCCAACAGCTCGTCTCGCACCTGGTGCAGGCGGATGATGCGGGGCATTTTGTCCTCTTCAAAATGGCAGCGCACCGCGTCCTTCACCGCTTCGCGCACCTCGTCCAGGGTTTCCCCTTGGGTGAAGATGGAGTGGCCCAGGGCCTTGGCTTCATAGCCCCCTTCCGGAGACTCTTCCACCACGAAAATGATTTCGGTCGTCATCTGGTTACCTCGTTGCGATTTTGTCCAGAACATTATGGTTCTTGGATAACTGAAAGCAATATTTCATATAAAAAATGGTAACGGTCTATTTTTATTAGTTTGATTGACTTTAACCAGTCAATAAAGCGATCAACATCAAATAAATCAAGAATAATCTTAACCTGTATATCTTTATGGAAAAATTTATGATATTTTCCTAATGAGAGCCCAAACGATAAACGCGGAGCAGATGACTCAATCTGCTTAATGATAGCTCGGTAATTGTTTGCTACATTTTGTAGGTCAGATTGGTTCAATCTGCCAAGGACAGCAATCCCGCTAAGTTTTTTCCATTGTCGAAGATTATCAAGTAACGCCAAAAGAACTTGTTCATAGGCATAACCGCCAAAATGGAACCATATTTCTTTTGCTTGCCATAAAATTATTGGAGTTTCGTTCGCGGCCAATCCCAAACCGGCCCGGACATGCTCTGCAAAATTTCGTCTACATGGGGCGGCCCTAGCAGCATAGCAGAACGATGTTGCCGTTTTTTTTAGCTGACGAAGCTTTAAGTATAACCTCACCAGCTACTAATGAATATTCCCAATTTTGGCCGGCCAAGGCGACAGAACCTTGGGAAGAAGGCAAATCAGAAACCCGGGCAATGACCTCGCCGGTGCAAGCGTCTATAACTGGCAGGCCAGTGGCATCAGATTCAAAATTATGATGAAAAGATCCTCTTCCCTCCTCCAACTTGTTTGCAAACTCTTCCCCTAAAAAAAGGCGACCGGCTTGTTCAACAATAATTTCTTCTTCAATAAGATGGTCAAGAATGGAGCGAGCTATATCAGGTTCCGGC